>DLGZ01000003.1:23447-38103 GCA_002482965.1 Verrucomicrobiaceae bacterium UBA7681 | reverse complement strand
TTACACCAGTCCCAACGGGACTGCGCATCATAGCGAAGGGTTGCCGAGCCTCAGCGAGGCTACCCTGGTACCGGACAACAATCACCGGAAAGCAAACCCAGCGCCTTCGCCACACACCTCCTCCACCAGCAGCGTTTGCAAGAAACTCCGCCGCGCTCCGAACGCGCCGCCAGCCCCCAATGACTTACCAAAGTAGAAATAAGCCGCACAACCATTCTAAAACGCCTCAGCCCAGATACTCACCCGCAATCACCTCTTCCTCGCCTTCATTCGCATGAATGGCACCCGAGATGACACGCTCGGTCACCTCATCAAGATACGTTTGCAAAACCTTGCTGAGTTCGAGGAACTCCGGCCACAGCGTCTCATCCACAAAACTGCGCGGCACTCGGACCATGACCGTGGTTCGTCGCTGCCGCGCATATCGGTACGGCCTCAGCGCATACCGTCTTAGCAACGCCGTAAAAAGCTTCTTCGACCAGCCATCGCTCAGGGTGAACTTGTATTCGATCGGCCTCTCGATCTTCGCCGTCTCACCCAGCCGCCGTTTGATGCGCTCCATGGCATCGGCGGCAGCTTCCTTCTCTCCGGGAGTGGCAGCACCTGCATACAGCCGCTCGATTTTGCTGAGTTTGTCGAGGAGGTCCTGTTCGCGCATGCAGGTTCTTTCTCAAACCTGGCGCGCTTGTCAACGAATGCCCCGGGTTACGACTCCCGGCGGATGCCGCGTGTCGCCAGGATGTTGCGCACCAGCCGCAGCATGTCGGCGGGCTCGTACGGCTTGGGCAGCACGGCCGCAAAGCCGTAGGAGCCCGGGTTCGCCATGACGGGATCATCCGAGTAGCCACTGGAGACAATCGCAAAGACATCAGGGTCGATGGCGCGGAGTTTTTCCATCGCACGCACACCGCCCATGCCATTCGGAATGCTGAGGTCGAGAATGACGAGGTCAAAGGCTCGCCCTTGCGTCACGCTTTCCTGGTACATGCGCACCGTTTCACTGCCTTCAGAACTCTCAGCCACCTCGAAACCGTTGCCGGTGAGATTCCGGACAATCAATGAGCGCACCAGCGGATCATCCTCCAGCACCAGGATGCGCGGATTGACGGCGTTCAGTTCCGGTGGCGCGTCGAACACCTTGCTCAGGCCAAAGGCGTCCGCGTCTTCACCATCGGAATCCAGCGGCAGGTAGAAGCGCACCGTGGTGCCCTTGCCCTGCTCTGAACTGACCGTCAGCGAGCCACCATGCGCTTTCGCGATGGATTCGCAGACCGTGAGGCCCAGACCCGTCGCGTTGTCGGCCTTGCGGGTGCTGAAGTAGGGCTCAAAAATATGCGACAAGTGCTCCGTCTGGATGCCTTCGCCTGCATCTGCGACTTCGATGGCAAGCCCTGAGGGCTGGAAATTCGTGTCGGTGACCATTTCACCGGGGAACATCTCCGCATGATCAGGCGCAAAGCAGCGCACGGTGATTTCACCGCCATCCGGCTGCGCCTGTTCCGCATTGCGGATCAGATTGCTCAGCAGGCGGCGGATCTGCGCACCATCAATGGCGATCTGTGGCAGGCCGGGCTGCACTTCAATGCGGTACTCCACACGATTCGCACGCGTGTGATGCGTGAAAAAGGTCTCAATGAGGTCGCCGAGCCGGATCTGTGTTTTGATCGGCGCACCGCCACGGGCAAAGGTGAGCAGTTGCTGCACGAGGTTCTGCGCCTGCAGCGTCGCCTGCTTGGCCGTGTGCAGTTCGGGCAGCGTGATGGCATTGCGCAGGCGCATCTCGGCCAGCGAGATGTTGCCCAGCAGCACAGTCAGCAGATTGTTGAAATCGTGGGCGAATCCACGCGCCAGCAGGCCCAGGGATTCAAGGCGGTCAATGCGGTTGCGGCGCTCGGCCTCCTCGCGCCGGGCCGTGACATCCTGTACAAGGAGCAGCAGACCTTCAGCAAAGGGGTAGCCGCGCAGTTCCAGCCAGAGCTGCTTTTCGTCCAAGTAGAGCTCCCGGTTCACCGTCTCGCGGTGCAGCATGGCATGGGCGAAGGCCTCATGGTGCAGCTCGCGTGTGGCGCTGGGCATGATGTCCCACAGCGAAAGGCCCAGCATGTTCTGCAGGTTACGGTCAAAGAGGCGCAGCGCGCTCGCGTTGGCATACGTCACACGCCAGCGGGCATCCAGCGCAAACAGCGGGTCGGAAATGCTTTCGACCACATCCACCAGCGGTGCCGTGCTGCGGTTGGGGAGGGTCGCGGCTTCCACCGGCGCTGGCACAGCAGCGGCACGGAAGAGAATGATGAGGCCGGTCAGCTGGCCCTGCCCATCGCGCAGCGGAGCCGTACGGTCCTGGATCGGTACGCGTTCACCCGCTAGGGTGGTGAGATAGACGGTGCGCTCGGGGGCTTGCGTGGCGCTCTCCGCAGAGAGAATCTCGGCGGGTTCACCCGTGCTCTGATAAATACGAAAGACCTCGTTTAAGGAGCAGCCAACGGCCTCCTGTGCATTCCAGCCGGTGGCACGGGCGGCGGAAGGGTTCATAAACACCACGCCTCCAGACAGATCCGCGGCGATCACCCCATCAGCGAGGCTTTGAAACGCCTCAAAGTAGCTGTGCTCGCGCCTTTGACGCTCGGTCTCTTCAAAATGGCGCTGCGCAGCCACTTCCACGGCCAGGCGCAGTTCGTCGTGATTGAATGGCTTGAGCAAATACCCGTGCGGGTGCGTTTGGCGCGCACGCGCCACGGTGTCTAGATCAGCGCAGGCCGTCACATAGACGATGGCCACTGGGCTGCGGCGCTGCAGTTCTCTCGCCGTCTCAATCCCATCAAGTTGCCCCGCGAGGTGGACGTCCATCAAGACCAGATCCGGGCGAAACTCTTCATGGCGCTCTAAGGCTTCCTCTCCAGAGGCACAGATAGCGACGACTACATAGCCCAGTTTGCCGAGAGTCGTTGCCATGTCGCAGCCAACGAGGCCTTCGTTTTCGACGATCAAGATGCGGATGCGATCAGAATTAGTCATTTAGACGAGTGTGTATTATTCTAACCGAGATAAATTAGAAGCGCCATAAGAATTCTAACTCCTTTTATCTTATTCCTGAGAATCCGCCCAAATGGTTATTTAGTGCCAGCTCCGCACTTGGTCGTTGCCCGAGTCACTTGGGGGAACTGGCGGGCCCATTCTTGCCAGCGGGAAAGAAACTGACATCGATCCCTTCTTTGCGCAGCCCCTTCTTTACCTCTTCGCTGAGCTGCGCGTAGCTCCGCTCGCGCAGCAGATGCTTCTTCGTGGCAGCGGCCACCTCTTCGTCGCTCTTGGCGTTTTCGACTTCGCGCAGCCACGCGATGATGTGGGCGGCGTCGCCTTTGTCATCCAAATGGTAGAAGTAATAGGTCAGCAGGCAGGCGGAACCGTAGTTCTCATTGGCAAAGCCGCCCTCGCCCAGCCCAGCGGCCCAGCGGCCCAGCGGTCGAACTCGATGGTCATCAATTCTTCGAGGTCGATCATGGTGAATCCCTTGCCGCCACCCCCACGCCACCCGGTGAAATTTTGGAGCTGACGGTTCAGGCCGATCAGGCTGAAGCGGCCGTTGCTGTTGTAATCCAGCATGCAGACATACTCCGCACTGCCCTCGACATACCAGGTGGGCAGGATTCCCAGCCAGTGGTTCATCATCTGGTGCGTGATTTCATGGATAAGCGTGGCGTTGTCACGCGCGGCACTTTCTGCCAGCGACACACGGCTGCCGACCATCTGCACCCCCAGGCTGGAGAGCGGCACCATCAGCGCCTTGTTGGACGTCATGTAAACACCGGCGGACCCCTTGATCCCTCCTGCCTCCAGGTAGTCGCTCCCGTTGGTGAACAACCGCGCGAGGAAGATTTCCCGCAGCCTTTCAGGCCGGGGTTTCAAATCCAGCGGCAGCATGCAGTTGATCAGCCAGGTGGCTTCAAACATGCGCCCAAACTCGCGCACCACATTCGCTCCCAGCTTCGAGTCGCATTGAAACTCATAGTGCGGTGAGCGGTAGATGAACTGGTGGGTTTCTGCATCCTCCTTCACCACCGTGACCGCAGGCTTTTCTTCCAGCGAGACCGTGCGCGGCCAGGTTTTACTGGCGGCGGGTGTGCCGGGCTCTGAACCCGTGGCCGGCGCGCCCTGGCTTTTCGCAAAAGACTGGTCTGCGGCAGTCAGGCGCTCCAGCGGCACCGCGAAGGTGCTGCCATTCGCCATGCGCACTTTCACGCTGTCACCCTCCATCGCCACATAGGCCGCCTCGATCTTCCGCCCGTCCGTGCTGGTCCAGGTATGCATCCCCGGCCCGGCGGTTTGCCCTTGGAGGAGACCACATGTCAGCGCGACGGCGATGCCCCGCGGGCAAAAAAGCTTCATGCGGCGATTTAGAGAGGAACACCCAAAAATGTCGAGCCTTTAGGTGTCTGGCAGTGCCGTGGTGACTGGAAAAAGGAGGGGCCGCAATTTTTGACTCGCCATTCGTTGCAATATTTTAATAATACTGCTGCGTAGTCCACACCGTATCACCTATGAAAAAGCTCGTCGCATTCCTCGCCGTCCTGGCTTTCAGCTTCTCTCTAGCTGAAGCTCAAACCGCCCCACAAAAGAAAAGTCCACCCAAGCCCTCCGCCAAAGTGGAGGCCGTTGCCAAAACGCTGACGCCCCCAGAGCGGGCCCAGTTGATCTCTTTACTGAACGAGGGTGATCTGGCGGCGCTCATGGCGATTCCCGGCATCGGTGAAGTCCGCGCCAAGGCCATTCAAAAAGTCCGTCCTCTGGCCGATGTGACTCATGTGGTGAACGCCGAAGGCATCGGTGAGGGCACGTTTGCCCAAATGGTCGCCTATGCGAAGGCAGGATTTCCCCAGCCGCAGAAAAAAGCACCCGCCAAGAAGCAGCCCTCGCAAAAGAAAACGGACATCAAGACCCCAAAATAGCCTCCAGATGGGAGCTTTGGCGCCCCCGTCGCTACTCCAGACGATTCAAGGTCAATTTCTTCCCAATTTGGGGATTCCGGCCCGACCTTGTGAAATTTTTCACAAATAGCGGTTGCCGCACTGCGGGACGTTCGGATAATCAAATCCGACTCTCCTGCGGTTCCCTGCTCATACATGGCCACTATCATTGTACAACGTCCCAAACTTGCCTGGCATGAACGCTGGTTCATTTCCACGCTGTACAAAGGGCTGAAAATCACGATTGGGCACGGCATCAAAACCTTCCTCCAGATCGCCGGCCGCAAGCCCAAGGTCACCATGGAATACCCGGAGCAGAAGTGGGACGAACATCTCCCCGACTACTACCGTGGCGCACCCGCCCTCGTCACGGACGAGCAGGACCGCGAGCGCTGCGTCAGCTGCCAGCTCTGTGAGTTCATCTGCCCGCCCAAGGCCATCAAAATCATCCCCGCTGAGATCCCCAGCGACGATCCATGGGCCAAAGTCGAGAAGCGCCCCAAGGAATTCGACATCGACATGATTCGCTGCATTTACTGCGGCATGTGTGAGGAGGTCTGCCCGGAGCAGGCCATTTTCCTTCGCAAGGACTACGCCATCACCGGTCTCTCACGTCAGGAGATGGTGCACAACAAAAAGCGCCTTTATGAAATCGGCGGCCAGCGCGTGGGGCTGGTGAACAAGTGGAACGAGCTCAAGTAATGCCCCCGCTGCTGTTCTATCTCTTCGCACTGATCACCCTGGGCTTCGGCTTCATGGTTGTCACTGGGCGCAATCCTGTCACCTGCGCCCTCTCACTAGCGGCCAGCTTCGTCGGCCTTGCCGCCCTGTTCCTGAGCTTGGACGCCTACTTCATCGCGGTGATCCAGATTCTCGTCTATGCCGGCGCGGTGATGGTGCTCTTCCTCTTCATCATCATGCTCCTCGACATCAAGACGGAGGAGGGCAAGAAACTCAACATGCCTGCCATCGTCTCAGGTATTCTGCTGGCAGTGCTGCTGACCCTTCAGATCATCGCAGTTGTCGGCAGCACTAAACTGGCGCAGAAAAGCGTGCAGGACACCCCGCTGGCTCTGGCTGAAGCCGCAACAAAGATCGGCAAGGCGGCGGCCCTCCCCACCATCACCAACGACCTCAAGGCAGGAACGCTGCCAGATGCCAAGCTCATCGGCTTCACCCTTTTTGATCAATACGGCTTCCACCTTCAAGTGATTGGCCTGCTGCTGCTCGTCGGCACCATCGGTGTCGTCGTTCTTAGCAAACGTGAAAGGAGCGCTCCATGATCACCCTCGGACACTACCTCGTTGTCAGCGGCATGCTGTTCGCCCTGGGGCTCGCTGGCGTCATTGCCCGCAGAAACATCATCATTGTTTACATGTGTCTGGAGATGATGCTCAGCGCCGCAAATCTCGCGCTCGTCGGCTTTTCCCGCTTTCATCTCGCCAACGGCCTGCCGGATTACACCGCTCAGTCGCTCGTCTTCTTCACCATCACCGTGGCTGCCGCTGAAGTGGCTGTGGGCCTCGCCATCATCGTGGCTCTCTTCCGCTCCAAGCAGAGCGTGGATGTGGAGTCCGTCACCAAACTTCAAGGATAACGCGCCCGCATGAACGCCAGCATCATCCTACTGCTGCCATTTTTTTCGGCGCTCGTCATCCTTCTGGGGCACCGTCAGCTCAAAGGGGCCGCCGTGCTCATCTCGGTGGGTTCCTCGATCATTTCTTTCATCGCCTGCCTGGCTCTCCTGGCGGCGGCGGACGATAAAGACAACACCAAGCTCCTCCTCCCCTTCCTCGATGTCGGCTTCCTTCATGCCAACATTGACGTCATGATCGACAAGCAGAGCCGGGGCATGATGTTCATCGTCAGCTTCATCGGCCTGCTCGTGCACATCTTCTCGCTTGGTTACATGAAGGACGACGATGCCAAGCCTCGCTTCTTCGGTTCTCTCTCCCTCTTCATGTTCTCCATGACCGGCATCGTGCTCGCCGGAAACCTGATCATGATGTTCATCTTCTGGGAGCTCGTCGGTCTGAGTTCCTACCTGCTGATCGGACACTGGTATCAAAAAGCCAGCGCTGCCGAAGCCTCCAAAAAAGCCTTTCTTACCAACCGCATCGGCGACTTCGGCTTCATGATCGGCATCCTGCTGCTCTTTGGCGCAAATCACGGCAGTGTGAACATCGAAGACCTCACCACGGCTTTTGGGCCCGGTGGCCCTCTGGGCGTTAATGCTCCCGGTCACAGCGCTGGTTTCACCACCGCAGCAGCCTTGTGCATCTTCCTCGGCGCGGTGGGTAAATCCGCCCAGTTCCCGCTCCATGTCTGGCTGCCGGACGCCATGGAAGGCCCCACCCCCGTCTCCGCTCTCATCCACGCGGCCACCATGGTCGCCGCAGGTGTTTACATGCTCGTCCGTATGAGCTTCCTCATTGAGGCTTCGCCCCTCGCTGCGGAAATCATCGCCGGCATCGGCGCCTTCACCGCTCTGATGGCCGCCTTGATGGCCACCCAGCAGAATGACATCAAGCGTGTCCTCGCCTACTCCACGCTCTCGCAGCTCGGTTACATGGTCATGGCCGTCGGTGCCATGGCGATGTCGGTCCAGCACGGTCACGAGCTGCACGGTCCGGACCCCGGCCATCCGGCCATGTTCCATCTCTACACGCACGCGTTTTTCAAAGCCATGCTCTTCCTCGGCTCCGGTGCCATCATCTATGCCTGCCACCATGAGCAGGACATCTGGAAGATGGGCGGCCTGCGCAAGCACATGCCCGTCACCTTTTACACCTTTGCCATCGGCACCGCTGCTCTGATGGGCGTTCCCTTGCTCAGCGGTTTCTGGAGCAAGGAGGCCGTGCTTGGCGTCGCTTTTGACAGCGGGTGCAAAGTTCTCTTCCTCGCCGGTGCTGCCACAGCAGCTCTCACCGCGTTCTACATGACCCGTCTGCTCATCGTCGCCTTTTTCGGCAAGCCCCGCACGGATGCCTCACATCATGCCCAGGAGGCGCCGTTGGTCATGATCCTGCCGCTCGGCATCCTTGCCATTTTCTCACTTTTTTCAGCCTATGACTTCTTTGCCACGCCGCTGCAGGCCATGAAGCCACCGCACGTTGAAGGTCATCAGACAGTATTCTGGGCCTCGGTCCTTGCCCTGCTCATCGGTTCTGGCGGCGCGATCTACCTCTATCGCGGCAAGAACAAGGACCCCATCAGCATCAAGCTCTTCGCCAACAAGTTCTACTTCGACGAAATGTACGCCGTCATCGTCCGCGTCTGCCAGGATCGTCTGGCGTGGATCGTCACCGCCTTGGAGCGTGTGTTTGTGGATGGCCTCGTCGCCCGTCTGCCCACCGCCCTCGTCGCCCGTCTCGGTGCCGCCACCCGCATGCTGCAGGGCGGACATCTGCAAGGCTACACCTTCCTGCTCGGCGGTGGCGTCATTGCTGTGATTTATCTTGTTGTATTTGTGCTGCCCCGTCTGGGCCATTGATGGAGAAATTGAATGAGCGTTCTTGAATTAATCATCGCACTACCCCTGCTCGCCGCCCTGGCGGTCGGGCTCGGTGCGCCTGCCCGCGCTGCATCCCTCGGTGCCACGTTCATCAATCTGATCCTCGTCTTGTACACCACGGTGCAATACTGGGGCAAAACCGGCCTCGCCTTCACCTATTCGCGGCCCATCCTCGAAAATCCATCCCTCAGCTTCGCCGTCGGTGCGGATGGCATCTCGATCATTCTCGCCCTGCTCACCACCCTGGTGATGCTGGCCGCCATCTGGCAGATCCATGATCGCCCTGCCATCTTCTACATTTCCTCGCTGCTCATCGGCGGCGGTGCGCTCGGGGCCTTCCTCACCACTGACGTTTTCTTCATCTACGCCTTCCACGAACTCGCGTTGATCCCCACCTTCCTCATGATCGCCCTTCATGGGCGTGCCGAACCCGCCCATCGCAAGGCCGTTGCTTGGAAGGCCACCATCTATCTCGGTGTCGGCAGCCTCGTGCTGCTCGCCGGTTTGGTCTGGCTCGTTCTCGAATTCAGTGGCGGCTCCAAGCTCACCTTCGATCTCGAAGCCCTCCGCAATCAGGCCAGACTCAATCCCCTGCCTGATGCCAAGCAGGCGCAGATCTTCTTCGTTCTCCTGCTGGGGTTTGGCTCGCTCGTCAGCCTCTTCCCATTCCATAGCTGGGCCGCACCCGCTTACGCCACCGCCCCCACGCCAGTGGCCATGCTGCACTCAGGCGTGTTGAAAAAATTCGGTCTCTACGGCCTCATCCGCATCGCCCTGCCGCTGCTGCCGCACGGCGTCCATGTGGAATGGGTGCAGAACGCCCTGCTGCTGATGCTCCTCGGCAACATCCTCGTCATGGGCCTCGTCACCATCCATGCGAACCGCCTCGACGACACGCTCGCCAACTCCAGCGTCATGCACATGGGCTACATCTTCCTCGGCATCGCCGCTGGTACTGAAATCGCCCTCAAAGGCGCGGTGATCCTCATGTTCGCCCATGGCATCTCCATTGCGCTGCTCTTCGGCCTCTGCGGTCGCATGCGCAATCAGCTTGGTACTCTCGAGTACAACAAGCTCGGCGGCCTCGCCTCCCATGCCCCGGCCTTCACCGTCCTGTTCGCCTTTGGCACCTTTGCCTCCATAGGCCTCCCCGGCCTCACCAACTTCGCAGGTGAGGTGATGATCTTCCTCGGCAACTTCACCGAATTCAAAGCAGGTGCTTTGACCAATCTGCAATGGACCGTCATCGTGGCTCTCTGGGGCGTGGTGATGTCCGCTGTTTACATGCTCCGCGCCTATCGCGGCATCTTCCACGGCAGCCCTGCCACCGGCCTCTTCATGATCGATCCCGCCTTCTCACAGCGCGTGCCCTTCATCATGCTCGCAGCCACGCTGCTTGTCACCGGCTGCTGCCCTTGGCTGCTGCTCAACCTCATGAAATCCGCTGTCGTCCTGCCATGAGCGTTTTCACCATCGAAGCCGGCCTCGCCCTCCTCGGACTCGCACTGCTGCTGCTTGAGGCCTTCAAGCCCGACATCTCCCGCCGCACCCTCGGACTCACCGCCATCGCAGGCACCACGCTCGCGCTTGTTCTGTTCTTCTTCGTGCCGCACGACACCGCCAGCCTCCCCGGCTTCATCCAGCCCTGGCATCAGCTCGACAGCCTCGCCCTTTTCTACAAAGGCTTCGCGCTCGTCATCACCATCCTCGTCCTCTGGCTCACGCTTGAGTGCGCCCCGTATCTCACCCGCTTCACCGTCGATGGCAAACTGGCCGAAATGTTCAGCCTCCCGCTCATCGTTTGCGCCGGCATGATGTGGATGGCCTCCGCCCGTGACCTCGTCACCGTCTTCGTCACCTTGGAACTCGTCACCGTTTCCTTCTACGTCCTCGTCGCCTTCGCACGCAAAAGTGCCTTCAGCCTCGAAGCCGGCGTCAAATACCTCATCCTCGGCGCTCTTTCGACCGGCGTCCTCGTTTACGGCATCGCCTGGATCTACGGCGCCACCGGCACCATGAGCTTTGACGGCATCGCCAAAGCACTTGCCAATCCCGCTACCAGCAAAACCACCGCACTCTTCGGTGCCGCCGTCTTGCTCTGCGGCCTCGGTTTTAAAGTCGCCGCCGCTCCCTTCCACATGTGGGTTCCAGATGTGTATCAGGGTGCCCCCACTCCCGTGACCGCCTTCCTCTCCGTCGGCTCCAAAGCAGCAGGCTTCGTCGTCCTCACCCGGGCGCTGAACGCCTTCATGGCCGAAGGTTCCATCATCGGCAGCGAAATCCAGGCCTTCCTGCTCGTCATCGGTTCGCTCACCGTCCTGCTCGGCAGCCTCCCCGCGATGTTCCAGACCAGCGTCAAGCGTCTGCTCGCCTACTCCAGCATCTCCCACGCCGGTTATCTGCTCCTCGCACTCGCCTGCCGCGAAAGCGCCCGCTTCGATCTCTCCTCCTCTAGCGTCGTCGCCTTCTACCTCGCCACCTACCTGCCCATGACCGTCCTCGGCTTCCTCGGTCTCGGCCTCATGCGCGCCAACGGCCTCGGCGAAGACATCAAAGACTTCACTGGCCTCGCCAAACGCAACCCGCTCCTCGCGTTGCTGATGACCATCTCCTTCGCCTCACTCGCCGGTCTGCCGCTCACCGCAGGCTTCCTCGGCAAGCTCTTCGTCTTCCTCGGCCTTGCAGACCATGGCTACTGGGGTGCCCTGATCTGCGCCATCATCGCCGCCGCCGCCGGTTTCTACTACTACTTCAAGACCATCCTCGCGATGTACACCACCGAAGGCACCGACGTCCCCTCGCTGACCTTCTCAGGTCTCGCCAAAGCCGTCGCCGGTGCTCTCGCTCTCATCATCCTGATCCTCGGTGTCTATCCCAAGCCCCTGCAGAAGGTTCTGACTCCCGACCGCGCCGCTGTTGTAGCGAAGTAAGGGAATGGGCGGTCTGTAGGCAGCGTGATGACGTGGCCTGGCAGTAAACATTGACAGTGTTAGGTCAAACCAGATAAATAGGCCGTATGAAATGCTGCCTGCTTATTGCTTTAGTTTTACTTGGATGGCACGGATTTCATTCTGCCGCCAATGCGCAGATCATAGACGTCTCCAAGCCTTCCATCGATGACCTGATTGACTGGAATGACCCTCTCGCACTGACGCAGCAAAATCTCATCAGTTTCCTAGACGCGCATAAAAAAGACCGCAGAAAGTCTCCTTACAACATTGTGACCGAGACCACGACTGAGGTCACTTTTAGTCCCGGCAGCGCGGAGCAGGGCAGCCTTCTGGAAGACACCATGTTTGGCGGGCTCTTTAAAGTTAAGGAAGTTACGGTGAGTTTTTATCAATCGCATCCTTCGTTTAACATCTATCTCGACGGCAAGAACCTGACACGTAAAAAGCTGACCGCCCTGGAGATGCTTTTGACGGAGAAAACGGGAGACTCCGCGCCACAGAAGGATGTCTCCTTTGGCCCGGTCATCCTGAAAGCGCCAAATTGGGTAAACTCCAAATACGTGGTTCATTGCCATGCCAGTAACACCTCCCTCTGGTTTTCAATTCAAGGGCTGCCAGTCGAAATGCAGCCTTCCCAGCCCCGCAAGCCTCCCCAGCCGCCGGTGGAAAGCGAGCCAGAAAAAAAGCCGGTATTGTCCGCCAATCTTGACGCTCTGCTGAACTTCGGTGCCCTCTGGCAGTGGACACCCGGCGATCTCGAAAAAAACTACACGCTGAAAATCGAAGACCAGGAGAAACAGAAAAAGCCACCGCAGTTTGAATGGGTCAGCGCCACCAAGGAGCGCGCACGTTTCTCCCGTCACATGTTCAGCGACGCCGAGACCAATCTCACCATGTTTGGTGGCTCTATCAAAGTGGAGGAGGCCATTCTGGAGTTCGTGAGCGGCAAAGCCGCACGCGCCACCATCTCCATCTACAATCGAGGCGACTCGGGAGACATCGAAGTGAAGGAATTCGACCGCATTTTCAAAGTGATCGGTCAAAACCTCGGCCAGGTGATGAAAGTAACCCCCAAGCGGCAGTTGCTTTCCTCCAATGCGGCGCTGCCGGTCGCCGGATGGAACTGGACGGCTCCCGGCGGCATCGCCCTGCTCGAATACAACGAGTACAACACACCCGGCAAAGTCACCAAACCCGAGTTCCTGCGCCTGAAACTCGCCGCACCCAATCAGGCCGACTGGAGCATGGGCAAGATGGCCACCGGCGTGCAGCGCATGGAATTGCTCCAGCGCATCAAAAAGACAGCCGAAGGCGATGTCTATATTTCCGGCGTGCCCATGGTGGATCAGGGGCAGAAAGGCTACTGCGTCGCCGCGAGCTGTCAGCGTTTGTTTGAATACATGCGCATTCCCTGTGACCAGCACGAGATGGCAAAGCTCGTCAGCATTGATGCCGAAGGCGGTGCGGATATCATCACCATGCAGAAGAGCCTCGCCAAGATCGACGGAGCTTTCAATGTCACCTTCAAGCCGTTGATCAATCCCGAGCAGTACTACACCTCAAACGGAAAGCGCCGTATTTCCGAAAAGGCATTCTTTTCGACCATCAAGGAATACGTGGACAAAGGCGTGCCACTGCTTTGGGGTTTGTTCCTCGGCCAGAAGCCCGAGGATCCACCGCTTCCGGGTGCCGGACAGATCAGCGGTGGCCACATGCGCATGGTCATCGGTTACAACCTGGCCAAAAACCAGGTGCTCTTCACCGATTCCTGGGGTGCCGGACATGAACTCAAGCGCATGGCCATGCTGGACGCCTACGACGTCACTCTCGGACTCTACTCCATGGCTCCTCGCGGGTTCTGATCAGGGCGCACGGCCTTCTTCGACATCCATCACGTCAAAGAACGTCACCAAATCTTCGCGATGCCCCAGCCCGGCTTCTGCGCGCTGCTGCACCAGTCCGGCGGAGGCCGCATCACGCCAGCCGCGTTTCTGCATAAAGCCGTTCCAGATTTCAATCTGCTCCACCGTGGGCCGGTTGCCATTCAGGCAGCACCATTCAAGGATCTCTTCGTCAGTACCACCTGCCAGCGTGCGGTCCGAAAGCTCGCTGAAATCCACCCCGAGCAACTTGCACACCCGCTCATCAAAGGTGCGGCTCCCCGTCAGGTAGCCCAGATGATAGCCGTCAGGCAGTTTGCCTTCCTTGTCATTGAGACGGATTTTATCGAGGATGCGGCCAAACACGGCGATGCCGCCGACCAGATCACGAGGAGAACGAATGGGAAATGCCATGCGCCTTTTTAACGAAGACGCATGGCAAAGTCAATCCGCCGCCCTTACTCAGCCTTCTTCTTTCCCTTCGCCCCGCCTTTGCCAGCTGGCTTGGCCGCAGCCGCCACCTTTTCACCGGGCTTCGGCAGGGTGCCCTTCACCTCTTCCCAGGCAGGGTTCAGCGTGGCTTCGTGCATCGAGAAATTGCGGAAGTCCACCGACTGGCCGCTGGCGGTAAATCCAGCGCCGGTTTTCTCGCTCATGAAAAAATCATTGGCTCCCCAGGCGATGAGGTCGTCCACCTTGCCCAGCATTTTGTCGCCCACCATTTCCATGCGCACCTTGTGCCAGCCGTCGCCGAGTTCCGTGGGAAAGCGCGCGAAGATGACGGCCTTGTCCGGTCCCTCATGGTCACTGTCGTCACGTTGAATCGCCACCGACTTGGGTGTGATGCTAATCCGTGCCATGTGGCCCTTGATGGCGTTGATCGAAAGGCTGGTGCTCTTGGCCCCGGAAAACTTGAACTCATACTCAATGATAAAATCCTTCAGCTTGTTCGGCAGACGTGTCACCGCACCATGCTTGTCAGCCTCAAGTTCAGAGCCGCGCAGCACACCGTCCACCGCCTCCCACTTGCCCTTGGCAGCCTTCCACGGATCACCCGCACCGGAGCTGAGATTGTTTTCATAGATGACCTTGCCAGGAATGGCGAGCAGCGGCTTGTCCTCAGCACGTGCAGCAAAAGCGGCAAGGGTGAGAGTCAGGGTGAGCAGAGAAGTGTGTTTCATGGGCCGTTGTGAACGAAACCGCTGCGTCCATGTTGCGTTAAAATTGCCGACCTGATAGAACCAGCGCATGCGCACGACCGCTGTCTGCCTCACCCTCTTACTCACGCACATGCACGCCGCTGAACCCAATGCCGTCGCCGATGCCTGGCTGGCAAAAGCCAAGATC
>DLGZ01000003.1:15099-23344 GCA_002482965.1 Verrucomicrobiaceae bacterium UBA7681 | reverse complement strand
GCATTCCAAGTCATCAGCCGCGAAGACAAAGGCAGCTACACCCATGAGACCATCCAGTTTGATAACGGCGCCGGCGAAATCGTCAAAGGCTACGTCTTCATACCAAAGACGGCCATGGCACAAAGCAAAGCTCCCGCCATCCTCTACTGCCACTGGCACGGCGGACAGTATGACGTCGGCAAACAGGAGCTGCTCCAGACCAACGCAACACCCATCGCCGCAGGCCCGGCACTGGCCGCCGCCGGTTATGTCGTCCTCGGCATCGACGCACCCTGCTTTGGCGAGCGCAACGGCCAGGGCCCCGACGGCCCCCAGCAGAAAGGCAGCAATGGTGAGATGACCGCCGCCAAATTCAATCTCTGGCTCGGCCGCACCCTCTGGGGCATGATGCTGCGCGACGATCTCACCGCGCTCGATTACCTCTGCTCACGCCCCGAGGTCGATGCGCAGCGCATCGGCGTCACCGGCATCAGCATGGGCTCCACCCGCAGCTGGTGGATCATGGCACTCGATGACCGCCCCCGTGCCGCCGTGTGCGTCGGCTGCATGACCCGCTACGAAGAACTCATCCGCGCCGGCATGCTCAAAGCCCACGGCATCTACTACTTCGTCCCCGGCATGCTCAAACACTTCGACACCGAAGCCGTCATCGCCCTCGCAGCTCCCCGCCCCATGCTCTTCATGACCGGAGATCAAGACAGCGGCTCACCCACCGACGGCGTGCGTCACATCGGCGAAATCGTAAGCCCGATCTACCTCCTCAATGGCCTGAATGAGGCTGAGTTTTTTGAAAACGAGATCTATCCCGGCGTCGGTCATGTCTACCTCCCCGCCATGTGGGAGAAGAGCGTGAAATGGATGGACCGTTGGGTGAAGAATGGAAACGCAGCCAAGTAGGTCAAGAGGAGCCGTCAGACACGCCTTGACCATCCTTGGACGGTCCCACAATTACCAAGAGCTCAAATCATCATGCAGCCGCTCCATCTCACGCGAGAACTCCGCACGCTCGGGCATGTCAGGCTCGCCATAAGGAACGATTTCGATGACGTTCTTCCGCAGTGCCGTGATGCCGCTGCTGCCATCTGCCTTCTGAATGGTGTCCCACGCACAATCCGCAAAACGCGCTGCGAGCAGACAGTCCTGCGGCGTGGTATGGCCGCCACGCTGCAAATGGCCGAGCACTGAAGGCCGCACTTCGAGGTCGGGGAAGGGGGCACCCGCGCGTTGGAAATACTGCTGGAAGGCATCCATCAGCACGTAGGCGCGGTTGCGCTTCTGCGGCGGATCAAATTCCACGCCTTCCGCCACCAGCACGATGGCATGGCCGCGTCCGCGTGTCATCGCACCTTCGATCTTGGCCGCGAGCTTCTTCATGGCCTCATCATTCAGCGGGCCAGCTTCAGGCGTGATGATCATCTCCGCTCCCGAGGCCAGCCCTGCCATGCGGGCCAGGTCACCGCTCGCACGTCCCATCGTTTCCAGCACCATCACGCGGCGGTGGCTGCGTGCAGTGTCAATGAAGTGATCCACCGCCCAGACCAGCGTGTTGACCGCCGTATCCACTCCCAGCGCCATGTCGGTAAACTGAAGATCGTTATCAATCGTCGCAGGAATGCCGATGACACGCAGGTCGCTTTCCTCCGCCAGCAGCCGCGCTCCTGTAAGCGATCCATCTCCGCCCACGACGACCAGCGCACGCACGTTGAGGCTCTTCAGCAGCTTGATCACGCTATCACGCACCTTCTTCTCGTGGAATTCCAGGCAGCGTGCAGAGCCCAGAATGGTGCCCCCTTTGCCCATGATGCCGCTCACGCTGGCGTGGTCCATCTGGATCACGTGCAACTGCTCCGAGATCAGTCCCGCACGGCCCGTGTGGGTGGCGATATCGTTTTTCAGACGCACCAAGGCTTCCGCGTCGTCATTCACGGCACGTGCGGTTCGGACCAGGCCGCGGTAGCCGTCTCGAATACCGAGCACAGCAATTTTTTCACGGTTCAAGCCCAGACGCACGATGGCGCGCAGGAAGGCATTCATGCCAGGTGAGTCACCACCGCTGAAAAGGACGGCGACAGATTGTTCGGGGAAAGGGGCGCTCATGGAAAATATAAAATAGGGGATTCTCTGCTTAGCGAGCACTCTGCGCGTGGCAAGTGACTGCTGCTGAGGTCTATATTCCTCGGGCTTGCTACCCCGCGCCCGCGTGTTAATGGCGCAGGTGTCCCCAGCCTTCGCCACCACGCTTTTTCCGCTCATTGCCGCCCTCCTGTATGCCTTTGGGGCCCTCGTGCTGAAACGCTCCAGCGATCTCGGCGTCGGCCTCTGGCGCACCACCTTTGTCGCAAATTTGATCGTCGCAGGGCTCTTTTCCTTCCTCTGGTTCCTCGGCGGCCCACCCGTGGAAATAGTCGATCTGTGGCAGCCCGGCGTCATCGCCATGTGCCTCTTCGTCGGCCAGATCTCCCAGTTTCTGGCCCTGGAAAAGGGGGACGTCTCCGTCGCCGTTCCCGTGTTTGGGTTGAAGGTCATCCTCGTCGCCTTCTTCACCCCGCTGCTGATCGGTGAAGCCGTCGGCGCAAAGCTCTGGCTCGCCGCCTTTCTGAGCGTGCTCGGCATCACCTTCATGAATCGCAAGGATGTCGGCCAGCCGCCTCGCAATCTGCTCATCACCTTCATCGCAGGCGGCATTGGCGCGGTGGCCTTCGCCATCTTTGATGTCCTCGTGCAGAAATGGGGCCCCTACTGGGGTGTCGGCCGCCTTCTGCCCTGCATTTTCTGGATCAATGCCCTGCTCTCCTTCGGCCTCATCTTCCGCTTCTCCGCACCCCTCAGCGCCATCCGCGTCCAGGCCTGGCCCTGGCTCGTTGGCGGAGCAGCTTTGCTCGGCACCCAGAGCATCATTTTCGTCAGCACCCTCGCCGTCTTCGGCAAGGCCACCTCCGCCAACATCGTCTATGCCTCACGCGGTCTCCTCAGCGTCGTCCTCGTCTGGATGATCGGCCACTGGTTCATGAACGCCGAACAGCACCTCGGCCCCAAAGTCATGCGCTGGCGTCTCGCCGGTGCCTTGCTCATGATGAGCGCCATCGTGCTCGTGGTGGTGTGATCGGTTAGTCTTTTTTCACCGATGCGGTGAGCCTCCGCCAGCCTTGGCGTCCGTTTTCCATTGGCAGTACTTGTTTGTCGAAGTCAATGAGAGTCGTGAAATTTAGATCAACCAATAGACGGGGTTTTGGCTTGAATGCCGGATTGGCCATGCTTTGGGATTTGTCGAGAACGGAGCAGTCCAGCCCGGCCAGATCAATGACCGAGTGAAACACGGTGTCTGAGCAGAAGGGCGTCTGGATGTGCTGCTTCAGCGCTGTCACCTTTTCTGGACGTTCTTGGTTATAGGCAGGAGATGTCCAGGCAAACAGAGGGACTCGTATCGTGTCAGGCGAGATGACCCCATGACAAAAAGGCAAAATGGGTGCTTCAGAGTCGTTTTCTCCGTGATCTGACACATAAGTGAGGGTGGCCAGCGCATCGTTCTGCTTCTCCAGTCGTCCGATCACCTCTCCAAGCAGCCAGTCGGTGTAGCAAATGGTGTTGTTGTAGGCATTGGTCAGTTGCTGACGGGCCTCTTCTGTATCGATGATCATCAGCGGCATCGGAATGATGCCTTTCATGGTCTGTTCGAGGCAAAGGGAGGTGTCCACGGGGTGTTTTTCAAATTCCCTCGGATAGCGGTCCATATACAAACTGTGGCTGCCCATCGTATGCAGCACGATGAAAACCCTTTCGTCTCCGGATGCCAATGCCTCATCCAAATACGGCAGGAGATCGCCGTCGTGCGAAGTTCGATAGTCTTTGAACTGGGCGGTCAGTTTGCTGCTCACAAAGCGTGATTGATCCGCGTCTCGGGAATAGATCGAGCACCGTGTGTCAACCACCCCGTGTTTTCTCTGGCTGGACAGCCACCAGGTGCTGTAACCCGCCTTGCGAAACACTGCAGAGACACTGGGCATGGAGGCCGCCTCGTTGATGTTTTCAGCGGTTACTGGCGTGACCAAAGCTGGCACGCAGAGACCTGTCATGCAGGCTGGTGCCGTCACCTCATGGAAGGAAATCAGGTTCTTTTGCGCCATGAGCCTTGGTGTGTTTTCGCTTTTCGCACCATTGATCTGAAATGCCCTGAATCGTGCTGACTCTCCGATCACCAGCACATGAATCTCACGCTTTTTGGCTCGCAGCACTGGCGGTGCCTTGACGGTGAAATCTTGGTCCATGTTTTGACGTGCTTGAAAACATGACTGCACGATCTGTGCGCGCTGAAAGGCCAGCATCACTCCAACGGGATATTCAGCGGTTTGCCGGATGACCGCACCCAGCGTGGCATTGGCTGCGGAATCTCCTGCCAGGATGGTCAGGGGCACTGGCGCAAGCAGGAAGGTCGCCAGGATGGCTTTGCCAAAGCCATCAAGTTCCTGCGTCATTCGGCGTGTGAGTCCGCTCCAGTAAAGCCAGATCACTAAGGGTGTCGATATCAGCACAACCACGCATGGCACGCCAAATCGGGACAGTTCACTCGCATCCGTCTCATAAAGGGCCAGGAGTGTCCAGACCGCCGGCATCGTGTGGCTCGACCAATAGTAAACGGTGACCAATGGCACCAGCACGATAAGCAGGGTGCAGCATCGGAACCAAAAACGCATCTTCAGCCCCAGAAGCACCGGCAAAACCAAGAGGAATAGCGACACGCTTACATCCCGCCATTTCTGCAAACTAGGCTCTAGGAAAAGGGCCTTGAGTACGTTCGGAAACAGCAAAATCAGCCCCCCCAGGAGCGCCAGTAGCACTGGAACATACTTGATTCTGGTCAGCTTCCGAAGTGGCGCCCTGCCCTCTGACGGCTCTTGAAGGTTTGTAGGCTGTGGGCCGTTAGAGGAATGGGCGATCATTAGTTAAGATATAATTACCATAATTATAGTCAATTCAATTCTCTCCCCTCGTTCGTCTCTAATGAAATCACAGTGCAGGGCACTGTCGCCAACTGCATCCTTCTTATGCCAAAAACCCTTGGGGGGTTCGTTTTGGTTACATGAAAATGCCACTGTTTTTCTTCGTAGGCTTCATCAGCGTACAAGCCGCCGAAGTCGAACCCCAGCCCTTCTTCACCGCCACCCAGCGCCTCATCGACGCAGCAGCCTTTCTCGGCTCGCCCTTCAACACGGCCGAACTCACCACCCTGCGTGCCTGCATCAAGGCCCACGACGCAGCTTCCGTTACCAAGGCGCAAACCCTGCTCGATGCGCACGCCTTGTTCCGGGTCACCATCACTCCCGAACAGCGCGTCAAGGTCGAGCGCGGCGCAGCCAAAGCCGTGCTCGATGAATCCGGCTGGCGGCAGTACCTCGTGCGTGTGGAGAATGAAGCCGGCGTCACCGCAAAGCTCGCCGCCAGCAGTCCGCAGGGAAAAGAAGTCTATGTAAAAGGCTCGCCCCCCGTGGCCCCGCATGCCCAGCCCCGCGATCCCGGCCCGCCACCGCTCTCCTCACGCTGGCTCGACATGCAGATGTACGAAGCACCACCCTTGCAGCCCACACTCAGCGGGCTCGGCGTCGAATACCGCATCATCCAGCTCTACGCCAGCGAACCCGGCAAACGCGAAGCCGTCTTCAGTTTCGACACCGGCCAGGGCACGCAGGATCTCGGTTTCCGCAATGAAACCAGCGTCCTCTTCGACTGCCAGCCTGCACGCGATGTGACTCTGAACATCACCGATGAAAACGGCAAACCCTGCATCGCCGAACTGCTCATCAAAGACCACGCCGGACGCATTTATCCAAGTCAGATCAAGCGCCTAGCGCCGGACTTCTTCTTCCACCCGCAAATCTATCGCGGCGATGGCGAAGTACTAAAACTCCCCGATGGCGACTACGACATCACCTTCCGTCGCGGCCCTGAATCCATACCGGAGAAGCGCAAAGTGAAGATCGCGGGCAAGAACACGCCGCTGAAATTTCAAGTCCAGCGCTGGATCGATCCCAGCAAGCTCGGCTGGTGGAGCGGCGATCACCACATCCACGCCGCCGGCTGCGCCCACTACTCCGTGCCGACGATGGGCGTCCATGCCTCCGACATGTCGCGGCATTGCATGGGCGAAGATTTGAAAATCGGCGCAAATCTCACCTGGGGCCCCTGCTTCGATTACCAAAAACAGTTCTTCACCGGCACAGAGGACAAGGAATCCAAATTCCCCTTCCTCCTGCGCTACGATGTCGAGGTCAGCGGCTTCGGCAGCCACAAGAGCGGCCACCTCTGCCTGCTCAAGCTCAAGGACCAGATGTACCCCGGCGGCGATAGCACCGCCCACTGGCCCACCCTCTGCCTGAACACCCTCAAGTGGGCGAAAAAACAGGGCGCCCTCTGCGGCCCCGCCCACAGCGGCTGGGGCCTGCAACCACTCGCGGAGAACGATCCCGCACGAAAACAGAACTACAAACTCGGCATCCCCAGCGCCACCGATGAACTGCCAAACTACATCATCCCGCCCTTCAACGGCATCGGCGCCAATGAATACATCGTCGATGTCACCCACATGGTGGAAGGCCCGGATGGCAAACCGGTGCCCGCCGTCGATTTCCTCTCCATGGTGGACACCCCGCACACCTGGGAGCTCAACATCTGGTATCACACCCTCAATGCCGGCTTCCGCACTCGCATCAGCGGCGAGACCGATTTCCCCTGCATCTACGGCGAGCGCGTCGGCCTCGGCCGCGCCTACGTGAAGCTCGACGGCCGCCTCAGCTACGATGCCTGGTGCGAAGGCATCCGCGCCGGTCGCGCCTACGTCAGCGATGGCAAGAGCCACCTCATGGATTTCAAAGCCACTCAGAAAATCATTCCTGAAGGACCTGGGCCAACACCCCAAAACGCAGATCGAGGTCCGAGAGAAATCGTGATGGAGCCCACTGAAGTGGGCACCAAAGATAGCGAGATCAGGCTTCAAGCACCAGGAACGCTGAGACTCACTGCCCAAGTCGCCGCACGGCTCGATGACAAACTTCACCCCGAAATTCAATCCGCCCCCGTCGATCACAAACCCTTCTGGGATCTCGAACGCGCCCGCCGCGGAGCCTCCCACAACGTCCCCGTCGAAGTCATCGTAAATGGCGTCTCCGTCGCCCAGAAAAACATCACCGCCGATGGCGTCACCCGCGAGATGAGCTTCGACCTGCCCGTCACCAAGAGCTGCTGGGTCGCCCTTCGCATCCGCGCCAGCTCACACACCAATCCCATCTTCGTCATCGTCGCCGACAAACCCATCCGCGAAAAACCCAGCCTCGAATGGTGCCTCAAAAGCGTCGATCAATGCTGGTCCCAGAAAGAAGCACTCATCGATCCCAAGGAACATGCCGACGCCGTGGCCGCCTACGAGCATGCGCGGAAAGTGTATCGGGAGCGGCTGGCGGAATAGGAAAGCTGATGCGCGTACTTGCATGGCACGCGTTTAAAAGCGCAGCGTCTAGGGAGCGCGGAATTTATTCCGCAGCACTCCGCAAGCAGCAGGCACTCCGCTTTTGCCGACACCGTTTCGAAAAACGTCATGCGCATCCGGTTTTGTCACGATCCCGGAGGGATCACAGCCGGTAGCCAGGGGTAAGCGAGGCACGAGCGCCACCCCTGGGCCACGCACGCCCACCTTCTATCTCAAGGTCGCATGCCGTAGGTATGCCAGCAGCACGCACCTACTCCTCCCGCACAATCACAAACGTCCTCGCATTCAAACCGCTCGCTTCGTCCCTCACCTCAATCTCATGCCTCCCCGGCTTGAGAATGGCAAACGTATGATCACCTTCACTCCTTAGTTCGAGCGTCTTGCAACTCCACCGCGCTTCAATCGCTCCCGCAGCCTGCAACAGCAATCGGTTGCCGCTGTTGCGAATATCAGGATCAAGAATCACCACCGTCCCTGGAATCGGATTCGTGATCCGCAGCACCGGCCTGTCCTCCGTCTCCGCAGTAGTGACCAAATCACCGAACCAGTTCGCGCCACTCGCAATCCAGCCACCATACTCACGCGGCAAAATCGCACGGCCTCGCGCATCATAATCACCCGCCTGGGCCACGGGTGGAAGCTTGCCTTCAATGAAAAACTCCTCGCGGCTCACACGCGCAGGCGGCGTCTGCGGCGTGAGACGTTTCCCCGTGCGCGGATCAATGCGCGCACTCACGATCCCCTTCGGCGTCGCAAACCACGTCGCAG
>DLGZ01000003.1:0-15053 GCA_002482965.1 Verrucomicrobiaceae bacterium UBA7681 | reverse complement strand
CTGACATCCTGCATCGGCGTGTTGTCAAAATTGCCCACCCAAACTCCCACAGAGAACTCCGCCGTGTACCCCAGCGTCCAGTTGTCCCGAAAGGTGGAACTCGTTCCTGTTTTCACCGCACACCTAAACGGCAACCGCAGCACCGACCAGCTCCCAAACGCCATCTCACGCGCTTGATTGTCACTCAGAATATCCGCGATCAGCCAGCTCTCATTCTCACCCAAAAGCCGCCGCTCCTCTGCCGCACGATCATCCCGCCGCAGCGTCCACGGCTTGAACCGCCCCAGCCTTGCCAGGCACGCATACGCATTCGCTAGTTCCACCAGGCGCACCGAAGCATTCCCAATCGTGAGCCCAAGTCCGTAATGCGCAGCATCTTCCGTCAGCGTACTCATCCCCAGCTCACGCAGCTTCGGCAGCAACGTCTCGGCTCCGCCAATGGCATCCAGCACACGCACCGCCGAGATGTTGAGCGAATTGCCAAGCGCATAACGATACGTCATCGGCCCATAGCTCCGCAGCGAAAAATTCTCAGGCCGATAAGTCCCCGAAGACGTCGCAAACTCAATCGGCAGATCGGCCACAATACTCGCAGGCGTGGCCCCCCGTTCAAAGGCTAGCAGGTACGTAAACGGCTTCATCGCCGATCCCGGCGAATGCGCCGCCCACGCCCCATTCAGCTGCCCACCATCCTGCGCAAAAAAATCGCGCGAACCCGCCAGCGCCAGCACCGCCCCGGTCGCATTCTCAATCACCACCACCGCCGCATGCGTGACATGGCGTCCCTTGAGCGACTCCAACCGCTGCGCAATGATCGTCTCAACCTGCTGCTGCAGCGTAGCATTGAGCGTCGTGCGGATCGTGCCGCCATGTTCTGCTCCACGCAGCATCTCCACCGCATGCGGCGCTTCGAATCCCCCGCTGAAACGTTGCAGCACAATTTTCTGATCCAGTGCAACACGATGCTGCTCATCATCCAGCCAGTGCAGTTCATGCATCTTGTCCAGGATACGGCGCTGTCGCGGCAGCACGCTCTCTAGATTGCGAAACGGGTTCAGCCGCGCCGGAGACTGTGGCAGCGCTGCCAGCAGCGCACATTCAGCAGGCGTGAGATCACCCAGTGGCTTGTGAAAATAGCCCGACGCAGCCGTGGCCACCCCAGTCATGAGATTACCAAATGAAACGCGGTTCGCATAAGCCGCCAGCACCGCCTCGCGGCTCCAGGACATCGCCAGACGGCGGGCTCTCAGCGCCTCGACGATCTTAACCCAAAGCGTGCGCCTGCCCGCTTGCGTCGTCGTGTTTTTAATAAGTTGCTGATGAATCGTCGAAGCCCCGGAAACAATCCGTCCACTGCTCGCATTGTCCCATCCCGCACGCACCACAGCCATCAAATCAATGCCGCCATGCGAAAAGAAGCGTTTGTCCTCCGCCGCCAGCAGCGCATGCACCAGAGTCGGCGGAATCTCCGCATAGGTCACCGGCGGAGCCGAGCGCGTGCCATCCTCATTCAGCAAATGCCGCAACGGCGTACCGTCACGGGCAAGATAAAGCGTGGAAGATGCCGGCGCTTGCAGCAGCGCCTCAGGCAATGGCAGCAGCCACGGCACCCCCCACCATCCGCCCGCCGCCAGCACGAGCAGAGTAATGAGAATGGTTTTCCAGCGGCGGTGCATGCGATACTCAACGCGAGCTGGCGCTGAAATCCAGAGCAGGGTGTTTGCGAAAAGGAGCCTGGTACTGCATCTTCTGGCCATGAGCGCGTCATCTGCCAACCTGAATCCGCAAGAGCTGCGCCCGTTGCTTCACCAAAAACTGGATGCTTTCAGCGACGGTGCCATCGCCGCCGTGAATGATCTGCTCATCGAGTTTGAACGCCGCTGGTTGTTTGCTCAAATGAGTGAAGAAGCCGAAGCCGACCGCCTGGCGGGCAAGCATGACCCGGCGCTGATCGAGCAGGCGGTTCGCGCCCATCGTGCTGGGCACCCTTATACTTGAGCATGTGTGTCTTTTTAATGGCAAAACTACAGCGCGAAAAAAGTCCGCGGCGGTCATCGTCACCCTCCAGCCCTGAAGGGGCTGCGTAATATAGCCCAGGGTCAGCCGAGCCTAAGCGAGGCGACCCTGGGTAAGCGTCCGCTGATTGGAAAGCAAACCCATCGCCCCCCTTCTTCCACCGCGTTAACCAGCAGCGTTTCCCCGTCCTCCCGCCACACTCAGCTCGTGTCTCCGAGGGCACTCTTTGAGAACGCGCCCCCTTGACCACACGTGCCAGCAGCGCAGCATGCCCACCTCGCATGAATCCGCCGCCAACCATCGCCTGCCTCGGTCCCGAGGGCAGTTTTTCGCATCTGATCACGCAGATGCGTTTCCCCGGCGTCGCGGTCAGCCTGCGGGACAACGTGGGTGATGTGTTTGATTTCCTCGCCACAAACCCGGACGCCCTCGGCATCGTGCCCATCGAAAACTCCTCCGGCGGCTTCATCATCGACACCGTGGACCGCCTCGTGGACACCCGCAGCAAGCTGTACATCCTCGAAGAACTCACGCTCGATGTGAAACTCGCCCTCCTCGGCAGGGCAGGGGAGTCCATCATCTCCATCCATTCCCATGCGATTCCCTTCTATCACGGCGATGACTGGCTCAAAGCCCATTATCCCGACGTGAAGCGTGTGGTCGAGCCCAGCACAGCGAAAGCCGCCGAAAAAGCCGTCGCCACACCTGGGGCAGCCGCCATCGGCCCACGTCAAAACGCCGAGCTTCATGGCCTGCAGGTTCTCCACTTCCCGATTGCAGGCGAGGTGCCAAACATCACCCAGTTCTATCTCCTCGGGCACGCGGCCAACACACCGGGGCTCGAACACAACCGCACCGCGCTCATCGTCGAGCTGCCGGATCGCTCCGGCAGCCTCTGCCGTTTCCTCACACCCCTGAGCGAAAACGACATCAACATGAAGCGCCTCGAATCACGCCCCATCCGCGGCCAGCCAAACAAGTACCGCTTCTACATCGAGATCGAAGGCTCCACCGCCGATCCACGCGTGCAGAAGGCCCTCAATCAAACCCGTGCCGATGGCGCGACGCTCCGCAGCGTGGGCTCCTACTCCGCCGACCTCCGATTTGAGTCGTAACAGGGCCATTCCTGGCCCCTCCGGATCCGTTGTATTACCGCTAGAACCAACCATGAAGAAGACCCTCCTCACCTGCCTGCTGGCCTTGTCCGTCGGACTCAATGCCGCACCCACCATCTCAAAACGCGCCAGCGAAATCGACCCTCGCGCCAAGGAGCATCCGGAAATCGACTTCGTCTTCACCGACAAAAAAGGCAAACCCCAGGACCTTCAAAACGCCAGCGTCGATACCAGCCTCAAGTCCCAGGGCAAGCTCGTCATCTGGCTCATGGGCCACAGCGCACCGTTGTTCGAGCGCCTCAACAGCTACGGCCTGCACGCCATCCAAGTTCATTACGCCAATAAGTGGTTCGGCCTCATCCCTCCGGTACGGCTGAATGACGGCAAGACCCTGGGCGACATCCGTCTCGAAGCTTCCACCGGCGAGGATCACAGCGACCTCGTCAGCATTCCCCAGCCAGACAGCATGATGGAGCGCTCATTCCAGTTTGTGAAATGGCTCGCGAAAGAGCATCCCGAAGGCAAATGGGGCCAGTTCATCACCGAAGACGGCAAAGGTCTGCGCTGGGACAAGGTGATCGTCTCGGGCGCATCACATGGTGCCACGACTTCCGCCCGCTTCGCGAAGCATCAGAAGGTGGATCGCGTGGTGTGTTTCTGCGGTCCGCGTGACAACTTTGAGAGCTGGCAGTCGCTGCCATCGGCCACACCTGCAAACCGCATCTTCGGCTTTAGCCACGTCCTTGATGGTGGCTGGTCTGCCGACCACTACTGCCGCTCCTGGGAGATGATGGGACTGAATCAGTTTGGTCCCATCGTGGACGTGGACATCAGCGCCCCACCGTTTCAAAACACCCGCCGTCTCATCACCAATGCCGATGTGAAAGGCGACGACAAACGTGCGCATAGCTCAGTCACTCCCGGTGGTGCGGCGGTGAAAGACAAGGACGGCAAATTCATCCACGAAGCCGTCTGGCAGTATCTCTTCAATCATCCGGTCAATCAAATCGGCTCGCCCACACCTGCCGATCCCGACTGTGTGAAGGATCAGCAAAAGAAACCCCGTTAAATCAGGCCCGCCCGGCTCGCCTCCTCCAGCAGCGCCGCCACCTCCCATCACCCCACCAGCGCGCCAGCGTCCCCGGACTGCGGCGCTTCAGCGCCGCTTTCGCCAGCCCCCTCGCTCTCACCCACCCTAAGCCCCTCATCTTCTTCCCACCGCTCCATCTCTTCTCAGCAACCGTTCAGCCACCGTCAACAACTGTAAACAACCGTCAACTCAACTCCCTCCTCACCATGCTCCCCTCCCTTCGTCCCCTCACCATCGCCGCCGTGTTCAGTCTCGGCTCCCTTTTGAATGCTGCTGACAATCCCTTCATCGGCCGCTGGGCTCTCACCATTCCTGGCGGTGGCGCAGGCTGGCTCGGCGTGGAGGAAAAAGACGGCTCTCTCAGCTCCAGCGTCCTCTGGGGCGGTGGCAGCGTGGTGCCAACCACCAGCACCAAAGTCGAAGGCGACACCTTGATCGTGACGCGCGAGCAGAAGAACAAGGAAGGCAAGCTGGCCACCATCGAAACGATCACCGCAAAAACCGAAGGCGAAGTCTTGAAGCTTACCGCCTCCAAGAAAAACGCAGCGGGCAAAGACATGGGCCAGCCCCAGGAGTTCGCCGGCAAACGCATCGCTGATGTGCCAGCAGCACCCGATCTCACGAAAGTGAAGTTTGGCGACCCCATCCAGCTCCTGAATGGCAAGGACCTCACCGGCTGGCGCTTGCTGAAGGAAGGCGCAGACAACGGCTGGGGCGTCGTCGATGGCGTGCTCGAAAACCGCGTCGTGAAGGCCAAGGACAAGCACTTCGGCAATCTGCGCACAGATGCCGAGTTCGAAGACTTCAATCTGAAGACCGAAGTACGCACTCAGGAAGGTAGCAACAGCGGCATCTACCTCCGCGGCATTTATGAAGTGCAGGTCATGGAAAGCTTCGGCCAGCCGCTCGATTCACACCACATGGGCGCTCTCTACAGCCGCATCACCCCAAGTGTCGCTGCTGAGAAACCGATTGGCGAATGGCAGACCCTCGACATCACCTTGGTGGACCGCCACCTCACCGTGATCCTCAATGGCAAGACCATCATCGACAACGCCCCCGTCCTCGGCTGCACCGGCGGTGCCATCAGCAGCGACGAATTCAAGCCCGGCCCGATCTACCTCCAAGGCGACCACACCAACGTGGACTACCGCAACATGGTCCTGACTCCGGTGGTGAAGTAGGCAGCCCCGAATGACCGTCACAACCACAGCAGGGGTTCGTCTGCTGTGGGATGGGTGTGGCGACAGCCCGCCCGTTTACGAGCGCGCCCGCAACACCACAGGACTCGATAATCTCTACACTTCCAAGTGTAGCCCTCCATGCAGATTGCAATTTATCCTCCTTAAAGCACCGCACTGCATGGGGTCTGAAGGACCCACGGAGTCAGCCCAGGGCGCAGTCGCGCAGCGACAAGCCCTGGGTCACACGAGTCACCGCGCATCGTTGCTTCAGGAAGCGCCCTGAATGGGCGCGGGAACAGGTCCTTTCGCTCCACCATCTCACTGTTCATGCGGCTCCTTCGGCCTGTTCCACAGGCCATCCATTCTCGTTTTTCAGTGAAGTGGTCCGCACATTCCATGGGCGGTTCCCAGCTTCCAAAAGCACACACGCTGCTATCGGGAACAAACCCATCAAATCAGCAGATTCGTTTCACACCCCCAGCCGCTCTTTCACGGCTTTGATGGCCTTGTGTCGGTTGTCCACCGCCAGCTTTTTGAAGATGTGCTCGTTGTGCCGGTTCACCGTGTGCTGCGTGACATCAAGAATCTGCGCGATTTCAGGGTTGTTCTTCCCCTCGCACACCCAGTGCATGACTTCAGCCTCACGCTCGGTGAGGCCGAGGCTCTGCAGCCGTTCGATGGAAACCTGCAAGGATTCCACCCGGCCCAGCAGATAGTACCGGTTGTCCCTGCAACGCGCCAGCGACAGCACGATGCGATGCCCGTCCTGCTCCATTTCCAGCGGAGGAAAAATGTTCTCATTTTCGACGGCAAGCTGCTGCAGCCACTGACGGACTGCGGGCGGCAGAAAATAATGCGGGGCACCCGGCGCACGCTCCAAAGATTTGCCAAAGAACCAGTGCGCGGCTTTGTCACCTTCGAGAATCTCTCCCTGCTCCGTGACAATGAGCAGTTCACATGCAGCCGAAGAGAGCGGCGCATCGCTCAGGGTCTGCTGCGCAAGCTCCGTGATCTTGCCCATGATGGAGCTGTGGTGCGGAGCGGGCTGCGTCGTATTGCAGAAGGTCAGCCGTTGATTCGCGATGCGGATTTCATCTCCGTTCCGCAGTCGCCGCGCACTGCTAAGACGCAGGCCATTAATGATCACGCCATTGCGGCTGCCCAGGTCATTGATCCACCAGTCATCGTTCAAATTCATCAGCACCGCGTGGCGTCGTGAAGCCTGGACATTGTTGATGGGAATGTCGTTGTCCGAACGCCGACCAATGAAACAGGGGCCGGTGAGCGTGTGCACACCTCCACTCCATTTCAAACAGGCTGGTTGGTCCCTCGTCCCGGCATTCACTGGCATGGGGGATTCTGCGCAGGAGCATGCGATGTGCAACGCGGGCGAAAAAAAGTTCTCGTATTGGCAGGTCTGCCAATAGCGCGTTTTTCCGTTCAGTTCGATGCGTGTGCTCGTTCATCCCCGCACTCATGAAAACTGATGTTTTGGAACCCATCCAGGCACGCTCGTCGAGAGCGTGTTCTGTATCTAACAGTGCTAGTGCTGTCAAAAGACTTCCCTGCGCTTCCGGCATGACAAGCACGCAGCGTCCGTTCTGCATGCTCTGCGTCCATTGCCCCAAGTGTCTGGAGAATCCGCATTCGGTTAGTTGTGACTTGTGCGCCGGGTGCCGGGCCTGCTCCATGCATGGCCGGGCAGGGTAGGGGCAGGAGAGTTTATGTCAGAAGGCAGGTGGTCGGTTCGTACTTACAGTAGCAACCATCCAACCTATGAACACGATCCCTGTACCTCAACGAGGCCAGGCGGCCTCGTTTCAACAAGCCGCCAGTGCCCACGACGCCGAAGCGCGTTTCGTCACCCGTAATCTCCACCGCGTCTGGCAGATCCGACGTATGAAGGCCACCTTCCTTCGGCCCTTCCGCCTGGCACTGCGCCCCCTGCTCATCTGGCTGCGCCAGGAGCACGTTTTTGTTGAAAGCGGTCAGCACGGCACACCTCCCGTCGGGCTCCACCTGAAGCAGTTCGGCTGGGAGACGATTGCGCTGAGCCTTATCCTTGTCCCGCTTGCCTTCATCATGCTCCTGCCGCTGCTGATCCTCATTTTTCCTGTCGTCGTGCTCATCGGCCTGTGCGCCGTCGCAGCGTCTGCGATGCAGGCAGACTCGGAGGTTGTCGAGCATCACTCGCTGGCATGGTACGCCATGCACTGAGCCCGCCTCTTCAGCCGTTCTTCTGCTTCTTCATCACCCGATACACCAGCCACGCGGCGATGTTGATCACCGCCATGGCGGCCAGCAGTTGTGTAAATGTCGTCGCGAGCTTCCCTTTGCCCAATCCGCTGCCCACAAGGCTGAAGGCCACATTCAGCGGCAGGTAGCCCAGCAGCGTGCCCAGCAGAAAGCGCGTATGCTTCACCGGCGTCATGCCCAGCAGGACGTTCAAGACCAGCCCCGGCACCATGAGTTGCCGCACCCAAAACACCCGCAACACAGATGGCTTTTTCAGCATTTTTTTGAGCCATGGCCATTTTTCCGCCCGCGCTTCAACCGCGCGGCGAAACCCATGACGTGATAAGACAAAAGCTCCATATGATCCCAGGGTCGATGCGACCAGCGACAGCACCAGACCTTCACCAAATCCAAAGACCAGCCCCGCGGCGGCACACAGTGGCAGACGTGGCACGCCCAGCATGACGGACCCGGCGCACGCGGCCATGAAGATCGCATGCGCTCCCCAGCCAAAATTGCGCACCATCTCCTTCCATGTTTGCACATTCGTGATCCACGCCTTCAGATCTGTTAAATGTACCAGCGCCATGAATGCGGCCACCAACAGCACCGCAAACAGCACCTGGCGTGTCTCTTTGCCCAGCGCACGCGAGGTCTCCTGCTCCACCTCATTTGAGATCGAGGCGTCAAGCTCTTCGGACTCTGCTGACTCGTCGGGTGTCGCCATTATTGCAGCTTCCACAGTTTCGCGTCACTGCGCACATAGATCGCCCCACCAGAAATCGCCGGCGTCGTGAGCACCGTCTCCTTCAGTTCAATCTCCTTCACCACCTTACCTTCAGGCGCTTCGGGATCAATCACCTGAAAAATCCCGCGCTCATTCACGATGTAGATGCTCTTGCCAGCCGCCACAGGAGATCCGCTAAACGGCCCCTTCATGCGCAGCTTCCACGCCTCATCGCCATTCTTGACGCTCGCCTTGATCAGCACGCCCGCGCCATTCACTACGTAAATCGAATCTCCCAGCACCAGCGGACTCGCCGTCCCTGAGTTCAGCTTCTCATTGCGCCACAGCTGCGTCACCGATCCCTTCTCCGGCGCCAGCGCCGTGATCCCGTGCGACACCGCATACAGCGTCTCACCCGCGCCCACGCTCGAAGGAATCGTGCTCGCTCCATCGCTGTAATCCCACACCGTCTTTCCCGTCGCCGGGTCCACCGCCAGGATGCCCTTGCTCGACTGCAGCGCCACCGTGTTCTTCCATACCGTCGCGCTCGTCCAGTTCGCCGCCTTCGGACGCTCCAGCTTCCACTTGTTGCGACCCGTGGCCACATCCAGTCCCGCCACGAAAGACTCGCTGTCATTCTCACTCTGCACCACCAGCGTCCCGTCCATCACCACCGGGCTCTGCGACATCCCCAGGCTGTTGCTCGCATTCGGGTAATCAAACGTCAGCCCGCGCAGCCACAGCAGATTCCCATCGAGATCAAAGGCAAACAAATCGTTCGAAGAAAACAGCGCAAACACCCGCTCCCCGTCACTGCACGGCGTATTCGCCGCCACGCACGTCTTGTTGTGCGTCATCGTCCGCCCGGTCGAGCGCATCGCACGCTCCCAGCGCTTCGTGCCATCCGCCGCATTGAAGCAAAACACATGCAGCGTCTCCTGCCCTGGCCCGCTCGAGCACGTCACAAACACACGCTCCCCCACCACAATCGGTGCCGAAAGCCCACGCCCCGGCAGATCCGCCGCCCACGCAATTTTCAGATCATCCCCCGGCACCTTCGCCTCCGTCGAAACCGCCGCCGCATTCGGCCCGCGAAACTGCAGCCAGTCCGCACGCACCACACCCGTTGCCAGGCACATCATCAAACACATCGAAATCGTCTTCATATTCGGTATCCGTCTAAAAATTACTTCGCCGCCAAAATCGCCGTCCCCGTCGCATCGCACACGCGCAGTTGGAATTCCCACTCCACCGTCCATTGCTCCGTCTGCTCGTTCTGGCAGCACTTCACCAGGATCGTATTCTTCCCCTTCTTGAGCTGACACGGCAGCTTGTACTGATCCAGCTTCGCACCCCGGTGATACTCATCACGCGCGAACAGCAGCTCGCCGTTCAGCCACACCTTCCAGCCGTCCTTGCAGCCGATGCGGATCTCCGCTGGACGATCCTCCGTGCTGAAAAAATCCGTCGCCGCATACCCCACCACGCTCTTCTCCATCCCAAAGGGCTTGTTAAAGTCGATCTTCCCGTACTCATCGGCGCTCGTGTAGTCCACCCACTTCGCCTCCTTCGTTTTCCCTTCATAGACCGCATCAAACTTCAGCTCCTTCTCCGGCGGATACACCGTGTCGAATCCCGCGCGATCCGCATTGCTGAACGGCGCGATCATCTTCCAGCTCATCAAAAATCCAAAATGCTTCGGCAGGTCCACCTTCTGGTCCAGCCCGCGCAGCTTCTTCGCCAGCACCTTGATCTGGTCCTCATCCCGCGCCCCACCCAATCCCTTGCCATACGCCACAATCGCTGCCGCGTTGTCCTTCTTCTCCAGCGCCGCATCACCTGCATCGATCAGCTTCGCCACCGGATGCCTCCGCAAATCCGAACTCGGATCCTCCAGCAGCGTCGGCGTCAAATCCTCCGCCAGCTTCTCATCCGCCCGATGGATCAGATCAAACGCCACCACCCGCGCCCCCGGACTGTTTTTCGTATCCTTCAAAAACGTCACCAGCGCCTCCACCGGCAGCTTCTTCGCCTTCAGCGCCGCATCCGCGATCACCCCCACCGCCGCACGCAGCCAGTTTTCCGCCAGCGGATTCGCCCCGTTCATCCCCTTCAGCACCTCCGGCAGAGCCGCAGGATCCGCCTTCACAATCTCCCCCCACGCCTTCCCCGCTGCCTCATTTCCCTCGCCTTCCTTCTGCACCGCACGCAGCGCTTCGATGGGTTTGGACAAATCCTCCGCCGCCTGCAAAGACACAGCGGCAAGGGCAAACAAACAGGCAAGACTCAATTTCATAGGGTGAACGCAAAGCTTTCACAAAGAACGCCCCGCGCCAAGCCGGAGTTTCGCATAGAATGGTGAAGAGTTGGTTGCTTGGCCCTGAAATGCCCACCCTTCGCGATTTCGGCCGCCCATCCGCATCCCTGCCTACGCCCTCGACACTGCGCAATTCATCGCCACAGTGCCCGCCCCCTTTCCCTCATGCTATCCGTTTCCAATGTCAGCAAAACCTACGCCGGCCGCACTTTGTTCAGCCAGGTGTCGTTTCACATCAACCGTGGCGAAAAAATCGGCCTCATCGGCCCCAATGGCGCCGGCAAATCCACGCTCTTCTCCCTCCTCCTGCGCGACACGACCCCCGACGATGGCCAGGTCGTGATGGAGCGCGGCATCACCTTCGGCTTCTTGCCGCAGGAGAGCGCCCCCATTGAAGACGTCACCGTGCTGGAACTCGCCACCGGTCACGTGGACGAGCATCAACGCTGGGAGATCGAGCCCAAGGCCAAGCGCATCCTCAGCGGCCTCGCCTTCCGCGAGTCTGACTTCGAGCGCAATGCCCGCACCCTCAGCGGTGGCTGGGTCATGCGCGCCCATCTCGCCCGCCTCCTCGTCCAGGAGCCCGATCTCCTCCTGCTCGACGAACCGACCAACCATCTCGACCTCGAATCCCTCATCTGGTTCCAGAGCTACCTCCAGAGCTACCCGGGCGCCATCCTCATGATTTCGCATGACCGCGAATTCCTCAATGCGCTCTGCGACAGCATCCTCGAAGTCGCCCATAGCAAGATCACCCGTTACACCGGCAACTACGACGACTACCTCCGCGAAAAATCCGCCCGCATGGAGCAGCTCCAGGGCGCCTACGACAATCAGCAGCGCGAACTCGCCAAAATGCAGGCCTGGGTGGACCGCTTCAAAGCCAAGGCCAACTTCGCCTCCCGTGCGCAGGACAAAGCCAAGATGATCGACCGCATCGAAAAAGTCGATGCCCCCATGGCCGATGCCAAAACCGTCAAGTTCCGCTTCCCGCAGCCCCTGCGCAGCGGCCAGCGCGTCATTCGCGTGAAGGATCTCGATTTCGCCTACGGCACACAGCCCATTTACTCCGGCCTCGATCTCGAAATGGAGCGCGGCCAGTGCACCGTGCTCGTCGGCCCGAACGGCGCCGGTAAATCCACCCTCCTCAAACTCCTCGCCGGAGCACTCACCCCGCAGGCAGGCACCTACGAACTCGGCCACAACGTCAAACTCGGCTACTTCGCCCAGTATCGCGGCGACGTGCTCAACATGAAGCACACCGTCCTGCAGTCCGCCATGGACCTGCCCAGCCGCCCCGGCGAAAACATGTGCCGCACCCTCCTCGGCTCCTTCCTCTTTCACGGAGACGACGTGTTCAAGCCCGTCGGCGTTCTCAGCGGGGGCGAAAAATCCCGCCTCGTGCTCGTGCGCCTCCTGCTCGACCCGCCGAACTTCCTCCTCATGGATGAGCCCACCACCCATCTCGACATGGGCAGCATCGATGCCCTCATCGGCGCGCTTGAGCAATACGAAGGCACCCTCGTCTTCATCAGCCATGACGTGCACTTCATCCGCCAGATGGCCAAGCAAGTCCTCCACGTCAGCGCCGGCGTCATCACCCCCTACGCCGGCGACTATCAGTACTACCTCGACAAGTCCAAGGCCGGCTCTGCCCGCGAGGCCCTCACCGCCACCCTCCACAACGCCCAGCCCTCCAACTTCAGCGCTCCCTCAGCAAAAGAGCCGCCCAAAAGCAAGCAGCAGCGCCGCCTCGAAGCCGATGCCCGCAATGCCTACAGCAAAGCCAAAAAGGAGCTCGATCTGCGCATCTTCAAAATCGAGCAGGAGCTCACCGCCCTCGACAAGCGCAAACACGAGATCGTCAATCTCCTCCAGGAAGAAGCCACCTATGCCGACGCCGCCCAGTTCCGCGTCCTCAGCGCCGAACTGGAAGCCGTCGAAACAAAGATCCCCAAATTCACCACCGACTGGGAAAAAGCGACGGAGGAAATGGAAAAACTGACGCCAGTCGACACAAAGTAGCCCTGCAGAACATGCGACCCATTGAAAACGGTTGCGTGCATAGCGCGGCTGTGTTTTACCCGGCTAAGTGAACTTATTATCCCGTAAATTCTGGATGCGTCATGGTACCGTACGCGGACTGTTGCTGCTGCTGTCGGTCAGCCTGGTGGCCTGCTCAGATCCAAATGATTTCACTGTCTTTCGTCCCATGGCTGGCCGGGGCGGCCACTGGGCTGAGTTGGTCGTTGTGAGAAAGAATCAACCTCCGCCACGAGATCGGAGGTCTGCACCCCTTAGATCTTACGCCCTTGATGCAGGCCAGTGGAATGGCGATTCCATGGTCGGCCCCCCTCGAATGGAGATCCGTCTCGGCGAGCAAAAAATTTACTTCTACAAGGGCGGCCAGCTCGCCGGCATCTCGCCGATTTCGTCAGGTCGTGAAGGCATGTCCACCAAAGCTGGCAATTTCAGCGTCATTGAGAAGGACATCGATCACACGTCCTCTCTGTTCGGCGACTACGTCAGCAAGGATGGCACCGTCCTGAAGCGCGAGATTGACGTGCGCAAGGACGCCCGTCCTCCAGGCGCTGTGTTTGATGCGGCCATCATGCCCTATTTCATGCGCATCACCGGTGCCACCGGCATGCACGAAGGCTATCTTCCCGGCTACCCCGCTTCTCACGGCTGCATCCGTCTCCCGCGCCACATGGCAGAGATCTTCTACCGCGAGTCCTCCGTAGGCACGCCCGTGAAGATCGTGCCTTGAAGCCCGCCCCGCTGCAAAGAACTACTCTCCACAGATCACCGCCTCAATGCGGTAACCATCGGGATCAATGACGAACGCCGCAAAGTAGCCCGGCCCATATTCCGGGTGCAGTCCCGAGCCCCCATGGTCCGTGCCACCATGCGCCAGCGCAGCCTCGTAAAACGCACCCACCGCCTCCCGTGATGGCGCCGCAAACGCCACGTGAAAACCATCCCCAGGCACACTCGCATTCTCAGGCCTCAGCTTGATGGCAAACACATCCTGGCCCGGCTGGGTTCCATAACCCACAAAAGTCTCATCCTCCCACACCCGCCCATACCCCAGCGCTGCCAGCACCGCGTCATAGAAAGCCCCTGAGCGTGCAATGTCCGTGACGGCAAAGGAGAGATGATGAAGCATGGTTTGAGAAGGCTGTTGATTTGATTGGGATAGATCAATCGTTCGATTTCAATCGTCCACTGTCACCACCAGGTCAGGAGCAAAAGACGGGTTGGGATCATCCGGATAGGCGCGTGGATTCGCCAGCACACGACCCGAAACCTCAAATTACACCATTTTCCAAACAGATTTCCGGAAAGCGGCGCATGGCAACGCTCGAAGGCGCATGGAAGACCAAGCGCCCTGCCTCGCACCGGTCACGCGCATGTCCAGCGCTGGTAGGGCTGGCTGTCCTCAGCCAGCCGCCGTCGGAGCCTATGACCTTAGAGCAGGAGGCAGTCCGCTAACCGGAAATGAATTTTGGAAACTGCTATAACCAGCGAGTGAAGACAGAGACTGAGGAGCAACTGGGGCAAATCTCTGCGGTGCAAATTCTTCATCTCCCACTCACCCCACCGTACAAATCTGCACCCCCTGCTTCAGCGAAGCCAGCTTGTCCGCCCGTTTCGGAATAAACTCCTGCCCCAAATACCCCGCATACCCCGTTTCCTGGATCGCCTTGATGATCGCCGGATAGTTCAGCTCCTGCGTCTCATCAATCTCCGCCCGCCCCGGCACACCACCCGTGTGGTAATGCGCAAAATACTCATGATCCCGCCGGATCGTCGCGATCACATCACCCTCCATGATCTGCATGTGGTAGATGTCATAGAGCAGCTTGAAGTGCGGCGATCCGATCTTCTGGCACAAAGCCACGCCCCACGCGCTATGGTCGCACATGTAGTCCGGGTGGTTCACCTTGCTGTTCAGCAGCTCCATCACCAGCGTCACCCCCAGCTTCTCACACAGCGGCATCAGCCTCGCCAGCCCCTTCGCGCAGTTCTCCAGTCCCTGCGCATCATCCAGCCCATCGCGATTCCCGCTGAAACAAATCACCTGCTTAAAGCCCGCCTCCGCTGAAGCCTGCAGCAGCGGCTCATACGCCTGCACCAGCAGATCATGATGCTCCACCCGGTTCCACCCCTTCGGAATCGGCCCCAGCTTCACACCACCGGGCGCTTCAATCGTCGGATAGCTCACCATCGCGCAGTGCAGCCCATGCTTCTTCACCGTCGCAAAATCCTCCGGATTCAGCAGCTCCACCGACTCCAGCCCGATCTCCTTCGCCGCCACACAGAAATCCTCCAGCGGAATATCCTTGTAGCACCACTTGCACACCGA
>DLGZ01000058.1:58405-60837 GCA_002482965.1 Verrucomicrobiaceae bacterium UBA7681 | reverse complement strand
CGTCGGGAAGTTTGGCGATTGGCACCCTTGGGTGTGGCGGTGTTCTTCGCGCCAAACCTTCCCGACCTACGTCCGCGCAAGTAGTAGGTTGGGAAGGTTCGGTGGAGTGGACTCCACAAGCCCACCAATCATCCTTCGCCGAACTTCCCGACTTCTTCGAACGTCCCATGGCCCACGAGTGTCCCCAAGCCGTCGGGAAGTTTGGCGATTGGCACCCTTGGGGGTGGCGGTGTACTTCGCGCCAAACCTTCCCGACCTACGACTCGATCATCCAGGTCACCACGGACTCGCTCAGTTCGGCGAAGCGCTGCTCCACGACCCGCTTTTGAATGCGGGAGAGGACCTCGGGGTGGTCGAGGGTGGGCGGTGTCTTTTCCACCAATTGGCACAGACGCCAGTGGTCCCGGGCTTGCATGGGCTCGAGGCATTCTCCGGCGCGGGCGCTAAGGAAGGACTGCTGATACGCCGGTTGCAGGTCGCCAATGAAAAAGTGCTGCGCGAAATGCGTGAATCCCAAGCGCTCAGCGGTTTCCGCCAGCCGGGCGGACGGATCCGCGCGAAGATGGAGCAGCAGTTCGCGAGCCATGCCAGATGCCGGCACCTGGCAGATGGCGAGCGACACGTGGTGAAGCGGGAAATGCTGCGCATGCAGCTCCCGGGCGAGTGATTCGGGCTTCAGCACGGCAGCGCGGCACGCATCGTATGCGGTCTCGATCTGCGCGAGTTCGGCGAGCCAGGCGAAGCAGCGCTGATGGCCGCGCAGCCAGGCGTGAAGAGCGGTTTCGCCGCCGAGACGGTTGGAAACGAACGCGTGCCAGTCTGTGAGCGCTTTTTCCAAAGGCGGCGCGTCCTGCAGGGCGAGCGCGGCGATGCCGTGCGCGTGCCGCATGGCCCAGCGCGGGATGCTGCCGTCGATCCACCAGCGGGCGAGACGCTGCGCATCGTGGGATGGCACGCCGCCGCGGAAGTGGTGCATGAAGTCATCAAGCGAGATCTGCCGCACGGCCAGCCAGGCATCCAGCTCCTCGCCAGCGATGAGATTCTTCTCGATGCGCCAGTCCTCAGAAGCGCTCTCCGCCGCTGCGGTGTCCAGTTCCTTGGCAGGTGCGTCGATTGCGGGCAGATCCCCACGCAGCTCCGTCGCGTCCAGCACATCGCGAAGTGTCACGCGGCGTCCGGGAGAGGTAAAGAGGGTGAGGTTTGGTGCGCTGGGGGAGTTCATCGGCGTGGCGGAAAGTAGGTTGGGAAGGTTCGGCGCGAAAGGCTTCGATAACACTCAGCATCCTCTCCGCCGAACTTCCCGACTTCTGGCGAGAGTCGAGTGGTTTGCGTCTGCCTCCAAGCCATCGGGAAGTTTGGCGAAGGCTGGCTTGGGCGTGGCGATGCTCTGCGCCCCAAACCTTCCCGACCTACGGCCAGATCATCAGTTTCCACCGCAGTCCGCCAGATTCTCCCGGCAGATTTCGATGCTCGGGTGCTCTGGAGGCAGCTTGGCCTCAAAGATCGCCAGCGCACGTTTGTAAAGTGCCGCGGCAGATTTTGGACGACTTTGCTGCACGTGTACGGAAGCGATGTTGTTCAACGTGATGGCCACATCGACGTGGTCAGGGCCTTGCAGCTTTTCTTTCAGCGCCAGTGACTGCTCATAGCACCGCCGTGCTTCCTTGAGGCTGCCGGTAGCCTGATGCAGAGCGGCCTGGTTGTTGAAGCTGACGGCGATCTCGTAGTGCTCCGGGCCGTGCTCACGGAGAAAGACGGCGTGGCTGTGCTTGTAGAGCGCGTCGGCCTCCGGGTATTTCTTCAGACCGACGAGGACGGAGGCCAGCGCGGCCTCATCCCCAGCGACGCGAACATCCTCCGCGCCATGGAGCTGAGTACGGAGCTCGACGGCGCGGCGCGCAGGCGCCTCAGCCTCGTCATAGCGGCGCTGGGCGTGGAGGATGCCGCCGAGGTTGTGATTCAGCGTGGCCGCCCACACACTTTCGCCATCACCCAGGTCGATGGCGATCTGCAGAGCCTCGTGGTAGAGGCGTGTGCCCTCCTCAAACTTGCCCATGTACTTGTAAAGAACGGCGCAGTTGTTCAGCACGACCCGGGTAAGCACCTCGGTGGGGCCGCAGATGGTGCGGCAGAGCGGCAGCAGTTCGCGGAAGATCGCATCTGCCTCTGCGTAGTGGGAGTCCAGACGGAGAGCGTCGGCCTCGCGGAGCATGTTCTTGAGATCGTCGATAGTATGAGTCGGGATGGAGTTCATGATGCGACCATAGTGCACGAGGCAACGCCACTCAGCACTCCGACCATGGTCCTAGGACTAAAGTCGGATAGGCTCGGGCTTGACATGGGGCTGGCAAAGTAGGTCGGGAAGGTTCGGCGAATGGAAATCCGCAAGCTCCCGCAGCACTCTTCGTCGAACTTCCCGACGGGGTTCGAGC
>DLGZ01000058.1:58147-58328 GCA_002482965.1 Verrucomicrobiaceae bacterium UBA7681 | reverse complement strand
GTCGTGGGAGTAGCGCTGCGTTTGACGCCAAACCTTCCCAACCTACCCAAGGTCCTAGGACTAAAGTCGGATAGGCTCGGGCTTGACATGGTTCTGGCAAAGTAGGTCGGGAAGGTTCGGCGTATGGAAATCCGCAAGCTCCCGCAGCACGCTTCGCCGAACTTCCCGACGGGGTTCGAGC
>DLGZ01000058.1:57773-58093 GCA_002482965.1 Verrucomicrobiaceae bacterium UBA7681 | reverse complement strand
GTCGTGGGAGTAGCGCTGCGTTTGTCGCCAAACCTTCCCAACCTACGACGGGTCCGCCGTATCCGACCTTGGTCCTAGGACCAAGGTCCGATACCCGGTTGTTGGGATGTGCGGCAGTATCTTCACCGTCAGCCAAACGGCACAACAACAACAAAACTAAAAACAGAAAGCAACACACGACCATGAACACAAACAGCACCATCAACAGCACCGCTCAATCCAAAGACATCAGCCCAAAGACCACCGTCCAAGGCGCCGGCTTGGACTCCTACAATCACAACGAGACCCTCGTCCGTGCCAAGGACCTCGCTCCGAAGGGT
>DLGZ01000058.1:0-57711 GCA_002482965.1 Verrucomicrobiaceae bacterium UBA7681 | reverse complement strand
TCAAAGGTGGTGGTCTTGATACCAACAACCACAACGAGACCCTCGTCCGTGCCAAGGACCTCGCTCCCAAGGCTGAAGTCAAAGGCAACGGTGGCCCCACTGGCACTGGCGGCATCAACCACAACGAAACCATCGTCCGCGCCAAGGACCTCGCTCCGAAGGGCGAAGTCAAAGGTGGCATCGTCCTCCACGAACTCCGCTAATCAGCCGGTTGATTCACTTCAACAACACACCCCGGGCCGCCTGAACATCAGGCGGCCCGTTTTGTTGTAGGTTGGGAAGGTTCGGCGCAAAGAACTCCACAAGCCCCACCAATCATTCTTCGCCGAACTTCCCGACTGCTTCGGGCGTCCCATCGCCTGCGAGAACCCCCAAGCCGTCGGGAAGTTTGGCGATGGCAGCCTTGGGCATGGCGCTACTTTTTGCGCCAAACCTTCCCGACCTACTTTCTGCTTGCTCTTTCGCACCCGATTCGTGAACTGGACGCATGGCGTGGTTCATTCCCCAGCACATCCCGCTGCCGCCGAATTTCATCGGTTTTGCGCCGGAGAGCAGCATGCCTGATCCGGGCTTTCATCAATACACACGACATCTGCCGCACTGGAGAAAAGCAGGCTCCTGCTACCTGAGCACCTTCCGCCTGCGTGACTCGCTGCCTGCGGAGGTCGTCGCACGGATGAAGGCGGAGGAGAAAACGTGGCAGCAGCGACTGGCGGAGGCGGCATTGAACAATCACGGCCGCCTGCCTGGGGATGAAATGGACGCTTGGGACGCCTTTCAACGCAAACGTTTGAGGAAGCTCGACCTGCTGCTCGATGAAGGCCACGGAGAGTGCCTGCTGCGCCATCCTGAACATCGCGAGGTTTTGGTGGAGGCGCTGCATCATGGGGAGCGCCGTGTGGAGATCCTGGCCTATGCGATCATGCCGAATCATGCGCACGTTCTCTGCCGCCCGCTGCCGGGTCATGCGCTGGAATCCCTCACGGGATCATGGAAGCGCCGCAGCAGCCAGCGCATTCATCACGCCCTGGGACGCACGGGATCGTTTTGGCAGGACGAAAGCTGGGACCGCATCATCCGAGATGCGGAACACTACGCGACAGCGGTGCGCTACATCGCAAAGAATCCGGTCGTGGCACGACTCCGTGAAGACGAAGCGACAGTGTGGCTTCATCCGAGCATGCACAACAAGGAGTAGGCTGGGAAGGTTCGGCGGAGAAGACTCGACATCCTCCCAGACCACCTTCGCCGAACTTCCCGGCTGGATCGAACGTCCCTTGGCCTGCGAGAGTCCCCAAACCGTCGGGAAGTTTGGCGATTGTGGATCATGGGTGTGGACTCACTTTTTGCGCCAAACCTTCCCGACCTACGCACACGCAAGTAGGCTGGGAAGGTTCGGCGGAGAAAATCCGTCATCCTCCCAGACCACCTTCGCCGAACTTCCCGGCTGGATCGAACGTCCCTTGGCCTGCGAGAGCCCTCAAACCGTCGGGAAGTTTGGCGATGGCAGCCTTGGGCATGGTGCCACTCCATCCGCCAAACCTTCCCGACCTACATTCCCTATTTCCCGCTCAACACTTCCAGCGACATCACGGTGGCGGCATTGCGGCCTTCGACGCCCATTTTTTGGAAGCACACGCCGAGGTGCTGTTTGGCGGTCTTTTCACTCATTTCGAGAATCGCGGCCACATCGGAGTTGCTCTTGCCCTGGGCCACCCATAGGAGAACTTCCGCCTCGCGGGCAGTCAGACCGTAGGCTTTTTGGAGAAGGTCCGGGCGCTCAAAGTTAGGACTGAAGCCGCTGTTGTCCGCAAGGCGTTGTTTGAGCGCATCCGCACGGGTGAGGCGGGTCTGCACCGCTGCAAGGAGGTCATCCCTCACCACAGGTTTGCTGAGGTAGTCGTCCGCGCCGAAATTCATGCCCACACGGACGTCGCTCTTGTCACTTTTGGCAGTGAGGAAAATGAAGGGCGTGTTGTCAAAGTCCTCGTCCTCCCGCAGGGCTTGAATGACACCATAGCCATCGAGCTCGGGCATCATGACATCGCAGAGGATGAGATCGGGACGTTCCTTGCGGGCCACTTCGACACCGACACGACCATTTTCCGCCACGCAGGTCTCGTAGCCTTCGAGTTGCAGCATGAGTGCCACATTCCTACGCATGGGTGCCTGATCTTCGATGATGAGAATTTTCTTCGCCATGCCCAGATGGTGGCCCTTTTTAGAGAAAGCGCTATCCGACTAAAGTCGGATGCCGGGCCAGGCAAAAGTATGGTTCAATGGATCATGCCTGCCCGCCAAGTCCTTCTCATCCGCAAATCCTACGCCCAACTGGTGCGCCACGAGCATGTGGCGGGGCTGGTGTTTTACCGGCGGCTGTTTGAGATCGCCCCACAGTTGAAGCCGATGTTCAAGGGCGACATCGAGATGCAGTCCAAGAAGCTGCTCGATATGTTGGGCATGCTCATCGCCATGCTGGAACGCCCGCACGGGCTGGAACTGGAGCTCAAGGCCCTGGGCGCGCGGCACGCCGGCTATGGCGTGAAGGACGCTCACTACGCCTTCGTAGGCCAGGCACTGCTGGACATGCTGGCGGAGACGCTGGACAAGGATTTCACTCCCGAACTGCGCGCTGCGTGGACATGGCTTTACGGTGCGGTGGAGGCCAACATGAAGGCGGGGGCACTGGAAGTGACGAACGCGGCTACGGAGAAGTAGGTTGGGAAGGTTTGGCGCAATAAACATCGCCTCATCCAAAGCTTGCTTCGCCAAACTTCCCGACTGCTTGGGACGTTTTCGCAGGCCTGAAAACACCCAAACGCCGTCAAAAAATTCGGCACAGAATGATTGTTATGTTGGCCGCATTTTCCCACCAAACCTTCCCAGCCTCCTCCGTCTGGCATCCGACCAAAGTCGGATAAGAACCACCCACCCATCTCCGACTTAGGTCCTATAGCGCACTCAGCGGAAGTGGAGAAGTCTGCGTCACACTATGACGACCGCGACATCCCACTCCTCTCCATTCACCGACACGATCCGTGAGAACTTTGCCTTCACGCCTGCCTCACTGATCGCCACGTTGAAAAACGGACTCCTCAAAATCGGTCGCGCAGGCCTGCTGCTTCCGCTGGCGGCGGCGAGTGCGGTTTCTGTGGTCTCCCTGCATGCGACGGGTCACGTCAGCCTCGGTCTGGCAATGGCGGCCTTTCTTTGCGTGTATTCGAGTTACCTGATCGATCATCTTTCAGAAGTGGACGCCTTCGATGCAGAACTCGCCTCCGCCCGCAGTCGCATGCTGGCGGCAAAGCGCGGGATCGCTCTGGCCGGCGCGACTGCTTATGTGCTGGCATTGGTGATCACCGGCTGGCAGTCAGGCCTCGGCGCGGTGTTGATGCTGCTGTCCTTCCCGATTGCGGTGGTGATCTACTGCGCGCCAGTGCTGCCCTGCCGCAGCGCAGGCAGGTGGCGCATGGTTCGCCTCAAAGACATCCCGGGACTCAAGGCCGCTTACACGGCCTTCTTCTGGGGCTGGCTGATGTCGTTTGCCCTCGTCTTTCACCACACAGGCACACTCGCGACCCATCTGGCCTTTGGCGGCTTCATGTTCCTGGCCCTGTTCGTGAACACCGTTCTCTGTGATTTCAAAGACATGGAGCGCGACCGTCTCGACGGCGTGCCGACACTGCCCCTCATGCTGGGTGCTGAACGGACCTTCCGTCTGCTGCAAGGCGTGAGTCTGGCAGCAGGCCTGTGGCTGGTCCTTTGCGTGGCCCTGAACTGGCTTCCCATGTGGTGCCTGGCCATGCTGGCCACTCGAGTCTATGCCGCCACGATGCTGCACGGCGCGCGCACGGGCCAGTTTGATCTCGGCCGCATCGGCGAGGCAGGCGCTGACTTTGAGTTCGTCCTCTGGCTGCCATGCGCCCTGACCGGACTGGCTTTTCTTGCCGCCTAATATCAGCACCAACAACCCTATGTCTGCTCTGGAAAACAACATCTACATAACTTCCTGCGCCGCGAGCGGCCTGCTGTGGAGTCTCTGTTACGTCCTTCTCATCCGCCGTGCGGCACTCGACAAAGCGCATGCCATGCCACTGGCAGCGCTGTGCGCGAATCTGAGCTGGGAATTCATCTTTGGCTTCGTCCATCCGGACGAACCGCCGATGAACTACATCAACATCGTCTGGTGCTGTGTGGATGTGATCATCGTGTGGCAGTATCTTCGCTACGCGCGCGCCGAGTTTCCGAAAACCATTCCACAGCGCTGGTTCGTCCCGTTTTTCTGCCTGTCCCTCGCCGCAGCATTCTTCGGCATACTGACGCTAACACGCGACCTGAACGACTGGCACGGCAGCTACACCGGATGGGGTGGCCAGTTGCTCATCAGCATCACCATGATCTCTCTTTTGGTAAAACGCGGCAGCGTGCGCGGGCAGTCGCTCTACATTGTACTGTCTCGCTTTTTGGGATCGGTGGTCTTGATTCCAGGCCAATACATCCAGGCACCTGAATCGCGCTTCCTGATCTTCATCTACGTCGCCTTCATCGTGTTCGACCTCATCTACATCACACTCTACATCCGCCAGGCGAAGCTGGAAGGCATCAATCCCTGGAAGCGCCTCTAGAGCAGTAGGTTGGGAAGGTTTGGCGCAGGGAACGTCGCCTCATTCAAAGCATGCTTCGCTAAACTTCCCGACGGGTCGGGGGATGACGGAGGCCGCAGAACAATCGAAGGCCATCAGGAAACTCGGCAAACGAAAGCACCGGCGTCTTGCAACGTCGATTCCCCCAATCCCTCCCGATCTACACGGCAAACAAGGGCAGCCGCACCGTGATGGTCGTACCTTGGCCAACCGTCGAGTCAATGCGTAGAGAGCCGCCGTGCAGATCGACGCAACGTTTCACGATGACGAGACCGAGGCCCGTGCCGGGAATCTCGCCGACGTTGCTGCAGCGGTGGAAAGCCTCAAACAGATGCTCCCGATCCGTCTCAGGAATGCCAATGCCGTGATCCACCACCTTAAATACGGCATCTTCACCCTCCCGACGGGCGGTGAACTCGACGGTGCTGCCTTCGGGCGAGTACTTCACCGCGTTGGTGATGAGGTTGCTGAAAATATGCCGCAGCAAGGCCTCATCAGCACGTGCGCCGGACATATCTCCTTCCGCCTGCCAGTTCACCACACACCGACGGTTGGTGGCAGAGAGGCTTTCGTCCGTGAGCTTGCCGGCCAGGATGTCGAGGTCACACGGCGTGGTCTTGCAGCCGAGCTTGCCAGCTTCGACACGGCCGAGCACGAGCACCTGCTCCATGAGGCCTGCCATGTGACGCGTGGCACTGAAAATGTCCTCCTGAAGTTCGTTGAGTTGCTCTTTCGGCAGCCGATCGTCGTAGTGCCGCATGAGTTCGATGGCGCTCATGATGATGCCCAGCGGCGTGCGGAACTCATGGCTGACCATGGTGACAAAGCGAGACTTCAGCTCGCCGAGTTCCCGTTCGTGATCGAGCGCACGGGTCAGTTCGGCCTGCGCCTTGCTCAGTTCGAGGGTGCGCTCCGCCACGCGGTGTTCGAGCAGGGCCGCGACCTCGGTTTTCACACGATTGGACTTTCGCAACGCGGCGATCCAGCCGCTGAAGATGAGCACAACGACGAGGATCGAGCCCGCCCACAACCAGAGCTGCCGTTTCCTCACCATGAACGACAGACCCAGTGACTTCACGCCTTCGGGACCCAGCAAATGGATCTGACACTGATCGACCTCCGTGGCGGGCTCCACCAGCCCACGAATGATCAAGTCATCGTCTGGTTTGATCGTGTTCAGCGACGCTCGAGAATGGGTGTGGAGTACGACAGGCAGTGTCACTCCGTTGGACTCGATCAGAATCGTGGTGCGCCAGTCTCCGTGTTCCAGCGGCACCTGCTGCAGGGTAATCAGATGACCAAGTGTCTCCACAAAATCCGACGTATGAGCTCCAGCCACGATGTCTGACAGAGGGGCGATCAGGGGCTTGGGCTCAACGCCTTTGCCAATGACACGAAGGTGGCCCTCGTAAAGATCGCAGGTGGGCTGCGAACCACCAGGTGCCTCGACGTGGAAGCCAACCACCTCCACCTCGTCTCCGATGGCAGCAGTTTCACGCGACTTGTCCGTGCGGTTCAACGGCTGCCGCAAACGAATGCGCAGTGCGCCATTGCCACCCCGCAGATGCAGCACGTCATCGGGCGTGCGCCCCAGCACGACACCACGCACCCGCAGGGCCTCCCCAGCGTCAAACCCTCGCTCCAGCACCTGCGGCACCGAAAGGAGCGGCGTGTTGAACAGATCATCCACACCATGGTCCAGCACCTCAAACTGCTTCGTATCCGGCACGAACAACACGCGGCCCAGCGCCGGTGTGAAAGTCACCGCGCCAGTCAGCCGGACGCGCGCACCCATAAGCTGTGCTGGCGCTTCAGTGGCCCCCGGCAGGGTGACCAACGCATCGAAAGGCCCCTCACGCAGCACCACGCGCAGCAGCAGATCAGGCGCATTGAAATGCCAGTCGGTGATTCGCCCTTCACAGGAGTGCCATTGGTCCATCGCTGACGCTGTCAGCAGTTCCTCATGCTCCACCATCTTTGCCTGCGGCAGCTCTGCGGTGCCGGTGACAGTAAAATCCAGCGCGACCACGCGCATGATTTGCTGGCCGTCGGGACTTTGCAGGCTTGTTTCACCGACGATCTCGACTTGATCTCCCTGCTTGGGTGGTGCCAGCTTCCGTGTGTAGCGCACAGCGATGGCGTGGCGGCCATCATGCATGTAAAAGTAGCTGTACAAGCTGCTCACCCCGACCACGGCGCCCTTCAACCGCACTGCATGCGGTTTTATCTCAGCCGCGCGTGCGTCGTACTTCAGCACCTCGTCAATGGTGGTCAGCGGCTTGTCCTCATCCTGACCGCGCAATTCGCCCGCTACGAGCAGAAGCAACGCGGCAGCAATGAGGCGTGGAAGAGTGCAGATCATCAATTTCAGGCACACGCTGCCACCGTATTTCCCACGCCCGTTATCCGACGAAAGCCGGATGCCATGAACGGGAGCAACCGAACGTCCTTCAGAAGCAACATCACGCCTAAAAAGTCCGCCGAAAGCATGTTTAGGGTTCATTCGGTTCATCGCGCGTTCTGTCTGTTGAGCAACTCGTTCACCACCTCCAGCAATTCTTCACGGGAGGCAGGCTTGGTGAGGTAGGCATCAGCGCCAAGGCCCATGCCTTCGCGGACGTCATTGCGGTCGCCTTTGGCGGTGAGAAAAACAAATGGAATATGTTTGATCCCATCATCCTCACGAAGTGCGCGAAGCACGGCATAACCGTCCATCTCGGGCATCATCACATCGCAGAGAATGAGGTCCGGGCGTTCGCTTTGGATCATCTCGACGCCTTCGAGACCATTCGCCGCAGTCATTACGGCGTGGCCCTCGAGCTGGAGCATCAGCGCCACATTTCGGCGCATCGTGGCCTGGTCTTCGACGATTAGAATCTTGCGGGACATAGGGGTTCAGGAAAAGAGCGGCAAATGGACGATGAAGGTGGTGCCACGGCCGGTCTCGCTTTCGATTTCAATCGTGCCGCCATGCAGATCCACACAGCGCTTCACGATCACCAGCCCGAGGCCGGTGCCAGGAGTGTCTCCCACATTGGAGCAGCGGTGGAAGGCTTCAAAAAGCCGGGCTCGATCCTTCGCTGGAATGCCGATGCCACGGTCAATGACATTGAGAACCACCTCCGTGAGATTGCGGCGGATGTTCAGCATCACCTCACTGCCGGCCGGGGAGTATTTGGCGGCATTGGCCACGAGATTGCCGAGAATGTGACGCAGCAGTGCTTCATCCAGCGGGATGCTGGTGAGGTCACCTTCTGTTTGCAGCGTGATCGGACATTTGCGGTTCGAAACCGACTGCGTCTCGTCGATGATGCGTTCGGCGAAGCCCGCAAGATCGAGCGGCTGCGGTTTGCAGGTCAGTTTCCCGGCTTCGGCGCGTCCAAGCAGCAGTACCTGCTCCATCAGGCCCCCCATGTGTTTTGTGCTGGTCTGAATTTCGTGGAGCTGGCGCAGCTTTTCATCCTCCGGCAGGCGGTCTGAGTAGTGCTGCAGAAGCTCGACCGCGCTCATGATGATGCCCAGCGGCGTGCGGAACTCATGGCTGACCGTGGTGACAAAGCGGGACTTCAGCTCGCCAAGTTCACGCTCCTGTTCCAAGGCGCGCTGCAGGCCCGCCTGAGAGCGTTCCAGCTCGGCGGTGCGCTCTTGCACCCGTATTTCGAGGGTGTGATTGATTTCCAGCATCGCCTCTTCCGCACGCTTCATCTCCGTGATGTCATGATGGACAACCACGACCTCCAAGATCTCCCCGGTTTCATTTTTCAGCGGGTAAACAGTGCCGCCGATCCAGCGTGTCTCGGGTGGGTCAATGCTCACCGGGAAAGGCACAGGCGGCACGTGGACCACCTCGCCTTCAAAGGCTTTGCGGATGAAATTGACGGCACCCGATGCATTGAGACCAGGGTCTTTGAGGACATTGAAGGCGTATCCCTGCTCATCGCTGAGTCGGAAGAGATTCTTCCAGGCCTGATTGAAGCGTTTCGTCTGCCCATCTGGTTCGAAGATCTGGACACTGAGTGGGCTTGCTTCAAAAAGCAGCTTCCACCGCTGCTCACTCTCCCGCGCGGTGGTGCTGGTGGCTTTCAGTGCTGCAGCCACGTTGGCTTGCACCTGAACCGCACGGCGCAGCACAACAATCCAGCCAAGCAGCAGCACCACCACAGCTGTCGCCACAGGGGGCACAAGCGCGCTTGCATGGGCCGCAATGCCCAACGTGGAGGTTGGGGTCTGGCTGAAAATTCCTGCCTCTATCCCTCCTTTGATCGGTGCAAGTGACGGCGTGAGATCCACTCCCTCCACCTTCGCCCCCAAAACCATACCGTGAAGGTCGACCGGTTGTGCATGCGCCCACATGAGGCTGAAAGCGAACAGCACTATGGATGACCGGATGGCGCGACGATAAATCATGTTTTGACAGGAAAAGTGCCACAACTAGGCGCAATGGGTATCCGACTAAAGTCGGATACCTGGAGTTTGGCCCGACTATAAGGAGGACGCCCCGGCGGGTTGTTTTGGAGTTTCCCCTGTTCAGGCTGCGGCAAACAGCATGCCCGGCAGGCTTAGGGGCGGCTTGGGCGGAGGTTTCTCGCCGGTCTTGTCTGGCCTGCCTGATGTCACGAAGTGGTATAAACTGCCCGGACGCAGCGCCCCGGCCCACGTTTCATAGCGCAGACGCCGCAGCAGGTCTCCCGTGCTTGGCAGAGCATCGCCCTCCGTCTCCCGACGGGCACGCCATCGTGGCGGCTGCAGAGCTGTCACTGCGGGGACCTTTCCCTTGTCGCCGCCCTCATGCATTCGCAGCGCCGCCACCCACAGCATCGCATAGGCCGCCACGGTCATGGCTGGCAGATGCTGGTTGGAGGCCGCGTTGCGCACCTGCGCCTCCCCGGTTCCTATGAGGGTCTTTTCATCGCGGAAGTTCACCTCGATGCCCCAGCGCCACAGATAGTATTGCAGCAGTTTTTCCACCGGGAGTTCCGGCTGTGTGCTCAGCAGATATGCCGGCTGCCGGTAGAGCATCCGCGAGCCTTTGCGCAGGCGGTAGCCCAGTGGCGCGATGACCACGATGCGCACCGGCAGCTTTGCCCCGGCCTTGCGCCAGAGCACCGGACCGAGGGTCTTGATGCGGAAGCTGTGCCGCGTGCCTGCGGCATGGGCCTCCACCTTCGTCCAAGGGACCGACTCGTCGGTGCGCAGCTCATCGGGCGTGGGGGCCGGCGGCCCATAGCCGGGGTGGCGGCCATTGGAACCTGCCGGTCTGGCAACGGGCGGATGATGCAGCACCGCATCCTTGCGCATGCGTCCCAGATAGGTGCTGCCTGCGGGCAGGCCGCGCAGCACGGCGGCATTGGTGTAGCTGCCGTCGCCGCTGTAGATGACCCGGCGCGCGGCAGGGCAGCTCTCGCGCAGCCGGCGCATCTGCTCGAGCGCCTGCACATTGAGCGACATCTGCTTGCGCGCTTCACGCTGCTGCTGCTGCACCTCGGCTGCGGCTTCCTTGGACGGCTTGGGGGCGCTGGGCGCATGGAACCAGCCGATGGGCACCATGCGCGCAGCCCCGTGTTCCAACGGCCAGGCGGCGGAGAACTGCAGGTGGCGCTGGCCGCGCACCAGATTGGTTTGAAAGGCGGGTCCCAGCGGATCACGCTTCCAGCCCACCCCGGCAATGTGGGTGCCGCGCTTGCGCACCAGCGTGTCGTCCACGGCCACCACCAGCGGTTGGTCTTCAGGAAGGACCTGCAGCACGGCGGCGCGCACCGGGTCAAACAGGGCGCTCTCGTCGACGCGGTCATGCGAGTAGAGCCGGTAGTGCGCCGACCAGTCCTGCTGCTGGGAGCCGGTGGTGCAGATGAGGTTGGTCAGAGTGCCGCGTTCCGGACAAAGCAGCGTGGCAAGCATGTGCCCTTTGAGGCGCTGGGCGCAGCGTGCGGTGGGTGTGGCCTGGTGCGTGGCAAGAAGCAGCTCGGCGAGCTGCTCGCTCAGGGACGAGGCGGTTTTTTTTCCACGTCCACCGGATTGGGCGGAACCTCTTTGCGCGAAAGGATAAGATGTCCTTTGTCAGCAATGATCCACTCGACGGTTTCGCCTTTGGCAAATTCGAGGGCCTGCGCAACGGCGGAAGGAAAGTTGATGTACCACTGCTCGCTGGCCTTGCGCTGGATGAGTTGAACTTTGGTAGGAAATCCCATATTCCGAATACTAGTTACATAACTAGACCTTTGTCCACACAAAAGACATGCCTTTTGATCCCTTCACCACGGACTTGTCTAGTCAAAAGCCAAACTCCAGGTATCCGACTAAAGTCGGATACAAGCTGGAGCGTGTCTTGCCGTTGACATAGATCAGCCGGATGATGGTGTCACACCGAATGCCCTCTGCGGAATAAAGCTCGTTTTACCGGCTGGGCAACGCAGGGCCTTGGCGTGACTTTTCCGAATGTTTTGCTCCCTGGTGCACCATCTATGGCTGGCATAGGCAGTGGGCACGCGAAGGTCTCTGGAAGCGCATGCTCACCAGGGGCTCCCGCAATACCAGAAACCGCATCAGGCTGGTGGATGGCACGCATGTAGTAAGCTGCGCCAGTCGCTTCAACTGCTCGGAGCAACACGTTGCATTCCACGCAGAGCCAGATGTGGAATCCAGCGCAAGGTCAGTCGCAAGCTTTACCGGCTGCGCTATCGCATTGAGAACTACTTCTGCCGTCTGAAGCGCTGGGCTTGTGCCAGCACTCGGCGAGATAAGCCCGCCGCACATTTCCTCTCACTGATCCAGTTTGCTGCTGTTATCGACTGGCCCAATACGGCCGTTAAGGGGTTTCAAACACCGCCTAGACCCGTTGATTTACAAGGATTCCAGCCGCTTTTGCGACTGGTGCGCCCGCCAGGAATCGAACCTGGATATGCGGCTTCGGAGACCACCATTCTATCCGTTGAACTACGGGCGCGTTGTTCGGGGGCGATGCTTCGCATGGGCACCGGAGGGCGGCAAGTCGTTTTCAGGGCGATGTGACGTCCTTTTTTACAGCAGCTCGTGCTTGTGGGTGCCTTCTTTGGCGGAGGACTGAAATTTATGCCAGCGGAAGGGCTCGACGATCTGCCCCCAAAAGGTCCGGGGCATGGCGGACTTGATGCCGATTTCGACGGGTGGGCGGCGGGTGGTGTCGTCGTAGTAGGTGCCGAAGATGAGATCCCAGAGCATGAGGTTCTCGCCGTAGTTTTTATTTCCTTCACGCAGGTCCATCGAGTGATGCCAGCGGTGCAGGGCAGGGGTGTTGAAGATGTAATTGAGCCAGCCGAAACGCATCTGGATGTTGGCATGCGTCAGAAAGCCGATGTAGGCGGTGATGGCACCGAACCACAGAACCACGCTCTGGGGCGCCCCGGCCAGCGCCAGCAGCGGGGCGGAGAAGATCGCGCTCTTGAGGGTGTCAACGATGTGAAAGCGCCCGGTGTTGAAGAACCACAGCTTTTTGGAGCTGTGATGCACCGCGTGGAACCACCACAGCGGCATCCATTCATGGGCGATGCGGTGCGCCCAGTACAGCCCGAACTCGGCGATGACGAGCCCCAGCACGACCTGGAGAAACATGGGCCAGTGATTGGGCCAGTACCCCGTGCCCAGATCTCCGCCGACGACGGCGGCCAGTCCGAGCCAGGTGGCGGAAATGATGAGCAACTGCACGAAGGACTTGGTGAAGGCGGTATGCGCAAAGTCCTGCACCTCCTGCCCGTCTGAGTGCAGCCAGCGCTTCTCATGCGGATACACGCGCTCCAGCACATAAAGCAGCGCAGCGAGGCTGAAGTAGGTGATGTTAAAGGCCAGCGGCCCATGCCCATTGGCGATGCCAATCCCGGTGGGGATGATGGCGGCGGTGATGATCAGGGGCCAGAGGAGGTATTCTAGAATCGTGCGGAACATGGGCGATTTTTACAAAGCAAGAAACGGACACATTTCCAGTGCGGATGTGGGGAGATGATGCGCGGGGATTGCGGGGCGGGGGAGATGGTGCCGAAGATCCCTCGGCACGTATGCGCCCGCCATCTCCTTCATTGACACTCCAGATCTCTTGACCCGTGTGCTCCTCCATGACAGGAGAGACCCATGAGTCGATTGTTAAACATCCTGAGCGCGCGCAGGGCTGTGAAGGAAGCCCATTTCATGAGCCGTGCAGACTTGCTGAAGCTGCAAGAGAGCCGCTGGCGGGCCATGGCGCGCTATGCACTGGAGATGAGCCCCTTTTACCGGCGGCACCTCGCGGGCATCGATGTGGAGCGCTGCCAGATCACGGACATCCCGCCGCTGACGAAGGAGCTGCTGGTGGCGAACTGGGATCAAATTGTGCCAGACAAACGGCTGCACCGCGCCGCGCTGGAGGCCTTTCTCAATGAGCCTCAAAACTGGGGCACGCTGCTGCATGGTCGCTGGATGGTCAGCACCACTTCCGGCACCACCGGCCCAGGCTTTGCGGTGCCGCATGACATCGCCTCCGTGGACTGGGGGCATGCCTGCCAGAACCTGCGCAATTCCGCCTCCCCGCACAGTGCCACTCAGCCGCCGCTGCCGTTGTTTCGCAGACGTCTCAAGGTCATCGCTTTCGTGACCGCCAAGGCTCCTTCCATTTCTGCGGCCTTGTATGCCACACGGCCGTGGATTGGCTCGCTGTTTTGCAAATATCATAGCATCAATATCACCGCTCCGTGGAGCGAAATCCTGGCCGAGGTGCAGCGCATCCAGCCGGATGCGATGATGGGCTATGCCTCTCTGTTTGGGCGTCTGGCACAGGCACAACTCAATGGCGAACTGGACCTCCACCCGCCGAAGGACGGAGGTTACATCTGGGCCGGAGGAGATGCCGTGACGCCTGGCATCCGCGACCTCTGCCGCAGGGCCTTCGGCATTGAGCCCTTCAGTATGTATGGCTGCGGCGAGACCCTCGGGATCGCCCGGCAGTGGCGGGGCATGGAGCACCTGCACTGCCATGATGACATGCTGGTGTTTGAGGCCGTGGACGCCGCCGACCAGCCGGTGCCCGATGGCGTGCTGTCCGACCACGCGCTGGTGACGCCGCTCATCAACAAGGCGCTGCCGCTGCTGCGCTACCGCATCAATGACCGCGTCAAACTCGGGCCGGTGGACGCGCGCTGGCCATTCAAGCGCATCGAGCAGATCATTGGCCGCAGCACGATGTGCTATGTGTTCAAAACCCCGGAGCGGCGCGTGTTCATCGGCACCAATTTTCTCTTCTTCATGGATGAACAGTGCGATGTGGCCATCTACCAGTTTCGCCAGACGGGTCCGGATGCCGTGGAGTGTTTGTTTGTCCCACAACCGGGTGTGGATGTCGCCGCACTGCTGCAAGACCTGGAGGCGCAGATGCGCCGCTGCCTGGATGATGGCGGCTGCCCCAGCGTGAAAGCCACGGCCCGCATGGTGGCGCAGCTCAGCCCAGATCCGCGCACCGGCAAGGTGGAGCAAAATGTGCCGCTGCCGGATGAGACGGCGTGAGGAAGGGAAGAGGGTGTCCTGGCCTCCGGCCCTTTTCACACCTTCCTCGCTTGCACTCGCACGCGCCGCGTGTTCGATGCACGGCTCATGAAGTCCGTCATCGCCATCGCACCTGGAGAACTCGCCATCCTCGACACGCCGCAGCCGAAACCGGGGCCTTATCAGGCGCTGGTGCGTACGGAATGTGCCTGCCTGTGCAACCGCACGGACTCTGAACTCCTCGGCGGCAAGTTTCCCGGCATGGAGGACAAGTTTCCTTTTGCCCTTGGCCACGAGAGCGTGGGCATCGTGGTCGAAGTGGGGGACAAGGTGAAAAACTTCCAGGTGGGAGATCGCGCCGTGGGCGGGCTTGTGTTTGATCTGCAAAAGGAAGGTGTTGATTCCGGCTGGGGTGGTTTTGGTGAGTTCACGCTGGCCAATGACCATGAAGCCATGGTGGCGGACGGTGTGGCGGATGAGGCACACGGCTGGGTCGAGGTGTTTGAGATTCAGACACGAGTGGATGCAGACATCCCACCGGAGGAGGCGGTGCTGCTCTGCACCTGGCGCGAGGTGCTGGGTGCGTTTCGCGATTTTCACCTCCAGCCTGGAGACGATGTGCTCATCTACGGCGCTGGTCCGGTGGGACTCAGCTTTGTGAAGCTCGGTCGCCTCTTTGGCCTCGGGTGGATCGGCATCGTGGACCGGCATGCGGACAAGCAGGCCAAGGCGCTGGCCTTTGGCGCGGATGCGGCCTTTACCCCTGGAGATCTCGCCATTGGAGAACTCTCGAAGATTCGCGGAAAAAAACTCGATGCCGTCATCGATGCCGTCGGCCAGCCGGACATCGTGCAGCAAGGGCTGCCACTGCTGCGCCGGGGTGGCTCCCACTGCATCTACGGCGTGCTCACGCATGGCGTGCTGCACATCGACAAAGCGAAGGCTGACTTCAATTTCAACCTCTTCGTGCATCAGTGGCCGACACGCCGCTATGAGAAGGAGTCCCAGGCAGCCCTCTGCCAGTGGATTCGTGAAGGCAGACTCACCTCCGCCGAATTCATCACGCACCGGTTTTCGGTGGAACAGATCACCGCTGCCTTCAAGGCCGTGGCAGAGCGCAAGGTCATCAAGGCTCTGCTGGAATACGCATGAGGGCGACCATTTAAATGATGCTGCAAAACTTGCTGCGCTGGTGCATGCGAATCGTCCTGCCGTTCATTCGCTGGCGCGTGCCGGTGGTCTTGCTGCGCGGGCCTGCGCGGATTTCAGGCCAGGAGGTGGTGATGCTCAGCGCTGGCCCCCCGTCCGCTTTCATCACCGGACGCTTCTTTGCGCAGGAGCCCGCCGTGGTGCGCCGCACGCGGGTGCCCGTCTGGCGGCTGCAGAGGCTGCTGAATGAGTGGCGCAGCACCGCAGATCTGGTGGACGTCGAGATTGACCGGGTGTCCGCCCGTCTGTTTCTGGACACGTCGTTTCTCAAGGTGCCGCAGTGGATCATCAGCTGGATGAAAGTGCCGGAGGATATGCAGGCCTTTGGTCGCACGCACCGTAACGCCCAGGCGGACATTCGCCGCATTCGCATCAAAAATTTCGAATGCCAGTGGAGCCGGGAGCCGAAGGACTTTGACCTTTTTTATGAGAAGTTTTTCCGGCCCTACGTCACGGAACGGCACGGCGGTCTGACGCGGGTCTCCCCCCGCTGGATGATGCGGCGGTTGTTCAAGCAGGGGATGATCCAGTGGGTGATGCGCAATGGCGAGCGGCTGGCCGGCGGGATCGTCACGGTGAACGGCACGCTGTTTTCCAAGCGTGTGAATGGCGTGCTGGATGGGCGGATAGACCTGATGAAGGATGGCGTGCTGAGCGCCCTCTACGTGCATGCGATGCTGGAGGCCAAGGGACTGGGCTGCACCGAAATCAACATGGGAGGAAGCATGCCTTCACTGCATGACGGGGTCTTTCGCTATAAAAGCAAATGGGCCACGGGCCTTCGCAGCCATGATGGATTCATCTCCGCCAATTGCGTTACGCTGCTGGACTGGAACCGCCTTGCGGGTCCGGTGGCGGAGTTTCTCAGCCAGACCTCCCTCATTCATCATGATCAGGACGGATATTCGGCCCTGTGGGTCTTTCCTCATGACGAGCCGCTGACGGCGAAATCTCTGCAGCATCACTATGACAAGCTGGATACTGCAGGCCTGCGCCGCTTTGACATTCTGCTGCCCGGAGAGGTGCCGGTGGGGTTCGTTTGCCCCGCCGGAGTTCGCCTCATCCCCCTGACGGCGGTGAAGGAGGGAGGGCCTGAACGGCTGAAACTTTGCTCACTTGCAGCGTCTGCGTTGATCAGTGAAACCATCCTGACCGACATGAACTCAACCAGCCAAAGTCACGCTCAGTAATCATGATTGCATTTCTTCATACCCTGCTGCGATGGTGGGTGGGCCTGCGCCTGCCATTCACCAGCTGGCGAGTGTTCGTTCAGGAGCTTTGCGGGACCTCTCGTGTGTCTGGGCAGGAAGTCCGGATGATCGCGGCCGGGATGCCACGGTGGGCGGCACAGGTCGGCCCCTACTTCTTTGCAGGGGAGCCGGTCGTGGAGAAAACCACCCTGGTTCCGGTGTGGTCCCTGCGGCGGCATTTGAGCCAGCGGCAGGCCGCAGCCGACCTGACCCTTGTGGGGATTGACCGCATTTCAGCCCGGGTGTTTTTGGGGAAGGACTATCTGGCGATGCCGCCTTTGATTTCCACCTGGCAGTCGGTTCCTGAGAATCTGTCGGATTCCTCTCAGAAGCGCAGCAGCATGGCGTCGGATTTACGGCGTGTTAAAAAGCAAGACTATTCCAGTCATCTTTCCAAGGAGGCCGGTGATTTTGATCTGTTTTACGAGCATTTCTACAAGCCCTACATTCTAGGCAGGCACACGACGAACGCCCGCCTGACGCCCCGCTGGATGCTGCGGCTGGTTTATGCTTTTGGATCCATCCAGTGGCTGACACTGAAGGGTGAACGGGTGGCCGCAGACCTGGTGATGAAGCAGGGCAGGGGCTACAACCTGGTGGTGACAGGAGTGAGGGATGGGAGGCAGGACCTCCTGCGTCAGGGGGCTCTGGCTGCTCTCTACATTAATTCTGTGGATCATGCCAGGCAGCTGGGCTGCACCCGCATTCTTCTGGGCAGCAGCAGAGCCTTTTTGCAGGACGGTCTGACACGCTACAAAGGCAAGTGGATGGACGGCTTCAATCAGGATGATGGGCACATCACCACTAACCACGTCCTGCTGCTGCGGTGGAACCGGCTGGCAGGGCCTGTGGTGGAGTTTTTGAGCAGCGCAGGGCCTATTCATCATGAACAGTCCGGCTATTCCGCACTTTGGGCATTTCCAAGTCATCTACTTCTGAGCGCTGAAACTCTGCAAAAGCAGTACGACGTATTGAAATTGAAAGATCTATACCGTTTCCGCATCCTGCTGCCGGGCAAGGCTCCGCCCGGCTTTGTGTGCCCGCCGGAGGTGCGCTTGATCGAACTGGCTACGGCGGAAAAGGCAGGGGCAGGCGGCATCATTGGCCTCGATTAACCTGAAAACCAATCTTGTGGCAGTCCCGCGCCCAGCTAAATTTTTAATCATTATTTAGGCGTATTTAGTTTTGCTTCAGGCAGACTCTTTATCATAAAGAGAGGCAGTTTATCAATCCATGGTCCAGAAGATTCCATTTCACGAACATCGATCCATCATCGCGCAGATCCGGCGTGAAGTTTACACGACAGGCCTGCTGCATGAGATCGATGAATTTGATGAATTCGCCCATCATTTTGCGCTCTTCAACTCAGCCAAAGAAATCACAGGCGTGATCCGCATGCTGCGCAGTGATGAAGTGCCGAGACTGGAACTGCAAAGTGAATCTGATGCGCAGGACCTGGTGTTTCCCAAGAGTGGGCTCATCATGGAAGTTTCACGAGGGTGTGCCCGGAGAAGCATCACCGGCATGCCGCTGATGCAGCTGGCCATGGCCATGCAGCAATATGCCAAAGAGCAGAAGGCCGCACATGTGGTCACCAAATCCGGCAAACGCCTGCTGCCGCTGTACCAGTCCATGGGCTTTCGTGTCTTCGGCAAGCCATTCTACTCCGACTGGTTTGACGACCGCAAGACCGGGCTGATGAGCATCCCGATCATCTACGACTTCGTCAAACCCGGTGGTGTTCCCCCGGTGGCCGCGCCGCAGTCCCAGCAGCATGAGGAAGAAGAAGTGCTGGTGTGGTAAAACGACTGAGTGAAGTGGTGGCACGAGCAGCGTGGGCACAAAAAACCGCATGACGCCAGAGCGCCACGCGGTTGTAGATCAATTCGTAGCTAGGCCGATCAGTCGAGATCTGCAATGCGCACCGGCTTGCCGCCTTGTTCGGCGCTTTTATCTGAGGCGAAGATGACTTCAAAGCTACGCAGCGCTTCGGGGAAGCTGGTCAGCGGCATGTCTTTGCCTTCGTCCAAGGCGTCAAAGAAGGCCTGGAACTGGGTCTCGTAGGGGTGGTCGCTCACATCACCGGAGTCGAGCATCTTCATGGAGAGCTTGCTCCAGGCGTGCTTGTCGGTGTGCAGCTTCATGGAGTGGAACTTGTCATCCAGCAGGCTGCCCTGGCTGCCGCACAGGTGCGTGTGGAAGTAGTAGGGCTGCAGGCAGTCCACCACGGCGGCGGATTTGCCCACGGAGCCGTTTTTGAAATGAATCAGCGTGACGCTGGTGGTGTCGTACTCGTAGGGCTTGAAGATCTCGCTCTGCGTCTTGGTGGAGAAACTGGTAACGCTTTCGATTTCGCCGCCCATGACCATGAGCAGGGCATCCAGCGCATGGCAGCCGGCGGTGAGCAGCGCGCTGCCGCCGTCCTTCTTGCCGGTGTTCCAGCGGAACTGACCATACCAAGGGCCGATGCCGTGGTAGTAATCGACTTCGCCGTAATGGATGCTGCCCAGCAGGCCTTCGTCGATCAGCGCCTTGGTCACCTGGAACTGGTTGGAGAAGCGGCACTCAAAGCACACGCAACCCTTCACGCCATTGGCCTTGGCGGCGGCGACGATCTCGCGCACTTCCTGCAGCGAGTTGGCCATCGGCTTTTCGAGAATGATGTGCTTCTTCGCGTTCGCCGCCTTGATGGCCTGATCGCGGTGCTGGCTTGGGTAGCTGGAGATGTCCACCACGTGGATGTCTGGATTCGCCAGCATCTCATCGAGGTTCTGGTAGCTCTTGATGGGGGTGCCGTGCTTCGCGCTCAGTTCGGCGTCGTCCAGCTTGCGGGAGGAGTAGATCGCGGTGACCTGCGCCTGCTTGCTTTTGTTGATGGCTTCAATGTGAGCGCTGGCGGCCCAGCCGTATCCGATGATTCCGACGTTGTATTTCTTCATGGTGATGAGGGCATGCTCCAAACAGGAGGCATGATTGTCAATATCAATACCCGGTACAGAAGTGTCTCTTTCGAGTCTTTTTGGTGCGGCACCTCATGGCATTAGGCGCTGCACAACAATGCCAGTAAAGTGCACAAGGCTTCCCGGCATGAGCTAACGCTCTTGGGGGCATCTTGAACACAACGACAAAGCCGCGTTGTTCACGCGGCTTTGCAGAAGGGTTTTAAAACTAGAGAAGTCCGCTTATTCAGCGTCGTCTTCAGCAGTGGCGGCTTCGCCAGCGGCGGAGACGTTCAGCTTGACGGTGGCGGTGATTTCGTGGCCGAGTTTGACGACGATTTCGAAGTTGCCGGTGCTCTTGATTGGCTTCTCGAGGACGATCATGTGACGATCCACTTCGATCTTGGACTCTTCGGACAGCGCCTTGGCGATGTCGATGGTGGTGATGGAGCCGAAAGCCTTGCCGCCCTGACCGGTGGAAAGGGTGAGCTTGAGCTTCACCTTCTTCAGCTTGGCAGCAACCTTTTCGGCTTCGCCGACTTCCTTGGCTTCACGCTCTGCACGCACGGCCTTGAGGCGTTCGGTGTAGCGCAGGTTGCCCTTGGTGGCTTCATAAGCCTTGCCCTGGGGAAGCAGGAAATTGCGCGCAAAACCGCGCTTCACGCTGACGACGTCAGCTTCGGCTCCGAGGCCTTTGATTTGTTCTTTGAGAATAACTTGTGTGTTTGGCATGGCGACATTCCCTCGGGGAAAAAGGGGCGCGAAACTACACGCCTCCTAAGTTCTGTCAAAGGCGGATTCTGGGTTCTTTTGAAAGTGTGGGTTCCATCTCAGATCCCCATGTTGGCCAGCGTCGTGGCCAGCCGGTTCATAAATCCCGTCGCTTCCGGGTGCGCGGCCTCGAGTTCTCCGACCGAAGACAGCCACTGGCCTTGGGCCTGCCCTGGCTCTGCCGTGGGGGCTTCCGCCTCGGTTTGTGCCAGCAGTTCAAGCAGCTTGGCTTTCGCGGCTTCTGGCAGATCGCCTGCGTCTGCCACCAGTGTCTTGAGTTGTTCCAGTTGCTCTGTGTTCATGGGTTTCCACTCTGTCACTGGCCGCTTGTCACGACAAGAGTTTTGATGTCGCAACGACGTGCGATTTATGCGTTCAGATCGTCACGTCCCGCCACTGCCAGCAGCGCCAAAACGCTGACGCTGTCGCGGATGCGGCCGTCGCGGGCCATTTGAATGGCTTCGCTGAGCGGCAGGCGCAGGACTTCGATCTGCTCGGTGTCTTCCGGCTGTGATTCCGTGTGGGTCAGGCCGGTGGCGATGAAAATGTCGCAGACTTCGTTGCTGGTGGAATTGGAAAGCTGGATGCCGGAGAGCAGGGGATCGATCGTAGTGGCGACGATGCCGGTCTCCTCCTGCAACTCACGCCGGGCCGCCTCCACTGGCGATTCGCCGGCCGGACAGCCGCCTTCGGGGATTTCCCACTCGTAGCACCCATGGCAGTAGCGCCACTGGCCCACGAGCCAGGTGTAGCCTTCGGCATCAATGGGGATCACGCCGACGGCGATGTTCTTGTACTCCACCACGCCGTAAATGCCGGGTCCGCCCGTGGGTTTGAGCACCTGATCCTCACGCACCCGGATCCACGGATTGGCGTAGGTCTCGCGGGTGGAAACGGTCTGCCAGGGGTTCGGGTGCTGGGGGAGATTCATGATCAGTGATTATAGGATCACTTCACCGTCGAAAGCACCACTCCGTCCGCCTCCACCAGGTACTTCTGGATCACCTTTAGGATTGGCCCCAGCGTCTTGTCGTTCTGATAGGGGCCGAGGTAGCCGTACATCGCCATGCCTTTGACCATTTCTTCTGGCACCGTCTTGCCCGGCACGCGCACGGCGTTGACCTTGGTATCGGGCCCCAGTTCAGTCGGCACCAAGATGAAGTCCACTTCGCCGACGAGGTAGCGCTTGGTGTCCTCCCAGAACTTGGCGGTGTTCATCGGCAGGCTGGCCTCAGTGACGATTGTCTGATTGACCGCATCCAGCGATTTCACCCGCAGCATGTCCTTGTAGCTGCCGTTGCCACCATCCGGGGCGAGGAGGAGCAGGGCATTGAGGTCCGCCACACTGAGCTTCAGCGTGGCCGGTTTGCCCTCGGTCGCTGCGGCGGCAAAGTCGGTGAGTCTCTTCTCCAGTTCAGGCACAGCCGCGACAGGTGGGAGAGTAGCGGGGGCCGTCTGCGTGATGGCCGCGATGGCGGCATCCATCGTGGTCAGCGTGTAGTAGCTCCACCACAGGATGAAGCTGAAGACTCCGATCACGGCAGCCATGATGATGCAGCCGTAGCCGGAGTGGAACTCGCCTGTGGGAACTTTTTGAATCTTTGACATCCCTCATCTGAATGCGGCGCTGGCAAAGATCAAGCCGGGGTTCGTCCGGCATTTTATCTATAAAGAGACTCAAGGAACGAGTCCTGCCTGCAGTCCATCGAGCGCTGGCCGCTGGGCTGACTCTGAATAACCCGCATGTGTGAGACGCTGGCGGGCCTCTTTGAGGATCGCGGCTGACTCAGCAGGGCTGCGTGGCTGGGCGAGGCGGGCGATCATCTGCCGCCCGATTTCATCCAAGGCAGGTCGCACGGTCTGCTTGAGATCAGGCACTTTTATATAGGAGGCCACCGCATGCGGATGGGCCTGCAACCATTCTTCCTGCACTGCTTTCGCGGCAAGCATCTGCCCGGAGAAAAATCGCCGCACGCTCTCAGGCTTCAATCCAGCAGCGACACCGCGCTGAGTCATCGCACGCAGCAGTTCTGCCTCGCGCACCGGATCGTTGATGGGCAACGATTTCTCCTGTTTGGCCATGGCCACCTCATCCATCCAGTTTAGCCGCTCCACCATCAGCACCGGCAGGGTCTTGGGCGAGTTTTTGTTCCAGGTGCAACCAGCTAGCAGCAAGGCTAGCACGCACGATAGGAGAGAAAGAGGTTTCATGGGTGATGGTCGAACTCAGCTATACGTCCCCAAGACCTGATGAACGTTTTCAATCGCCATGCTGCCTTCACCCACGGCGGCGCTGCAACGTTTGACGGAACCGGAGCGGACGTCGCCTGCGGCAAAAACACCGGGACGGCTGGTTTCAAAGGGATAGGGCGGACGATTCGCGTTTTTCCAGGCGGGCGCATCGGCCACGGCCTGCCCGGTTTTGATGAAGCCTTTCTCATCGCGCAGGATCTCGGGCGGCAGCCACTCGGTGCAGGGTCTGGCACCGATCATGGAAAACACCGCCGCTGTCTCCACCGTGCGGACTTCACCGGTCTTGGAGTTGAGGATTTCAACCGACTTCAGCCGGTCATCACCCATCATTTTCTGCACCTGAGTATGATAGAGGATCTCGATGTTGGACTTCGTGGTCACCCGATTTGAAAGGTAGCTGGACATGCTCTTGGTCAGGTCTCCACCACGGATCACCATGATGACCTTCCTCGCCACTTCCGACATGAACATGGCCGCCTGACCGGCGGAGTTGCCAGCACCGACGACGATGATGGTGTTGTCTTTGCAGAACTTGGATTCCATCTTCGTCGCGGCGTAGTACACGCCCATGCTTTCGAATTTCTCGCGACCCTCGGCATCGATCAGGTTGTACTGAGCACCGGTGGAGAGGATCACGCATTTCGACCGTAGAACGGTGACGCTGCCTTCGATCCGCAGTTCCGCGCCATACTCTCCCTCCGCAAACGAGAGCGTCAGCGCCCGGGAGGGTGTGGAGAACTTCGCTCCAAAGCGATGCGCCTGAAGCTGGGCGCGGCTGGTGAGCGCACCGCCGCTGATCCCGGTGGGGTAGCTGAAGAAGTTTTCGATCAAGGAAGACGATCCGGCCTGGCCTCCTGGCGCGAAGCTTTCCAGCACCACCGTTTGGAGTCCTTCTGATGCGCCGTTCACAGCGGCAGCCAGCCCGGCGGGGCCCGCCCCCACGATGGCGAGATCGCACAGCAGCTCGGGGTCCTGCTCAGTTGAGAGCGGGCGAAGCAGTCCCGCCACGCGGGCCACATCCAAAATGGTGGGATCATGCGTGACTGTGCCATCGCTGGCAATCAACACAGGCAGGTCGGCAGGCGTGAGGCTGCGCAATTCGCAGAGGGCCAGACCTTCGGTGGTGGTGGCATCGATCAGGCGATGAACCACATGATTTTTATCGAGGAAATCGTCGATGCGGTGTCCCGCGCTGCAGCGGGGGCTGGCGAGGATGCGGAGGCCCGCGAATTCCTTGTCCCGCAGCAGGCGCTCGCGCCGCATCATGAAGGCCTGCACCAGCGGTTCGCCCACGCCCGGCAGCTCGGCCAGCGCCCATCTCAGCTTGGCTGCAGGCACGAGAAGAACTTCGGACTCCTCCGCTTTCCCTCGGTAGCTGGCGATCGAGGAGGTGCCGGTGAGCATGGACACCTCTCCGACGAAATCGCGCGGCTTTGGGGTCGCGAGGATTTGCTCCACGCCATCGCGATTCTCATACACCTCCAGCTCGCCACTGATCACCAGCGCCATCGGGAACTCCCGCTGCCCGGCTTTGACGATGATCTCGCCAGCCCGGATGGTTTGCCGCACTCCCAGAGACTCCAGTTGCGCAAGCTGCTGATCGTCCAGTTGTGGAAACGCGATGCTTTCGGTGTCGCGATAAAAAAGTTCGTCTTTTTCTTCAGCAGTCATGGGGTGATTCCTTCCGTGCTCGGTTTGGCGCATAAGAAGAGGTCAAAGGGGGAAGGCGCAACGTAAAGTACTCATGAGCTTTGGAGTGTTCTGGATTTTGGCTGCTTGAGGAGTTTTCCATGACAAGCTAAAGCTCAGAAGTACTTACCTTGAATCCAACTCCCCCATTGAAAATCCTCATGGCCATGTCCGGCGGCGTGGACAGCAGCGTGGCCGCCGCCGAGCTCGTGCGCGCAGGGCATGACGTGTCCGGCGTGTACATGAAGAACTGGATCAACGAGGAGAACATCATCGGCCACTGCCCGTGGGAGGAGGACATCACCGATGCCGAGGCCGTGGCCAAGCAGCTCGGCATCCCGTTTCGTGTGGTCAATCTCATGACTGAATACCGCGAGAAGGTAGTGAAGTACCTGATCGAAGGCTACCAGGCCGGCATCACGCCGAATCCGGATGTGATGTGCAACCGCGAGATGAAGTTCGGCGTCCTCTGGGACTGGGCGCAGGAGCATGGTTTTGAGGCCATCGCCACCGGACACTATGCTAGGAAACTGGATGCTGGATGCTCGATGCTAGGTTCTGGATCCGGAATCCAGCATCTAGAATCCAGCATCGAGCATCCAGCCATCCTCCGTGGCGCGGACCCGAACAAGGACCAGACCTATTTTCTCGCCATGATGCAGCCGCATCAGGTGCGCATCGCGCAGTTTCCCATCGGGCATCTGCTCAAGCCGGAGCTGCGTGAGAAAGCCCGCGAGTTCGGCCTCAAGACGGCGGAGAAAAAAGACAGCCAGGGCATTTGCTTCATCGGGCAGGTGAAGATGGAGGATTTCCTGCGCACCTTCGTGGCAGACCAACCCGGCCCCATCGTGAATTTGGAAGGGAAGCTGCTCGGCGAGCATCGCGGCCTGCACCTCTACACCCTTGGCCAGCGCAAGGGCCACGGCGTGGCCAGCCCCATTCACAAGCAGGCCTACGTCGTCGTGGCCAAGCGGCCACAGACCAACGAACTCGTCGTCGCCATCGAGAATTCCGAGACGCCACTGCTCTGGGCGCGCAAGGCCACGCTGCATTCCATTTCCAGCACCGGCTCACCTTTGCAGGATGAGCGCCTGCTGCAGGCTCAGCCACGTTACCGCTGCCCAGCAGGCGATGCAGTCTTCCGCCCGCTGGGCGATGGCCGGGCGGAGCTCGAATACACGGAACCACAGCGCGCCCTTACGCCGGGACAAATCTGCGCCTTGTATGACGGGGATCGCCTTCTCGGTGGTGCGGTGTTTGAAACCATCCAGCACACATGACTCCCTCCATCCTCATTCTTGGGGGTGGTTGTTTCGGCCTTACGGCAGCGCTCGAACTACGTTCCCGTGGCTGGCGGGTTACGCTGATTGATCAAGGTCCGCTGCCGCATACCGACGCCGCCTCCACAGACATCAGCAAGGTGGTGCGCATGGACTACGCCACCGACGAGCAGCACACCGCCATGGGCGAACGCAGCCTCCAGCGCTGGCGCGAGTGGAATGCGAAATGGGGTGAGGAGCTTTACCACGAGACCGGCTTCCTCGTCATGTCCCGTGAGCCGATGGAGCCCGGCGGCTTCGAGCATGACAGCCATGCCTTCCTGACCCACCGCGGTCACAGCCTGCGCCACACTTCGTCCGAGATGCTGCGTGAACTGCACCCGGACTGGAACCCTGCCGTCTTTTGCGATGGCTATCTGAATCCTGCCGGTGGCTGGGTGGAAAGCCGGCGCGTCATTTCGAGGCTCGCCGCTGAGGCACGAGCTGCCGGGGTTACGATCATCGAAAACGTGCCGCAGCCGCGCCCGCTTTTTGAGGGGGCTCACTGCACCGGCATCATCTCCGAGCAGAAAACCTGGCAGTCCGATGCCGTCCTAGTCGCCACCGGAGCCTGGACGCCCACGCTGCTGCCACATCTCCAAGATGTCATGTGGGCCACGGCGCAGACCGTCTTCCACTTCCAGCCGCAGGACCCGCGCCCATTTACTCCGCCGCAGTTTCCAGTCTGGGGAGCCGACATCGGCAAGACCGGCTGGTATGGCTTTCCCGCCAATGCCGACGGCCTCGTCAAAGTGGCCAACCACGGCCCCGGCCGCCAAGTAAAGGCCAGCGACCCGCGCAGCCTGCCGGCAGGGGAGGAGGACCGCTATCGAGCCTTCCTCCGCGAGACCTTCCCCTCATTGGCCGCCGCCCCGCTGCACTCCACCCGCGTCTGTCTGTACTGCGACACCTTTGACGGGGCTTTTTGGATCGACCACGATCCCGCCCACCCTAACCTGATAATCGCCGCCGGGGATTCCGGCCACGCCTTCAAATTCACCCCGGTCATGGGCGAGATCATCGCCGACGTCGTCGAACGAAAGCCGAATCCTTGGGCGAATCGTTACCGTTGGCGTGAAAAAACCGGCGTCAGTTCCGACGGTGCCCGCGCCTCCGTGTAAGCAGTCTCGTTTACCCCGTAGCCAACTCCGTGCCCTTAGAACAGCAGGGGCTGGTCATTGGTATCCGCTGCAGCTTTGCCACGGCGTTTGCGCGGTGCAGGCTCTTCGACTGGGGCGGCCACAACGACCTCTTCAGGAGCCGCTGGAGGCGGCATCTCAGGCTCTTCAACAACATTCGGAGTTTCGGCTGCCGGTTGGTGTAGAGGTTCAACCACAGGTTCAACCACAGGCTCAACCACAGGCTCGGCGCGCACGTTTACGCTTTTCTCTACTTCTGGCTCAACGTTTGTGTTTAATTTTTCTCTGATAGCCAGAGAGGAATCCGCCTTATTTACTTTTTTAGCAGGCTTCACCGAGGAGGTTCTTTTTTGAACTGGAGACGATTCCATCGCCTTTTCATCTAACGCTTTGTCCGTAATTTTTTCTACCTCAGCGGCTTTGCGTAAACGGTGACGTGCCACCCGTTTCGCAGTCAGGGCCTTGTTCTGGGCCACGGGGCTGTTGTGGCGTTTGAAGTTACGAAAGGAGAGTTTCTCATCCGTTTCAATGAGCCAGCCGGTTTTCTCCAGAGCCTGCGCGAAACCTTTGCGGCCCACGAGCTTGTCGATGAACTCCTTGGTTACGCCTAGATCGTTAGGATTGATCCGGTTCAACTCAGCCCAGGACCACAAGCGCACCAGCTTTCCCACGACTGCGTCATCATCCATTTTTAACTGCGTGGCCAGGCTGCAGATCTCCGGCTTGTCCGGCGTGCAGATTTCGATCTTGATCCAAGGGCGTCTCATGCCGCCATTTCAAAGGCTGAGCACCCCAACGTCAAGGAAACCTTATTAACGTTACATTATCACATTGTGAACAACTCCGTTTTGAAGAGGACGTTTTCTCTAGAGTTGGCAACGGCGGAATCATGCCGCCGCTGCCTGCGTTGTCCCTCTCCGCGATGCCTACTTTGGGCCGTCCTTCATGAACGCCTGTGCGCGTTTCATGAGCTCATCTGGTGCCACATCTTCGATGTGCTGGCTGAAACTCCAGCGGTAGCCGAAGGGATCGCGGATCATGGCGGTGCGTTTGCCCCAGAACTGATCTCGCGATGGAGTCAGCGGGGAGCCGCCTGCTGCGAGAGCGCGCTCAAACGCCTTGTCGCAGTCCTCGACTTGGATCGTGAACACGCAGGGGGCCAGCCCGCCCTCCGGGATGGCGAAGGCATGTCCTGGTGCAAACTCATCGGAGATATAGACTTGCGTGGAACCGATCATGAACTCGGCATGCGGCACAATGCCAGGGGCGGGAGAGAGGCGGTAAAGCTCCACGGCACCCAGGGCCCGGGTGTAGAAGTCGAGTGCATCGGCCGCGCTTTTGCAGGTGAGGGAGAAGGAGACGGTGGGTTCGTTGGTTTGGCTCATAGAGGAGTGTTGGTGGTTTAAAGCGGACCACTTTGTTTGTGATCACCCGCCATTCATCGCACCCCCTACTGACAGCCCTATGTCAGGGGTGTTTTTTGCCGGTTACGTTTTTTCCAACTGATGATGCTTGGCCGTCGCAAAGGCCAGATCCGCCACCTTGACCCGCAACGCTTCCGGCGAGTGAATCTCGGCATCGGTTCCCATGCTCAACAACCAGCGGGCGACGTAGTCGAATCCTTCGGGGCGGAAGGCAAAGCGGACACGCGCTCGTTTGCCTGTGGTTTCTTCCTCGATGATCGTTGGGCCCCAGAAACGACGAACGCTTTCGAGGAGCCAAACGGGGACTACGATGACCGCGAATTCACTGCGCTCCGGCACCATGCACTTCGCGAGGTGCGCATTGAGATTGAAGCCGGGGTGCTGTGAGATCGGCTCCGGCAGTGTCTCGCAACGGACAATGCGATCCACACGAAAGTCCCGCATGTCTTTGCGCAGGCGGCACCACGCAATGAGGTGCCAGTGATCGAGGTAAAAGACCAGCCCCAGCGGCTCCACCAGGCGCTCGGTGGGCTCGCCGCGTGCGGCACCGAGGTAGTTCAGTCGCAGCACACAGCCTTCAGCCATGGCGCGCTGGACTGTGCTCAAGGGAACGCTGCCCTTGGTCGGGGATCTTCCGCTGATCACCATGGTTTTGCGCAAACGATCCACGCGGCCTTGCAAGCCTGGAGGCAGGACTGCCGTCACCTTGCTCAGGGCGGAGCGGATCGCATCGCGCATCGAGGCATCGGTCATGCGTTCGACCAGCAGCCCGCCGGTGACGAACGCAAAAGCTTCATCCGGTGAAAACATCACGGGTGGCAGACAGTAGCCGCTCATCAGACTGTAACCCACGCCCGGCTCCCCCACGAGAGGCACGCCACCTTCGCCGAGCGCTGCGAGATCGCGGTAAACGGTGCGCTCAGTGATCTCGAAGTGGGCGGCCAATTGTGCAGCGGTGATGACCCGACGCGATTGCAGCAGCATCACCATGGAGACGAGGCGATCCGTGCGGTTCATGCCTCGCCTCCCATGCTGGGATACTGCTCCGCAAAAGGCAGCCAGGTGTCGAGCTTCAGTTTCGGAGCATTCGAGCGCGTGATGTTCAGCGTCACCTGCAACTCCACCAGAGCACTGTCCACCTTGCTCTTGCTGATCGCCCCTGAAGGAGACAACGCCTTGCGCAGCTCCGCCGTGGTGCGCGGCTCGCTGCGAATCAGCGCAAACGCGCGGCGAGCCAGTTCGCTGCATGCGGAAACCGGCTTGTGTTGCGCTGGATAGTGGACATTTCGCAGGTGCTCGATGCACATCAGCACCGCAAGACCGCCGGGCAGCTTGCCGTAGAAGATCTCGTCGGGAAACTCCGCAGGCAGCTCATTCTTCCACGCCCAGACCGCCTCCACTTTCTCTCCCCATCCCGGCTTTCCTGGCTGTCTGCCCGGCAGGTCCACCACATCCCACAGGCTGGGGAGGTCTGAAGTTTTCGAGCCAAAGATGAGGCAGGTCTTCACTTTCAAGATGAACTCGAAGGCTTGCTCGAAGGTTTTAATTTTGACGGGGCGCTTGGGCTTCATGCGTGGCTGCTGCTATGGCGTGCCATTACACCCATCCTCGCAGCCATGCCTCAGTTTCTTGTCCAAGAGTGAGGCTTGGCATGCACCTGTATTCCTTGACAATCAGGCAACAAGTTTGCTAAATGAAAATCTCAAGCGATCCCCCCATTCCTCCACGCTGTATATGAAAAAGCATTCAGCCTCCTGCAACCGAAGACACCCTTTTGCAAAGACCCATTTCAAAGCTGTTTTTTCGGTTCGTTGCATGCTTCGCCGAGTGCTCATGCTGGCACTCCTTTCGCTGTCCTGGGAAGCTGCCGCATTGGATGAAATCGTCGGGACTTGGGAGAAGTCGGACTCCACTCTTCTGGAGTTCAAGGCCGATGGGAGCATCTTCCAGCACAATGCACTTATTGGCAGGTGGATGCGCGACAAGACTCCGGTCATGAAACTCATCGGCGCGAAAAACAGCAGCACGATTCAACTCCAAAACCACCAGCGCACCATGACAGTGTGGCAGACCAGTTCTGGGGTTGGGGCCACGCTCAAGAGAAGGGACGATGGTCCAACCTTCAATCCCGATGTGCCTGACCAACGCGCGGCGCAGAAGCTGGAGCGCGTGGATTTGCAGGCGGAAATCGAAGGGATGATCCTGCGGCTGGAGCGGGTGAAAAAGGAGGCCGCCGATCTATGGAGGGAATATCATGAGGCACGCGACCAGGGCCGCAGCACCAGCCGACAGGTCAAGGCCAGGCAGAAGGACTCGGAGGCGAGCGGCCTGGAACGCAGCCTGGTGGAAAAACGCAAACGCATCGAGTTGCTGGCCCTGCCAGTGGCTGACTCTTCCGGCAAAGCGAATCCCCCTCGCACAGCCAGTCCTGCGGGCTCGGGCAGCCAGACCGCCTTGAAGCAGCAGTGTATCGAAGTGCAGGCGGAAATCGAAAAAATTTCCCTGAGCCTGGAACATGCCAGGAAGGAATCGGTTGAACTGTGGAAGGAGTATCACCTGTCGCGTGAGGAAAGCCGCGCCACCAACCAACAAGTCAAAGCCAGAGGCAAGGACTCCGAGGTGCTCGGCCTGGAGCGCAAACTGGTGGAAAAGCGCAAGGAACTCGCGCTGCTGAATCTAAAGCTGAAAGAGCTTTAGCAAGTAACATCCGTGCGCCCTCTGCGTCCATGCGCGGCACGCCATGTTTTGCTGCAGGCTCACCCACGAAACAGCGCACCCAGCTTCTTCCCCAAAATCAGCCCGGCACCGAGGATGGTCACGGCGAGGAAGATCATGGCCCAGACGCCGAGCGCAGAGGCGAGATTCGGACCGCTGCCGAGGGCGAGCACCAGCGAGTAGATCGCTTTGGTGATAGGGAAGTAGGTGGCCTGCTGCGCGAGGATCATGGAGTCGCTCACCTCCAGCATGGCAAAGGAGAAGGCGAGCAGCGCACCCGCGACGAGATTGGGCGCGACGAGCGGCAGGGTGATGCGCCACAGCGCTTTCTCCGGGCGGGCGCCGAGATTCTGCGCGGCTTCTTCCAGAGTAGGACTGACCTGCTGGAAGCCAGCGGCGGCGGAGCGCACGACAAAAGGCAGGCGGCGCACCGCATAGGCGATGACCAGCAGCAGCAGCGGATCTTCGCCCAGCATCAGCCAGTGGAAGGGCTGGCCCTCCCGTGTCATGGCCAGATAACCAAAGGCCATCACGATGCCCGGCACAGCCAGCGGCAGCATGGCCATGGCATCGAGGATCTGGCGGCCCCAGATGCGGGTGCGCACAGAAACGTAAGCCACGCCGACGCCGAGCACCAGCGCCACCAGCATCGCCAGCGTGGAGTACTTCAAGCTGTTGGCGATGGATGAGAGCGTGAGCTCATGACCGAGGGCATCGCGATAATGATCCAGCGTCAAGGAGTGGGGTATGACGGTGCTGTACCAGTCTTTGGAAAACGACAGCAGCACCACGCCGAGATGCGGCAGCACAGCTAGGAAAGTGACGCCGACAAAGAACGCGGTGCAGGCCCAGCCGAGACCGGCGGGTAGCGTGATCGTTTCGCGGCCAGTCGTCGCACGTCCGCCACCACCGGAATTGGCACTGCCAAAGAGCAGCTTGCTCGTCAGGTAAAACAGCGTGCTGAAGACCAGCATCACCGCCACCAGGGCGTAGGGGAAGGGGTTCCCGCTGAGGTCATTGATACTGCGGAAAATCTGCACGGCGGTGACGCGGTCATAGTCAAACAGCAGCGGCACGCCCATCTCAGTGAAGGCCCACACAAAAACGATGGTGCCGCCCGCAAAGACGCCGGGCATGATGAGCGGCAGAGTGATGCGGCAGAAGCGGCCCCAAGCATTGCAGCCCATGTTCGCCGCCGCTTCTTCGAGAGCAGGATCGAGGTTCGAGAGCGCCGCTGCCGCATTGAGGTAAATGATAGGATACAGGTGCAGCACCTCCATGACGATGATGCCAAGCATACGGTGCTGCCCGAGCCAGTCGGTCGGGTGCAGCGCGTCCATCATTCCGAGATTGATGAGCAGGCTGTTCAGCGCGCCCGCCTGCCCGAGCATCGCCTTGATGCCGATGGCTCCCACAAACGGCGGCAGGATCATGGGAATGAGCACCAGCGAGTTCATCAGCGCCCGCCCCGGAAAGGCAAAGCGCACGTAGCACACCGCCAGCGGCAGGGCGATGCACAGCGCCCCCAGCGTCGTCCACACCGCGATGATGAACGAATTCCACAGGCCTTCGCGATACAGTTCATTGAGGAAGACCTCGGACACGTTATCCAGCGTGAATTGGTGGTCCGGCCCCCGAAACGCCGACTCCAGCGCCGCCCAGATCGGGTAGGCAAAGAAGCACGCGAAGAACGCGGTCATCCCCAGAAAGATCAGCAGTGAGAGGGTTTTCGACATGGGGTTAAAAGGTTACTCGCCATTCCGCGCCATCCTACCGGCCCTGATGAATTGATTGCGGAAGGCGTCTCCCAGTTCGCGGGCGAGGCGTGTTTCCTGAACTTTGTCACGGGCGGCGAGGATGTGGGCGATGTTCCCGGTGGCGGCTTCGTACTTCACGCGGGTGAGATCTTCCAGCACCTGGATGGCGCGCTCGGGCATGCCGTGGTCGAAGATGGTCTTCCATGAGGCATGCAATTCCTCATGGGAGTCCACGCAGATCACGCGGACGAGGAAGCGGATGGTGTTGAACAGCGCTGCGGTGCGCTCCGGGTGGTAGGTGAAGGCCTGCGCTTTTTCAAAGGGGGCCTCATGGCCGTCGCTCATGCTGGCGATGTTTTCGGGCGTGTACAAATCATGCCGCACTGGCAGCCGGCGAAGGGCGTGATGCAGCGGGCCACCGGGCTCGCCCACGCGAAAGCTCCACAGCTTCTGCCCGGCATCTCCGAGCACGAACTCCATGAAGGCGGTAGCCAGTTCCGGATCGGGTGCACCGCGTAACATGCCAATGGGATCCACGCTGACCGAGGTGCCGCCCAGCGGTGCGATGAAACCCACGCGTGAGCTGCCATCGGCCTTGCGCACGTCCTCCTCAGCGGAGCGTCCGTAAAAGTCGATGCACATGCCAGCAGCGGCATCGCCTTTGGCGACTTCCAGAGGGATCTTGGTGGAGAAGTCGGTGAAGTAGCGCGCGTTGGCGCTGATGCGCAGGATCAGGCGCAGCCCTTCATTCCAGCCTTCCGCCACGGCCTGGGCTTCAAGCTGATCCGGGTCGAGTTTCGATTTTGGCGCTGCTTTGAGACGATCATGCGCGAGCTGCATCTGCTGCTGGATGAGCATTTCCAGCGCCTTCGTCACCGAGCCGCTTTTGCCGGGATCGCTCAGGGCGATCTGGCCGTAGTAGCGCGGATCGGCCAGGTTATCCCAGGCCACAGGATCAGTAGCGATACCGATGCGGCGCAGCACATCGCGATTGAAAACAATGCCACTGGTGGAAAGGCACGTGCCGCACCAGCGACCCTGCGGATCACGGAAGGGCTCGCCGCTGAGTTTTTCGGGAATGCCTGCGTCACTGAACCACTCGGGATGCTTTTTTGCCAGCCCGCTGAGCCCGGTAGTTTCCCCATTGCCAGCCACCAGCGTGCCCGCCTTGGCCTGCTGTTCGAAATCGTACGCGCCACCGCCAAAGAACAGGTCGATGCCGGTGCCGACGTTCGAAGCGAGGTAGGCCTTGCGTGCGGCATCATCTGCAGAAGCCTTCGGATTCAAACAGGCCTGCGCCACAGCGGGAGTCCACTCTTGATGCAGTTTCGTCTGCCAGTGCTGCTGGAAGGCTGCCATGGCCTCGGACTTGATCAGCATGGCAATCTCTGAGGTGCCGCCGGGCACGCGCCAGTCGATGAAGAGTGCTTGTCCCGTCGTTGCTTTCCAGTGCGCAGCAAACGCATGACCGAACTCTTTGCGGATGCGGTCATGGTGCGGCGAGATGATGACCAGTCGCCGGTCATAGTGCGCGGGGGCGGTGCTCTGCGCTGGCTTCAGCAGAAACGGCCCCGCAAGAGTAATCGCCATCAACAGGCAGACCACGAGTTCCTTGCGCCACTGCTGCCCCCATGCGATCACGGCCTGGGTGCGTGGGTGCTGGAGCAGCGCTTTCATAAACACATTTCGCTCCTTCCAATCTTCCTCTTCCTACCAGAAAGGGAGGTAAAGCAGCTCGCAGCGATGATTCGCCACAGGCACACGCTGGGCTCCGGCGACGGCGGGCTGAGGACAGCCCGCCCTACCCACCCCGGGCGTGGGAACGCCCAGCGCGAGGTAGGGCGGCTTGTCCTCAAGCCGCCGTCGAGCGTCGCCTGACTCGCTCCATCCCATTTGATCTTCCGCCTATTCCTCCCGGACTCCGGAACTGAAAGGGAGGAAGGGAAGGATGCCTGAAATCGCTGACGGGGTTGCGTCCGCTGCTGCGACCATGAGATGCTGAAAGAAGGCAGGTTCATTTGCGCAAAATCACGACATCATTCATCGCAGCCATCGCACGCACTTCGTCCTCGCCGGGCAGGCGGATGTCCTGGGGGTTGGTCTCGCAGACTTTCATCTGCGGGCCACCCTGCACCTGGATGAGGTACTGCACCGAAGCGCCAAGGTAAGTCGTGTCGATGATGTGGCCAGGGAAGCGGTTCGGGGAATCGAGCACGTTGCCAAAGGTGAGCGCCTCAGGCCGGATGCTCAGCATCACGGGCTGCCCGCTCGCGGGCTGCCAGGTGGCATCGGTGCGGCCACGTAGGACGCCGAAGGGGGTCTCCACATCGTAGAATCCCGCCCGGCTGCTTTCACGCAAAGTCCGGCCTTCGACGAAATTGGTCTCGCCGATGAACTCGGCCACCATGCGTGAGGCAGGATTGCGGTAGATCTCAGGGGGCGCGCCCACCTGGATCAGCTTTCCGTTGTCCATGATCGCCATGCGGTCGGCCATGCTCAGGGCTTCATCGCGGTCATGGGTCACATAGATCGCCGTGAGGCCGTGCTGCTTGACGATGTGGCGAATCTCCGTGCGCATTTCCAGGCGCAGCTTGGCATCCAGATTGGAGAGCGGTTCATCCAGCAGCAGGCACTTCGGGCGCACCACCAGCGCACGCGCCAAGGCCACACGCTGCTGCTGCCCGCCGGAAAGCTGCTGGATCTTGCGGGAGCCGAGACCGTCCAGCTTCACCTGCTCCAGTGCTTCAGAGACACGGTGCTCGATCTCCCGGCGCGGGCGCTTCCGCTCCTCCAGCCCGAAGGCCACGTTTTGCGCCACGTTCAGGTGCGGCCACAGCGCGTAGCTTTGAAACATCATGCCCGTGCCACGCTTGTGGACAGGCAGGCGCGTCACGTCCTCGTCATCAAACCAGATCTTGCCGGCGTCCGGCGTGTAGAATCCGGCGATGTGGCGGAGCAGGGTGGTCTTGCCGCAGCCGCTGGGCCCCAGCAGGAAGAACAATTCTCCAGCGGCGATCTGCAGGTCCACGCTGCTCAGCACGACACTGCCGCTGAATCGTTTGGTGAGTTCCTGAATTGTGATCGTGACCATGCGGATTAGCTCAGGTTCTACTTGAGCGGCAGGACAATGGCAAGCTTCGCAGACATTCTCACGAGAACTCAACATCGCAGTTGCAAAGCCTGCGGCTCTGTCCAAAATGCACGTCCTCTCGCCAACCGGCAGCCACCCCAAAGCGGCACCGCTGGAGAGAACGTCAAACCTAGGTCGGGCTGTAGTTCAGCCTGGTAGAACGCTTGCATGGGGTGCAAGAGGTCGTGAGTTCGAATCTCGCCAGCCCGACCACGGTTAACGTCTCAGCGCCACGAATGGCGCATCATTGCTGCGGCGTTCGTTCCGCACTCGCAAACGCAGTCCATGTGGGGCGCGTGCGGAGATGAGGCAAATTTGGAGTGCGGCTGCGCAACCCTGAAAGGGTGAAGCTGCCGCTTTCGAGTGTCTCGTGGTGTGCGTGTGATAACCGGCTAGCGAAAAACCACCGGCTCCCGCTTTCGGATATTTCTTGGCACGCGCATGCTGACCGGCCAGCGAAAGCGGTAGCTCCGTTCGTTCCTCACTTCGCGACCGCAGTCCAAATAAAACCGCGCCCCCTTCCTGACGTCATGCTCCCTCAGGCGCTTTCTTCGGCTCGCGGAAAAAGAGCAGGAAGACCACCAGCACCGTCACGGCGATCCATGCGGGCGTTGCCCAGATAGCGGACCAGTCGTGGGTGATGGCTCCATTCGGCGTGGCCAGTTTGTGCTGATCCATGAAGTAACCGGCGAGGTAGGTGCCGACGAGGGAGCCAAAGCCCCACAGGATGATCGCGATGAGGCCCTGTGCGGCTCCACGAGTGCGTTCGTTGGCTTCGCTATCGACGTAAAGCTGTCCGGCGATGAAGAGGAAATCGTAGCAGACGCCATGCAGCAGGATGGCTCCGAAGATGAGCACGGTGCCGCTGCTGTCAGCACTGGCGCTGAGCATGAAGTAGCGCACGGCCCAGGAGAAGATGCCGAGGAAGATGGTCTTTTTGTAGCCGAGCTTTTTGAGCATCAGCGGCAGCAGCATCAGAAAGAGGATGTCGGAGACCTGGGCCAGCGTCATCTTTTGCGCCATGTCCTCCCACTTCAACTGCGTGAGGTAGGTGCCCAGGTTCACGAAGTAGAAGTACAGCGGGATGCAGATGAGGAACATGCACAGGATGAAGATGGCAAAGGTGGGCTTTTTGAGCAGCGCCAGCGCATCCAGGCCGAGGACTTCGCTCAGGGGTACGTTCTGGCCTTTCTTCTTCGGCGGCGTGTGCGGCAGCGTCAGTGCAAACAGTCCAAAGACCAGCGAAGTGCCGCCGGCGAGGTAGTATTGCAGTGATGACTGCTCGGCCTTCAACTGACTGAGCACCACGCCCCCGGCGATCCAGCCCACGGCGGAGAAGATCTTCACAAAGGGGAAGTCCTTCTTCGCATCGGCCAGATGGGTCATGGAGATGGAATTGCCCAAAGCCAGCGTCGGCGCGTAGAGCGTGCAGTAGAGGATGAGCGTGGGATAGACGCTGCCAAAGGTCTTCAATTGCGGGACGTAGAACATCAACAACCCGCCGGCGATGCCGAGCACCGCGATGATTTTCTCCGAGGCAAAGAAGCGGTCGGCGATCAAACCCACGATGAAGGGCGAGAGGATGGCGCCCCATGCAAACGCGCCATAGGAGGCGCCGATCTCGGTGCCGGTGAAGCCCAGCGTGCCGAGGTAGCTGCCCAGCGTCATGTACCAACTGCTCCAGATGAAGTACTGGAGGAACATGAAGATGGAGAGCTTGATCTTGAGGGAGGATTGCATGGTGCGTTGTAGGTAAAGATTCACTTCATGCCGTCGGCGGCGGACCAGGGCTCGATGAGCTGGAGGTTTTGCCTCTGAAGCGCTTGATAGCAGGCAGGTAAATCAAAAAGCTGCAATACTTGCGGCAGCATGAAGGCGGTGGGCCACTGCTGGTCTTCGTGAACCGCGAGATCGTGAAAGGAGGTGAGCGCATGCTTCAGAGTCACCTGCTTCAAGCCGGGGCTGAGCACGGCGGCAAAGGCGGCAGGCACAGCGCCCCAGCCCTGACCGGCAAGATGAATCTCCGTGTGTCCCGCTGCGGCGAGAAGTTGCAGGACGCGCAGCACATCGAAGGTGCGCTGGCCGAGCAGCGGGCGGTCGAGCATATGGCTGTAGGCGGCGTAGAAGTAGTGACTGCCGTAGCGACCGAGGAATTGATTCGCGCCGCAGGTGTCGGGCTGCGAGTCGCCGATGCCGCGCACATCGCAGGCGAAGAAGGCGGCGTCGGGTGCCGCAGTGCGGAGTTCCTGCACAAAGGGATCGCTGCGCAGCTCGGCATCGGCCGAGCGGTGAGAGATGTAGAGCACGGCTTTGCTCTGCCCGAGTGGCAGGCGCGAGGTGAGAGCTTCATCGCTCAGGCGGGTGACCAAGGCGTGAATCATCGGCTCCGTCTCCACGGCGTAGGTGCAGTAGCCTTTGGTGGGATACTTGCGTGCACCGGCGCTACGCAGGATGCGGTAGTCGGGCGGTGAATCCGCGAGTGCAGGCAGCTTCAAGACCTGACGCACGGCTTGTTGCAAAGCTTCGCCACTCAGAGGCTTGCGCCTGGCGGCCAGATTGTCGGCTGTTTCACGCGTGAAGGTCATCAGCGTGCGCGAACCAGCCTCCGCCACCTGGCCGCGTGGCGTGCAAAGCAGATCCTCGTCTTTCTCGACGGTGATCGCTGGCTCGGCGGCTGCGGCAGGGATGCCGGTGGCCTTGCCAAAGAAGCGATACATCGCCTCGCGGTTGGACACCGAGTAGCCGTGCGGATCGGGGCCGATGTGAAGCTGAATGTTCTCCGGCTTGCCGAGCAGGGTGTATAGCTTCTTCAGCCGCTCGTACGTTTCCGTGGAACCGCGTGCGTCGAAGTAATCTTTCTCCTGCGCCATGATGATGACCGGCTTCGGCGCCATGGCAGCGAGGAAGTCGCAATGATCGAGATCGTGAGCCAGCACACGCGGCGGGCACTGCTCCATGTCCTGCGGCAGCTCGTTTTCAGCATCGCGGCGGAATGTCGTCACAAAGCAGGAAGGGGCACCCATCGTGAAACGTGGCTCCATGCCACAGAGCCAGGTCGTTTGCGTGCCGCCGCCGGAGTTGCCGGTGACCCCGAGATGCTGAGGGTCGATCTCTTTTCGCGTCAGCAAGTAGTCGAGCGCACGCATGGCATCCCACACGAACCAGGTGCCGAGAAATTCGCCGATGAGCGCCTGCGGTGCACCCATCTGATTGTGCTCCGTCGTGCCACCACCGAGACGGGAGCCGAGCTTCTCATTCAAATACTGAAAGCGCTCGCCCTGGCCGACGGGATCAATGATGAAGCAGGCCTGGCCTTGGCGGGCGAGCCCCTGCGCGAAGCTTTGGTAAGCCTCCGCCGCTTTGCCATTGAGCGAGTGCCCGCAGACGCCGATCACGCCGGGGACCTTGCCCTTGCGATTCGTGGGCAGGTAGAGATTTCCCGTGACCAGATAACCAGGCCGGCTCTCGAAAACGATGTTCTCAATGCGGTAGCCGTCGCGTTCCAAGGTCTTCGTCACCTTCGCATTGAGAGGTGTTTTTTCCGGCAGTGGGCCGAAGCACTCGCGGATGCGCTCCTGCACCGACTTCACGTAGGCCTCGGCATCGGCCTTGGTCTTCAAGGCATCGCGCCTTGCATTGCCACGCTGCTCGGCGGCACGCACCTCGGCCACCAGCCACTCCTGCTGCATGCGGGGAAATCGGTTCAAGGCGGGTATAGCCACGGCGGAGGCTGGAGCAGTGGCTGCCTTTGCAGCCGTTTGAGCCACTGCGGTGCTCGTGCTGCCGAAGAAGGTTTGCAGTGCTGGCAGGCTCAGGAGGCCCAGGCCGGTGGTTTGCAGAAAATCACGACGGCGGGGCAGGGGGGAGGAATCCATGAGGTGTGACGAGAATAGGAACGTGATGAATATCGGAGACGATCTGCGTTTTCTTTCCCATGACCACACCTGCGTCTCCTACTCGTCGTCAGTTTCTCAGCACCGCCGTTCCATTCATCGTCTCCGCCGCCACGCTTGGGCGTGCGGGTGCGGTATCGCCGAATGAGAAGGTGCGGCTCGCCTGCATCGGCGTGGGCGGGCAGGGCACGAGCAACCTGCGGGCGCTGATGGCGGATGAACGCGTGCAAGTCGTCGCCATCTGTGACGTCGATTCCCAGCACGCCGCCGCAGCCGCCAAGCTGGCCGGACTGCCCGATGGCGCGATCTTCAAAGACTTCCGCGAGGTGCTGGCCCGCAGTGATGTGGACGCGGTGATGAATGCCACGCCCGACCACTGGCACTCCAATGTGGCCATCGCCGCCGCGAAAGCGGGGAAGGATCTGTATTCCGAAAAGCCCCTTGGCTCCAGCATCGTCGAAGGCCGCGCCATCTGCCGTGCGGTGGAAGAAAACAAGCGCGTGCTGCAGTGCGGCACCTGGCGGCGCTCTGGGCTGAAGGTGCGCATGGCCTGCGAGCGCGTGCGCAATGGCTACATCGGCACACTGAAGGAAATCGAGATCGGCGTGCCCGGGAAGTTTGCCATCCGTGGCGGCTACACCGGACTGGAGGCCACCGAGGCCGTGCCTGCCCACCTCGACTACGCCATGTGGCTCGGCCCGGCGGCGGAGCAGCCCTACACGGCGGCGCGCTGCCATTTCAACTTCCGCTGGATCGAAGCCTACGCCCCCGGCTACATCACTGACTGGGGTGCCCACTTTCTGGACGTGGCCCAATGGGGTGCCGGCATGGACGATACCACGCCCACCGAGGTCAGCGCCACCGAGGTGAAGCGCCGCGACGCGGGCATCTACGATGCCGCCGAGAGCTTCCGCATCGAGTATCAGTACAACAATGGTGTACGCATCGTCATGACAAGCACGGACGACAAGACGAAGTGGGGCACCCGGTTCATCGGCAGCGAAGGCTGGATCTACACCGAGTCCGAAGTCCTCAAGGCCAGTGACGACGCCGTCCTGCGCGTGAAGCTCAAGGACAGCGACGTGAAACTCTACGAGTCCAAGAACCACCACCGCAACTTCATCGACTCCGTCTACTCCCGGGGCCGCACCGCCGCCACAGCGGAGATCGCCCAGCGCGCCGCCACCACCTGCCACATCGGCGCCATCTCCGCCGTGCTGAAGCGCCCGCTGAAGTTTGATCCCAAGGCCGAAAGGTTCGAAAACGACGATCAGGCGAATCAGATGCTGCTCAGGCCGATGCGCGAGGCGTGGCGGATTGCGTGAAGGGCAGGGGGATAAGGTAGCCTCGCCCACCTCTCACCATGTGTAATGCCAATATATCACTCATTAATAGAGATATAGATGGCATTAACACGCATTATTCAAATGGCCAATTCAAGCCAGAAAAGGGGGTATGACCGGGTTTACGCCTCCGCTACGCGGTTCCACCGGCGAAAAACCAACCGCTGGCCTCCTGATCCTTGAATTGGCATCCACGGCCACGGCTGAGTCAGACCTCCGTGCCTATGAACCGGCAACGCAAGCCTCAGGATCATAGGTCAAATCCGGCTATTTGGGGCCTTTTTGCAATCCTCGATGTCCGTTAACAAGCACATCATCAAAGGCATGCATATATTTAATACATCTTAATAATTTAATGGGTTCAGCGGGAAAAAAGAGACAGTACGTCTCCATTTTCAGAAGAACTCGTCGGTGTCTTCGCTCCCCAAGTTCGTGGGGCCGGGGAAGGGTCACGGGGCGAGCAGTTCAATCAGGGACGCGGAATACTTCGCCACCTGCTTGGTCGAGGGCGTGTCGGACAGGTTCGCCAGATTGTCGGCAATCTTCACGGCGCGGGCGATCGGGTTGGCCTTGGCGCGAAGAATCGAGGTCGGGTAGTCCTCGCCGTCCGCATGGGTCAGGGCCACAACCGCGTCTGCAATCGCCAGGTCGAAGGACTCCACCAGCCGCGCATGCGTCATACCCGAGTCTTCAATCGTGTCATGGAGCCAGGCGACGATGATTTCCTGCTCGCCACCTCCCAGCTTTTCCACGATTTCAGCGACCTTTTCCGGGTGGACGATGTAGGGCGTCACTCCGTCTTTGCGTGTTTGCTGCCTGTGGCACTCCGTGGCGATTTCGCGGGCGAGTTCAATTCGTTCTTTTCTCATTTCGACACTTTGGTTAGCTTGGCGCAAAATGGCAACCAATCCGTCAGCTAGAAAGGCGATGGAACAAACCCCACAAATCGGTTCACCTTCCACCTGTTCGCCGAAGTAACAGTCTCACCATGCGATACATCATTGGAATAGCAGCCGCACTCGTCTTTGTGCCCTTGCTCCTGGCGTTGCTCTTCATGATGCCATTGGAGTTCTGTGTTTCTTCATGGCATCTGTGGCGGGCGGATGCTGCCACTGAGGGCAGGGTCATCTCCTCTGAGCACAAGAATCATCGTGGCAACACGCGCTCCCTCATCCGCTACAGCTACACGGTGGATGGACGCAGCTACGAGAGTGACCGGGTGCGGGCAGGCTGGATCAGCAACAAGGGCTACGAGTCCGGTGCCGGAAGCCTCGCCCAGTTCCTGAGCCCTGGCAGCCAGGTCAGCGTTCGCTATGACACTGCGCATCCCGAGTTTGCCCTGCTTGAATATGGGTGGCCGAAGTGGAGTCTGGGATTCAGCCTGGCTGTTTGGGGGATGTGGCTTGGCAGCTATGTTTTTGACTCCCAGGACCGCAGGCCCAAAAGCCATGTGCTGTATGGCCTGACCCGTGGGATGTGGTTGCTAGGCTTCATGATCATCCTCCTGCTGCCTCCCACACTGGAGCCGAAGATCATTCCAACCCTACTGGGCACTGGCCTTGTGCTCAGTGTCGTGGCCGGAGTTTACGGTCGGGTGCGTTACCCTCACACGGCAGCAGTCACAGGAGGGCAGGAGGCCTCTTTTTGAATCTGAAGCCCCTTGCGCCCAAGCCGGCGATTGGGTTAGCTTGGCGCATGAGGGCAGGAAATCCGTCAGCGATAGAGGCGTTGGGGCAAATCCAGCGAATCTTCGCACCATCCACCTGTTAGAAGTCACTCGCGTTATCTAATGCTCGTTCTCTTCACTCTCTCACCCGATGACCATCTCGCTTGGTATGACTACTGCACCGCCAGCATTGAAAGTACGGGCTGGTTGTCACTCCCGCTTATCGGGCCGCTTCTGTCAGCTCATCGTCGAGAGCGTTTCCGACGACGCATCGTCGCGGCAGACAATCGCTCCGCACTCGGCGAACGCACGATCGAGCTTTCCTCGTCAGGCATTCGAGAGTTCTCATCGGATTTCGACTTCTCTACGGCGTGGCAGGACCTCGCGCAGGCAATCATCAGTCCACAGCACCTTTTCCTCGCTCACCCATCCATGAATGCCCACATCATCCCACTGCAATACTTCGAGAGCGAGGCGCTTCGTGATTCGTTCGTCTCTTTTGTGCGCACTCATGTACCGTCTTCACCGTTAGGCGAATGAGCACCCATCCCTTTCCATGAACGCCGGACAATGCCCGCTCTGCTTTGCGCTGCTGTAGGCTCGCGAGGTGGCTCCGTGCATGGACTGCGGCAATGACCCGCAGGAGTTGCAGCACTTCGCCGAGGGCAAGCACACTTACGCCGAGTATCGCATCTTCGGCTCACTCTCGCTCGTGCTGTGTAACTTCTGCCAGGTTGATTTCGGTTCCTTCGACCCGACCTACTTCGGATTGCCCGCATCGGCCCACATCGGTCTCGAGCGCATGTCTTTCGTCCGCCACGTGGATCCTCCTCAGCGCACTTTCGACAAGGTCTGTCTTGAGTGCCATCGCCGCCTGAGCTTCCTTCAGTTTGTCTCCGCCGCCCGCGAGCTTCACCAATCCCACAGCTAAAACCCACCCCATGAGCAAACTCCGTGTCGAGAGCTTCACCCTTTCCCTTGATGGCTTCGCCGCAGGCCCGGACCAGAGCCTGGAGAATCCGCTGGGCATCGGCGGCACGGCCATGCATGGCTGGGCGTTCCCGACGCGCACGTTTCAGACGCAGCTCTTCGGCAAGGACGGCGGAGAGACCGGGATCGATGACGACTTTGCGGCACGCGGTTTCCACAACGTGGGCGCCTGGATCATGGGCCGGAACATGTTCGGGCCCGTGCGCGGTCCCTGGCCGGATGAAAGCTGGCGCGGCTGGTGGGGGGACAACCCGGTGTATCACAAGCCGGTGTTCGTGCTCACTCATCACCCGCGTGCCCCCCTCGTCATGGAAGGCGGCACCACCTTTCATTTCATCACCGAGGGCATCCACGTCGCGCTGGAACGCGCCCGTGAAGCCGCCAACGGCCAGGACGTCCGCATCGGCGGCGGCGCATCGACCATCCGGCAATACCTCCAGGCGCGCCTGATCGATGAACTCCACCTCGCCATCTCTCCCGTCCTGCTCGGCGCAGGCGAGCGGCTGTTCGAGGGTATTCACCTGCCTGACCTTGGCTACACCTGCACCCAGCATGTGGGATCGGAGCGGGCGACCCACGTTGTGCTTAGTCGCGTGTGAAGCCAGTGCCGCCCGCCCATTCACTCCGCTGCCATCGTCGGAGCAGAGCTCAGGGATGGTAGGGAACCGCTGCGTCGGGTCCGTGATTTCGGGTCTAATTCTCCCGCAGGCGATGAAAAAGGTGCGCCGTCCTTGGAGCTTTCGACAGCGGAAAGAGAGGGCGTCTGGAAAGGGGGAATGCGGTGAGTTGGCAGAGCGCGATGGGAGGAAGGATTCTTCGGACGCGGCGAAGCGCGTCCCTACCAGCCGCTCTCGATTCATCTTGATCCCGTGGTTGAGCGTTATCAGCAGGAAGAGGGCTCTGGTTGTATCCGGTGGGGTGCTGGGGGAAGCCCCCGGCGGCATGGGTTTGGGGTGGTCACCCCATGGTGAGAAGGATGGTGGCCAGTTAGTCTGGAACAGAGGGCAGGGCGAATCTGCCATCGATCCCGACTTATGAAATCCCATCCATTGATCCTCCTTGCGGCGGTACTAGCCTGCTGCGGCCCTGCCGCCGCTCAGAGCGGCATCCCACGCGCCCTGGAATATCAGCCCATGGAGCGGGAGACGAGCACGGTGCATGACGGCATCGTATTCTATCGCGGACAGACCTACTTCATTCGCCACAACCGCGCGGCGCTGGTGGATGTCACCTTGGTGCCAAAGGGACAGGTGCTGACTGCAGAGGGGCGGCTCGTGGCGCTGCCGTCCGATTTTGTCAATGCTACCACCGCGACGGTGCGCGGGGGGCTCGTCGCCATTCAAGGACAGGCTTATCTGATCCGCAGCGGCCGCATGCTGCGGGTGAATGCGGCGCTGGTGCCGGAGGGGCAGGTGCTGACGGCGCAGGGCCAGCTCGTGCCGCTGCCTTTGGATTTCAGTGGTTTTGTTCTGGATCGTGCGCCGGATGGTACGGTGCTGCAAACGCCGCTCGTTCAGGCGGAGCCGCAGCTGCTTTCGAGGCATGCGGGAGTGCCGCAGGTGCCCAGCGTCATCCCCCAGCGCACGAAACGCAGGTTCATCCCGATCAGCCTTGATTTGCCACGCGTCGCTGCAGCCCCAGTCGCCCCGGTAGCCGAGGAGATCCGCGCTGCAATGGCAGTGCCGGCAAACCTACTCCCGCCGGCACCCCCAGCCACGAAAACCCCGTGATGTGCCGGATTGGAAATGGGGAAGATCAGGAGGGTTGAACACAAAACCCTTGCATGGTGAACTTTTACCATGCCCTGATATGTCCCCCCATGATCGACGAAGCAACGCGGCGTGAAATGAGTCTTGAGTTTGTGGCGAAACTTCCGGGCGACCCTCTGGAGAAGCGCTGCGCACGCGCCACCCTGTGGTGTCGGGGCGATCTCCCGCCTGCCAGCGGAGAAATCCTCTGCGAACCCGCCCTGGATCAAGTGACCCGGGGGCTGTTCGAGCCCGACGACTCCGCCTCATTGGAAACTCTGGCAGCCTCCGCCGCCTACCTTTCGCTGGTAGTTCCGCATCTTCTGCCGATCCGGGTCACCGAGATTCACACCGACTGTGAAGACCCCCATTTCCATTTTGAGGTCACCGGCCCCGCCACCAAGCTGCGTCTGCCAGACGCGTAAGGGCTGCCTGCTTCACGGCTCGACAGTTGGCGGCCTAAACCCTCGCGGGTTTGATCACTTCCTGCACATTCCTGGCCTCTTTTTGAATCATACGATGAAATCACTTGCCCGAGTTGAGACCAGCCGATTCCTCCTCGTAGCCATTCTCACTGCGGCTGCCGCAAGGGGCTGTGCCATCCTCGACAGGCTCACTTGGCAGCATTCGCGCTCTGTCTCTCATGTCTTCGACCTGGCCGGCTTCATCTTATTCTGGGCCTCCTACAATTTGCTTTGGGCTCTTCTCATCGTCGGGCCATTCCGACCCCAGGCAGAGTTCTCACTGCGTGGCGCTTGCTGCGACCGTGCAGCCAACTTCTTCATCGCGCTGGGTACGCTTGTATTGCTCCATCTTTGGGTGCTGTTCGCCTTTTTAGCATGAGCGGTGCCCTTTCCCCATCAAGCGCAGCTCCTGGTCATAGACACACGTGCATGGCCTAGATGCCTGGCATGAATGGCACTCGGTTAAGCGCATGCATCGTGGGTTGTGGAAGGTTGGCCACTTCAGCAAGCCTCCGATATGGAGTGCGGTCGCGAAGATGCACGGCGCAAGCGTGCATCGGAGCTACCGCTTTCGCGGGGTGAAGAACGTTCTTTGTCCACAGACCGCAGTCCAGCCTGCGAAAGCGGTAGCTGCGTTCGTGCCTCACTCCGCGACCGCACTCCATATCGGAGGCTTCAGTGCGCTCTATGGAATGCTGGGCCAAAACACTGCCAGGCAGCCTCACAAAAATCCACGACAACCCGCCTTAACTGAGTGCCATTCATGCTAGGCATCTTTTTCATGGCGGGCATGTGCAGAGCAGTGATTTCAAAAATGAACTGGAATGGGGGCACCAGCAGCGACCGACTCGCTTATTTGTTAGTGCATATTGGTTGCGTTAATGCATCATCTAATGCAATGTATTTGCGTTATACAACTTCATCCACTGATGCACCTACTGACACCGAAGCTCCCTGTCACCGTCCTCTCCGGCTTCCTCGGAGCTGGGAAAACGACCTTGCTCAATCACATCCTGCGAAACCGCGAGGGACGCAGAGTTGCCGTCATCGTCAATGACATGAGCGAGGTCAATGTGGATGCCCAGCTTGTGAAGGCAGGCGATGCCCAGCTCTCCCGCACCGAGGAGAAAATGGTGGAGATGAGCAATGGCTGCATCTGCTGTACGCTTCGTGAAGATCTGCTCAAGGAAGTCTCTAAACTAGCTCGCGAAGGCCGCTTCGACGCTCTGCTCATCGAGTCCACAGGAGTCTCCGAACCGATGCCAGTGGCCGAAACTTTCTCCTTCACGGACGAGTCTGGTCGCAGTCTCAGCGACCTCGCACAGCTCGACACCATGGTCACCGTGGTCGATGCGCGGAACTTTCTCAACGACTACTACGGCACTGAAGAACTCAGAGATCGTGGACAGCAAGTGTCAGAGGAAGATGGCCGCACCATCGTGCATCTGTTGACTGATCAGATCGAGTTTGCCAACGTCATCCTCATCAACAAGACAGACGCCGTGAACGCTGAGGAACTGAAGGACATTCGCGGAGTCATCCAAGCTCTGAATCCGAAAGCGACAGTCCATGAAACACGCCAGTCGGAAGTGCCTCTGAGCGCGGTGCTAAACACCGGCCTCTACGAACAAGAGGTGTCTGAGCAAGCTGAAGGCTGGCTGGACTCCCTCAAGGGTCATACCCCCGAGACCGAGGAGTATGGCATCAGCAGCTTCGTGTTTCGCGCACGGCGTCCGTTTCATCCGCAGCGGCTCCAGGCACTGCTCAACGACACCTGGGAAGGCGTGATCCGCGCCAAGGGCATGTTCTGGCTGGCCCCGCGCATGGAAATCGCCGGTTATCTCTCCCAGGCCGGCGTCCTGCGTGACACCCGCGCCTTTGGCTTCTTCTGGAGTGCCGTCAGCGAGTCCGAATGGCCCCAAGACGAGCAATCCCTCACAGAAATCCGCCATCACATCGACGGCCTCTATGGCGACCGCCGCCAGGAAATTGTCATCATCGGTCGCGACATGAACCAAGCCGGCCTCATGACCCAATTCGACGCCGCACTGCTCACCGCAGCCGAATTCGACCAAGGCCCCGATGCCTGGATGCAACTGCCTGATCCTTTTCCAGAATGGCTTCCGAATGAGCCTCATACGCACGCTGCGTGAGCCATTTCGTAGGATGTCCCGGCGGCCTTGGCCGGGGAGCCGGGAAGGGGGCCTCGCTGGGATGGCAGGGGCCATCGGTCAAAGCCCTGCCTCCATCGTCGCTTTACCTGACGGTGACCTGCCGACTCACGCAGGCCTGATTACTTCCTGCCCCCAGTTCACGCGCCAAGCGAGGCAGGCGTACGTCATGCTGTAACTTGCGGATTTTCAGATGAATACGACCTCGGCATGTGTACTAAATGCCTAGCATCTTTTTACGTCTTTTTACGCTTTTTACCAGCCGGGCCGGGGATACCCAAATCTACGGTTCCCACTATAAACTCCGGCGATGGAGCCTGCCGAAAACGAGACTCGCTTGGGCCAACCTCCTCACCTGATTGCTTCCTCACCACACAGCCTCTATTTTCGACAACCGAGGAATCCGCCAGCAGCAGAGTCGAGCAGTAAACGGTGCCATCTTTGTCTATGGACATTCTGTGCACGAAGTCGTGCACGTCCCATGTCGTGGGAAAGCAGTCCAGCAAGTCGAGGTGCCCACCCTTTTGAAAGTTTGGGAAAGGAGTCGAAGCCTCATATTTTGCCATGATGCCAATCTCTGGCCTCACGCACTGAACAATGAGCAGATAAGTAATTGGCTTGGGCTTACGAGCGGGAGTCTTCTTCATGCGCCAATACTATCTCACTGCACTGTCGCCTCAAGAAGGATAACCAATACCTCCTGCAACGTACTAAATGCCTAGCATCATTATTTCTCTATTGCACTAAATGCCCGACATGAATGCCTCTTATCTCCAACGGTCATCAACGAGTGAAAGACATTGGCTCACTGCATCATATTCGGTCGCCGCACCGCTCAGATCTGGATAGTCGGTGTAGATGCTTCCGTCTCCCATTTCTTCTTGATAGTCCGCTCGAAAAGAGTCCCCAACTTCGCAGCGGCATTTCCAGATTTCCACTTTTACAGATCGACCATTTTTACCTCTTAGAAGCAGCGTTCTTACGAGCTGCTCGATTCCCGCTATACGGGTATCCGAATCGGAGTGGTAATTACCGAACAAACTGTCGAAATTGTGTTGTGTTGAAGCGATTTCCATGAGCGAATAAAAAAAATAGTCTTTTCGAGTTTTCCCTCGGCGAGCCCTGCCTGAGAGCTGAAAATCAAACAGCTGCCTGAATGGTTTAGAATCAGCAAGACGATAATTCGCATAATATGCGAGTTTTCAAAACAGTCATCTTCCAGTTTCTGTGATACGCTGGTGTCGGGTAGGTTTGGCCGGGTGGGAAGGGGACTTCGCTGGTAGGCACGGGCCATCGGTCAAAGCCCTGCCTTCGTCGTAGCTTTACCTGACGCTCGCCTGCCGAATCGCAGGCTTGATTACTTCCTGACCCGAGCTCACGCGGCAAGTTAAGCATGCGCAATGGGTGACGTAACTTAATGATTTTCAGATGTATACATCATGGGCAACCGTACTAAATGCCTGGCATCTTTTTTGCCTGGCATGAATGGCTTTTGTTAAGCGGTCAGACTGTCGATTTGGTCGAGGGTAAGATGGAACGTCTGGGATGTCTGGTGACTGAGCATTTCGAGTGTTCCTCTGTTGTCTGTTCCAAAAACAATGCCCGTGACATAGCCTACATGGACGCTGCCAGGGAAATATGCAGTTGGTTTCATAGTGGCCGTCGCCAGTGGAAGCACGCCGTTAAGGTTAATAAGCTCGATGGCCTTGTGAAGAATTTGCTCAGGAGACATTAGAGTAATGATTAACGGTTAAAAAACGCCAGCCGATGAAATTAACAAAAACGCGCACTAAATGCCTGGCATCTTTGCTTTTTAATTTTTCGACGACGCAGAATGATTTTTGACGATGCTTTCCAAATCGAGGATCACTTCATGCACGCGGAGTGTAATCTCGTCGACGTAATCGTGGAAAGCAAGCATGGCTTTAGGTAAATCACTGTCAGCAACGAGGGTGTTTGCAGTAATTGATCGGCGAACTTTATCCACAATTGGTATCACATTCTTGTTAGGACCTGAGGGTAGCATTTTTGCGGCATCATTTGCAAAGTAGAGCTGAACCAAAGTTGTGACCTCTGAATGGCGACTCATCATCCCGTTTCCAATCGGCCACCATTGATAATCATTCATGGATGGGTTCTCAAGAAACTTCAAAGTAGAGCTCATGACTAGGTCTTTGAATTCGGACATCGAGTCTAAAAACTCGCGTAATTTTTCACGACGAAACATTTCCTCGGCGTTCTTTTTCTCAGCGTTGATTTGCCTTTGCTGATCTTGAATTTGCCAATTTTGTATCCTTAAAGCGTAGAAACCAAACGTCATAGCCACTGCCGAAAATAGAGCATTAAGACAGCCAAACATGTCTCCAAAAAGGCCCAAGTTGGGCAATGTCGCATTAAAAGGAGCTCCAAGTTGGTTGATTCCAAATGCAGCCCATCCAGATAAGATGATTAAAGTCACACTGAAAATGAGAATCAATGGAGCTTTGGATGGCCGCGGTAATGGGTCGGTTTCTGAGCTCATAAAAAAACGCCGGGGTAAGGGGTAAGATTCCTCGCGTGTGCTCAAGGGATAAAAGCAATGGAGTGATGCTGAGAGATTTAAACTGACAGCACCTAACGATTATTCGGCAGGGTTATTCTTGCAACTTATCATTTACTGAGCATATACACACTTTACATTACATTGATTGTTGGTAGTTAATAAACGGGGCATTTGGAGGCTTTTGAATGGAGCCTCCGCCCTAGCTACCGCTGGCAGCTGGCCCCCGAGAGTCAATCTTTGGGATGCTCGGCCGGAGTCGGTCGCGATTGTGGTTCTGTGGCACGATTTGATTCTTCGCTCGTTTCTACCGAAGCCTTGGGTGCCTTTTGTGCATCTAGAAGATTATCGGCAGCCTGAACAGGTGCTAAGGGAGTGGTCTTTGGGGCTGCCCCAGCGGAGGGCAACGACGAACTGGGCAACAAGGAACGCCAAGGAAGCTTCTCTCCAATCTGCCAAGCCAAAGCAATAATCGCCACCCACAGGGACCAAGTTCTAAATTCTGACTTTGGCTGTTCTACTTTCTTTTCGATTTTCCTAACGTCCGCCTGCAAGTCGAGATTTGCCTTGTGCAGCACGGCCCATTCTTTCAATTCGTGGGCACGATGGGCCTCCTGTGAGGCACTGATTTTACGATCAATGACATTCTTGATTCTAACATACAGGGTCGAGTGAATGCTTTGCCCCTTCAGCTTCCCATACAGCTCCTCGACCGAGCAGTTTTCATAGTCGTCTGGATTGATCCCTGGCATTTCTTCAATGCACAAAGCTGCCGCCTCACTGCAAGTTGAACCTTTGCCGAGCCAGCCCTACCCCACCAGCTTCAGCGTCCGTTTCTCCTGGGCGCTCTGGAAGGCGGTATCGACGATCTGCTGGCCGATGCGGGAAATGTCGAGGCGGAGCGGGCCGATGAGGGGCGCGCCGGTTTCGAGGTGGTGGATGACGTGCTCGACGGGATTGCGGTTCGGGGCTTGGACGGGATCGACCGGGATCTCGTAGCCTTCCGGGCGGGCGCGGGTTTGGACGCGGACGGTGGGTTCGTAGTCGTAGCACGAGATCGTGCCGTCGGTGCCTTTGAGGACGAAGCCGCACTTGAGCTGGGGCTGGTGGGTCCAGGGATCGGTGAAGGTGCCCCAGCGGGTTTCGCTTTTGCTGAGGCCGAAGCTGTAGCGGATGATGGCGACGGCGTGCTCGTCCACCTCCAGCCCGGCGGGTTCGTCCCAGACGCCGGTGACTTCCAGCGGGGCCCGGCCACCGAGGTGCCAGGTGCCGAGCGTGGTGCCGTAACCCATGTAGTCGAGCAAGGAGCCCCCGCCCTGCGCTTTGCTGTAAAACCAGCTGGCGGCTTTTTCGGCGGCGCTGGGTTCTTTTTCGATCTTGTCGGCACCGTGGTAGAGCGGGCCGCGATTGCCGCCGTGGTGGTGGAATTCGCGGACTTCGCCGATGAGGCCTTCCTGGATGAGGCGGTGGGCGGTCTGCTGGCCGGCATCCCAGACGAGGGGCCAGTTGACGGTGAGGAGCTTGCCGTGGGGCTGCATGGCGGCGATCATGGCATCGGCCTCGGCCAGCGATCCGGCGAAGGGTTTCTCCATGATGATGTGGGTGCCAAACGGCGCGATCTTGGAAACCCAGTCGCCGTGATTCGAGGCAGCGGGACAGAGGATGACGATGTCGGGCTTGGTCTGCTCCATGCAGGCGCGGTAGTCGGTGAAGACCTGGGCGTCGGTGAGGCTGAAATTCCGCTGGGCGTCCACGAGGCGTGCGGGCTGCTCATCGCAGATGCCCACGATTTCCGCATTCGGGTGCTCGGAGGTCTGGCGCAGCAGGTCGCCCATGTGGAAGTGATCGAAGTTGATGCCGGCGATGCGCCATTTTTTGCTCATAGAGGCTGCATCGAAGCCGAAGCACCGGGCGCTGACAATGATATATTTAAGCATTGCCCAATGCCTGCGCGGCTTGGTATCCTGAACGAGAGCACCCTCTGCCCCCAACCTCCGCAACGACTCCCGCATGAATCCCAAGCGCACCATTGTCATCCTCCTGACCGCCTTCGCAGCGATCTGGATCACCGATATGTTGATCCACCAACTGGCCATGAAGTCCGCTTACATGGCGGTATCCGGTCTGTGGCGCACGCCTGATGGCATGAAAGCGCTGATCAAATGGCTCATGGTGGGGCAGTTCATGGCCGCGGCAGGTCTGACCGTCATCTGGATCAACCGCTGTGCGCCGAACACCACGACGCTGAAATCCGCGATTCGCTTTGGCTTCTTTGTGGGCCTGATCGCCACGTCCTACGCCCCGATCTTCTACGCCGTGCTGCCGATCCCCGGCCTGATCTGCCTCCAATGGGCCCTGTATGGCATCCTGCAGAGCGTCGTGGTGACGGTGACCGTCTATCTCACCACGTACAAACTCTCCCAAGAGTGATGGCGCCCACGGTTTAAACTTCGGTGATGGCCGCCAACGAAATCCGCGACACGCCCGGTCGGCTGCTGCTCGGCTGGGCGGTGCTGCTGTCGTCCCTCGTCCTGCTTTCCTGGCGCATCCACCTGCGCCCGGCGGACTACGAGTGGACGGAGTACCCCACGGCGCTGGGCGACACGAAGTACTACACGGCGCTGGGTAAAGATGACCGCTACGAGCCGAACCTGCGCTATGCCAGCCACGACGAGGGCGTCTTCCGCCGAGCGGAGGAGGCCGTGGAGTATGACGACGCCACGATGATGAAACGCGGGCTCGATGTCACTGGAGCGCACTTCATTTATCAGCCCGAGGGCGCTGGCGGAAAGGGTCCCCTGCCCGTCTATTTGAAGACCGGCGAGAACCGGTATGTGGAATTTGGAGCGCGGAAGCTGTACCCGCCGTTTGTGCCGAAGGTGGTGCCTTGAGGAGCAAGCCGGAAGGAAGCGCTGATAAGAAGCCGTGGGTGAAAATGCTGGGATTTTTAACCGCTGATTAGACGCTGACATGACGCTAATATCAGAGGTCCGGAATTTCTGGATGCCTTTTATCAGCGTCTTATTAGCGTCATATCAGCGGTTAGAAATTCTGTTCAAACCGCTGCCTGAGGGGTTTGCATGGCTCGGTTGCTGTGGGTGAAAATGCTGGGATTTTTAACCTCTAATTAGACGCTGACATGACGCTAATATCAGAGGTCCGGAATTTCTGGATGCCTTTTATCAGCGTCTTATTAGCGTCATGTCAGCGGTTAGAAATTCTGTTCAAATCGCTACCTGAGGGGTTTGTTTGGATCGAAGGCTGTGGGTGAAAATGCTGGGATTTTTAACCGCTGATCAGACGCTGACATGACGCTAATATCAGAGGTCTGGAATTTCTGGATGCCTTTATCAGCGTCTTATTAGCGTCATGTCAGCGGTTAGAAATTCTGTTCATGCCACTGCCAGAAGGCTTTCCATTGGCTCGGTCGCCGTGGGTGAAAATGCTGGGATTTCAACCGCTGATTAGACGCTGACATGACGCTAATATCAGCGGTCCGGAAAGGATGCATCGCCCATGGATGGTCAGGCGATCATGTCCAAGAAGAGGGCGGGCGCGCCGAAGCAGATCATGGCGGCGTAGATGGCGTCAAACCAGACCATGGAGAGAGCGGCTCCGATGTAGATCACTCCGACGGCGGGAAAACCGATGATGCGCAGCAGCCAGGGGGTGTTGGCTGCCTTCAAGGTTCCCCACAAGCTTGCGGCGTCTCCGGTGCTGGGAAAGGCATGCATGGCCACGGAAATCCCCACCCAGCCGAGCAAGACGTCCACCGGTCCCACGGAGGCCTTGGCAGCGGTCGCCAATGCCACCGGGAGACAGATCAGGACCCCGAGGATGGAGTTGATCAAAAACGGGGCCACGGAGATGAGGAAGTGCTTCCAGCCGGAGGAGGGTGCATCGTGGATGACGTACCCTGCGGGATTCCCCAGTTGAAAGTAGCAGACCTTGAGCACCGGGGTTTTCGTCACCCGGCACATGAGCTGATGCGCGGCCTCATGCACGATGACGCCGGGGAATGTGAGAAACGAAATGACGGGAGCTGGGATGAAAAACATGGCGGTGGAGGCGGCTCAAGGGTTCAGCCGGATCGGCGAGACATTGACAGGAGCCAGCGGCATGACCGGCACGAGCGCCTGGCGCTGCTGCTGCTCCAGCTGGAATTTGTAAACCAGGGTGTTGTAGCGGCGCTCTTCGTCTTTGCTCACGCGCCTTCCAGCCATGGTGTCCAGCGCCTGCGCGGCCTCGCGTTTATGACCGCTGTTGAAGGCGGCTTCGGCGTAGTCCAGCAGGCTTTCAGTGTCGGAGTGTACCGCCATGAGGCCGCGGTAGTTTTCATAGGCCTCATCCCAGCGCTCCTGCTTCGCCAATTTCTTCGTGGTGGCCAGGTGAAGGGCGGCATGAAAGCGCTCGCGTGAAAGAGCCATCGAGCTCAGCAACAATAGGGTCACCGTCGCGGAGGCCAGTATGACCCAGAATGGAAACGGATGCTTGATCATGGCCACGCGGCAGGGCTCGCACACGGGCAGCTTGGTCTGGGTGCTGAAGCGGATGGAGCCGCAGTTCACGCAGGCCTTGGGCGCGGCATCGGGTTCTGGGGCGGATGAAGGTGGCAGCGGTGGCGGCAGGCTCATATTTGCGGCAATGGATTAAACCATTTCAGCAGGGGCGTGGAATGACAAGCAAATAGAGCGTCGAAAAAATACTCCCTCCATCGGTCACGACATGGCCTGTGAAATGCGCTTGGCACCCCCATATTTCTCCCTTTACTCCCGACCCCCGAACTTCCTCCCAAGACACACATGCCCATCGCCCGCGCCCTGCTCTCTGTATCCGATAAAACCGGCCTTCTCGACTTCGCCAAAGGACTGGCGGCGCTCGGGGTGGAGCTGCTGTCCACGGGGGGGACGTCCAAGCACCTCAAAGAGGGCGGCCTGACGGTCACGGACGTGTCTGACCACACCGGCTTTCCAGAGATGTTTGACGGCCGCGTGAAGACGCTGCACCCGAAAGTCCACGGCGGCCTGCTGCAGCGCCGTGACAATGAGGAGGACAAGAAGAACGCCCAGAAGCACGACATCCCCTGCATCGACCTCGTGGTGGTCAATCTCTACCCCTTTGAGGAGACCATCGCCAAGAAGGACGTGACGCTGGAAGAAGCCATCGAGAACATCGACATCGGCGGCCCGTCCATGCTGCGCAGCGCAGCGAAAAACCACCGCTGGGTGACCGTGATCACGGATCCCGCTGATTACAGCGTCGTGCTGGAAGAGATGAAGGAGCACGCCGGAGACACCACTCTGGGCACCCGCGAGCGCCTGGCCTGCAAGGTGTTTCAGCGCACCGGCGCCTACGACACCGCCATCGCTGCCTACCTGAACAAGGAGCAGACCACACAGAAGACCTTCAATCTTAGCCTGCCGCTGTACGCCGAGCTGCGCTACGGTGACAACCCGCACCAGAAGACCTCCCTTTACGGCAACTTCGGCGACTACTTCGTCAAGCTGCACGGCAAAGACCTCAGCTACACCAACGTGCTGGACATCCACGCGGCGGCAGAGATCGCCCTGGAGTTCCGCCGCCCCACCGTGGCCATCCTCAAGCACACCAATCCCTGCGGCGTGGGCTGTGCGGACGAAGATCTGCGCGAGGCATGGCAGAAGGCGTTTGAAACCGACAAGCAGGCTCCGTTTGGCGGCGTCATCGTGGTGAACCGCAGCATGACGCTGGGCCTCGCCCGCATCATCTCGGAGATTTTCACCGACGTCATCATCGCCCCGGATTTCGATGCGGATGCGCGTGCGCTGCTGCAGAAGAAAAAGAACCTGCGCCTCATCCAGATGCTGCCCGGCGTGGCCCAAGCCCTCACTGAGCCAACGATCCGCTCCGCTCCTGGCGGCGTGATGGTCATGGACAGCGACTCCCGTGCCCTCGGCCTGGAAGATCTCGAAACGAAGGTCAAGACCATCCGTCCGCCGACCCGCGACGAGCTCGAAGCCATGCGCTTCGGCTGGCGCGTGGTGAAGCACGTGAAGTCCAACGCCATCGTCTTCGCCACCCACGACCGCACCCTCGCCATCGGTGCCGGCCAGATGAGCCGCGTGGACTCCTGCCGCATCGCGATTTGGAAAGCCAAGGAAGCCGGACTCAGCCTCAAGGGCTGCATCGTCGCCTCCGACGCCATGTTCCCCTTCCCCGACGGCCTCATCGCCGCCGCTGAAGCCGGAGCCACCGCAGCGATCCAGCCCGGCGGTTCCGTGAAGGATGCCGAAGTCATTGCCGCAGCGGATGAGCACAAAATGGCCATGTGCTTCACCGGCGTGCGCCATTTCCTGCACTAGGATTGGCGCGTGTAATGGGTGGGCAATCCACTCAGTCTTAACTATCTAAGTCAGATAGATAGTTAAGCCACCTTAATTAAGCGGTATCAGCAGCACCCAACCCTGAGGGCTGCGTGCTGCATTTTGCCCCTTGTGCGGAAGCCTCTCCCGTTCAATGCCTAGCGCCCATGTTTTTCGCCTACTACCTGCACGACCTCAGTCCGTTCGTCATCAAGTTCACGGACAAGATCGCCATTCATTGGTATGGCCTCGCCTACGTGCTGGGATTTTACCTGACCTATCAGGTGATGTACTTTCTGGCGAAGCGGGGACTCTCGGAGATCAAGCCGGAGGCGGTGGCGGATTTCATCACGCTGGTGTCGCTCTTCGGGCTCGTGCTGGGTGGGCGGCTTGGCTACATGCTGCTGTACAATTTTGACGAGTTCATCCATGCGCCGTGGACGTTTTTCCTGCTGAATCAGGGCGGGATGGCCAGTCATGGCGGCATTGCTGGTGTCACGCTCTTCTGCGGCTGGTATGCGTGGAAGCACAAGATCTCCTGGGCGGGCATCGGTGACTCCATTGTCTGCGGCGCGCCGCTGGGCATCTTCCTGGGCCGCATCGCGAACTTCATCAATGGCGAGCTGTTTGGCAGAGTGACGACGGTACCTTGGGCGGTGAAGTTTCCGACGGAGATTCTGCATGAAGACTTCTACCGCCAGGGCGGGCAGCCGGGGCTGATTCCCGAAGGGTTGCAGAACAGCCCGGACATCATTGCCTACTTTGAGAAGTATCGTGGCGGGCGTGCCGAACTGGAGACGATCCTGCATCCGCGCCATCCCTCCCAGCTTTATGA
>DLGZ01000042.1:6623-6858 GCA_002482965.1 Verrucomicrobiaceae bacterium UBA7681 | reverse complement strand
CTGCTTTCGAGTGTTCAATTGTATGCGTTTGCTGAGTCGGCCTGCGAAAGCGGTAGCTGCGTTCGTTCCTCACTTCGCGACCGCAGTCCATATGGGAGCGTGGTAACGCGGAGCTTTTGGAGTGCGGTCGCGCAGATGCAAGGAGCAAGCCTGCATCGGAGCTACCGCTTTCGTGCGTCTCGTGGTGGGCGGGGACTGACCGACTGGCGAAGGATCACCGGCTTCTGCTTTCGAG
>DLGZ01000042.1:0-6553 GCA_002482965.1 Verrucomicrobiaceae bacterium UBA7681 | reverse complement strand
CGCGACCGCAGTCCATATCGGAGGCGTGGGCATGTGAGGCGTTTTGGAGTGCGGCTTCTTGCGCCTCATTCGGAACCCAGTTCCTGATAGCTCTATGCCTTCCTCCTCCATCGGCTGCTGCCTGCCACGAGCACACAGAGGCCGAGGAGCGTGAGCGCGAACCAATCACCGTAGCGGGCGTAGAGGGTGAGGTGGCCGGCACGGGGGACTTTGACCTCGCCGGGGAGGGTGCCTTCGATGAAGGTGGTGCCGGTCTCGGGATCTTTGAGCTGGGCGGTGACGCGGCCGCAGGTGTCGATGAAGCAACTGACGCCGGTGTTGGTGGCGCGCACCATGGGGCGGCCCAGCTCGATGGCGCGGAAGAGGGAGTTGATCATGTGTACTTCGGGCTCTTCGCTTTGCAGGAACCAGCCGTCGTTGGTGATGTTGACGATCATCTGCGGGGCCTCGCGCACGAACTTGCGGGCGAGACTGCCGACGGTGTCTTCAAAGCAGATGAGCGGGATGATCTGCACCTGCGGCTGTGCGAGCAGCAGGGGCTCCGTTTTCACCCCCGGCGTGAAGGCGCCCTCAAACATGCTGCGAAAAAAGGAGAACGGCGGGATGTCGCGCAGCGGGAGGTATTCGCCGAAGGGAACGAGGTGTACTTTGTGGTACTCCTGACGCTGGTCGGTGCTGCCATGAAACAGCACGGAGGAGACATGGCCGATGACATCGCTCTCAAAGAGATCCGTGCCGAAGAAGATGCTGAAGTCGCCTGATTGCAGCATGCCATTGAAGTAATTTTTGTGAAAGTCCGGCGGGAGCTGGCGATACCGGTCCTCGAGATTGACGGGCAGCGCGCTCTCCGGCCAGATGATGAGATCGGTGGTGGTCTTGCCCTCCTTGGCCGTGCCGTACATGCGGGTGAACTGATCGAGGTGCTGATACGTTTGCTCCACCAGCCTGCCCGTGGCGGAGTCCACCAGCGAGACATTGGGCTGCACGAGGACGGTGCGCACGGTGATGCTGTCCTCCTCTTTGGCGCTGAGCTTCAGCATGCCGTAGCTGGCGGTGACGAGGAGAAGGATGAGGGCGAGGGTGAGATCGAGCCGGCTACGGCAGGTGCCCTCTCCGCGAAAGGCGATGAGGAGGCGGGTGAGGGTGTTCCAGAAGGTGCAGGCGAAGAAGACCGGCAGGAAGGAGAGGCCAAAGACGCCCACGAGATCCGCCGCCTGAATGAGGGGGAGATTGCCATGCATGGCGACGCCGAGGCCGTTCCAGCCGAAGCCGGTGAAGACGGTGGTGCTGCGCAGCCATTCGGTGGCGACCCATGCGGAGGCGGCGAGGAATGAGCAGACGAGCGAATGCAGCGTGCTGGGCCACCAGGCGTCCTTCGTCAGGGTGGTGATGTTTGGCCGGGCAAAGCGATGGGTGAACCAGGCCCAGAGACCGAAGTACACCGCGCAGTAGCCGGAGAGGCCGATGAGCGCGCCCCAGCCGAGAAGCTCCGGCCCGAGGCCGACCCATGAGTGATCGATGGCTCCGCCCATCCGGACGCGTGCGGAGTGATGCACCCAGCTCAGATTGGGCAGGAAGAAGGCCAGCCCGGCGAGGTAGCCGCGCCAGAAGGGGCGGACTTTGACGCCTTCAACATTCTGCCAGGGCCACAAGACGGCGAGGAGCGGGAAAAGCCAGAGCCAGACGGCGAGATTGGAATTCCAGCGTGGAAATGCGAACATCAAAATGACACCGCTGAGCAGCGGGGCGATGAACATGAAGAGGCGCAGGCGTTTGGTGTCAGTCACGGGCGGGGATCATGCCGTTGGTGGAGGAAAAGCCAAACGTGAATGTGTGATTTTGGGGATGCTTGTGAGGTTTGGTGGAACCGCGTCGCGGTGATGCAGAGGTGTGCTTCGGCCCAAGGCGTCTTTGGAGCGCGGGCCTCCGAGCCCGCAGCGCTCCGCCGGAGTGGCAGGTGCTTCGTTATGAAACATTCGCTCTAAGCCGGGGATTCTCTCGTCTGCGGTATGCAACGTGGGTAACGGACTGGTTGGTGCTGCGGCGCTGAAGGGCTAAGGGTGATGCGGAGGTGAGGGTGTTTGCGGAGTGCTGCGGACTGGAAGTCCGCGCTCCTGGGGCGCTGGGTACTTTCGAAGGCTTCCTGGTATGCGCAGGCTAACACGGCTTGCGAAAGCGGTAGCTGCGTTCGTTCCTCACTGCGCAACCGCAGTCCATATCGGAGGTGCGGCAGCCAACGTCCGATACATCCCAAAAGTTGTCCGCACAGGAGGCTGGTCAGACGGCGTTATTTCGAGCGATAATCCCACTCAACCACCATGAAAGCATTCCTGCTCCTTTTGATCTCTGCCGTTTTAGCCCATGCTGCGCCGACGGGCCCTGTCCGTGTGCTGTATCTGGATGCGGAGGGCAAGGAGCAGACGGCCGTCGGCGCGCTGCATGCGGCGATGCGTGATCTGGGGCGCGATGGGATCTGGTTTGACTATGCGAAGGAGGAACTGAATGCGAGGGACTATGACCTCATTGTCAAACCGGGTGGCGACTTGAGCCGTGAGGGGATTCTTGCCCAACTCAGCGCGGAGCGCAGGGCGGGCTATGAGGCTTTTTTGAAGCAGCGCGATCCGGAGGATCGCAAGAAGCACCCGCAGGTGGCGAACTATGAGAAGCGGCCGGAGCCGCTGACGCTGCAACTGCCGATGAGTGTGAAGGGCAGCATGGAGCGCACGCAGGTGCCAGCGGATTGTGAGCTGAAGCTGTTTGCGAGTGAGCCGGACATCGCCAAGCCGATCGCGTTTGCGTGGGATGAGCGGGGTCGCTGCTGGGTGGTGGAGACGCGGGACTATCCGCATGGAGTGACGGAGAGCGGCGAGGGGCAGGACAGCATCAAGATTTGTGAAGACACGGATGGCGATGGCAGGGCGGACAAGTTCACGGTGTTTGCGGACAAGCTGAATCTCCCGACGGGCATTGTGTTTGCGCGGGGTGGCATCATCGTGAGTCAGCCGCCGAAGTTCATTTTTCTGAAGGACACGAATGGCGATGACAAGGCGGACGTGCGTGAAACGGTGATCGATGGCTGGGGCATCCGCGATACGCATGCGCAGGCGAGCAATCTGCACTACGGCTTTGACAACTGGATCTACGGCTGCGTGGGGTACAGCGGGATCGAGGGCTATGTGGGTGGTATCAAGCACCAGTTCATGATGGGGACGTATCGATTCAAGGCGGATGGCAGTGCGCTGGAGTTTCTGCATCAGTTTTCCAACAACGCCTGGGCGCACAGCACGAATGATGCGGGGGATCAGTTCGGCGGCACGGCGAATGGCGCGCCGATTTTCTTTGGCGGCATCCCTGCGACGGCGTATGCGGAAGGATCGCGCGGGATGACGGCGAAGAAGATCAACGTGGTGGATACCTGCCACACGATCACGCCAAATTTCCGGCAGGTGGATGTGTTCGGTGGCTACACCTCGGCGGCGGGCAGCAATTTTGTTTATAGCGACAAACTGCCGAAGCGTTTCCAAGGCAAGGCGATGGTGTGTGAGCCGACGATGAAGGTGGTGTCGCTCTTCGATGTGCAGCCGGATGGCGCGGGCTGGAAGGCGCTGGACTTCATGAACATTTACGCGAGCAGCGATGAGTGGAACAGCCCGGTGCATGCGGAAGTGGGGCCGGATGGTGCGGTGTGGGTGGCGGATTTTGAGAATTTCATCATTCAGCACAATCCGACGCCGAGCGTGGAGCGCGGGGGCTTTGTGGCGACGACGGGCAAGGGCGGTGCGCATGAGAATGACATTCGGGATCATTCACGCGGGCGGATTTATCGGATCGTGGCTAAGGCGGGTAAGCCAGCCAGCGAAGTGGCTGCGATTCCTGTGGGCATGCCGGGGCACCTGATTGAGATGATGAAAAGCGACACGCTGGCTTCTCGGCTCACCGCGCAGCGCTGTGCGATCGAGCATCCGGTGGAACGCTCTGCGATGCTGAACCTCGGGGAGCTGGGCAAGATGGTGACCGAAGGGCAGCGAGGCGCCATTCACGCACTGTGGACCTTGCAGGGCCTCGGGAAACTCGACACACCCATTCACCAAGCCGCGCTGATCTCTAAAGACGCGCCACTGCGCCGCAATGCGGTGCGTGCTCTGGGCTCAGACAAAGCCGCGCAGGATCTATTCTTTGGCTCGGGCGTGATCAGCGATCCGGATTTGCACACGCGGCTCGCGGCTTTTGTGAAGCTGGCGGACTTCGCCACGACGCCGGAGATTCAGACGCTGGTGAAGAAGCTGGCGGTGGATGCGGTGGTGAAGAATGATGAGTGGCTGGCGGAAGCGGCGAAGCTGCTGGGCAGGAAGCACAAGGCGCTGAACTACAAGGAGGGGCCGAATCTGCTGCCGAATGCTGGCTTTGAAGAAGTGGCGGAAGGTGCGAAGACGCCGGTGGGCTGGAAGCAGCGGGACTATGGCAACAAGCCTGGCAATGCGGGGGCGGAGTGGAGTCTCGTGACCGATGAGAAGATGGTACACAGCGGCAAGCAAGCTTTCCGTGTGATCACGCGGGAGGATGCGGACACGAGTTTCTTTGCGGATGTGGCGCTGAAGCCGAACACGGAGTACAAGCTGAGCGCGTGGATCAAGACGCATGGCTTCAAAGGCAAGGCGAGCCTGAATGATCACCTGGGCCGCGCGGAGACCACGACGGTGAAACGCACGCAGGACTGGACGGAGGTGGAGGTGACCTTCAACAGCAAGGCGCGCGACAAAGCGAGCATCAACCTGCTGCACGTGGCGAAGGGCGACACGTACTTTGATGATGTGCGGCTGGTGGAACTGATTCCTGAAATCGAGGACGATGAATCGAAACTGGTGGGCGATGGGAAGCGCGGTGAGAAGATTTTTTGGGAGCACCCGGTGGCTGCGTGCAAGAACTGCCACATGCTGAAAGGCCAGGGCAGCGCCGTGGGGCCTGCGCTGGATGGCATCGCCACGCGGAAGGATGCGGCGTACATTTTGGAGAGTCTCATCAATCCGAATGCGAAAATTGCGGAGGGTTACACGGCGACGCCGATCAGCCCGATGCCGCCGATGAATCTGATCTTGAAGCCGCAGGAGTTTGCGGATGTGAAGGCGTTTATCATGAGCTTGAAGTGAGTAATACCAAACGCCATTGAAAACAGGTCTGTATTCCTGTCGTGGCAGAGGCCGTAATCGACCAGGTGAACAGCGCGGTGCCCAGAGACCGTAGGTTGGGTGTGTTTGGCGTCGGGCGCGTATCGTACTCCACAGCGCTCTCCGCCAAACCGCCCGACCACCAGGACGTTCGTACGCCATGGCGCGTTGCCGCACGCTGATGGACGGGCGGGCTGTCGCCACACCCATCCTACGACCGCCTTTGCCTGTCTTCTCTCGGATCTTCCGACTCGTTTTTAACTGCTCGCGGTATAAGTTCCCGCCATGAAATTCACGATCTGCTCTCTTCTAATTTTTCTCTGCGCCTGCCCTGCCCCGGCTCAGCCGCGTGAGGCCAAGAGGCCCATCGTGCTGAAGGAGGATGACAAGCCTGCCTTTCCTGCCCCCGCCGAAGGCTGGGACAAGCGGCGGAAGGGCATCCCGCATGGGACGCTGACGATGATCGAGTATGACTCCAAGAGCGTGGGCGTGCGGCGGCGGATGAATGTGTACACGCCGCCGGGATACACGCCGGAGAAAAAACTGCCGGTGCTGTACCTGCTGCACGGCATTGGTGGCGATGAGAAGGAGTGGGAGCGTTTGGCGGAGCCGGAGGTGCTGCTGGACAACCTCATCGCGGAAGGCAAGGCGGTGCCGATGATCGTGGTGATGCCGAATGGTCGGGCGCAGAAGGACGACCGGCCGACGGGCGATGTGATGAAGCACGCGCCGGCGTTTGCTTTTTTTGAGCGTGATCTGCTGGAAGATGTGATCCCGACCATTGAGGCGCGCTATGCGGTGCAGGCGGACCGCGAGCATCGCGCTCTGGCAGGACTCTCCATGGGCGGCGGGCAGTCGCTGAATTTCGGGCTGGGGCATCCCGAGCTTTTTGCGTGGGTGGGCGGCTTCTCCTCAGCACCGAACACGCGGTCATCGGCGGAGCTGGTGCCGGATGCGCAGGCGGCGAAGCGGTTCAAGATGATCTGGCTTTCCTGCGGCAGCCGGGATGGGCTGATCCACATCAGTCAAGATGTGCATGCCTGGCTGAAGTGCCTGGGCGTGCCGCATGTGTGGCACGTGACGGATCACGCGCATGATGGGGCGGAGTGGAGACAGGCGCTGTATTGGTTTGTGCAGCGGCTGAGTTTTGACCACTAATCGGACACCAGGCGGTGTCTTTGCAAATCAAAGGGGGCCCATGCCGGCGGAGAAAAATGCCTGCTGTTCATGGCTCCAAGGACGGCGCACCTTTTTCAGCGCCTGCGACGCCACATACCCGAAGCTTCGGACCCGCACAGCGGTTCCCTACCAGCGCTGCGGCACGCGCTACACTGGATGGTATAGCGTTTTCCAGAACTGATTTCCGGAAAGCGCCTGGGGAAACACGC
>DLGZ01000041.1 GCA_002482965.1 Verrucomicrobiaceae bacterium UBA7681 | reverse complement strand
GTGCGCTGACCGGCTGGCGAAAATTCATCAGCTCCCGCCTTCGAATTACCCGTGATATGCATGAGCCGATCAGCACGTCGAAAGCGGTAGCTGCGTTCGTGCCTCACTTCGCAACCGCACTCCATATAAGAGGCGCTCGCAGTGCTTTGGGAGCAAGGCGCTTCCCCTGCCACAAAGCGTCGGCTGTCGATGCAACCGTCGAAGTTATTCGGGTGGACGAGACGGAGGGCATGCTTCGCGGGCGAAGTATGGCGGAGAGGGTGGGATTCGAACCCACGGTGGGGATAAACCCACGCCAGTTTTCAAGACTGGAGCCATAAACCACTCGACCACCTCTCCTGGTGCTGCGTTGCGGAACGCGGACAGTAAGCAACGGGAGGCGGCCTGCCAAGAGGAAGTTTGCGTGAGCTGCAAGTCTGGATTGATCCCTGACGAGGGGGCATCCATGGTCATTGCGCATGATCCACAAGACCGCCCTGATTGATTCGAGCGCCCAAATCGACCCCACAGCTGAGATTGGCCCCTATGTGGTGATCGAGGGGGCGTGTGAGGTGGGGGCGGGATGCAAGATCGAGGCGCATGCCCAGCTGGTGGGGCACGTGGTGGTGGGGGAGGGGACGCGGATCGGGCGTGGGGCGGTGATCGGCGGGGAGCCGCAGGATCTGGGCTTTGATCCCGCCACGCAGAGCAGCGTGATTTTGGGGAAAAAGAATGTGATTCGTGAGCACGTGACGATTCATCGTGGCAGCAAGGCGGGAATGGCGACGCGGATCGGGGATGGTAATTATCTCATGGTTGGCAGCCACCTGGCGCATGATGTGGTGCTGGGGGACCGGAACATCCTGGCAAACGCGGTGCTGCTGGGCGGACACATTCAGGTGGGCAACAACACGTTTATTGGAGGCGGGGCGGTGTTTCACCAGTTCCTGCGGATTGGAGATTTTTGCGTGATCCAGGGGAACGGCAGCTTCAGCAAGGACATTCCGCACTACTGTGCAGCGCAGCGCATCAACCGCATCACCGGGCTGAATGTGATCGGTTTGCGGCGGCAGGGGTTCACCACGGAGGAGCGGGGTGCGATCAAGGATCTGTTTCAGATGCTGTTTTGCGGGGGAATGAACCTGACGCAGGCGGTGGAGCAGGCGGTGACCCAAGAGTGGCCGGACAGAGCGCGGAGGCTGCTGGAGTTTGTCCAAGCGCCGAGTAAAAAAGGGGTGTGCCCCGTGCGTCCGGGGCGGGAGGACGACTGAGGTGAAAAAAGTCCGGCTTTTTCTTGTCACCTTGACCCCGGTAGCCTATTTAGGTCGCTCTCATTGCCTGCCTGTGTAGGGCTATGTCCTCTCGTGTTATGATTTTTTCAAAATTTTGCGTGACGGTCCTCGTTTGCGTCCTGGCCTTGGCCGGGGCGGCGAACGGGCAATCCCTTCTCGACAGTCTCACGAGCGATCTAAACATTCGCGGTCTAACCACGACGATGGATCCAGAAACGGGTGTCGCCACAGTGACGGGTGATGTGCAGATTCACTACGGGGATGTTGAAATGCGCGCTGGCAGTGCGCAGTACAATCAATCCACCGGGGAGGTCATTGCCAAGGATGGGGTGACGGTTTGGCGGGATGGGATGCTCTACCATGGAGATTCGATCACCTACAACTCCATCACGGGTGAGATGTCGGGCCGAAATGTGATCACGGGCATTGGTGCAGGTACGCAGCAGGCCATCTCTGGCACTAACATTACAGCCGGTGGTGGGCCCACGGGTGGCGGCTTCAGAAGAACGGCGGGCATGTTTTTCTTCCGGGCAGAAGATTTTCACTCGGGGAGCAAGCTGGAAAACCGGATTGATGCCAAGGGGGTTACGTTCACATCGCATGATGTGCAGGACCCGAATTACCATCTCAGCGTCAAAGAATTGACGGTTTATCCAGAGGACAAGGCCATCCTCAAGGATGTGAGAATGTACGCTGGAAAAACACCGTTTCTCTGGCTGCCCAAGATCACCAAATCGCTGGATGAAGAAAGCAGTTTGCGTGTTGGCCCTGGTTATCAAAGCCGCTGGGGTGCGTTCTTGCTGACACAGATGGCGGTTGTGCATGGCGACCATACATTCGCGAAATACAAATTTGATCTGCGCAGCAAGCGTGGCGTGGGTGGTGGCGTGGACTTCTTTTCGGTGCGCCACAGTGCCAACCGGCAGAATTTTGGCACGCTGAAGTTGTATGGCGTTAATGACACCGCCCCAGACACAAACGCGACCACCGCCATCCGTTATCCGGTGCCTCATAACAGGTATCGGGTCAATTTTCAGCACCGTATCTACCTGCCGGGTCCAGATGTAAGCACCTGGTATCTTGATTTCGACATCAACAAGATCAGCGACATTCACTTTTACGAAGATTTCTTCTTCAATGATTACCGCACCAATCGCGAGCCTGACAATCAGATCTCACTGATTCACACGAATGATGCTTATGTGGCCACCCTGATGGCGAAGTTCAAGCTGAACAATTTCTATCGGACGACGACACGGCTACCCGAGCTCTCCATCGACTTCACCCGGAGGCCACTGTGGAATTCAGGGGTGTTTCACCAAGGCACCATCACTGCAGGCATCATTGGCGAAATGGTAGGACAGCAGGAAAGGGCGGAACTGACCCGTCTTCAGGCACTTGGAGCAGTGGGGCTGGCGAGCGTGCTGGGTGATCCGCTTGGAACCGCTGGTGACTCCTTCCTCGGCCTTGCAGGAGCTTCGCGAACTTCCGCGCTGACGCCTGTCGATATCACGCAAGGGCTCGGAGCTATTTCCAGCATCCTTGCGCAGCCTGGATATGCCCGTTTTCACACCTACCATGAGCTGCTGTATCCGAAGACCTACATGGGCTGGCTGAATGTGACGCCAAGAATCGGTGCTGGGATGACGAGCTACAATGGCATTGTCGGCAGCACCACCGGCCTGAAGAATTATGCCCGTGGCATCTTCAGCTTTGGACTGGACATCTCCTTCAAGCTTTCCAAAAACTGGAGTGATGTGCAGGTTCCATCTTTGGGGCTCAACGGCATCCGGCACGTGTTCCAGCCCTACCTGAACTATTCTTATTTGGATGCCAGCCAAAATGCGGGAGTCCCTGCCATTGACCGGCTTTCCACCACCACTCGGCCGCGATCTATTGATGTTCCGTTGTTTACAGCCGTGGACAGCCTGCGCTCATGGAATGTGGCGCGTGTCGGCTTCCGCAATCTTTTTCAAACGAAACGCGACTACATGGCCAGCAACGGTTACGGCAGCTTCTGGGAGACGCCGGAGGGCGGAGATGAACAGACTTACACATGGGCGGGGATGAACACCTATGTGAACATCTTTGGACAGGACCCGGAATTTGGCCGCAGCCTTTCCAATGTGTACAATGAGCTTTTCTGGTCCCCTGTGCCTTGGGCCACGGTGAAGTCTGATCTGCAATTGCCGATCACCAGTGGTATCGGTGCCTTTACTGAGGCGAACAACGGGGTGATTTGGATGTTGAGCAAAACCACGTCAGTCGAGCTGGGACATCAGTATATTTACGACCATCCCTTTTTCCGCGACAGCAGTCTGCTTTACACACGCTTCTATGCCCGGTTGAGCGAGAATTACGGCTTTAACACGTATCATATTTACGAAGCGAACAACGGCATTCTCCAATTTCAAAGCTACAGCTTTTCAAAGGACCTGAGCAGCTGGATTGGCTCCGTTGGGTTGATGTCACGTAACAATGGCAGTGGTGTTTCTGATTTTGGCCTGCTGCTATCCTTCACTCTCAAGGACTTCCCCAAATTCAATTTCGATCTGGACATGGATCCAAATCCTGGTGGTCGCGGGGGCAGGCAATAGGGCTCTTCCGGCTTTTGAGCTGAGAACCTGGAGAATCCGGGCGGAAAGGCGCACCTTCATCCTTTCAGGGGTGGGCTTCAGGCAGTGGTGGTTTCATCCGAATGACGGATGTGTCCATGCGAACGCACTTCGATCCCTAGGGCGTGTTTGAAAACCAAGCGGCGTTGGAAGTTGGCTGTGCTGCCTGTCCTCTTGGGACTGTGAGCTTGCTGAATTTGTCATTCATCAAAATGCCGTAGAGCATGGGGTGAGGAGACCCCTGCGCCTTGGATTTGGATCGCTCGCAAGCTTTTAAGCACGGACTTAACTGAGGCATCAGCCCAGTTTTTGAAAGCCAGTACCGTCCTCCCCTCTGAGAAGGGAGGAGCGATGGAAACGACTGCCTTTAGAAAAAGGTCAGAGACTCACATGCCGCCGCCGCTGCGGGCGAGGAAATTGAGAGCCAAGGTGGCAACAGCGAGGATGAAAACTAACCAGGCAAGAGGCATGAGATGATAGAGTGAGATTGAGAATATACGTCAATGGCTTCAAGGAATCGGCAGCAACTGACTTTTGAACTTCTCGTTGGACCAAGTGCCAGAAGCGGAGACGGTTTCCCATTCCTGTTTGCCCTTTTCTGGCACCATGATGGCTGATTCAGTATTGGGATCACTGTGTTTGACAGCATCTGCCCCAAACATCTGGACCACCATCAAAACGGCGGAAAGCACAAAGCAGATCACGGACAGCGGGACCAAACCTGCCTCTGGATCCTTTTCTTCATAGAACTGCTCCGCATCAGCAGCGGCACTGCGCTTGACGGGGGCGCTGGGAGGAGCGGAGATGGACGGGCGCTGCATGGCCTGCGTGGGCTGCAGCTTGACGGTTGCTTTCGGGAGAGGGCTTGCTGCGCCGACTCCACCACCCACCATGGGGCCGGTGCCGGTGCCAGGTGCTGAAGGGGGGCGAGGACCTGCGGTTGGCTTTTGCAGAGGAACGGTGGGCGCGCCTGTTTCGGTACGCGGAGCCGGAGCTGCTGGATTTTGGGCGAGCGGGCGGGTTGCAGCCGGCAGGCCTGCCATAGGAGGGGAGGAAGGGCGGGGGGCCATCGGTGCCATTGGGGCGCCTGGGGGCCTTGGCGCTGTGGGCGGTCCCATTGGACGAGCAACCGGTGGGGGCATTGCGCCAGAAGGGGCAGGTGCGGCTGGTGGCGGTGACGAGACCACTGGAATGGCCGAGGTGGTCTTCCTGGAAGGCGGCGACATCGGCGGCGCAGGCAGCTTCACCGGAGCGGTGCTGGATTTTGGCGCAGGCGGTGGCAGCGGGGCGGAAGGGAGCTGAATCGGAGCCGTGGATTTTTTCGACACCATGGGAACCACGGAGGTCGTGTTGAAAGAGGCGGGAATGCCGCCTGTCGCAGGGGAAACGGGAGAGGTGGACTCACGCGGCTGGGTGACGCCTGCACCCGGACGCCCACGCAGGGTGATACGCACCGTCTCTTTCTTCAGCGGGACGGCGGCCGTCTTTGGCGTCGAGCTTGAGGGTGGTGTTGGCGGTTGCGTGTTTTCGGGTTCGCTCATGGTTCAGGGACGGAAAAATGGATGATTCAGAGAATTCCCCATATTTAGCGAATTTCGCCCCCTTGCGTCAATCCCTTTCTCCTGATGCCTTGCAATTGTCGGGTCAATGTTCGTTAGTTGAGCGCCTGGCTGTCGGCAACCACGTCCTCCCAGGCTTTTTTTAGCATGAAAATTCTTGTCACAGGCGGAGCTGGCTTCATCGGCTCCCACACCGTTGAGCGACTCATTCGTGAGGACGCAGGGCAGATCACAATCATCGACAGCTTCAACGACTACTACAATCCTACGATCAAGCGTGAGAATCTCCGGGCATTCGGTTCGAAGGTGAACGTTTGTGAGGGGGACATCTCTGATCCGAAGTTCGTCGCTGAGACCTTTGAGGTGGGTCGTTTTGACGCAGTTATCCATCTTGCCGCCCGTGCCGGGGTGCGCCCCTCCATTGAGCAGCCCGAGTTGTATATTGATACCAACATCAAAGGCACCTTCCACCTTCTTGAGGCCGCCCGCCGCACGGGGGTGAAGCACTTTGTCTTCGCCAGCAGTTCTTCGGTGTATGGCGTGAACAAAAAAGTGCCGTTTGCCGAGGCCGACCCGATTTTGCAAACCATCAGTCCCTACGCCATGACCAAGATGGCAGGGGAGCAGATGTGCTCCAATTACAGCCATCTTTACGGCATGAAGACCGTCGCCCTGCGCTTTTTCACGGTTTATGGCCCGCGCCAGCGCCCTGACCTGGCCATTTCCAAATTCTCCCGTCTCATTGAGGACGGCAAGCCGATCGACAAATATGGGGATGGCAGCACCGCCCGCGACTACACCTTCGTCCACGACATCGTCGATGGCATCGTCGGTGCGCTGAACTACCGCAGTGGTCCTATTTGCGACATCATCAACCTTGGTGGTTCCCAGACGGTTACTCTTAATGACCTCATCGGCACTATTGAGCAGGCGGTTGGTAAGAAGGCGATCATCAATCAACTGCCCGAGCAGCCGGGAGATGTGCCGCTGACTTCTGCGGATGTGAGCAAGGCGAAGGCTCTTATTGGCTTCAAACCCACCACCACCATTGAGCAGGGGGTGCCGGCCTATGTGGAATGGTTCCGCGACATGCGGGCGCGGGGAATTGCCGTGTGCTAAAAATGCGGTGCTGAGACCGTGCCTTCCTCGATTTCCTGGCGCTTTTTGCGCACGATGCCGTCGGCGATGTCCGTCACCATTTCCTCCAGCAGCAGCCGGAGATGGCTGCCGGGGCGGTAATCGGCGGGGGCGATGTGTTTCACGCGGTCTGACAGGCCGTTGAGCTGGTAGCATTTGCGGAAGCTGCTGCGGCTTGCTTCGTCAGGATTGTAAACTGCCACTGCATGGCCGCCGTAGCGTTTCATCAGGGTGAAGCAGGGAACGTCCGTCGGGCCGTCGCCCACATAGATCATGTGCTGGAAGGGGATCGGTCGCAGTTCCGGGGCCATGTGATCGTTCACGTCTTCGTGGGGTTCCAGCATGCCTTTGTTGATGCGGAAGATGTACTGCGTCTTCGTGGTGTGGCTGATGACGCGTTTGGGAAAGGTGATGCGACCGTTTTTGTCCTCGCCGAACTCACAGCCGAAAATGCGCCGGACAAACGGAGCCAGTGCCGAGCCGTCCAGCAGGGCCTTCAGGCCGCTGGAGATGATGTAATGCTCTACTTTCACACCGAGCAGACGGTGCTGGTCGTTCAGCACATTGTTCAGTTCGTTGAAAAGCTCCGGCACGCCTTTGAAGAAATTCAGCTTTGAGCCGAGTTTTTCCAAGTCCTCGTTCGTTGGCCGGTCCATGTCGAGGTAGTCCAGCATGCACTTCAGGTAGGCCAGTTCACCGTCGTAGCCTTCCTGGTTCACGAGTTCACGGCTGCGCTTCCAGAACTGCTCCGGATTGATGCCGAAGTGTGGGAAGAGAGTCTCATCCTGCATGTACGTGGGACTGAGCGTCTGGTCGTAGTCGTAAATGATGCCGATGGTGGTCTGCTGGGATGCCATGACTGGAGAGGACGGTTGTCTGAGGTGGTTGACGATTGTTTACGGTTGTTGTCAACCCCTGTAAACTCCCCGTTCAGATGAGCGCTTTGAAGGTGCTGGAAAGGTCTGGATAGGTAAAACGGTAGCCCGACTCGGTGGCGACGCGAGGATGTGCTCGTTGCCCGCTGAGGAGCATTTCGTCTGCCATTCCGCGCAGAAGCAGTTTGAGGGCGAAAGCCGGCGCATGAAAGAAGGCGGGGCGATGAAGAGCCGCAGCGAGCTTTTGGGTGAACTCCGCATTGGTCACCGCCTCTGGGGCGCAGAGATTCACGGGGCCGCGCAGGGTTTCGGTGGTGATTGCCTTGAGGATCATCTTCACCGCATCTTCAATGTGGATCCAGGACATCCATTGCTGGCCTGAGCCCAGCCTGCCGCCGAGGCCGCAGGCAAACACCCGCCGCAGCAGGGGGAACGCGCCGCCATCGCGGCCCAGCACCATGCCCGTGCGGAGAGTGATGACGCGCATGCCGAGGGCCTCCGCGCGGTGGGCCGCCTTTTCCCAGCCTGCGCAGACGTCTGCGAGAAAGCCTTCGCCGCGCGGTGAACTTTCGTCCACGGCAGAGGCACCGCTGTTGCCATAAAATCCGGCTCCGGAGGCGCAGACCAGCACCTTGGGGCGGTTTTCAGGTTTCCATGTTCCTAGATGCGCCACCATGGCCTCGGTGAAATCCACGCGGCTTTTCCAGATGAGGTCGCGCTTTTCAGGTGTCCACAGGCCCATGAGGGACTCCCCCGACAGGTGCACCAGGGCATCCAAGGGTGTCTCCGGCAGCTCTTGGGGGGACTTTTTGGGTTGTTGCAGATGTTCATCCGCCACGGGCACCGCACGTCTGCCACGAGAATAGGCGACCACTGCATGCCCCTGTTCATGAGCTAGTGATGCCAAATGACTGCCGATGAAGCCTGTGGCTCCTGTGATACCGATGCGCATACCCTTCATAACGCCTCAGAGATGAGGTGGTTTCTCTAAAAGCAAACAACGGAACGATCTGCCCATCAGCGCGGGGTGGGTCAGTGAATTGAACTGGCGCATGGTGGAGGCGTCTGGTGGACTGCCTTCGAGGCTTTGAATCCATGCCATCGCCATGCGGCCCAGAAGACGGCCTTGCAGGTCATATTCGCGCTGGGCGAGTCCATGGCGCGCGGCTTCATCGATCAGCCGCGTGAAATTAATGTGCGTGGTCAGGTCACATTCGCCGAGGTCTGCGAGCACTTGGCCGTCCATCTGGTGCTGCCGGTAGCGGCGGATGGTGCCATCGGCGCGGGAGTCGGCGTGGAATTCGTCCGCATCGAGACCGTAGTCGGCGATGAAGATGGCTCCGTGAAATGCCGCCTGAGCCAGGGCGCGAATCCATGTGAGCATGGCGAGGTTGATTTCGAGGGTGTGGCCGGTTTCGAGATCGTGAGGGAGGTGTTGGACCTCTGCATCTAGTTCTTCACATGAGGAATCGCCGGGTATGAAGCGGAAATTCTCGGTGCCGTCGGCTTCGACGAACAATTCCTCCCAGCGTTCACCGTTCCAGCGTACGAGATGCACGGGGAAGGCATCCGGCAGTTCGTTGCAGAGGAAAAAACCGTGTTTGGGGCCGGTTTTGAGGGCGGCGAGGCTTTCAACCCATGCAACCCGGTCACCGAGGCGCTGGAATTGAGCTGCACGATACTTCGGGTTTGGCTCCACGATGAGGTAGCGCAGTGGTTTGCCATCGAGGGCAGTCAAAATATCCTCTGCGAGCTGCCCGTCGTGCGCGCCTTGTTCGATTAGGGTGAAATTTTCCGGCTCGCCCAGCGCCTGCCATTCCTGCAAAGCGTACATGGCCAGGAGCTTTCCAAACAAGGGGCCGACGCTCACGCTGGTGAAAAAGTCGCCCTGTCGGCCGATTTTGCGTGGGCCCGCGCCATAATAACCATGCTCAGGATGATAAAGGGCCAGTTCCATGATCTGTGCGAAGGGGAGCCGGCCGGACGGGGTGGCGGCGAGTTTTTCGCGGAGAAGCTGGGGCAGAGAAGACATGTGATGCACGGGAAAGAACTGGCGCAGATTGTGAAGGGCGGGTAGTTTTACCACCCTACTTTCTTCGAATCCATGTTCCGTGATGATCCCGATCCCAAACCTGTACGCAACTGGCGTGGCGAAGCAGGCCTGAAACTGCCGTTCTACCGCCGTGGCTGGTTCAGTGCGCTGGTGGCCTTTGCTCTGCTCTGCGTTGTGTCAGCGTTTGGCGTTTACAGTGTGGTCGTGGCACCGCTGCGGCGGGATGCTGAGAAGTTTGACCTCGAGGAACTCAAGAAGCTTGAGTCGGCGAGCATTATTTTTGACCGTGATGGTGATGAAATGGCCCGCCTCTACGTGCTGAACCGCACCCCGGTGCCGATCACTGATGTGCCGCAGCATTTCATCGATGCGCTGGTGGCGCAGGAAGATTCACGGTTCTTCAAGCACGACGGGGTGGATTACATCGGCCTTCTCCGTGCGGTTAAGGAAAACATCGTGGCCCGGGAGGTCACGCAGGGGGCGAGCACGGTCACGCAGCAGCTCGCAAGGCAGACGTTCAAGCTCCTGGAGCGCAGCTACAAGCGCAAGATTTTAGAGGCTTTCATCGCCCAGCGCATTGAGAAACATTTCTCGAAGGCGGAGATCCTCGAGCTCTACCTGAACCGGATCTTCTTCGGGGTGAATTTTTACGGAGTGCAGGCGGCGGCGCGAGGCTACTTTGGCAAGGATGTCAAAGAGCTGAGCATTGAGGAGTCGGCGACGATCATTGGACTGATCAAGAGCCCGAACAACATCCAGCCGATCAAGCACCCCCAGCGTGCCATGAAGGAGCGCAACTACGTGCTCGAACGCATGTCCATCGAAGGCACGCTGACGAAGGAGGAAGCCGCAAAGCTCAAGAAAAGGCCGCTCATTACTGCGCCGCAGAGCACCGACCCGCGTCTGAGCTATGTCTTTGACGCCGTGCGGCGAGAGGTGGTGGATCTGGTGGGTGAGGAGCGGGCATCCATCGGCGGGTTCCGGATCTACACCAGCATTGACCAGGATCTGCAAAAAGCCACTGAGGAGGCGGTCAGCAAACGCATGGCCGAGGTGGAAAAGCACCCGGGCTACGAGCACCAGACCTTCGCGCAATTTCGCGCCATTTTGACCGACTATCGTGCACGTTTGAAGCGTGGTGAAATTGATCCCGCCACGCCCAAGCCGCTGCCGGAGTATTTGCAGGCTGCTGCCATGATGATCGACAACAAGGATGGCAGCATTCTGGCGATGGTCGGAGGGCGTGATTTTGGTGACAGCCAGTTCAACCGCGCCACGGATGGCGTGCGTCCTGCAGGCACCGCCTTCACGCCGCTGGTGTATGCGGCTGCGTTCAGCAGTCCCGGACTTTATCCTGGCACCAAGGTGGATGATGCGCCGCTGGACAACCGCCGCGTGATGATCGGGGGGCTGACGGGCATTCTGGGGGAATGGGGTGCGGAAGTGGACAACCCCAAATGGACGCAGGCACCGATGAGTTCGCGTGAGGCTCTCGTTCAGGGCCGAAACTCCGCCACCGTACGTCTGGGAGAGCGCGTGGGAGTGCCCATGGTCAAACAGGTGGCGCAGAAGGCTGGCGTCACCTCCGAACTGCGCGACTACCCCTCCACATTCCTCGGTGCCAGCGAGGTGCGCCTGAGCGAGATGTGTCTGGCTTATTCCAATTTTCCCACCCTGGGCACCCGCCCGCAGAAGCTGAACCTCATCCAGCGCATCACGGACAACAACGACAAGGCGGTGTTTCAAATCTCCGAGGCGGCATTGCGCAGCGTGCAGAGCATGGACCCCATTGCCGCGTATCAGACGCACACTTGCCTTGTTGATGCGCTGCATCGCGGCACTGGCAGTCCTGCGGTGAGTGATTACAAGCTCGGCGAGTTTCAGGCCGGGGGTAAAACCGGCACGCACTACGAATTCAAGGACCTCTGGTTCCTGGGTTACACCTCTGGCGTTACATGCGGGGTTTGGGCTGGCTTTGACAAGCAGAAGACCATCTATCCCGGGGCCTTTTCTAACCGTATCGTTCTGCCTGTGTGGGTGGACATGGTCAATGCCAGCGCCACACGGTACGTTCCGCAGGAAGTCGAGCCGCCGCAAACGGCGGAGCGGGTGGAAATGTGTCAGCGCAGCGGCATGCGTGCGACCGACTACTGCTACGAGAAGATCAAGGGGCCTGATGGCCGCGAAAAATCCGTGCGCGCCACCTATTTTGAATACTTGCGCCCAGGCACGCCGCTGGAGGGCTTCTGCAATCTGCACACTGGCGAAGGGCTGCCGGTAGAGATCAAGCAGTTCGGCTATCAAAACCCGGCCAGCGGTTTTGGCGCGGCCCCTCTCATTGCTTCGTCCAACCGCTGGGTTCACATCGACCCTGTGCGCATGAAGGCGCTTACCGTCATCGGTGAAGACCCCTACAATTCCGAAATGGCAGTCCCCCGCGCCAGCCCCGTCAATGATGATGGCACACCGATCCGCAAGGCCATTCCCGTGGATGCAGTGGATACCCCCGATGAGGAAGGGCCCAAGCTCAAGCTCGCCCCGCCGCCGCCGATGAAGATTGAGCTGTGAGGGGCGGCGATTGTGTTGCTGGCTTTACCGTGACGCTGGCTTATTTTTTCCCAATCGTTCGAGAAGGGGACGAGGTGGCGCATTGTTTTTAAGCGTGGCTGGTTTGAGGGAATGTGGTGGCTGAGAATTGATGCAACAATTTACCGCAGCAGCATCTTGCCCTTTTCAGGATCGAACTCGTTCTCCCACTTTGCCACGACGAGTGTGGCCAGTGTGTTGCCGATGAGGTTGGTGATGGCGCGGGCTTCTGACATGAAACGGTCGATGCCGATGAGCAGCGCGAGACCTGCGACGGGAATGCCGGTGTCGATGGTCGAGAGCGTGGCCACCAGCGTGATGAATCCAGCGCCGGTGACTCCTGCAGCCCCCTTCGAGGTCAGTAGCAGCACCAGCAGCAGCACGAGCTGATGCCAGAGCGTGAGATGGGTATTTGTGGCCTGGGCGACGAACAAGGCGGCGAGCGTGAGGTAGATGCAGGTGCCATCGAGATTGAAGGAGTAGCCGGACGGGATAACGACACCGACCACGGACTTGTCACAGCCCGCTTTTTCCAGCTTCAGCATGAGCTGTGGCAGGGCGGTCTCCGAGGAGGAGGTGCCGAGCACGAGCAGCAGTTCGTCTTTGATGAACACCAGCATCTTCCACAGGCTGAAGCCGTTCCACCGGGCGATGCTGCCGAGCACGACGAACACAAACAGCCCGCAGGTGAGATAGACACAGGCCAGCACCTTGGCCAGCTTGATGAGCATGCCCGGACCTTCCGAGCCCACGGTGTAGGCCATGGCTGCGCAGGCCGCGACGGGGGCGATGCGGGTGATGATGGCGACCAGCTTGAAAAACACCTCCGAGACGCTGTGGAGCAGGTCGAGCACCGGTTTGCCCCGCCCACCCATCTGGCAGAGAGCCACAGCGACCAGCAGCGCGAGAAACAAGGCGGGCAGCACCGAATCGTCTGTAAATGCCCCGACGAAGGTTTTTGGCACGATGTTCATCAAAAAGGCCTTGGTGCTCGTGTCGCCTGCCTTGGCCTGGTATTCGCCCAGCTTTGAGGCCTCCTTCGCCGTGGCATGTGCCTCCACCCCGGCACCTGGCTCGACCACGTTTGCCACCACGAGGCCGATGACCAGCGCCACCGTGGTGACGAGTTCAAAATAGAGCAGTGCCTTCAAGCCCACACGTCCCACCCGCTTTAAATCCCCCATGCTGGCGATGCCGCAGACCACGGTGCAGAAGATGATCGGGGCGATGAGCATCTTGATCGCCTTGATGAAAACCTCCGCCAGCGGCTGCAGATCGGTCGCATTGTAGGAGTGGCCGAAAACGATGATCGAATTCGTGGGCGGAAACAGCAATCCTAACAAGATGCCCAGCACAATGCCGATGATCACCTGGATGTAGAGAGTTTTAAGCCATTTCATGGGCGCGGATGCTGGCAGGTCTGGCGGCAAAAGCCAAGAGGCATTCTTGCACCCTGCGCCGGGCGTGCTAGGCTCACAGCCCTCCAAACCACCAATTCGCACGCATCATGGGCAAAACACTCTTTGAAAAAGTCTGGGACTCGCACGTCGTCAGCACCCTCGACAATGGCCAGACACAGCTCCTCATCGACACGCATCTCGTGCATGAGGTGACCAGCCCGCAGGCTTTCGGCATGCTGCGTGATTTGAACCTGAAGGTGGCCTACCCGCACCGCACCTTTGCGACCGTCGATCACATTGTGCCGACGGACAGCCAGGTCTCGCCGTTTTCCGATCCTCTCGCCGAGGCGATGATCCAGGAGCTGAACAAGAACGCCAAGGACTTCGGCATCACCTATTTCAGCCTTTCCAGCGGCAAGCAGGGTATTGTGCACGTGGTCGGACCAGAGCAGGGCATCACCCAGCCGGGCACCACGATTGCCTGTGGCGACAGCCACACTGCGACACACGGCGCCTTCGGTGCGATCGCCTTGGGCATCGGCACCACGCAGGTGCGCGACATTCTGGCGACGCAGACGATGGCTCTGGGCAAGATGAAGGTGCGCCGCATCAATGTGGACGGCCAGCTGCGCCCCGGTGTTTACTCCAAGGACGTGATCCTCCACATCATCCGCCTGCTGGGTGCGAACGGCGGCATCGGCTATGCCTATGAATACGGCGGCAGTCTGGTTGACGCGATGTCGATGGAAGAGCGCATGACCGTCTGCAACATGAGCATCGAAGGCGGTGCACGCTGCGGCTACGTCAATCCAGACGAAAAGACTTTTGAGTATCTCAAAGGCCGCCCGTATTCCCCGCAGGGGGATGAATGGCTCGACACCGTCGAAAAATGGCGCGCCGTGGCTTCGGATACAGACTGCGTTTATGATGATGTCATCAACATCAAGGCTGAAGACGTTCCGCCGACGGTGACCTGGGGCACCAGCCCGGACCAGGCCATTTCTGTCACCGAAAACGTGCCGACTGCTGAAAGCGCCACGACTGAGCCAGGCCGCATTTCCATTCAGGACGCGCTTGATTACATGAAGCTGCCTGCTGGTGAGCCGATCAAAGGCACGAAGATCGACGTGGCCTTCATTGGTTCCTGCACCAACGGCCGTCTCAGCGATTTCCGGGAAGTGGCCAAGTTCATCAAAGGCCGCAAAGTCGCCGCAGGTGTCAAAGCCATCGCGGTTCCTGGGTCGCAGATCGTGGACACTCTTGCTCGTCAGGAAGGGCTGCACGAAGTCTTCAGTGAAGCGGGATTCGAATGGCGCGGCGCAGGCTGCTCCATGTGCCTGGCGATGAATCCCGACAAACTCGTCGGCGATCAGCTCTGCGCGTCTTCTTCGAACCGCAACTTCAAAGGACGTCAGGGCAGCACCACTGGCCGCACCGTCCTCATGAGCCCCGTCATGGTTGCCGCCGCTGCCCTCACTGGCAGCATCGCGGACGCCCGCGAGGTGTTCTCGATTGCTGGTTGAGCCTGATTCAAGTTCATCTGAGGCGCGGATCGCGAGATCCGCGCCTTTTTGTTAAATACGTGAATCCATCATCACTCATGAAACGGATGGACATGCGATTCGTGAAATCTGTGGTTCTCATTCTAGCACTTCTCCTTCTCGCCTTTCTGGCGGTGAACGCTTGGATCATGTCGCCGACGAAGTTGCAGTGGCAGCTTCAACTGGTGACCACGGAGTTCGGTCACTGGCTCGCGCTGCTGTCGCTGGTTTTGATTTATCCGGCGGTGCATTCATCGCGCTGGCTGGCGTTGGTTTGTTTGCTGCTCGCTGTCGTCTTTTGCATCCCTGCCGTGCAGGCATCGCGCATTGCAATGGCGCAAGGACTCAGCTTTTCCTGGCAGCGGCTGTGGCTGCCGCTGAACACTGGCAAATTCAAAGTGCAGCACGAACGCCGCACCTACTGGCGGGAGGGGGATGAATCACTTGATGTGGTGATTTATCGGCCTGTTGGAGTGGACAGGCCGCTGCCCTGCCTGCTCATCGTCCACGGCGGGGGCTGGGATAGTGGGGATCCTGGGGAGTTTGAAAGTGCCAACGCGGAACTCGCTTCTCATGGCTACGTGCTGTGCTCCTACGGCTATCGCCTTGCGCCGAAACATCAGTGGCCGACTCAGGCGGAGGATACAGGGCGTGCCTGCACCTGGGTACGTGATCACGCCAAGGAACTCGGCATTGATGTGAATCAAATCGTTTTCATGGGGCGCTCTGCCGGGGCGCAGATCGCCGCCGCCTGCGCCTACGGGATGCCGGAGCTTGGGGCGAGTGGGTGCATCGATGTGTATGGTACACCCAACATGTTTCTCGCGAATGAATGGTCGGTGCCGGACGATCTGCTGAAGTCTCTGGTGCTGGTGCACCAGTACATGGGAGGTGATCCACTGAAAGTGCCGGAGGCCTACCATACCGCCTCAGCGACGGAGTTTCTGGATCAGCGCAGACTGCCTACGCTGATCCTCCATGGCACGCAGGATTCTCTTGTGGGCATTGGGCATAGCCGCCGGTTTAGCGCGGGGCTAGCGGGGCATGAGGATCACTTTTTTCTCGAACTTCCCTGGGGCACGCATGGCATGGACTACTTTCCCTCCACGCCAGGAGGGCAGCTTTCCATGTCTGCCATTGTGCGCTTCATGGAACGATTCGCTCATGACGGTCCGTAGTGGGAGGTCATGAATCGGATTCTCAGTCTCTTCTTCGTCCTGACACTCTCCACCTTCGCCGGAGAGCTTCAGCTCACCCTGCCACCCATCGTGTATGCCACGCCGGAAGTGCCGATGAGCATTTATCACGACAACATCGTGCTTACCGAAACACCCGAAGCTTATCGTTTTGAGTTCACCTGCAAGCTTGGTAAAAATGAGGATCGTCGCTGGACGGTCACACCCGCCGACAGTGATGTCGGCGATCATCACCTCGGCATCACCGTCAAAGACGCCAAGGGTAAAGTAGTGGAGCAGGGGAAGACGACGCTGCACATCTCCCCGCGCAAATCGGCCGCCACCAAGCCGCTGCGCCTGCTCATCGTGGGGGACAGCCTCACGAATGCGACTGTTTACCCGAATGAAATCGCGCGCCTGCTCGCTCTGCCAGGAAATCCGAAGGCCACGTTGCTCGGCACGCATAAACCCTCAAGTGCGCAGCCCGGCGTCGCGCATGAAGGCTACGGCGGTTGGAGGTGGATCGACTTCCTCAACAAATTCGCGCCGGAGGCTCCCGGTGTGACCGCAGGTCCGCTCGCTCGCAAAGCCACGAGCCCCTTCATTTTTCCGGCTGCGGATGGCAAAAGCGGAGCCTTCGATTTGCAGCGTTACTTCAAGGAGCACTGCGACGGCCAGCAGCCCGATGTTGTCACCTTCCTGCTTGGCATCAATGATTGCTTCGGTGCCGATCCGAACAACCCGGATGCCAAGATCAATGAGGTGCTCGACAATGCGGACAAGCTTCTCGCGGCATTCCACAAAGCTGCGCCTAATGCCAAACTCGCTGTGGGACTGACTACGCCGCCGAATGCGCGTCAGGAAGGCTTCACAGCGAACTACAAGGACAAGTATCCGCGCTGGGGCTGGAAGCGCATCCAGCACCGGATTGTGCAGCTCATGCTCAAGCGTCTCTCCAACCGTGAGAAGGATGGCATCTTCATTGTCCCCACGGAGCTCAATCTTGATCCTGTGGATGGCTATCCGAACAACAATGGGGTGCATCCCAATGCTGTGGGATATGCTCAGATAGGCGCGAGCTTCTACTCGTGGATGAAAGCAAAGCTGTGAAGCGGAGGTTGAACTCCACTACTTAGCCACACTCTTCCTCCACCCGTTTACTCCTTCACGGAACAGCTCGTCCTTCAGCTTTGTCCCCAAGCCCGTTCCGGTGGGCAGCTGCGCCTTCCCGTTCACGATGACCGGCAAAGTATCGACCAGCTTGTCGTAGAACGAGCGGATGTGCGCGCGAACCGTCTCCTGAAACACGACATTGGCTGATGACGCCGCGAGATGAAGGCCGCTGAACAACGTGAGCGGGCCGGTGCAGTCGTGAATCGTCGCAGGGACGTTGAAGGTCTGCGCCATGTCGATGACGCGGCGGGTTTCGCTGATGCCACCGTTCCAAGTGGGATCGACCATGCAGTAGTCGCAGGCCTGTGCTTGCAGTACGCTCAAATATTCTTTGCGCCCGAGCAGCATCTCACTCGCCGCGATGGGCAGACCACTCCGACGACGGAAATCGGCCAGCGTGGCTGCGTTGTCGACTCGCAGCACGTCTTCCAGCCAGAGCGGTTTGATCTCGCGCAAAGCTTCGGCGATGCGTTCCGCCGCCGGGAGCTGGAAAAACGCGTGCCCTTCGATGGCGATGTCCATTTTCATGCCCACACGATCGCGAATCTCCCGCAATGGTTTCATGCCTTCTTCGACATCGGCCCATGAGATGTGGAGACCGCCGCTACGATGGGCAGCACGATCAAACGGCCACAGCTTCATCGCGGTGATGCCTTCAGCCAGCAATTCCTCAGCGAGATCACCGGCGGCAAAATGAGAGGCCCAGTTGTCCTGCAATGGTCCCTTGCTGCCGATGTCGCCATAGCCCGGCCAACCCGGATGACGTGGGGCACCCGTGGCACCTGCCAGCGCGCCGTAACTTGGACCGCCGCTCGTATTATACACGGGAATCGCATCACGCACCGGCCCGCCGAGCAGGCGGTACACCGGCTGGTTGCAGGCCTGCCCAAGAATGTCCCACAGCGCGAGATCAATGGCCGACAGCGCCCGCATCTCCGCGCCTGGATGCCCAAACGGAGTGCAGCGCTCATAGATGAAGCGCCAGTGCGCCTCGATCGCGAGTGCATCGGCTCCGAGCAGGCGTTCTGCCATCCAATCGTGAATCAACGCCGCGATGGCGTGCGGTGTGTAATACGTCTCGCCGCAGCCGATGAACCCGTCCTCCGTGTGAATGCGGACCAGCAGCAGATTCGGCATGATGCCGGACGGAATGGCGGTTTCGATGGCGGTGATGCGTGACATGACGTGGGATCAGTGGGAGAAAATCTGGCGGAACATGGCGAATGAAATGAAGCCGTAAAACAAGGCGCACAAGACGAGCGCGATCTTGCGCCACAGGGGCGGGCGCAGCTCACGCGGCAGCAGCGTGGTGTTGAGGCGCAGGATTTGCAGCGAGGAAAAGGCGGTGATGGGTGCGGCGGTGGCACCGAGAATCATGAGCAGCAGTTTGGCATCGCCAAGGAATGCGCCGAAGCACGCGATCACCGTGAAGCCGAGCAGCAGCAGGCCATAGAGCCGCCCCACCGGCATCTTCTTCGGCACCGCACCGCCCGCCCATGCCATGTCTGCCACCACGCGGGCCAGCACATCCACATTCGTCAGCGTCGTCGAAAACAGAATCCAGAAGCCGTTCATAAGGCCGAGAATCCAGAAGCCCTCCCATAGCTTGCGCATCTCCGCTGCTTGAAACACGCCCGCCGCAACGCCGGTGACCTGCATGCCGGGCTGAAACAATGACGAGGCCAGATTCACCATCAAAAACATGCCCACGATGCATCCCAACATCCACAGGCCGGATTGATCAATGATCGCGTAACGCCACCAGTCGCGCCAGCGCTTCAAATTTTCCACGGTGATGGGAAACACGCTTCCTACGGGGGCCAATGTCTGCTCCGTGCTCCACACGCCACCCATGTTGCCCGCTTTGGAAGCCATGCCGAAGCCCTTGTCACGAAACCAGTTGGCGATGGCAAGATTGCCAATGCCGCCGCTGCCTGCGAGCGCTGCAAACACCGCCAGCATCACGAAATCGACCTTCTCAGGAATCGTTCCGAACGAGAAGAAGCCTGTCAGCGTGCTGCTCCAGTCCTTGAGCGGCACAAAGGTGAAGTTCACGAGCAGCAGAAATCCGAAGATGAAGATGATCATCACCCAAGACATCCGTTCCAGCAGTCGCTCGACCTTTTTACCTGAGGCGAGCACCACGGCTGAGATCAACACGAGGGCCACCGTGAGCCACGTCACCATCGACGCATCGGCATTCGTCGGCGCACGTCCTTGAAGCATCGCAAACGCCACACCTGCGCATCCAGCCGCCGCCGCAGGCATGCCGAGCTGCGCAAAGCCTGCGAGCGCATAAAACACGCCCCACAGCCGCGATCCCGGCCGCATCCGCATGAAGCCCGTGAGCACCGGCTCGCCCGTGTAGAGCGTGTAGCGTACTGCTTCGAGATTCAGCAGCGATTGCAGCACAAAGGCCAGCGTTGCGATCCACAGCACACTGCGTCCGTGCTGCACCACAAACAACGGCCCCGCGATCCACTCGCCCATCCCAATGGCCCCCACGAGCAGGATGGCCCCCGGCCCGATGGTGCGCAGCGCATTGCGCAAACTGAATGGCAGCGGTGCGGGAAGATCGTCGGTCTTCCAAGGAGGAAGACAGCCGTGATTCGGGTTGGGTGGCTTCATATCAGTATGATGGCTGGCCGGCTTGAACGCTTTGAATCAGCCCGCGCATGTAGCCATAGGCGAACAAGCGGCCCATCATGGTGTAGCCGGGCTCGCCATCTTCTTCGCCATCGAGCTGCGGCACATGATCGGGACGCATGGGGCCGGTGAAGCCGATGTCTTGATAAGCGCGCATGGCGGCAACCATGTCGGTGGGGCCGTTGTCATGAAACGTTTCGGCAAAACACTCTGCATTGCCACGCACGTCGCGAAAATGAACGTAGCGGATGTGCGGGCCGAGCCGGCGGATGGCAGCGGGAATATCGGCGCCCATCTCCGCAAAGGTGCCCTGGCAGAAACAGATCGCATTGTGCCGGCTCGGTGAGAGGCGCATGAGCCGCTCGAAGTTTTCGACGCTGTTCATGATGCGCGCCTTGCCGGCGAATTCGGCCAGCGGCGGGTCATCGGGATGCATGACCATCGTCACGCCGTGTTTTTCTGCTGCGGGGAGCAACTCGGCGAGCATGCGCTCCAAGTTCGTCCACAGGGCGTCTGCCGTGATAGTTTCGCTGCCAGACTGAATCGCCGCCGAGTTCAAAGACATGGCTTGTTGCGCATCTTTGAGATCAAAGGCCGTCACCAGCGCTCCGCCACGCTCCCTGGCATCCAGTTTGGTGCGCACCCAGTCGGTGCCGGCCATGAAGTTGTAGCAGAGCAGCGGGATTTCCGCCTCGCTCATGTGTTCAAGCAGCCGTTTCATCGCGGTCATGTCACTGCCATCGTCCTTTCCGAGCTTGAGCTTCTCGATGGGCAGATAGCCTTCGATGATTCCCAGCTTCATGCCGTGGCGCTCGATTTGCGCTTTGGTTTGCCGCAGAGGCTCCAATTCCGGCCCAGGATAACGCACCGTAATCGCTTCCACGCCGCACTGGGCCGCGAGGGCCAGATGGTGATCGTTGGGAGGGGTGAGGACCGAGGCAAGGCGCATGAAAGATGAGTCTGGAGTGAACAAACAACGTGGGCGCGCCCGTAGTTTGTGCATGCCGCTCCGCGCTTTTTCGCTCGCCATTCTGTGTTCTAGTGCCGTCCTTGCCGCGCCGCCGGGAGCCACGCCTCTTTCACCGCCAACTCCGCCGAAATCGGTGGCTCCTCATGTGCCGGCGAACTGGAAAGCTGGAACGGCCACTGTCGCGGTGACGCCGCAGAAGCTGCTCTGGATGGCCGGATACGCAGGGCGCAAAAAGCCTGCGGAAGGCAAGGTGCAGGATCTGTTTGCCAAGGCGCTGGCTCTACAAGACGAGCAGGGAAACAAGCTGGTGTTTGTCACGCTCGATCTGATCGGCGTGCCGCAGCTTCTGCGTCAGGCCGTGGCGCAGCGTGCGGAGAAGGAGTTTAGTCTGCCGCCTGCCCATCTGGTGATGAACGCTTCACATACCCACAGTGGTCCTTCTCTTCGTACGACTCCGCTGACGGATGCAGACAAGGACAACCCCAAGGCCAAAGACTTATGGGAGTACACGCAGAAGCTGCAAAACGACCTCGTCGGCCTGATTGGCAAGGCGCTCAAGGAAATGCAGCCGGCACGCCTGACATGGAACAAGGCGCGCTGCGGTTTCGCCATGAATCGTCGTCGTGACTACACGCTGCCGCCCGACCATCCGAACGCGAACAAAGCGCCCAATCCGGACGGTCCTGTGGATCACGAGGTCCCGGCACTGCGCATTGAAGCGCCTGATGGCACGCTGCGTGCCACCCTGTTTGGCTATGCCTGTCACAACACCAGCCTCGGCTTTTACAACTGGTGCGGTGATTACGCGGGCTTTGCGCAGGAATACCTGCAGGAGCACCGTCCCGGCTTCACGGCCCTGTTCCTGATGGGCTGCGGCGCTGACCAGAACCCCTATCCACGCCGCAGCGATGTCGTTCCCGGCGTCACGGATCTGGAGCTTTCCATGCAGCATGGTCGTTCGCTTTCGAACGCCGTTGAAATGGCTCTCGTCGTCAATCCGCGTCCTGTTCAGGGGCCGATCCGCGCTGCGTATGAGGAAATCAAACTCAGCTACGCCAAGGCGGGGCGCGCAGATCACGACTACCCGGTGCAGGTGATCAAGCTTGGAAATGATCTCACCTTCATCACGCTCGGCAGCGAAGTCGTGGTGGATTATTCCCTGCGCTTCAAGCGTGAGTTTGCCGGTGCCGCTGGTGTCTGGGTGGCAGGTTATTCCAATGATTACACCGGCTATGTACCGAGCCTCCGCGTGCTCAAAGAAGGCGGCTACGAAGCAGCGGCGGGTTGGGCGGAAAGCGTGGAAGAACGCATCGCCGACAAGGTCCATGAACTGCACCAGAAACTTTCCCGATAATCCATGAAGACGCTCGCATTTATCCTCGCATTCACGGTCACGGCTCTCGCCGTCGACACTTCGCTTTCCCTCACACTGCAATCGCGCGCTCCTGCTGGCAAAACGACGCTGGTGAAAGAAGGGTGGCTGGCATCACGCACTGCTATCATCGTTTGCGACATGTGGGATCTGCACCACTGCAAAAATGCTGTGACGCGGGAGGTTGAGATGGCGCCGCGCATGAATGAGGTGCTGGAAAAGGCCCGCAAGGATGGGGTGTTCATCATCCATGCGCCGAGCAGTTGCATGAAGCCCTACGAAGGCACGGCTGCTCGGGAGCGTGCGAAGACTGCGCCCGCTGCGGCGCGGCTGCCGGACAAAATTGCCGAGTGGTGCAAACAGATCCCGGCGGAAGAGATGGCTGTGTATCCGCTGGATCAAACCGACGGCGGTGAAGACGATGATCTCGCCGAGCATGCGGCCTGGGCCAAGGAACTTGCAGCGAAGGGGCTTAATCCCAAGGCACCGTGGACGAAGCAGATCGACGTGCTGCGCATTGACCAGGACAAGGATGCCATCAGTGACAGCGGAGTGGAGATTTGGAACCTCCTCGAAGCGCGGAACATCGACAACGTGATTCTCATGGGGGTGCACCTCAACATGTGCGTTTCAGGTCGGCCCTTTGGGCTGCGCCAGATGGCGAAGAACGGCAAGCACGTCGTCCTCATGCGCGATCTGACGGACACGATGTACAATCCGGCGCGCTGGCCTTTCGTGAGTCACAGCCGTGGCACGGAGTTGTTTGTCGCGCATGTGGAGAAACGCATCTGTCCGACGATCACTTCGGACCAGTTTATCGGCGGCAAGCCCTTTGCATTCAGCGATGCGACGGCGGGAAAGAAACGCATGCAGATCATTCTGCTCGGCGACAGCACCACGGAGGCCAGCATTCCGAAGAAACTCGCGCCGGATGAGCCGCAGATTGAAGACACGCTGCGCATCAAACTGGCGGCCGAAGCTGATCTGCCGCCATGTGATGTTTACAACGAAGGTGTCAGCGGTGAGTACATCCGCCGCCTGCTAGACACGCGCTACGACAAGGCGGTGAAAACCAAGCCGCAGGCCGATTACATCTTTATTCGCTACGGCATCAACGACGTTGCCCGACGCGAGAATTTCAAAGAGAACTTTCCCAAGGACTTTCGTGAGCTGCTTGCCCGTTTGCGCAAGGACCACCCGCATGCGGTGCTCATTCCGATGACGGTCATTCCCTACACGCTTGAAAATACGCATGCGGATATCAATGCCCTGGTCAGCCAGATTGCGGCCGAGGAGAAGCTCATGCTTTTTGACATTGCGCCACGTTATCTGGCCGAGTTGAAGAAAGGACCGGACATGCTGAACTACCGTCGCTATTCAATGGCGAAGATTCCGGAGAATCTGCGCGGCTTTGCCACGCCTTATATCCAGCCTGGCACAGATCCGACCGTGGTCGTGCTCGACAACCACCTCGACGGCATCTTTGGCCATCTGCCCGGCTGGGCGGGGGATCGCCATCCGAACCTCGCGGGTTACAACGTCATTGCCGATGAAACGGCCAAGTGGCTGGCACCGGTGATTCGCGCCGGACAGGGGGAGAGGAAATGATGCGGGATGTATAGCTATTGCTGCTTTGCTTGGCTGGATGGCGGGTTCAGGATGAAGGACATTGTTTACCTCGCGAAAGCGGTAGCTGCGATGCAGGCTTGCGCCGTGCATCTTCGCGACCGCATTGACTCGCTGCGCTCACCCTTCGGGCAGCCTGCGGCTGTCTACCTCCGCTTCGCTTCGGTTCCAAAAACGCTGTCGCGGTGCTATGGCTTTCCAGCTTTCAAAACGCCTTGGTGGAGAGCCCTTCATGGCGGGTATTACTTTTCGCGAGTTAGGAAAGTGCGGCTGTGTTTCTGTGAAGGAACTTTGACGGTGTAGCTCTTTGCATCGGTACTGACCGTGCAGTGGATGTGCTCTGCGGTGCAGGCTTCGGCCAGATCGCCGTGGTTGGCGATCATGGTTTTGTCTGCTGTGTTCTCATGATCGTCGCGGACGTTTTCGTGCACCTGATACATCGCCTGGATCGTCGGGGTCGATTTGAGCGCGTCCATGGCGGACTTGCTGGTGCCCTTGCGGGGGCCGTTGTTCATGACCGAAACCGTGGGCTGGAGGCTGTGGATGAGAATGGGGTTGTTGCTCACATCCAGGCCGTGATGGTTCACCTGATAGAGATCGACGGTGCCGACGAGATTGAAGGGCGAGACGAGTTTTTCTTCGACGTTCCATGACAGATCGCCGCCGTCAAAGAAGCGGAAATTACCGAACTGCAGCAGCATGACGACGCTGTTTGCGTTGTCGCTGGGGTCGGCGGCTTTGGGCGGCACGGTGCCTTTGAGTGGGTTTTCGGGCTGGTCTGGGTAAGGGGGGATGAACTGCTGATTGGCACCCAGGCAGCGCAGCGTGAGCTTGGGGCTGCCCTCGGTTTGCTTGAGGGGAACGTCAGCACCTGCGGCCAGAGTGATGCGTTTTTCCACTTTGGCATCACGATACGGGCGGCTGGTCAGCGTCCAGCGCATGTCCTGTGCTTTGCCGTCTGGACTGCCGTCGGGGATGCCTTTGTCATAAAGGGTGCCGATAGGCATCAACTCGGCCAGTTCGGCCAGTCCGCCGAAGTGATCGGCATGAAAGTGTGTGATGATGACGTGGTCGATGCGGGTGAGTTTCGCTTGTTCCGTCGCGACTTTTTTGATGCGTTGAGGATCGCGTCCGCCGGGATTGCCGGTGTCGATGAGGACTGATTCGCCTGACGGCGTCACGATCAAGGTCGAGCCGCCGCCTTCGGAGTCGATCCAATAGATGTCGAGGGTCTGGTCACGCGCGGAGAGTGTGAGGGTGCAGGCAAGAAGAACGGCGAGGATGGATTTCATGGTGGGTGAAGCGCCTTCTTCACGTTCGAAGAAGGCGGGTTCTCTCATGGTGGATGAATCTAGCTTAGCCCGTCATCCATTTTGCAACCTATAGAAATGGCATGAATGGCGGCATGATGGAGCGAAAGAAGGTGCTCCCGCGCCCCTTCAGGGCGCTTCCTGAAGCAACGATGTGTGGTGGCTCATGCGACCCAGGGCTTGTCGCTGCGCGACTGCGCCCTGGGCTGACTCCGTGGGTCCTTCAGACCCCAGACCGTGCGGCACTGTGAGGGGGATAAGCTGCATTCTGTGGGACGACCTATGCTAGCGGCCTGGAGGGTTCACTTCCTTCACCGTGGCGCCGTGGGTGTCGCTGAGGATGAGGATGGCGATTTTTTCGACATTACTCAGCTCGGCGGGCTTGAGCATCTGATAGTCGAGGCCGTTGGCGGGAGGGGCTTCATAGGGCGTGGGTTGAGGCTGCGCATTTTCGGGGCCGTTGAGGCTTGCGTAGTCGAAGCGGCCGCGCAGGTCGGTGTAGCCGTCTTTGAAGAAGCGCACGGTGCCGTTGTTGAGGCGTGCGTACACTTTGACGTAGGACTTGGGCAACGGCTTGTCGGTGGTGGCGTCGCGGGTTTCGAGGCGGCCGTAGTTTTCGGAGAGCGTGAGCTTCAAGGTGTTGGCGTGATAGGCCTGGGTCTTGCGCTGTCCTGCGCCGAGGACTTCGACAAGCACGTTTGCCTTGGTGAATTCGGCGGGCAGGGCGAGGTCGAGCGTGGTCTGATTCTTTGGCAGGACCTGTGTGGTTGTTTTGTTTGGCTTGATGATGCTGAAGCGTCCGGCGTCCTGGCTGACGAAGGGATTGCTGCTGAAGCTGAACTCGGGGTCCATGAGGTAGTAGTTCAGCGTGACTTCTTCGAGGTTTTTCCAGCTCAGGGTGATGCTCTTGTTTTCGACTTTGAACTCAAAGCCGGGCTCGGTGGCGGCGAGTTCGGCCTGCTGCTTTTCGCGGTCGGGCTTGTCGCCTTTTTCTGTCTTGGCGTCCTTGCCTTCGATTTCATTGATCTGCGTGGTCACATCGGCAAAGAGCAGCTTCCAGCGTGGGACGGGATGATCGGCGTACTTTGCGGCGAGACCGCGCGCAGCGGCGAGGTCGCCCTCATAAAAGGCGGCGTAGCACTGGAAGTAATCGTGCTGGATTTTGGTGGGCAGTTTGGTGGCGTCGATGGATTTGAAGCGGGTCAGCGCTTCTTCCACGCGGTCTTGCAGGAAGAGGAAGTAGGCGACGCTCAGGTTGTCCATGGCATCGAGCTGAGGCTTGTGTGCGAGGATGCCGAGGAGACTGGTGTACTGCTCCAGTGCAGCGGGATTGGCGATGCGCCATTCACCCCCAACGCGATGGGCGCGCTGATTGATGAGCGGGGAGTATTCGAGCTGCTCGTAGCTGCGGCGTTCGATGGGGTCGAGTGTGAGGATTTTGCTGGAGAAGTATGGGCCGCACTCATCGCCGAACTGAACTTTCAACCATTCACGCAGGGTGGCGGCATCGTTGTGGAGCAGCGCGTAGGAGGCAATGGTTCCATCGTCGAGGTGATGCGTGCGCATGAAGGCGATGAGCTTCTGGTAGAAGTCCACGCTCTGGCGGCAGCGCCATGCGACGCGGGTCAGATCAAGGGCTGCGAGGTTGGTTTGCTCAAGGAAGGTGAAGACGTCTGATGCACTGCCGTATTGCGAGACATAGTCCCACGAGGCTTTGTCCACTTCGGTGAGTTTCGGCACGACGTTGAACTCGAAGGGCTTCGCGCCTGCCGTACTGGTACTGGTGGCGACGTTGACTGGGAAGTGCGCGAACTTGAGGCCGGGCTTGGCAGGAACGAGCGGGAAGTAGAAGTGATACTCGAAGGTCTGTGTGGTGTAAGGCTCCAGGCGGATCTGGCGTGAGTCGGTGGCCTTGCTGCCGAGCACGGGCACTGCGCCCTGCGGGATCTGCAGCAGCACCACGGCCTTGACCGGGCTGCTGGTGGGATTGGTGACGACGATGTTCGCGCCATACGTTGCGCCGGTGAGGAACTCGGTGGTGACGTACTTCTCGAACTTCTCGTTCCCTTCCATGCGGTAGCGGTCGTTCTGGCGGAAGAAGCTTTGGGAGACGAGGAGCTGGCCCTGCGCGTTGTTTTCGACGAGGGCGGGTTTGATCTCTTTGTGATACACGATGCAGGGGCCGCCTGCGGTGAAGGAGAACTGGCCGTTGTCGGTTTTGGTGCTGTGCTTTGGAGACTCAAATGGCAAATCCAACACGGCAAGTGCGAGCATCATCTCGGTGAAGTTGTTGCATGCCTCAGCGACATTGGGCGAGACAAAGCCGGTCTTTGATCCTGCGGCGACCCAGGCCGAGTAATCGCGCCAGAAGGCGTTTACGATGACGAGGTCGGCATCCTGCTCGGTGATGCGGAGCTTGTAGTAGTTGTTCTCCGCCCATTCTTTGGTGGGACCGAGGGGGCGGAAGAAGATGCGGACTTCTTTGCGGGCGTCGGTGGCATCGCCGTTGCCGAAATAGAGGAGTCCGCCGCTGATGGTCGTGGCCCCAGTGTAGGTTTTGGCTCCGCTCAATGCCCAGCCACCTGCGCCAGATTTTTGCAGCGCTTCTTCTCGTTCCAGGCCGAGTGCTGCCATTTCCTCGGGCTTGCCAGCAAAGCCGTCTCGCAGCGCTGGAAGCTGCTGAAGTTCCACGGCAGTCATGCTGCGACTCAGGTTGCTTGTGGTATTATTGCCAAGGGCCGCCCCGGCACCCATGCCAGCGGCAAAGGGATCTGCTGGAGCTGCGGCCGCTGCCGGCATAGGCGACATGGGAGGCGGTGGTGGGGCCGCCAAAGCGGCTTGATTTTTTGCTTTCTCCAAGTCTCCACTGGCCGCCGCATCTGCAAACTCCATCGCCCGACTTCGAAGAGCCGTTTCAAATAGGTAATCATGTTGTTCAGGATTCGGTGGAATCATTTCCCATAGCTCGCGGACATGGCGGGCGGCATGCGGGGCTTCGTTTTTGATGCGCTGGGCGAGAAGGATGCGCTCGACGATGTTGAGACGAGCATAGGCCCAGGGTTCGAGGTGTGGGGTGAGATCGAGGCCGAGGAGATACTCGTCCATGAAGGTCTTGTCCTTCTTGTTGGCGAGGTAGGGCTTCACGACGGTGTCGAAGAAGGGCTTGTCTTTGCAGGAGAGGAAGAAGTTCAGTTCATGGCAGGCGAACTCGCCGTATTTGGCGCGCTTCTCATCTTCTTTGAGCTTGGGCCAGTTCAGCAGCCATGCGAAATTGGACAGGTTGCCATCGCTGCTGAGGGTGGTGAAGAGCGAGTGGATGCCGCCGAGGGTGTCGTAGGTTTCGAGTTCGCTGGTGAGGATGTCGGTGAGGGTGAGGGTCTTGCCGGTGTCGAGAACGGTGATTTCCTTTTTCTGCGTGAAGGGTGTTTTGGGATCGAGATTTCGTGCGAGGCGCTGATCAGCGAACTTGGTGGGCACTTCCGGCAGCGTGAGTGTGCGCCAGGAGGCGTTTTGCAGGTCTTCGGCGTAAATTTGTACATGCTGGCGGTCGCCGAGGGCTTTGCGTTCGATGAGGACGACGCCGTCTTTGTCGGGCACGAGATTGTAGATGACCGGGGCGGACGCTGCGAGGAAGTCGAGATTGGTGCCGCCTTCGGGGCCAGCTTGGGCTTTCATCTTCTTTGCGGGAATCATGCCGGCGGTGCGCGAAGTGGCTGAGGCTCCGCCGCTTGTCATGGCTGCATTTTGGCCGCCTGCTTGGGCGAGTTCATCGAGGTCGGTGCTGCGGATTTCCCATGGATTCAGAAGCAGACCGGGGCGAGTGAGCATGTTGCCGGGGAAGAGCTTGGAGTAACGGCGTTCCAGGATGTAGCGGTACTCATCGCCGATCTCGCGGCCTGCGGAATAGAGGTTCGGGTTTCTCGCAGGGGTGCCGGATGCGGCACCGAAGCGAGTGAAGCCGGCGAGACCGCCAAAGATGCCGCTGCCGGGATCAAAACGCGATGCGGCAAAGTGAACGCGAGCGAAGGGACTGCTGTTGGCGAGTTTGACGGTGATGAACTCCTTGTCGGAGGTGATGTTGGCGATGTTGAGCGGGGTGTTGCCTTTGAGTTCAAGCTGGCGGTGCTTGCCGAGAACCCAGCCAGCGATGGTATCGCCTTTTGTGACTTTGATGGTGATGAGTTGATCGGAATGAGGAATGCGAAGAGAATAATCACCGGGCTTGAGGTCACGAATGGCCAGAAATCCTTGCTGGCCTCGAAGTGTAGGGTCAATATTTCCAGTGTGATCCGCTGTGAAGGTGCCTGCCCTCACTTCTAATAATAAAGTCGCCATCAGGTCGCGTCCGCCTGAAAAGGGGACCTGAATGAGCTCTCCTTCCTTGGCATGAATCGTGGTGGAGAGGGTATTATCAGCATCTTCCAGCGGCCAGAGGGTTTGACGGCCATTGGGGATTTTGGCGGTGACGGATTCGATGCTGGCGAGTTTGCCGAGACTCACCCGGCCTTGGGCGTCGGTGCGCAGTGGGACGATCTGGGTGCGATTGAACTCGCGGTGCTTGAAGGTGAAAATGACCTGCTGGTCGGCGATGGGTTCGCCGTTTTTGCCGAGGAGTTCGAAGATGCGCTGTCCGTCGAAGGTGCTGAGGTGGCCGTCGTTTACGGCGTCAGTTTTGTCGATGCCGTTGAGTGTCCAGGTGTGGCTGGCTGTGAGATCATTTTCGGTGCCGCCGGCACTGAGGACATTCACTTTGGCACTGAAGGTGACGGTGAGTGAGGCGAGGCGCTCGGGGACGGTGAGCGTGTGCGTGAGGTCGCTGCCGGCGCTGAGCTTGAGGTCTTTGACTTCGCGAGTGGTTGAGATGCCATCCAGTGTGGTGCTGGTGATGGTGAGCTTCGGGTCGATGAGGAGTTCCGGGGCAAGGTGCGCCTCGCCCATCATCAAGGCGGTGCGAACGGCGAGGGTGGCCTCTCGGCGGGCGAGAAGCTGCTCGCGTTCGATGTGGAACTGGGCGTCGAGGCGGTACTCTTCGGCATGGTGGGTGAAGGAGGTGAGCGTGGCGAAGGTGCCTGCGGCATCGCCAATGATGAGCTGTTTATTGCCGGGTTGACTGGTGAACGGGACGACGATGCGTCCGAATTTTTCATTGCGCACCAGTTTGCGGCCTTCGAACCAGGCCACGGCATCGTTCACGGGCTGGTGCTTTTCATCGAGGACAAGGATCAGATCTCCGCTGGGGCCGGTTTGCTGAAGGATCTGGTACTGGCCAGTGCGGATGAGGGCGCGACTGCTACGGCCACCGCCGATGAACTCGATGATCCATGCTCCGCGTTTGCCTTTGAGCTCGGGGAACTTGAATGTCTGCCGCTGGCGAGCGAACGGGCCGCCCTCGATGGCGTGGGTCTGTTCACTGTTGGCGACGAGGCCGTCGAGATTGAGATCGGTATTGAGCTGGCGCTGCTGGGTCTGGAAGAAATTGAGTGTGTTCAGCTCGAAGATTTTCACGATGAGCTTTGGTGTGTTTTTCACGGTGACGTCGAACTGGATGTCGTCGCCGGGAGAAAACTGCGGCTCATTCGTGGCGGGGAATTCGATGTCCACGCGGTCTTTGAGCTGCTGGAATTCGGTGGGAGTGATCAGAGATGCCCAGTGCTCCGGGGAGCCGATGCCGTGGGTGATGAGCGCCTCGGCCAGCACAGGGGTGAGCCATTCTTCGGCGATGTATTCAGTCCATTTTGCCAGCACATCATTCGCATCAGCATCGGGCTTCACCTCGGTGGCAAAGAGGTGGAGGAAGAAGTCGCGGACGAGGGGTTCGTCGGTGCCGATGGGAGGGGAAAGCAGCAGCGCTTCGCTGAGGTCGGCGTTAAGGTTGGAGAGTTCGAAGGGCTTGACGTCCTTGATGTAGGTGTAGTTGATGTAATTGAGCTGACGCGGGAGCTTGATGTATTCGATGAAGCGGCTGCGGTCATACACGCCGTGCTTGCGGTCGTGGTCCAGGCGGAGGTAGAGGATGCGGGCCTTGAGCGTGTTTTGGGAGGATGGCAGTTTTTGGGCAAAGGCCCACACGCGATCGAGCCAGGCGGTGCGCTCGGCGTCGTCGTATTCCAGGTTCACCTCCGCGCTGGGAGCCATCTTGCGCAGGCGGGTGTACACGAAGTCCTGCTGGCCGAGCCACTGCGGGAAGGTTTGCAGCAGCGCATCAAGCTGTTCCGGGAGCAGGGCGCGATGAATGGGCAGGGCGCCGAAAGTGCGTGATTTGTTTGACTGAAGGTCGGCGATGATGGCCTGCACGAGATTGGGAACATCGGGGCGCTGGAGTTTGCTGAGCACGCTGCGGCGCTGGTCCGGAGAGAGCGGCGCTTGATCACGAATGAGGGCGGCCAGAGCCTCCTGGGAAAGGGATTCAAGGCCGCGGTCGTTGTTCAAGGCATCGCGGAGAAAGACCTCGCGGGTGATTTTGGCGGGATCGAGCTGCGTGGGGAGGTTGGGTTTTTGGTCACGCACTTCCTGCTGGTGGTCATGACGAATGCCGAGGCGCTCGATGAGGTATTTCAGCGTGGCCTGCGGATCGCGTTCGTAGCCGAGGATGGCCTCGCGATTGAGGATGATGCGGCGGGCTTCGTTTTCGTCGGGGACGCGTTCACGCCACTGATTGAGGATTTGATTGAGCTTCGCGTTATCGCGGACGTTTTGATAATGGAGGGCGTGGAAGAAATAGTACTCCTCCGAGCCGGGAACGAGCTCGCCGAGGGCTTTTTCGCGGTCGGCGGCGAGGGCAAAGCGCTCGATGAAGCCGATTTCATTGTCGGCAAATGCTGCGAGAGGTAGCAGGAGGGCAAAGGCGAGGGATTTCATGGCTGAAAGGCGGGTTGGGATGAATGATGCGGCGAGCATCACGGGTGAAGCGAGCTTTTATTGTAAAGACTCTGTCAAAGTGTGCCGTGGAGGGGCAAAAAACCGTTTGAAACCCGGGGGGCGGGAACTAGTATCACTGCCCCTTACTTTCCCAGATCCCCATGGCCGACGCTGAAAACAAATACGCCCAAAACGCTTCCGGAGCATACTACGTTGATGACCAGTGCATTGACTGCGACCTCTGCCGCGAAACGGCTCCTGCAAACTTCAAGCGTGACGACGACGGCGGTCATTCGTTCCTCTACAAACAGCCTGAAACGGATGATGAGCGTGCTCTTTGCGAAGAAGCGCTGACCGGCTGCCCGGTGGAAGCGATCGGACGCGACGGCGAATAAGCTTGCCGGGCCCTGCTTTCACAGCACACCGTCAGGTCTGACGGTGAGGGTCTTTTTAGGGCAGACTGAGCCAGCGCTGGGCCACCACTTTGTCCAGATTCACGCACTGGTTTGACTGGGCGTCTGGCGGAAAGGATATCAGCATGGTGTAGCCTTTGAAGCCGGCGGGTCCGGTGGTGGCGAGGTCTCTCTCGATCCATTGAGCCAGCTGGGTGCCACGTTCACAATAGGCGTACACCGAATTGTCGCCGCTCTCTGACATCAGCTTGATGCAGAGGTATTTTTTAGAGTCGGAGAACTCATAATTGTAGTACTCGAACAAACGCACGTAGGAGCGCATGAGCACCGGTTCGTGGGGACGCTTGGTGCGGAACTCCTGAAAAGACATCTCGCCATAACCGGTGAGGCTTTCCCAGTCGATCAGGAATTTCCCCTGCGGACCACGCAGCATGGCGATTTCCAAGGAGCCCGTGGGCCGGCTGCTGGCATAGCTGAAGTAAAGGATTTCAGTGCCATTGATCTGATAACGAGCCTTGCTGACCAAGGTGCTAGGAACGGGATCTGAGGCACCCTGCGTTTCATAGTAATCCCTCATCAATGCGGCGACCCGCTCAGAATGGGCCACCAGCGGCACACGATCTTTCCAAGACTCAGTTTTCCAATACTGGCCCAGAAGTTCCATTGCCTGTACGACTTCATCGCTGGTTTCCAGCAAAGGCAGCACCTTGACGCTGGATTCCGCAGGGTACAGAGAATCCTGCTGACTGGGGGCGTCAGCGAGAGTGGAGGGTGCGGTAAAAGGAAGGGGGGTGGTTGGCAGAATGTCAGCACTGCTGGTCGGAATTTTGGGCAGTGCCGACGGGGTGAGGGCTTCGGCATGCGCCTTCTCAAAGGAAATCCCCAGCTTTTCCAGATCCTGGGCTTTCTTCTCGGCGATTTGGTCCTTTTCGATCCGGGTGTTGCGGTTGGAGATGTTGAAGAAATAATATTTCCATCCCACATAGAGCGTCAGCGACAGGATGACGCACAAGGTGATGCTAACACCCATGAAGGCGCGGTGAGAACCGGTGGAACCAGAAGGCATGGATTAAAGGACAATTCAGATGAAGCTTTGCCAATCATGGCGGGGAAATATCGCGTGCTCAAGCACTTGGTTGCTGCATCTCAGTCCCCGCCTAACAGTTCCGGCTCATGAATTACCCCGAAAAAGCCCGCCGTGTCATCCAGCTCGAAATCGACGAGCTGCAGCGGCTGCATGGGCGCATTGACGAATCTTTCGCCCGGGCCATCGAGCTGCTGCTCGCGGGCGTCCGCCAGCGGGGCAAGCTGATCGTCTGTGGCGTGGGCAAAAGCGGGAACATCGGACGCAAGCTCGCCGCCACGCTCAACAGCACGGGTGCCACCACCGTCCTTCTCAATGTCGGAGATGCGCTGCATGGCGATCTGGGGGTCATTGATCCGGGCGATCTGGCGATCATGCTGAGCTACAGCGGGGAGACGACAGAACTGCTGGACCTGCTGCCGCATTTGAAGCGGTTTGACGTCCCGATCATTGCCATCACTGGCGGCATGCAGTCCACGCTGGCGAAGAATGCGAATGTGGTGCTCGACGTACACGTCACGCAGGAGGCCTGCCCGCTGAACCTGGCACCGACCTCCAGCACTACGACGATGCTGGTGCTGTGCGATGCGCTGGCGATGGCTTTGCTGGAAGCGCGGGGCTTTCAATCCGAAGACTTTGCCAGACTGCATCCGGGCGGCTCGCTGGGCCGGGCGCTGCTTACGCGGGTGAGCGATGTCATGCGCAGCGGCGCGCAGCTTGCGGTGATCCAGCCGGATACGACCGTTCGCGAGGCCCTGCAGGCGATGACGCTGGCGCGCAGTGGTGCGGCCATCGTGACCAATCTGGACGGCACGCTCGCCGGCGTCTTCACGCATGGCGACTTCGTTCGCGCTTTTCAGAAGGACAATGCCATCGCGGACATGCCTGTGTGCGATTTCATGACACCGCGTCCGGTGAGCATTCAGGCGAGCAAACTTGCCGCTGAAGTCCTCGCCACGCTCGAGAAAAACCGCATCGATGACATTGTGGTGGTTGATGACTCGGGCAAACCCGTGGGGATGGTCGATACGCAGGATCTGACGCGGCTGCGGCTCTTGTGAGGCAGGCTTAGAAGTCTGTCACTTCACGGTAATGTCGCACGCGATAGCCGCGCTTGCGCATCAACTCGATCAGGCCGCTGTCTGAGGTGAGATGGCCGGTGCCTACCAGCACCATCACCTTTTCGCCGCGTTTGAGCATCTGCTCGAGCCGGTCCATCCAGGAGAGATTGCGAGCGGTGAGAAAAAGATTCATCAGGTCGGGATATTTTTCCGCCTCGCGGAACAGCATCTCCTTCAGTTCATCCAGCTGGCCGTATTTCCAGGCCTTGATCATCTTTTCGAACTCCTCTTTCACGGAGCTGATCTCCCCGAGCGTCTGCTCCAGGAGTTCGCGCTGCTGCTTTTCATTGAGGGCGGCAAAGAGCTGGAGTTGAAACTCCACCGTTTCCAGCCCTTCGGCGGGCTTGCCGTCCTTCTTCGCGCGCTCCTCAAAGAATGAGTCCACACCTTGGTCTGGTTTTGCCCCGAGGGCCGCATACTCGGTTGAGGTGATCATGAGCGCCAGGAACCACGGACGAAGGCGGTTCAAGGGAGTGGGATTGAGCCGGTGTTTCGCCGCCCATTTTTTTACCGCCTCCCAGGTTTCCTTGCTCACATTCGCTTCCAGCGATGCGTCCGCTGGATACAGGCCGAGCTGAGACATCCGGCTTGTCAGTTCCGAGCCTGAAGCCGCCCCTGGCGGTAGTTCCAGCACGAGCTTGTTGGAGTACATGTAGGCCGCCTCATAGGCCGGGGCCAGGGGGTAGTCCTTCTCGCGTAAGATGTGGATGGTTCCGCATAGGAAGAGGCGGCCGCCGTTTGGTCCGTCCACCACCCACACACTGCCATCACCGCCACCATCGGCGACAAATGCCGCTGCATCTGGATTCGTGGCCGCCTTCGTTGCTTCACGATTGCAGGCCACTACGCAGACGCAAAGAGCGAGGGCAAGAAGGAAGCGGGGAATTGGCATTGGGATGATCCAAACACGCGGCGGGAGCGGGATGCAACCGGGATATGAGAGATCACTCAAGCCAGCACGGGCCTCACCACGCTGCCGTGCACGTCGGTGAGGCGGAACTGGCGGCCTTGGAAGCGGAAGGTGAAGCGTTCGTGGTCGATGCCGAGCAGGTGCATCAGGGTGGCCTGGAAGTCGTGCACGTGTACGCCATCTTTCGCGACGCTGAAGCCGAAGTCATCGCTCTCGCCGTAGGTCATGCCGGGCTTCACGCCGCCACCGGCCATCCAGACGGTGAATACGTAGGGGTGGTGGTCGCGGCCCCACTGCTTGGTGTCTTCGATCTTGCCTTGCAGGAAGGGCGTGCGGCCAAACTCGCCGCCCCAGATGACCAGGGTGTCATCCAGCAGGCCGCGCTGCTTGAGGTCTTTCACCAGCGCGGCGCTGGGCGCGTCGGTGTCAGTGCATTGAATTTTGAGCTGCGTGTTCAGATTCCGATGCTGGTCCCAGCCGGCGTGCATGAGCTGCACAAAGCGTACACCGCGTTCGGCGAGACGCCGAGCCATGAGGCAGTTGTAGGCGTAGCTGCCCTGCCGCATCACGTCCGGGCCGTACATTTCGAGGATGTGCTTGGGCTCGTCGGAGAAGTCTGTCAGCTCCGGCACACTTGTCTGCATCTTGTAGGCCATCTCGTATTGAGCGATGCGCGTGGCGATTTCAGGATCGCCGAAGTCCTGCAGCTTCATTTCATTGAGGCCCGCGATGCCGTCGAGGATGGTGCGCTTTACGGCACGGCTCATGCCGTCGGGATTGCTCAAGTAGAGAACGGGATCGCCGCTGCCGCGAAATTTCACGCCTTGATACTTCGAGGGCAGGAAGCCGCTGCCCCAGTAGAAGTCATAGAAAATCTGGCCGCAGCTTGCTTCCTTGTCGCGGGAGGTCATCACCACAAAGGCCGGCATGTCCTCCGCATCGCTTCCGAGGCCGTAGCTTAGCCACGAGCCAATTGCGGGCCTGCCTGCCTGTTCGCTGCCGGTCATGAAAAACGTAACTGCGGGCGCATGATTCACCTGCGTGGTGTGCAGAGATTTAATGAAGCAGAGCTCGTCTGCCATCGCTGCGGTGTGCGGCAGGAAATCGCTCACCGTTGCGCCGCTGTGGCCGTGGCGTGAAAAATTTGAGATCTCGCCTAGCACCGGACGCGCTGTCTGGCCGCCGGTCATCGTGCTGAAGCGCTTGCCGGCTACGATGCTGTCCGGGATCTGCGTGCCGTGCATTTTCTTGAGCATCGGCTTGTGGTCATACAGGTCCACATGGGAGGGGGCACCGTTTTGCAGGAGGTAGATGACGCGTTTTGCCTTCGGTGCAAAATGCGGCAGGGCGGGGGCCATTTCGTCCGGCAGTTGTGAGGCAAATCCTTCGCGTGTCAGCAGCCCGCCCAGCGCTGCGCCACCGATCCCCAGCGCCGTTTTCCCAAACAGGGAACGGCGGGTCAGGTGGAGGCGGTTGGCATCGAGCGGATTCATGGACCTTCAACTCTACGGGTGACAAAGGCGCGCCTTTCCGTCATCATGCGGGCACAACCATGAAAGCTCTGCTTTTTCTTCTCCTCGGTGCCCTGCCCATTTGTGCTGCTGATCCCATCGAGATCAAACTCTGGCCCGAAGGTGCGCCCGGCCAGATGCTGCCGCATTCCAAGGGGACGGAGGACTTCATCCGCACCAAGGCGGGCAAAAGTACAATCACAGATATTCACGAACCTACGATCACCGTGTATCGACCGGAAAAACCGAACGGCACCAGCGTCATTGTGGCTCCTGGCGGCGGCTACGTTTTTCTCTCTGCCGTGCATGAAGGCACGCAGGTGTGTGAATGGCTCAACAGCATTGGCATCACCGGCATTCTGCTCAAATACCGCACGCCGACGCGAGATGAAGCTGCGCACCATGAAAAGCCTGTTCAGGATGCAGCCAAGGCCATCGCCCTTGTTCGTGAGCATGCCAGGGAGTGGAATCTGAACCCCAGACGAGTTGGCCTGCTAGGTTTCAGCGCGGGTGGAAACCTGCTCGCACACATCGCTTGTGACCGCGCTTCGAAGACGGAGCTGCCGGATTTTGGCATCATGATTTACGGTGGCGGATTTGTGGACTCCAAAGATCCCACGAAGCTCAAGGAGGGGTTCGCCGTGCCGAAGGATGCGCCGCCGATGTTCCTCGCCTGCGCCCATGATGATGGCCAGAACCCAATGGCCGCCACCGTGCTCTACCTGGAGTACAAAAAGCTTGGCATTCCCTGCGAGCTACACCTCTTCACTAAAGGCGGTCATGGCTTTGGCATGCGCGACAACAAGCAGCCCATCAACGCCTGGCCACAGCGCTGCGAGGAGTGGATGGAGGCGATGCATTTTTCCCTGAGTGAGAAACAACTTGGCAAAGAAATCACGCAGATGGACCTGCTGCTGACTCAAAAAATGAAAGCCATGAGCCGTCTTGGATGGACTGACTACGACCTGGATGTCAAAAAGCTGACCGATCTGGCGAAGCAGCTTCAAGACGCCAGACGTCTCGGGCAGATGGCGGAGGTCGCCAGAATTCAGGTGCGGCACGATGAGCTTGCCAAGCTGATAGATGAGCGGGACAAGGGGCATCCATCAATGGGGCGGGACCAGATGGAAGAAGTCACCCGGTTGAAGAGGCAGAAGCTCGAGCTCGAAGCGGAGCTGGCCAATTTGATCCAAAGGCAATCCTCAGCCAATCAGCCTTGAGCCTTGCAAGAAGGCGGGATTGTCGGCTTAGTGGATCTCATGAAGCCGCTTATGCTGTGTTTGCTGGTCGGGTCATCTCTTGCTGCTGCCGATGTTTCTTCGGTGGTGAAACAGGAACTGCCGTCGCTCGTTACGCTTTATAAAGAGCTGCATGCGAATCCGGAGCTGTCCTTGAATGAGACAGAAACGGCGGGACGCATTGCCAAGGAGCTGCGTGAGGCCGGGCTGGAGGTCGCGGAGAATGTTGGCGGACATGGGGTCGTCGGCGTGTTGAAAAATGGCGACGGGCCGGTGATTCTGGTGCGGACGGATCTCGACGCGCTGCCGGTGAAGGAGCAGACGGGGGTGCCCTATGCGAGCACGAAGGTGGTGAAGGATGATCTTGGGCGTGAGGTGAACGTGATGCATGCCTGCGGCCATGACATGCACATGGCCAGTTTTGTTGGAACGGCACGGGCGTTGGTGAAGCTGCGGGATCAGTGGAAGGGCACGGTGGTCATGATCGGACAGCCGGCGGAGGAGCGGGTGCTGGGTGCACGGTTCATGCTGCGCGACGGTCTGTTCTCGAAGTTTCCGAAGCCGGACAAGGCCATCGCGCTGCATTGTTCGTCCGACATGGCGCATGGCACGGTCGGCATTGTGGAAGGTTTTGCGTTGGCGAACGTGGACTCGGTGGAGATCGTTGTGAAGGGCGTGGGTGGGCATGGTTCGATGCCGCACCTCTGCAAAGATCCCATCGTGCTTTCGTCGCAGATCGTGCTGGCGTTGCAGACCATTGTGAGTCGCGAAGTGAGGCCTGGCGATCCGGCGGTGATCACGGTCGGCAGCATTCATGGGGGCACGAAGAGCAACATCATCTCGGATGAAGTGCGACTGCAACTGACCTTGCGCAGCTACAAGAAGGAAACGCGGCAGCACTTGATCGACTCCATCAAACGCATTGTGAAAGCCCAGGCGGAGTCCGCCAGCATGCCTGCTGACAAGATGCCGGAGGTGCTGGTGTCAGATGACCGTGCCACGGCGCTCTACAACCAACCGGAGCTGTGCCAGGAGGTGCGCGGGTTCATTGGCGCGGCAATTGGTGCAGACAATGTGCTCACGCGCGAGCCTGTCATGGGCGCGGAAGATTTCTCCGAATACGGCATGACGAAGGAGAAGGTGCCGCTGTGCATGTTCTGGCTGGGCACGCAGCCGCCAGCGGTTGTGGCCGCAGCCAAAGCCAAGGGAACCAGCCTGCCATCACTGCATTCGCCCTATTTCAAACCTGTTCCAGAACCCACCCTCGAGACTGGTGTGGCGGCGATGACCTCTGCGGTCATTGGACTGCTGAAGAAATGAGGCGGACGGCCTTATTTCCGGCTGAGCTTGTAGAACAACCAGCCGCCCATGCTCAGGAAAATCACATTGGGAAGCCACATGATGAGGTGCGGCATCGCCGCCGGTTTGTCATTGAGCGTGTCCGCCAGAATGATGAAGACGATGTAAACCGTGGCCGTGATCAGACTCAAGGCGAAGCCCGAAGAGGTCTCGCGCCGTTGAGCAGTCACCCCCAGAGGGATGCCTACCAGGGCGAAGGTGAGGCAGGCCATCGAAAAGCTGTAGCGTTTGCTTAGTTCGGTGAGCGAGAGGGAGCGCGACACAGGCGTCAATGCTTCGCCGGTGACGGTGTCCTTCCAGGTGCGCACCTCCTCGGACAGTGCGCTGGTGGTTTTCATGCTGGCATTCACCCGCACGACATCTTTTTGCATTTCCGAGAGAGGCAGTTTCAGCCATTGCTGGTCCATGGCCAGTCCACCGAGCTGGCCCTGACCTTCTACTGGAACGGTCTCTTCCGTCATGCCTTCCAGCTCCATCTGCAGATCAATCGAGCCGGGAGTGGTGTGCAGGGTGGCTTTGTTGGCGTGGATGTAGGTGCTGGCCTGGGTGCCCTTCAGCATGATGATGTGCATGTCTGTGAGCGTCTTGTCATGACGCTTGCTGGTGTAAATGCGGTAGCCGGGAACGCGCTCCAGCACCTGGCCTTCTTGGAACAGGGTTTCAGGATTCTTCACCGCCACCTGGTAAAACAGGCGCTTCATGCGGTCCTTCGCTGCGGGTGCCAGGCTTACGTTTACCCAGAGGCAGATACCGCTGAGCGCTATCGCCAGGACAAAGACGGGGGCGCAGATGCGCGGCATGGACATGCCGGTCATGCGCAGGGAGACGAGCTCATTGTCAGCGGACAGCCGGCCAAACACGAGCAGGATGCCCGTCAGGAAGGCCCAGGGGATCGTGAAGATGAGCGAGAAGGGAATGACGAGCACCACGAACTCCGCGATCACTGAGGTCGGCAGTTCGGTATTGCCCAGGAGCTGGTCCAGCTTTTTGTACACATTGCCCAGCACCATCACACCGCTGAGCAGCGCCACGCCGATCAGCGTGGCTGATGCGACCTGGCGGCCGAGATAACGGTCAAAGATGCGCGGAAACATGTGGTGTGGGTGCGAGGCTAGCGAGTCTTCAGCGGCGGGCAATTTGAGATTGCCATAGGCTGCTTCAAACGACGGCCTTCTTCACCTTGCCGAAATCTGTGCCGAGGAAGCGCTTGGCGAGGTTTTCAGCCTGCTCGGAGTGATCCGTGAGGTAGATGTCGAGCGAGGGTTTCGATTTGGTCGTTCGCAGCAGGCCGCCTTGTTCGAGGCTGGCTTTCACATGCGCTGCGCAGGTGCTGGCGGAGTCCACGAGGCGTACCTTTTGACCCAAGATGCGCTTCAGCACAGGAATCAGCAGCGGGTAGTGCGTGCAGCCCAGCACCAGGGTATCGATGCCTTTGTCGAGCATGGGCTTCAGGTACTCACGCAACACGGATTTGAGTGCCGGATGATCGGTCCAGCCTTCCTCCACAAAGGGAACCAGCAGCGGCGTGGCCTTCGCTTCGATCATGATGTCAGGCCGCCGCATGGCGATTTCGTGCTGATAGGCGTGACTGCGGATTGTGCCCGCCGTGCCGATGATGCCCACGCGTTCGCAGGTGGCGTCGGCGAGCGTTGCTTCCACGCCGGGGCCGAGGACGCCGATGACCGGCACGCGAAATGTGGCCTGTAGTTGCGGCAGCGCATGGGCTGTGGCGGTGTTGCAGGCCACTACCACGGCCTTCACGCCATGGGAGACGAGGAACTGGGTGTCCTCCATCGAGAAGCGCCGGATCGTGTCCGGGGATTTCGAGCCGTAGGGCACACGGGCCGTATCGCCGAGGTAGATGATCGACTCGTTGGGCAGGAGATCGCGCAGAGCGCGCACCACGGTCAGGCCGCCAACGCCGGAGTCAAAAACGCCGAGAGGACTGTTCGCGATGGTGTTGGTGTTCATGAACTGGGAAGGCGTGACGAATGCCGTGGCTCAACGAGCCTGCAAGGCGGCATTTTGGCGGGGGACCCGGACAAAAAGCAAAAAAACATGGTCAGCGGGGCTCGGTCCTGCCTAGAATAGAACGCTTTTTTACCCCTAAGCTGTTTCATGAGCACTTCGCAAACTGGCACCAAGCATGCCGGCGGCTGGCAGCCTCCTTCACTGGACGAGATGCAGGCGGTGCTGCCGCAGTATCGATTCGAGGGGCTTCTCGGCCGTGGCGGCATGGGGGCGGTGTACAAAGCCGTGCAGTCCTCGCTGGACCGCACCGTCGCGATCAAAGTGCTTCCTGGTGATCTCATTGATGATGAGAACGCCCAGTTTGCGGAACGCTTCAAGAACGAGGCCCGCACGATGGCGAAGATGAGCCATCCGAATATTGTGAATGTCTATGACTTCGGCGAGACCCAGAGCGGGCTTTTTTACTTCGTCATGGAGTTCATCGACGGCACGGATGTGGCTCAGATGATTGCCGGGCAGGGCTGCCTGCCCGAGGATTACGCGCTTTCCATTACCGCCCATGTCTGCGATGCGCTGGCATACGCGCATGCGCGCGGCGTGATCCATCGTGACATCAAGCCGGCCAACATCCTCCTCAACATGGAGGGGACCGTGAAGGTTGCCGATTTCGGACTGGCGAAGCAAAGTGATGCAGGACAAAACGGACTGACCAAAACAAACATGGCCATGGGCACGCCGGATTTCGTGGCCCCCGAGGCGTTGATCCCCGGCATGCCGCTGGACGGGCGCGCTGACCTCTACGCGACCGGTGTGATGCTTTATCAGATGCTGACGGGCGAAATTCCGCGCGGCATGTGGACGATGCCGGGATTCAAGCGGGGCACGGACCCGCGCTTCGACGCGATCATTGCGAAGGCGATGCAGACGGACCGCGAAGCGCGTTATCAAAGCGCGCAGGATCTCCGCCGTGACTTGGACACCATTCTGGCGCTTCCACGCGCCGTGCTCATCCAGCGCCAGCAAGAAGCAGCGGAGGCCGCCGCACAAGCGACACGTGCGCAGAGGGCCGCCGAAATGGCCGATTCCCAGGAGAAAGCCGCCACTCCAACGCCGGCATCAAAGACGGTGACGGCAGGACAAAGACCCAGGCGGAGGGCGGGCCTCGTCATCAGCCTCATCGTCCTGACCGCCTTGGGGGCCGGTGCGTTTGTCATTTTCGGCGGAGGCCAGAAACCGAAGAGCGTGGCGCCGGCCAAAATCCCGGCTGGCGAGGTACCGAAGCCCCCAGCAGTCTCATCCCCCAAGCCTCCCGCAGCAACGGCATCCAAGCCCGTTGTCGCGGCCCCCGCACCTGCGGCTTTCACGGAGCCCGTTCCGGTGGTGGGCAAGAAGTCAGTGGATCTGCTTCCACGCATTGACCTGGCCAAAGATGCGGTGCTCGGCATTTGGAACGTTCGGAACGGCGAACTTGTTTACACCTCGCAGCGCGGGGCAACCGAATCTCGTGTGCAGATTCCGGTTGGCTGCACCGGCAGCTACACGCTGGATGTGGAACTCTCCACCCACGCGATCTCAGGAGATGTCGCCCTGTTTCTCCCTTTTAAGGGAAAAGGCGACGCATTGGAAAACGTCGTTTTTCTGGTATCCCACAATAACAAAGGCAACCATCGGGCCGGTTTCGCTCATTTCCAGGGTCTTCCTTCCTTTGCCCCCAACACGCCGGCCTGGGCGAAGCTGGACTCCGCGCTGGGACCGAAGAGTCGCATCACTGTCCAGGTGCTGCTGAAGAGTGCCGACCGACTCGCTCTCAAAGCCTGGGTGAATGGCAAGCCTCTTGTCGCCTGGGAGGGGCCGCGCAGTGACACGACTGGCGGTTCGAGAGTCTGGCGACCCGCCACCCACGGCTACTTCGCTGTGGGCACACAGTTGAAAGACACCACTTTCCACCGCGTGCGACTGGAGCCGATGGACGGCGAAGTGGAGTGGCTGCGCACGCCAGCGCCGCCTTCGACGCCCTCACCGACGGCCATGGTGCCAAGCGCGCCGGCAACGGCCATGGCACCGCCTTCACCAGCCGATCCAGTTTCCGCGAGGCTCGTCACCCTCGAAAAAACCTTCCTTGAAGCGTATGAGCAGCAGGCGGGAGCTGTCCACAAAACGGCGGTGGCCGACCTGAACGCCAAATATGCAGCCGCGCTGGACCGCGGCATCGCCACCGCCGCGAAGTCCGGAAAGCTGGATGAGGCGCTGGCCTTGAGAAACGAAAAAGTTCAGATTCAAACCGATGCCGCTGTTCCGGAGGCAGATGGTGAAAACACGCCAGCATCTCTGCAAACGCTGCGCAAAACCTGGCGCGACCAGATGGCTGCCCTCATTGCCAAACGCAATCAAAGCGCCGCGCCTTTGCATGCCTCCTATGATCGTGCGCTGGCAGCGTATCAGGACGAGCTGACGAAGGTCCAGAAGCTCGACGATGCGATGCGCGTGAAGGCCGTGCGCGACCACGTCGCCCAGCAACGTGACCCCGCTGCGCCGGCGGGCGGCGTCACCGCTGTGAAATCCGGCAGCACACCTGCGGATGCTGCGGGCGGAGCGAGAGCCCCTGCCGCCCCACCTTTGTCTGCGGACAAAGTTCTGCCGCCGCTGCCAAAGGCCACGCCGGAGGAAGTCCGCGCCGTGTGTGAATGGGCGCTGGACAGCAAAGGTGGCGCGCAGGGCAGGGGCGGCCATGTGCAGGTGGCGGGGGGCGGCCCACGCATTGACCAGGTCAAGGATCTCCCCAAAGGCACGCTGAAGCTCACGGAATTTTCGCTTTATGAACTGCCGATGAATGAGGAGGGATTGAAATGGTTCTCGATCCTTGGCCGCTGCCCGGATTTGGAAAGGCTGATCTTCTCCAACAACCCGGGCACGATGCCCGTGGAGATGCTGCGCGGCGCCACGAAGCTGAAAAGTCTTCACATCAAACCGACCGAAGTTGAGGACGCTGCCTTTGCGCATCTCAGCGGCCTAAAGAGCCTCGAAATCCTTTCGGTGGACTATCGGGTGCGTAATTTCACCGGAGAAGGGCTGGGCTACCTCAACGAAGGATTACTCGAGCTTTTCATCGACAGCCCCGCGCTCACGGAAAAAGGCATGGCCTACCTGCCGCGCTTCAAAAAGCTGCGCAGACTCGCGTTCAACAACAGCAGCGCCGGCGGTCGCTGCATGGTCACGGACACGATGCTGAAAAGCCTGGCTGCTCTGCCGGAACTGGCCGTGCTGGACCTCACAAACACCCGCATCGACGGCTCCTTCCTCGTCCACATGCCCGCGAATTCGAAGCTCAGGGAACTGTATCTTGACCGGACGCAGAACTTCCAGGCGCAGCACCTCGTTCATCTGGGCAAGTTCAAGAAGCTGCAAAAGCTCAGCCTCCCGCCCGTCGCCATTTCACCGGAGGTCATGGCGTTCCTTGCCGGTCTGGATGAACTGGTGGAGCTGGTGATCGAAGGCAACCGCAGCTTTTCCGGTGAGAGCTTCAAAGGCCAGAAAGGCTTTCGCAGCCTCGAAACACTCATCTTGGACGACAGCGCCCTCTCGGATGCCGGCCTTGCCGCCATTGGTGAGGCGGTGCCCGACTTGAAGGATTTCCGCATGAGCTGCAAGACGGACCAGGGCACCACCTGCACCGCCGCTGGTTTTGGTGTGCTGGCAGGGCGTCTGAAGTCACTCACCACCCTTAATTTGACTGACAAAGGCGTGACTGACGACTTCATGCCTCACGTCGGCCGGCTGAAAAATGTGACTTACATGGTGCTGGTGGATGCCAGCATCACGGATGCAGGTCTGCCGCATCTTAAAAACCTGCCGGTGGGCTACTTCCGTCTCAGTGGTACCCAGATCACGGATGCCGCGCTCCCCGTCTTGAAGACCTTCCCCAAGATTACGAATGTGGTGACGGACAGAACCAAGCTGACCGCCGCAGGCCGTGCAGAATTGGACAAGATCGAAAAGGAGAATCAAGGCCGTTGAAAGCCTGCCTTTCGTTCCCTACTTCTGCATGATCTCCACGATCACTGCCTTCTGCGCATGCAGACGGTTTTCAGCCTGGTCGAAGATCAAATCGGCGTGGGCTTCCATGACTTCTTCGGTGATTTCCTTGCCGCGATAGGCTGGGAGGCAGTGCATGACGAGAGCGCCGGGGTTGGCGTGCTTCAGGAGGGCAGAGTTGATCTGCCAGGGCTTGAGGGTTTCGATACGGTCGGCGCTTTCGGCTTCCTTGCCCATGCTGACCCAGACATCGGTGTAAACGACATCGCAGGCACCCACGGCTTCCGCGGGGTCATCGACGATGCTGACTGTGTTGCCGGGCACACGATGCATGAAGCTTTCCTGCGGTTGAAACGTCTTGGGGGCTCCGATGACGAGGTCAAAGCCGAGATGCACGGAGGCCCAGATCCAGGAGCGGGCCATGTTGCAGTCGCCATCGCCCAGGAAGCAGACGCGTTTGCCTTGCCAGCCGCCGAGGCGTTCTTTGATCGTCTGCAAATCCGCCAGCACCTGGCAGGGGTGCTCGTCATCGGTCAGAGCATTGATGGTGGGGATGCCGCTGTATTGGGCGAAATCGACCACATCCTGCTGGGCGAAGGTGCGGATGACCGCGCCGTGAATCATGCGGCCCATCACGCGTGCGGTGTCTTTGATTGGCTCGCCACGGCCAAGCTGGATGTCGGCGCTGGAAAGAAACATCACCGAGCCGCCCAGTTCGCGAATGCCTACTTCAAAACTGACGCGGGTGCGTGTCGAAGACTTGCTGAAAATCAGTGCCCACTGCTGGCCGGTGAGGACCTGCGGGGATGCGGTGCGGTCCTTTTTCAGCACGCAGGCCAGATCGACGATTCTCTCGATTTGTTCCTGATTGAGTTCTTCGATGGAAAGGAGGTGATTCATATCTTGGCGGTTTTACGCGAGCTGATCGAGCACGCTCTTGAAGATGGTGAGCCCTTCGTCGGCATGGGCTGCGGTGATGTTCAGCGGTGAGAGCCAGCGCACGACATTGGGGCCGGCGGGGGTGACCATCATGCCTGCATCAAGCAGTTGCTGTGCGAGGAAGATGGAAGGCGGCTTGCCGCCGGATTTCGCGGAGATGGCTTCGGCATTGAGTTCAAAGCCGATGAACAGGCCGAGCTGGCGCACCTCTTTGATGAGTACGTGATTCCATGCGCAGGCCGCCGATGCGATGGCTGCACCGCGAGTTTTGGCATTGTCACAGAGATGTTCGTCCAAAATCGTGCGCACTGTGGCGATGCCGACGGCGCAGGCGAGGGGGGAGCCTCCATAGGTGGTGCCATGTGTGCCGGGGCCGAGGGTCTTGCTCAGGTCGCGGCGATCATTGACCCAGAAAGAACCGAGTGGGAAGCCGCTGCCAATGGCCTTGGCCCAGCTGATGCCGTCGGGCTGAATTTCATCTCCCGGAATGATGCTGCGCCAGCCGGCCATTTCGCCTGCACGGCCAAAGCCGCACTGCACTTCATCCAGCAGCAGGAGCAGATCTTTTTCGCGGCACAAACGTTGGGCGGCGCGCAGGAACTCGGGCGTGACAGCATTCACGCCGCTCTCGCCTTGGATGGGTTCCACCAAGATAGCGACCGTCTTGTCGGTGATCGCTGCTTCGAGGGCTGCGATATCGTTGAAAGGTGAATAGACGAAGCCTGGTGGCAGAGGACCAAAGCCACCGTGGATTTTCTCCTGCGCCGTGGCGGTCATGGCGCCAAAGGTGCGGCCATGAAAGGAGCCGGTGAAGCTGATGATCTCGTAGCGCCCGCCGGTCTGCTGGCCGTATTTCCGCGCCAGCTTGATCAGGCCTTCATTGGCCTCCGCACCGCTGTTGCAGAAGAAGCATTTGCCTGCAATACCGACGCATTCTTCGACGAGAATGCGCGCCAGTTCGGCCTGCTTGTCGATGCAGTACCAGTTTGAGACGTGGATGAGCGTGTTCGCTTGTTCGGTGAGAGCCTTCACCACCGTTGGCGGGCAGTGACCGAGCGGGCACACGGCTACACCGCCAGCGAAGTCGAGATACTTTTTCCCGTCACGATCCCAGACGTACGGGCCTTCGCCGCGCACGGGCCACACGTTGTAACGTCCGTAGTTTGGCAGGACGAACTCCTGCATTAATTGATCACTCGTGCTCATCTCAGGGTTACAAATGGATTTCAGTGCCGATGCCGCCGTCGGTGAAGATTTCGAGAATGAGGGCATGCGGCAGGCGACCGTCGATGAGATGGACCTTGCCCACGCCACCGCGCAGGGAGTCGAGCGATGAGTCCACCTTGGGGATCATGCCGCCACTGATGATGCCGTCTGCTTTCAGCTTGGTGATGGAGGCTTCGTCGAGGCTGGGAATCAGGGTGGTGTCGTCCTTTGGATCACGCATCACACCGCGCACGTCGCTGAGGAAGATGAGCTTTGTGGCCTTGAGGCGCTTTGCCAGACCGCAGGCTGCGAGGTCGGCGTTTACGTTGAGCGTTTTGCCGGAGGAAAGTTCGCGGGCGACAGGTGAAACGACGGGGACGAACTCACCGGCTACAGCGGCTTGGATCAGGCCGAGCTTGCAGTCGTTCACTTCACCGACCCAGCCGAGATCGCCCTTCATTTTTTCGCCCAAAAAGACTTCTGTGCCAGGAATGCCGACCGCTTTGCCGCCAAAGGCATTGATCTTGGTGACGATCTCCGGGTTGATCACGCGAGCCAGAGTCTCCTCGACGATCTTGATCGTCTCGTCGTCGGTGACGCGCATGCCATTGATGAACTTTGCCTGCAGACCGGACTCGGTCATGGCTTTCGAGATCGCCTTGCCGCCACCGTGCACGATGACGGGATTGATGCCCACGGCTTCGAGAAATACGACGTCACGAAGAAAGGAGTCCACCTGCACGGGGTCTTCCATGGCACTGCCGCCGACCTTGATCAAAAACGTGCAGCCACGGAAGCTCTGCATGTAAGGCAGGGCTTCAAGGAGTACGGCGGATTTGGTGATTTGAGCGTCGAGAGGATTCATCGCGATGAATGTGACTGCGTGAACCGATCAAGCGAAGCCTTTTTGGCGTTTCGCGTGAATGGCAGCGGAGTATTCCGAGCTGTTGAAATCCACGTATTCTTCGGAGAGGTCGCTGGTGTACACGGTGTAGCCGCTGGTGCCGAGATTGAGATCAATGGTGACGGTGAACTTTGGCTCTTGCACGACCTTTTCCATTTCAGCGACAGGCGTTTTCGTGGCCAGTCCGCCTTTGCAGGCCTGCAGGCCGCCGAAGTAGATGTCGATGAGCTCTTCACGAATGCGCGCGCCGGAATAACCGACGGCGTGGATGATGCGGCCCCAGTTTGGATCGCAGCCATGGAAGGAGCACTTCACCAGAAGGGATTTGGCAACGGTCTCGGCCACCTTGCGGGCGTCTGCCAGCGTGCGGGCATTGCGGACGCGGATTTCGACGAACTTGGTCACGCGCTCGCCGTCGCAGACGATCATCTTGGCGAGTTCCAGCATCACCTTGTGCAGTGCGCAGCGGAAGAGCTCCGCCTCGGGGGAGTTCTTTTTGATCGTGGGCACATCGGACTGGCCGTTGCTCATCACGATGACGGTGTCGTTCGTGCTGGTGTCGCCGTCGATGGTGATGCAGTTGAAGCTTTTCTCCACGGCGTAGCGCATGGAGCGGTGGAGCTCATCCTTGCCGATCCTCACGTCGGTGGTGATGAAGCAGAGCATGGTGGCCATGTTTGGGCAGATCATGCCTGCGCCTTTGGCGATGCCGCCAATGCGGAAGCTGCCTTTGCCGCAGGGGACATCGACCGCGAAAGTTTTCGGGCGCGTGTCGCTTGTCATGATCGCCGTCATGGCGTCGTCGGAGCCGTCAGTCTTCAGTTTGGCCACGGCATCGGGCACTTTGACAATGACCCGCTCAATTGGCATGGGCATGCCGATGATGCCGGTGGAGCAGACAAGCACCTGGCGCATTTTTACGCCGAGCTGTTCAGCGACGGCCTTGGTCATGGCCTTGGCATCGTGGATGCCCTGGACGCCGGTGCAGGCGTTGGCGTTGCCGCTGTTGGCAATGATGGCGCGGGTATCGCTTTCTTTGATGTGCTGCTGGCAGACGCGCACGCAGGCGGCGCGGACTTTGTTGGTCGTGAAGACGGCATCCGTCACGGTCGGGCCGTCGGAAACGATGAGCGCCAGATCGAGGCGGGTGGCATCGGGATTTTTGATGCCGCAGGACACAGCGCTGGCGCGAAAGCCCTTCGCTGCTGTGACGCCGCCGTCGATGACTTTGAATGGAACGCGGCATTCGCGTTCTTCAGTGGCTTTGGGAGGCATATCAGATGTTCAGCAGGCCTGCGGTGGCCTCGAAGCCGCAGATGAGGTTCATGTTTTGCACGGCCTGACCGGAGGCGCCTTTACCGAGATTGTCTTCGGCGCTCATCAAAATGAGCTGTCCCGCGCGGGCATCATAGGCCCAGCCGATGTCCACAAAATTGGTGCCGGTGACGTTTTTGGTGTCGGGAGACTGATTCACCCCGAGCAAACGCACGAAGGGGGCAGAACCGTAGGCCGAATGCAATGCGGCGCTGATTTGTTCAATCGTCACGCCGGGCTGCAACTGTGCGAACGTCGTCGTGCAGATGCCCGAATGGGTCGGCATGAGGTGTGGTACAAACGAGAGCTTTACCTCACGGCCGGCAGCGAGGGCGAGCTCCTGGCCGACTTCGCTCAGGTGACGATGCAGCGGCACGCTGTAGCTGCGCACGCTGTTTTGCACCTCGGAGAAGAGCAGGGGAATGCTTTCTTTCCGACCGGCACCGCTGGCACCGCTCATGCTGGCCACGGCTAGCGGCGACTCTGCCAGCAGACCCGCCTTTAGCAGCGGAATGAGGGGCAGCAGAATGCTGGTGGGATAGCAGCCGGGACAGGCGATGAGGCGTGAGGCCTTGATTTGCTCCTCACGTACTTCCGGGAGCGCATAGACGGCTTCATCGAGCAGTTCAGGCGCAGGGTGCGCGTGGCCGTAGAATTCTTCATACAGGGCCGGACTCCGGAGGCGGAAGTCTGCGCTGAGGTCGATGACCTTGAGGCCGAGTTCGAGCAGCGGTTTCGCGTATTCGGCGGAAACTCCGTGGGGCAGAGCCAGAAAGGCGATCTGGGCACCGGCGGCTTTCAGGGCGGCGGCGTCAGGCGCGGTGAAGGTCAGCGAATCGGCCACACCGACACTGCGGAAGCGCGGAAATTCCTTGGAGAGCGCTTTTCCAGCCAGGGACCGGGAGGTCACTGCCACCAGTTCCACGTTTGGGTGCCGTAGCAGCAGGCGCAGCAGTTCAGCTCCAGAGTAACCACTGGCTCCAACGACGGCGACTTTGACGGGTGCTGACATAATGAGGGGGGCGGAGTATGGGATATCACAAGGTCCGTGCAACCCTGAAAAAGAGCATTTCTTGCCGGTGCAGAGCACGCATCGTGCCGCTTGTCAGCAGGCTTCGTCTAGCGCACTATCATTTTCCCCATGAGCGACCCCACGCCAGAACATCCCGAGACTGAAACACCCAAAGCGCCCGGTACTCCGGAGGAGATCACGCGCAAGCTGGAGGATTTCATCAAAAACACGCTGGGTGGCCAGGTGCTGTTCACCCGCGTCGAGGGTCCTGGCGGGCATTCCCTGCCGGAACGGGAGGAGCGGCCCGTGGAAGAAGCAGCCAAACCTGACAATGGCAGGGCCTTTGAGTTCAATTACCGTCCGGCAGATATCAAGGCGCACCTTGACCGGTTTGTGATCCGGCAGGATGAGGCCAAAAAAGTGCTCGCCACTGCGGTGTGTGATCACTATCACCATGCCCGGATGCTGCGGGATGATCGTGAGTCAAACTCCGGCGGGCCGAAGCTCGAATTTTCGAAACAGAATGTCATCATCATTGGACCCACCGGGGTCGGGAAGACCTACCTCGTCAAACACATCGCCGACCTTATCGGCGTGCCGTTTGTGAAGGCGGATGCGACGAAATTCAGCGAAACTGGCTACGTCGGCGCTGATGTGGACGATCTGGTGCGCGATCTGGTGGCGAAAGCCAATGGCGACATCGAACTCGCGGAGCATGGCATCATTTATCTGGATGAAATCGACAAGCTCAGCAGCGGCCCCGAACGGCTGGGGCGCGACGTGAGCGGGCGCGGGGTGCAGACGACTCTGCTGAAACTGATGGAGGAAACGGAAGTGGCCCTCTACGCACCGAACGACATCCGAAGCCAGATGCAGATGATGTTCGACACCCGGAAGGGCCGCACGGGCCGCGAGGTGGTGAACACGCGCAACATTCTCTTCATTGTCAGCGGGGCGTTTGGCGGGTTGGAAAAACTCATCGAAAAGCGCACGAACCGGAAATCCATTGGCTTTGTCCCCTCGGACATCAAAACCACCGCTGCGGAGCATCTGTTCCGCGAAGCGCGCACGAAGGACTTCATTGATTATGGTTTCGAGGCTGAATTCATCGGCCGCCTGCCGGTGCGGGTGGTCTGTGATCCGCTGAGTGCGGACGACATGTTTCACATCATGAAGAACTCCGAAGGCAGCCTCATCCGCCAGTATGAGCGTGAGTTCGCCGCCTATGGAGTCAAAGCGGTCTTCAAGGATGATGCCCTGCGTGAGATTGCCAGCCGGGCAGAGGAAGAAAAGACCGGCGCGCGAGGTCTTGTCACCGCCTGGGAGCGGGTGCTGCGTGATTTCAAATTTGAAATGCCCAGCCTCGGGTTGCCGGAATTGCAGGTCGATGGCGCGCTGGTCCGGGAGCCGGAGCAGACGCTGGCCAAATGCCGTGCTGATGCCCACAGCCAGTTTAGAGAACTTGGGGTTGCTCACGCCGGTGAGGTCAGGGCCTTTGCGGAGCGTTTCCAGCGCGAGAATGGCTTCATGCTCGACTTTGACAGCGAAGCCATCGCAGCCGTCGCCGCCCGGGCGCAGCGTGAAGGGCTGCATGTGGAGGCCCTGTGTGCGAAACTCTTCAAGGATTATCCCTTTGGTCTCAAGCTGGTGACACGCAGCACTGGAGCGACGACCTTTGTCATTACGACAGACGCGATTGCCAATCCGGACAAGTATGTCAGCGAACTCGTCGTGAACGCCTGCCGCAGCCAACCGGAGTCACCGGCTTCCAACAACATCATCGACCTCACACCTTGAAAATCCCGCCTCTAAATCGTAATCAAGTTGCCGCCATGTTCATTGGCGTGCTGGTCTGCATCCCGTTGCTGGCTTTGTATCAGTTCGGCTTTTTCAAAGGCACGGCCGACTGGTTTGCCATCCTGTTTGCGCGCGGTTTCATTTTGCCGGCAGGCGGATTGAAGCGGGTCGTTTTGCTGCAATACGGGTACTATACTTTGATGGCCTTCGTCAGCGCCTGGGTGTGCATTGAGATGCCCTCGCAGTGGAGGCGTTTTGCCTTCCTGCTCGGCGGCACTTTCCTCACGACCACGTTTGCCTGCATCATGGCCATGAGCGGGGTCTTGTTTGAGCCGATCTCCGGATCACTGGCCCTGTGGTTCGCGGGTATCGCGGGTATTGCCGTCGGTGGTTCGGTGAATGGCTATCGCTGCCATGTCATGCGCGAATACTTTGTCGGGCGGCTTTCCACGCGTCTGTTTGAGGAGCTGGCGGATCAAAACAATCCGGCGAAAATGACGGAGCGCAGAGAGATCACCGTGCTGACCTGCCGTCTGCTGAATCATGGGGAGCTTTCCACGGACATCGAGGCATCGAAATTCGAAGAACTGGCAACGCATTTTCAGCGCAGCATTTCAGAATTTCTCATCGAGCGCGGTGCTTACCTGGATGACTGCAACGCCCGGCAGGTGCGGGTCTTCTTCGGATTCCCGCTGACTGACGAGCATCACGCGCTGCATGCCGTGCAGGTGGCGGCAGTACTGCGCATGCACCTTGCCACGCTGACTCGTGAGATCGAGCAGCGCTTTGGCAAGAAGGCGCAGATTGGTGTGGCATTTAGTACGGGGTCAGCGGTCTGCGGTCTGTTTGGTGTCAGCCACTTTGAGAGCTTCAGCGCTGTGGGTGATGTGATCGATTTTGCCGCACAGTTGTGTGTCTTGAATGCCGAGTACGGCAGCAAGGTGCTGCTAAGCGCGAGGACGTATGCTTTGGTGAAGGACAATGCCGAGGTGCGGCCGATGGAAATGGTCAGCACCGTCGGCTCCAGTCAGATGAGCGAGGTGTACGAACTGCTTGCTGAGAAAGGTGCGCTGCCGGAGGCGGACATCCGCGCCCGTGATGCCTTCTGGCAGGGCGTGGTGCAGTATCGCAAAGGCGATTTGAAACAGGCGCAGGAAAGCTTCAACAGCGCCGCCATCGAGGGCCGTGAGGATGCGCCGCTCAAGTATTTTATGGAGCGCGTTGATCTGGCTTTGAAGGGAAAAGAGTCGCCGTCCAAAGAGACGCCTAAACATTCGCGCAAACTTGCCGCGAACTGAGTTTTTTTGCCGTGCGTATTGATTATCCACCTGCGATCCAGCGTCTTGTCGCCCAGCTCAAATCGCTGCCCGGCCTGGGACCGCGCAGCGCGGAGCGGCTCATGATCTGGCTGCTGCAGCAGAGGGATGAGCGCACCACGCTGCTTTCCAACGCGCTGCTGGACGCCAGGGAGCGCATCATTCCCTGCGATGACTGCGGGTTCTTCATTGAAAGCGACAGCGAGTGCCTGCTCTGCCACGATCCGCGCCGCCAGCAGCGGCAGCTTTGCGTGGTCGAACAGGCTGCCGATGTGCTGCGCATGGAGCGCTCGGGTGCGTTTCAAGGGTTGTACCACGTGCTCGGTGGCAGGCTTTCGCCGCTCGACAATGTGACGCCGGAGGACCTGCGCATGGAGTCACTGGTCAATCGTGTGCGTGATCTGCACACGGAAGAAGTCATTATTGCCCTCGGCTCCGATGTCGAAGGCGAGGCTACCGCCAGCTACATCGCTGATCTGCTGCGTCCTGCAGGCATCGCCGTCACCCGGCTGGCCCAGGGAATGCCTGCGGGCGGAGGGCTTGATCACGTGGATGAACTCACGCTGTATCAGGCCCTGCACGGTCGGCGGAAGATGGGGTGAATCACTCCAGCCCCAGTGCCGCCACCTCGTCTTCATCCAGCCCAAGGTAGTGGCCCAGTTCGTGGAGGAAGGTGATGCGGACTTCGTGGCGGTAGGTGGTGAGGTCGCCGGCGCACTCGTCCCAGAGATTGTCCAGAAAGAGGCGGATGCGCGGCATCTCGTCCGGAGTTTCCGGCAGACCATCACTGCGGGAGAGACCTTCAAACAGGCCTAGCAGGTCGGGATCCAGATCCTCATCAATATCGACCAAGGCATCCATCTCGGTCAGTTCAATGCGGCAGTCTCCTGCCTCATCGCGAATCTCGCTCGGCAGTGAGAGAAGCGTGTCTTTGACGACTTTGGTGGCGATGGTGAGAAGGCGTGGGAATCGCATGTGGTGTTTACTTGCCCGCCTTCTTTTCGGCGGCGGCTGGTTGTGATTTTTTCTTCAGGGTTTCGAGTTCCTTCTGCTGTTCTTCGGCCTGCTTTTGCAGTTGTTGCACGCGGTCCCAGAGCTTTTTGAGGTCGGCGGGGCTCTCCAATCCCGCGCGGATGTCCTGTGCGGATTTGGCTGCAGCCTCGCGCACGGGGTCGATGCGAGCATTGCCGCTGGCGAGCAGCGGATCCAGAACGGCGAGCGCTTTGGGATCGCGCAGTGTGCCGAGGGCCTTTGCGCTGGCGATGCGCCAGCTAGGGCGAGGGTCCGCAAGCTTGGCGGTGAGGAATTCACGCACGGCATCGCGCTGTGTGTTCGTGGGACGGCGTGCGAGGAAGGCGACAGCATCGAAGGCGGTTCCCGCATCGCGACCGCGGAGGTCATTGAGGGATTGCACGCGGGCAAGAACATCTGGAACGGCGGACTCGTCGTCCTGAGCGCGCAGCGCTTTGATGGCGGCGAGTTGGAGTGTGCTGTTGTAGCTAGTGCCGCTCAGGTGGGTGCGGAGTGCGATGGCGACTGTGGCGTCTCCGGGGCGTGCACCCCAAGATTCGATGATGCTGGCGAGAATGTCGGGGTTCTTCTCGCTCTGGGCCATTTTCCACAGGGTTGCCTGCGAGTCAGCCGTGTTCAGCGCGGCCAGAGATTGCACGATGGTCTTGCGCACGCGTGCATCGGGCTGGTTGCTGCTGCCTGCGATCAGCGCCGCACGTGCTGCGGGTTCGGCGATTTTCGCGAGTGCTTTTGCTGCTTCGGCGCGGACGGCGTAGAAGGTGTCTTCACGCAGGGCTTTGCCAAGCTTGTCGATGTGCTTTTCGTCGAGGGTGCTGATGGCGAGCAGGCGGCCGATGACGTCGGCTTGCAGTTGTTTGTCGAGCATCGGGCCCGGTGGTGTGAAGGCGACCTTGGCCAGCACGGTGTAATCAGGATCAATGCGCACCAGTTCTGGCTGGGAGGGCAGCGGAAAGTAAAAGTCTTCGACGTCTTTGCTGACGTCCGCTTTGACACGCGTAAGCTCTTTTTGTCCGGCGATGGCAAAGCCGATGGGCAGCGGCAAGCGGAAGAGGCGAACCTGTTCGCTGAGTTTTTGAGTCTGCCGAACGGTGATTCGGGCCTGCTTGGAAGCCGCGTCCCAGGCATAGTCGATTTTCAATTCCGGCACGCCGCCGTGGTGGAGCCATTGATCGAAAAATTGATCAAACGAGAGTCCGCTGACTTCTTCGATGACATCCTGCAGGTCTTCGGTGCGGACGATGCCGTTGCGATGCCGCTCAAGGTACGTTTTGATGCACTTTCGGTACAAGTCCGTGCCGAGCTGGCTGCGAAGCATGTGCAGCACCCAAGCACCCTTTGGGTAGGCGCGTGAGTCGAACTGCTGCATGGGATCGCCATAGTCACGCCAGACGATGGGGCGGGTGTCGTTTGCCTGAAAAACTTGGTGGGCTTCCTGCCAGAGGGCGTACTTCATCGCATCGGCACCGAGTTTTTGCTCCTCATAGAGCAGCGTGTAGTAGGTGGCGAAGCCTTCGTTCAGCCAGAGGTGCGACCAGTCGCGGCAGGTGACGAGATCACCGAACCATTGATGCGCGGTCTCATGCGCATCGAGCTCATGCAGGGAGCGGAGTTGTTCAGTGTCGGAGTTGAACAGCATGTCGGCGGCTTCAAAGGTGCAGCTCGTGTTTTCCATGCCGCCAGCGATGAAATCGAGGCAGTAGATCTGATAGTATTTGTCCCAGGCAAAGGGAACGCCGATCTCCTTCTGATAGAACTCGATGATCTTGCGGGTGTCGGCAAAAGCGTTTGCCGCCTGTGCGGTGTGGGAGGGGGGGACCAGCACGGCGAGGGGCAGCGCGCCCGCTTTGTCTTCCAGCTTGTGGAAGTGGCCTGCCACCATTGCGATGAGGTAGTTCACATGCGGCTTGTCCTGCAGCCAGTGAAAGGTCACGAGGTCATTGCTACCGGGTTTTTCGCTTTGCAGCGTGCCGTTGGAGATGACCTGCATGCCCTTGGGCACATGGCAGATGACTTCGCTGGTGAAGCGCTCATTGGGGTAATCGTAGCTGGGGAACCAGAAGCGGTGCTCCTCAGCCTCGCCCTGGCTCCAGACCTGTGTGTCTTCTGCCTTGTAGCCCATCTCCGGGGTGCGGAAATACAGGCCGTGCTCGGGTTGAGCGGAATAGGTGATCGTGACCGTCGCCTCCGCGTCAGGTGCAATCGCTTTGGCAAAGGTGATGATGAGTTTGTCGTTCGTGACCTGATGCTCCGCCACCTGGGCACCAGCAGCCGTGATGGAGGAGATCTGCAAGTCCACCGCATCCAGTTCCAGTTTCTCCAGTGGCAGGGCGATCGGCTTGAAGCGCAGCGTCGCCGTGCCTGAGACGGTGCGTTTGGCGAAATCCGGCGTCACATCGAGCTTCACGTGAAGAATGTCGGCGCGGCGGTCCCGCGCATATTTGCGGCCTGGGATGAGTTTCAGTACCGGTGGCAGCAGATGCTTGTCACAAATCCGGCAGTCGGAGGAATCGGCGGCTGCCTCATGGGTCAGCAATGCGACGGCAAGAATGAAATGGTGGAAGCGCATGATGGCGGCGAGCATCCCGAACCCGATGCCGGGTGGCAAGCACAATCAGGAAGGAGTGCCTCCCGGTTGGCGTATTTGGCAGGGATATGCTCACCTTCTCCGATCACAGTCTGGGTTCTTCGCGCCTGCAGCGGCGGGATTTCCTGCGCATTGGCGGATTGGGGCTGGGCGGGCTCGGGCTGAGTGATCTGATGGCGCTCAAGTCGCTGGCAGCTTCGCAAAAATCGCTGCTCAAGGACAAATCGGTCATCTTCCTGTTCATGCATGGCGGGCCGTCGCAGTTTGAAACTTTTGACCCGAAGATGGATGCGCCGTCAGAAATTAGGAGCGTCACGGGCGAGATCAAAACCAAGCTGCCGGGCGTGACCTTTGGCGGCACGTTTGAGAGGCTGGCAAAACTGGCGGACAAGTTCAGCATCGTGCGCTCCTTCGTCACCGGAGATGCGGTGCATGATCTCAAGACCCTCGTCGGCAAGGATACGATGAAGGCGAATCTTGGTTCGCTGTACTCACGCATGGCCGGGCCGCTGCGCAAAAGCAGTGCGATGCCGACGAACGTGGCGCTGTTTCCGCAGGCGGTTTCATCCACCGCAGGACCTGTGATCAAGCAGTTTGGCGACTTCACCTCCAGCGGTGAATTTGGCTCCATTTATCAGCCCTTTGTTCCCGGCGCGGGAAGTGGTGCGCAGGCGGACATGACACTGAGCATGCCGCAGACGCGGCTGGATGACCGGCGCGCTTTGCTCACTTCACTGGATCAATGGCAGCGGGCCATGGACGGCAGTCAAGTCCTCGGCGGCATGTCGGATTTTCAAACGCTGGCCTTCGATGTGCTGCGGCGCGGCGTGTCGGATGCGTTTGATCTTTCCAAGGAAGACCCGCGTCTCATCGCCCGGTATGACACAGCAGCACTTCTGCCGAAAGACCGCATCAGCACGCAGTGGAACAACCGTGAGCATTACGCTGACAATGCCGCTACGCTGGGCAAGCTGCTGCTCATGGCGCGGCGGTTGTGTGAGAGGGGCTGTGGCTTCGTCACCGTCACGACGAGCTTTGTGTGGGACATGCATGCTGACAACAACAACGCCCCGTGCCGCACCGGCATGGACTACGTGGGGCGTCCGTTTGACCATGCGGTTTCCGCCTTGATCGAAGACATCGAGTTACGTGGTCTGAGGGATAAAATCATGCTCGTCTGCTGTGGCGAGATGGGGCGCTCGCCCAAGCTCAATGTCAAAGGCGGGCGCGATCACTGGGGTGGCCTGGCGCCGCTCATGATTTATGGGGGAGGCTTGCAGATGGGCCAGGTCATCGGGCAGTCGGCACGCCATGGTGGCGAGCCCGCTTCAGAGCCGATTACGATTCCCGATTTGATTGCCACCATCATGCACACGCTGGTGGATGTGGGGGAGGCGCGTGTCACCGAGGGCCTGCCGCCGAGTCTGCTCAATGTGCTGACGCGTGGAGAACCGATCCGGGGGCTGGTTTAAATTTGCCATTATGAAACACACACTTCGCCTTCTCTTCATCCTGGGTTTCATTGCGGCCTCTCTCCGCGCTGCCGAAAAGCAGCCGTCCGTGACCTTTTATGTCTCAGGCGTGGAGTGCGGGAGCTGCGTGTATGTGGTCCAGCAGTCGATCAGTGAAACGAAGGGTGTTTCAGATGCGACGGTCGTGCAGGTGATTGACACTTATGCCAATGTTGTCTTTGACCCGAAGCTGGTCAGCGAGCACCAGATCGCGCAGGCTGTGCGCGAGGCGCTGCCCATTCACGGCAAGCCTTATCTGGCAACGCTGAAACTCCATGTGCCGGACTATTCGAAGCATGCCGCGAAAGTGGACGGCCTGTTTGCGCGCTGGAAGGACTGGGTGGAACTGGAGACGGTGGACAAGGCCAAGGGTGAGTTGCTCATTCACTTCAATGAACTCAAAATCGATGCAAAGAAGCCCGGTCCGCAGGGCTGGAGTCTCGCGCAATTTGCCGCAGCGATGAAGTCACCCGAGCCGAACGGTTTGGGGCTTGATTTCACGCTGGAGAAAGAAGGGCAGTGACTGGCTCCTTCCATTCAGGCTCAGGTTACTCCTTGGCTTTCTTTTTCTTCTTCCCTTTGCCCTCGCCTTCCTTCTTTTCGTCACCGGACGTTGATTTGATTTCAGCATCGGCGGCGGGGATGGCGGCACTGAGTCTGGCCTTGATCTCGCTCATGCCGACTTCTTTGGCGAGGTTGGTCCATTCATACGGGTCTTTGGAGTGGTCGTAGAGTTCCTCCGTACCGTCGGCGTAGCGGATGTAGCGCCAGTTGGCATCGCGCACGGCGTGGTTGCCTTTGCCGTGGGTGCAGACGGCCACGCCGTTCCATTTGGCGGCGGGGTCTTTGAGCAGCGGCATGAGGCTGGCGCCTTTGACATGCTCCGGCACGGGCAGGCCGGTGAGTTCGCAGACGGTGGGGTACATGTTCATGTAATCGACCGGGGCGGTGCAGGTGGTGCCCGGCTTGGTCACACCGGGGGCGATGATCGCCATGGAGGTGCGGGTGGTTTCCTCCCACAGGGCAAACTTCCGCCAGTGCTCCTTTTCGCCCAGATTCCAGCCGTGGTCGGTCCACCAGACGATGATGGTCTTGTCCTTGCGGGGGCTTTGATCGAGCCCGTCGAGCAGACGGCCCACCTGGTCGTCGAGGAAGGAAATCGTCGCGAGGTAGGCTTGTACGCCCTTCTTCCATTGGTCGGCTTTGACCACGGCGGCGTGATCGCCTTCGGGGCCGGCCATGCGCACGCCCATTTTGGGCACGTCGTCGAGATCGTGCTCCTTGGTCACCGGGAGCTGGATGTCGGCGAGCGGAAAGCGGTCGAAGTACTCCCGGGGCACATACCACGCCAAGTGAGGCTTGATGTAGCCGAGGGCTAGGAAAAGCGGCTTGTCCGTGGGTGCGGTCTTGAGCTGGTTGATGGCCCAGTCGGTGGCTTTGTAGTCGCCCATGTCGGAGGGTTTGGCATCCACCGGACCCCAGTCGAAGTGACCACGGCTCAGGCCGTTCATGTTTTCCTCATGCTCTTTGATGGAGGGAAAGAGACCCTCCCATTTCGTCCATGAGTCAGTGCGGCCCTCACTGCCGTAGCCGTGGTAAATTTTACCGCCACCGAGGGTGTTGTAGCCGCTGGCGAGAAAGTGACGGTTGAGCGTGAGTGTATCCTTCATCACGCCCTCGGCCGGGTCATTGTTGGTGTAGATCCCTGTCTCCCATGGGCGCAGGCCGCTCATCAAAGCCGCCCGCGAAGGATTGCAAGCCGGGGCAGCGCAGTGCGAGTTGGTAAACGCGGTGCCACGCGCCACGAGGCGGTCGATGTTCGGTGTTTTCGTCTGTGGGTGGCCGCCGAGGTAGCTCGTCCAGTCGTTCAAATCATCGACGCCGATGAAGAGCACATCGGGTTTTGATTGAGCGACCGCAACAGTGTTAAGCAGCAGGAACAGGGCGAGGAGACGAATCATGGCCCGCCTTGAACGTGGCCATGGGCATCGTCTTGCGGCGAAAAATTGGCTTAATCGTCGTCTTTTTCCAAGCGATATAGGGCTCCGTCTTGTGAGAGCAGCACCGGCTCGCCATCGACATCCGCAGTGACGAGCGAGGGGTTGAACTTATGTTCTGGGTCCTTGCGGTGCAGCACGCTGCGGCGAGAAGCCTTACCACTGGCGGGATCGATGCCCAACGCCCAGACGGTGCCGTAGCCCCAGTCGGCAAAGATAAATGCACCGTCTAGCTGAGGCAGTTTTTGACCGCGATAGAGCAGGCCGCCGACGATGCAGATGCCCTCACCGCGCATGCGGGTGTAGGCATGCACGGGATCCGTGATGGCCATGTTCGGCAGATAGCTGTGTGCATGTGCGAAACTTTTCGCCGGGCCTTCGCGGTCACTCCAGCCGTAGTTGGCACCGCGCTCGACGCGGTTGATCTCCTCCCACAGGTCCTGCCCGACGTCTGCGCACCAGAGCTGGCCGGAACGTGCGTCAAAGGACAGCCCCCAAGGATTGCGAAAACCGAGGGCGAAAATTTCAGGGCGCACGGTTTGCTCTTTGGTGAAGGGATTGTCCGCCGGGATCGCATACGGCAGCTTGCCGCTGCGACCATTCACGTCGATGCGCAGGATTTTACCATGCAGCACCCAGGGATTCTGCGCCAGACGGTACGGGTCATCCCGCAGGCCGCCGTCACCGAGAGCGATGTAGAGGCAGCCATCCGGCCCGAAGGCGATGTTGCCGCCCCAGTGGTCGGCCAGGGGCTGCGGAATTTCCAGGAGCACACGCTCTGTTTCCGGCAGTGCATCGGGAGTCGAATCCTTGGAGGCGCGCATCTCACTGATCACTGTGCGGCGGGGGTCGTTTTGCGTGTAGCTGAAGTAAAACAGCCGGTTTTCGGCAAAGTGTGGATGAAAGGCGATGCCATGCACTCCTTCCTCGAAGAGCAGAATGTCTTTCATTTTCGCACGGAAATCGAGGAAGGGGCGCCACTGGCCGCTGCCATCGAGCCGCACGGCGCAGAATTCCCCGCGCTGCATGGCGATGACCTGCTCTCCGCTATCATCTGGCAGCGAGGCCAGCATGACGGGCGAATCAAATTCGCGGTCAAAGGCGAGTTTGCGCAGCACGATTCCCGGCATCTGCTCTTCAGGGATCTCCAGCGGCGGGATTTCGGGCAATGCTGGGACGGGCAGGGCGGGGCCGGTATCGGGAAAGGCGGAATAAGCAGGAATGTCCGCAAAAAAGGCCGTCGCCGTCAATGCAGGGAGCCAGAAACGTGAAAGAGGGAACGTGTTCATCGGGGGTAAATGCATTAACTGCATGGATTATGCCATGATGACAACGAGGGGGGCTATTTTGCTCGAAACAGATTTGTGGAATGCAGGCATCATGAGATGTTTATGCGTGGGAGAGGTGCCGCATTTCCCGGTGAGCCCCCTCCTTTACAATTCGTCGCCAGCCATTCATCCGGACGTGCTAGCTACCGGGCTGGATTTAGGTGACAGGGCAGCTCTTACGTCCGGCGGGCGGCTGAGGACACCCACGAGAAACTTTTTCCACGTCTTGCACTCCTTCCGTGGCATGCCAATGGTGGGTGCTCCTTTACGATGAGCGACCCAATCAGTCACGAGTGCGGCATAGCAGTGGTGCGGCTGAAAAAGCCGCTAGGATACTTCTATCAAAAATACGGCAACGCCCTCTACGGCTTTGACGCCCTGCAGGCCATCATGACCAAGCAGCGCAACCGCGGCCAGGACGGCATGGGCATCGGCTGTAGCAAGCTCGGCATGCCCCCCGGCCTCCCCTACATGTTCCGTGTGCGCAGCACCGAGAGCGTGGAGCGCATCGGCCAAGTGTTTGAGGAGGAGCGCAAGGAGTTCAAGCGCATCGCCCGCCGCATCGACAAACAGCGCAAGGATGAGCGCGACCAGGAGGGGAAAGAGTTTGTTTCGTTTGAGGACGATCCGGACGCCATCAAGCGCGAGTTCGAGATGGCCGGGGAGATTTACATCGGCCACCTGCGCTACGGCACCAGCGGTGACTTCGGCAAAGGGGCGCTGCATCCCTACATGCGCCGGACCACCTGGCCCACGCGCACGCTGATGGTGATGGGGAACTTCAACCTCACCAACACCCGCGAGCTCAACGAGATCATGATGAAGCGCGGGCAGCACCCCGTCTTCGGCACAGACACGCAGAGTGTTCTCGAAGAAATCGGCTTTCAGCTCGATGAGGCGCACACCAAGCTTTATCATGAGCTGCGTGACTCCGGCATGCCGGGAGAAGACATTCCACAGCACATCAGCGAGCAACTGGACGTGACCGAAGTGATCAAAGAGTCCGCCAAGCGCTGGGACGGTGGCTACGCCATCGTCGGCGTCATCGGCAATGGCGATCTCTTCGCCATGCGCGACCCCAGCGGCATCCGCCCGTGTCACTACTACGAGAACGACGAGATCTTCGCCATGGCCTCCGAACGTGTCGCCTTGATGTCCGTCTTTGGCGTCAATGAAGAGGACACTCATGAGATCCCCCCTGCGCATGTGGCCGTGATCAAAGCGGATGGTGGCATGACCATTCAGCCGTTCACTGAGCCGCGCGAATTCAAGCCCTGCTCCTTCGAGTGCATTTATTTCTCACGTGGCAATGACTCCGCCATCTACCATCAGCGCAAGGCGCTCGGTGAGCAGCTGGTGCCGCAGGTCGTCAAGGCCATCGACAATGACTTTGAGCACACCGTGCTCAGCTTCATCCCGAATACGGCTGAGACGGCCTACTTCGGCTTTCTCGACGGCCTGCGTAAAAGCCGTCGTGTCGTCGTCAAAGACGCGCTGATGGACATGCTCAAGCGCGGTGAGTTTGACGAAGCCAAGCTCGACGATCTTGTGCTGCGCAACTGGCCGCGAGGCGAAAAGATCGCTCTCAAGGACATCAAGATGCGCACCTTCATCGC
>DLGZ01000030.1 GCA_002482965.1 Verrucomicrobiaceae bacterium UBA7681 | reverse complement strand
AGTTCATGTTCATGCCAAGCACACAAGCCCCGCCTTTGGGTCGGGGCATTGGTCTTTAACTCACTCATAATGAATATCGTGGCAAGGCTGGATTCGAACCAGCGCAGGCGTAATCCAGCAGATTTACAGCCTCTAAGCTTGTTTCCATGTCTCCGCGAAGCACAATCAGGTTCCCCAGTGGCATTGAATGCTGATTTTCAAAACATCGACGCATCAGCAACTTTCAGATCGTTGCAATTTGATCTGATGATGCCGGTTGCGCGTGGTTGCAAGATTCAGTAAAGACTGGCTCGATTTCTGAAATTGAATGTCTGATCCCTTGCAAATTCCCAGCCACGCAGAAGTGGCCCAGAGCAACAAACCGAAAGAGGCTTTCGGGGTGACGCGCTGGAGCATGGTGATTCGCGCTGCGGAGCTGAATGAAGTGCGCGCGGAAAAGGATCTGGCCGAGATCTGCCGTGCGTGCTGGCACCCGATTTACGGCTTTGTCAGGCGGATGGGCTATTCCCCGGAAGACTCCCAAGATCTTACGCAGGGATTCTTTGAGCATGTGCTGAAGAACAATGTGCTGGCCCATGCGGACCCACAGCGCGGGCGCTTCCGCTCGTTTCTGCTGGGTGCCCTGCGGCATTTCGTGAGCAATGAGGTGCGGAAGCAAAACGCAGAGAAGCGCGGCGGTCGGGTGCACTTTGTGCCGATCGATGCGGATGACAGCGAGAACCGTTATGAACGGGAGATCGCGCATCCGGACACGCCGGAGAAGCACTTTGAGCGGAGCTGGGCGGAAAACCTCCTGCAACGGGCGCTGCAAGGCTTGCAGGCCGAGTATGAGAAGGTGGGCAAGCAGGCGCTGTTCACGGCGCTGCAGCCGTTTTTGGTCAGCAGCTCAAACCCCAACTCCTACCAGGAACTCGGTGCGTCGATTGGCATGAGTTCCGGCACCGTGGCGGTGGCGGTATTCCGCATGCGGAAGCGTTACGGCGAACTGCTGCGGCAGCAGATCGCGGAGACGGTGGAAGACCCGGCGGACATCGAGCATGAAATCCGTCTGCTGCTGGAAGCGGTGGCGGCCTAATCCGTGGGAGTAGCTCAGCGCTGCTCCTCATGAAACTCCTTCAGCCAGCGGAGCACCTCGGCCATGGGCTCGATGAGATTGGCAGGGATGAAACGGTCGATATCCACATTTTCATAGATGGCACGCGCCAGCGGGATGTGCTGCATGACGGGAATGCCCTCCTGCTTGGCCACTTCGATCATGCGTTTGGCCACGTAGTCCTCCCCTTTCGCCAGAACCTTGGGCATCTGGTTGTCCTCCTCTTTGTAGTAGATGGCGATGGCCAGGTGCGTGGGATTGGTGACAACGACGCTGGCACCACGCGTGCGCTCCATGGTGTCATTCATCACCATCTCCTGGTGGAGCTGCTTGCGCTTGCCTTTGATCTCGGGATTGCCCTCGCTTTCCTTGTATTCGCGCTTCACTTCATCCTTGCTCATCTTGAGCTGTTTGATGTGCTGAAACTTCTGGAAGAAGTAATCCACCGCTGCCAGGGCGATGTACACCAGCGTGACATTGATGGCCAGGGTACTGAGCATGGGCTTGAGCGCGAGCAGCACGCCAGTCTCCCCGGCATAGGGCACGCGCGTGAGCGGATCGAGGCTCTTTTTGGTGACGATGTAAATCAGCACGGCGATGACGATGACCTTGACGGCTGACTTTAAGAACTCGACGAGGTTCTTCATCGAGAACATCTGCTTGAGCTTGTCGAGCGGGTTGAGCTTCTTCAGCTCCGGCTTGATGGGTTCAAAGACCAGCATGAAGCCCACCTGCGCCAGGTTGGAGGCAATGCCGACGACCATGACGAGGCCGAGCATCGGCGCAGAGAGCAGCAGGATCTTCACGACGATGGCCTTTTGCACTTCATCCACCACGTCTTCAAAAGGTTGGGTGGTGAAGGAGACGGGCAGCAGCATCAGCGCCTTGAGCTCCTCCACATACCACGGCCACAGCGCGGAGATCAGCACAAAACAACTGACCGTGAGCGCTGTGGTGGTGACGTCCTGGCTCTTGGCCACCTGCCCCTTCTGCCGGGCGTCGCGCAGTTTCTTCGGTGTTGGGTCCTCGGTCTTCTCGCTCATGTCATTTGAAGAATCCGTGGAAGAACCCCTGCCATTTTTCCGGCGTCATGATCTGCCCTTTGAAGAAACCCATAAGGAACACGAGATAGAAAATGATGAGGAGGGAGGCGATGCCGCTCTTCACCGGCATGGCGAGGAAGAAGACGTTCAACTGCGGGCTGAAGCGGTTCATCAGTCCGAGGCCGAACTCGGCAATGAACATGGCGATGATGATCGGGGAGGCGAACGTCACGATCAGTCCCATCAGCGTGTCCAGCATGTTCAGGCATGCTGCGGCAAAGGTGGGCTGAAACTCCGGGAAGTAAGAGAAGACGGGCCAGGTGATGTAGCTGTCATACATGATGGTGAGGAAGGCCGCGAAGCCGCCGCCGAGGAAGAACAACACGCCCAGCACCTTGGTAAACAGCACGCCGAAGAGCGAGCTGCTGCCGCCGGACATGGGATCAAACATTTCCGCCATGGAGCTGCCGCGCTGGTTGTCGATGAAAAAGCCCGTGCCTTCGGCAATCCAGAAGACCAGCCCCGTGCCGTAGCCGATCAGCATGCCAATGCAGATTTCCTTGATCAGCACGGCCAGCACATGCACCGGCCAGGAAGCGGTGTCCGGCAGTTGAATGCCGGCCTTCAGCGTGATGGGAATGGCCATCAAACTCAGCGACAGGATGACGACCTGCCGCGCCATGCCCTGGATAAACTGATCCCCAAAAAAAGGCGAGATGAGCAGCGCCGACATCATCCGAGGCACCGTGAACACGATGACCAGGAAAATCGTGCGCACATCCATGTCCGTCATCATCGCTGCAGCGTGGGGAAGGTTTCAAAGATCTGAACGGTGTACTTGTACATCTCCGCGCCGGTCCAGCCGGCAGTGAACAGCAGCACGAGGGTGACGACGATGAGTTTCACCGCAAAACCCAGCGTCTGCTCCTGCACCTGGGTCAGCGCCTGCACGAGGCTCACTAGCACGCCGACCACCGTGGCCACGATGATGGGCGGCATGGAGAGTACGAGCACCAGGATGAGCGCCTGATTGGTGAAGTCGATGAGCAGGTTTTGATTCATGCAGTAGCGTCAGTCAGTCGTCCGGTCATCCGCCCCCTTTGAGCACATAGGTCAGCACGAGGCCGTGGATCAGCCGCGCCCAGCCGTCCACCAGGACGAAGAGCAGCAGCTTGAAGGGAAGCGAGATCGTCATGGGGGAAACCATCATCATGCCCATGGCCAGGAGGATGTTGGAGACGATGAGATCGATGGCGATGAACGGGAGATAGAGCAGGAAGCCGATCTGAAAGGCGGACGTCAGCTCGCTCACGGTGAAGGCCGGGATCAGCACGAAGAAGCTGTCGTTGCTGATCTCCACTTTGGACTCGTTTCCCCAGACGCGGCGGGCAGTGTCGAGGAAGAATTTTTTCTCATGCCCCGATGTGTGCCGGTTCAGGAACTCTCGAATGGGCGTGCTCCCCTTCTCCAGCACCACCCGCAGCTTGCTGGCATTGAAGTCTTTGAAATCCTCCTGTTCCACCGCCGCAAACGTGGCCTGGCCGATGGGTGCCATGATGTAGATGCTGAGAATGACGGCGATGCCGTTGAGCACCATGTTCGGCGGGATCTGCTGGATGCCGAGGGCATTGCGCACGAGGCTGAGCACCACAACGAGCTTCACATAAGAAGTTGCCATGATGGCAAAGAACGGCGCCAGGGCGAGCACCGCCGTCAGCACGATCAGCGTGAGAGGATCTGGTATTTGAAAGGAGGTCATGATGCAAAAAACTCGGTGACGCGGACTCCGAGATGCTCGCCCACCTCAATGAGCTCGCCTTTGCCCACTGGCCTGCCATTGGCACAGATGGCGAGCGCCTCACCAGCGAGCAGTGGCAGCTCAAAGGTGTAACCGGGTGCGAGGCCGCGCAGCTCCGCGACGGTGAGGGTGGTCTGACCGGCGACGAAAGTCAGCTCGATCTCGAGATCATTGACGGAGGCAGATGTAGCGGGGTCTCCCATGGTCGTAGCAGGTGCGGGGATGAGGTTTTGCAGGGTGAATGTTTTGTCTTTGAGCGTGCCGCTGCCCAGATTGCGTCCGGCGGCTTGGAGCGTGCAGGCACGGGCGTCTTTGAATTCACGCAAGCCACCGGCCAGCAGCACATCGTGAGCCTGCAGTGCCTGCCATTCGGCCAAGGGAAGAATCAGCATTCCCGCGACGAGATGCACCGGCACCGGAATCTCCAGCGTGCCTGCACCCTCCTGCACAGGGGCCTTGCTCATGAGGCCGGCGAGATGATTTAAAGCCGCTTCATCGCCCGCGATGTGGCCATGGATCCAACCGGTGTGAGTACCGCGATCCACACTCCAGCCGATGATTTCTTCAGCGGCATCTCGAAAGGTGAACGGCTCCACCGAGGTGATTTTCACGTCGATGCCCAGCTTGCACAGCGCGGTGAAAATCTCCCCGAAGCTGGCTTCCACCAAGGCGCAGGCCAGTTCGGCGGGAAGTGCATTCACATCCACCCCCGCGAGCGTGGGATCAATCCAGGTGAGGTCTGGCAGGTGGCTGATTTCCACCGTCAAGGGATGCCCGCCCATGACGATGCCGAGACGCCAGCCACCACGCGGTGCGCTGAGGCTGTTCGAAAAGCCGAAGTGCGCACGCTGGCCGTTCCAGTCAAAGCTCAATGCGCGACGCCTTCCGGCAATGCGGTTGACCAGCCGGACAAATTCCGGCCTCACGGCGGTAGGCGACGGGATTGCAAATGGCGAAGACTGGCTCACTCGGGAAATGAAAAGGGATGATTAGGAATTGAGAGACTGCTGGGCGAGTTCCCATGGCGACTGACGATTGCGCGAGCGCCCGTCTTCGGGCTGCCCGCCCTGCTGCTGCACGGTCACCACAGCGAGCTGATCAGGCTGGCCGAGGCGTTCATTGAGGCGCTGCGTGAGAAGCGGGGACGCCTCGTTCAAGACACGCGCCCAGTAAGGAGAGACAGTGTCAAACTCCACGCGGAGCTGCCCGCCGTCCTCGCGCCAGACGCGGAGGTCAGTGCCAGGCATGAGATTATCCGCCAGTGTGATGCGCACCTCCTGAGTCTGACCATGCAGAGGATCGGTGACGAGAACGCGATCGGCCATTTCGGTGATCAAGGCGCTGACCTGCTCCACTCGTTCTGCCGAAGGCGCATGCCCTGCTGACTGCGTGGCAGCGGCTGCGGTGGAGGAGTGAGCCCCCAGGGAATGCAGAATGCTATGCCCCAGGCTGGAGACATCCGGTGGCGGTGGGGCCTCCGTGGGCTCTGTCTTCAGAGGTGCCGTCACATCTTCTGCCGACGGCCGATTGAGAGCGGCGGTAAGGGCGAGCCGGATTTCCTGCAAGCTGGTATCCGTAGCTGGCGCGAAGGTGGTGCCATCCAGGCTGCTGAGCATCTGCTTCATCAGCATAAGTGCTTCAGGCGAGAAGAGAGGTCCGGCAGAGGTGCCTGCATCCTCAGCCTGCTGCGCGAAAGACTGCCCCGGAGGAAGAAGAGCGGGCGTCAGATCAGAAGACAGCGCGGTGCCCCCCTGATGCGCTGCCGTTCCTGTGGAAGACAGCCTGCCCTGCAGTGCCGTCATGATGGGAGCGAGTGACGGCGGCAGTGATTCATCCGCCAGAGCCTTCGTGAGCAGGGTCTGGATCTTGGTGAAGAGAGTTTTTGCTCCATTCGCTTCCGACTCGCCAGAGGCGGAAGATGGCAGCCCGCCAGCCTGCTGAGGGATGATGCCGCCAATCATGGCGCGCAGGATTTCCAAGGCGGCTGGATCTGAACCGAGAAGGCTGCTGAGATCCTTGCCATCACTGTCGCTGGTGCCGACGATGAGCGGTGCGGCGGTTTCAATTGAGTTCATAATGCGAGTCCTCCGGGTGCAGTTCCAAGTCGTGGTTTTTTGGGCTGATGAAATCTTCCAGCTCGAGATCAGCGAGGCGCTCGATCTCGAAGTTTTGCTCCTCCTGCCAGGCGACGCGATGCTCCACGAGCTTTTCGAGATCTTGCGCGGCCTTGCGGTAGGCCAGCTTTGCCTGCTCCAGCTCGGCTTTGACGCGGTCGAGTTCCCCTTCCGCCTTTCGCACCTGGTCCACGCAGTCCAGCTCGCGGTCGCGCATGCCGGTGATCTCCAGGCGGATGTCTGTGATGTCTCCCAGCTTCACCGGGCGCTGCATGATGGATTGAATCAGGCGCTCTTCCTCCACGGCTCTCCACGCAGCATACTCTTCCAGCTCACGCTGCTTTTTCACGAGGACTTGCTCGGCATCCAACACCGCACGGCGCGCGAGAGTGACGGCCTTGCTGGCTTTGTCCTCTCGGTGATTGCGCACGAAAATCATGTCCTGGAGTGGGTAGCGTTCCATGCGAGTTATCGGGTGAGTTGCTGCATGGCCTGGGTGGTTTCAGCAAAGCTGTTCTGCTCCCGCAGTCCCTGGCGTAGGAAGCCATTGATGGCGTCGATCTTGGAGATGGCTTCGTCCGCGGCGGCATCGCTGCCCTTTTTGTATTCGCCAATGCGGACGAGCAGCTCCACCTCCTGATACTTGGACATGAGATTTCGGATTCTCCCCGCAGCCTTCATGTGGTCCGGTGTGTTGATGGCGGTGAAAAGTCGGCTGACGCTGCCCAGCACATCGATGGCCGGGTAGTGGTTTGCAGCGCCGAGTTTGCGGCTCAGCACAATGTGTCCGTCGAGGATAGATCGGGTCTCATCCGCCACCGGCTCGGTCATGTCGTCCCCTTCCACCAGCACCGTGTAGAGTGCGGTGATGCTGCCCGTGCTGGAACAGCCGGCGCGCTCCATCATGCGCGGCAGCGTGGCAAAGACGGAAGGAGGGAAGCCACGGCGCGTGGGCGGCTCGCCTGCGGCAAGGCCGATCTCCCGCAAGGCGCGGGCGAAGCGCGTGACGCTGTCCATGAGCAGCAGTACCTTCTTGCCCTGATCACGAAAATACTCGGCGATGGAGGTGGCCACGTAGGCGCATTTCAGACGCTCCATGGAGGGGCGGTCGGAGGTGGCAATGACGGTGACGGCGCGCTTCACGCCTTCTTCACCCAGATCACGCTCCAGGAACTCGCGCACCTCGCGACCACGTTCACCAATGAGCGCCAGCACCACGATGTCTGCGGTGGTGTTGCGGATGATCTGGCTGAGCAGAGTGCTCTTGCCTCCGCCCGCTGCTGCAAAGATGCCCATGCGCTGGCCTTCACCACAGGTGAGCAGACCGTCCAGCGCACGCACGCCGAGGCTGATGGGCTTGGAGATGAGCTGGCGCGTCATCGCATTCGGTGGATCTGCGGTGACGGCGTAGTAATCGTCGATCTTGAACGGGCCTTTGCCATCCGAGGGATTGCCGAGACCATCCAGCACACGACCCAGCATTTCCTTGCCGACCGGCACCTTGTGAATTTCGCCCGTGGGAATGACTTCGGTGGTGGAAGAGAGGCCGAGCATCTCCCCAAGCGGTGTGATGAGCGCGAGGTTCTTGGAGAAGCCCACGACTTCACCGAGAATGCCTTCCTCCTCCCAAGGATTCTTGAGCCGGCAGAGCTCGCCGATTTTTGCCCCTGGAGCATAGGCCCGCAAAATCGTTCCTGTCACCTGCATGACGCGGCCGCGCAGACTGAGCGGCGGCACGGCATCCATGCCACGGTTCAGGCGTGCGGTGAGCGAGTCGAAGTCGAAAGCAGGGAGGAGGCTCATGGAGTTATTTCATGGACCGGATGAGCGCCTTCTCGATGGCCTTGAGCTGAGTTTCGAGCGTGGCATCCACCACGCCGATCTCGGTCTCCAGAATGCAGCCGTTTTCAGGCAGACGGTTGTCGGACTCGACGTGTAGAAACTGCACCTTCGGGAAAGCCTGCATGATGGCGCTGAGGCGGCTCTTCAGCCACTCGGCCTGCCCGGGTGCCACGCGAACGGTCACCTGGCTTTCATTGCGCGTGCTTTCCAGCGCACGGCGCACGATGCGCTCAGCCACGTCGCGCTGGCTCAGCTCACCAATGACATGCCGCACCGCACGCATGACGAGGTCCACCATCACGTCCTCCACCTTCGAGAAGTAGGCCGCGCTCTGGCCCATGCATTGCACGATGTGTTCGGCGATCTGGGCCTTACCTTCTTCCAGCCCCTGCTGAAAGCCTTCCTCACGCTTTTGCGCCGCTTCAACTTCAGCCTTCTGGCGGATCAGCCCTGCCTCATGGCGCGCGGCTTCGAGGATGCGCTGGCCCTCCAGGATGAACGCGTGCTCATCTCGTTTGATCACTTTCGCAGATGGGGCGACGGTGACGCCGCTGTTCTCTAGGCAAAGCATTTGGACTCTCCTTCGCTCAAGGCTGCAGGGGTGATTTTGCGGATGAGTCCCCAGGCGCGGGCGCGCAGTTCCGTCTCCACGGGACGGACGGTTTTTTTGGCAATCGCAGGCGGCAGCTTGAGCATGAAACGCTGCTGCACGCAGTCCGCGTCGTCGCTTGCCGCTGTCGCCAGAAGATTCCACCCCATGTTGATCGCGTGATCCACCAGCGGCTCGCCAGCCACCGATATGGCAGCGTCATTCTGCGAGACCAACAGGCGCGCTCGACGCAGTGCAAAAGAATAAGCGTCCTCACCCAGCGCGGTCTTGACCTCTTGAATCTGCACCCGCCCGATGATGGCTGAAAGCTGCCGCCAGCAAAGAGCGGCGCCCGCAAAACACGCCAGCCGAGCGAGGGATGCCGGACCCAGCAAAGTGAGACGCCTGCGCGGCTCTTGGAAATCCCACTCCACTTCCCCGGGATCCAGCCCCAGCGTTTTTGACAGCCAGCAGGAAAGATGCCCGCTGCCATGCGTGGCACCCGCAAGCGCGCGGACGACACCCGACTGTGGCAGTCCTTCCATGAGCGTGGAATGCAGCCAGAACTGCGGGCGGCAGTTGAAGTCATAGATCACCCGGAAAAGATCCGGATTGACCTTTGCCTGCTGCACATACCATCCGCTGTTGGGCTTCATTCGTGGGTGGGTGTTAAGCGGTGATTCTTTTGCGCATGAGCACGAGGACCAGCACCGAGAGCACAAAGCCGCCCCCTGCACAGACAGCGGCAAAGACACCGGGGGAAAGCTTCTGCTGCCACTGCGCCAGGAAGCCGGATGACTCCGTTTTCGGCTTCGGTGGCATGATTTCCGCCGGGCTCATGACCAGCTCCACATTTTCAAAGGTGAGCCCCTCCACCGATTTGGTGACGAGATTTTTCAAGTCGGGCGTGGAGCTTTCCACATCGTAGCCGGGACGAAATTTGATGAACACCGCGGCCGATGGCAGCAGGGTTTTCTCACTCAGCGGATCGTTGTTGGGCAGGGCGATGTGCACCTTCGCGGCGACCACACCATCCACCTTCATCAGCGTATCCGAAAGCTCCTGGCTCAGCGCATCGATGAAACGAATGCGCTCTTCGGTGGGTGAACTGACCAGGCCGCTTTTTTGAAACACGTCGCCCATTTTCATGAGCTTTTGCCGGGGCAGCCCCAGGGCCTGCAGCGTGCTCATGGCCAGCGCGAAATCTTCCTGCGGGACTTCGAGAATCCACAGGCCCTCCTTCCCCGGCACCTTGGTGCAGTCGATCCTCTGCTCCAGCAGGTGGGCCATGATCTCGTTGGACTCCTCCTCCTTGAGCTCGCTGAACAAAGGCACCTTGCTGCAGGCGGCAAGCATGAACAGGGTGAGCACCAGCATTAGGCGGAGGAGGAAGGAAAAGCGTACAGTCACAGGGAAAAAATCGCGTTTAGGGAGTGTGGGAAAACCAACGTGCAAAGAAGCTTCAGCCGCCTTTGCTCAGCTCCTTGATTGTGTTGGTGCCGGCCTTGGAGGCATTGTCCACGCCCATGACGGACATGGTCCAGCGGGCGATCTCAATCTGCAGGGACATGATCTCGCCGAAGTTGTTGCCGAGTTGCAGAGGATCAGCCCTGGAGATTTCGTCGATCTTGGCGGTGATTCCGCTGAGCGAATCGTTGTAGCCGGAATTGAACTTCGACACCCCTTCCAGAATGGAGTCGCCCAAGGTGCGGAAACCTCCCTCGTCAGTCTGATTGACGGGCGGCGTGGTCGTGACGTTCCCTGCCGCAGGCTGCACTCCCGCGACGAGGGAGCGGAGGCGGTCCACATCCGCCATTGAAGAGGCGGCATTGGCGACGGGCAGAGTCTGGCTGAATGCCGCAGGCACGGGTGCGGCGGCGGCGATGGCGACTGGGGTCATAGCAGGCTGAGATTGGGTTTGAGCTGGTCTGAATGAAGGTCCGCGACATTGCGCGCCATGGTGGCGGCGTCTGCGTCCCCGGTTTGCTGGGCCACTTCTTGCAGCAGGGAGAGGCCAGCCGCCTCATCCCCGCGCAGACGCAGCGCCACACCGAGGTGGGCGCGCGCCAGCGCGCTGTCGGGATTGAGGCCTAGCGCGCCTTCGCGCAGGGTCGTCACCGCCGTGTCGTAGTGGCCTGAAAGCATGGCCACCACTGAGGCGCCGATCACCGGCACTTCATTCTCCGGGCGCACCGCACCCACGCCGTCAAAGATGGACAGCGCCTCCGAATGGAGGCCGTTCCATGCAGCGGCGTAGCCCACTCGCATGAGCAGCCGCACGAGTTCTGAGTCGATGTGTACCATGAATGCTGGCGGGTGACCGGGGAATGCTAGCGAAGGTTTGAGACGGCGTTTTTGGACGGCTCCTGAATCGCTTTCACGAGGTTGGAAACGGCCGTCGCGGCGTTGGTGACCTGATTGACGCGCATCTGTAGCAGAACGACGGAGCCTGGGTCAGAGAAGTCCGTGGTGCTGGCGTCGGTGACGACCTGCGTCGTCTCCGTGTTGAGCGTGGTGGCCATGGTTCTGATCTTGGTCCAGACCTCGGAGTCGGCAAACAAGGCGGGGCTGAATGTAGGGATTGCCATAATGACGTGTGTGTTTGAGTTGTGCTTTTGGGTTTGGTTTTCGTGCTACTGCTGGGGCGGCAGCTTTTGCAGTTTCACAAAAAATTCGATGACACGCTCTGCGGTGTCGATGCCGGCGGAAAGCCGGGTCAGGGAGGCAAACTCTCCCGTGGAGACGCCCGCATCCTGATAATGCCTGATCCTCTGCCTCCAGGCTTCCAGATAGGATGCGGTGTCATGGCAGAAACTGCCATCACTGTCGGCGGCCAGCGTTTCCTGAAAATCGGGGGTGTCGAGGCGGGCTTTGAGCGCGCTGTCTGCGAGAAGGTCTGTGCTCATGGCTTGGTGGAGGTGATAGGCTTGGTCTTCATGGCCGCATCGCCTTGATGCAGGATGCGGGGCTCGCCTTTTTCGATGATGCTGACCTTGTCGGTTTCGATCTTGGCAATCGTTCCGCCGTAGGGCAGGCGCGCGCCGGTGAAGTAAACTCCGCCTGTGCTGAGCCGGATGAAGCCAAGGCCATCTTCACCCGAACGGATGGCCGCCACCGTGGACTCAGGCGTGTCAATGGTGTCTGGGGTGATGAGAAAATCCGTGTTCGGGTCTGGCTGCGGAATGCCAGTCGGAATCGGCGGCGCAACCGCTGAGATGTGGACGGGAGAGCTGCCGGCAGGCGCCACGGTCCCGGGCAGTGGAACGGGTGCGGCAGCGTACATCTGCCCCGCTGTTCTGGGGCGTGTGGACTCAATCTCCACGCTGTCTTCGATCTCGCTGATGCCGGGCACCTCAGAGAGAAGCGTCTGCTTCATGCGCACCCAGTCGTCTGCGGAAGGGAGCTTGCCGGTGACTTTGATCTTGCCCTCACTGAGGCTGGAAACCGTCAGTGGCAGGTGCTGGTTGTCGATCAGGGAGCGGGCGCTGGAGGCGATCTTTTCCAGGCTGTAGATCTTGGTGCGCATGCCGGGGACGGTGGCCCGAAACACGGCCTGCAGTTCACGCTGCTTGTTCTCGCTGTCCACATACCCCTCGGCGGTGAGCCTTCCGGCATTTTCTTCCAGCTTGATGCTGCCAGCCAGGCCAAGCTCTTCGACGACCGCCCTGGCCCGGGCGATGGGCTTGTCGGGAATGGGAAACTCTTCAGCATTCAGACTGCGGGTGGAAAAGAAGTCATTGTAAACGAATGCCCAGCCCAGCAGCAGGATCAGGCCCGAGACAATGCCAAAGACCGGGCCAAGACGCGAAGGAGCCTTCGCAGGCGGCGGGTCTGACGAAGAGGGAGCTGAGGCAGACTGCGCAGGCACTGCGGCATCTTCCTTCGGCTCATTGTCTGGAGCAGCAGCAGCCTCCGTTTCCTTTTCCAGCTCTGGCACATCCGCAGCGGAGAGCAGCGGCCAGGGGCCATCCGCTGGGCCGATCACCAGATGAGAGCCGCCGATGGAGAGGAACGAAAACCCAGCCACGACCTGGCGCGCATCGCGGATGCGCCTGCCATTCACAAATACCCGCCCGCCCAGTGGAGCGACGTTGATACCAGAAGGTGCCAGATCGATTTCCAGGTGCTGCGGTGCGACGAGCACATCATGCAGCACCACATCGCACTCATCATCACTGCCCACCAGCGTCTTGCCCGCATAGAGGCCGATCTCCGCGCCCTGATGCGGGCCGGCGATCACTTTCAGGAGCCATTGTTGACGGGCATCACTCATGGACGAGAAGAACCGGAGGCGGGTGGAAGCAAAATAGGCTGTTTTTCCTCGACCGGCAGTGCACGCGGGATCCAGCCGGGGTCAGGCTCTGGCAGGGGCGGATTGTAGGCCTTGCCGCCTGATTGATTGCCTGCGGCGAGGCGGCGCGCGAGATCATCCACCTTCTGTTTGGAAAGCTGGTCGCTGCTGAGGTAGCTTGGCAGCGCCAGGTCATTGCTGCCAGGGTTGCCAAAAGCGGCCGGATCGGTGGCTTCCTTCCGCAGGTCCACGATGCGCGGTGTGATGAAGAAGAAGCGCTGGGTGCGCTCGTGCGTGCGGGCGTTGTTGGAAAAGAGCTTTCCGAGCAGAGGCACCTTGGCCAGCAGCGGCACTTGCCTGCTGCTGCGGTTACGCCGCTCTACGGAGTAGCCACCGAGCAGCAATGTCTTGTTCTCCGGCACCAGCGCCTGGGTATTGATGGCGCTCTCACGCGTGGTGGGGATTTCACCCACGCGCTGGTCGGAAAAACTGCCGTCGGTGATGTCGATGATCAGCCGAAAGTCCGTGTGCCCGCTCTCATTCACGAGAGTGGGTGTCACGCGTAGTTGCACGCCGGCTGTAACGTCGAAAAGGTCCACTTGAAGATTTCCTGCTACTTTGACATAAACCTTTTCGTCGGTGCGGATTACAGCCTGCACGTTTTCCATCGTTAAAACTGAGGGACTGGAGACGATCTGCGCGGCACCCACCTCCTCCACCGCCCGAAGACGGCTCAGCATTTCAAAGCCTCCGGCGCTGATGAGTGCGGTGGCGTTCAAGCCGGCACCACGCGCGAGATTGGAGCTGTCAAAGAAACTCGGAGTCTGCCCCTGAGTGTTGTTGCCATCGAAGACGCCTCTGTCCGCATCAAAGCCCAGGCGCGCGTTGTTGTTGCCTTTTTTCCCCAGACCAAGAATTTCCACACCCACATTGCGCAGATTGTCCGAACCGATGTCCACAATGGCCGCGCTGATCTCAATGGCCTTGGTCGGCACGTCGATCATGCGGATGAGTTCTTCATACAACGGCATGCGCGCCGCCACGTCCCGGACGAGCACGGCGTTCAGGCGCACGTCCGCCACGATCATCGGCGCACGTGGATCATTGGGCGCGGCACCGAAGCCCCCGCCATTGTTGCCAGCGCCCGCATTCGCCCCACCAGCCGCTTTTTGCTGGGTGCCGTAAGGGTCGTAGGGATTGAAAGGCGGTGGCTGGGCACCGGCATTGGAATTGCCGATGGCGGCGAGGCCCGTGCCGCGCAGTCCGGAATGCGTGCGCCGGGTGTCGGTGTCTTCGTTGCCCGCAGAAAGCTGGCTTCCGGGCACCTGATTCGCCATCAGGTTTTGCAGGTTTCTGACGACACCGGGAATGATGCGCGACGAAGTGCCGCTGTTGTTCACGGTGAGGTCACTCGCGGAGGCATAGTTCAGCCGGAAGGTGCGGACGGTGATCTGATCATTGACGCGGTGGCTCTCCTGATTGTCGAGATCACGCGCCAGCGCTTCGGTGGCCTGGATGAACTGCGCACCGCCCACCAGCAGGATGACGCCCGGGCGATGCCCCGTTTTCACCTGCACTTCCCTGCCCTTTGGCCCACTGGCGTAGCCAACACTGAGGAGCACATCATTGAGAGAGTACGCCGTCACATACGGCAGCGAAAGCGGACGGGAGAAAACTTCGTCCGATGTCTCAATGATCATCCGCACCCCATCATAGAACCAGACGAGACCGTGAGCTTCGCAGATGAGATCAAGCAGCTTCGATGTTTCCACCTCCTGAAAGTTGCCACTGATGACACCCTTGACGGCGTCGCTCACGGAAATAGGCAGGCTCTGCAAGGTGGCAAACTCCTTGAGCACATCCCGTACCGCACGCTGATGCGCGGAAAGCGTGATGCGCTTGGTGCGCCAGGGCACGCGGTCATAGTCCTGCGCCGGCGGTAGTAACTGCCCAAAAATGGGGGCGGCCAGAAGGAGAGTGTAGATGAAGCTGAGGTGTCGCATGGCGTTAGACATTGGAGAGCCAGTTTTTCCAGAACTCGGTCTCGTTGATCAGGGACTCTGCAGCCTGGAGAAAAGCGGAAATGGAAACCCGCGTGTCTTCAAAGGAGAGCCACAGCACCAGCTCATCATTTTCCGGTTCGAGGGTGAGTACTTCGGCAGTGCCCAGCTTGCTGAAGCGCACGGCCTGCAAGCCCAGGCAGGTGGAAAGCAATGCCTGCCGCGACTGCTCGCGCTTCTCAGCAATGCTCCCAGCCCTGCCGATGACACCGAGCAAAATGAACCGGCCCTGATTCAGCGGCTGCATGCGCATCTCATGCCCCTCAATGCGGATGACGTGCATGCCTCGCGCATCAGCGGCGGGAACAGCAACGCCTGTTTCTTCGCACAGCACGGAGATCATTTCATTCAAGACGGTGCTCATGCTATGGGGCGCAAGGGGTTGAAGATTGTGATGAAGGATGTCATGCGGCAATGCGTCCCAGCGGCTGGATGGTGATCTCCTCTGTGAGCTCCTGATGACTGAGCACGGGCAGCTCATAAAACTCCTGCTCGATGAGCTTGCGGGTGTAGCGGCGCACATCGAGCGAGGTCAGCAGCACGGGGCGCTGATTGCTCTCGATGATGTTGCCGACTTCCCTGCGCACGGAGCTGAGCAGAGCCTTCACCGTAGCAGGTTCCAGCGCCAGATACGCACCGGCCGAGGTCTGCCGTACCGCCTTGCGCACCTTCTCCTCAAGCCCCGGCTCCAGCAGATAAACGGCGAGGATGTTCTGCCCACGACTGAACTTGTAGCTGATGTAACGCTTCAATCCAGAGCGCACATACTCGGTCAGCAGCACGGCCTCCTTCTCCTTCTGCCCCCACTCAATGAGAGACTGCAAAATGGTGCGCAGATTGCGAATGGAAATTTCCTCCTGCACCAGCCGCTGAAAGACCTCGGTGATCTTTTGCACCGGCAGCACACGCTGCACCTCGCGCACCACTTCGGGGAACTGCGACTCCATCTGCTCCAGCAGATACTTCGTCTCCTGTAGGCCGATGAAGTCACCGGCGTAGCGTTTCAAGATGACGCTCAGATGGTACGTGAGCACCTGCGTGGGCGCGAGAAAGGGCACCTTGGCCTTTTCCAGATCCGCCACACGATCCTTCGGCACCCACAGCGGCAGCAGGCCGCGCAGAAAGGGCTTCTCCTCCGTGAAGGGAATGTTCAGCATCCTCAGCGAGTCTGGCTTTTCACGCGCGAGAACACAGTCACTGCGGAACATGCCTTCGGCGATGGGCACCTCGTGCAGCAGTATTTTATAGTGCCCGCTGGGGAGCGATTCATTGAAGCGAAGATGGATGCCCGGAAACGGCACGCCGAGATCATGATACAGCGCTTTGCGTACGCGGATGAGCTCGTCGTTCATCGCATTGGCATCCACCATGTCCTGGCTGGCGGCAGACACATCCATGAGCAAAGGCACGGTGACGGAAAACTCATCCCCGTCATCACGGCGCTGCTTGATCGCAGGCTTCGCACCGCTGGCGGCTGCGGCCGGCAGGTTGTGCTTGTCGTGCTTCACGTCGGCAGGCGTGCCCTGTGTCTTGTAATTGGCAAAGCCGATGAGCCCGGCCACCACGCCGAGGAAAATGAACGGGATCTTGGGAAAGCCGGGGATCAGGGCAAAGCCAAACATGAAGCCAGCGGCAATCATCAGCGCCTTGGGCTGCGAGAGGAGCTGCCTGCCCACGTCTCCACCCAGCGCCCCGCCTTCTTCCTCATTGCCCACGCGGGTCACGATCATGCCAGCGGTGATGGAGATGAGCAGGGCGGGAATTTGAGAAACGAGGCCGTCTCCAATGGTGAGAATGGAGTACGTGGTGACCGCCTTGCCGATCTCCCAGCCCTTTTGCAACGTGCCGATGGCGATGCCAGCGGTGATGTTGATGGCGGTGATGATGAGGCCCGCGATGGCGTCTCCTTTCACGAACTTCATCGCACCGTCCATGGAGCCATGGAGCTGGCTTTCCTTCTCGATCGCGCTGCGGCGTCTCTTGGCCTCCTCCTGCGTGATGTTTCCGGCACGCAGATCGGCATCGATGCTCATCTGCTTGCCTGGCATGGCATCCAGCGTGAAGCGCGCCGCCACTTCCGCCACACGCTCGGCCCCCTTGGTGATGACGACAAACTGCACGATGGTGATGATCAGGAAGATCACCACACCGACAACAAAGTTCCCGCCCACGACGAAGTTGCCAAACGTGAACACAATGTCCCCGGCGTGTGCGTGCAGCAGGATGAGACGCGTGGTGGTGATGTTCAGCGAAAGGCGGAACAACGTGGTGACCAGCAGCAGCGAGGGAAACGTGGAGAACTCCAGGATGTGCGGCACATACATGGAGAGCATGAGCAGCAGCATCGAGATGGCCAGGTTCACGGCCAGCAGCAGGTCCAGCACGAAAGGCGGCACCGGCAGGATCATCAGCGAGAGGATCAGCACCACGACGACGGCCATGAGCACATCGTAGTACTTGGAGCTCTTTGACAGGGCGTTTTGAACAGAAGAGATAGCGAATGCCATGAGGGTCAGCTTTGAGTGTCGGTGAGCAGCGATGCGAGAAAGTCCCTCGCCGCTTCATGTTTCCCCTGCTCCCACAGGGCCTTGGCAAAGACGAGCCCCACCGGGATGCGCAGCGCACCGGTGGCCTGCTTGAAGGCGCGCGTGGCAGCGCGTGCGGATGCCACGGGAGATCCGCCCAGCAGCTCCGCCAGGGCCAGGCAGCGCTGCACCTCAGGGTCTTCGGGGAAAGCGTGGTAGGCCAGGCGCAGCAGGGCACATGCCTTGTCCGCCTTGCGCTGCTCTAGATGAAGATAAGACACCAGCAGCAGCCAGTCGCGCTGGCGTGGGGAAAGCACGAGCGGCGTGCGCTGAGGCGCGGCTGGCGATGGGGAGACTGGCATGTGAGTTTCTTCCATGGTCGTGTCAGCCCTTCAGCAGTGCGTAGCGGTACTGCTCCCCGAGTTCATGCACGGCACCCAGGTGCTGCAGCAGATCCATCCCCTCTCGTAGAGCCTTGATGGCTTCAGGATCGGATTCCTGGCGCAGGGTGCTTTGCAGGCTGGCCAGCACTTCTTCGCGCAGCGGATGGTAGATGCTGGGATGCAGGATGGACTGGTCCTGCACACGCGGGCGCAGCGCATCCAGCACCACCTTCTCAAACGTTTCCGCCTGAAGCATCGCCTCAAGCTGCCGCTCCACCCCGGCATCAATCGGCTGCAGGCGCGAGTCCTCTGGCAGCAGCGGCGCCGTCGGCTCATCCGCGATCTCGATGGAGGCGAGTCCAAGACGTGGCCGGAAAGACTCTGGAAGAAGCTGGGTCATGAAAGACGGGCCGGGCGTACAAAGCTGGCGCTCTGGTCATGAAGACGGGTGAGAAGATCCAGCGCCTGGTGCAGTCCCGGGAGTGTGAACTCGGAGGTTTCCAAACGGACGGCGAAGATCAAGTGGCCTGCCTGGGTGAGCCCGGCACGCACTGGAAACGGAGCCGGGGCGCGGTAGTGGCACAGCTCCAGAATGCGCTCCGTAGCGCTGTCATCCGTCATTTCCACACGCCGGGTCAGGCTCACGGCCACGTCGTCCCGGTGCTCTCCCACCAGCTCAAAGGCCAGGCTGCCGAGCTGCTGCATGTCCAGCCGCAGCGCACCGTCATCGCGCAGGCGCAGCCCTTGCATGCCGATGGATCGGCCAAACTGGTCGATGATGTCATCCTGCAACGTGATGCTCATGCCACGGCCTCCTCACGTGAGATCTCGGCGTCCATGGCCTGCTGCAGAGCGTCCAGCATCTTCTCGCGGATGTCTGGCACCGGGTAGAGCTTGAGCGGGATCTGCCGCACTTTCTCGCGAAGCTGGGTGAGGAAGTAGATGCGCATTTCAGGATTTCGGACGCCAATTTTGTTGGTGATTTGGATGAAGCGGTCAGGATCGACCCAGCGCTGCGTGGTCATCTCCAGCAGCTCCCGCATGAGGTCATGGGCTGTGTAAACATCATCCATTCGCGGAAAAAGGTGACGGGCTGGGGCGGACCTTTTCGACAAGATCTGCCAGCACGCGGTAGAGGTTTCCCATCTGCTGGACGTAATTGATGTTGTTGACCGCAGTCTCGAGATGGGCCGGGGCCATGGACGGGCCAAGACCGTGTGCATCCAGATCATTGCCTGCGGCCTGAATGAGGAAATCAAGCGCCTGCGGGAAGCGGGTCTCGCCGTAGCGCTGCATGATGGCCTGGTACATTTCCGAGACGGTCTCCCGCCCCAGAACGGCGTAGCGGTACAGCTCGCGCAGCTTGTCGAGCTGCTCCAGCCCCTGGCTGGCAAACTTGAGCACGTCCACCGCAATGTTAAGTCCGGCGCGGATGGCGGGACCGGCCTCCTGCAGCAGCGTGTCTTTCACCGAGGAGACGGTGCCCAGCAGCTTCTCATGGCCGCCTTCGTTTTGCAGCGCCTCTTCGGCAAAGGCCAGCGCCGCATACTGCTCGGAGACATCGCTGAACTCGCGCTTCAGCAGGTCGCGCACATCTTCCTCCGTGGCCTTGTCACCCTTCTTTTTCAGAGAGTCGAGAAACTCATGCAGCTTGTGGGGAGGCTGCGAGTCCCCCATCATGTTGACGTATTTGTCCGCGAGTTGGTCAGCGTTGAGCTTGAGCGCCTCCTTGCTGCCAGCCTTGCGCTCGGAGAGCTTCTTCTCCACTTTTTCGGACGCGGCAAAAGTCATCTCTTCAGCCGCGTTCGCGAGCGCCGTGCTGGCATCCTCGACGACCACGGTCTGCCCCTTGAAGTTGCCTTCCTGGCGCTGGGCTTCAGCGAGCGTGGCATCCAGCCCTTCCTTGCTGGAGAAGGAGCTGACCAAAGCGCGTATGTCATTGCTTACAGCGCTCATGCCTGCACCTCCTGCCTGCGGTGCAGGAGGGAATGAAGTTCGTGGCGGGAGGCAGTCATGTCCCCGGTGCTTAACCGGCCGGGATGGGTGCCATTACAGGGCTCCTGCGAATTGCCGTAAAACATTTCAGATGTTCGATCGCTGCACGATCTGGTTCTGGTTGGAGAGGAAGTCCTGGTAGAGCTTCAGCACCATGTCAGACAACGTCTTGCTGATGTTCATCAGATCGTCGGTGACGTTCTCCGCCGCCTGCAGAAGCTTCTGCGTGGCCTCGAATTTCTTCTGGGTCACACCGGCCATGTCGGCCTCCAGTTTCAAGGCGGCTGCATCTTCCCGCATTTTCCCGGCTGCCAGATCAGTGCCGCCCGAAACGATTTGCCCCAAGGCACCGCCGAGGCCGCTGCCAAGCTGCGCGCCGCCCAGCACACCCACGCTCGCCGTTCGCCCACCGATCACGCCGCCGCCGACCGTGGTGACGACCGTGAGCGCTCCGGAGATGATCTTGCCAATGGCGTCCGTGCGCGCGGCCTCGAGCTCCTTCATCGTGGAATCAAAGTTTTTCTGCGCGGCCACCTGCATCTCCTTCGCCTGATCAAGCACGTTGTCATACTGCGCCATGACCATGTGGTGCTTCGCCTCGGAGGCGAGCTGGCGCAGCTCCTGCGCGGCGATGAGCATCTTGCCCAGGAACTGTTTAAAGTCCGGATAAGTGCTGCTGTTGAGCATGTCAAAGAGCTGCGTCTCCGCCTTGCCGGCCTGAGCTTCTGCCTTGGTGAAGGAATCGGTCAGCGCCGCAGCATTCTGCTTCACGTATTCCTTGCCTCCCTGAGTGATCGCAGCGCCGAGATCGCCAATCTGCTGGCTGAGCAGCAGCACGGCTGCGGTGAGATTGGAAGTCTTGAGCGCCCCTAGATCAAGGTTCTTGAGCTCCTGTGTCACTTCATTGAGCGCGATGTCCTCCGGCCCGATCAGTGGATAACTGAGCGTGATGGCGGTTGGGGGCACCGGGGCGCTGCTGTCTGAACCGCTGGTGATGCTGATGGTGAGGGACTTGTCCGTCTGGCCTGTCTGCTGCGCTGGGGTGCTGCCGCTGATCTGCGGTGCGCTGATGCTGGGCGGTGAAATGCTGAATGAAACGTTCATGATAAAAGGTAGTGGGTCTGTGTTTATGCCGCCTGGAAGTGCATCAGGTCCTTCATGGAACTGGCCGACTCATCAGCGGCATTGAAGATGGCGGAGATCGTCTCCATGGAGGACTCGAGCATGTTCTGCAGGTCGTCCTGAAGCTGTTCAATCGTCTTGCGCAGCATCTCGATCATCGCCTGGATGGCCTTGGCCTGCGCCTCGGCTTCATCGGCCTTGCGCCGCTCTGCCGCAGCGTCTTCACGAATGTCTGCCACCAGCACCCCCGCTACCCCCTGGGTGATCTGCGCGGAGCCTTGGATGATGCCGCTGGTGATGGCCTGCCTCGCGGTCAGCTCCATCACGAGCCGCATGGAGGACTTGATGCTTTCCTTCACCGCGTCCTTGATCACCTGCTTGGCGATCTCCTTCATCTCCTGCGTTGCCGTCGTTTTCAGACAGTTTTTGACCGACTCATACATCAGGGTCTTCGCCGTCTGCTCGGCCAGCTCCTGTGCGGCCTTGGTCGGCACCTGGGTGGCAAACTCCATGAAGGCCTCCTTGGCCGCGTTCATGAGCACCCCCTTCGCGCTCTCCTTCATTCCCAAGTTGGCGAGCTGGGTCGTGGCGAGTTTTGACCCGGTGCGGATGCCATCCACCACGGCACCGAGGCCGCCGACCATCGCCGCGCCCATGGCCACGTAGCCGAGAATTTCAGTGGCTTTGTTCATGCCAGCGATGGCCTTGTCATTCAGAAATCCGCCGCCTCCTGCGGCCTTCACCACTGAATCCACCGCCATGATCATGTTGATCACGCTGGAGGCCACCAGCGCGGCCGTGGCGGCAAACAAACCTGCGGCTGCCACGACGTTTCCGGTGAGCGCATAGCCGATGGCGGCGATGGCGGTGAACACGGCGGAGATGAAATCAAAGATGGCTTTGAAGAAGTTCGCAATGGCCTGGAAGATGTTCACCTTCTTGTCCGCCTCGCGCTTTTTGGAGGCTTCTTTTTCCAGGCTTTTCATCTGGTCATTCATCTTGTCGAGCTGTTCGCGGTTATCCCGGTTGAGATCGTTAAGACGCCCCTGAATTTCATTTTTGGAAACCGACTGCATCAGTTCGTTGAGCGCATCCTGCAGCAGGCCGATGCGCAGGGTCAGATCCGCAGCGCTGAGATTCGCCTTCGGCGGGGCGAGCTGCAGGATGCCGTCCTTCGGCGGCAGCACTCCGGTTGCGTCCACAGTAGTCAGCAAAGTGAGCGCCTTGGTGATGGAGTCCGTGGCAGTCTTTTTGACCTCGGTCAGATTGTCGTGCAAGGAGGCTGGATCAAAGCCTGCGACGGTGGCGGGATTGTTGCTGATGTTCATGGCTTGGCTTCCGCTTTTTTGTTTTTGCTGAGCAGGTCCAGCAAGTCCTCCGCCTGCTGGATGATCTCCGCGTGCTGAGGCTTTCTCTTCGATACAAAGACGCAGGCATGCAGTGCGCCCTCAGCATCGTCCACCTTGCCGGCGGCGAGGAAGCACTTGGCCATGAGGAGCGGTGGAAACGGATCTTCGAGATCCAGCATGGCCAGGTAACCATAGGCCTTGATGGCCTCGTCATATTTCTTCTGCAGCTCACGGCTGGCGGCGAGTCCGGTCCAGAACCTGCGATCAAAATGGCTCAGCATGGCCAGGAGCTGGAAGATGCGCTCTGCCTCCCCGTACTTGCCGGCATTGTACTGGTTATAGCCGAGCATGTAAATGACCTCCATGCTCTGCGGGGAGAGGTTGGTGAAGTCCTGGTAGGTGCGGCCGTTGGCACCGAATTTTTCGAAGAAGTTTTTCCAGTCTTCGGGTGAGTCAAAAGGCAGTCCGCCTGCGGCGGCTTTGGCAGTATCTGATGAGGGTGTGGTCATTGTCTGGATAAATTCAAAACTCAAATCGTGGTGGTGCATCAGCCCAAGTTGCGGAGCTGGCCTTTGATGAGGCCGTCCATTTTTTCCTGGATCTTGCTCATCACTTCATAGGACTGGTTGAAGCGGTTCAGCGTGGTCTGGTAGTCCAGCATGGCGTCCTGAGACTGCGTGGATTTGCGGTCGATGTAGGACTTCAGGGCGCTGCGACTGGCACCCCAGTTGGCGTAGTTGTGCAGGTCGTCGGCGCCCGTGTTGTCAAAGAGAGTCTCCCCCTTCTTCGTATTGGTGGCCTCGAAGAAATCCATGTTGGTGGTTTCATAGCTGAGGTCGGGGTTCACGGTCTTGCCATCGGCGGACTGGGCGCGCGTCTTGCCTGCCTGCGTCTCCAGATCGGAGTAGGCGGAGTTCGCCTTGGCCAAGTCGTCACGGATCTCCGTGGTGACGGCCTCCTTCATGTTGAGCTGGCCGCGCAGGATGCGGATGCGTGCCTCCATGTAGTAATAGAGATACATCGTTGGCGATAGGTTGTTGGTGGAAAACTCAAAGCCGTAGGCATTGTTCACCAAAGGCTCCAGATTCTTGTCCACCTCGATATAGATCGACTTGTCGTCCGGCGATGTCGTGGTGGTTATCTTGGAGTCCACTGTCTGGCCGTTCAACGTGCCTGCGATGGAGACCTTGGTCACGTCTGAGATCGGTGCGCCCTTCTTGACGAGGAAGTATCGGTAGATCGTATTGCCCGCGCTGTCCTTGGTGCCCGTGTTCATGGTAACGACGCGGTCATACACGACGTCTGGGCTGTTGGCGCTCGGCAGGGTCCGCTCAGGAATGGAAGAGACGATGTTGACGCTGGTCGTGGGGTTGTCCTTCAGCTTGTTGCCTTCCGCGAAGACGGCATCAATCCATGCCAGGTAGGCGTCAAAGACGGCAGTGCCGCCTTCATTGGGCCCGGTCTTCAGCGCGGCCTTCATTTCTTCATAGGTCATGTTGCTGAAGTTGCTGCCGTCCCAGGTCTGACCGTTCGCGGTGAGGTATAAGGCGCCGTTTCTCAGCAGGTCCTGCCCGTCTGCAGAGTAGGTGACGGAAGAGGTCGTAAAAAGGCCGGTCGCGACCGCGGTGTCTGAGCGGTAGTTGCCGCGCTTCATCAGGATCGCGAACACCTCTTCCATGAACTCCCGCTTCAGGTAGTCCTTGTCATACGGAAAGTCTTCGTTCCCGGCTTTCGCGCCATCCGTGATCACGTTTTGGAAATTCGCGATGCGCATGTCCAGCGCCTGGATCTCGCTTTGCAGTGCGTCCGTGGTGGTGGTGCGGAAGTAGTTCAGATCGCCGGCACTGGATGGCGTAGTGCCATAGGCATACAAGTTGGCGAGTTCCTGGGTTTTGAAATTGATGTCAGCCATAAGAAGTGAATGCGGGATGGAACTTTGTTTAAATGCGGTAGCGACTGCCCACGGCGCGTGTGTTCACAGGCACCGGAGCGGGCGTTTTGCTGGTGGGATCGAACTCCTCAATGCGCTGCTCGATCACCGGAAACTCGGCCAGGAGGCGGGCGAAGATGACGCGGTGCCGCTCCGGCACATCCTCCCCCTGGAGCTTCTGCATGCCGATTCCGGGCTGAATGCCGTGCTCCTCAAAGAACTTGTCAACGCGCGCCATCGCGGCCTTGCCCGCAGCCAGCAGCGCATCCATTTGCGCGATCTGCGCCTGCACGCGTGCGGTGTCACTTAGTTCTGGATGGGTTTCTATCATGGTAGTAAAAGGCATATCACACCATCATTCCCGACTGCATGGCCTTGGAAACGAGCTGGCTCTGGCTGGCCGGGGCGCGGCTGTCATCACCTCCCCATTCCACCCCCCAGTCTTTGCGCAGCTCGGTCATTCGTCCGTCAAACAGGGCCTGCTGCTCATCCGAAAGACTGTCGCTCTTCACCACATCACGCACGAGATCGTCTTCCTTGATGAGCGTGACAAAAGTCTGCACGATTTTCTGCGACTGACCGAACAGCGTGGAGGCGCGGCTGAGCTGATCGTTCTGCACTTGAATGGCCTTGTTCAAGTTGGCCTGCAGTTGCTTCATCAGCTCAGGGTCAGTATAGAAATTCCCCGAGATGGCACTGATGGTCTGCGTGTTTCCCTTGAAGCTGACGCCGCCAGCGTTTGCCTCAGAGCCAGCCTGCGCAGGCTGGCTGCCACCGGCCACAACACCTGCGGCAGACAGCGCGGTGAGAAAGCTCTGCAATCCGAGGCGAAGTTCCGCAGCCGTGGGTGCTTTACTGCCTTCTGTGCTGGTGCTCTGCCCAGCCCCCGCCGAGCCAGGCGCCGCCGCCCCGGCCAGCACAAGCTGCAACTGCTCCGCAGCACGTGAGAGCGGAGCGAGTGCGCCCGTGGCCTGCGTGGCACTGCCAGAACTCTGCGTCGCACCTGCCGAGCCAGACTCAGCCACCCCCGCAAGAATGGCCCGCAATTGCTGCGCCGTCGTGGTCAGCTCCGGCAATGAAGCCGTGCTGGCAGATGTCGCGGATGGAAGGGCTTTCAAAGCCACACCAAGCTCTGACAAGCCGCTGAGCAATTCGAGCAGCTTGGCTGCGTCTGGCACGGGTGCAGATGGCGTAGGGCTGGCGGAAACATCCGGCGCGGCGCGCTCGCTCTCACCGAGCAGTGAAGCCAAAGTTTTCAGCGCATCATCCGGCCCGGCCTGTGCTGGCAGAGTCTGCAAATCAATCACACCCGCATCGGCCAGCACCGCGAGGAATATTTGCAAACCTGCGGACACATCCTCCGCCTCCAGCTTCACTTGCGAACTGGGGTCCAACTGCGCTGGCAAAGCCGCCAGTGCAGAAGCGAGCTGATCAAGGCCGGGGAATAAGGGTGCGGCTGGCGTGGCACTATCCACCGCCGCTGCCACGCCATCGGGCTGCGCCGCGAGTGGCGGCATCTCCAAGATATTGAGATTGCCACCTCCCAGAAGGCCAGATAGCAAACGGCTCGCACGGCGCAGGCTGTCACCCAGCGCATCAGTGGTGGCAGGTTGCGGCGTGGGGTTCTGACTGGCGGGTTCACTTATCTGGCCGGTGCCCTGGCTCACGACAGAGGGTGAGACATTCTTCAGCCCGCCCTGCTGCGTGATGTCGGTTAACTGCCCCAGCACACGCTCCGCACTGGCCTCAATGCCACCCGGCAAAGCGGCAGGCGTATCGGCATCGCCTTGCAGCAGCCGCAGCGCCGCCACCAGCCGCTGCTCAATGCTTTTCAAAGTCGAGCTCGTTGCGGCATTTTCGGAGGTGCGGTTGTCCGCGCGATTGCTCGCCTCCCGCCGCAGGGTGTCCAGCAGCTGGTTGAGCTCTTCGAGCGCCTGATTGGCCTTCACCACATTCAGCATGGCCTGCTCGTAGGCTGCCTGCATCTGATCCACATAACTCGTGATCTGGCCGGCCAACTCATTCAGCTCCACATTGTTCAGCTTGCCATCGCCATCGTAGTCCGTGGGAGTGATGCCGATGTTGTTGAGAAATGCGGCCAGCTCGCTGGAGGTCGCCACATCGGTCGGATCAAGCTTCAGCTTGTTGGTGATCGCAGTTTGGGCAATCACCTCGCGCCCGCCGGACTCGTCTCCCAGTCGGTTGCCATTGCTGCTCCAGGTGCTGGCATTGCCGTCCATCTGAAAGATGTAGCCGTCATTGCTAGTGAGATCGACCTCGCGCCCATTGAGTTCTGAGTAGGAGCTCGCGCTGGGATAAGACCCGCCCTGCACACCCGTGATGTTGAAAGTCTGGATACCACGATCTAGCAGGATGCTGGCCGGCGAGCCCGGTGTGAAGGTGATCTTCGTCTGATTGGGAAGGACGAAGGTGGAGGTGGTGTTGAACTTCCATCCCTGCCCCCCACCATTGAGCGCATCCGTGGTGCCGTCCGGGCGGATCAAAATGCCCGCCCCGCTGGAGTCGGTCAGCGTGGTGTAGCCTGAGTCTCCCCAGGTGGCCAGCGAGTAGCCACCGCCCAGATCATGCACCTGCGGGGTCTCGCTGCGGATGAGGGCGATGGGCGAGGTGTTGTCAAAATTGAGCACGCTGCCGGCGTGATTGATCACATCCTTGGCCGCATCGATGACGGCCTGCGTCGCGTTCAGCCGCGCCGTCGGCTTGGGTGTCTGCCCATTCAGCGTGTTCCACAAAGTCTGCGCATCATCGCGCACGCTGGTGGCAACGCCCACCGCGCCATTGGCATGGTAGATGGAGGCGCTGGGATCCGCCTGATTGATCAAGTAGCCGGTGCTCAACCCAAGCTCGCTCACCGACAGCATCAGGCGCTCGGCATAGCCCCGTTCGGGATTGGTGGAAACGGTGCCGTTGTATGCGTTTTGCGCCGTGTTCCCAATGTTGTACGAAGTGTTGTTGTACGGTGTAGCCTGACTTCGCAGCCCATTGATGGCGGCATTTTGATGCTGGCTGCTCAGGCTGCCGGACGCCGCCTGGAAAGGGTCTTTCGCCGCCTCCACGTTGGCCAGTTCAATGTTGGAGGTGACCTCCTGCAGCCGGGAGATGGCCGCCCCGTAGTAGTTTGAATCGTTCAGCAGCGCCTGCAGTCCCTTCAAACCGCTGGCCGCCGTCTGGCTCACCAGATCACGGTGGGCGGTGAAGCTGGCGGAGTAGGCCAGATCTGCATCCAGCGCGCCCGCCTGCGCGGCGATGCTGAGTTGATCGATTTTGATGATTTCCATGAGCGTGCAAGAGGCACCTCTCCGGCAGTCGCGAGAGGCTACACACTTGCATCCGCGAAAGTCGGCGCAGGATTACAAGAAAGTTGCCAAGTGTTCATGGCGGGTGAAAAGCTCGCCCTCTCATGGCACGGCAGTTCAAAGATCCCTTCACCCAGTGGCTGGAAACTCAGGGCATTCACGCGGAGGTCTATCAGCCCGGCGGCATCTTTGGTTTTCCACCCATGGGCTGGCAGCTCAAGCTGCGCCGCTCCTCCATTGCCTACGTGGTGCGCGAGGATAAACCGGACACACTCCTCGTCATCATGTTTGAGCGCGAGCAGTCACGTGCTGGCCTGGGCAGTCCGTTCGCGGACTTTGTGCGCTTCGTCAGCCTGGTTAAAAACAGCTGCAGCGGCGTCACCCGCATCCAGGGCCGCGTGGAAGCCTCCGAGGACCGGCCAAAGGACAGCCTGGAGAAGCAGCGCATCGCAGGCTTCTATCGCAACTACCTGGGGGGCATCGACTCCATGGAAGGAACCGATGTGGAGTGGGTGGTGGGAGAACTGGAGGAACTGGTGCTGCCACTGCCCAGCGTTTCCAAGATCATGCCTGCTGCTAAAGAGCCGTAGCGAAGCGGGGACACAGAGCGCAATCGCGAAGCGTTGCAGTGGGAACCACTGCAGCAGCCTACCGCTGTAAAAAGATTTGAGCTGGGTTGGTAATGCCTGGGCCGGGTTTGGTTTAGAGAGATGTGGGACGCAGTCTGCACCGGCTAAACTCCCAACTTCATCCGCAGCTCAATCAACACACCTGCCAGGCTCTCTCCCTTACCACGCATGAACGATTACCAGACCATCATTGCTGAAGCTGTTTCATTGGCGCAGCAGCCCGCTGACGATGCCTCACCAGCAGAAGCCGTGATGCCATGGGAGGATGGCGCGGAGATTTCTGTCTCCAGAAATCTGGCAGGCGGATTCCTCACGGTGGGGTTGACGCTGGGTGAGGTGGAGCCCACGGAGGCGCTGCTGGAGCAAGTCCTGCAAATCGGCAGCCTCACCACCTATGGCGATCTTGTGATCGGCAGTTCCAGCCCGGACCGCAGGCTGACGCTCTCGGCCATCCTCCCGCTGGCCGGAGTGACCGCGCCCGAAGTGGACCGCCGCGTGAGCCACCTCCTCACCACCGCCACGCGCCTGAAGGAGACAAGCGCCACCTCTGGCGAAGAACCCGCCACCGAGACCGAAAGCCCTCAGGGTGCGTGGATGAAAATCTGAATGCCCACCGCCTCCACACTCAAAGCTCATTCACTGGCCACCACTCCATGAAACTTGAAAACATCCCCCACCTTGCCTTTCGCCAGCTAGCCGCCTCGCTGAGCCCAGACCTCATTCCCAGCTCGCCGCGCTCGTTTGAGCTGTGCTTGAAGGAAGACCGGCTGCCGGTGCGCATCTCCCTGCATCCAGACCAGCAACGCGTGATCATTCAAGCCTATGCGGTGGACATCTCCATGCTCGTCGGTCCGCTGCGCGCGGCCATGATTCCCATGCTGCTGCTGATCAATCAGGCCGCCCTCCACGGCCGCAGCTTTTTCGTCAGCCTGGACTCACGCAATTTCCTCTGCGTCACCCGCATCCAGGCGCTCGACCGCGCTTCGGGCGATGAGTTTTTGGAAGACCTCGATTACGTCCTGCAGCAGGCCGCGCAGATCCGCACGCTGGTGGATAACTTAACACTGCAAGACGCCAGCATGGAATTCGAAGACACCCCCGCCTCTGACTCTGAGCCGGACACCGACTCCGAAGATGACTCTGGCTCCGAAGATGAATAGCCCCTGCAAGCCCCGCTTTCGCCAACCCACCCTTTACCGCACTTCCTTATGAGCAAAACGATTCAATCCATGGGAACCTCCACCGCTTCCACCAACTGGCAGCACCAGCTTGAGGACGCCCAAAAGCTGGGTAAACCCAAATCACTTTTCGTCCGAAACGAACGCAACGTGCAGGCCTTCGCAACTGCCAAGGAGCACTTCAAGGAGGCCTTTCAGAGCGAGATGCATCAGGTGGCACTGGGCCTGCCGAAAGGGGCGGTCAATGCGTTTATGGAAAAGGCGAACACCGCTTTGAATACTATTTTGGATCTCACTTTTGGTCATGTGAATGAGCACATGAAGGACGGTCAGTACACCAAGAAGGCGCACCGGGAGATGATCAAGGAGGCAAACTTTCTGGCCGTCGGCTCGTTCAAGGAGATCAACAACACCCTGCTGCGCGACGAGAACATCATCTCCCACACAAGAGAGCAAACGCACGGCAACGCGCCCACCAATCAGGACACAAGGCCTCAGCTTTTCGTCACCGGTGAAGGCCTCATCAAAATGCGGCGGCCCGCACCTCCGCTGGAGACACTGGTATTTCGTGGTGGCGGCGCCAAGGGCATCGGCAATCCTTCCGCCCTGACCGAGCTTGAAATCAGCGGGGCCTTGACCGGCGTGAAGCATGTGGTGGGCACGTCTGCGGGCGCCTTGACCGCCCTCACGCTGGCCTCCGGCTATGATGCGCCCCGGTTCACCAAACTCATCGAAGAAAACCCGATGACCGGCATGTCTGGAAAGGTGCCGGGCTTCAGCAAAAAGTATCCCATGGTCAAGCTGACAGGAGCCGCTGGACGCTCATTCAATCCACTTGGCTACATCATCCGCAAGAAAGGCGGCGGCTCAGGGCAGCATGCCCTGGCAGTAGCGGACAAAGCCACGGCTGGCCGCGTTTCTGAATATCTTCAAAACTCCTGGGGCAAGGAGCCTTTCACTTCCAAGCTGGTCGAACTGACGAACAAACATGGCCAGCAGACCATGGAACGGATCCTCATGCTCAAGCAAACGCCCGATTTCGAAAGCGACCGCTCGGGCAAGATGGTCACCTTCAAGGACCTCGCCATCCTCAGCGAGCTCGATCCCCAGGTCTTCAAGGAACTGACGCTCACAGGCTATGACAAGAGCAAGGGCACGACCACTTACTTCGATGCCAAGAGCTATCCCGATATGCCGGTGGCCGTCGCAGGGCGCATATCCATGGGCATCCCGGTGATTTTTCAAACCGTGAAATTTGATCCGCAGGACGGCAAAGGCACACGCAAGTGGGTGGATGGCGGCGTGGGCAGCAACATGCCCTCCGAAGTGGTGCTGGGTGGGAAGGAAGGCCGGGAGCTGGAATCCACCAAGGCGAAGACCTTGCTCTTCACCTATTCAGAAAATGGGAACTGGCAGGAGAAGTTGCACGGGGACGGAAAGTTCAAGGGCTCCCCCGTCTCAAATTTCATCAAGGGCCTCATTGCCGGCAACACCGGGCTGAACAAGGTCAACATGTCCGACAATGGCAAGATTTATGAGGGCGGTCTCAACACCTTCGTGGTGCATCACAACGACATTGGCACCATGGACCTCAAGGCCAGCGAGGTGCGCGTGCAAATGGCCCAGGCGCAGTCAACGCTCATGTCCCTGAAGCAGATTGAAAACCGCCAGGAGCTGGACTTCACCCAGGATTTCGAGTCCGTTCAAGAAGCCATCCAATACCTGACGCCTGATGAAAAGCAGGCCGTCCTGGACTTCGGTCCGCCCAATCCGCTGGACTATTCAGGAGGCGAAACCAACAAGGCATATAAAGCTGAATCTCACATGTATGAACTGCTGCTCAGTGAGAAAGAGTCCGTTCAAAAGCCCAAGAGCGAGGATGATGACGGCGGCATTGTGGAAGAGTATTCCGAAAGCAATACCATCGATCTCGACCGCCAGGTGGATGAATGGAACCAGTCCGGCAAGGGTGTACCGCAGAACTTGGTGAATAACTGAGTCACTCTGCATGCGTTCTCCTTCATCCCCTGCCCCGCCGTTCATCTGGCACATGCTCATTGCCTTGGTGCTGGCCATCATCACCTGGTGCCTTTGGCCGACGGAGTCGGCGCTCTGGCGCAAGGTGGTGGCGGTGATCCTGAGCGTCGGCCTGGGCTATCAGATCGCCCTTGCCCTGCGTGCGCAGAATTCAGGACGGGTGGCAAAGGCCAAGAACTGGCTGGAGTGCCCCGCCTTCCTCCTCGTGATGGCGGCTTTCAATTTCCTGCCCGCAGCTTACGGCTGGCTGCTGCTTATCACCGGATGGGCATGGCGGTTTCTGGTGCGCAACCTGTGGAAGTCATGATCTGTGGTGGCGGGCGGACGTCACGGCACGTCTGCACAGCCTCACTTCATTTTGTGTGTAATCCGGGACTCCCGGAAGCGGATGGATAAGTGCATGCGCCCTCTCCGGCAGCACGCCTCACATCAAACATTTCCCACCACTCTATCCTCATGTCTCCGCTTACCGATGTCAGCCCTGTCCACCTTCTTGTCACCGAACTTGGCACATTGCTGGGCCTGCCGGACCTAGTGCTGGATGAGTCCAACATCTGCTGCCTGAGCCTTGACGACACCTTGGTGAATCTGGAGGTGAAGGAGGAGGAAGACACGCTGCTTTTCTATTCCGTGGTGGCCACACTGCCTGAGACGGGCCGTGAGGCATTGCTCACCTCGGCGCTGGCAGCGAATCTCTTCTGGGGCGAAACGGCCGGAGCCACCCTCGCGCTGGCTGAGCAGTCCGCCGCCCTCATGCTCCAGCGCCAGATGCCCCTGGAGTCGCTGGATGCGCAGGCACTGGCGGCGGGCTTGGAGCAGTTTGTCAATCAGTGCGAGCACTGGGCGGGCAGGCTCGGAGAAAGCGGAAGCCCCGCCCAGGCCAGCCATCTCAATGGCCTCTCTCTGCACGACTTCGCCTGAAGGCAGACACGTTCACTTCACCACTTTAAACATCATGAGCATCACACTGGAACATTTCAGATCCGCCTCCCTTCAAGGCCAGGGAAAGCTGACCGTCAGCAACGACAATCAAGTGAAGACCAAGGGCACAGGGCTTGGCCGCATGGTTGAATGGTTTCGCGGCAAGACGACAGAAGGACGGAACGCCAAAAACCTTGAAAACACCGCCGCCAAGGAAAAATTTCTCACCGCCATCCGAAGCGAGTATGGCGATGTCATGGCGGACCGAGCCGGCCATGAACTGGGCAAGCACACCAGCCTCAAGTCCCGGACGGTGCAACTTGTGCTGAAGAACGCCGACGCATACCGGGGAAATTTTGCCACACTGCACAATGCGGGACGCACGGATCAGATTCAGAAGAAAATCCAAAAAGCAGTGGCTGAGCAGGGCGGCATGAAAAACCTGTACAACGAAGGCAACACTGACACCCCTCCGATTCAAAGCGTCCCCGGCCAGTTCAAATCCCGCTTTGGCATCAGCCTGCCGCCATTTGACGACAAGCTCGACGCAAGCTCCCAGAAGACCCTGCTGGACAAGCAGCTCAGGACGGCGTTCAAGAACGGCGCCCACGGACTTCTTGGAGACCAGTCGTTCACTGTTGACTCGCTGCGGCAGTCCGTCTGCGATGCCACCCTCCGGATGATGTGGGTGGAAAAAGGAGGCTTCAGCGAGTCTCAAATGCATGAGTTTTTCTCCAACCCTTTCCTCTCGGTGAGTCATGTGGTCAGGTTGTTCGAGCATGCCGCTGAAACCGCCACCCGCGTGCCAGACTCCAAGGAAGCCATTGCGAACAATCTGACAGCTCTCTTCCGCGAGGCACTCAAGCTCGGGCTGGGCCACATTGCAGAAGCAATGGTGAGCAACGGCGTCACCTACGGGATCCTCAAGCCAGAGACGCCTGGAGTCGGCGAAGTCTATGAAAAAATAGCCGCCCCGCTCAAAGGTGGAAACAAGGTGCAGTTTCTCTGCGCGGCTGAAAAATGCCATGCCCTGGCTGGCAACAAAAACGAAGCCGCCAAAATCCGCGAGCAAATTCAGACTGAACTCAAAGAGCACATGGTGCGTGAAACTGGGAAGGACCAGGGCGACATCAAGTTTCCCTCCCTTGAGCAGGACCGCCAGCGTCTTGGAGAACTGCGGAAAGGCATGGCGGGGTCTGCGGCTGAAACCTCAGAAAAACTGCGCATTTTTGTGAGTGAAATGTACAGCCAGTGCCTGCTGGAATTTGGAGTGGATGAAAAGCAGCAGACGATGATGATGTTTGGCTCGGGAAGCCGGAACGAAATGTTTCCATTCTCCGACCTGGAATTCGCCGTGCTGACCAAATCCGACAACGGCAACGAAAAGCTGCTCAAGGCCATCGCGCTTTTCGAAATGCGGATCACCGCGCTGGGAGAAACGCCGCTGGGGCGTGATCAGACCATTCCAATCCGCGAAGGACTGTGCTTTGACCCTGGTGGCAACTCTCCCAAGGCTGGGAACGACGATCTGGTGGGAACCCCGGAAAAAGTGCTGAAAAAACTCGGGGGAGACTTGATCGAGGTGGAGGTCTTTTCAGCGGCCAAGGTGATGGTGGGAAACCAAGCCCAGTGCGACAAGTATCTTGAAGGTGTCAAAAGCTACTTCGACTCGAAGGTGCAGGGCAGCCAGGTTACGAAAGGCCAGGATTACAGCATCCGCAACCTCGTCGACATGCTGGGCAAGATGCGCAGTGAAAACAATCCCATCACTTTCACAGACCAGTCAAACCTCCAGGAGATCAATGCCAAGCAGCTTTCCCGCTTCCCCTTCTTCGTCGCTTCGTCGCTGTGCAAATTCCATGGCGTCTCACCGGCGATCACCAACACGGTTGACCGCCTTAAAGCCCTGGAAAATCTGGGCGTGCTGACCCACGAGGAATCGGGTGCCCTTGAAAAAGCCTTCAATGGGTTCGGCGAGCTCCGCCTTAAGGCCGAGGTGTTCTACCAAGGGCAGGAGCATGAGATCCGAAAGACGGGAGACAATGAAAACCTTGGACTGAATGCGAAGGGCTGGCAGGACATGCTGAACTTGCTGGAGCCTCTGAATGCCATTTTCGCCAAGGTGGAACGTTTCACGCAGGATCCCAAGTCAGAATTCCAGATCGTGTAATGTTGTCTTTGCCAGATGCTCTCATCGTCCGCCTCTGAGCGACACGCCTCACCTGCGCAGGCCAGTCTCGCGGAGGCCGTGGAGTGGCATCGCCAGGGCAGGCTGCGGGAGGCATGCGTGGTTTACCACGCGATGCTGGGCCAGCCCTCCGAAGCCCCGGAGGCGCTGCAATGGCTGGCCACCGCCCAGGTTCAGCGTGGTAGTTACCAGCATGCGCTGGTTCTTTATGACCAGTCCATCGCTCTGAGTCCTGACTATGCCGAGGCGCACGCAAACCGGGGCAATGCCCTGCGTTGTTTGCAGCGGCTTGAGGAAGCCGTGGCAAGCTTTGACCGCGCCATTGCCATGAAACCAGACTATGCCGAAGCCTGGTGCAATCGCGGCATCGCCTTGCGTGATCTGACACGGCTGGAGGAGGCCGTAGCCAGCCATGACCGCGCGCTGGATCTAAGGCCGGACTACACCAACGCTCTCAAAAGTCGCGGCGTTGCCCTCAGTGACCTGGGGCGCTTTCATGAAGCCCTTGCCTGCCATGAGCGGGTGCTGGAGCTTCAGCCACAAGACACCGCCGCCTGGATCTTCCGGGGCAACTGCCTGCACCGACTGTTGCGCCTGCAGGAGGCGGTGGCCAGCTATGACCGTGCCCTTGAACTGAATCCCCGCTCTGCGGAAGCGTGGCACAATCGAAGCATCCCACTGCGAGAGTTGAAGCGCATTTCAGACGCCATAGAAAGCTGTGACCACGCCATCGCTCTCAATCCTGATCATGCAGACGCCCATTGGCACAAGGCGGAGTTGCTCATCCTGAGCGGCGACTACTTGCAAGGCTGGCCGCTATTTGAGTGGCGCTGGCGCTCCCTGTACTACTCTCAGGCGGACCGCCATTTTGACCAGCGTATCTGGTTGGGGAAGGAGGACATCACCGGCAAAACAGTGCTCATCAATCCGGACGGCGGCTTTGGCGACACACTCCATTTCTGTCGCTATGCGCCCCTGCTGGCGCAGCGTGGTGCCCGTGTGATCCTGGAGGTGCAGCCCGCGCTGGTATCGCTGCTGCAGGAAAGCTTTCCCGCTTTAGAAGTCATCGCCAATGGCCAGAAGCTGCCCTCATTTGACTATTACTGCCCCATGATGACCCTGCCCGTGGCCATGGTGACGCCGGTTGAGGAGGTCCCTGCGCGCATCCCCTATTTACACACGCCACCAGACCACAGGCACCGGTGGGCCACACGCCTGGGCCAGCGCACCCGTCCCCGCATTGGCCTGGTGTGGTCCGGCAGCACCGACCATTCGAATGATCACCACCGCAGCGTGGCGGCCGCGCTGTTTGAGCCCCTGCTCGCCATCGACGCCGAATTTCACTGCCTGCAAAAAGTGATTCGCAGCACGGACCGCGAATCCATCGCCAAATGGCCGATCAAGACGTGGGAGGCGGAGCTTGCAGATTTTGCCGAAACAGCGGCGCTGACAGCGGAGATGGATCTCGTCATCAGTGTGGACACCTCGGTGGCGCATCTGGCCGGCGCGCTGGGCAGGCCCGTCTGCCTGCTACTGCCCTACGTGCCGGATATGCGCTGGCTCGCGGATGGCGCAGGCTCCCACTGGTACCCCTCTGTGATGCGGCTGTTTCGGCAGGACACCTCCAGGCAGTGGCCGCAGGTCGTCATGCAACTTCTGGATGAGTTGCCGGAAAGCTTTGCCGAGCCAGGACATCTGCCAAAGTGAAACTTCACAACGACCGTAATCTCGGCCATGTTTTCGGGTTAGTTCATACCGAGTTTGTTGCAACAGTGTCTCATGCCTGACCACCCCACCCCTTCTCCCGCAAACGACCCTGCGTGCTGCGCCGTTTGCGGAGCACGGGTGAGACTTGGAGCCCCCTGCTCGCAGTGCCTCATGCGGCTGGCCACGGACTGTGAAGATGGCGTGCTGCTGGATGCGCTGCAGGGACGCCGATTTGGCGATTACGAGTTGCAGACCGAGATCGCCCGCGGCGGCATGGGAGTGGTGTTCCGTGCACGGCAGATCAGCCTAGAGCGCGAGGTGGCCATCAAGATGATCATCTCCGGCGAACTCGCGGGCGAGGAGGCTCTGCGGATGTTCCGGGTCGAAGCACGGGCAGCCGCCAATCTGCACCACCCCAACATCGTGCCCGTGTATGAGATCGGCGAGCATGAGATGCAGAATTACTTCTCCATGCGGTATGTGCCGGGCGGGCAGAACATCGCAGAATGGGCCGCGCACCATCGCAGCGACTTCCGCGACATCGCGGCGGCCATGGCCAAGGTGGCGCACGCCCTGGCGCATGCGCATGAGCGCGGCGTGCTGCATCGGGATCTCAAGCCGTCCAACATCCTGTGGGATCCCGCAGGCGAGCCGCAGGTCACGGATTTCGGCCTGGCCAAACTGATCGATGACACCGGCGGCAAAGTCACCAGCATCGGCATGCTGCTTGGCAGCCCCTGCTACATGGCCCCCGAACAGGTGGGCGGCCAGGTGGACAAGATCACCACTGCCACGGATGTGTACGGCCTGGGCGCCATCTTGTATGAGCTGCTCTCCGGGCAGCCCCCCTTCACCGGCAGTTCCGTGCTGGACATCGCGCGGCAGATTCATGAGAGCTCCCCCCGGAGCATGCCCGCCGTTCCGCGAGACCTCCGCACCGTGTGTGTGAAGTGCCTCGCCAAAAAGCCCGCAGACCGCTACCCTACGGCGCTGGCGCTGGCGGAAGACCTCGAGCGTTTTGTGAAGGGAGAGCCGGTGACAGCCGTGCCGCTGCGGCCCGTGGAGCGAGTGTGGCGCTGGGCACAGCGCAAGCCCGCGCTGGCTGTGCTGGCAGGATTGTGTGTCCTTTCCATCATCGCTGGCAGCACGGGCGTCCTCTGGCAGTGGCGGGCGGCCACCCATGCCAGTGCGGCCAAGACCCACGCCCTGGAGCGCATGCAATGGCAGGAGATCGACCACTGGGTGGAGGCAGGCGAGCACGCGCGCGCTCTGGCCTACCTGGCCTCCGTGATCCAGGCCAACCCAGAGCGCTGGCAGGCCGTCATGTATGCGATGTCCATCGTGGACCACCATAACTTTCCCATCATGCAGGGGCCGCCCATTCACCCGCCGGTGAAACTCGCCACCCCGGCATGGATGGCGCTGGATGGCAAATCGCTGGTGACCGCAGGAGAAGACCGCATTGTGCGCAAGTGGGATGTCTTCTCCGGCAGGCAGATGGAGGAGTGGCCGCAGGCCTCTGCCATCACCGCCACCTCCGCGCCCACCCGCCAGGGCGGGATTCTCATTGCCACTCAGGACGGCGCTTTGAGTCTGCAAAACCCGGGCGCTCCAGCGGTGAAATCGCTGCGCAAACTGACCGCACCCATCCTCGAACTGTGCTTTTCCACGGACGAATCCCATCTCATCGCCCGCAGTGCGGAGGGGGTGGAAACCTGGCCCGCCGCTGCTTTGGGTCAGCCACCTGCCGTCATCCAGCTGCAAGCTGGCATCAAAGGCGCAGGCATCTCTGCGGATGGCTCCCGTGTTCTGGTATGGAATACCAGAGAAGCTGCCGCGTGGGACTCCGCCACGCAGCGAGTCGTTCTTCAGATGCCTGCGGCAGCTGCATTCCGCAGGGGCTCTCTGGCAGCAGGGGGTGCGCGAGTGGCCATGCTCGACGGCCAGTACGTGACCAAAATCTGGGACATCGCCAGCGGGAAGCTGCTGAACAGCATCGAAAGCCCCCTCGCCATGTCGAATTTCATTGCCCTGGATCACTCAGGCAGCCGGCTCACCGTGGCCGGAAACTCCAACCAGCTAACCGTTCACGATGTGGCCTCCGGCCTGACCGTTTCACCCCTGATGAGCCACCACTACGCCGTCACCAGCCTGCAGGCCAGCCCGGATGGATCCGCCATCGTGAGCTATGGCGATGACGATGCCATTCACGTCTGGGACGCCCGGACAGGCATCGCATCCATGGCCTCCGCTTCATTCGGCCTGCCTCAAGAACTCGCCCATGTGCAGCCCTCATTGGATGCCACCAGCGTGCTCGTCCACCATCGCCCTGATGCGCAGCATGCCGAATCCATCACCGTCTGGAAGGGCAACTCCCAGCTAGACCCTCAGAGACAGCACGTCCCGGGGCAGCGAGACGCCAACAGCGGCGGGATAAGCCCGAATGGTCGTCTTGGCTGCATTGGTCTGTATCCTGGAAAACGCGCCTATGTGTATGAACTGGCCACCAGCAAAGTCTTGCTGGATAAAGTCACCGAGGGCGAAGTGTATGGGCACCTCTTCTCACCAGACGGCACGAAATACTACGCGCTGACCAGCAATGGCTGGGTGTATGGCTGGGATATCGCCAGCGGCCAGGCGCTGTGGCAGCCGCACCAGCAGCCCGGCAAGATCAGACCCTCAGCCATCTCGCCGGACGGCACACGCCTGATCGCCGGGCACAATGACGGGCACATCCGCATCTATGACGCCGCCACCGGTGCGGTGGTGCAGGTGCTTAGTCATCCTGGCGAGGTCAAAGTGCTGCGCTTTGCGCCGGACAAAAGCGGACGCTTCATGTCGGCCTCCACCGACGGCATGGCCCATGTGTGGGATCTGGCCACCGGGCGGAAACTGCAGACCTTCACCGGTCACACCCACACCATCATCGCAGGAGGCTGGAGCGCGGACAGCAGGCTCATCGCCACCGCATCCTATGACACCACCGTACGCGTCTGGGATGTGCTCAGCGGGAAAATGCAAGGCTCTCCCATGGACCACTTTGCCTGCCTCTCCCACCTGGAATTCAGCCCCGATGGCCTCCGCCTCGCCACAGCCTGTCGCGATGGCACCGCACGCCTGTGGGATCCCCGTACCGGCGAGCCTCTCAGCCCGCCGCTGCACCAAGGATACACCTGCGAGACCGTGCGCTTCACCGCAGACGGCGCCACCTTTCTGGTGCGCGACCACGATGGATTCCGCTTCTGGGACACACAGAGCGCCACCCCCGTCAGCATCCACTACCCGGAACCTGTGTCCGGCGGCCTGGGCATGGACAGCGAAAACTGGCGTGCCATCATGGACCCGAACGGCTCCCGGGTCTTTTTAAGTTACTCCTTGAATGAAGGAACCCTGTGGCACGTGAACCACACGCGCGGCAAAGCCCCGCCCTGGTTCAGCGATCTGCTGGAAACCCTCTGTCTGGCCAGCCTCAATGGAACCACCTCCAACGGCCTCTCTCTGGGGGAGCACATGTTGAAACTGCGCGTCCAGTTGCAGCAGAGCAACAACGATGACTTCTACGCCAACTGGGCAAAGCGCGTGATCGGGCTGAGCACCGCCAGATAATATTCCGCTCCATTGCAGAGCGAATCAATAAGCTGCAAAACGTCCAAAAAAGGGTGCGGGCCATTGTGCGGCTCGCAGCCTATCTGTATTTCGAAGGCCCATTTCAACTGATTGATTAATGCTACTTTGGGAAGTTATCAGAAGGCATCAAATCCATCGGGATGTCTTTCCTGCGGCATCACATCCTACGCCGTGGAATGCCCTTCGCAGGTTGCCATGGTCTTTCGTCATCCCACTCCCGCCTTACACCAGTCCCAACGGGACTGC
>DLGZ01000060.1:53159-122513 GCA_002482965.1 Verrucomicrobiaceae bacterium UBA7681 | reverse complement strand
CAGATGGGAGAATTCGAACGCGCCTGGCTGGTCTATCGTGCCACGATGGAGAGCAGCTTCGTGAGTGATGCAGGCGTGAGCGCGGCCATGGAAACCGCGGGAGACTTCCCCGGCAGTGCGGAGCATCAGATCGGCCTGTGGATGGAATATCCGGACGGCACGGACGGCTTGCTGGCGTTCTTCAGCCTGGCGCAGCGCTTTCAAGAATTCGCCGCCGATCCCACCCTGGTGCCCTTGCGCCCTGGAGCGGCGAAGTGGACGAAGAACCAGCTGCTGGAGCGCAGCCGCGATCTGCTGCGGCGTGTGCTGACCCTGCATGCCAAGGATGACCTCGCGGACGATGCCGCCTTCAGCCTGGCCAATGTGTTCTTTGATCTCAAGAACTACGCCAGCGTGGTGCAGACGGCGGGAAATGCCGCGACGACGTTTACGAAAAGCAGCTTTCTGAACAACTTTCACTACATGACGGCGCTGGGCCGTTTCTGGCAGTATCAGTTCCCCGAAGCACTCGCTGCCGCCGCACCCGTGGCCGCAGGCAGCAGCGATGATGCGCCCAATGCCCGCTACATCACCGCGCAGATCCATCATGCACAGGGCAAGTTTGCCGAAGCGGTGCGCTGGTACGAGAAGGTGAAGGACGAGTTTGATGACGCCAGCGAGTCCATCACCATGCTGCAGGAGAAAAGTGTGAAGCTTCCCTTTGCCACGAGCACACGACCCGGCCAGCCGGTGAAAGTGGAGCTGGAGCACCGCAATGTGAAGGAAGCTGTGCTGCTCATCTATCGGGTGGATTTGATGAAGCTGCAGGAGCGTCAAAAAGACCTCAGTAGTGTCGGCAGTGTGAATCTTTCCGGCATCACGCCGCAGGCGGAGATGAAGGTTCCTCTGGGGAACGGCATGGACTACGCCTGGAACAAGCGTACGATCGAGCTGCCGCTGAAGGACGAGGGCGCCTATCTGGTGATCTGCCGTGGCGACTCCCAGATGACCAGCAGTCTGGTGCTGATCACCACACTGGACATGGAGGTGCACGAGGACGCCCAGAATGGTGCCGTGCGAGTGCAGGTGCGTGACAGCATACGCAAAGCCTACGTCGCCGATGCCGAAATCGCCGCCTATGACACCAGCGGAGCCGCGCAGCCGCAGAAGGGCCGCACCGATCCGCGTGGTGCTTTCAATGCTTCCGGCATCCACGGTCAGGCCGTCATTGTTGTGAAGCTTGGAGACTCCCGCTACGCGGTCTATCGCAGCCGCGGCAATCTGATGCCGCTGATTGCGGGTGTTACTCTGGATAATGCAGCGAACCCACCTCCGTCCGCTCCTGCTCCCGCCCAGCAAGGCCGCAGTCTCCCGGGTCACGGCAAAGTCACCGGCAAAGACGCCTACCTCTTCAATGTGCGTGGCAAGCTCGACGCCAACAACTTGGACAATCGCAATGCTTGGTCTGACAAGCTCAAAAACGAAGGCAAGGGGGTCAAGGCGGAGAAGGCCTTCAAGAAATGAGCATTAGTACCCATTGCATGCGCATCATTCTAAGGGCCTGTTGCCCCATGCACACTCATTGGGTTCCACTTCTCTGCGTCTTCGCGCTCGCATCCTGCACCACGCCACCCAATCCGGAAACCAAGCCGATGGGTGAGAATGTGCTGAGCCAGGAGGCGATTCACGCTGCCAAGACCGGCCCTGTGGATTTCACGGCGCATGTGAAGCCGGTGCTGGAGGCCAAGTGCGTGATGTGCCATAACCGCAAGGCGATGCCGGGCCACATGAGTCTCGAAACCCGCGCGGAGGCCATGCGCTCGGGTGCACTGGGTGCCTACATCGTGCCAGGGCATCCGGAGAGCAGCCTGCTTGTGGCGAATGTGAAGTCAGCGCATCAGAAGGTCAGTGTCATGCCGGCTGTGGGCGAGCGTTTGACGCAGGATGAATATGCGATCCTGACCAAGTGGGTCAAAGAAGGTGCAAAGTGGCCTGTGGGCAAAGCGGGCGCACTGAAGATCATTCGGTGATCAGTATTTCCGATCTCCGGCATTCGCAATTCGTCTTGGCCCCTCGGGCCGGTCATGCTCTACTGGCCGCATGGCAGACCATCGCGCCCTCATTTCCAATCCCGCAGACCTGAAGCCCACCACCGCCTGGAACGAAACGGTCTGGGCCTACACGAGCGAGGAGGAACTCGTCGATCACACCACGAAGGCCCGCCTCTGCGTGGCCACGCTGCTGCCGTTCAAGGACAAGAAGCCCGACTGGGACGGCTTCACCAAGAGCGTGCGCTGGATGCAGCAATGCGCCGCGCACTACGACGTGGAGATGGTCTTCGTGCTCAATGCGGACACGGGCTACATCTTTGATCTCAGCAATGAATTGTATGCTGAGGTGCTGAAGCGTTTCCGTGCGGAGTTCCCGGAGCAGCGTTTCATCGCGGGCGTGACGGCACGCGGTGCTGAGAATGACACCGCGTTCAAAGCCGAGCGCTACTGGCCGCTGCTGGACATCGCGCAGGAGCATGACAACTGCGAGATGATGATCATGACCAGCAAGCTGCTCAACACGCTTGAGAACGAGCCGCGACGTGACGCCTACTTTCAGATTGCCGAGCATCTCATCCGCCCCGGCATCGCGCATGCGCTGGAGCCCTCCTTCGTGCCCTGGGCCACGCCTTTTGATCCGTGGCTGTTCCATGAGATCGCACTGCACCCGACCTATGTCGGCGGCAAGGTCAGCACGCTCGACGAGCCGCACTTCCATTACTGGGCCGCGATGTGCAAAGGGCTGAACCTGCCCTTTTCACCGCACAGCGGGGATGATTACGGCATCGCCACCGCCATCAAGCTCGGCCTGCCCCTGCTCATCGGCGCGGGTGTCAGCGCCTGCCCGCTCATCTGCGCCGCCCGCGACATGTGGCTGCTCGACAGCGTGGCCGACAAGAAATTCAAGACTGGCACCGGTCGCTTTGACACCCGCGTCTATAAACTCTTCGAAGCCTTCCAGTCGTTTGAAGATCTTGTCTTTCGCCTCGATGACCGCATGAGCGCCTCGCCTTACAAACACAGCACCGCGCATGTGCTGCATCAGCTCGGACTCATTGAATCCCCCGAAGCGCATCCTGACTGCAAGGATCTGCGCGGTGCGGATGAAGCGGAGCGAATGGCTGAAGCGATGCGGAGGCCGAGGCGGCTGGCGAAGAAGCTGGGGATTCCGTTGTTTGGGGTGTGATCGGGTGGAGCGCTCCCTTGAATGATTGGCTTCGTGTTTTGACCGGGTGCCGTGGTGCCACTCTGGGTCACTCGACGTCATTCCTCTCCACCGCAGCCTCGGCCTGCTGCACGGAGATCGGCTTCTGCTCAATCAGTCCATAGTCAGCAGCCATCTTGGGATTTCGGATCTGGTTCACCCGGCGCACCGTGTTCTGATAGACCTTCACCTCTTTGGCGGCGCTGATGGTGATGCCGTTGACGGAGCAGCCCTCAATCTTATTGCCCGTGATCTCGATCTTCTCATTGCCCAGGAAATAACGGGTGTTTTGCTTTTGTGGCTCCACCCGTCCCATCACAGTGATGGCTCCGGTGGTGTAGCTGGTGCTCTGTTGCAGATTCGTCCCCTGGCCGACATCTGTGATGCGATTGCCGCGAATCACGATATGGCTGCACCATCCTGCTTCACGCCAAAAAGCATACTCAGGCCCCACTGTGAGGGCCACCCCTTTAAGCCTCTCGAAGCGGTTGTTCTCCACGATGCCGTCGTTGCTCATCAGGCGAAGTCCGCGTGCGCGATGGTCGTGGAAAAAATTACCGGTAATGGAGAAGCCTGGCGCGCTGGTGGCGGGGACATCACAGAAGTCCCCAGGCAGCACGCCGGTCACAGCTTGATCCAGATGAATCACATAAAAGGCACCTGGACCTTCCTCCTTCGAGGTGGGCCAGAGCTTCTTCACATCCGCTGCAAACGAGGCATCCTTGCCTTCCAGATACTCGATCTTTTGCACCCTGGCCCGCTGCGCAATGGCATAGGCGGGTTCTTTCACAAAGCGGACTTCATCACCCGGATGAATCAAGCGGTCAAAACGCTCGCTGCGGTGTGAGCGCATGGAGACAAAGGACTTTTCATCCAGCCATTTGATGACGGGCAGCATGACCCCATGCAGATTCACCGCATCATCGCCCATGAATGAAAACTCGCAGTTCTTCAAGATCGGCCCCTTGCGCACATAGGCCGCATTGAAGGCATCGGCGGAGGTGGAAAACAGCCGCTCCTCCGTGGCTCCGGCGGGCTTGGGACCTGGGATGATGCGCACGTTTTCAAAGGCGCCCGTCTCCTCCGCAAAACGCACCAGGAAACCGATGCCCGGCGCGGAATGCACCGTCACGTCTTTGAAGGTCAGCCCTGCACAGCCTTCTCCGATCAGCACCCCTTGCCGCTTCCGCACATTGAGTACGATGCGGTCCCTCACTGCCAAGTCCTCGAAACCGAGCGCGTCTTTGCTGAAACTGAGACGTCCTGTCCGCGGCGTCAGGCGCTCGATCTTTTTCGGGTAATAGTCCGGCACATCCTTTTTCCAGCGCGATGCATCGGGCTCAAAGAGATGCACGTTTTTGCCTTCCAGATAGATGTCGGTCAGATCGGGATAGCCTGCGCTAACTTCGAAGTCAGCAGTCCTCGCTGTGGCGTCTATGGCCGTCAATCGTCCCTGGGTAAAGGGCAGCGGATCATAGTCCAGCGTCAGGCCCGTCAGCGTCACATTCACACAGGCCTGGAACTGCAGGGCTGAGGGGCTCAGTTCCGTACCCAGGAGAGTCACTCCCTCCGCATGAATCGTGCGGTCCTTCAGCTTGCGCAGCAGCAGCCCCTCTTTCGGCAAACGATAGATCCCCGGCGGAATCGTGATCTCCGCCTCCGTGCCTGCGGCAAACTGCTTCAGCATTGTTGGAATATCGTCCACTGCTTTTGTCTGGCCGGCTGACAAGGTCGTCCCCATGATCCATGCTAGGTTCAAGGCGGCCAGTTGTGTTCCGAAAGTGTGTAATGTCATATGCGTGAGGGTTGCTGACTAACGAGATGTCCCGCTGGCCGTTCAGATGGGACGGCTCATCCATCCGTGGCTGCCTGTTTCACATCTCTCCCAAAATCGCTTCCATCATCCGCAGCGCTTCCCGGTTCGGCTTCACATCATGCACACGCACGATGCGCGCCCCATGCTCACGCGCATAAGCGCTGAGAGCGATGGTAGGCCAGAAGCGGTCTTCCATGGCGTCGGAATGGATGACGCGGGCGATCATGGATTTGCGTGATACCCCAACGAGCAGCGGACGCAGCGTGGAGAGCTGCGGCAGCTCGCGCATGAGGGTGAGGTTGTGCTCCAAGGTTTTGCCGAAGCCGAAGCCGGGATCGAGCACGATGCGCTCGGGCGCGATGCCTTCGTTTTCGAGCACGCGCAGGCGGTTTTCAAAGTAGTCCCTCACGGCGGCAACGACATCGTCGTATTGCGGATGGGCCTGCATTGTCTGGGGCGTGCCGGTCATGTGCATGACGACGAGACCCGCCTTGGATTCCGCAGCGACGCGCGGCATGGCGGCATCGCCACGCAGGCCGGTGACGTCGTTGATGATGTCGGCCCCGGCATCGAGCGCGGCACGGGCGATGGCGGCCTTCATGGTATCGATGGAGATGAGCGCCTTCGTTTGAGAGCGCACAGCACGGATCACAGGCAGCACGCGGTGCAGTTCTTCGGCTTCGCTCACGGGCTCGGCTCCCGGGCGGGTGGATTCGCCGCCGATGTCGAGAATGTCCGCACCTTCCGCCAGCAGCGTGAAGGCATGCTCGACGGCGCGGCCGGGATCGTTGAAGCGGCCGCCGTCGGAAAAGCTGTCGGGCGTGACGTTGACGATGCCCATAATGAGACCGCGATGGGTGAGATCGAGGTCGTGGTTGCCGAATTGCCAGCGGAACATGGGTGATGCGGGCGGCTGTGCCCGGTGACGGGTATGTTGAATTGGATCAGGGCTGCGCCAAGTGGAAAAGTACGCTGAAAATCAGCGGGCGACATTGCCCGCGCCGCTTTCCCGTTGCATGGTTTGATGATGAAACTCAACCCGGCCACCCTGCTGATCATCCTCCTCGCGCTCGGAGGTGGGGCGGCATTGTTTCTCACGGAATCAAAACCGGAAACGCCGCCAGTGGTCGCACTGAAGCCGGAAGCGGCCCCCATCGACGTCACCAACAGTGCCGTAGAAGATCTCAAAAAGCAGATCATTCTGCTGGAAGGGCAGATCGAATATCTCCAAGGCCAGAATGACGCCCTGAAGGATGAGAATGCGCAGATGATTCAGAAGCTCGGCATGCTGGGCATGAAGGACGCGCCGAAGATGACACTGAAGGATGAAGAAGATGTCGCACCTGACTTTGTGGGCATGGGCTTGGAGATGATGAAAATGCGCAAGCTGCATGCGCTGCCGCTGGTGACGACGTCGGTGAGTCAGGAGGAAGTCGAAAAGGTGATCCTGGCCTGGCTGAAACGCCAGCAGCCGAATGAAGAGGGCAAGAAACTCGCGCGTGGACTCGCGGCTCTGGGCTGGATCCCCGAGGCGATTGATCCGCTGCCGATGCGCGCCGCGCTGCTGGCCCGCCAGCTGGGCGGATGGTATGACGATGAGTCGGAGACGATGTTCACCATTGATCCCTCCACGGCTTCCGGCCCTGCGGTGACCTCGAACGAACCTTTGGGAATCGCCTTTGGCCAATTGCTGCGCGAATACGGCGACATTTTGTATCAACCGCAGCATGGCCCCATGAAGACCGACATGCGGCTGGCACGGGATTCATTGATCGCAGGAGATGCGGCGCTCACGCGATTTCTGCATTCACTGCAAAACCCGGCTTCTGAGCTGAAGGATGATCTGCCTGCGGAAGATCCGGATCATCCGATCAATCAGGTGCCCATGCCGGCTTATCTGCGCGAACTGGCGCTGTTTCCCTTCAACCGGGGCTTTGATTTTGCCCAGACATTGCACAGCGCCGGCAATTTTGCCCAGCTCAATTCCGCCTACAGCCGCCCGCCCATCAGCACGGCGGAGGTCATTGAGCCGGAAATGTATCTGGATCCCGAACGCCTCGCGCCAGTCGAAATCCAACTGGATGATGTGAAGCTCAAGGGCGTGCTGCCCTATCTCGATGACTGCCTCGGCAAATTCGCCTGCGTGACCGCCCTGCGCACCTACAACACCGATGAAGACGCTGCGCTCGGTGCACGCGGACTGGTGGCAGATCGCCTGCTGGCCTGGGTGGCGGATGGCGGAGCCAAGCGTGACCACGCCGCATGGCAGACGCTGTTTATGGACAAGTCCGCAGCTGATGCGTTTTACAAGGCGATGCTCAACTCGTTGAAACAACGCTACGAGACCAAGGGCGAAAGTGAGTTCACGACGCAGGGCCGGTTTGTCAGCCTCCTGCGCAATCGCGGTGACGCGGGTGTGGTGTTGATTGAAGCGGCCAGCGAAGAATCCAGGGCCGCATTGAAACTTTTGATGAAGTGATGACCGCAAAAAATGTTCTTTATTCAGGCCGCGTCCAGGGCGTGGGCTTTCGCTACAGCACGAAGCGCATCGCCTCGGGCTTTGATGTGACCGGCTGGGTCAAAAATCTGCCCGATGGTCGCGTGGAAATGCTGGCGCAGGCATTGGAAGCCGATGAATTGGACGCCTTTATTGAAGACATCCAGCAGAGCAGCCTGGGCTCGCACATCAGGCAACGAGAGGTCAATGCCATTGCCGCACAGCCAAACTTGCGTGGATTTAGCATTCTGCGTGATTAACCTGTCCCAACCCGTATGAGCGCCACGCCCGCCGTTTCTGTCAACCATCTGACCAAGGTCTTCAAAGGCCACATTGGCAAAGGTGCCTTCCGTGCAGTGCATGATGTGTCATTTACGGTGGAAGCCGGCGAGGTCTATGGCCTCATCGGTCCCAATGGATCCGGCAAATCCACCACGATGAAGGCCATCCTGGGCCTCCTCAGTCCGACCCAAGGCGACACCAGTATCTTCGGCATCCCGAGCACGGAAGTGGCCAGCCGCCGCAGCGTGGGCTTCCTGCCGGAGAACCCGTATTTTTACAAGCACCTGAACGGACGCGAGACCCTGCACTTCTATGGCAAGCTGTGCGGCATGACTGGTGATCAATTGAAATCCCGTGCCGAGGAAATGCTGGTGCTGACCGGACTCGAAGATGCGGCGACGCGGCGCGTGGGCGGCTATTCCAAAGGCATGCTGCAACGACTCGGCCTGGCGCAGGCCTTGATCCATGAGCCGCAGCTGCTCGTGCTGGATGAACCCACCGCAGGCGTAGACCCTTCCGGCTCGCGCATCATCCGGGACCTGATCATCGAGTTCCGTACTCGCGGCATCACGGTGCTGGTCACTTCGCATCTGCTGGAGCAGATGCAGGAGGTGTGCGACCGCGTGGGCATCATGGCACACGGGCGCATGGTGCGCGAAGGGCGACTGGACGAGCTGATCGCTGTGGAAAATCAAACCGAGTTGGTTTTTGAAAACGCCTCCCCTGACCTGCTGGCCAAGATTGATGCGCTGGTGAAGGCCGAAGGCGGCGGCACGCGCCTGCTGCGCAGCGGCCACCCACGCACGACGCTGGAACGCCTGTTCATTGAAGCCACCAACGAACCGAAAAAACCATGAGCAAAGCATCACACAGTTCCACCGCCTCCGTGGCCCCGGTGCGCTTCTCGCCCCGACGCGTGTGGACGCTGGCCTATGCGACGATGACGCAGCTGATGCGGATGAAGATCCTGCCGTTCCTGCTGCTGTTTTGCGCGCTGGTGGCGGCCATGGGCTTCGGCTTTTCCGTGATCAACCCCGAGCAGCAGCTCACCCAGTTCAAAACCATGTCCCTAGGCGTCCTGCAGGTTTTCAGCCTCGTGTTCGGCATTGTCGCCACGGCCCTGCTGCTGCCGAAAGACCTGGAGGACCGCACACTCTATACCATTCTGTCAAAGCCGGTGCCGCGCTTTGACTACCTGCTCGGAAAGCTGATCGGCGTGCTGATGCTCATCGCCTCAGGCTTGGTCATCATTGATGCCGTACTGAGTCTGATTTTATGGCTTCAGCAGTCCATGCTGTTCGACACAGCCGTGGCCCAGTTGCGCTCGGAAAACCAGGATTCGCCCGAGGCCGTGGCGCAGATGCGCGAGATCGTGGCCAAGCAGGGTCTCACTTGGAATCTGCACTGGGCGGTGTGGGCCATTTTTCTGAAGGCCTCCGTGGTGACGACGGTGGCCCTGCTGCTGTCCTGCATCGCGAGTTCAACGCTGTTCACCATTGTGATCACCTTTTGCATCACCATCATCGGCCATGGTCATGCGATGATCCGCGAATTCGTGTTCCAGCCTAATCTAGGGAGCACAGCCACTCGCATTGGTACTTTTATCCTGGCAGCAATCTGCCCAGACCTGGCGCAATTTGACGTCGTGGACAGCGTGGCCAACGGCGAGATCGTACCTTGGGCAGCCGTGTATGAAATGACAGGCATCGCGGCGCTCTACATGACTGTTTACCTCTTCGTCACTCACCTGGTCTTTGTGGAGAAGGAACTATGAAACGAAAACTCCAGGCTGCTGCCGTGCTGCTGATCTTTGGTGTGCTGAAACTGCCGCTGGAGCAGCGGGTGACGCATGATCTGCGCGCGATGCATCTGGTGGATGAGCCTCTGCATCTGGGCGTGAAAGGAAACATGGGGCAGATGGGCCTTGCAGCAGCGTTCGGCGGATTGCGCGGGCTGATCGCCACCATTTTCCAACTGCGCGCCCACGTGGAGTTCACGCGGGTGAACTGGGCGCAGGTGGACAAATACTATGGGTTTGTGACAGAACTGCAGCCGCGCATTGCCCGCTACTGGGAGGAGGCGTCATGGCAGATGGCCTACAATGCGGCCTCGTACTACCTCTACAACAAGGAGCTGAAACCGGCGCTGCGTGGAAGCTTGTACCATGACTATGTGAAGCGCGGCACCGATATCTTGAAGGAAGGATTAGAACTCATGCCGGACAACCCGCGGCTGTGGCAGAAACTGGGTGAACTTCATTGGGCCCGCAGCAAGGACTTCAAGGCGTCTGGCGATGCCTACTTGGAAGCTTTTGAGCACGGAGGCCTGAACTTCACCGAGCGCTTCGCTGGATTTGCCTATGCTCAGTCGAACGACCCGGCCTCATGGGCCAAGGGGTATGCCATTTTGAAAAAGCTCTACGACGAGAAGAAAGCCACGCCCGGATTGATAGAATTTCTGAAGATGCTGGAACACAACCTTCACATACCTGCGGCTCAGCGTATTCCGGACGCAGGTCCGGTCAGATCGACGCCCGACCCTCAGGCCGGCCCCCAACGGCAATAGGCTTGCAGCCTAGCTTGGTTGACATTCATCATTTTCGGGTGAATTTTCACATTGTTCCAACCAATGCCAGCCAAAATAGACATTCCCCGCAAGTCGATCTACCGCCTGTCGATCTACCAGCGCTGCCTACAGCGTCTGCGTGAAAACCAGGTGGACACTGTTTCCTCTGCCGCCTTGGCAAAGGCTGCCGGGGTGAAATCCACCCAATTGCGCAAAGATCTTGCCTACTTCGGCCAGCTTGGCACCCGAGGTCTGGGATACAATGTGGACATCCTCAGTGGCACGATCGGGGATGTGCTGGGGCAGAACAAACTGCAGCCCGTCATCCTCGTCGGTGTCGGCAATCTCGGCTCCGCGCTGCTGCGCTACGGTGGTTTCCGCAAAGAGGGCTTCGAAGTCGCTGCGGCTTTTGATCTTGCGCCACGCAAGCTGCCTCAAGTGACCGTGCCGGTGCTGGCAATGACAGACATGGCCGAATTCATCCGCCGCCAAAACGTGAAGATGGCCATCCTCACCGTGCCCGCCAGCAACGCCCAGTCTGTGGTCAATGATCTGGTGCTGCATGGCATCCAGGCCATCCTTAACTTCTCCCCCACCGTGCTCGACGTGCCGGAGCACGTCGTGGTGAACAGCGTCGATCTGGCTGTGGAACTGGAGAATCTGAGCTACTTCATCCGCTGATTGTTGGGCGTGCTGCCGCTGCGAATGAGTTGAAGCAAACGCGCTGCTGCATGCGTTGATGTCGGACTCACCATCCGACCCTTCCCATGCTCCGACTCCTCGCCGTCCTCTTCGCCCTCGCCTCCACCGCCTCTGCGGCCCATCCGTTCCTTTGCTGCGATTACGGCGGTGGGAAGGTTTGCGTGGTCTCTGCCGAAGGCAAAATCGAATGGCTGTGGGACTGCAAAAGCCCGCAGGACTGCTGGAAGCTGCCCAATGGAAACTATCTCTTCTGCTTTGTCAGTGGTGCCCTGGAAGTGACGCCAGACAAGAAAGTCGTATGGGAGTACAAAGCGCCGACGGATGTGAAAGTCGAAGTGCATTCCTGCCAGCCGCTGCCAGACGGCAACGTGATGATCGTGGAGTGTGGCACCAGCCGCATCATCGAAGTCGATCGCGCTGGCAAGATCGCCAAGGAGATCAAGCTGACTGCGGCTCCTGAGATCAAACTGCACAACCAGTTTCGCGGCACGCGCAAACTCGCCAACGGCCACTACCTCGTCTGCTTCAAGGGCGAAGGCAAAATCGTCGAACTCGATGGCGATGGCAAAGTGCTGCGCCAGATCAAGGTGCCGGGAGATCCGCATGAAGTTGTGCCGCTTCCCGAAGGCCACCTGCTCATCACCTGCGGCGACGGCCATCAGGTGCGCGAACTCGACGCTAAGGAAAACATCGTCTGGGAGCTCGCTGAAAACGACATCCCCGGCTACACCCTGCGCCTCATGGCCGGCTGCCAGCGCCTGCCGAACGGCAATACTGTCTTCTGCGTCTATCTCGGCCACGGACACATCGGCGAGCAAGCCCAGGTCATCGAAGTCACTCGTGACAAGAAAATCGTCTGGGAAGTAGCCGACCACACCCAGTTCAAGACGATCAATCAGATCATGCTGCTGGATGTGCCGGGAGACGTGACGAAGGGCGAGGTGCTGCGCTGATTCACCACCTCCTGTCGTAGGTTGGGTGTGTTTGGCGCGCAGATCCGTCCCACGCCTCACAGCACTCTCCGCCAAACCGCCCGACTGACAGGACGTTCGTACGCCCTAGAGTTTGCAGCACGCTCATGTGCGGGCGGGCTGTCGCCACACCCGTCCTACAGCCGCGCTTATGGCGCAGCGTTAAGCATGATCAACACCTCAATAGCTCCGCGCAAACACCACGCGGCGTGAGCTCGGCTTGCCAGTGAGGAAGCATTTGCCCTCCTCGGCAAACTGATCGCCGTGGGGGATGCAGCGGATGGTGACCTTCAGGTCTTTGCTGAGGGTGTCCTCATCATCGCTGCTGCCAGCCCAATGCATCATGGCAAAGCCGCCTTCGGAGTCGTCGGCAAAGAAGGCTTTGAACTCTTCGAGCGTTTCGAGCTTCTTCATGTTCGCATCACGCAGTTCCGTGGCACGTGCGAGCAACGCATCCTGAATCTCCTGCAGGCGCTCGGTCACGGACTGGAGGAATTCTTCCTTCGGCACAAACTCTTTGGCCTTCGGTCCCTGATCGCGACGGCAAACGGCCACGCTGCGGCTGGTGATGTCACGCGGCCCCATTTCGAGGCGCATCGGCACGCCCTTTTTGATCCATTCCCAGTTCTTCGCACCGCCCTGGAGGTCGCGCTTATCCACGTGCACGCGCAGTGGCTCGCCGGCAAAGATTTGCAAACGTAGCGTCTGGGCCAGAGCTTCGCACGCGGCAATGACTTCATCGCGAGTGTCCGCCTTCGGCGTGACAGGCAGGATGACGATCTGATTCGGTGCCACACGTGGCGGAATGATCACGCCGTCGTCATCGCCATGGGCCATGATGACCGTGCCGATCATGCGGGTGCTGACACCCCAGCTCGTGGTGTGGGCCAGCTGACGCGTGTTGTCACGGCCCAGGAACTGAATGTTCGCAGCCTTGGCGAAGTTTTGACCGAGATAGTGGGACGTGCCGGCCTGGATGGCTTTTTTGTCCTGCACCATCGCTTCGACGGTGAAGGTCTGCACGGCACCGGGGAAACGCTCGCGTTCGGTCTTCTCGCCAGGGATCACCGGAATGGCGAGGTGGTCGCGCATGAAGTCCTCATACACTTTGTGCATGGTGCGGGTTTCTGCGATGGCCTCCTCGGCGGTTTCATGCGCGGTGTGACCTTCCTGCCAGAGGAACTCGGCGGTGCGCAGGAACAGGCGCGGGCGCATCTCCCAGCGCATGACGTTGCACCACTGATTGATGAGCAGCGGCAGGTCTCGGTAACTTTCCACCCAGCGGGCGAAAGCGGCACCGATGATCGTTTCGGAAGTTGGGCGGATGACGAAGGGCTCGGCGAGTTCGCCGGTTGGAATCATCTTAACGGTGCCGTCAGGCTGCTTCTGCGCCTCTAGGCGATGGTGTGTGACCACGGCGCACTCGGTAGCGAAGCCTTCGGCATGCTGCGCTTCCTTTTCGAGGTAGCTCAGAGGGATCAGCAGCGGGAAATAGGCGTTCACATGGCCGGTTTCCTTGAATTTCACATCGAGCTGACGCTGGATGTTTTCCCACAGGCCGTAGCCCCAGGGCTTGATCACCATGCAGCCGCGGACCTCGGAGTTCTCCGCCATGTCGGCGGCACGAACGACCTGCTGGTACCATTCGGGAAAATCTTGGGCGCGTGTGGGGGTGATGGCGGTGGCGGTGCTCATGGTTATTAGGGACGCGCAGGATAGAAGCATTCGGCAGGCGGTCAATGATCGGCTGGCCTGACATCGAGCACATACAGGAGAGTCTGGAGAGCTCTTGACCGCGCATCTGTCTCCCATTATCCTCATTTCATGACTGCCGCCTTTGAGACCGTCCTGCAAAACGCGCTGCTCCTGCCTGTGGAAGATCGCTCCCGCATAGCCGCCCGTCTCATTGAAAGTGTGGATGCAGCTGACGATGCTGAACTCAGCCCCGCGTGGTGTGCCGAGATTGACCGCCGTATAGAAGCAGCACGCAGCGGCACCAGCCGGCGCATCCCGCACGCGGAAGTCATGAGCGAGGCCCGCCAATTGCTGGCGCAGCTTTAACGCCGCAGCCCGCGAATGACTCCAATCACCTGGGACGACGAAGCGAAGTGTGAGCTGAACTGCTCCGCCCTTTACCTCGCCAAACGTGGCGGACGGGAGCTGGGTGAGCGCTTCCTCAAAGAGGTCGAGACCGCCGTCGCCGGTGCAAGCAGTGATCCCTTTCGTTATCGAAAATTTCGCCGGGACGCCCGCAAGGTACGCGTCGAGCGTTTCCCTTACCATGTCGTCTATTGGCATGACGAAGCCGACGGCAGCATTCACATCGTCGCCATCGCTCACACAAGCCGTGAACCCGATTACTGGCGCGAGAGGGTTCCGAATTAGGCGGAAGAGGCTCTTACCAGCAGCCTCCCCCGCGAAAAAATCTTCATTGCCCTGCAAGACTCGGCCCGCATAGACTGACTATCTCGAACCTATGCGCTCCCTTCTCTGTCTCGCCTTCCTCACTTCGGCTGCTTTTGCTGCTGACACTCACAAGCTGACCCGTGTTTATGAAAAGCTCCCCACGGAGCGCCCCATCGCGGTGGTGATCCCGGAGGATGGCAGTGGTCGTGAGTTTCTGGCGCTGCAGCGCGGGCAGATTTTGATCCTGCCGAAGGATGAGCAGGGTGCGGAGGCGAAGACCTTCCTGGATCTTTCCCCGCGCGGCATGGAGGCAAAGGATGGCTTTTTTGAGGAAGGTCTCAACGGCCTGGCCTTCCACCCGAAGTTCAAGGACAACGGCCTTTTCTACCTCTGCTACACGCTGCAGAAGCCGAAGCGCCTCGTCATCTCTGAGATGAAGGCCAATGGCGACAAGGCGGATGAAAGCACCGAGCGCTCGCTGCTGGAGATCCCGCTGGTGAACTGGAACCACCATGGCGGCAACATCCTTTTCGGCCCCGACGGCTTCCTCTACATCGGCGTGGGCGACAACTCGAAGCGCAACGGCGAACTGAAGATGTCCCAGCTTAATGCCACGCTCTACGGCAAGATCCTGCGCATCGACGTCAACAATCGCGATTACGCCAAGGCCTACGGCATTCCCGCCGACAATCCCTTTGCCAGCGGCGTCAACGCCCTGCCACAGATCTACGCCAACGGCATCCGCAACCCCTGGGGCCTGAGCTTTGACGCCAAAGGCCACCTCTGGTGCGCCGACGTCGGCCAGGACATCTGGGAAGAGATCAACTGGATCACCAACGGCGGCAACTACGGCTGGAACTTCCGCGAAGGCCCCGCTGCCTTCCCTCTGAACACCGACACGCCGCCCGCAGACGCCAAGTTCATCGAACCCATCCACGCCTACACCCACGCCGACGGCCTCAGCATCACCGGTGGCATCGTTTACACCGGCAAGTCACTGTCCGAACTGCAAGGCGCCTACGTCTATGGCGACTTCATTCTCGGCAAAGTCTGGGCGCTCAAGACCGACGACGCTGGCAAGGAACTGAGCAACGATCTGCTCTACACCAGCCCGCAAACACCCGCTGCCGACGCCAAGAAGAAGCCCACTGTGCTGGTCAAGCCCACCGCCTTCTGCGCCAACGCAGCTGGCGAGATGCTCGTGCTCGACTGGAATGGTGCGATCTACAAGCTGGGGAAATAGCCGAACCATCCCATCGGCATGATTCGCTCACCCAGGTCTAATGATCATGGAGAGGACGCCCATCGATGAGATTGGCGATGTTGTTGGCAAGCATCAGCGTTGCGACAAGGGCAACAACCGCCCACAAAAATAAAAGCACCAAGGCCTCCACACAAAACAACCTGGCGAAACGTGAAGGCCGGAAAATCCAAAGCCAGCTCAGGAAACCCAGCAATCCCACATAGATCAACAGCAGGGGAGAATAAGCCACCAGCACCAAATCGCGCAGCCAGAGAGGGTATCCTCCAGCATTCGTCCAAAATTGCGGAGCCTCCCGCAGCCAGACAAAAGGCAATAAAAGCCCAGCCATCAAAATGGCCACTGCGTATAACAGCGGCTTCAAGAGGGTGACTGGCTGGCTCTCGTTAATTATCATCCCGCAAAGGAAGCACGCTCACACGACTTGGAAACTGCCCAGTCATAAGTATCCTCCCCCGTCACGCTAAGCATACCTTTAGCTCAGGCTTCGCCCTCCAGACACATGGAACGTCAAAATTGCCCCACTTGACCCATTTCTTGACTGTCGCCCCTCTGACGAAAGGCTTCGGCTTCCATGTGCGTAATTGTGAGAGTCCCCTTCTATGATGCCCAAAACCACCCTTTTGCTGACCTGTGCGGCCTTTGCCGCAGCGTCCCTTCGTGCCCAGGATTCTGCCGAAAAAATCACCTATCAGGATCACATTCGCCCGCTGCTGGAGAACAAATGCTTCTCCTGCCATAATCCCGATAAAAAGAAGGGTGATCTCGATCTGACCAGTTTCGGCGCCCTCATGGTCGGTGGCGGCGGTGGCTCCGTCGTGGATGCCGGCAACGCGGACAGCAGCCGCATCTGGAGCACCTGCGCGAAAAAGGAAGAACCCTTCATGCCGCCGGAAGGTGCGCCACTGGGGCAGAAGGATCTCGATCTCATCGCCGCCTGGATCAAAGGCGGCATCCTCGACACCAAATCGAGCATCGCCAAAAAATCCGCCAAGCCGAAGGTTGACATGGCAGTCGCCGTCACCGGCGGCAAACCCGAAGGTCCCATCGCCAAGCCCGAGCACGTGCTGCTTGAGCCCGTCGTCGTCACCCAGCGCACCACCGCCGTCACGGCGATGGCCGCCAGCCCGTGGACCTCCCTGATGGCGCTTGCTGCGCCGAAGCAGATCCTGCTCTACGACACCGACACCAAGCAGCTCGTCGGCATCTTCCCTTATACCGAAGGTTATGCGCGCAGCCTGAGCTTCAGCCGCAACGGCTCACTGCTCATCATGGGCGGCGGTCGTGCCGGCAAAAACGGTCACGCCATTGTGTGGGATGTCAAAACTGGCAAACGCATCACCGAAGTCGGCAAGGAGTTCGATCAGGTCATGTCCGCCGACATCAGCCCGGATCACAAATTGATCGTCATCGGCAGCCCCTCGAAAAAAGTCAAAGCGTACAAAACCTCCAACGGCGAGGAGGAGTATGTCATCAACAAGCACACCGAATGGGTCATGAGCACCGCATTCAGCCCCGATGGCGTGCTGCTCGCCACCAGCGACCGCAACGGCAACGTCAACGTCTGGGAAGCCGCCACCGGCGGTGAATTCTACCCCCTCGGCCAGCATAAGGCCTCCTGCGTGGACGTCGCCTGGCGCGCCGACTCAAATATCCTCGCCTCCTGCTCCATGGACGGCACGATCAGCACCTGGGAAATGAACGAAGGCAAGCAGGTCAAGAACTGGGCCGCTCACGGTGGTGGCGTGCAGTCCGTCTCCTTCACGCCCGATGGCAAGATCGTTTCCTCTGGCAACGACGGACTTGTCCGCGTCTGGGACATCAACGGCAACAAACTCGGTGAATCTCCAAGTCAGGGCGATCTCGTCACCAAAGTGATCGCGCTTTTCGATTCCAAGTCTGCCATCTCTGCCAACTGGCGCGGTGAAATCATTCAGTGGACCTTTGGCGCCACGGCGCTCAATGAGTCTGGCCGTTATACCAGCAATCCTTCACTGATCGCCCAGCGCATCGTGCAGACCGAGCAGCGTCTGGCCGAACTCACCACCAAGCTCCCGACGCTGCAGGCAGCCATCAAATCCGCCGAGGCCGATGCCAAAGCACGCGATGAAGCACTGGCCAAAGTTCGCGCCGAAGTCTCCGCCAATGAGGCGCGCAGCAAGAATCTCCCCGGCGAAATCGCCAATGATGAAAAGGCTCTTGCCGCACTCAAAGCCGCCCGCACCAAAGGCGAGCAGGACAAAGCCGCACGCACGGCCGCCATCAAGGCCTTCGCTGAAAAGTCCGCCAAGATCGCCGCGCAGGAAAAGGAACTCGCACCTATCGCCGCCGAGGCCGCCAAACTGGCCACCGCTGACAAAACCGTGGCCGACACCAGCGCCGCTCTCGAAGCCGCCAAAAAAGAGCTCGCCGCCAAAGCCGGTGACGCGGCCCTCACCGCCAAGGTCAAAGACAGCGAAGCCAAGCTGGCCGCTGCCAAAGCCGAGCAGCAGAAGATTGCCCCCTCCAAAGCCAAGGCCGATCAACTTACCGCAGCCCTTACGAAAGCGAAGGCTGAACTGGGTGCGGCACCGGCTGCTCCGACCGACCTCGACAAGTTGATCACGGAGACCGACGTCAAGATCAAAGCCACCTTCGATGGCATCGCAGCAAAGAAGGCCGAGCTGCCGAAACTGCCCGCGATTGTCAAAGCCGGTCCGGATCGCATCAAGAATTCAGAATCCAATGCCGTCACTGGCAAGACCAATCTCGCCAACGCACAAACTGCCGCGAAATCCGCGAGCAATGAAATCGGCATCCTGCAAAAAGTGCCCACCGAACTCAAGGCCGCGCAGTTCAACACCGGCGTGCTCGTCGAGAAGGAAAAACTCGCGAAGCTCGAAGGTGACTTCACCGATTTCACCGAAGCCAAAAAAGACGCCGAAGCCGCCAAGATTTCTGCCGCAGCGCGCATTGAAGATTCCAAAAAAGCCATCGCTGAATCCACCGCCGCCCAGCCCGGACTGGAAGCCGTGCTGAAGAAAGCTCAGGGCGAGCAGGTTGGACTCGAAACTGCCATCAAGCCTACGCGCGACGCCGATGCCGCTGCCGCCGCCAAGGTGAAAGAGCAGAAGGCCATCGCCACCACCAAGGAGGCTGAACTTGCCGCCGCGGCGAAAGCAAAGGACGAAAGCATCGCCGCCGTTAAAAAAGCTGCGGATGACATTGCCAAGCTCATCGAAGGCAAGAAGAAGAGCCTCGCTGAAGTGAATGCCAAGCTCGACGGCCCCGAAAAAGCCGTGAAGGCCAAGCAGAATGCCGTGACCCCGAAAGACGCCGCTCTAGCTGCCGCCAAAAAAGCCCACACTGACGCCACCGCCGACCTCGCCAACAAAGCGAAGGCCGACAAAGACGCGGAGGCCGTGCTGGCTGTTGCTACGGCAGCCCAGACCGCCGCCGAAAAAGCCCTCAATGACACTCGTTCCAAGCAGAAGCCCGCTGCTGACGCCGTGGCCGCTGCTAAAAAAGAACTCGCCGCAAAGGCAGGAGACCCCGCTCTCACCGCGAAAGTTGCGGAAGCTGAAAAAGCAGCGGCGGATATTGCCAATGCCATCAAGGCCGCTGAAGGCGACGCAGGCGCGAAAAAGAATGCGCGGACCGTAGCTGCTAAAGCTCGAGACGTGGCACACGCCGCCAACAATCCGCAGAACGTGACCAAAGCGCTGGCCGCTATCAAGACCGCTGAGCAGCAGCTTGCCCAGGCCAAAAACGAACTCGCCGCCGTCGAGAAACAAGCCGCCACACCGCGTGCGCAGCGTGACGCCATTCAGAAGGAAATCGAAGCCCAGACCAAGGCCCTCGCTGACAAGCAGGCTGCGCCCGCTGCGATTGCAGCGGATTACGCCGCCAAGATCGCGCCGATCAATGCCGCTCTCGCCGCCGCCAAGACAGCCCTGCCACCGCTGGAGCAGGCCTACGCCGCCGCCCATGGCAAGCTGGACGCTGAACAGAAGGTGCTCGACGCCAAGAAGGCCGAAGTCGCGAAGGCGAATGGTGATTTCGAAGGTGCCAAAAAGAAGAAGACCGACGCCGAGGCCAGCATCGCCGCCGCCACCAAGGAAATCCCCGAGAAGGACAAGATCATCGCCGAAGCCACCGCCGAACTCGCCAAACTCCAGCCGCAGCTCGATCCGATGCGCGCCAAAGTGAAGCAGATGAACGAGCAGTATCTCACGATGCTGCCGAAGTGAGCCTGAGTTCCGAATGCGAAAGATTTCCGACTAAAAACATCTAGACATCTGGGACCGGGTGCGGCTAAAGGCCCGGCACCTATGAGCGCCTATTTAGTCACCCGCGAAGGTCAGGAACTTGGCTCCTTTGAAGCTTCCCAGATTCAGGATGGCCTTAAAACCGGCCGCTTTCTACCCACCGACTGGGCCTGGCGTGAAGGCATGCCCGGCTGGCAGGGTTTGACTGAAATTTTCGGTGCCGCCTCAGCACCGAAAACCCAAGCCCATTCATCCTCTTTGAGCGCTCTGGTCAGGAAGTCCACCGGCCCAAAGCCACCCGACAGCATCAACCCCTACGCCCCGCCCGCTTCCAACGTGGTGATGACGCGCACCAGCGGCGAATTGCCGTTCGCGGTCATCGAGGAGCTTCGGAATACCAGGCCCTGGGTGATGTTCATTGCCGTTTTGATGTGGATCATCGGCGGGGGCTTTTTAATTCTTCTCATGTACAACATTTTTTTTGTGGGAAATCCTGCTGGAAGAAACGTGTTCAATTCAGGCAGCCTGGTGAGCATGGTCAGCTACTTGGTCGGATTGGGTCTTGGTTTTGCGCTGGTAGCCTACCTCATCATCCATCCAGCCTTGAAGCTGACGCGGTATGCCTTGAACATCGCCCGTCTCAGCAAAACAGAGTCGTTCAGCGATCTGGTTGCAGCCCTCTCCGAGCAGCGTCGTTTCTGGAGGTTTCAGGGCATCCTCTGCATCGCCTACGTCGGCTTTGCACTTCTGTTATTTATCTGGACGCTGGCCGTGCGCTAAGCCACCGAGAGTCCGCCCCTGAGAAGGTGCTGAGGGGCGTCATCACCTCATCCATCCGCCATCAGCCGGCATCGAAGCACACGACAGCCTTCCGACCAAAACACCTCAGCACTTGGGCACGGTCACTGCTCAGAGCCGGGCACGTATGAGCGCCTATTTGGTCACCCGTGAAGGTCAGGAACTTGGCACCTTCAAAACCTCCAAGATCGAAAAAGGCCTGAAGACCGGCTTTTTCAGGGTGTCTGATCTGGGCTGGCGCGAGTTGTCAGGCTGGCAGGGATTGGCTGAGATTGTCGGCTTCGATAAAGCCGCTGCTCTCATCAAATCCGCAGGCCCAAACCCTGATGATTTCAATCCGTCTGCCGAATTCATTGCCCATGCGCAGGCTGGTGACAGCGGGTTGGTGGCGCCTGCCATCATTGCGGAACTCACCCGCACCAGGCCGTGGGTGCGATTCATTGCCGTTATGATGAGCATTGGCTGCGCATTGATGATCTTGGTCTGCCTTGTGCTGGCTGCGGATGGAGCGCGCTTATCGGCCCCCTCCCTCTTTAGTGGGTGCTTACACCCTCTGGGCCTGGCTGTTATCTGTGCGCTCTTCACCTTCCTGACCCTCTACCCGGCGGTGAGGCTGACCCATTATGCCTCCCACATCGTCCGGCTGGCGAAATCACAGTCGCTCGCCGATCTGGCTGCAGCTCTCGCGGAGCAGCGTCGTTTCTGGACGTTCTACGGCATCGTGATGTTCATCTCCATCGCGTCGTTTTTCCTGCTGTTGATAGCAGGAATGGGCATTCGCAGCCTGATAGGCTGAACAACAGCGACACCGCTTTCCCCCGCAGGAAGACTTGAATTGCAGGAGGAAGGGGGGCATGGGATGGCGCGCCCAACCATGAAGCCCTACTACATCACCACCGCCATTGATTACACCAACGCGCCGCCGCACATCGGCCACGCTTATGAGAAGGTGCTGGCGGACGTCATGGCACGCTTTCAGCGGCTGAACGGACGTGAGGTGTACTTCCTCACCGGCGTGGATCAGCATGGCCAGAAGGTGCAGAAAAGCGCGGACAAGGCCGGGCAGTCGCCGCAGGAGTTTGTCGATGGCATCACGCAGCATTTCACCGCTCTGTGGGACAAGCTGAACGTGCGCTTCGACGGCTGGGCCGCGACGACGGACATCAAGCACAAGCGCGTGGTGCAGGCCATGCTGCAAAAGCTGCACGACTGCGGCCAGCTTTACAAAAAGAGCTACGGCGGCTTCTACTCCGTGCGCCAGGAGCAGTTCCTCACCGACAAAGAACGCGGCCCTGACGGCAGCTTCGGCGAGGAGTGGGGAGAAGTCGTCGAGCTGCAGGAGGAAAACTGGTACTTCCGCCTCAGCGATCACGTCGAGTGGCTCAAAAATTACATCCGTGGCAATCCCGATTTCATCTACCCGCCGCACCGCGCCAACGACGTGCTCAACTCCCTCGAAGGCAACGCGCAGGACCTCTGCATCTCACGCCCGCTGGAGCGCCTGAGCTGGGGCATTCCCCTGCCCTTTGACGAAAAATTCGTGAACTACGTGTGGTTTGATGCGCTGACGAATTACATCAGCTTCGCCGGCTATCTGGCGGATGAAGTGGGCAACGAAGGCCTGCCGAAGTTTGAAAAAATCTGGCCCGCCGATGCCGAGATCATTGGCAAAGACATCCTGGTGCCTGCGCATGCGGTCTATTGGCCCATCATGCTGCACGCGCTGGGTTTCCCCGACGACCAGATCCCCAAGCTCATCGTCCACGGCTGGTGGAACATGAAGGGTGCGAAGATCAGCAAGAGCCTCGGCAACGTGATCGACCCGAACGTGCTCTCCGACACCTTCACGCCGGACGGCCTGCGCTACTACCTCATGCGCGACATCGCCACCGGCTACGACGCCGACTTCAGCGATGAGCGCCTCATCATGTCCTACAACAAGGAACTCGCCGGCGGCCTGGGCAATCTTTTCAACCGCTCCATCAACATGGCGCAGAAGTACCGCGAAGGCGTGCTCACCCCGGGCGACTACGATGATGAGATCAATCAGGCCCTGCGCCAGACCGTCGCGGAGGCCACCCCGCTCTACCTTGAAAAGATGAACGGCTGGGACATCCACGAAGGCATCGCCGCCGCGTGGAAGATCGTCACGCACGCGAATGCGTTTGTAGACAGCACCAAGCCCTTCTCACTCGCCAAAGACCCCGCACAGGCCGCCCGCCTGGACAGCGTGCTCTACCATCTGGCGGAGGCTCTCACGCACGTCAGCGTGCTGCTCAATCCCATCATGCCCACCGCCATGGTCACCGCTCGTGCGCAGATTGGCTGGGCTCTGCCAGACGGTTTCAAGGTGAGCGACCTCAAGTGGGGCCTGCTCCCCAGCGGCCACCAGCTTGGCGCACCTGTGCCGTTGTTTCCGCGCCTGGAAATCACCGAAGAGAAGTAATTCCAAAAAACCCGACACGATCAATCCTTGCACCCCCCGCCCTTCTGGCTATGACCAGCGGCGAACCTTGATGAAGAAAGCCCTCCTTGCTCTTGAAGATGGCCGTGTGTTTGAAGGCACGGCGTTCGGCGCCGATGCCACCCACACCGGCGAAATTTGTTTTAACACCTCCATGAGCGGATATCAGGAGGTCCTCACCGATCCCTCCTATCGCGGTCAGATCGTGACCATGACGTATCCCATGATCGGGAACTACGGCGTGAACCCGCTGGACATGGAAAGCCATGAACCGCACGTGCGCGGATTCGTCATCGAAGAACTCTGCGACGTGCCCAGCAACTGGCGCAGCACGCAGAGCCTCGACGCTTTCCTCAAGCAATGGAACATCCCCGGCATCCAGGGCGTGGACACCCGCGCCCTCACCGCCCACCTGCGCACCCGGGGGGCCATGCGCGCCGTCATCACCACCGGAGCCACCGCTGAAGAAGCCGTGAAACAGGCCGCCAGCAGCCCGACGATGGAAGGCAGCGACTTCGTCAAGGAAGTCACCACCAAGGCCCCCTACCTCTGGGACCCTGAAGGCCTCGAAAGCGGCGACTGGGACATCCCCAGCCCCTCGCAGAATCGAGAGCCCGGCGCTGACGGCATCGTGCGCCACCCGCTTCCCGAAGCCAAGCACCACATCGTGGCCTATGACTTCGGCGTGAAGCGCAACATCCTGCGCCGCCTGCGCCAGCATGGCTTCCGCGTGGACGTCGTCCCAGCCACCACCAGTGCCAAGGACGTGCTCGCCCGGAATCCCGACGGCGTCTTCCTTTCCAACGGCCCTGGCGATCCCGCCGCACTGGACTACATCCACACGGAAGTGAAGCAGCTCATCGGCAAGATGCCCATCTTCGCCATCTGCCTCGGCCACCAGATTCTCGGCCACGCCTACGGCGGCAAGACCTTCAAGCTCAAGTTCGGCCATCGCGGCGGCAACCAGCCCGTGAAGGACCTGCGCAATGGCAAGGTGTCCATCACCAGCCAGAACCACGGCTTCGCCATTGATCCCTCCTCGCTGCCCGGCAACGTCGAGGTCACGCACATCAACCTCAACGACGGCACCGTCGAAGGCATGCGCCATCGCGAGGCCCCCGTGCTCAGCGTCCAATACCACCCCGAAGCCGCTCCCGGCCCGCATGACGCGAAGTACTTCTTCGCCGAGTTCGCCCGGATGATCGAAACGGGAAGGTAGAAAACCGAGCCGTCATGGCGGTCAAAGGTCAAGGAGCGGTGAAGCCTCGTGCTGCGTAGCTGCGCGAGCCTCCGGCTTGCAGGATTCGTACGACAGCCACTCATGTCTGGCGTACTTCCATGATGCAACTCATGCGCTATCTCCTTCCACTGGCCGTCGCCGCCATGCTCGTCACATCTGCTGCTGCCGATGATGACGCAGCCAAGGCCCTCTCGGACGCCCAGTCACTGGCCCGCATTGGTGAATACGAAGCAGCTCTGGAGCGGCATGAATGGTATCATGCCAATGCCTTGCGGATCGACCAGGCTCAATACGGCGTCCGGCTTTCTTTTGCCCTCAGCGCCTGGAAAAAACTGGGAGAAAAATACCCACCGGCTCTAGCCGCACTCACGGCCTTGAGAGATCAGGGCACGCAGACCATCCTGGCTGGCAAAGCCACCCCCGAACTGTTTCACGACGTCGTTTCCATCAACCGCACTCTGGCTGAAGCAGACCAGTCGGTGAAACTGTTCAAGACGTTGGATGAAAAGCAGCCCGATTTTTCCAAACGCTGCTTTCGTTACATGCAGGATGCCTTGATCGATGCAGGTGAGGTGGATTTGTTCACGCGCTACAGCGGCGACAGCGTCGCGTATTTGCAGAGCAAAATCAAAGCCCATCAGCAACTGATGGCCCTCATCCAAAAAGGCCCGGGGCCTCCTCAAAGCCAGCAGCACTTCGAAAACAAGCTGGTCACTTTGACACTCACCCTCTCAGAGCATGCCGCAGCCAAAGGCGATCCCAACCTAGCTGCTCATCTGAAACACATGACCGCCGAGATCATCGCTGATCCGCGCCTGACGGAGTAATCGAAGCCTGCTGCGGCGCTCCCAAGCTTCGTTTCCCATTGCCACCCAGGGGACTCAAAATTGGAAACGAAGGAAACCCGCCCCCAGCGAGAGCGCCTGCGAACCCACTCCGCCTCGACTGCGAGGACGTTCGCAGGCTGTGGTGATTGCCCTGCACTGACAGACGTGCCCATCCTACGACCACGCATGCAGCGCCAGCATTGGAATGCATGCCATCGGCGCATCGCGCAGCCAGCCAGTTGGCCCACCACAGCCTCGTGGCACGGCCCTGCGGACCTGCATGTGTGGCAGGAAAACATCCACTGCCACACCTGGAAGCACCAGGAGCGGCAGATTTCATCGCCGTGAAAAGGTCCAACTGCCTTCGATCTTTCACCTTGGCCACGCCGAATTCATTCCGCTGCAGGTCGCAGCACGCTGTGTTTCCAAATTTATTTGATCAACTTTCCATCCGCCTTCGTCACCGCGCGCGACTTCAAGTCCACCAGGTAGGTCTGATCATCCTCGCTGGTAACGACCAATTTCCCAGCCTCGACACTCAGGGCTTGAATGAATACCCACTGCACATCTTCCTCGAGATAAAATTTGATGGCGACTTTGAACACGGTGACTGACCAGAGCTTTTTACCGCTGGCCACATCCCACGCCTCCACTACGGCCTGCCGGCCATTCGCATTTGGGGCCTCATAGCGCACCCCTCCATGCACCACAGGCTTCACCTTCGCAGCTTGTGCGCGCTTGGCGTATGCCAGATTCACCATCAACACCGAAAACAACAGCAGGAGAATGAACCCAAGACGGCTCATGCAAAGACTGGATGCGCGGGGATTCATAGCATGCGGTCCTCCCACCCGATAAATCACACCGCGATCTCTGCCTTGATCGCAGGATGCGGATCATACCCTTCCAGCGTGAAGTCTTCGTACGTAAAGGCGTCGATCTCTTTCACATCAGGATTCAGCTTCATCACCGGCAGAGCACGAGGCTGGCGGGTGAGCTGGAGCTGGGCCTGCTCAAGGTGGTTCTTGTAAAGGTGGAGATCGCCGAAGGTGTGGACGAATTCGCCGGGCTGGAGGTCGCAGACCTGCGCGACCATCTGGGTGAGCAGGGCGTAGCTGGCGATGTTGAAGGGCACGCCCAGGAAGAGATCGGCGCTGCGCTGGTAGAGCTGGCAGCTCAGCCGGCCGCGATCCACAAAGAACTGAAACAGGCAGTGGCAGGGTGGCAGCGCCATCTTCTCGATGTGCGGCACGTTCCAGGCGCTGACGATGTGGCGGCGGCTGTAGGGATTCGTTTTGATGCCGTGGATGAGGCTGGCGATCTGATCGTGCGTCTCCGCTCCGGGGGCGCCCTGCCAGCGCCGCCACTGCGCGCCATAGACGGGGCCGAGATCGCCGTTTTCATCCGCCCATTCGTCCCAGATGGTGACTTTGTTGTCTCGCAGGTACTTGACGTTGGTGTCGCCCTTCAGGAACCACAGCAGCTCATGAATGATGGAGCGCAGGTGGAGCTTCTTGGTGGTGACGAGCGGGAAAGTGGTGCTGAGATCGTAGCGGCTCTGCTCGCCAAACACGGAGTACGCCCCCGTGCCGGTGCGGTCCTCACGGTAGCTTCCGTGTTCGAGCACTTTGCGCAGCAGGCGGTGGTATTCTTCCATCGCCCAGTCATAGCGGGGCGCGGAGGGGATGCAATGCAAACGCAGCGGTTGCGGTAAGGCTCCCCTGCCCCGATGCTGCGCCCATGGCCGATCTGCCTGAAGACAACGCGCTGCGCACCCGCATGCAGAAACTCCGCATCCGTGAGGAGGATCTGGAGGAGTCGTTCATTCGTGGCGGTGGCGCGGGCGGCCAGAAGATCAACAAGACAAGCTCCACCGTCGTCCTGCGGCACGTGCCCAGCGGCCTCGAGGTGCGCTGCCAGCGCGAGCGCTCGCAGTCGCAGAACCGCCTCATCGCCCGCCAGGAGCTTTGCGACCGCCTTGAAGCAGCCTTTCAGGCCGCGAAGCTCGAAATCCAAAACGACCGCGAAAAGAAACGCCGCCAGACCCGCGCCCGGCCCCGTGGCCTGAAACGGCGGTATGTCGCGGGTAAGAGGCATCGTGCGGGGATTAAAGAAGGACGTGGCAAGCCGGGCAGCGACGAGTAACGGCAAATGACGAAGAGGGTGCTATTTTGACGGCTCGACTCTCGTCGCACTCCTCCGCAGGCCCAAGTGGCGTATTGTAGCACCTGCTTTAGCAGGCTCTGGATGACGCGCCCTGAACCTGCTAAAGCAGGTACTACAAAACGCGCGCTGCGGCCTGCGGAGCGATGGGCCAATCTCGAATCATCCGCCCTGCCCCTCTGGCATTCGGCGTTCGCATTCGGAACCTTCTTGCCTCCGGCCACACTCGGGGCATGATCCGCGCTCCCATGAAAGCGCTCGTCCTCACCGCCCCCTCCGAGTTCAACTACGACCTCGAATTCCCTGAACCCACCGCAGCCGCTGGCGAGGTGCTGGTCAAGATCGCCGCCTGCGGCATCTGCGGCAGCGACATCCACGGCATGGATGGCCGCAGCGGACGCCGCCAGATGCCCATCGTCATGGGCCATGAGGCAGCGGGAGAAATCATCGCTCTGGGCGAAGGCGTGAGCGGCTGGAACCTCGGCGACCGCGTGACCTTTGACTCCACCGAATACTGCGGCGAGTGCGAAGAGTGCAAATCCGGATTCGTGAACCTCTGCCCCAATCGCAAGGTGCTGGGCGTTTCCCCGGGTGAATACCGCCGCCACGGCTGCTTTGCCGAGAAGATCGCCCTGCCAACACGCATCCTGTATCGCATCCCAGATGACCTCTCTTATGAGAAGGCGGCGTTTGCAGAGCCGGTGTCCATCGCCCTGCACGCGGTGAATCTGGCCGATGGCATCGAAGTGGGCGAGGCCTTCCAACACGTTCACGGCGAAGGCTGCGGTCATGACTGCGAGCACAACCATGGAGCCGAAGTCGAAGACGACGTGACAGAAGCCAGTGGTGGCATCGCCGTCGTCGTGGGTGCCGGATTGATCGGCCTGCTGGTCATTCAGGCGCTGAAAGCACGCGGCTGGGAAAAAGTGATCGCCGTGGATCTCGACGACAGCCGCTTGGAACTCGCCCGCAAGCTCGGTGCCGAGGAAGTTTTCAACGCCAAGCAGGAAGGCCTGGCCATGCACATCCGCCAGATCTGTGGCGGCGACGGTGCTGACGCGAGCTTTGAAGTTGTGGGCGCAGGTGCTCCGCTGGATCTCGCGATCCGCAGTGTGCGCAAAGGCGGCCAGGTCGTGCTGATCGGCAACCTTCAGCCGAACACCCCCTTCCCGCTTCAGGAAGTCGTCACTCGCCAGCTCACCATCAAGGGCTCCTGCTCCTGCGCCGGTGAATATCCTGAAGCGATCCGCCGCATTCAGGACGGCAGCATTCAGGTCGAGCCGCTGCTCAGCGCCGTCGTCCCTCTCTCCGAAGGCGCAGGCTGGTTCAAGCGCCTGCATGACAACAAGGAAGGCCTGCTCAAGGTCGTGCTGCAGCCCGCCTGAACATCTCTATGATTCGCCTCTTTCTGCTCCTCTCGCTTCCGCTGTACATCCTCGACCAGTTCACCAAGAGCTGGATCGTGCAGCATTTCAGGCTCTACGAGACCGAGCAGGAAGTCATCCCCGGTGTCTTCTGGCTGCACCATGCCTCAAACACCGGCGTGGCCTTTGGCATGTTCAACGGCACGCAGTACGCTAACTACGCCTTCGCCGCCATCTCGCTCGCCGCGCTGGTCTTCATCTACGTGATGCACGGCAAAGGCCTGTTTCCCGGCAAGGTGAGCCGCCTCGCCGTGGCGCTGCTGGTCTCCGGCATCTTCGGCAATCTCACCGACCGCCTGTTCCGCAATCACGATGGCGGCAAGCTTTTGGACGGCACGTTTTTCGACGGCTACGTCGTGGACTTCCTGCGGTTTGACTTCGGCTTCTGGCCGTTTCATCCGTGGCCTTCCTTCAATGTGGCGGATTCCTGCGTCGTTTGCGCGGCGATCCTGCTGGCCGTGGCATCCTTTGTAGAAACGCCCACGCCGACCAAGAAGGCATAAGCAGGTGGCACGCACCGAGCGTGGGTCATCCTCTATGGCTCTCTCAAACACGAGGGCTCCGGCTTCGAGAAGAGGCTAGGTTACTTCGTTGTCTGGCGTGCTGCGGACTGAAAGTCTGCGCTCCATAGCTGCGCCCCTCCCCTCACTCCACCGGCACCGCCGACCAGCGGTAGATGCCATCGAACCAAGACAGGCTGCCGGGCGGTGACGCTTTGCGCTTGGTCTCCACCCAGAGGAAGCCGCCTTTGCGTTTCAGCGTGATGCTGACCTCCTTCGCATTCTCCGGGACGTCAGGCTCAATGAAGACAGCGGCCGCCGTATTCTCGTCATTCTGCGATTTCACCGCCTCGGCCGGGATTTGCCCCGCCAGGTCAGCGCCCTGATTTTCGTTCACGCGCGTGCAGGTGAGGTTCACGCGCAGCTTGCCGTCCTTCGCACGGCGGATGCTCACATGTCCGCCAAAGCCATCGTCATACTCGCCATCCCAGGAGGAGCTTTTCATCACCGACGACTGCTGAATGAAGCCATAGGCTGCCGCCGTGACTTGCGCGTACTTGAGCCAGTACTGGACATCCTTCTCCGGCGAGAACGTGTCTTTGCCTGTGGAGGTCGGGGGTGCTGGCTTCTCCACATTTTCAGGCTCCGGAGGCTGATAGCTGATCTTCATCCACCGGCCCAGCAGCGCCGGCCAGCGTGACTTCCAGTCGGCAGGCATCAGTTTATCCACCCCCGACAAAGTGTGCGCCGCCTCCTTCAAGGCCGCGTTCAGTCGCTCATCCGCCGCCTGATACTCTTTGCGGGCCAGTTGCAGACGCTTCTCGTCACTCACACGACGATAGATGCCCAGAATGCCCGGGTCCTGCGGCATCTTCTGACCTGGCTTAAACAAGATCTCCATCTTCGACTCCCCGCCTTTGGCGAAGAAGTACGAGCCACGGTCCTGCCCCTCCTGCACCACGGCGGCAAAGGTGACCACGTTGTCTTTGCGGTTCCCCTGCCCTGTCCACATGCCAGTCGATCCTGGTTCCGAGGCCCAGCGCACGACCACTTCCACGCCAGTGGCGGAAGCCTGGCGCAGGGTCAGGTAACGCATGCCCTCTTCGTCATAAAAATAAGCCAGCTTCGGCGGCTCAGCACCGCGCACGCATATCGCAGACACGAAGAGGGCCAGAACCGGGATCAGGAATGACTGCGGCCGTGAGTTCATGAGCGTCCATTCTCAGATGAGACTCTCCATCTGCAAGAATTAGAGAAAAGTGATTTTTCAGACCTCTCTATAATGATCGTATTTAACGATTATTTAACGCAAACTAAGTCCTAATTTAGTATTTTTCGTGTTTAAATACAGTAGAGGATCAATCTTTCTCGTTTCTGCCATTCGATTTAATAATCCATAAACATTTGTTTATGAGTGAGTTATGTAATTGTGTTTCTCTCGAAATTATCATTTTTACAAAATTATGATCTATTTCTGATATGGTTGTTGCACTAATTCTAATTTCTGTTATAAATACTAGCAGAATCAAGAACCACTTACGCAGCCATGAAAACACTCATCCGCCTCGCCCTCACCGTCAGCCTCCTCGCAGTCGCTACCGCCGCGAACGCTCAGAATGGTTACTCTGCCGCCGGCTACTACGCCGCCCCTCAGGCACAGGCTGCCTACGCTCAGGAACAGGCCAACGCGCAGGCCTGGGCCGCCTACAACGCTCAGCAGCAGGCCAATGCAGCCGGCTGGGCTCGCTACTACGCTGACCAAGCCGCAGCCCAGGCAGCCGCCCAGCAGGCTGCAGCTCAGCGCACCGCCGCTGCCCGCCCTGCCGTTGGCAATTCTCAGATCCGCTTTGACGGCCGCTTCGCTTCCGTCGGTCAGACCGCCCCTCAGGCCCTCCAGTTCGCCGTTTATGCTGCCAACACCCTCCAGAACAAGCCCTACGTGCTGGGCGGCGGCCATCGGAACATCGAAGACAGTGCTTATGACTGCAGCAGCAGCACTTCTTACGTCCTCATGAAGGCAGGATTGCTGAACCGCTGCCTGTCCAGCAAGGAGTTCGCCAACTATGGCGAGGCTGGCCAGGGCCGCTTCATCACCATCTGGGTGAAGCCTGGTGAGCATGTTTTCATCACCATCTGCGGTCTTCGCATGGACACCTCCGGCCAGGTCACTGGCGAAGGTCCCCGCTGGCGCGTCAAGGGCCGCAACTATGCTGGCTTCTCCCCTCGCCATCCTTCGGGCATGTAATTCTCATTTTTGCGACGCTATTATCACACTCAGTAAACAAATCTTCATTCAATTCTGAAACTCACCGCCTAAATCGCCTCAAACCTCTCAAATCTACGACACATATGAACACCAAAACCACCTCCTCCACCGCCTCCAACAAAGAAGTCACCCTCGGCTGGAACTCGATGCCTGCTTACGGTGAAGTGATGCCCCAGGTCATCGGCACCGCCCACACCGACGTGAAGAGCAGCCTCAGCCTCGGCAAGACAAGCGTCCTGAAGACCTTCTGGAGCACCCTGAGCAACCTCAAGTAGTCCCTCCCGGGGCGGGCGCCCTTCGCCTTGCGCTCTGCATGGTCGTTGGTATGGCTTGATTCTCCATCCACGCATGCAGGTCCTTCGCTCCATCGACGCCCTTTCCACCCTTCCCGGTCCCCTCGCCCTTGCCGTTGGTGTTTTCGACGGCATCCACCTCGGTCACCAGGAAGTCATCCGCGCAGCGCAGGAGCATGCCACGCAGCACCACGGCACGGCAGTCGTCGTGACCTTCGACCCGCACCCGATGCAGGTTCTCCGGCCCGGCTCCGCCCCCAAGCTGCTCTGCGGCCCGCGCCATCAGCAGCTCATCCTATCACAAACCGGCATAGCCTGCCTGCTGGCCTGCCCCTTCACCGCAGAGACGGCCAAGACGCCCGCACGCGATTTCCTCCAGCAGCTCGTCAGCGCCTCACGCCCGCTGGGCTGCATCTCGGTAGGTTACACCTGGAGCTTTGGCCACAGGCGTGAAGGCAACATCCACCTGCTCATGGAAATGGGGCAGGAGCACGACTTTGCTGTGTACGGCGTCCCTCCATTGAAAATCGATGGGCGAGTGGTAAGCAGCACCCTGATCCGTGAGGCGGTCTCGAACGGTGATTTCGTCAAAGCCGCCACGCTGCTTGGTCGGGAATACACCGTCTTTGGCACCGTCGTTGAAGGTCAGAAACTCGGCCGCCAGCTAGGATTTCCGACTGCGAACGTCGATGTTGAAAATGAACAACTCCCACCGCTCGGCGTTTATGCGGTTGAGGCGCGCATCGACACTCAATGGCTCCCCGGTGTGGCCAATCTCGGCCGCCGGCCCACCGTCGCGGCAGACGCCGATCCTTCCCTCGAAGTACACCTGCTCGACTGGAGCGGTGACCTCTACGGCAAAGACCTGGAGGTGCGCTTCACCCGCCACCTGCGCAGCGAGATGAAATTCAGCAGCCTGGACGAACTCAAGGCGCAGATCGCACGCGATATAGTGGCAGCAAAGTAGCCTTGTTGCAGTGCAACAAGGACTCCCTGTTCCGCAGGATCAGGGCTACTTCTTCTTCGGCTTCGGCGCTTCCTGCATCGGATAACCATCCAGTTTCACCACGCTCACCGCAGTCTCAGTTGGGAAGTCCGCTGGCACTGCCGCCGTGCGCTCCACGTTGCCGGTGGCCGCCCATTCGGTGCCGCGTTGCAGGATCGTGTAAAAGCCGCGATCCAGCATCGAGTAATCCGCATGTCCCAGCGTCGTGTGAAACACGCGGCCCTTGTGGTAGCCTAGCACCATGTTGTTCGGTTCATTCACTGCGGTGAGGTCGGAGACCGCCGTGGTCAGCACGTCCACATTTTCCGCAGGGCCGCGCAGCTTGCTGTAAAGCTCATCCTTCGCGTGCAGCCAGCGCTTGGGCAGTCCCTTCGTGATCGGATGATCTGCATTCTGAATTTCGACGATGAACTCATGCTGTGCACCGTGCGCGCCGCCGTTCCCCTCCACGGTGTCACGGAACAGTTTGCCGTCCTTCACATACAGCCATGGACCGGACTTTTCGTTACGTCCGCCCCAGCCGCCGACGCCGATCATGTCGTTGTATTCCTTCCACTCAGGAAAGGAATTGTTCGCCGCATGGATCGATACAAAACCACCGCCGTCAGCCACATACTTTGTGAAGGCATCACGCACGTTCTGCGGCCAGGGCTCGCCATTGTAGTTGCTCACCACCGCCTGGTAGTCGCTGAACATCGGTTTCCATGCATACCAGGCTTCAGGCGGCGACCCTTTGGGTGGCGTGGTGCTGACATCCACGGTGAATGCACCGCTGCTCTCCAAGATATTACGCAGCACGGGCGTGGTGATTTCCCATTTGTGATTGTTTTGACCGTCTACAATGAGGACTTTCAGTTTGTCAGCGGCCTGCAGGCTGGCGGCGGCACACAGGAGGAAGGTAAAGAGGATGGAGCGCATGGTTGTGACGTTGCTATCAGTCTGGCGAACTTTTGGCAAGAACGAACCTACGCAACTGTTCGTAATACACCTTGACCCTCGGTGCCGTCACCCACACTGAGCAGCTCCCCTAGATGTCCCTGTTCGTTGCCTTCCTGCTCTACTTCGCGCTGCTTCTGCTGCTCGCAGTCATTTCCGCTGCGGAAACGGCCATCCATAGCGCACGCGACGTCGAAGCGCAGCTGCTCGCCGCCGGAGAGGGTGCCGTAGCCCAAAGGCTGCGCGCCATCACGGCCAATCCCTTTGCGCAGTTGCACCACACGCTGCTGCTTTCTTCGGCGCTGAATCTCGCCCTCGCCGCACTCGGGCTGTGGATCGTGACCGGGCCGCTGCGGGCATTAGGATGGAATGTGTGGATCACTTCATCCGTCATATTCTTGGCAACGGTCCTGCTAGGAGATATGGCTCCCAAATTTTTTGCCGCCCGCAATCCCTCGGTGGTTTTGCTCGGCAGCCTGCGTTTGCTTCACCCGCTGCGCAACGTGATCGACCCCCTCGCCTTGCTCGTCGATCGCACCACGGATGCGCTGCTGCAAAAATTCGTCACCCGGCATATCAAGACACGCCTGCCCGTGACGCGTGATGAATTCGAAACCCTCGTGGAAATGCGCCAGGAGCAGGGTCTGCTGGACAGTGATGACAGCGCCATGATCCATGAAGCGCTCGACATCGAGGCGCTCACCGTGCGCGACTGCATGATCCCGCGCGTCGATCTCGCCCTTATGAGCAGCGATGACTCACCGCAGAAGACCACCGCCATCCTGGAAAAATCCGCCGGTCGTTTTGTCATCGTTTACGGCGAGACCCCCGACTCCGTCGAGGGCGTGATCGACACCAACGCCTGGAAGCTCGCGAACCGTCCGGAGTGGCGCACGCTCATGCGCACGCCAGCCTTTGTTCCTGAAACCATGCCTGTGCTCGAAGCTTTGGAACACCATCTTCACAATGAAGAGCAGCCGGCACTCATCGCGGATGAATACGGCGGCCTCGAAGGCATGATCACCCGCCGGGAAATCGCCGACTGGCTGCTGTACGAAGCCGCCCCGTGGCATGGCGAAAACTCAGAGATTCGGGATCTCGGCGGCGGTCGTTTTCTGCTGGATGGCGGCACACGGCTCGATCACCTCAAAGCAGAACTCGGTGTCGATCTGCAGGCTGACGGCATCGACACCATCGGCGGGCTGGTCTTCAATCAGCTCGCTCATGTGCCCAAGCCAGGCGAACGCATCAGCATCGACACGGCCGACATCAAGGTGCGCCGCATTGTGCGCGCCCGTATTCAGGAGGTGGAACTCCGCCTCAAACCCAACTCTGCCGCCGCGCCCGAAGTCTAAAGTCCTCTCTCCCGCATGACCTGGCTCCTGCTCATCCTCTGCCTCGCTCTTTCCTTCATGCTCTCCGGCCTGGAGAGCGCGGTGATGGCAGTCAGCCGTGTGCGCGTGCGTCATGCAGCGACTGCAGGCGACCGCCGCGCGCAACGCCTGCTGCCGCTGCTGGAAGATCGCGATGCCCTGATCGGCTGCATCACCGTGGCCAATCACCTCACCAATCTCGCCGCCTTCCTGCTCATCGCCTTTCCCGTCATCCATCATGCGAGCCTTTGGGGCTATGCGCTCGCCTTCGTCCTCGCGCTGCCCGTTTTTCTCATCGGCCTGGAAGTGATGCCCAAGAAGCTCTTCCGCAGCTATCCTTTCCGCTCCATGCGCAGCGTCTCGCCGCTCGTTCATCTCGTCGGCATGGCCCGCCCCTTGTTCCGTGCGGTGGCAGGCAAACGCACCGCCGACACCAGCGAAGCCCCCAGTGAGGCACGTCAGACACGCGGGCGCGATGACTTGAAGTCGCTGGCACAGGAGCTCGCCGCCCAGCATCAGCTTTCCGCCAATGCCACGCATCTCATCGAACGCGTGCTCGACTACAAAAAGCTGCGCACCGCAGACATCATGCAGCCGCTGGCACGCAGCATCGCCCTCGCCGCTGAGATCCCACTCAGCACAGCCTTGATCGTCGCACGGGAACAAAACTGCACCCTGCTCCCCGTGCTCGGTGACAACGGCAGCTTCATCGGTCTTCTCGACACCACCGACCTGCCCGCGACCATTCCGCCTGACCGCCTCGTGCGCCACCACATGCGCACGCTGGATGCCGTTCCTGCCAGCCTGCCCGCCCTGCACACGCTGCAGCGCATGCGCAAATCCGGCCGCCGCCTCGCCATCGTGGTGGATGAACGCCAGCAGCCGCTGGGGCTGATTACTGAGGAGAGGCTGCTTGAACCGTTGATGCGGTGAAGGGCGAATTTACGATTGATGATTTATGATTTCACGGACGGCCAAGCCGCCTTTCGAAATCCGGTTTCCCCAAATCATAAATCGTAAATCATAAATGGCTTCTCTCCCGCGGTTGAAAACCTCCACCGCCGCCGCCATCCATAGCGCTACCATGCCTCAGCTCGTCTTCGCCACCTCCAACGCCCACAAAACTGAAGAAGTCGCCGCCATCCTCGGAGGGGCCTGGCAGGTCGAAGATCTCCGTGCTCATCCCGGGGTCCTGCTCGATGAAGAAACCGGCGACACCTTCGAGGCCAATGCCATCATCAAAGCAGTGAGCGGCAGCCGTGGCACCCCCGGCCTGCTGGTGCTTGCGGATGATTCCGGTCTCGAAGTGGATGCTCTCGGCGGTGCACCTGGAGTGCGCAGCGCCCGCTATGCGGGAGAAACTGCCGATGCCGCTGACAACCGCGCGAAACTGAAAACCGAACTCGCCAAGCTGGGGCAGCCCGCGCCCTTCAGCGGCCGCTTCCAGTGCTGCATGGTCCTTGCACGCGATGGCAAAGTCCTGCACATCACGCATGGCAGAGTCGAAGGCCGGCTCCTCACGGAGGAGGTGGGCGCAGGCGGCTTCGGTTACGATGCCCTTTTCATTCCCGACGGCTTCACGGAGACTTTCGGTGTACTGCCTGCCGAGACCAAGAACCAGCTCAGCCATCGTGCCCGTGCCCTCGCGGAAATGAAGGAACAACTCGACTCATTGACCTGAACCCATGCGCCCGCTGATTTTCGTCCTCACCTTGGCGCTGGCAAGCTGCGCCACACCGCCACGGCCTGCGCCTGCCATTGCAGATCCTGAGCCGCCAACGTCCCTCGTCCCAGGCTATCCTTCGGCGGATGAAGTTCCCTCCCAGGCTCCGGCCAAACCGTCACCCGCAGGAAATTGGACCGCCATCTCCGATTTCAACGGTCAGCCGCTCTTCGGCAATGCCTCGCTGATCCAGTACAAGATTGGCCGCGAACACCACTCCTTCCAAGTGCAGGTCGTGGCCTTCGACAGTCGCCAGTTTGATCTCAAGGTCATCGACCAGCCCGAGGACTGGGCCGGCGGCAGCCGCATCACCGAATGCATGCACGGCGCCGCAGCCATCGCCGGCGTGAATGGCGGTTTTTTCACACCTGAATTCAAGCCCATGGGCCTCATGATCGCCAATGGTCAGCGCACCGGCTCCTGGCAGACGGGCCCGCTGCTCACCGGCGCGGTCGTTGTCACGTCGCAACTCCAGTTGCTCTGGAATGCGGAAGTGAACCCCGACGCAGCAACTGAACTCGTACAGGCTGGCCCGCGGCTGGTCGATGCCGGTCAGGCCGTGCCCAAGCTCGATAGCCGCAAGCGCAGCAACCGTACCTTCATCGCCAACGACGGCGGCAATCAATGGCTCATCGGCACCGCGCACAACATCAGCCTGAGTGAGCTCGCCGAGCTCCTCTCCACCCCCGGCCTCATGCCAGCTTTCACCGTCAACCGTGCGCTCAATCTCGACGGCGGCCGCTCTACCGCCCTCTACTACCGCACCAACGACGGCCGCGAACACACCGATCCCGGCTGGAGCACAGTGCGGAATTATATCGGCATTGTGCCGCGCTGAGGGGCCGACAGGCGTTTGCTTAGCACCAGCCTAACTGCTGCCGCAATTCTTGGCACTCACGCTTGGTTCTTTCGATGGCGGCTCGTTTCTCACCGGTCTTTTTCAGGATGCGGCCGAAGAACACCTCGGTCTTGCCTTCCTCATACTCCAGATCGTCACCTGTGAGCATGGCCCAGGCTTGCTTGAGCTTGCCTTTGAAGATGTTCCAGTCGCCTTGGAACAAGATCGTGTTCATCTGTGTTGGGGGGAAGGAATTGAATGAAGCAAATCTCATGGCGCAGCAGGCGTCATGCTTGGTTTCACCCATAGGTTCGTCCCCACTGCTTCGATTGGATGCCTGAGCGATTCATCAGGGATGACACGGCTCATCATCAAGAACGAAGACACACCTGGCGGCCCGTACGCAAAACCGCCTCCGACGGTTTGCACCGAGGGAGGCGGGTAAGGTTTGAACGGACTGGCAGGTTTACGCCGCGTCTTCTTCCACGATGGCAGGCAGCGCTGGGCGCTCGGTTTCGTGGAGTTCGAAGTTGCGGTTGGTGATGAAGCCAGTGCCAGCCGGGATGAGGTGACCCATGATGACGTTTTCCTTGAAGCCGCGCAGGAAGTCGGACTTGGCAAGGGTGGCGGCTTCGGTGAGCACACGGGTGGTGTCCTGGAAGGAAGCAGCCGAGATGAAGGATTCGGTTTCGATGGAAGCCTTGGTGATGCCGAGGAGGACGGGCTCTGCTTCCGCAGGCTTGCCGCCTTCTTCGGTGACACGGTTGTTTTCCTTCTCGAACTCGCCGCGGTCGATCTGGTCGCCCCAGAGGAACTCGGTATCGCCGGTGTCGGTGACCTTCACCTTGCGCAGCATCTGACGGATGATGATCTCAACGTGCTTGTCATTGATTTCCACACCCTGCGCACGGTACACTTCCTGAACTTCGGTGACCAAATGCTCGCGGAGAGCCTGTGGGCCAAGAATTTCGAGGAGGTCATGCGGAACGACTGGACCGTCTGTGATCTGGTCGCCTTTGCTGACGTGGTCGCCGTTGAACAGCAAGATGTGCTTGCTGCGGGGAATGAGATGTTCTTCCTGCTGGCCGGTCTTGTTGTCGGTGACGATCACGCGGCGCTTGCCACGGACCAGGCCGCCGATTTCAACCGTACCATCGATACGGGCGATTTCGCAGGCGTCCTTTGGCTTACGAGCTTCGAAGAGTTCGGCCACACGTGGAAGACCACCGGTAATGTCCTTCGTTTTAGAAGCCTTACGTGGCGTCTTGGCGATGGTGGTACCTGCTTCGACCTTCTCGTTGTTCTTCACGCTCAAGTGAGCGCCGGCTGGAATGGTGTAGCTGGCGAGAACTTCGTGCGTCTTCGGATTCACAACGACGACCTGCGGATGAAGGTCTTCCTTGTGCTCGATGACGACGGTTTCTTCGTTGCCGGTGGACTCGTTCTTTTCCTTGGTGATCGTGATGCCCGAGATCATGTCGCGGAACTCCAGCTTACCAGCCTTCTCGGTGATAATCGGCACGTTATACGGATCCCAAGTAACGACCTGCTGGCCCTTCTTGACCTTGCCACCGTCTTCAACGGCGATAACGGCACCCGTGACCAGCTTGTGGCTTTCGAGTTCGCGACCGTCGTCGTCATGGATGGAGAGGATACCGTTTTTGGTAAGGGCGATCCAGGTGCCTTCGATCGTGGTAACCGCACGCATGTCGGTGTACTTGACCGTACCAGCGTTTTTAACGTTGATGAAGGGCTGCTTGAAGGAGGCAGTAGCAGCACCACCCACGTGGAAGGTACGCATGGTGAGCTGCGTTCCGGGTTCACCGATGGACTGAGCAGCGACGATGCCGACGGCTTCGCCGATTCGTGCCATTTTATGCGTGGCGAGGTGGAGGCCGTAGCACTTCGAGCAGCAACCGCGCTTGCTTTCGCAAGTGAGCACGGAGCGGATCTTGAGCTTCTCGACGCCGATCTTCGCAAGGTGAGCGGCTTCTTTTTCGGAAGCGAGCTGACCGGCCTTGATGACGACGCTCTTGTCCACGGGATCATGGATCGTTTCGCAGGAGACACGGCCATAGACGCGGGTCTTGAGATCGACGATTTCTTCATCACCCTGATAGATGGAAGCGAGCGTGATGCCATTAACCGTGCCGCAATCTTCTTCAGTGACAATGACGTCCTGGGACACATCGACGAGCTTACGGGTCATGTACCCGGAGTCAGCCGTCTTAAGGGCGGTATCGGCAAGGCCTTTACGAGCACCGTGAGTGGAGATGAAGTATTCGAGAACGCTCAGACCTTCACGGAAGTTCGAGGTGATCGGACGTTCGATAATTTCACCGGAAGGCTTGGCCATCAGACCGCGCATACCCGCAAGCTGCTTGATCTGCGTACGGTTGCCTCGGGCACCCGAGTTCACCATGACGTAGAGCGGGTTGTGGTGCTTCTTGCCCTCGTTGTATTCCAGCGTGCGGAAGAGTTCGTCGGCGACGATTTCACCCACCTGCGTCCAGATGTCGATGATCTTCTGATAGCGCTCACCATTGGTGATAATACCACGGCGATACTGCTTCTCGATTTCTTCGATCTGCTTGTAGGCGTTTTCAAGACCAGCGGCCTTGGCGGTCGGGATGACCATGTCGGTGATACCGATGGAACAACCGGAACGAGTCGCTTCGCGGAAGCCGAGCGTCTTAAGACGGTCGAGCGCGTTGACGGTTTCCTTCTGGCCCACGGTCTGGAAGCAGCGCCAGATGATGTCAGAGATCTGCTTCTTGCCGACGGTGGTGTTGATGAAGCCGAGGCCTTCAGGCCAGGTTTCGTTGAAAAGGATACGACCTGCGGTGGTTTCGATCACGGCCTTGCTGCCGTCACCAAACGGACGCTTCGGCATATTCCAGTCAGGATTGCGGAAACGCACCTTGTCGTTCACCGTCAAGCCGCCTTCGGAAATGGCGAACTCGACTTCGGAGGCGTCGTTGAAGATCGGCACGCGGCCTTCGACATCACCCTTCTTCGCCTTGGCGTCCTGGTTCGGGAACTCACGGAGGTAGGTGAGGAAGTAGCAACCCAGAGGAATGTCCTGGGAAGGATTCATCACCGGCTTGCCGCTGGCAGGGCTGAACAGGTTGTTCGGCGCAAGCATGAGCAGGCGGGCTTCCATCTGAGCTTCGATGGAAAGCGGAACGTGGACGGCCATTTGGTCACCGTCGAAGTCGGCGTTGTAGGCCGTACAAACGAGGGGATGCACACGAATGGCGTCACCTTCGATGAGCTTCGGCTCGAAAGCCTGGATCGAAAGACGATGGAGGGTCGGAGCACGATTGAGGAGAACGGGGTGACCCTTGGTCACTTCGTCCAGGATGTCCCACACTTCAGGCGTGCGGCGTTCGATCATCTTCTTCGCGGAGCGCACGGTGTGCACCAAGCCCATCTCCTTGAGACGGCGGATGATGAAGGGTTCGAACAGCACGAGGGCCATCTTCTTCGGCAGACCGCATTGGTGCAGCAGAAGGTCAGGTCCGATAACGATGACGGAACGGCCGGAGTAATCGACGCGCTTGCCGAGAAGGTTCTGACGGAAGCGGCCGGACTTGCCCTTGAGCATGTCGGACATGGACTTCAGCGGGCGATTGCCTGCGCCAGTCACTGGGCGGCCATGGCGGCCGTTGTCGAACAAGGCGTCCACAGCTTCCTGCAGCATGCGCTTTTCGTTACGGATGATGACATCCGGCGTGCGAAGCTGAAGGAGGTTCTTGAGACGGTTGTTGCGGTTGATGACGCGACGATAGAGATCGTTCAAGTCGGAGGTCGCAAAGCGGCCGCCTTCGAGAGGAACGAGAGGGCGAAGGTCTGGCGGGATGACCGGCAGCACTTCGAGGATCATCCACTCAGGACGGCTGTGGCTTTCGGCGAAGCCCTGGCAGAGCTTGAGGCGCTTGGCGAGCTTCTTGCGGATCTGCTTGGAGCGCGTCTTGGTCATCGCCTCTTCGAGTTCCTTGGTCACGTCCGCCAGATTGAGCTGGGCGAAAATGTCGCGGATGGCCTGAGCACCCATGCCGACGCGGAAGGCGTCTGCACCGTACTGCTCTTCGGCTTCACGAAGATCGACTTCGGTCAGGAGCTGGCCGCGCTGAAGCGGGGTGCTGCCTGGATCAATGACCATGTAGTCTTCATAATAGATCACGCGCTCCAACGAACGGGCGGTCATGTCGAGCATGAGGCCGATACGGGAAGGCATGCACTTGTAGAACCAGATGTGCGTCACTGGCACGGCGAGTTCGATGTGGCCCATGCGCTCGCGACGAACGCGGGACAGGGTCACTTCAACACCGCAGCGGTCGCAAACGACACCCTTGTGCTTGATGCGCTTGTACTTGCCGCAGGCGCACTCCCAGTCACGGGTGGGTCCGAAGATACGTTCGCAGAACAAGCCGCCTTTTTCAGGCTTGAAGGTACGATAGTTGATGGTTTCTGGATTCTTAACTTCACCGGAGGACCAGGAGCGGGTGCGATCCGCAGAGGCGATACAGATCGACACATAGTCGAACTCCTCGCCGTGTTTGGGTTCCCCGAAGATTTCTTTCAAGCTCGCGTCAGCATTCATGATGTGTGGAGATGTGTGGCAGGTTTATGCGCTGGGTTACTGGGGGGAAGACGGGTTAGGCACCCGCCGAGGAAGCAAAGTTTTCGAGTGCTTCCGCATCAGCATTGGCGTTGGCGCGTTTATGCACCTTCACATCGAGGCCGAGGGACTGCATTTCCTTGATGAGCACGTTGAAGGACTCAGGCGTGCCGGCTTCAAGAGCGTGGTCGCCTTTGACGATCTGCTCATAGATGCGCGTGCGGCCCTGAACATCGTCAGACTTGACGGTGAGGAGTTCCTGCAGCGTGAAGGCGGCGCCGTAGGCTTCGAGCGCCCAGACTTCCATTTCCCCGAAACGCTGGCCGCCGTATTGGGCTTTACCACCCAGAGGCTGCTGCGTGACGAGCGAGTAAGGTCCGACCGCACGGGCGTGGATCTTATCTGCGACAAGGTGGTTCAGCTTCAGCATGTAGATGTAGCCGACGACGACATCGAGGCTGAAGGCGTCACCAGTGCGACCGTCATAGAGCTTCGACTTGCCGTTGAGACCCATCCATTCGTAGCCAGGAACCTTCTTGGCGTCCTTGATGTATTCCATGATCTTGGACTCAGGAATACCGTCGAACACCGGTGTGGCGATCTTCATGCCCAGAGCCTTCGCGGCAAGGCCGAGATGGGTTTCAAGCACCTGACCCACGTTCATGCGTGATGGCACGCCGAGGGGGTTCAGCACGATGTCGACAGGCGATCCGTTTTCGAGGAACGGCATGTCTTCTTCGGGAACGATGTTGGCAACGATGCCCTTGTTTCCGTGGCGGCCGGCCATCTTGTCACCCACCGAAAGCTTGCGCTTGCTGGCGAGGAAGACGCGGACCTGCTTGACGACGCCACTGTCGGCGGTGTCTTCGCTGGACTCGATTTTGTCGAGGTTGCGCTCACGTTCCATGTCGGCATCGGAGAACTTCTGTTCGAAGGTCTGGATGATGTCGAAGATCTTGTTACGGATCGGGCTCGGGTCGATTTCGATGGTGTCGTAGCTTTCAGCCACGTGGCGAAGCATCGTCTTCGTGATCTTCTTGTTCGCGCCGACGAGAGGCTCGCCGGTCTGACCGTTCACGATGTCGAGAGGGATCTTCTCGTTGAGAAGGATGTCAGAGAGACGCTCGGTGAGCTGCTCGGTGAGGTCTTCCTTCTTCGCACGATAGTCTTCTTCGATCTGCTTGATGTGCTTCTTGTACTCGGAAGGGGAGAGCTTCTCCTTCTCAGAGTCGGCGCCCATGCCGCGCTGGGCGATGCGGACGTCCATGATGATGCCGGTGCAGCCGGAGGGAACACGCAGGGAGGTGTCCTTCACGTCAGCAGCCTTCTCACCGAAGATGGCGCGCAGGAGGCGTTCTTCAGGAGCGAGTTCGGTTTCGGATTTCGGGGTGATCTTGCCGACAAGGATGTCGCCAGGCTTCACTTCAGCACCGATGCGCACGACGCCCTGGGCGTCGAGGTTCTTCAGTGCTTCATCACCGACGTTCGGGATGTCACGCGTGATTTCTTCAGGCCCAAGCTTGGTGTCACGAGCGATGACTTCGAAGTCTTCGATGTGAATGGAGGTGTAGATGTCCTCCTTGACCACGCGGCGGCTGATGGTGATGGCATCTTCGAAGTTGTAACCGTTCCAAGGCATGAACGCGACGAGCATGTTCTTGCCGATGGCAAGCTCACCCTGGTCGGTGCAAGGACCGTCGGCGATGACATCGCCCTTCTTGATCTTCTGACCACGCTTCACCAGAGGCTTCTGGTTGATGCAGGTGCCGGCGTTGCTGCGGCCAAACTTGCGAAGAGGATACACGTGGGTGCCCTTGTCTTCGTCGGTTTGCACAGACTTGATCGGGTTTTCCAGGAACTTGTCGTCCTTGATCGGCAGGTTGCCGTCCTTGGTGACGATGATGACGTCAGCAGTCGCAGCAGCGACGGTGCCGTTGGCATCAGCGACGATCACGGAGCGGGAGTCACGGGCAGCCTTGCCTTCCATGCCGGTGCCGACGAGCGGGGACTCACCTTCAAGGAGAGGCACGCCCTGGCGTTGCATGTTAGAACCCATCAGCGCGCGGTTGGCGTCATCATGCTCAAGGAACGGGATGAGCGCGGCAGCCACGGAAACGAGCTGCTTCGGCGACACGTCCATGAGGGTCACCATCGCTGGTTCGACTTCGATGAACTCGCCGCGATAGCGGACGGTGATCTTGCTGCCTTTGTAGTGGCCTTTTTCGTCGATCGGATTGTTCGACTGGGCGATGTAATGCTTCTCTTCCTGGTCGGCGGTGAGATACTCGATCTTTTCCGAGACGACGCTGTCCTTCACCGGACGATACGGCGTTTCGATGAAGCCGAATTCGTTGATGCGGGCATAGCTGCCGAGGGAGTTGATCAGACCGATGTTCGGACCTTCTGGGGTCTCAATCGGGCAGATACGGCCGTAATGGGACGGATGAACGTCACGAACTTCGAAGCCGGCGCGGTCACGATTCAGACCACCAGGCCCGAGTGCGGAGAGACGACGTTTGTGGGTCAGTTCGGCCAGAGGATTAATCTGATCCATGAACTGGGAAAGCTGGCTGCGGCCGAAGAAGTCACGCACGACGGCGGAAAGCGCCTTCGGATTGACGAGCTTGGCAGGAGTCATGGTGTCCATGTTCACGTCGAACAGGGTCATGCGCTCCTTGACCAGACGCTCGGTGCGGGAAAGACCCACGCGGCACTGGTTGGCGAGCAATTCACCGACGGCACGCACACGGCGGCTGCCGAGATGGTCAATATCATCCAGAATGCCCTGACCTTCACGCAAGTGGAAGAGGTAGCGCAGTGCGGAAATGACGTCCTCAGCGGTGAGGATGCGCATTTCGGTGTCGGTCTTCAGCGAGAGCTTCTGATTGATCTTGTAACGGCCGACGCGGGTGAGGTCATAACGCTTCGGATCGAAGAAGAGGCGCTTCACAAGGGCGCGTGCGTTTGGCGTGGTCGGAGGATCGCCCGGACGCAGACGGCGGTAGATTTCCTTCAGAGCTTCATCTTCATCCTTCGCGGTGTCCTTGCGAAGGGAGGTGATGAGGAGGTCATCCGGGGAGGCGGTGACGACTTTGACGGATTTGTGGCCAAGCTGGATGAGCTGGCGGATGACGCCGGAGGTCAGCGGCTCGTAGGCACGCGCCACGATGAGTTCGCCGTCGAGGATGTCCTTGAAGAGGATCTTGGTGGCGACTTCTTCTTCGGGGAGGTTGTCCTTGAGCTTGAGGTCCTGGATTTCGTAGAAGAGTTTGAGGATGTCCTCATCGCCCGGGAAGCCGATGACGCGCAGGAGCGTGGTGGCCAGGAACTTACGACGGCGGCGGCGGCGGTCGAGATAGACGTAGAGCAGGTCGTTCGTGTCGAACTGCACTTCGAGCCAGGTACCGCGGTCAGGAATGATGCGGAAGCCGTGGAGCCAGCGGCCATTGAGATGCTGGCTGGTTTCAAAGCAGATACCAGGGGAACGATGGAGCTGGGAGACGACCACACGCTCTGCACCGTTGATGACGAAGGTGCCGCGCACCGTCATGAGGGGGATTTCACCCATGTACACGCGTTCCTGCTTCGCACCCTGCTCGTCTTTGAGCTCATAGGTCACGTACAGCGGGGCGCTGAAGGTCTCGGCCTCATGGATGGCTTCGAGGGAGCTGAGCTTGGGATCTCCGATTTCGTACATGACGAAATCGAGGGTCATCTTCTCATCATAGCTGGTGATCGGGAAGACCTCCCGGAACACGGCCTGGAGGCCGAGGTCTTTGCGCTTCGAGGGCGAGATGTTTTTCTGGAGAAATTCCTCGTATGAGCGGAGCTGAATCTCGATGAGATTTGGGGGCTCGGCTACTTCGTGGATTTTGCCAAAGTTGGTGCGCTGGGACATAAGGCAGTGATGAGGCGGTTAGGGGGCGATGGGCGGTGGCACGGGATGCGGAAATGTGAGTTCCGCGAAGCAACAAAAGAATAATGTCAGGCGGCCAGCCCGGCATTATTTACGGTTGTCGCAAAAACGAAGCAGCCGGAATCCAGAAACGAGTCCGGATTCAGGCCAGGAAATTTGTCGTAAGCAGGCGGCAATTCGCGTGGTGTCCCGGAACCGTAGCACTGGCTGCGGAGGTTCAAGCGGGGATCACGGGCGGTTGCGGGCATGCGATGTAACGAAACGAACGGGGGATTGAGACTGACACTAACTTGAAAATGCTCCTGACCGCGCGGCGCTGCGGATAATGGCAGACGCCACGCGGAAAAGAGCAGGAACTTAAGACTACTTGATCGTGACTTTGGCGCCAGCGGCTTCCAATTTCTTCTTGATCTCTTCGGCTTCTTCCTTTTTGCAGCCTTCCTTGAGGGTCTGCGGAGCGCTTTCGACAAGCTTCTTCGCTTCTGCAAGGCCAAGGCCAGGAACAACGCCACGGACTTCTTTGATGACGCCAATTTTGTTGGTGCCAGCTTCGGTCAGGACGACGTCGAACTCGGTTTTTTCTTCCACAGCGGCGGCAGCAGGACCACCAGTGGCGGCAGCGGCGGCAGGAGCAGCGGCGCTAACGCCCCACTTCTCTTCGAGGGATTTCACGAGTTCAGCAACTTGCAGGACGGTCAAGCCACTCAGTTCTTCAACGATTTTATTCAGGTCAGCCATATTATTTTGTCGGTGTCGCCGCGTTCCGCAGCTGCGGATAAATTAAGAGCAAAAGCTTTTGCTCCGGCGAGGAACCATTGGGTGTTGGGGTATTCAGGCCGTGTGACGGGCCATCTAATCAAATGGGGTTAAGCGGCAGGGGCAGCTTCAGCAGCAGGAGCAGCTTCAGCAGCAGGAGCAGCTTCAGCAGCAGGTGCGGCTTCAGCAGCAGGTGCGGCTTCAGCAGCGGGAGCGGCTTCAGCAGCAGCTTCTTCAGCAGGAGCGCCGTCTTTATCGGCCTTGGCTTTGAGCACGCGGGCGAGGGCGGAAGCCGGAGCCTGGAGCATACCGAGGAGCTGGGAGAGCAGCACTTCGCGGGAGGGCAGATCGGCAAGGATTTTGATCGCCGCGGTGTCCAGCAGATTGCCGTCGAGCACGCCAGCTTTCATCACCGGCTTTTCGAACTCGGCGTGGAAATTCTTGAGGATCTTGGCCGCGCCGAAAACGTCCTTGGCACCTGTCACGAAGGCGCTTTGGCCAGTGAGGTGGGTACTAAGATCACCTGGATAGCCGGCCTTTTCAGCAGCCTTCTTCACGAGGTTGTTTTTGAAGACGTGAATCTCCGCTCCGACAACGCCGAGGCGCTTGCGCAGTTCGGCGAATTTGGCGACCTTCAGGCCGGTGTAATCGACGACGAACAGGAATGGAGAGGCGTTGACCCGTTGGACCAGGTCATCAATGAGCAATGTTTTGAGTTCTTTCATGTGACAGTGCTTCTATAAATTAAAGTTTGACGTACTTCGACACGTCGATGCGAAGAGCAGGCGACATGGTGGCGGCGAGAGTGATGGTTTCGACGTAGCGGCCACGGGCGGAAGCTGGCTTGGCACGCACCACGGCTTCGATCAGCGCGGTGGCGTTTTCAGTGAGCTGAGGCACTTCGAAGGAAGCCTTGCCGACGGAGGAGGCGATGTTGCCGTTCTTGTCGAGCTTGAAGTCAGCACGGCCTGCTTTGACGGCCTTGACTGCTGCGGCGGTGTCGTCAGTGACGGTGCCGGTACGAGGATTCGGCATCAAACCGCGAGGTCCGAGCTGCTTACCGAGTTTACGCACTTCGGTCATCGCAGCCGGGGTGGCGATGGCGACGTCGAAATCCGTGAAACCGTCCTTCACCTTGGCGATGAGGTCTTCGTTGCCGACGATGTCAGCACCAGCGGCCTTGGCGGCCTCAGCGGCAGCGCCTTGGGCGAAGACGGCGACGCGCACAGTCTTGCCGGAGCCATGAGGCAGTGGGCAGGTACCGCGCACCATCTGGTCGCTCTTCTTCGGATCCACACCCATGCGGAACGACAGGGTGACGGTCTGGTTGAACTTGGTGCCAGGGAGTTTGCGCAGGAGTTCGGCCGCTTCTTCGAGCGTGAATGCCTTGCCTGCCGGAACCATCTCGGCTGCTTTCTTGTAACGTTTGCTTCTCTTTTGCATGGTGTATGTGCAGTGGTGGCGAACTGTGACGTTCTCCTGCTTCGGTTAAGTGATTAGTCGATGATTTCGATGCCCATCTGGCGTGCGGTGCCCGCCATGATGCGGGATGCCATCGTGAGATCGGAAGTGTTAAGGTCGGCGATCTTGAGCTTGGTGGCTTCAAGAAGCTGAGCGCGGGTGATTTTGGCGACCTTGATCTTGTTCGCTTCCTTGGAGCCGCTGGCGATGTTCGCGATCTTCTTCAGGAGGTTGGAAGCAGGAGGCTGCTTGGTGATGAAGGTGAAGCTCTTGTCCTTGTACACCGTGATCACGGTTGGAAGGACGTCACCACCTGCCTTGGCAGTAGCGGCGTTGAACTCCTTGCAGAAGGCCATGATGTTCACACCGGCCTGACCGAGAGCAGGGCCGATGGGCGGTGCGGGGTTGGCGGCACCAGCCTTGATCTGGAGCTTGATGAGTTTGATGATTTCCTTGGCCATGTCTTTGTGTTCCTTGCTTGCTTGAGTTGAGATTCAGGGGGTGGCGGAGCGGCTTATGCCTTCTCGACCTGCCAGTATTCGAGATCGACCGGTGTGGAGCGTCCGAAAATGTTGACGGAGACGCGCAGCACGCCGCGTTCTGGATCGATCTCTTCGACGATGCCGTTCTGGCTCTCGAAGGGACCGTCGGCCACACGCACGGTGTCGCCGAGGTTGAAGGCGATCTTGGGCACAGCGCCTTCGGCTTTGTCGCCCACCTGGGCCAGCATGGCCTCCACTTCCTTGGCGCGCATCGAGATCGGGTGATCCTTGGCACCGGCGAAGTTGAGGACGCCGTCGGTTTCTTTGACGAAATACCAGGTCTTTTCCACCAGGCGATTGTGCTCGTCCAGCAGGTGGCAGTTGGCGATGACGTAGCCGGGGAAGAACTTGCGGTTGCTTTCTGAGCGCTTGCCCTTCTTGACTTCGGCAACGCGTTCCATGGGCACGAGAACCTGGAAGACGTAATCACCCATCTCCTCTTTCTCAATACGGCGGAGCATGCTGTCACGGACCTTTTGTTCAAGGCCGGAGCGGACGTGGATGACAAACCACTGGTCGCGAGGTGCGGGGATAGCTCCCATAAGAATTTAGAAAAAGGGGGTTGGGGGAAAACAGTGAATTATGCACCGAGCTTCTGAGCGGCCTCAAAGGCCCACTTGAAACTGATGTCAAACGCTGCCACGAAGCCTCCGAGGAGAATCATCGCGACGAAGACCACCACGGTGGATTCAATCAATTCGCGGTATTTGGCGAAGCCTTTTTCTTTGGAATCCCAGGGCCACGTGGCCTTCTTGAGTTCAAGGATGACTTCGCCGATGTATTTGCGGATGCGACTCATGTGAAGCGTTTCGTTTTCTGCGGATGTTTCCGGGATTATCGCTGGCAGGCCAGGAGGGACTCGAACCCACAACCAATGGTTTTGGAGACCACTACTCTACCAATTGAGCTACTGACCTGTGTTAGCGAGAAATGCTTCCCGGAATGAATAACGGATGGAATCAAAATTGCAAGTCCGACACCTCGTTCCGACTCCCGGCTGGGAGACGAAATCACCGCCGGGTCTGTGCGCCAGACCCGGCGGGATTCGAGACAAACGAACTTACCAAGCGAACTAGTCGAGGATGTTGGCGACGCGGCCAGCACCGACGGTCTTGCCACCTTCACGGATAGCGAAACGGATGGTCTTTTCCATGGCGATCGGGGTGATCAGCTCGACTTCGATCGAGACGTTGTCACCAGGCATCACCATTTCAACACCTTCAGGAAGCTTCACGCTGCCGGTCACGTCCGTGGTGCGGAAGTAGAACTGCGGGCGGTAGTTGTTGAAGAAGGGGGTGTGGCGGCCGCCTTCGTCCTTGGAAAGAACGTACACCTCTGCGGTGAACTTCTTATGAGGAGTGACGGAACCTGGCTTGGCGATGACCTGACCGCGCTCGATATCGGTCTTCTTCGTGCCGCGAAGCAGAAGGCCGACGTTGTCGCCTGCACGACCTTCGTCGAGCAGCTTGCGGAACATTTCGATGTCGGTGACGGTGGTCTTCATCGTCGGGCGGATGCCGATGATTTCGACTTCGGACATCTTCTTGACGATACCACGCTCAACACGGCCGGTGCAGACGGTACCACGACCTTCGATCGCGAACACGTCTTCGACTGGCATGAGGAAGTCCTTGTCGATCGGACGTTCTGGAAGCGGGATGTAGCTGTCGACAGCGTCCATGAGCTTCAGGATGTTGGCTTCATGCTCAGCATCGCCTTCGAGGGCCTTGAGAGCAGAACCCTTGACGATCGGAATGTCGTCACCTGGGAAGTCATACTTGGAAAGGAGATCGCGAACTTCCATCTCGACGAGGTCGAGGAGTTCTGGATCGTCAACCATGTCCACTTTGTTCATGAACACCACGAGGGCAGGAACGCCGACCTGACGGGCAAGCAGGATGTGCTCACGGGTCTGGGGCATTGGGCCGTCAGCAGCGGAAACGACGAGGATACCACCGTCCATCTGAGCGGCGCCGGTGATCATGTTCTTCACATAGTCAGCGTGTCCGGGACAATCGACGTGAGCGTAATGACGCTTCTCGGTTTCATACTCCACGTGAGCGGTGTTGATCGTGATACCGCGCTCTTTTTCTTCTGGAGCTGCGTCGATCTGATCATATGCACGTGCCTGAGCGAAGCCCTTCTTGGAAAGGACAGTCGTGATGGCGGCGGTCAGAGTGGTTTTGCCGTGGTCAACGTGGCCAATCGTGCCGATGTTGACGTGCGGCTTGTTGCGTTGGAATGCTTCTTTAGCCATGGGTGGAGTTAGTTGAGGGGGTGCGCTTGGGACTGGTTCGTTTGTCGTGTTTCGAAGATCCCCACGGACTGCCACTGGAGCTGTTAGAGGGACTTGAACCCTCGACCTCGTCCTTACCAAGGACGTGCTCTACCACTGAGCTATAACAGCGTAACCGGCGGCGGTTTGGTGAGAAACCTCCTCCTCTTTCGACAAGAAAACCGGGATATGACAACCTCCATGACTGGCGTCAGGAGACAGTACACCCCGGCTTTGTTCCGAAAAAGTGGCGCGATACTAGGGCTGTTGGGGGCACAGTCAAAGACTATTTCGTCTGTTTGCGAAAGATTGCCGAATCTTTCGGCGTCCGCCGCCTCCCCCCCCTTATGGAGTGCGGTTGCGAAGGGAGGAACGACCGCAGCTACCGCTTTCGACTTGCCGGACGGCATGCGCATGTGAAAAAATACTCGACAGCGGGAGCCGATAATTCTTCGCCGGCCGTCCAGCCCACGCCCACCCGAGAAGCTCGAATGCGGCACCTCCCGCAGCCGCACTCCAAAAAGCGCCTGCCTCGCGGGATTTAGCCCGGGATTGCACAAGAGGTCTCTTTTCAGCTTGGTTCTCCAGGCGGCGGACTCATACTTCACTCAGGAGATTAGCCTCCCTCCCCTGCCCCATGTGCCGCCACCTTGCCCTCCTGCTGCTGCTCGCCATCACCGGCCTGCCCGCAGCGGAGGATGTGGCTACTGTGCTCAAAGGCATCGTCAAAAGCGCCCGCAGCGGCAATCAGGAGGCGCTGGCAGCCCTGAAAGACCTGCATGCACAGAAGCTGGCCGGTGAGGCCGTACTCACCCTCGTGGGCGACAAGCGCACCGGCTTCGGCATCAAGCTGCGCCTGGCCGAGATCGTGGCCGGCTGGCCTGCGGGCGATGGCCGCAAAGCCCTGGTGGACTGGCTGGCGCGGCACCCCACCTGCGATGACGATGCCCTGCTGTTCTTTTCCGGCGCTCACCTGCTGGAGACGCGCACCTTCTTCTGGAATCTCCTCACCCAGATCAAAGGCCCGCTCTCGGCGGTGAAGGAGCCAGAGCGCATCGCCCTCGCCGCCCGGGCGCTCGGGGCCTTCCCGGACAATCCCGACCCCGTGGTGGCCCGCGTTGCCACGCTGCTGGACCCAGCCAATGCCCACGTCATGCGCGCCTGCGCCGCAGAGGCTCTGGGCGGCATGCGCAGCCCCCTCTCCCTGCAGTCCCTCCTGCCCTACCTGAACGACGACGCCATCGGCGAGGCCGTCCACGGCTCCCTGTTTCAACTCACCGGGCAGGATTTTGCGAATGAAACCGACAAGTGGAAGGCCTGGCTCACCGCCCAGGGTGCAAACATCCCGTGGAAAAGGCTCGCCCGCAGCGACTACGCGGAATTCCTCAAGGCGCAGAAACTCCTCAAGCCACTGGATGACGACCCCGCCATGAACATGGCCTCGTTTTACGGAGTGGAAATCCGTGGCAAAGGCGCGCTCTTCATCCTCGACGTGAGCGGCAGCATGAACCGCGACGACCGCATCGGCAAACTCAAGGGGCAGATGAGCAACCTCCTCACCGCCCTGCAAAACAAGTCCAGCAGCCTGCGCTACGGCATCCTCACCTTTGGCGAGGGCGTGGACTCCTGCTTCACCGCCCGTGGCATGGCGCTGAACGACGAGAAAAATCACAAGCAGGCCGTGCAGTTTGTGGATCGCATCCAGGCCGACGGCGGCACGCCCATGTGCGAAGCCTTCAACCACGCCCTCACCCGCATCCTCCCGGAGGGCCGCATCGACACCCTCTACTTCCTCAGCGACGGCCAGCCCAGCGACGGCACCCCCGCCCAGGTGCAGGATCTCGCCCAGCGCATCCACACCCAGTTCAAGGTCCGCATCCACTGCATCAGCATCGGCGAAGAACCCACCCAAGTTCCCGGCGAACTGTCGCTGCTGAATCAGATCGCCAATGCCTGCGGCGGGACGTTCACGGTGCCGCCGTGAGGGGTGGGCGACGTTCGTCCTCGTCCTCGATCATGGCGTGCCCGCTGGCTGCTGCTGGATGGAAGAACTGCAAGATGCCGCAGCCTGCATCTGCCCCCAAGTTGCCGGTTGCCTACCCTAAGCACGGCAACCGGCAACCAGACTTTCCCTGCACCCGAAATCCGGGGCACTGAGAGGCACCCTGTGGCATCGAATGGCAAACCATGGTATTTCATGGCGAAAAGAACCGAACTCTGGCGGCAACCATACCCCACCCTGCTGGTTGCCATGGAAACCACGGCTCCGCATGCCTGCGGCTCATGCTTGGCAGGAGAGGGATCGTCCCGATCCCTCAGCGCTCCGCCTTCTTGTAAAACCCCGCACGGAAAGAAGCCCCTGTGGATTTGCTATTTAATAAGAGCTGTGGGCAAGACGGCGCGTGGAGGGATCAGGATGATCCCTCTCCTCCGGAAGCGCGGCGCGGTGACTTCCACTATTTCCACAGTTTCAACGGGGGCTGGTGTGTTTCCGCCCCGAACCTGCGGAAGAAACGTCCCCAATTTCCCCAAATCCCTCGGGGGGGGTATACGCACGCAACACGCCAGTTGGACAAACCCACCCTCCAAGCCCGCCAACTTTCCCGCTTTTCCATTGGCATCTGTTTCCATCTCCGGCTTCCCTACCCCCATGCACACTGAGATCCAGCCCCTCGACGCCCTGCGAGATGAATGGCAGGCCCTCCAGCCGCTCGCGGCGGAGCATGAGGCACGTCTCTGGAAAAAACTGCGCCTGGAGTGGAACTACCACTCCAACCACATTGAAGGCAACACGCTGACCTATGGCGAAACCGAGCTGCTGCTGCTGTATGACCGCACCACCGGCAATCACAGCCACCGCGAGTACCTGGAAATGAAAGCCCATGATGTGGGCATCGATCACGTGCGCGCTCTCGCAGCAGACAAAGAACGCCTCATATCCGAGGGCGACATCCGCGATCTCAACCAGATCATCCTCAAAGAACCCTTCTGGAAGTCCGCAGAGACACCGGATGGCCAGAGCACGCGCAAGGAGATCATTCCAGGCCAATACAAGACCACGCCCAACAGCGTGCGTCAGGCCAATGGCGAAATCCTCTCGTTTGCCAGTGTGGAAGAAACACCAGCCCGCATGGGCGATCTCGTGGCATGGCTGCGACAGGAACTCACCTCCCCCACCCTGCCCATCGCAGCTCTCCTAGCGAAGCTGCACCACGACTTCGTCCTCATCCATCCCTTTGAAGATGGCAACGGCCGCGTGGCCCGCCTGCTGATGAACTACGTCCTCATGCGCAGCGGTTACCTGCCCCTCATCGTCCGCACCGACGAAAAGGAAGCCTACCTCACCGCCCTCCGCCTAGCCGATGCCGGCGAACTCTCCGCCCTCATGTCCTACCTCCAGCGCCGCCTCGAGTGGTCACTGCAGCTTGGCATCAAGGCAGCCAAGGGAGAAAGCATTGAAGAACCAAGCGATCTGGAGAAGGAGGTGGCGATTTTTGTGAGAAATCAGCAGGAAAATAAGGACAAAGTTGTGTTTCGGTCTCCAGAGGTGCTGCGTGAACTGTTTGACTTGGGTCTTCGCGAGTTCGTCGAAAGGTTTGGCGCAAAACTCAGCAAGTTCACGCCTCTGTTTAAAGCACATGAAGTGAGGATTCAGCCACCAGAACTAAACGCCAGCGGCAGTCCCTCGACGGCGTTGGAACGCATGATTCAACGCTCCAGCCAGACTCCATTCGTAGTGACTCATTATTTCCATCGCTACTTAGGCAAGGCACCCGACCCTTTTGATGTTGAGGTCTCAACAACAATCTCTTTTGGTGAAAATCGCTACACGATCTCCTGTGCTAAACAGCAACAAGTCAACAGACCGTACACGGAGCCTTTCCTCCCAGACGAAGCCGAAAGCCTTGCCAACAAAGCCTTGGCGTACGCCTTCGCTGAGATCAAAAAACGCAGCGGCAGCCAGGAATGAACATCGCGCATGGGTGAGATATATTCATCCCCTGAAGCATCGATCATTTTCCAACACCCTAGGCAAGACCGGCAACAGCGCTTTTGGAACCGGAGCGAAGCGCAGGTAGACAGCCGCAGGCTGCCCCGAAGGGGTGAGCGCAGCGAATCAATGCGGCTGCGCAACCCTGAAGGGGGGGGGACTGCCGCTTTCGAGCGTCTCGTGGCAGGTGTGTGCTGACAGGCCTGCGGAGATCCACCGGCTCTCGCCTTCGGATATTCCTGGTAGAAGTAAGCCAACCAGCCCGTCGAAAGCGGTAGCTCCGTTTCCTCCTTCGCTAAAGCTACGGAGGACAGGCTGTTCCTCACTTCGCGACCGCACTCCATAGGGCGGAGATCCGAAAATGTGTGTTGCGAGACGCCATCAAACCCTGCCATGGCCAACTCACCCCCCCGTTGAAACTGTGGAAACAGTGGAAGTCTCCCGCCAGCAGCAGGAGCCCTCACCGCCGCTGGTTGCCAGTTTCCATGCTTAGGGCGGGCAACCGGCAACCACGGCGCTGACGACCGCGCCAGACGCTGCGCAGGAATCTGCAGCAGGCGGCACCCGATGGAACGCTTTGGAAACGTGATGCACGCCGATGAAGACACTCACGGCCAAGAGCCCCCGAAAAGACGGCAACCAGACGGGGTGCGTGAGCTGCCAGGGTTTTCAGGAAAGCTTCGGAGCCTTCCATGGCCCACCCGGCACGGGCTTGTTCAAACCACCCCCCGTTGAAACTGTGGAAATAGTGGAAGTCTCCCGTCGGCAGTCGATGCTTCACCGACGCGAGTTGCCAAGTTGCCGTGCTTAGGGGTGGAAACTCGGCAACTCAGGCATGGTGACCGCGCAGACGCTGCACAGGAATCCGCAGCAGGCGGCAACCGATGGAACGCTGTGGCAAAGGGATGAACGCCTATGAAGACGCTCAAGGCCATGAGAACCTAAAAGACAGCAACTTGAGAGAGGTCTGAGTTGCCAGGGGTTCAGGGCATGCTTCGGAGGCTTCCATGGCCCACCCCCCCTGAGTGAACACGCCAGGATCGAGAACGAGCCCATACCCGCATTTTCATCGCCCCAAGGACGGCGCACCTTTTTCATCGCCTGCGATGCGACAGACCCGAAATCACGGACCCGCACAGCGGTTCCCTACCATCCCATGGCGCCGCGAGGGGCGGGTAGGGATGCGCTGTGCGCGTCCGTAGAATCCTTCGTCCCAGCGCGGGCGGCGGCCCCATCGCACGCCCCCTTTTCCAAGGTGCTCGCGTTTGGCCGCTGGCAGTGGAATCATCGAGAAAGAGAACGACACCGCATTCCGCATTCCGCATTCAAGACCCAGCGGTGCCGCAGGATCGAGGACGAGTTCGAGTAGGAGTTCGAGGACGAATCATGCCCCCTCACTCCCCACTTGAGCCTCGCCTGCCCTTGCACTATTCTGCACCACCATGAAAACCATCGCCTCATTCCTCATTGTCGCTGTTTTCTCCCTCGCCTCCTGCCGTGGCAGTGGCGGACCCATGACCCGCGCTGGCCGTGGCGTGGACCACGCCATCTACAAAACCGGCCAGGGCATCGAACACGTCGGTCGCAAGATCGAAGGTTCGGCACGCTGAGCAGCCCTCGGCGTCCTCCGAATGCTTCCTGACAGCACCTTCTTCATCACCGGGCCCACGGCTTCGGGCAAATCCGCTTTGGCCATCGCCCTGGCGGAGCACGTGGGCGGGGAGATCGTGAATGCGGACGCCTTCCAGCTCTACGCGGGCATGGACCTCCTCACGGCCAAGCCGGCGACTGCAGAGTTCGCTCGCGTGCCGCACCATCTCTACGGTGTCATTCCCCTCACCGAGGCCTGCGATGCGCAGCGCTACCACGCGCTGGCACTCCCTGTCATCAATGAAATCGCCGCGCGTGGCCGTGTGCCCATCGTAGTCGGTGGCTCTGGGCTGTACCTGAAGGCCCTCACCCACGGACTCTCTCCTCTGCCCGCCGCCTCACCGCAGATCAGGGCGCGATTCCAGCAGCTCAGCCCCGGCGAGAAAATCGTGTGGCTGATCCAGCGCGACCCCGAAGCCGCCACCACCGTGAACCTGCGCAATCCGCGCTACGTGGAGCGTGCGCTGGAGATCTGCCTGCTCACCGGACGCCCCCAGTCCGGCCTGCGGCGCTCCTTTGAGCAGACCGAACCCAAGGTGAGCGGCGTCATCCTCACGTGGGACCGCGAGACGCTCTACCGCCGCATCAATCAGCGCACGCTCGACATGTTCGCCGCCGGACTCGTCGCGGAAGTCAGCGCGCTGGGTCCGCTCTCGCCCACGGCGGAAAAGGCCATCGGCGTGCGTGATGTTCGCGAGCTCCTGGCCGGGAACGTTTCACAGGCGGACACCCTCGCCGCCATTCAGCAGTCCACCCGGCATTACGCCAAGCGCCAGAACACCTGGTTCCGGCGCGAGCGCTGCTTCCAAACGATTTGCCTCGATTCCCTTCCGGCGGCAGAGTACGCGCTCCCCCATCTTCTCGAACTTTTTCCATGCCTCCGCCCGTCCAGCCCGTCCGCCCCGTCTTCGTCAATCTAGGTCCGCGCAGCTACCTCGTGCAGGTCGGTCGTGACCAGCTCAAAACGCTGGGCGAAGAGGTGAACAAGAAGCTGCCAGACCGCACGATCTGCGCCGTGGTGACGGATTCCAACGTGGGCCCGCTTTACGCCGAGACCGTGCTGCAAAGCCTGCGCGATGCCGGCAAGACGCCCCACCTCATCACCGTGCCCGCCGGGGAGGCCTCCAAGTCCCTCACCTGCAGCCAAACTGTGCTCAGCGAAATGGTGAACGCCGGGCTGGACCGCAAGAGCTTCGTCGTCGCCCTCGGTGGCGGTGTCATTGGCGATCTCGCGGGCTTCTGCGCCTCCGTTTATCAGCGCGGCATCCCCTACGTGCAGGTGCCCACCACGGTGCTCTCCCAGGTGGACAGCTCCGTCGGCGGCAAGACCGGCGTGAACCTGCCGAATGCGAAAAACATGGTCGGCTGCTTCCACCAACCCGTCCACGTCATCGCCGATCTCGACACCCTCAGCTCCCTCGACACCCGCGAATGGAACGAAGGCTTCGCGGAAATCATCAAGCACGCCTGCATTCGCGATGAGTCCATGTTCAAGGCCATCGAAGACGTCGCCGCCGGCAAGGGCGATATCGTCGGTCTCATCCGCCGGAACATCTCCATCAAAGCCGTCATCGTTGAGGCGGACGAGCACGAAACCATCGGCACCCGCGCTCTGCTGAACTTCGGCCACACCCTCGGTCATGCCATCGAGGCTGCGGCAGGCTACGGCAGGCTGTTGCACGGCGAGGCCATCAGCCTCGGCCTGCGTGCCGCCGCCTGGCTCTCCACCCAGATCTCCGACCTCACCTCCTACGACTACGAGCGCATCCTCACCCTGCTCCGCCTCTGCGATCTCCCCTTGCGCCTGCCCGATGACCTCGACACCGAAGAGATCATGCGCATCGCCCGCACCGACAAGAAATACGAGAACGGCAAAATCCGCTTCGTCCTCCTCCGCAAGATCGGCGAAGCCTACGTGAGCAAAGACGTCCTCGAAGGCCATCTGAAGCAGGCGCTGGATGAGCTGAGGAAGTAGGGGGGGGAGTTCTTGGTTGTTGGTTCCTAGTTCTTGGTTCGTAGTTTGGAATGATCGAAGTCGAAGGACGTTAATACCAGGAGCCAGCCTCCACACCCACCGTCCCCCTGTTAAGCAGAAACAAAGAACCAAGAACCAAGAACAAGGAACCCCATCCCCCTCTTCATTTTTTCGCTTCTTTTTGCGCCTCTTTGCGGCCACTCTCCCGTCCGTCACTCCTGAATGCGCTTCCTCTCACCCAGCTACCTCCACCTCCTCTGGCTCGCGCTGATCCCGCTGGCGCTGTGGTTGTTTCGTCGGCAGGCAAAGCGGGTGCCGGTTTCCACGCTGCTGTTTTTCAAATCGCTCGCGCGTGAGCATCAGGAGTCCGCGTGGCTGCGCCGCATCAAGAAATGGCTCTCGCTGCTACTCACACTGCTGGTGCTGTTCTTCGCCATCCTGGCGCTCGCACGGCCCACCGGCAATCTTTCCGCCGATGCCATCAGCGCCGTGGTCATGGTGGTGGATTGCTCAGCCTCCATGACAGCGCAGGATCTGCAGGGCCAGACGCGCCTGGATGCCGCCAAGGAGCGCTTGAAGCAGCGCATCCGCTCGCTGCCAGACCAGACCGTGGTATCTCTCATCGCCTTTGATGCTCGCTCCCGTGTGCTGCTTTCCCGCAGCCGCAACCACCGCGAATGCCTGCGCCTGCTCGAAGAGCTCACCCCCACACCGATCGAGGGTAAAGCCGAAGCGGCATTGACCGTCGCCCAGCGCCTCGCCGATCTCGAAACCCACTCCCGCATCTGGATGGCAAGCGATTCGCAGCCGCCAGCCAGCACCGCCGTCGATTGGATTCCCGTGGCACTCAAGGAGCCGCTCAATGTGGGCCTCACCGGCTTTCAGATTCGCCACAGCCCGCTGGCGCGTGACCGCTATGAGGCCTTCGTGAAAGTCAGCGCATCGGCTGGCAACAAGAGCAAGACCACGACCACGCTCGAAGTCTCCATCTCCGGCCGCATCGCGCAGTTGCGTGAGCTAGATCTCGACCCCGGCGAATCCAGCTCGCTGATCCTGCCCCTCGAAGGCGTGCGCGGCCAGCGGATGGAGATCCGCCTGAAGACCGCAGGCGACTGCTTCGGATGGGACGACGGCCTCGCCGCACCATTGCCGAAAACGAAACCTCTCACCGTCGCATGGTTTGCCGAGAAACCCGACCCCTTCACCGAGCTCGCGCTTTCCGCCCTCATCGAAAACGGCCGCATCGAAATGCGCAAAGGGGACCCCAAAGCGTGGCCGCCGAAAGAACAGCCTGATGTCTATGTCTTCGAGCACTGGCTGCCCAAGGAGTGGCCCACAGATCGCCCGGTGATCGCCCTCACACCGCAGAGCAGTTCCGGCCCGCTGCAAGCCCGCGCCATCAAGAGCGTGCCCTATGAAGGCGTGCGCTCCGTGCAGCCAGACCATCCCCTGCTCTTTCGCGCCAGCAGCAGCCGCATTGCCATCACCCAGACCACCCTGCTGACGCTGCCAGCCTCCCTTGAACCCCTGTGGATCGCCGGAAACGAAACCGTGCTAGCCGCCGGAGAGTCCAACGGCCAGCGCCTCGTCGTCACCGCGTTCTCACCTTCGCAGTCCGAGCAGCTCGCCCTGCTGCCCTCCTTTCCCCTGATCCTCGGCAACGCCCTCTACTGGTGCGCTGAAAACAGCGAAGCCCTCACCGACACCCGCACCCTGCACACTGGCGAGATGCTGCACACGGACGCGCTTGTGCAATGGCACGCATGGAATGGCAACGCCTTCATCGATGTCTCAGACGATCCCGCGCACGGCCTCCTCGCGCTCAATCGCATCGGCAGTTGGGAAACCGGCCCCGACCGCAGCGGCGCCTGCGCCCTGATCTCCGCCGCCGAAACGAACCTGCCCGCACTCGCTACCGACACCGCGCATTCCATCCAGCCCACCGCCCCCATCATCACCGCCTCCGCCTTCAGCACCTGGCCCAAGCGCCTGATCTGGCTCGCGCTCGCGCTGCTGCTGGCAGAGAGCTTTCTGTTTCATCGCAAGGCGGTGTATTAGACGCCTGTACGACTTGCCAAGGAATGAAGAAGCCCTGTCACGCAGGGCGATTTCCAGACTCCGGGTCAGCTTGATGAACATGGCTCTTTCTTTCACTTCAACGCAGGCTCTCATCCTGCCAAAAATGCGTCCTATTTGCTGAGACCCCGCGTAGTAAACTGCGATATGAATTAACCATGGCCTCAAGCATTGTGTGCCACCTCCAAACCGGCCATCTTTTATTCCAGCGTCCCATGATGCCCGCGGGTTCACCTTGTCCTCCTGCCTTACCAAGCTCGGCTGCAGCAATGCCTCCGCCGGGGGAGATGAACACGATGGAAATCGGCCTTGGCGGCTCCTGCCATTGGTGCACGGAAGCCATTTTCCAATCCGTGCGCGGGGTGCAAGCCGTGCGTCAGGGCTGGATCTCCTCCACTAGTGGCGACAGCGCGCTTTCAGAAGCCGTTCTCGTTCGATTTGATCCGGCGGTCGCTCCCCAGCACCTGCTCATCGCCATCCACCTTGCCACTCACGCCAGCACATCCGACCACAGCTTTCGCACCAAATACCGCTCCGCCATCTACGTTTTCTCCGACCCCCAGGCACAGCAAGCCCGCGAAAGCATCGCCCGGCTCCAGCAAGAAGAGAAAGAGCCGTATGTTACCAGAGTCCTTCCCTTCGTCACTTTCGAGGAAAATCGCGAGAGCCAGCGAAACTACTACCAGACCCGTCCCGATGCTCCGTTTTGCTCCAATAACATCGCCCCCAAGCTCGCCCGCCTGCGCGAAACATTTCCATTCCATTTCATCGATCTCACGGCCCCCGCTGTACCTGCTAACGCCGCCTGAGGTTTCGAAGCTACCACCCATCAACCCACCAGGATAAATAAAGAGACCATGAAAAAGTATATCAAAGACCCGCAAGCCGTGTCAAATCTCACGCCGGAGCAGTATCATGTGACGCAGGAAAACGGCACGGAGGCTCCTGGCAGCGGAGAATATGTGGATAACGAGGAACCGGGCATCTACGTTGATATTGTGTCCGGCGAGCCGCTGTTCGCTTCGTGCGATAAGTTCGAATCGGGATGTGGCTGGCCCAGCTTCACCAAGCCCATCGAACCCGACAACATCAACGAGCTCCGGGATGACTCACTCCGGATGACTCGCACCGAGGTCCGTTCAGAACACGGCGACAGCCACCTCGGCCACGTCTTTCCCGATGGCCCGAGCGACAGAGGAGGTTTGCGCTACTGCATTAATTCAGCCTCGCTGAGGTTCATCCATCTCGATGATATGGAGGAAGAAGGGTATGGAGCTTATCTGAACCAAGTGGAGGTGCCCCATGAGTGAGGAACGCGCCCTATTTGCCGGAGGATGTTTCTGGGGCATGCAGGAGCTCATCCGCAGCCTCGACGGCGTCTTGTCAACGCGTGTCGGTTACACCGGCGGGAAAAACTCTCATGCGACCTATCGCAACCATGACGAGCATGCCGAAGCAGTCGAGATCACCTTTGATCCCGCCCGTATCAGCTATCGTCAGCTTCTTGAGTTCTTCTTTCAAATTCACGACCCCAGCACGCGAAATCGACAGGGCAACGACATCGGAACCAGCTATCGCTCCGCCATCTTCTACACCAGCGATGAACAGCGGAGGATTTCCGAAGATACCATTGCCGACGTCGATGCTTCAGGCCTGTGGCCCGGGAAGGCTGTGACAGAGCTTGTTCCGGCAGGCGAGTTCTGGGAGGCCGAGGTCGAGCATCAGGACTACCTCCAGCGATATCCGACAGGCTACACCTGTCATTTTGTTCGGCCCAAGTGGAGACTCCCGCGTCGCACCCCGATCTCGCAGGACGCTGACTCATAAAAAAACTTGTTCACAGCCGCCGCGATTATTCACAGGAAAATCGCCCTCGAAAATCCCACATCTTGTTTAAGATTGCTTAACAATCCACAAGATGGCGTGGATTTTTCGGTTCACGCTTGCGGGCATGTGGCGTGGAATGGTTCAGTCCGCCTCAGCACTCATCGCGAAATCATTCGTCCCACGGATTTCTTCACCTGTCCATTCCCCTCTCCGCCTCCTCACCGTCATGTATCTCAAAAGCCTCACCCTCCACGGCTTCAAGTCCTTCGCTGACAAAACTCACTTCGAGTTTCACAAAGGCGTGACAGGCATCGTGGGTCCGAACGGCTGCGGCAAATCCAACGTGGTCGATGCCATCCGCTGGGTGCTCGGAGAAACGTCTGCGAAAGCCCTGCGTGGCGATGAAATGGCCGACGTCATTTTCAACGGCACCGACAAACGCAAGCCCGTGGGCATGGCGGAAGTCACGCTGACCATGGCGGACTGCGAGCAGACGCTGAGCGTGGACTTCAACGAAGTCGCGCTGACCCGCCGCGTGTTCCGCGACGGCCGCAGCGAATACCGCCTCAACAACACCGTCTGCCGTCTCAAAGACATTCACGATCTCATCGCGGGCACCGGTATCGGCCGTGCGGCCTACTCCATCATGGCGCAGGGCCAGATCGACATGCTTCTGAGTTCCAAGCCGGAAGACCGCCGTACCGTTTTCGAAGAAGCCGCCGGCATCACCAAGTTCAAATCGCAGAAGCGGGAAGCCCTGCGCAAGCTCGACTACACCGAGGCCAATCTGCTGCGCGTCGCCGACATCGTCGCCGAAGTGAAGCGCCAGATGGGCACGCTGCAGCGTCAGGCCGCCAAGGCACGCCGCTACCAGACGCTGCTGGAAGATACCCGCCTGCTGGACACCCACCTCGCGCACAAGCAGTACAGCGAATTCGCCGGTGAAAAATCCGAGTCCGAAAATCAGGTGCGCATGATGGCGCAGCAGATCGAGCAGCTTCAGTCCAAGCTGCAAATCGCCGAAGCCGAAGCCGCGCAGACCCGCGAGGCCTACCACGCACTGGAGTCCCAGATCGGCCAGGCACGCCAGCAGGCACAGGAACTCCGCTCGCAGATGCAGAGCGCTGAAGGCCGCCTGGGCTTCAACCGTGAACGCAGTGAGGAACTCGAAGGCCGCATCCGCCAGAACGAAGAGCAGATCGCCAACAACGAAGAGCTGCTGGATCAGGCCCGCCGTGATCTCGCGAATGCGGATGAGCAACTGCTTGCCATCACCGACAACATCCAGACGCGCCAGCTTGCCGTGAACGAGCACGCCGGCCAGCACCAGAACATCATCCCGGAGCGCAACCGCCTGGAAAGCGACCGCCGCGCCATCCGCGAATCCATCCGCCAGTTTGAAGGCCAGATTGCCTCCAGCGAAGCCCGCTCGCAGTCCCTGAGCAATCAGATCTCCGGCGACCGCCAGCGCCACGAATCCCTCGCGCATGACCGCCACACCTCGCAGCAGGCGCGTGAGACAAGCCAGATCGAATTCGACGAACTGCAGCGCAACATTCAGGAACTCGAAGAGACGCGCAACCAGCTCGACGAAAAGGCCAAGGACTGCGCCCGCGAAATGATCGAACGCCGCCGCCAGCGCGATGCGATGAACAACGAGCTCAACGACCTCCAGCGCAATCTGACGCAGCGCAAGTCACGCCTCGAAATCATCGAGCAGCTTCTTCAGAAAGGCGAAGGCCTCTCCTCCGGCACGCAGAAGGTCATCAGCGGCCTCGACAATCCAGAAGTCTATTCCGTCGGTGTGCGCGGCCTGCTGGCCTCCAGCATCGAAGTGGAGCCCGACTATATCACCGCCATCGAAGCCGCGCTCAAAGATCATCTGCAGGCCGTCCTCCTCACGGAGAGCGAACTCGCCGCGCAGATCATCGACCGCCTCACGGACCACAAGCTGGGCCGCGCAGCCCTCGTGCCGCATGATTTCTGCAATCTCCGCAGAGCTTCGGATCGCGAACTTCTGCCCGCTGGCGCTCTCGCCTGGGCCACCGACAAGGTGCGCGTGAAGACCGGCGTGCAGAGCCTCATTGATCACCTCCTGCACAACGTCCTCATCGTTGACGATCTGCACACCGCGCTGCGCATGAAGCGCGAGATGCCACACCTCGCCATCGCCACGATGCGCGGTGAATTCATCACGCATGACGGCATCATCACCGGTGGTGCCTCAAAGGAAGAAGGCTCCTCCACGCTGCGCCGTGAGGCCGAAGTGCGCCAGCTCCGCACCGAAGTCGAAGCACTGGAATACCAGTACATGGAGAAGGAAGACGCAGTGAACAACGTCAGCGCGCAGCTTGAAGAAATGCAGCGCGAGGAAGTGTCCCTGCGCGAGCAATCCCAGCGTGCCCGCGAAGGCTTCTCGCAGTTCCAAGGCAAGATCAGCGTCGTCCAGCGCGCGCTGCAGCAGGCCACCGCCAAGCTCGAAAGCGTGGAGTGGGACCAGAACCAGATCCTCGACCGCATCGGCGGCTCTGAAAGCCAGATCCAGCAGCTTCTGGAAGCAGCAGCCATCGCCAAGGAACAACTGGAGACCTCACGCGCCCTCGAAAACGAACTCGAACTCGAGATGGAGTCCTTCCTCCGTCGTGAACTCGAATCCAGCGAACGCCTCAATGAACTGCGCACCGCGCTGGCCCTTGAGCAGAGCGCCCTCCATTCCATCGAGCGCCAGAAAGCCCCCCTCGGCGTGCGCTTGCAGGAGCTTCAGGCCGGCATCAATCGCTTCTCTGAAGAGATGAACACCTGGCGCATGCGCATCCAGCAGAGCGAGGCGGAAAACGCCCGCTTCGAAGAGCAGATCGCCTCCCAGCGCGACACCATCGGCGCCATCGAAGAACACCTGCAATCCAAGACCGAAGAACGCGCCGGATTGTTTGAGCAGGTCAGCCAGCTCGAAGCCCAGCTCACGCAGCTTCGCCAGAGCTTCAACGGCATCAACGAATCCCGCAATCGCGCCGAGGTCGCGCTCACCCGTGTGGATCTGCGCCTCGAAAATCTGATCAATCAGGTGCAGGAGCGTTACAGCTTCCACATCGAAGCCTTTGAGCCTGACTACCACGTTTTGATGGTCACCATCGAAGAGCAGAAGAAGAACCGCACCCGTGGCAAAAAGGGCGCATCCAATGCAGCCGAGTCCAGCTCATCTGCCGAAGGTGTTGAAGCCTCCAACGAAGACGCCGAAGAGCCCGAGCCAGCAGCCGAAGAAAACGAGGCTCCCGTGATTCGTGCGGTCTCCAATCGCGACGACGAAGTGGACATCGACGACGTCGTCATTCCCGGCGAAGAAGCGCAGCCCGACTGGGCCTTCGTCATGGAAGTCGTCTATGAACTGCGGCAGAAGCTTGAAGGCATCGGCCCCGTGAATCTCGACGCCATCCAGGAGTTCGAAGAACTCGAAGAGCGCCACAACTTCCTCGAAACGCAGCACAACGACCTCGTCAAATCCAAGGACGAGCTGCTGCAGGTCATCGCCAAGATCAACGAGACCACGAAGACCATGTTTGTGGAAACGTTCACAGCGGTGCGCGGCTACTTTAACAACAACTTCCGCGAACTCTTCGGCCCTGCCGCCAAGGCCGACCTCATGCTGGTGGATGAAAACGATCCTCTCGAAACCGGCATCGAAATCATCGCCAAGCCCCCGGGCAAAAAGCTGCAGACCATCAGCCTCCTTTCCGGTGGAGAGCGCAGCATGACCGCCGTGGCGCTGCTCTTCTCCATCTACCAGGTCAAGCCCAGCCCCTTCTGCGTGCTGGATGAGCTTGATGCCCCGCTGGATGAAACCAACATCGGTCGCTTCCTCAAGATGCTGGACGCCTTCATCGACAACTCCCAGTTCATCATCGTCACACACAACAAGCGCACCATGAGCCGCGCGGATGTGATCTACGGTGTGACCATGCAGGAGTTCGGCGTCAGCAAGCCCGTCGGCGTGCGCATGACCACCGAAGACACCCGCACCATGGACAAGACCGTCCAGGAACTCGCCCTTGAAGCCCCGAACCAGCCCAAGCGCAGGAAGAAGGCCGAGGGTGAAGACGAATCCGATGCCGAAGCCTCTGCCGACGACGACGAGCCATCCGACACCGTGCTGGTTCACGAAGACCTCGATGAGGAACAGGCCCGCCTGACCGCCATCGAAGATCTTGAGGAACAGTCGCCAGCGGTGTTGGTGTAGGCGGAGCCGAGAGGTCAGCAGGTCAAGGTGGTCAAGGCATTCCGCAGTAGCGGAATCGTCCTCGTTCTCGTTCTCCTACTCGTCCTCGATTCTTCAGCTCCGCATCATCGAAAGATGCGCACAACTCAGCGCTGTTCTGTAGTCCCGCCTTTCTCGTCCTTCGAAGCCTTGGCGAAGAAGGAAGGCGGCTCTGGAATCTCCGCTAGACGTCACCACACCGTTGCAAAGCAATTTGAGCCGAGTTTACGAGACAAGCGAAGCCAAACTTGAATCGACGCGCCATGATCTAGGACGAGTAGGAGAACGAGAACGAGAACGAGGACGATTTCACTTCGGCGAAACGCCTTGGCCTCTTGACCCTTTGACCGCCCCCCGCTCTCTTCCCCCCATGACCTTCACCCTCGAGTCCTTCCACTTCCACGTGCTGCCCATGCACACGCGATTCCCGTTCAAGTACGGCATCGCCAGCATGAACGCGCTGCCGCACCTCTTCGTCACGGCGAATCTGGTCGTGAATGGAAAAGCCGTATGCGGACTCGCCAGCGAAGGCCTGCCGCCGAAGTGGTTCACGAAGAATCCGGACACACCCTTCGAGCTCGATCTCGCGGAGATGATCGCGGTCATTCAAAATGCCTCGCGCATCGCCCGACTCGCCGCAGAAAAACCCACCGGCTTCTTCGCCTGGTGGCAGAACCTCTACGCCGAACAAACCAACTGGGCCAAGGTCAAAGAGGTCCCTTCTCTCCTCGCCAATCTCGGCGTGAGCCTGATCGAACGCGCCGTGCTTGATGGCCTGTGCAAAGCCCTCGGCCAGCCTCTGCACGCCGTACTGCGCTCCGACGTTCTCGGCATCGATCTCGGAGCCGTGCGCGAAGAACTGCGAGGCATGCGCGTGGCCGATGTCATCGCACCCACACCTCTCTCCCACATCCACGTGCGCCACACCGTCGGCCTCGGCGATCCGCTCTCCGCCGCCGATGGCACCCTAGACGACGGACTGCCCTACACGCTGGAAGAAAACATCCGCGCCTACGGCCTGCGTTACTTCAAGATCAAAGTCTGCGGCAAACCCGAAACCGACCTGCCACGCCTGCGCGAGATCACCCGCATCATCACCGCGAACTGCCCCACCGGCTTCCACGCCACGCTCGATGGCAACGAGCAGTTCTACGATCTCGCCTCCTTCCGCGAATTCTACGCCACGCTCAGTGCCGATCCCGCACTCGCACCGCTCTTCCAAAACCTGCTCCTCATCGAGCAGCCGCTGCACCGCTCCCAAGCCTTGAACGAAGACGTAGCCGCCACGCTAAGCTCCTGGACCGAAGGCCCAGGCATGATCATTGATGAAAGCGACGGCTCCCTCGCCGATCTCCCGCGTGCCCTCGATCTCGGCTATCGCGGCACCAGTCACAAGAACTGCAAAGGCATCGTCAAAGGCCTCGCCAACGCCGCCCTGCTCAAGAAGCGCACCCCCGTCATTCGCGGCGGCCCCATCCTCAGCGGCGAAGACCTCGCGAACGTCGGCCCCGTGTCCCTCCTCCAAGACCTCAGCGTCATGGCCCTGCTCGGCGTCACCCACGTCGAACGCAACGGCCACCACTACTTCCGCGGCCTCAGCAGACACTCACAGTCCACGCAGGATGCGATGCTCACCACCCACGCCGGATTGTACCACCGCCACGCCCAAGGCTTCGCCACCCTGCACATCGAGAACGGCACCCTCGATCTTCAAACCGTTAACACCGCCCCCTTCGGCTGCGGCATCACCCTCGATGTCTCGCAGTTCGAACCCCTGAACGCCTGGATCAAGCGTGGGGGGATGGGGGAGCTGTGAGGGTGGACGAAGTGGCAAAACCAAACAGGTTCTTTCCATCAGGATCAAAGACATGAAGCATGTCGTGGCTCAAGGTGCTGTCAGACGGTTCAAGAAAGCTATAGCGGAGACTCGTCCACTATAGCTGTCGAGTCGGGTCGGGAGACCCCGAGGCCTTGACTGGCGCCACCGCAAACACAAACCGATGAATGCCCGCCAGATCAGCAGCCGTGCTGGCATTCAGGTAACCAAGCTCAGTGCAGCGTGTTGCAACAGGAGCCCCCTGATCATGCCCCACTTCAAGCGCAATGAGCGCCCCTGAGTTGAGATGCGGCAGCGCGTCATTGAGAAAGCGCTCCACGATGCGCAGTCCATCAGGTCC
>DLGZ01000060.1:0-53081 GCA_002482965.1 Verrucomicrobiaceae bacterium UBA7681 | reverse complement strand
TCAAAGCTGCCGGTGATCTTTTCGAAGAGGTCGCTGCGCAGAAGTTTGACGTTGGCACTGAGGCGCGAGGCATTGAGGCGGGCAAGATCGAGGGCGTCTTCGCTGATGTCTGCCAGCACCACATCACTGAGCGGCCAGGCTTTCGCGAGGCTGAGACCGATGCAGCCGGAGCCGGTGGCCATGTCGAGCACACGTGCGGGGGCAGTGGCAGATTTTTTGAGCACGAGTTCGACGAGTGTCTCAGTCTCAGGGCGCGGAATGAGGGCGCGGTGGTCGCTCACAAATTCATGACCGCAGAATTCGACGCTGCCGAGCAGATGCTGCAACGGCTCCCCTTCCCCACGGCGTTTAAGCAGCTCGCGCAGGTTCACGAGATCAGTTTCAGGCACGCTCTCATTGAAGCGCAGGTAGAGATCCAGCCGACGGCAACCCAGGACGTGCGCCAGCAGATGCTCCATGTTCAGCCGGGCTTCGTCGATCTTGCGTTTCTCCAGGTAGGCGGTGCCAGAGCTGACGATTTCGAGAATGAGCTTCATGGAGTGTGAAATGACGAGTGCCTAAAACAGTATGCACTCATTCAAGACGCTCAGGCTTGGATCAAGCCGGATTCCGTGATGATTTGATGGATGTGCTCATCGTGAAACTCGACGGTGATGTGATCCACGATCTGGACATCGAAGGCGACAGCGATGCGCTGGGCTCGGCAGTCAGGCTGTGCAAGCAGGCGGTCATAGTAGCCACCGCCGCGACCGAGGCGTTTCCCATCGTGCGTGAAGGCAAGACCAGGAACGAGGATGATATCGAGCGCGGCGATTTCGATGACCGGGCAGTGCGGCTGCGGCTCCCAGACATTCATCTGGCCGCGATGCAGATCCTCCATGCTGCGAACTTGCCGTGCCCGAAGAGCCTGATGTTCGATTTGGAAGAAGCAGGTGCTCACACCCTGCGCATGCAGGGCAGGCAGCAGATGCGTCACCAGATCAGGTTCATTTTTCAGGCCGCCAAAGAGGGCTACGGTGACACCCGATGGCCAGGTGGCAGCGAGGTGTGTGAGATGGGCGGCAATATGTACACTCGCGTCACTGCGCGTGGCTTCATCCATCGCACGCAAGCGTTCGCGCATGGCCTGGCGCAGCGTGGGTTTGTCGTGCATGCCTTCGATGAAGCGGACAGGGATGTCCGCGCTCCCTTTAGAGCAGTTCGGGTTTCTGCAACAGTTCGGCCACGCGTTTGAGCAGGCGACCGGCGCCGCCACCATCGAGCACGCGGTGGTCAAAGCTCAGCGTCAGCTCGGCTTCAGTGACAGGGATGAATTGATTCACCTCGTCACTCCAGTGCGGCACTTTGCTACCGGCACCGAGGCCGAGGACCAGATTCTGCTCAGGCAGCGGAATGGGTGTGGCCCAGACGATGCCGAAGGTGCCGAAGTTCGTGACGGTGGCGATGCCAGGGCGTTTCACATCATTCGGCAGGCGGCGCGCACGGGCCTGCTCGACGAGCTTGTTGTACGTGGGCACCAGTTTGACGAGCGGGGTCTTCTCCACCTCGCGGAGAGTGGGGACCATGACGCCGTCATCGACTTCCACGGCGAAGCCGATGTCGATGGCAAGCGGATGCACGATGCGATTGCCCACCAGGCGTCCGGCAAAGGCCGTGTTTTCAGCAAGCGCCAAAGCAAGGGCGCGAATGACGTAGAGCGCCGGGCCGGGTTTGGGATCGGTCTTTTTGCGATGCGCGAGCATGGCATCCAGCATGATGGGACTGCCCACCGTCGCCAGCGGACGCGTCCAACTGCGGCGCATGGAGTCCGCCACGGCGATACGCATGGGCGATGCAGGCGTCATGCGGTGCTGCTCCAGCGCCCGCAGGAAAGCCTCGAAATCTTCGACGGTCACACGACCACCAGCACCGGTGCCGGGCACGCCAGCAAGGTCCGAGGCGTTCAGACCCAGCTCCAGCATACGGGCACGCATGCGAGGGGAGATGTAGCTGGCACCAGTGGCCCCAGCGGGTACCGGCAGACCGCCGACGACGGGCTCGACGGTGGGCTGACGTGTGGAGATGACGTCGTTGTCGCTGATCTTGAAGTGCAGATTTTCCACTTCCTCAGAGCCTGTGTGGGCAGCACTCGGGGCAGAGCTCGCAGGCTTGGGCTCATCCACAAGACCAATCGACTGGGCATTTTCCAGGGTGATCTCAAAAGCGGCGAGCGTGGAGCCGACGGCGTAGCTGGTCTGCGTGGTGGCCAAAATCTGCCCAATGGTGCCGGCGCACGGTGCGGTGACGGCCATGGTGGCCTTGTTCGTCTCGACTTCAAAGAGATCGCAGCCTGCTTCGACCGCACGACCGGGCTCGACCAAAATGCGAATGATGGTGGCTTCGGCGATGGATTCGCCAAGCTGGGGCATCAAGATGGGAATGGTGCGCATGACGGAATGCTGAAAACGGGAATGCAGAGTTTAATTACGCAGCAGACGACGGAGCGCAGCAGCGATGGTGGAGGTGGTGGGGCGATGCGACTTCCAGAGATTCGGATGATACGGAATCGGCGTGTCCTTGGAGTTCAGCCGCATCGGCGCTGCGTCCAGCAGATGAAAGCCATCCGTGGTGACGCGGGCGATGATTTCCGCCGTGACCCCGCCCCACGGGAAGGCCTCGCCGAGGGCGAGCAGACGACCCGTACGCGCCACGGAGGCGAGGATGGTGTCCGTGTCCATGGGCTTCACGGAGCGAAGATCGACAACTTCGATCTGGTAGCCGTCGAGCTGGAGTTCCTCAGCAGCACGCAGGGCCTCATGCACCATGGCGCTGTACGTCACGATGGTGGCGTGGCGGCCCGGACGTGCGATGCGAGCCTTGCCGATGGGCAGCTCGCGGTCGCCGATCTGGTCGGCCTTGAGATGGTAGTAGAGGAACTTGTGCTCGCAGAAGATGACGGGGTCATTCAGCTTCACGCTGTCCAGCAGCATCCAGTACGCATCCTCCACGGTGGCGGGAGTCACGATGACCAGGCCGGGATAGTGCGCATAGAGGGCCTCCATCGACTGGCTGTGAAACGGGCCGCTGCCAGCCGTGCCACCGGAGGGCAGGCGGATGGTGATGGGGCACGGCACATTCGTGCGCCAGTACAAGGTGGCGGCCTGATTGACGATCTGATTGAACCCGATGGAGGAGAAGTCAGCGAACTGCATCTCGATGATGGGCCGCGCCCCCTCCACCGCCGCGCCTATGGCCATGCCGACCATCGCATCCTCGCTGATGGGGGCATCAAAAACGCGGTTGGGAAATTCCTTGCTGAGATTCTTCGTGGCTTTGAATGCGCCGCCAAAGGTGGCTATGTCCTGCCCGTAGAGGAACACAGACGGATCTTCGCGCAGGGCTTCATATTGGGCCTCCCGAATGGCTTCGAGATAGGTGATGCTCATGCTTCGTGCTGTCCCTCCACAAGCTCGGCACAGGACAGGGCCTGCCAGTTTTCCTTGAAGGGATCAGGTGCGGGTTCTTTGGACACTTTGGAAACGGTTTGATCAACGTTGCGGCGCACCTCGTCATTGAGCTCACGCAGATCGGCGGAAGACATCCAGCCGTGATCACGCGCGTAATCTTCGGCTACCTGGAGGCAATCCCGCGCCGAAGGGCTCTGACGAGCTTTGTCGGGAATGTAGGAGGCGTCATCGTGCTCGCCATGCCCTGCCAGACGCAGCAGCGTGCCGACGATCATCTGCGGGCCACTGCCGGCGCGCGCCTTGGCGGCTGCCGCCCGAAAGGCCTTCAAACAGGAAGCGAGATCGGTGGCATCCACCGTCATTCCATCGATGCCGTAGCCTGCCGCACGATCCACCAGATTTTCACAGGCATACTGGCGGGTGTTCGGCGTGGAGTAGGCGAATTGATTGTTCGCGATGCTCACGATGATGGGCAGCTTTTCCACCGCCGCCATGTTCAGCCCTTCATGAAAGGCTCCGGTGGACGTACCGCCATCGCCAATGCTGGTGGCACCGATGCTGTCTGCCAATGTACCTGCCAGACGCCGGGCGAAGAGTCCGCCAGCGACCACTGAAAGCAGACTGCCCAGATGGCTGATCATGGCCATGTGCCCCTCTTTCGGACGCCCACGATGGATGTTGCCATCCCGACCGCGCATCGGACCCGTGACGGCCCCCAGGTAAGTGCGCACCGTATCGATGATCGGCTCCCCAAAGGCAATCCGGCCCGCTTGGTCACGGATCAGGGGGCCGTAGATGTCCCTGCCCTTCCGCAGTTGCACCCCGAGCGCGGCGCTGAAGGCCTCCTGGCCTTTCCCAAGATAGACCCCGCCGACGATGCGCCCGCCCGCCCGATAGAGCGAGCCAAGCTTTTCCTCCAACACCCGGGACAGCAACATGTGCTGGTAAGTGAGGAGAAATTGATCGCGAAACTCGGCGGTCAGGTCGGTTTCGACGCAGTTGATCGATGAAGCTAGAGCCACAAGGTGTACTTGGTATCAAGCGCAACAGTTTCGTCAATAGCGTGGCGGCAAGGAATCCGCTACTCTGAAAGAATTCTTGGCAGTGATGGCATCCGATCCGCTTTCCCTAAGAAACGAGTTTTTAATATTTTGAGTGACAAATGAATCGCATTTTGAATAAATTGTTTGAAATTTCAATAAGATAGAGTAATTATAATAAACTTGTCCGAAATTTTTAGAAAACTATGGAATCACTCAATGCCACTGCTGCTGCTGATCCCGCATTCTCAGGATTCCTGCTGCAAAGCTACGGAAGCCTGCTGCTGCCGGACCACCCCATCCGCTTTGGGTTTCAGGTGGACATCGTTCCTGACAACTGCCCCACCAGCATCCTGTTTGGCCTCGTAAGCCGTGATCCCGCCAACGGCGGCCGCGCCAAGACCACGGGCTTTGCCGTGCGTGTGGACCTGGAAATGCGCGAAGTCTGGGATGCCCTGAACAACAGCGGTCTCGTCGGCTGGGTGGAGCACCCCAAGGGCCTCGCAGGTTTCACGGACGAAGAACCCCTGCTTCTGGGCTGGGAGATCGAATATTATGGCCATGCCTTGATTCCCAAGCTCATCGTGGCGGATCAGCAGTGGCTCTATCCGGCCATCCAGTGTCCCCATCCCATGGTCATGGAAACCGTGATCGGCTGGGAAGGAGAATGGGACCGCGATCCGCGCAGCACCTTCCTGCACCCGGCGCTTTGGCGCGAGCAGATCCCCATGCACTCCGCTCAGCATCCCGAAGCCATGGCCGCGTAGGCCGTTCATTTTCAAAGGGCTCTCTCAAAGAACGGGTCTGACTCAAGCTCCGGCTTGAATCCCGCTGCTTTTCCCGTTACCAGACGGGCTCATGAAAAACACGGAAAGTCGCATCCTCATCACCGGCGGGGCCGGATTCATCGGCAGCGCCCTCGTTTGGGAGCTCAACCGCCGGGGCTGCGAAAACATCGTCGTTTGTGACCGCTTGAGCACGGATGAGAAATGGAAGAACCTCGTTCCTCTCAAATTTGCCGACTACATCGACGGCAACGACCTCCTGCAGGCCGTGCAGCACAGCCCCGCCAAGCTCGGCCATTTTGACCACGTCATCCACCTCGGTGCCTGCTCCGCCACCACGGAACGTGACGCCGACTACCTGATGCGGAACAACTACGAGTTCACCAAGCAGCTCTGTCAGTGGTCGCTCGCTAATCAGACGCGCTTCGTCTATGCCTCCTCCGCCGCCACCTACGGAGACGGTGCCCACGGCATGGACGATCAGATGCCCGACATCCACGCCCTGCGCCCGCTGAACATGTACGGCTACTCGAAGCACCTCTTCGACCTCCACGCCCGGCGCGAAGGCTGGCTCCCAAATATCGTCGGCCTCAAGTACTTCAACGTCTACGGCCCCAATGAAGACCACAAGGCCGACATGCGCAGCCTCGTGCACAAAGCCTGCGGCCAGATCCTCGCCACCGGCAAGGTCCAGCTCTTCAAATCCCACCGCCCCGACTACAAGGATGGCGAGCAGATGCGCGACTTCCTCTACGTGAAGGACGCCATCCGCATGACCCTCCACCTCGCCGAAACTCCCGCCGCCGGCGGCCTCTTCAATCTCGGCTCCGGTGAAGCCCACACCTGGGTCGAACTCGCCACCGCCATCTTCACAGCCCTCGGCAAGGAGCCCAACATCGAGTTCATCGACATGCCGGAGCACCTCCAGTCCAAGTACCAGTACTACACTTGCGCCGACATCACCAAACTGCGCGGCTCAGGGTTCAGCACCGCGATTACCCCGCTGGCCGAAGCCGTGCGGGATTATGTGCAGGGGTATTTGGTGCCTGATAAAAGGCTGGGGGATGAAGAGGTGGGTGATCTGACTTAACGACTCAAGCTCAGCTCAAGGCAAGACCGTGGTCTTATGCCTCTCTGAAAACATCATCGATGGAATTCCCGGCAAGCCTGGCAGCGGCAATGATGTGTTGAGGTGCATGAATCAGGAACGCCCTGACTCCATCTCGAATCTCCTCCAGCGTAAAACGTTCTGGAAACAAATGGAGGGCAACGAGAAACGCGGCATCGCCCTGCCAATCACCGAGATGAAAGCCGATCTCCCCTGCAACCTCCGGCGGGTGCTCTGAACTGATCGCCTGCGCAATCTGTTCCATCACGCGTGACGGAACATCACCGTGCAACCATTTCGCGCGCTCTGCGCCTGCGATCTCGGAGAAGATCGCCTGCACCTTTTCATCAAGCATATCAGGAATGTATGGCATGGCGTGCGAAGTGTTCAGCTTATGTTTAAATGGTTGGCTCATAGTCAGGAAGATTCTTGGATACCAATTCTGCCGTAGGCCATTTCTGAAGTGCCGAAACCACACCCGGCAAGGCGTCCGAGAAACGCCCGGCAACATCCATCTCCCCGGGCAGCCTCGGCGTGTACGCCAAGCGCTCCACAGGCGGGCAAAAATCTGTGGTGATGTCACCCTTGTTTCCTCGTGGGTCAATGCGATACCAACCGTGCTGCTGGAGATGCACCGCAACCAAACCGTGAAGGCAAAAGGCTGAACGGGCGCTATCGCGGGACAACCGCTGGTAACAAAGTGCCGCCGGAATCCCACGGGCACGAAGCAACGCAGTCAGCAAATGGCTTTTGGCATAGCAAAAGCCTGCACGATGTCGCAACACATCGGACGCAGTACAGGTCACAACGGAAATCGGGTGGTCAGAACTGTGCCGCACAAAATCGCGCACCCAGAGAAAGCAGCGCCGGGCGATCTCCTCATCGCTGGCCGCATCTCCAGCAATCTCGGCTGCTGCGGCAACGATGGCAGCAGACGCACTGTCGATGACATCTGTGGGCTCTAGAAACTCATTCATGGGTTGATGCCTCTAACGTCACGAATGAGGCGATGGCGGGCGGTAAGTGGCGATGACACCACACATGCCATCGGAGCTGCTGCCTGCATCCATTTTGTTCGGCCTTGGATGGGCTAGCCTTCGTGGGACAGTCTTCTGGGGTGTACGCCCCATTGTTCTTCACACCATTCGCCCGTCAGTGAAAGCCTATGTCAGACAAAATCAAAAAGCGCTTCGGAATCTGGATGGACACTCATCATGCGACCATCATCGGCTATGACCCAGACGCCGCCATCTTCACCGTGCTCGGCCATGCGAAGAATCCAGGCGCAGGCTCCAACTCGAGCGAGAATGCCGCGAACCACCTCGAAATCACCCTGGCTCACAAGTACTTCAAAGAGATCGCCCACCATCTGGTGAACGCGGATGAAGTACACGTCACCGGCAGCGGCACGATCCAGGAGCAATTCGTGCACTACCTTGGCGATACCCCCCAGTTCAAAAAGACCGCCGTCTCCCAAAGCACCTCCACCCCGATGAGCGACGACAAGCTGGTGGAGTTCATCTCCAGCCATTTCAAAAACTAGGGGTCAGCAGAGCGCTTTAGACGTTCAAAAACAAACGCGTCACATCAGCCCTGAGGGTTGGGTGGCGCTATTTTTTGGCAATACTACTGCTACGCTTGGTCCAAAGCCATTTGCGGCAATCCGCGAACACTAGCCAGCCTGTGGCCGGGTGGCGCAGCTTGCGAATGACGGTGCCAAAGCCCAAAATGTCGAGGAGGCTGGTCAAGATGGCAGCAATGTAGATTCCGTGCATTTCGGAGTTCATTTCGGAAGCCGGGGAAAACTGCGGGAGAATCAGGTGACGTCACGCTTGGAGCATATAATCAGGCATCAGCGTGCAACCTTGCATCCAATCTTTTGACGTGCTGAAATCTCGCGAGGCACTCGCCACCAGCAGTGCCAGCCTGCGTACACCAGAGCGCACGAAATCGTGCCTCGGTCAAAAGCCAGACCCGCAAATCTCGATCATCAATGCCAGCGGCGGCGGCCTCTAAAACCAATGCCCCGAAATCCCAATCACAAACGTACGGCAGCTTGCCAGCGCAATCGTGCAATTGAGCGATGAGTTCTCGATGCTCATCACGGCTCGTGCGCTGAAACATGCTCGCATACTTCTCCAAACACTCCGCCAGCACGATATAATCCCACTGCTGATGAAACTTCTCGCCGCGAAGCCTATCTCTGGCTTGGTCCAGCTCTGCGTTAATATTTGGCATGATGCTCAATGATGTCTAAAGGGCCTGCCTCAAAATGAACAAACCTCCATGCCTTGAATCAATCCCTGCTCAAGCGTGAACCGATGCCCCACCCGTTCATCGGCAAGAAGAGTTCCAGCCATGTCGCGCACGACCTGATGCACCTCGACCAGTATCCGTCCATCGTCCTCAGGGTGAAAAGCCATCGTCTCCACATGCGGGTCAATCTCGCTCCACTGCTCCGTCCAGTAAGCACGCACCTCCTCAGGCCCACGCACAAACCCGCCCTTAAACGCTCGCGGCCACGCCACATCCGTCGTCATGAGCACGAGGGCAGCGTCCATGTCCCGCGCGTTGAAAGCCGCGTAGGCTGCGCGGAGCAGATCGGCTTGAGATGAGTATTGATCGGGAGGTGTGGTTGGCATGAGTGTGGATGTTCCGGAATCGGAAGGGTGGCAAGACGTCTGGCTCCAGACCTGCATGGCAGACGCCGCCTCTGCGACTTGCCGTTGAGGAGAGGGGCTGGTGGAAGCGGATTCAGCGATGGCCATGGAGGACTGGGCTAGGAAGGCAGTTTAATACCATTGACTGCGGCCTACTCGCCAGAATAAAAGCAGGGGATGAAAACAAACGCCCGAACTTTGCTGGCGGCTGCAATACTAGCTCTATCAACCGCCTCGGTGACGGCCTGCCTTTGGGACAGCGACACATTGGCGGCAGAAAGCGCCCGGTTCCCTGGAATCTCCCAGCTCATCACCGGAGCCTTTCCGCGACACTCCCAAGAGTTCTGCGAGTGGCGGCGGAAGACTTGCGAACAGCAACTGGCTAAAAATCCAGCTCTTTGGGATTTGTACAACGACCTCGCCGTGGCGCAGCACAAACTGGGGGACCACAAGGGAGCGATCGCCACCATGCTGGCCAAGGAGAAGCTCCGTCCCGGCGCTTACGAGACCTATTCGAACCTGGGGACCTTTTACATTTATACCGGTGAATTCGAAGAAGCGATCAAGTGGATCAGCAAGGCGCTAGCGATCAACCCCAATGCACATTTTGGCCGCGAGAAATATCAGAAGTGGCTGGTGCAGTGGCAGATAGACAGCAAGAAACCCAGGAACAAAGACGAGAGCTCGCCGCAGCCCAAATTCTCACGCCAAAATATGCTGATGGGCTTTGCCGGCTTCGTCGCCATTCAAGAATCCGGCATGGGAAAGTCGTCTCCCGACACTGAGCTCACGCTATCCCCAGAAAATGCCCTGGCGGCCATCCGCGGTGTCGCGGGCATGATGCGGTTTGCGGATTTTGACAATCCATTGCTGCAGGAGGCCATGGGAGATCTCCTTGTCGCCGGAGATCAGGAAAGAAATGCCGCCCAGCTTGCCTCCATTTGTTACCTGCATGCAGCTCAGGAAACTGCGGATGCTGACAGGAAGGCAGTCTTGCTGGCCAAATGTGAAATGGCAGGCCGCTCCACCAAGGACTTCGACGAGGCACAGCTAAGAAAGCTGCTCTTTGACGGACTCAAACAAGGCGACGCCTATTTCCAAGCGATTCGCGAAGACGAAATAGCGTGGATTGCAGCAGGGCTCGATGCCAGCGCCGAGTTCCAGAAGAAGTATCTGACAGCTCGCTGACCTAAGCGCCTCCGCAGCAGCCCCATTTTTGGATTCCTAGGGGCATTCCGGAAGTCAACAGTAGCCCTTTGGCATGCTAAACACCACGCCCCATGTTAGTCCCCACCCACCGTCTCGACGCCCGTTTTGCCCAGCTTCGCACTCAGAAGAAGTAGGCATTCGTTGCCTATGTCTGCGCCGGAGATCCCACGCTGGATGCCACCATCGACATCGTTCTGGCGCTGCCGTCGAATGTCTCTATCTCGTCCTTAAATTCACACTTTTAGCCATTCTTCTCGGGATGTTGGTGTCCTCTCTTCTCGCATAGCGCGAATAGTGGACGACCGTTTATGTTTTGCCACGGGAGCACCCTTATTCGGCCCAGTTATTCGGGCGATAAATCGCATATGATTAGGTACGCTGAACGTTCAAGACATTCTCCGATGGAAAGCTCTTGGGGGTACGTCTCTTTGGCCATTTGTTCGGTGAGGCCATCGACGCCGCGAATCAGAGGCATTAAGTAGTCAGTCTTAATGGCATAGTTGACATTCTGGGGTACCGACCCAGTGGCGAGCACTACGGCGGAGTCGTTGAGACGGGCGTTCACCACTCCCACGACTGAGCGGCCAGTACTCAGAAGTGGACCACCCGAGTTACCTGGCTGAACGGCAGCGTCAATTTGGTAGTGTCGAACGTCATCACGTGCGCCCTTCATTCCACTGATCACCCCGCGCGTAAGCTTGAGGCTTGTCCCCTGCATGTCAGGGTTAGGGTAACCGCCAACCGTTATCTCATCCCCCAGTCTTACAGAATCGGTTTCACCTATTTTAAGTGGAAGCGTTGTGCCATCGACCTTGAGCACGGCAAGGTCATTCTGATGATCGATTGCGACCAGCTTCGCTGCAACGAGCTTGTCCCCAATACGCACAGAGATTTTTTGAGCTCCGTCAACAACATGTGCATTGGTAATAACATGCCCAATGCTCGTAACAGCAAATCCAGAGCCGCTCGATGAAAAAACCTCCTTGGTGAGCTTTGGCGTGCGTCCTTTTTTAGAAGGAGACAATCGGTATTCCCAAATAGCAACCGCTTCATCTAAAGAAGATGCAAAACTGCGTATCGTTCGGTCATATCCTTCTGCGCTTTTGTAGGTATATGATCCAGCCCAATAAATATCCCCTTGATATAATTCATCATCAGCAACGTCATTCTTAAATTCCCCCCAGATCATCATGAACTCGTTTGTATAGTACGGGTTGTTTGTTGGCAGCTCATTTACAAGCATGCCATCATCCACGACTTGAATCACCTTGAACGGGATTCTCGGAAACGAGTTGCTCAACACACGATTAGCAAGATAACAATACCGTTTATCTTCCTTGCTGAGCAGATTTTCATAGAAGCTCATGCGAGCTCCATTTTTCAAAATCACTGTGACCTCTGGTGGGCGATATGAAATGAGCTGCCCGTGGAATGTCCTTGTACCATCGGTGCTTTTCCACTCGCGTGCATTGAGGCCATGGAGAGCAACAGTGAGTAAAAGTGTGACTAAAATCAAACGCATGGCTGCGGGAATCATATTTGTCTAAGCTTAAGAGATTCAAGACCTGAAGTTCATTTTATGCGCATTACCCGCACACAAACAATACTGAAAATTCTTAACCACCACCTATGTAGCAGCACATTTTTTACATGTCAATGTTTCCCAATCTCGACCCAACCACCTCCCAACCACTCAACTCGGACTCACTACATTCCTACATTCGACAAGGACGAAAATGCATGCTAGACACCATGCCCCATGTCAGCCCCAACCAACCGTCTCGACGCCCGTTTTGCCCAGCTTCGCACTCAGAAGAAGAAGGCATTCGTCGCCTATGTCTGCGCCGGAGACCCCACACTGGATGCCACCATCGACATCGTTCTGGCGTTGGAGCGTGCGGGGGCGGATGTTGTGGAGCTGGGAGTGCCCTTCTCAGACCCGCTGGCAGATGGCGTGGTCAATCAGTTGGCGGCGGACCGGGCGCTGAAGGCTGGAGCCAGCACGCCGAAGGTGCTGGAGATGATCAAAAAGCTGCGCACGCAGTCCCAGGTGCCGCTGGTGCTCTTCACCTACCTCAATCCCGTCTATACCTACGGCTACGAGCGCTTCCACATCGACGCAGCAGCCGCCGGGGCTGATGGCGTGCTGGTGCTCGACCTCCCGCCGGATGAGGTGGCGCAGAATGCCGAGCTCAAGCCCACGCCGGAGTTGCGCCACATCCAGCTCATCGCCCCGACCTCGTCGTCTGAGCGCATCACCAGCATCGCGAAGAGCGCGGAAGGTTTTGTCTATTACGTGAGCCGCCTCGGCGTCACCGGAGCGCAGGTGGAGATCGCCACGGGCATCGCCGAGCAGGTGGCCATCATCCAGGCGGCCACGGACGTGCCGGTGTGCGTGGGCTTTGGTGTGTCCAATCCCGCCCAGGCCGCCGAGATCGCCAGCAAAGCCGACGGCGTCGTTGTCGGCAGCGCCATCGTAAAGCTGATTGAGCAGAACGGCTCATCCCCGGATTGCGCCGCCAAAGTCGAAGCCTTCGTGAAGCCTCTCGTGGATGCCGTCAAAGCCCTCTAATTTTCCTCTTATGACTCTCTCCTTCACCAAAATGAACGGCGCCGGCAATGACTTCGTCATGCTGGATAATCGCGATCTCAGCCTCGCGCTGACCAAAGAGCAGATCGAAAAACTGTGTGACCGCCATCGCGGTATCGGGGCCGATGGCCTGCTCTGCGTCGAACCTGCCACGGCAGACGGCGACTTCAAAATGCGCTACTACAACGCTGACGGCGGCGAAGCCGAGATGTGCGGCAATGGCGCGCGCTGCTTTGGCCGTTTCGTGAACCACCTGCATGGCGACAAGCTCGTGAAGATCCGCTTTGAGACCCTCGCTGGCATCATCTCCGCCGAGTTCGAAGGCGGTCACGTGCGCATCAACATGAGCGCCCCGCACAACCTTAACCTGTCCCAGCACCTCGAAGTGGTCGGGGCCGGGCTGACCGTGCACAGCGTGAACACCGGCGTGCCACATGCGGTGGTTATGGTCGATGATCTGGAAGCCGTGCCTGTGCGCGAGTGGGGTGCATCCCTGCGCTTCCACGAAGCCTTCAAGCCCAAAGGCACCAATGCGAACTTCGCCAAAGTCCTCGCCCCCGGCAGCATCGCCATCCGCACCTACGAACGCGGCGTGGAGGACGAAACCCTCGCCTGCGGCACCGGCATGGTCGCCTGCGCCCTCGTTTACCACGAACTCACCGGCGAACCCAGCCCCATCAGCGTCCTCGTCAAAGGTGGCGACACACTGAAGGTGGGATTCGAAGAAGTGGACAAGAGCGAGTACACCAATGTGACGCTGTTTGGACCGGCGGACTTTGTTTTCACAGGGAGCGTCTCGATCTAAGCGAGAGCTTTCCTGACGACTGAAAATTGAGAACTGAAAACTGGGAACTGCAAATTGTATGAGTGCGCAGAAGTCATCGCTGGCCCTAGCGGACGAGATGGAAGAGCGGTTCCTGGAGTTTGCGGCGCGCATTTGCGCATTGGTGGAAGCGCTGCCGGACACCAAGACCGGCAGGCACATCTCCGGGCAGCTCATCCGCTGTGGCACCTCTCCAGCCCCCAATTACGCCGAAGCCTGCGCAGCAGAAAGCCGCAATGACTTCACCCACAAACTCGGCATTGTGCTGAAAGAGCTGCGTGAAACTCGCATCTGGCTGAAGCTGTCAGTTAAACGGCCACTATGAAAACCTCCCGCCTCAATCCGCTGATCGATGAATGCACCGAACTGATGAACATCATCGGCAAATCCATCGTGACGGCCAAAGCCAACTCACCCGCCAAGAAGGCCCGCAGAGCCTAGCGGGAGGCCACAATTTCCAATTTTCAGTTTTCATTTCCCAGTTTTCAGTCCGACAAATCCGCCCTTTCCCCTATCGCTACCATGTTCGCCGGAACCCACACCGCTATCGTCACCCCTTTTCGCAACGGCCAAATTGATGAAGCCGCGCTCAAATCGATCATCGACTTCCAGTTCGACAATGGCGTGACGGGTGTTGTGCCTTGCGGCACCACGGGTGAATCGCCCACGCTCGACTATGACGAACACGAGCAGGTGGTGAAACTGACTGTCGAGTTCGCCAAAGGTCGCGGCATCGTCATGGCGGGCACGGGATCGAACTCCACCCGCGAGGCCATCGAACTCACGCAGGAAGCCGAAGCAGCAGGTGCCACCGCATCGCTGCAGGTCGCGCCGTATTACAACAAGCCGACGCCTGAGGGTTTGTATCAGCATTTCAAGGCCATCGCCGACAACACGAAGCTGCCCATCATGCTTTACAGCATCCCCGGACGCTGCGGCATTGAGATCGGTCTGGAAGTACTCGTCCGCCTTGCGGAAAACTGCCCGAACATCCGCTCCATCAAGGAAGCCGGCGGCAATCCCGAACGCGTCAGCCAGATGAAGCAGATCCTTCCGGCGGACTTCGAGATCATGTCCGGCGACGACGGCCTCACCCTGCCATTCATGTCCGTGGGTGGCGTCGGCATCGTCAGCGTCGCCTCCAATCTCATTCCAAAGCCTATCAGTGAGATGGTCCAGTTCGCCCTCAAAGGCGACTACGCCTCGGCGCTGCAGATCCACACGAAGTACTACCCGCTCTTCGCGGCGTTCCTGAAGCTCTCCACGAATCCCATCCCGATCAAAACCGCGATGTCCCTCGCCGGCCACTGCACGGATGAACTGCGCCTGCCAATGACCGGCATGGAGCCAGAGAAAATCGCCGAGCTGACCGCCACGATGAAGAAGCTGGGGATCATTGGGTAGGGGCTGGACAGCCAGCCGCCGATGCGGCATCAATAGGGCATGAAGTTTCTGCGCCACCTGTGCCTTCCTTTGCTGCTGGGGCTTTCCAGTTGCACCTACATTGAAAACAAGCTGGGGGGCTTGGCACCCAAAAAATCGTCGAAGGACAAACGCGTCGGCGAGGCCAAGGTGATTGGGGTCATCGAGCTGGTGAACCCGGAGCAGAACTATGTGCTCATCAATTGTGAGCGGCGGGTGGACATCCCGGCAGGGAGCGAAATCATCTCCCAGGGAGTCAACGGCACCGATGCGAAGCTCAGAGTGACGCCGGAACGCAAGGGCAACTACATCACTGCGGACATCACCCAGGGAACGCCACAAGTGCGCGATCTGGTGCTCTATCAGGTCAAGCGCGATGAACAGCCCGCAGCCACAACGATGACCGCATCGGGTGCCATCGTACCTCTAGCCCCAGTGATGCAGGCCGATGTCATCCCCCCGCTGGATGCCCCATTTCAGCCGATGGCCCCGGTACAACCTTCGTTCGTCCCGGCACCGACAGCCCCACCGCCGCTGCGCCAAGCGCCACAGTCCCCCGCCCCGCCTCCAGCCGAAGAACCTGCGGCAGATCTGAGCAAACTGCCGCCTGTCATCCGATGATCTCCGAAAGTGAGGCCCTCGCACGTGTGCTGGCAGCGGTGACGCCGCTGCAGGCCGTGCCCACGCCATTGATGGATGCGCTGGATCGCTATGCCGCGCAGGAGGCAACCGCCACGGTGCCGATCCCGGCCTTTGACCAATCCGCGATGGATGGCTACGCCCTTGTCGCTGCTGAGAGCACGACAGCGCAGCCACTGCGAGTATCGGGCGAACAAGCTGCGGGGCTGGATGGCGAACTGCGTCTTCAAAGCGGCTGCGCCATTCGCATTTTCACTGGAGCCCCGATTCCCGCCGGAGCCGATGCCGTGATCATGCAGGAAGATGTGCGGCGTGAGGGAGCTGTCATCGTCTGCACCGATCCGGTCACCGCCGGGGAAAACATCAGGCGCAAAGGAGAGGACCTGTGCCAGGGCCAGTTCGTGCTGCGCACAGGAGAGCAGATCACGCCTGGACGCATGGCCTTGCTGGCCTCTCAGGGGCTCGATCAAATCTCCGTGCATGCGCTGCCGCGTGTGGCGGTGCTGAGCACCGGAGATGAGCTGGTGCCACCCGGTGCCGGACCGCTGCAGGCCGGGCAGATTTACAATACGAACGGCCTCATGCTGCGCGGCATGCTGGCGCAGCTTGGCATCCGTTCCAACACCCAGGCCCACTGCCGCGATGATCTGCACAGCACCACCGAGATGCTGCGCGAGCTGCTGCAGACGCATGATGTCGTGCTGATCAGCGGTGGTGTTTCCGTCGGTGATCATGATCAGATCAAGCCCGCGCTGAAAGAGCTCGGCATCGAGCCCGGGCTCTGGCGTGTGAAGGTGAAGCCCGGCAAGCCGTTTCTGTTTGCCCGATCTGAACAATCGTTCGTCTTCGGCCTGCCGGGGAATCCGGTCTCATCCTTCGTGACCTTCCTGCTGTTCGTGCGTCCAGCGCTGCTTAAAATGATGGGAGCCGCAGATGCCCAGCTCAAGCCGCGCCTGATCCCTGCGACCGCCGGAACTGCGCTCACGAATCCGGGTGACAGGCCCCACTATTTGCGCGGCATGCTCAGCAACGGTCAGTTCATGCCCTTCGGCTTGCAGCAGAGCCATGCCCTGCTGTCCCTGAGCCGTGCGGATGCGCTGCTGCGGCTGGAGGCCGGACAAAATCTGCAGGCGGGAGACGCCGCTGATGTGTGGTTGCTGGATTGATTGGTTGCGCACCCTGCGCGGCCATCCATTCTGCCGGTCTTCACATGGAACACGTTCTCGTCATCACCCGCCAGCTCTTCGATCAACTCGGCAGTTTTCAAGGTTTTCAAGCCGATGCCACGCGCTATTTGCACGCGATGCTGACGCCCGGCGCCAATCATTTCATGGAACGCCCTGCTGCTGAAAAAGATCCCACTCACAAGCAGCTCATCCCTTATGCCATTTTTCATCATGCGGGCAGTTATGTGAGCTACACTCGCGGCGGCAGCTCGGGAGAGAAGCGCCTCGTGGCCAAGCGCTCCATCGGCATCGGCGGTCACATCAATCCGGTTGATGCAGCTCAGGACGGCCTTGGTGAAACGATGTACTACAACGGCGTCGAACGTGAGATGGCCGAAGAGCTGGTGATCGGCGGCACGCACACGCAGAAAGTCATCGGCCTGATCAATGACGACGCGACGGAAGTGGGCAGCGTGCACCTCGGCGTGGTACATTTCTTTGACCTCAGCAGTGATGAGGTGAAGTCCAACGAAGACGCCATCCAGGACCTGCGCTTTCACACGTTGGAAGAGCTGCATGCCATGCGCGACCAGCTTGAAACCTGGTCACAGATTTGCGTGGACCATCTCTGGAACGTTCAAAAATAATTGATATTGATGCGTCCATAAGAAACGCTTGTCTCTTGAGGCAACGAGTGTTTCTCTTACTTTAATGGAAGAATCATCACTCAGCGCCGCAGCGACCCCCATCGCTTCGCTGAACCCACCCGCTCCTACCAGCAGCTCTGCGGAGGATCGCATCCTGGTGGACAGAGCTCAGGCGGGTGACACGCGCGCATTTGATGACCTCGTGCGTAAATACACGCCCAAGCTCTACGGCTTGGTTTATAACATGACCTCGAACCGCGAGGACACTGCCGATCTGCTGCAGGATGTGTTTGCCAAAGCCTACCGCTCCATCAAGCGCTTCATGGGCAAGTCTTCGTTTTACACATGGATCTATTCCATCGCGGTGAACATGACTTTGAACTTTCTTAAGAAGCGCGGAAGGCATCACAAAGTCAGTCTTGACGATGTAGATACGGGCATTGAGAACGACCCAGATTTCATTCGCGTCACCACGGCCAATTCGGGCACGCTGCGCGAAGTAAACATCCACGAACTGCAGAAAAGGTTGAACGCAGCCATGATGAAGCTGTCGGAGGATCATCGTACGGTGGTGACCTTGTACGACGTCCAAGGTCTCCAGCATGCCGAAATCAGCAAGATATTAGGAGTCTCGGAAGGGACTGTCAGATCACGATTGTTTTATGCTCATCGCCTGCTCCAAACTTATCTTGAAGACTTCGTTAAATAATAACGTTTGCCATCAACACCAAGAAACAACAATCCACAGCACGCCATGAGTGAGTTTGAAGACATCCAGCGGTTGATTCGATTGAAGCGGTTTGAACAGCCTGAGGAAGGGTTCACCGAAAACTTTCTCCAGCAGTTTCATCAGAGACAGCGGGCTGAAATGCTGCAGCAGTCGTCCTTGGAATTGTTCAGGGAGCGTGTCGCCACCTGGTGGAATCATCTCCTGGTACCCAAATGGGGCATGGTCGCGGCAGCGGCCGTTGTTTGCGCCATGAGCCTTTTACTGCTCTCGCATCCTGCTGAAAAGCCAGGCGCGGCACTGACTGCAGCCCCTGTAGTTCCTGAGAGCCCCTTCGTTCTCAAACTGGACCTGAGCGATCTTCCTCTGGCACGTATGGCTGAGCACGACGATGCCACGCTGACCGACATGCTGCTTCGCAACCATCTGGAAGTGCGGCCTGCGCTCGAAGGCAATGTATTGCCTGCGAATGGCTGGCAGCAGCCCTCCCTGCGAAACGCCACCCCCGCCGTACAGGCAGGCCTCGAAGGCATGCTGGGCAAATAAGCCCGCATAGGCCCTAAGCGGTCCACAGTCTCCTGGCAGGTGAAAACTTCCCTTTGCCAGCAGGGCTCCCCCGGCGTAATCCTCGCGCTGCTCATGGGAAACCGCCCTGACATTCGCCCAACCATCCGAATTAGTTTCGGACTCATCCGCGCCTGACGCCGCCGGGAGAGTCCGTTGTCATGCATGCCTGCGCTGAAAGCGCCCCTGGCATCCGGCGTCCCGGAACTCACGGCAACCGCCAGTCCGGCCTGTTTTCTCATTGCACAGCCCTTCCATCTCTTCATTTCCCCTCCCCACATGTCTCCAGTTACCATCTATGACACCACCTTGCGCGACGGCACGCAGGGCACCGGCATCTCCTTCAGCACCCTCGATAAAATCCGCGTCGCAGAAAAGCTCGACGATTTCGGCGTGCACTACATCGAAGGCGGCTGGCCCGGCTCCAATCCCAAAGACGCTGCATTCTTTGAAGAAGCCGCCAAGCGCTCATGGAAGACCGCGAAGATCACCGCCTTCGGCATGACCCGCCGTGGCAAAATGAAAGTCGAGGACGACCCCCAGGTCAAAATGCTGCTCGATGCAAAAACGCCTGCCGTTACCATTGTCGGCAAAACCTGGGCACTGCATGTCATCGAAGTCTTCCAGGTCAGCTTGGAAGAGAACCTCGCCATGATCTCCGACACAGTGGCCTACTTGAAACAGCATGGCCGCGAAGTGCTCTATGATGCAGAGCATTTCTTCGACAGCTTCAAAGAGGACCCCGAGTACTCGCTCAAAACCGTCAAGGCTGCTCAAGACGCCGGCGCAGATCTCATCGTGCTTTGCGAAACCAACGGCGGCGCGCTGCCTGAATTCGTCGAAGAAACAACCCGCAAAGTCATCGCCCATCTCGGACGTCCCGTCGGCATTCACACTCACAACGACGGCGGTGTCGGTGTGGCGAATGCCCTCGCAGCCGTGCGCGCCGGCGCCTGCCAGGTGCAGGGCACGATCAATGGCTACGGCGAGCGCGTGGGGAACTGCAACCTCACCACCATCATGCCCAATCTCCAGATCAAGATGGGCATTGATCTCGGCATCGACCTCACCCGCCTGCGCGAACTCGCCAACTTCGTCGATGAACTCGCCAACGTGCCGCATGACATTCGCGCCCCATATGTAGGCGTAGCTGCGTTCACGCACAAAGGCGGCCTGCATGTGCATGCCGTGCAAAAGCTTGCCCGCACCTACGAACACGTGGATCCCGCTCTTGTCGGCAACCAGCGCGTCATCACTATCTCAGACATGTCCGGCCAGTCCAATGTGCTGGTGAAAGCCGAAGGCATGGGCTTCAAATTCGCCAAAGGCGATCCCCGCGTGCAGACCATTCTCACCGAAGTGAAGCGCCTCGAAAGCGAAGGCTACGAATTCGAAGCCGCCGAAGCCTCCTTCGAGATGCTCATCCGCAAGCAGCTCGGACAGCATCAGCCAGCGTTCAATCTGATCGAGTACCACTCCACTCACCGCTTCCACGGCGGCGAGCATGGCTTTGAAACCTGCGAAGCCACCATCAAACTCGAAGTCGGCGACAGCCGCGTTTACACCGTGGATGAAGGAGACGGCCCCGTGAATGCTCTCGACAACGCGCTGCGCAAAGCCCTCCTGCCCTTCTTCCCCGCTCTTAAAGACATGCGTCTGGCGGACTACAAAGTCCGCATCATCGACGGCGGCACCGGCACCGCCGCCAAGACCCGCGTCCTCATCACCAGCACCGACGGCAACGCCACCTGGGGCACCGTCGGCGTCAGCTGCAATATCATCGACGCAAGCTGGAAGGCTCTCGTCGATGGCATCGAATACTTCCTGCTCAAAAGGGCTTAAACCGCCTTCATCCCTGCTGCCTCCAGCACCGCCAGCAAATCTGGCGGCAGCGGTGCTTTGACACTGAGTTGCTGGCCTGATGCCGGATGCTTCAGGCTCAGCTCAGACGCATGGAGAAACAGCCGCTTGGCCAGGATGGTCTTGCGCAGCTTGCGGTTCAGATCAAACGAGCCGTACACATCATCCCCCACCAGCGGCAGCTGCCGGGAAGCCGCCTGCACGCGGATCTGATGGGTCTTGCCGGTGATCAGGTCCACTTCGAGCAGCACCACGCGATTAAGCGCATTCGCTTCGATCACTCGATATTTCGCCTCGGCATTGGGTCGCGTTCCATGGCGCACCGTCGTACGCACTTGGTTTTTGGCGTGCGCTGTGATCAGATGATCCAGCCACACGCCTTCAGGCTTCGCTGCCGCACCGCTGCATAATGCCAGGTACTTTTTGCGCACCAGTTCCGCTTCAAAGGCCGCCCGGCATGCTACCGCCGTTTTTTCATCCTTGGCACCCAGCAAAACACCCGAGGTGTCTTGATCGAGACGATGCATCAGCCACACGCTTCCTGCCGCCGTTTTGAAACAACGGCGGTCATGATCATAGCTGCCCTCAAACGCCGCCATCTGCGGCTTGCCAGCCTTCGGGTTCGGATGCGAGAGCACTCCCTGTGGCTTGTTCACGACAATGAGGAAACGATCCTCATGCAGGATGTCGCAGCGGGTCATGGCGGAGGCGGGAGTCATTGGGGCTGATACTTCTGCACCAAATACTCTTCCAGTGCATCGTACCAGTTGCGAATCTCACCGCCCAGCACGCTTTGCAATCTCGCATTGCTCATCACAGTCATCAGCGGTCGCGGTGCCTTGAGCTGGGTGAGACTGGCCAGCTCGATGGGCTGCACCGTCGTGGTTTTGACCGGCACATCCAGCCGGGCGGCAATCGTGAGCGCGGCCTCAGCCCAGGAATGCCAGGAAGCGACACCGCTGTTGCACAGATGCAGCACGCCACGGGTTGTCGGATGCCGGATGATCAGTTGTTCGATCCAGCCGCTGATGTCTGCGTTGCTCGTCGGTACCGAAATTTTATCTGCCACGGCACTGAGGTCGTCGGTCTGCAGCGCCCGCTGGATGATGTTGTCAGGATGACTCGGCTTGTCGGGACCAAACAACCACGAGACGCGTGCTACGAGCGCGGCAGGAGATGCCTTCAGCACCGCCTTCTCTCCGGCAAGTTTGGTGCGGCCATAGATATTGACCGGGACGGTCTCGTCTGTTTCGAACCACAGGTCACGCGTCTTCCCGCTGAACACGTAATCTGTGCTGAAATGGATCATGCGTGCCCCCCGTGCATGGCAGCATTCAGCAAGTATCTGCGGTGCCACCGTATTGGCGAGGAATGCACGCTCTGGCTGCACTTCACAAACATCCGGGCTGGTCATGCCGGCGGCATTGAGAAGCACATCAAATTTCTGTGATGCTAGCTTCGTAGAAAAAGTGTCAGGCTGCTCAAAATCCAAATCGGCACGCCCCCACGAAGCAAGCTCATACCCGGCAGCCAGATGGCGATGCAAAGCACGCCCCAGTCCGCCGGTTGCGCCGAGAATGAGGATGCGGGGTGCTGGCATGGCGCATGCTTGCCATGCCTCCCGCACTTGCAAAGCCAAAAGGCGTGTCCAAGGTAAGCGCTCGACTGATTAAGGATGAATGAGTGATACACAGCCCAGGATTGTGATTGTCGGCGCCGGCCTTGCGGGGCTGGCGTGTGCCCGTGTGCTGGCGGCAGCAGGTCGGCCCTTCACCCTGTTGGAGGCTTCCAACGCTGTTGGCGGCCGGGTGCGCACCGACCTTGTGGATGGTTTCCTTCTCGACCGCGGCTTCCAAATCTTCCTGCCAGCCTATCCCGAGGCAAAGCGAGTACTGGACTATGAGGCGCTCGACCTGCGCCCCCTTTATCGTGGAGCGGATGTCTTTGTGAAGAACCGTTTTCACCGCCTGGCGGACCCTCTGGCACATCCGCTCACGGCCCTGAAAAACTTCAATGAGACCATCGTCACCCTGCGTGACAAATGGACCACGCTGCTACTGCGCAAGGAGGTTTTCGGCCTGCGCGAACCTCCGCGAGACATGGCAGAAATGGAAACGGAGGACTATCTGCGCGACTTTGGCTTCTCTGAAAACATGATCGACCGATTCTTCCGCCCGTTCTTTGGCGGAGTGTTTCTCGAAAAGGATCTGCGCACCAGCGCACGCATGATGCTGTTTTTGTTTGCCATGTTTGACCGGTCTGGCAGCGCTGTTCCAGCACGCGGCATGCAGGCGATCCCAGATCAGCTCGCCATGGCGCTGCCACCGGGAAGCCTGCGCCTGAATGCTCCGGTTGCCGCCGTGCGCGCCGGTGAGGTCACTTTGGACACCGGCGAGGTTCTGCACGCCGACCACGTCATCGTCGCGGTCAGTGAAGAAGTGGCTCATCGGCTGCTGCCAGCCGCTGAAACCACCCCCCGCCTTCCCAGCCGCTCCACCACCTGCATGTATTTTGCCACGGATGAGCTACCACCAGGTGACCCCATTCTGCATCTGGATGGTGATGGCCGCGGTCCGGTGAATAGCATCCTCGCGCTCTCGCGGGCCTCACCGCACTATGCGCCGCCGGGGCAGCATCTCATCTCCGCCTCCATCATAGGAGCCCCATCAAGCACTGAACTGGAACAAGTCGTACGCGAGCAGATGCGCAGCTGGTTCGGAGAGGCCGTCGTCTCCAAATGGCGGCACCTGCGCACCTATCAGATTCGTCATGCCCAGCCAGAAAGCAGACAGCTGCGCCTCGGTGAGGGCCCGCTTGCCAGCGTGATCCAGCCAGGTCTCTACCGCTGCGGCGACTGGTGTGAGCAGGTCTCGATCAACGGCGCACTACTCAGCGGCCGTCGATGCGGAGCGGCGGTAATGAAAGCGTTGGGAGAACCGAGCCCGGAGTAGGCGTGGCAGGCGCTGCCTCCGTGGGCAGCACAAAGGGATTGATCGTGGCCGCAGCGTTGTTGAGCCGCACCTCCACCTTCGTCACGCCAAACGTCTCCGGCTTCTTCTCAGCAATCGCACGCAATTCCTGGGCAACGCCCTCGACATCAGCCCGGTTCTTGAGATCTCTGATGGTCACCGTGGTGAAGCCCGGACCCGCCACCACCTCGATCTTGCTCGCGGGCACTCCCATGTCCGCGTGAATGAGTTTTTCCCAGGCGCTGGCATGCTGCAGGTCCGGCAGCAGGATGAGCCCGGCTTTGTGCAAGCGCGACTCTTCCTCCAGATTGCGCGCGGGCGTGGTGGTGTCCTGCTTGTGCTGACAAGCGGCGAGACAGGCGATGGCGGCGAGAGAAAAAAATCGGGGGATCACAGTTTGATAAAGGCCTTCTGTTTATACAGCCACCAGCAGATCAGCCAAAGCACAAAAAGCACACTACAACTCTCGATGACCGGTGCCCAATACGCTGGAAAGGCCGTCTCTGGCAGGTGCTTGTGCAGATTATCGTTGATCCAGCCCGCGCACAAGCTGTGCAGCAGATAGATCACGATGCTGTTCATGCCCACGACCACCAGTGGGTAAACCAGACGCCGCATGCCGAGGACCTCTACCAGCCAGTAAAAGACCGAAAGCAGGATGAGCACCCAGCCACCGCTCAGGATGGTCCATGAGGGCGTCCAGATGCGCTTCACCACTGGCAGCAGCGTGTACTGATCCAGCTGCGCCCCCACCACCGGCAGGATCTTGAAATCAAGTGCCGTGCCCGCCACCACCAACAGGATGCCGGTGACCAGCAGCGTGCTGCACCTGCCACGCTCTGTTTTCAGGCTGCGCATCAGAAAGTCCCCGGTGACCGCACCACCGAGCATGGTGGCGAGCGCTGGGATGAAGTTCAGCGTCTGATAGCCGCCAGAGGTATACTGGTACGCCTGCTCCCGGGGCAGCAGATTGAGAAACCAGCGGTCAAACGCAGCTGCTGCATTTGTATGAATGTCCCAATGCCCGGCAAAGCCCGGCAGTATCGCCTGCTCCGTGCCTTTCATTCCCGCGATGGCGGCGAGATCCAACGACGATGGCAAAGGGTGCTCGATGAAGAACCAGGTGTAGCCCGCCAAAATCAGAATGATCGCTGAGATCATGTATTCCCAGCCCATGCGTGAGAACAGAAAGAGCAGGAAGTAGCCGAGCCCGATCTGCGCCAGCACGTTGGTAAACAGAAACACCGTGTGCTTGTCTCCGGCATGCGTGGCCAGCAGCACCCCCAACGCCACCAGCAGCACCGAACGCGTGAGCGCATGCCAGGCCATGCCAAAAAACGACTGCCCGTGCTCACGCCGCTTGGCATACGAAAACGGCACTGCCACGCCCACCATGAACATAAAGCTAGGCTGAATCAGATCCCACAAGGAGCAGCCCTGCCAGGTCTGATGCGCAAACTGCGGCTTTATGAACTCCCAAATGCTCCCTGGATGAGCCGCTGCCATCTGCACAATGCCAAAGCCCCCAGAGGCCATCAGCAGCATGATGAACCCTCGAAAAGCATCGAGGGACAGGAGACGTTGGTTTGAAGAGGTCGGGTTCATGGAGCAACCACAAACGCCGTTCATGCAGGCCTGCTATCGAAAGCCATGCAGGTACTGATCAGGCAGCCTTAAGTACCTCGTGCGTGTGGATTGCAGGATTCACAATGTCACGCACGAACTGCGCCGGCTCGGCACCTTCGCCAAAGACATAAATCCGGGTCCGCAGGGTCAGCTTCTTGATCTCAAAACCCGGATTCTCAGTGCTGCGGTAATAATTGAGGATCATTTCTTTTTCCAGATCCAGAGCCGCACCTTTCATTCCGTATTCGAGCACAAAGGCGGCTTTTTCAAATGCAGGCTGGCCACCTATGCGGGCCTCCTGGCTGATGGAATCGATCAAAACCTTGTCCACAAAAGCCTTCAGCGCCGCCTCATCCCCCTCGAAATCGATCTTGTACACACGCCCCTCGCGATACTTCAGCGGCAGCGGGTGGGGAGCGTACAGCAGCTTGTGACAGTCGCTTTCAGTGTCGAATTTACCGAGGATTTCAAAAATTTGGGTCACGAGGGTGGCGGGGATGGTTGACTGCCTTCCTAGCAAGAACGCCCGCCCGCGCAAGCCCGCAGCCATCTGCCGTGAATCCCTCTTGCCTCCCCTGCCCCGGCCTGCTAGAACTGCTCTGTTATGCCGCGTATTCAATTCACCACTCCTGAAGGTGCCTCCGGCGCCCTCGAACTCGACGCCGAACGCATGTCCGTGGGGCGTGCTGATGACAACCAGCTCATCATCGCTGACGATTCCGTCTCCAGTCATCACGGTGAGTTTGCATTCGACGGCAGTTCCTGGACGTTCACCGACCTTGGCTCCACGAACGGCACCAAAGTCGGCGGTTCCCGCGTCGAAAACATCAATCTCGCTTCTGGAGCTGCGTTTCAGCTGGGCAATGTGAACTGCGTGTTCCTCGGCGATGGCGGAGAAGAAGCTTATTCCAACCAGACCGCCACGATCTCCACTCCATCCAGCGGCTATGGCAGCGCCCCTTACAATGGTCGTCTGCGCACGGGCTTTGGTCCGAAGGTGAAGCAAAAAAATCCTGGTGGCGCCCTGCTCACCCTGCTCGGTGTTGTCGGCCTGCTGGCATGCGGTGCTGCCGTTTATTTCGCCAATCAAATGGGAGTATCCTGAGACTGACACAAAGCACGCGCTAGCGATCCCGGCTCCCGTTCGGAGCACTCCAGCGGTCCTTCCGGCTGCCATGGTACGGCCTGCGCGTCATGAAAACAACCCTTGCGGCTTCATCATGCCGCCATTTCAAGAAAAGAATCCATGTCTAATACAATCATTGTCGGCGCCCAGTGGGGCGATGAAGGAAAAGGTAAAATCGTTGATTATCTCACCGAAAACACGGACGTCGTCGTCCGCGCAGCCGGTGGCAACAACGCCGGCCACACCGTCATCAGCAACGGCACCAAGTATATCCTGCACCTGATCCCCTCCGGCATTCTCTGGAAAGATAAAATCTGCGTCATCGGCAACGGCGTCGTCATGGACCCCACCGGTCTTCTGGCAGAAATGGCCAAACTGCGCGGCCAGGGCGTGACCATCACCCCGGAAAATCTCCTCATCAGCGAAACCGCCCACCTGGTGATGCCCTACCACCGCGGTCTGGACAAGGTGCGCGAAGCCAAGCGTGGCGACAAAAAGATCGGCACCACCGGACGCGGCATCGGCCCGGCCTACGCTGACAAAGTCGAGCGCGACGGCCTGCGCACCATTTTGATGACGCAGCCGGAAATCTTCGAAGAAGAGCTTCGCGACCGCCTTGCCCGCCACAATGTCACTTTCGCCGAACTCGGCGTCGAACTTGTCCCCGTGGAAGAAACCGTGAAGGAAATGCTCGAAGCCGCCAAAACACTGGCTCCGCACATCACCAACACCACGGTGTATCTGCACGAAGCGATCAAAGCTGGTAAAAGCCTGCTGTTTGAAGGCGCTCAAGGCACCTACCTCGACATCGACCACGGCACCTATCCCTTCGTCACTTCGTCAAACACCACCTCCGGCGGTGCCTGCACCGGCTCGGGCGTCCCTCCACGCATGATCGACAAGGTCGTCGCCGTGGGCAAAGCCTACACCACCCGTGTCGGCAGCGGTCCTTTCGTGACCGAAAATGACGCTATTGGTGACATGCTGCACAACATGGGCCGCGAATTCGGTGCCACCACCGGCCGTGCCCGCCGCTGCGGCTGGCTGGACTCCGTGCTCGTGCGCTATGCCGTCATGATCAACGGGGCAGACGAACTCGCCATCACCAACCTCGATGGCCTCGACGGCCTCGACACCATCCAGATCTGCACAGCCTACACCCTGCGTGGCAAAACCATCCACTACCCACCTAGCACTGCCGCCGACCTGGCAGCCTGCGTCCCTGTCTACGAAACCCATCAGGGCTGGAAGCAGGATCTCAGCGGCATCAGGAAGTTCACCGACCTGCCGGAACTGGCCAAAGCCTACCTCAAACGCCTCGAAGAACTGACTGGCGCTCGCGTCAGCCTCGTCGGCATTGGTCCGGACCGCGAGCAGACTCTCATCGCTTGAGGCTATATTCCATTTGACGACCGCCCTCATTCCCCTACTTTCACACCCCTTTTCCCAAACCACCTAGACCCGTTTATGACCGAAATTCAGATCCGCAAAGGCGAGCCCGTTGACCGCGCTCTCAAACGCCTCAAGACCCGCCTCGAAATGGATGGCATCCTTGAAGAAGTCCGCCGCCTGCGCGCGCATGAGACGCCGAAAGAACGCACCAAGCGCAAAGCCCGTGCTTCTGCCAAGCGTGGCAAGATCCGCTATCGCTTCACCCTTCCAAAGGCCCCCGGCGCTCCCGAGTCTCCTGTTTCCGCATAATTCGGCATAGGGAAAAGAATATTTAAAAGGGCGGGTTCATCCCCGCCCTTTTTTGTGCCCTCGTCACTCGCCTCCTACCTCCCCAACCCTGCGAGATACGCGATCAAATCTCGCAACTCCTCGCGGGTCATGTTCATGATCAGTCCTTCAGGCATCAGCGAGCCTGCCTCCTGTTTTTCCTGAATCTGCGCGGCGGTAAAACGGCTCACCTGTCCGCCCAAAAGATCGCGCAACTGCAGTTCGCCCCCTGCCTCGCTCACTTTGTAACCTTGCAGACGGCGTCCGTCCTTCAGGGTCAGCGTGGTCGCCACATAGCCCTCTTTGATCTGCCGGTTCGGCCACACCACGGCTTCGATAAGCAGTTCCACAGGAACACCACGTCCCACCGCATCCAGTTCCGGTCCCACAATACCGCCCTGCCCGCCGATCTTGTGACACGCAATGCAGCCGGACAGTGGTGCATTGAAAACAGTCTTCCCCTTCCCAGCATCGCCGCCGCTTTTCACTTCTGCCGCCAAAGCCGCGACCCAGGCTGCGTCATAGGCAGGCACGGTGTTCTTCACGCCCAAAATTTTGCCAAAGGCCGTCGTCAGCACCGCATCGCCTCGACCCGCAGCGGTTAGCGTCGTCATCGCCAACTTTGCGGCTTCGGCTGAACATGGCTGCGCATCGAGCGCCTGTGCAAGTGCCGCCACCGCCGCATCCCGCGCCAATAGCGGCGTGAGCCAGCCCCTCATCGTGTCCGCATCTGCGATGCTCGCCAGCTCTGCGGCTGCAAGCTGACCTGCTAGCGCTGGCTTTTTTTCCGCCACCGCCGTGAGGGCTGCTACACGCACCTTCCAGGATTGCTTCATATCGTTTACCCACGGCGCAAATGTCTCTACCGGCTCGCCCAATCGCGCGAGAGCCGTCAGGGCTGCAGTGCGTGAACCTTCGCCTGCTTTCAGCAGCCCACGAATGACGCCCGCAGCACTCTTTAAACGCCACGTCCCCGCCAGTGCACATGCCGCAGCTTGCTGCTCCTCAGTTCCACTCTGAAAAATTCCCATCACTAGAGCTTCGGCTCCTTCGGGTGCCTTGCCACTCCGTTGCGCCGCAGCAGCCGCCAGATCTTGCAGCACCGCCTGATCCTTCATGCCCAGTTTCAGGGCCAGCAGCATGTCATGGGGTTCCCCTTTACGCACCAATGCCTCCACCAGCCCGCGCCGTGTCTCGGCTGACATCGACTCCCCTTGGGCCGTCAGCATCGTGCGCACCACGCCCAGCAGCTCCGCGCTGCCATCCTTTTCCACCAAAAACGCCAGATGCTTCGGCGGCAGTGAATTCAAAATCGCAAACGGCGGCTTCTTCCACTGCGGTGCCGTCGCATGCACCGCCAGCCACAGCGCCCGCTCAATGAAACTGTCCATCGGCTTGTCGAGCACCTTCAACGCCACCCTGATCGCTTCAGGCGACTGAACTTTCGCAGCCGCAACGACGGATTCGAGCCGAACGAGGGGCGAATCGTCCATAGTTCTGCTTTCGATCAGATTGATGGCGTTCGGCATTTCACTCGCCCAAGTTCCAATTGTGTGTGTGGCATAGGCCCGAATGCCAGGCTCTGAGGCATCCAATGGCGGCGGTGAATACTTCATTTGCTCAAACCATTCGGCTGTTTGCGTGATCTTCCAGAGTTCCGCGTTGGTGGACTGCTCTTCACCTGCGATCACTTTTTCAATCTCACGCCTGGTCTCCGCAGAGGGATTGGGCGGCATTCGGGGGGTGGTTGAGTCCTCTATCCCCAGCCACCAGCTCACAGCTCCTATGGCCGTTTCTGGGGGTAAGGAGCGGAGCAGGCGTTTGGCTTGATAGGACTCCCATCGGTTTTCACCAAATGCAGACAATCCCAACAGCTTCGCGGCATCGGATCGAGTCCGCTCACGGGATGACTCTATTCCAGACTTCAATGCCAGTAGTTCATCAATCCGAGATGACAGTTTTCCACCCTTAACAGTGACCCGCCAGATCCTTCCATGCTTTGCATCGCGATTCGGATGGCGGAAGCTTGCCTGATAGTGGCCGATGATTGGGTCGTACCAGTCGGCGATGTAGAGCGCGCCTTCGGGACCGAAGCGGATGTCGATGGGGCGGAAGGCCACGTTGTCGCTGGTGATGAGCGGGGGCTGCTCAATGGCCTGCATGCCGCTGGGGAACTCCGGGTCAGGGACGAGCTTGTAGCGATACACGGCGTTCTCAAAGAAGCCGCCGCTGATGATTTCCTCCTGCATCGGCTCCGGCCAGTGTGAGTTGCCGACGATGTCGATGCCGCAGAACTTCCGCAGGCCGTCGGTCTTGATGATTTGACCGCTGTAGGGCAGTTGGAATCGCTCCAGCAGGAAGTGCGGAATGCCATGCCCCTGCGTGTCTTTGCGTTCCCGGCTCTCATCCGCGTTCTCAATGAGCGAGGTGCTGACCTCCATGGGCCGTGCCCAGAACATGCCTGCTGCGCCCGCCACCATGATCGGCTGGCCCCATTTTGTGAAGGCTGTGCCCCAGGCATTCAGCGGCATGCCGGTGGGATAGGGGTTCAGCCGTCCGCTCTTCGGGTAGTAGTGCCAGAAGCCTGCGCCGTAGAGTGTCTTGGTGCCGAGCGCCGTCGTCACGCGCGAGTAGCAGTGCAGCCCTTGATGCATTACAAGCGCACCATCTGGCGCCCAGATGAAACTGTTCAGGCACTGATGGGTATCTCCTGTGCCGAAGCCACGCAGTACCACCTCGCGGCGGTCCACATGGTCATCGCCGTCATCATCGTGCATGAGCCACAGTTTCTCGCCTTCGCCGACATACACCGAGTGTCCGTTGGGCGATTTCACGCCCGCATCTCGCGGTGCGAGCTCCATGCCCATGGGCTGGCTCAAACCTCCAGCAAAGACGGTGCTTTTATCTGCGCGTCCGTCGTGATCCGTGTCTTCAAGAATGATGATCTTGTCATCTGAAACTGCACCTGGCTGCGCCTGGGGGTAATCACTTGTTTGCAGCACCCACAAGCGCCCGCGCTCATCCCAGCGGATCGCGATTGGATTCGGAATTCCGTCTGCTTCGCTGGCAAAGAGGTTCACTTCGAAACCATCGAGGACTTTGAAGGACTTCAACTCTGCTTCGGGTGAATGGTCCGTGGGTGGCTCGCCGACGGAGATGCCTTTCTTTTTGGCAGGTTGCTGCGCGAAGGTGATGCTGATCAAACAGAACCAGAACGAGCTGAAGCTCAGGATTACTTTTTTCATGGCAGCTTTCCTCCCAGATCGTTCGCCCGTTGCGCTATCTCGCTCTCCTTTGCTTCAATCAGCGGCAGATACTGCTCCAGTTCGCTGGGAAACCAGCGCTGGGTTGGGTCCAGATGATTGCGGCTGCTGGGTTGTGCGGTGCGGTCGCCATGCAGGAAGGCCCAGTTTGCCGGACGCCAGTAGCGATGCCACAGGGTGTTCTTCTGCTGGATGAGTGACTTCAACCGCGCATCGGGTGGTTCTAAAGCGCCACTCCAAAGCTGGGCCACGCTCTTGCCAAGCTGAGCAGCGCCGGTGGAAGTCAGATTCAATCCGTCACGTGTGGAGCCGGGTTGCAACGGGATGTGCTGTGCTGCAAACAATGCGCCATGCGCCTTGGCCACCTCGGCGATGACCTTCACATACTTTTTCAAGGCTGCGTTTTGCTGCGCCAGTTCTCCCTCAAACGCAAGCGGCTGCACCAGAACGATGCGTGGTGTCACTTCGGCGCAAGTGGCCACCAGTTTCTCCAGCGCAGCTTTAAATTCAGCCAGCCCGCTCTCACCACGTTCCAGACACTCCTGGCGTCCGAACATCAGGATGGCGGCAGTGGCCCTGGATCGTTCGAGCTGCTGCTTCATGCTGCCGAAATTCATTGGGCGATCCTGGCGGAAGACGGTGTCGGCCTCCCAAGTTAGATCGCGCAATTTCACGCGACTGCTGTGGAACTGCGTCACCAGCAGCGCCTCCAGGGTGCCATCCTCGATCACGGCCACGGCTTCGGTACCACCCAGAACGGCGATGACTTCATTCGTCATGATGCCCGTGGTTTGGGCAAATGGTGGCAGCTTGGGTTTCAATTCCGCAACTGGTGGCAGCGCCGCGAGTTCGAGAATTTCCGGGCGTGTGAGAGCGCGGTTGTAGAGGCGCAGATTGGCGATCTGGCGGTCAGGTTCAAACAAAGCCTGGGTGAGCACGAGAGGACCAGGCGCTTCACGCCAGGAGTTCAGTTCAACACCATTCAACCAAATGCCTGACTGTGCCTGTTTGGAATCCCGCTTCACATTGAGTACTACGTGCCACCAATGGCCGGGCACAGGCTGGGGAATTGGAACTGAATGCACGAGGCCATGTCCTTCGATGGTGATTCCGATACCTGTGGCGCCAAGATGCCAGTAGATGAGCGGCTTTTGCGTTTCGTTGCCGAATGTCAAAATGGGGCTGCCATGTTCGACATCCGGGGGTGCTTCGACGCGAAAAGCAAACGTGACAGCGAAGTCCTCCAGCTTCATTTCTTGTGTCGGATTCGGCAACTTTAGCGGTTTGTCAGCGTCCAGCGGCATCGTTCCGTCCCACTTCGCCACCAGCCCTTTTTCAATATCCGATGAGCCGCTGCCCACCTGCGCCATGGCGCTGGCAAGGAGCATGAGGTGGATGCCGAAAAGAAGACGGAGGAGCATGGAACTGAAAAAACAGGCGGGATGGTCGCCTTCTTGCAGTTCGTTCTGTTCATCGGGGGGCATTGCTGTAATCCTGCGATGATCCCCTTTTTATCTTATGAAACTCAAGCTCGACCTCGATGATTTCCGTGTGCCTGATGGCAAACCTTTTCGCATCAAGAAGGCGAAGACGAAGGTGAAGGATTTGTACAAGGACGATGCACACTATGAGTCACTGATCGCCGAGTTCCGCACGGAGATTGATGACCTGCAGCAGAAGATGTACGCGCAGGACAAGCAGGCGCTGCTGCTGGTGTTTCAGGCGATGGATGCAGCGGGCAAGGACAGCACGATCAAGCATGTGATGAGCGGTGTGAACACGCAGGGGGTGGAGGTGCATGCGTTCAAACGGCCAACGGCGGATGAACTGGATCATGATTTCATGTGGCGCACTTCGCGCGTGATGCCGCCAAGAGGACGCATCGGCATCTTCAACCGCAGCTACTATGAGGAGGTGCTGGTGTGTCGTGTACATCCTGAGATCGTGACCAAGGTTCAGCGCCTGCCCGATCATACGACGAAGAACATCGACAAGCTTTTCAAGGACCGGCTTCAAGACATCGCCAACTTCGAGGCCTACTGCCACCGCAACGGCATCCTGATCCTGAAGTTCTTTCTCAATGTGTCGAAGGATGAGCAGAAGAAGCGCTTCCTTGCCCGCATCAACACGCCCAGCAAGAATTGGAAATTTGAAGAAGGAGACGTGGGCGAGCGCGGCCACTGGAAGGAATACATGGAGGCGTATGAAGACGCCATCCGAGTCACCGCCACGGAGGACTGCCCCTGGTATGTCATCCCGGCGGATGACAAGAAGAACATGCGCCTGATTGTCAGCGCCGCGATCCTGGCAGAGATGAAGAGCATGAAACTGAAATATCCAGAACTGCCGCCGGAACAGCAGAAGCACCTGCTGACAGCCAAAAAAATGCTGCTGTCGGAGTAATGCCGATGGCTACTTCAGGCTCCGCAGCCACGCGACGAGGTCGAGGAGTTCGGCCTCTGGCATGGTTTGATCCAGGCCCTGGGGCATGAGGCTGGTGGTCAGGGTGGTGTCTCCGGCGATGGTTTGGTGGGCGATGGTTTTTTCCTGACCGGCGATGTCGATGACGAGGAGGCCTTCGGCGGTGTGGGATTTGATCACGCCTAAAGTTTGCATGCCATCGCTGGTTTCGATGACGTGGGCTTCGTAATCACGGGCGAGGGTGTTGCTGGGAAAGAGGATGCTTTCGAGGAGGTCGCGCTCGGTGCGGATGGCTCCGATGTGGGAGAGATCGGGACCGATGGGACGGCCTGCTTCGCCGATCTTGTGGCAGGCGATGCAGGTGCCCTTCCCCATCTCGAAGTGTTTCTTACCATTCGCGGCGCTGCCGCTGGCGATGACTTTGTCGGCGAGCGGGCCGAGCTGGCGTTTTTTAGCCTCGGCGGTGGCGACGGCGGTGTTGTAAGCGGGCAGGATGACGGTTTCGAAGATGTCGGGCGGCAGATCGCTGAAGGCGGTGCGGTAGGCGCTTTCCTGCTGGCTGGCGATGACGGGATTTTTGGCGATCTCGGTGGCGAGGATGCGGCCAACTTCGGGCTCTTTCGATTTGCGGACGATGCCGACAAGCGATTTGAGTTCGACGGGGCCGAGCGTGGCAAAGAGGGGTGCGAGTTCGAGGAGCTGTGGCTTCGCCAGGGGTGCGCTGGCGATCATGCCTGCGGCCTGAATTTTTGCGGCGGAGGAGGCGGCGGAGTCGGCGAGGACGCCTTTAACCATGGTGAAGGTTTCGCCGGTGAGCTTGACGGACTTGGCGGAGTCGAGGGCTTTGAGGCGAATGGCAAGCGGGCGCTTCGTGTCATTGGCGATGGCTTGGAGTGTGGCGTCGAAGTGCGGGGTCTTGAGTTTTTTGATGGCGTCGAAGACGAGAGGCGTGGGGGATTCGGCGAGGAGCTTGTCGAGCGCGGGGAGCCATGCGTCGTTGGTGGTGCCGGTGGTCTGGGTGGCGAGGATGGTCAAAGCTGTCATGCGGACATCAACCAAGCTGTGAGTGAGCATGGAGGTCATGAGCGCCAGGGCGGATGGTTTCGCGAGCTGTGCGGAAATGACCTGCTTGATAAAGGCCATCCTTCCTTGTGTGATTTCGGATGCTTTGAGCCATTCCGTGAAAGCCGAAGCCGCGAGCTGGTCTCCCTCAGGCACCACTTCGAGTGATCTCCGAACTGCATCAGCCAGAGGGGGTGATTGTTCAGGAACAAGGCGAAGCAGCAAACTCTGTATCGTGCTCGCGAAGTTCTTTTCGGAACCACGACGGGCCAATTCAACCAGCAGCCAACGGCTCATATATCGGTCCGAGGCAGGACCACTGTGAAAGGGTGGCTTCATCTGACGAAGCGCATAAATCAAAAGATGCTCAGATGAGGGATCAAGGTCCTGGTCGAGCAACTGTCCCAGCACGCTCAAAACCTCACCTTCCTGGGGCTGAGTTTTCGCAACCCATTCCAACGCCTGACGCCGTGCGTGCTCATCCTTTGACTTCAGTGCGGTGATTTGCGATTGGAGGTCGGTTTTGTGAAGGTGGGAGTCTGCGGGCCGGGTAGCGAGTTGCGGCTTATTCGGCTTGATGCGGTAGATGGCGCCGAGGAGATCGGACTTGGCCATGAGACTGGCGGGGCAGCCGATGCGGAACCAGCCGCCGGTGTCGATGAGGAGGAGGGAGCCGTCGCGTGGGTCTTCCATCACGTCGGTGAGGTGGATGTCGGGGTTGTGGAGTTTGAGGAATTCGTTTTCGACGGCTTTGTAGGTGCTGCCACTTGGGGTGAGCTCCATGCGGACGAGGCGCTGGGTGTTGAAGTGGGTGACCAGGAACTGATGCGTTGCCGGTGGCTGGTTCCTGGTTCCTGGTTCTTTGTTCCTGGTTCTTGGTTGAATAGTTCTTCCAGAAGCAGGAGCCGCTGACGGCGACGTGGCCGAAGTTGTACATGACGGGCATGGTTTCGAGCGTGCGGGGGAGATGGGCGATGGCTTTGAGCTGATCGCCGCGCTCATAGACGCCGCCGTAGAGCCAGTGGATGATCGTATCTCCGCGTGGCTGGGTGTAGTAGAGGTTCTGCACGCCGATGATGTCGCCATCAGGGGTGAAATCTACTTCGACGGGGTTGTCGCCGCAGCCGAGGGAGTGCCAGGCAACGTCGCTACCGTCGGGCTTGCAGCTCCAGATGCCGCAGGCGAGCGATTCATCGACGAGGGTGCCGTCTTTCTGCGCGACCTTGTGGCCTTTGCGGCCGTGGCACCAGTAGAGGCGGCCGTTTGGATGGAGGAAGGGGCCGTGGATGTCGGCGGCGTTGCCGGTGTAGTCGAAGCCGCCGACGATCATCTCACGCTGGTCGGCGACGCCGTCGTTGTCGGTGTCGGTGAGTTTCCAGATGCCGGGCGGGGAGCCGACGTAGAGGCTGCCGTTGAGCCAGCAGGCGCCTTGGGGAAAGGTCATCTTGTCGGCGAAGACGGTGCTTTTGTCGAAGCGGCCATCGTTGTCGGTGTCTTCGAGCATGAGGACGCGATTCGGGGGATTCGCTTCGAGCTGCGCCTTGTTCCAGTTCACGCCGACGGCATCGCCGACGAAGAGACGGCCTTTGTCATCGAGACAGCCCATGATGGGATGGGTGACGAGGGGCGCAGCGGCGGCGACTTCGAGCTGGTAGCCGGGAGGAAGATCGTGCTTCGGCAGGGCGAGTGATGCCTTGCCGGTGATGACGACGGGCCGTTTGCCGCTCTCGGGGATGGTGCTGCCCTTGTCAGGAGGAAGATCGGCAGCGAGGACGGGTATCGCAAAGAGGAGAAGCAGATGGCGCATGATGGAAGTCATACGTTGCGAACCGGGCGTCTCATTGCAGATGACCGGCTGTTACCCAAATGAGAAACTTACAGCCGCCGCACTTCCTGCACTTCGAGGCCGGTGAGCTTCCATTCATCGCTCACCTGAGTGATGGTGATGCGTGCATTGTAAATGTTGACGCGGGGGTGGCTGTGCCCCCAGTGGCCGACGATGCCACGGGCCATCCAGTTGCAATCTGCGATAAAGCCTTCGCCTTTGGGATCAGGCACCACTTTGTCCACCGTGGCGGAGAATTCGGCAATGGTGACGCGGGTGCCTTCACGGCCATCGAGTGTGAGCGCCTGGATGGTTTCGAGATACAACTTGCGCAGCAGTTCGCCATCGACGCTGCGGGCCAGCACGTCATAGACGTCTGACTCTGCATGGTGATCAAAAGCACGATACACATTGCGCAGCAGCGGCGAGACGATCTTCTGCGCCTCTTCGACCTGGGTGATCGCCGGAGCGGCAGGCCCCATCTGAATGGGCAGCACCAGCAGCTGGCTCATGAGCACCGCCCCCAGCAGCCAGACGAAAAAATAGGGCAGACTGCCGCCCGGGAGCTTGTGATCTTTCACCTTAAGGTAGATGTAAAACACCAGGCCAGTGACCACCCACATGATGCCGCCCAACGGCAGGCGCAATGGCTGCTGAAGTGAAATCTGTGGCACCGCTGCCAGCGGTGCCGGGCGGGTCATGCGGCCCTGATTACGCCAGCGGAAAGTTTTGACCGTGGAGTAAATTTCCCCGGTCTCGCTCAAGGGACCAAAGAAGACCCGCACTGGCAGCTTGGTCGTACCTTTGATCCACCCATTCCAGGTGACATTCATTTCATCCGGACCGGGTGGTGTGGCAAACTCCCACATGAATCCGACGAGCGCCTGGTTCAGGGCCACATCTTCACCTTCCTTCAAAGGCAGCGTGTTTCCGGGCAGCCCCTTGATCACCGCGACCAGAGGCATCGGCACTTGCAGCGCCTGATCGCTGACGCTCAGGGCGCACCAGTCGGAAGTACGCGCAGCCATGGTTTCGACTATTTGCTTTTGCTGATCAGCGGTGAGTGATTCCGGCAAGGCTGCATCAGGGGCAAGCCAGGCGAGCACGGTGGCCGCATCAAAGAGTACTTCAAAGCGCGTCTGGTAGGGTTCAATGTAGAGATAAGCCTGCGCAATCGGTCCGGTGATAATGAGCGAACTGCTCGTGGGCAGAGGCGGCGGTGCCGCAGGGGGAGGTGCCTCAGGCGGGGCCACCGGAGCGGCCAGCGGCGATTTTGTTTGAGGCATCGCCGGGACTGGAGGCCCGAGTGAAGGCAAGGTCTCCAAGGGCTGGAGAGTACCGATCTTGATGGTGTCCTGCGCCTGCATTCCAACCGGAGCGAAGGCCCCCAGAAGCAGGGTGATCGTCAAGATGGTTCTGCACGAGAGCGAAGACAGGGAGTGTTTGGGCATGCGGCGGTGTTTGATAAACGCTGGATCAAAGCGCCCATGGCTTGCGCCATTCCTTGGCGAGCAGTCCGGAGGCGGCGGCATTGTCGGCGATGGTCTCCGACTTCGGATCCCACTTCAAGCCAGTGCTGCCACTGCGCAGGGCAATGTTGGCGAGATGCGCGATGGTGATGCTGCGGTGCGAGACTTCGATGGGTGTCGCGGTCGGCTTGCCGTCGTAGATGCAGGAGAGGAAGTTGTCCGTGTGGTCCTTGCTCTCGTAGAGATGAATTTCTTCAGGGCGGGTCTTTTCGCGCAGGATTTCGGGGCTGCTGGCGGTGATCTTGCCGCGGTTGACGTAGATCCATTTGCCTTCATCACCTTCAAACATCACGCCGACGTGATCGAAGGGCTTCTTGGCATTCGGTGTGGCAAGCACGGCCTCCACCTCAGGCATGAGTTTGTGAGTCGGACTGGCGACATGCATAACGAGGCCGTTTTCATACACGCACTCAAAGGAAAACTCGGAGGCGGTGTTGTAGAGCGCCGTCTTGTCCAGCGTGCCGGAGACGTTGCGCAGCTCGACAGGGCCGCTGAGCTGCGTGCCCATGCCCCACTGGGCGATGTCGATGTGATGCGCGCCGAAGTCCGTGATCATGCCGCCGGAGAAGTTGAAGTTGTGACGCCAGTTGAGCGGCAACAAGGCGGGGCGGTAGTCCATGTGCTCTGCAGGGCCGAGCCACATCTCGTAATCGAAGTCGGGCGGCAGCGGTGCGGGGTTGATCTGGTCTGCCATGCCATTCCAGTTCGAGTGGCCTCCGGGCAGACCGACGCGGACGCGCCTGAGTTTACCGATGCGGCCATTCTGTGTCATTTCGCAGGCGAGACGGAAGTATTGATCACTGCGCTGCTGGCTGCCGGTCTGCCAGGTGACGCCAGCCTTGGCGACTTCATCGCTCATGCGGCGGCCTTCGGCGATGGTGAGCGCCAGCGGTTTCTGGCCGTAGATGTGCTTGCCTTTGCGGGCGGCATAGATGGCCAGGTAGGCATGCCAGTGATCGGGTGTGGAAACCTGGACGGCATCGAGGTCTTCCTTTTCCATCATCTCGCGAAAGTCCGCATAGGAGGCACAGGCCTTCACCGGCTTGTTGGCCGACTGAGAATAATGAGCGTCGATGATCTTCTTCCCAGCCTCACGTCCGCCGGTCTCTTTGCCATCGTAACCGTAATGGCCGTATTCCTTCATCGGATCAGCCACGGCGATGACCTGGCATTTGTCGTTGTTGAGGAAGGAGGGCGTCCAATCACCCGCAATCGTTCCCCAGCCAATGGCACCGACGGTGATGCGCTCAGAAGGCGCGGGGCGCCCGCCTTTGCCCAGAGCGGTGGCGGGAATGATGGTGGGGAAGCCGAGAGCGGTGGCGCTGACGGTCAAAAAATGACGACGGGTGACGGCGGAAGTGTCTTTAGCCATGCGGCCAGTTTAGCGGTGGCTCCCGCCGAGGCTAGAAAAGAAATGAAGAACTCCTCTGCAAGCAAAAGTGGACATGATGCGTGTGTTTGTTGCATGCTGGCTGGATGAAAGATCTGAAGGCATTGCTGCAACGCTTCCTGCCACTCTTGGGCGCTGTACTGCTGTTAGGTGCCTCATTTTTTCCCTATCAGGAGAAAAAGGGCAGGCTGCGGATTGTGCCTGGATTGTGGCCGGCTGCCGAATCCCTGCTGGTTGCGGGCGATCTGCAAATACTGCCGCCCAACCGCTTTCAAATCATCGAGATCCCCTGGGCATCAGCGGTGACCCGGGCATTTGGCAGCGGCGCGGCTGACGTAGTCGTAGTAACCCTCGACGGAGCCCTGCGCATGCGGGAGGCAGGGCAGAAACTTAAGGTGCTCAAGGTGCTGTACCGATCCGCAGGAGCGGATGCGGTTCTAGCGCGTCACGAAATTCAGCGGATGCAGGATCTCAAAGGAAAACGGGTGGGGGTGGAGCGCAGCGCTGGTTCCTATCTGCTGGTCAATGCGCTGGAAAGCGCCGGCATGACCATGGCGGAGATCGAGGCCATACCCATGTTTCAATCTGAAATGGAACCAGCCCTGGAGGGGGGGCAGGTGGAGGCTGTCGTGGTCATGGATCCATGGCTGAAAAAGCTGTCGCGCGCAGGGACGCACTCTCTGTATGACTCCAGCCAGCTCAAGGTGCCGATCATGTATTTGCTGGTGGCCTCCGAGCGTGCCTGCAAATCTTCCCGCGAAGAGCTGGTGGCTCTGCTCAAAGTTCAGGCAGAAATGACGGATAAGATATGGGTGGGCAAACCGTTCCTCGGAATGGATGCGGTCCTGCGCCGTGAGAACCTGAACGCTGCTGAACTGACCTCATGCCTCGGACGGCTGCGCCCGCTGAACAATGCTGAAAATGCTGAAATGCTGAAACAACTCCCGCAACTGGCGCTGCAAATCGAGGAGCAGATGATCCGCACCGGCATCATCAAGTCCAAGCTGGCGGACAGTCAATGGATTGACGACAGCTTCACCAAGGAGGAACATCCTTGAAACTGTTTCACTCCATTCAAAGTCGCATCACGCTGGCCGTGTTGTTCTTTGGTCTGCTGATGAATCTGCTCAACAACTGGAGAAATCAGCAGTGGCTGACAGACCGTCGGCTCGCACGCCTGGAGCAGGAGGCTACTGAAACCGGCAGCCGCCTGGCCGGCCTGCTGCAGCACCTCTCCCGCAAGCAGCAGGAACGTGCCGCCGAGCTCGAGATGGCCTATGTGTCACTTTCTTCCGACGTGGATCTGGGTCTAGTATGCAACAAGGAGGGAGTCGTAAGCTGCTCCACCCACATGCAGTGGCAGCAGATGAACGTCTTGAAAACACCTCTGGCAATGGAATGGACGAGGCACGCCGCGGTGCTTGAGACCATGGCGCCTGCAATAGAATGGAATGCTGAAAAAACCAGCCTTGTGGTGATGGTGCCCTTCTTTGAAACCTATGAATCCAGCAGCCGGGCGGCCGTATTGATCCGTTACGATGCCACACTGGCACTAGCCCAGGTACGTGAGGAAGCCTGGCAGGAGTCCCTACGACAGGCTGGCGTGCTGCTGGCATCCTGCCTGCTGCTCTGGTTTGCTTTGGATGAACTCATCACACGCCGAGTTCGCAGGGTGGTGGAAATCCTGCGCGCAGCCAGCTCCAAAGACGGCCTCCCCACGACATTGGAGGGGAATGATGAGCTCTCCATGATTTCCAAAGAATTTGCCGGAGCAGTGACCAAGCTCAGAACGGCGGAAAACATGGTGCTGGAAGCCGCTGAGCAGGAACGCAGGAAGATCGGCAGGGACTTGCATGACGATCTCTGCCAAAGACTTTCAGCGATCAAAATGAAAGCAGGTGTCGTGCAGGGAATGATCCATGAAAAAGATGGCAAGATTGCCAACCTCGCCGGGCAGGTTGCAGAAGAGCTCTCAGAATCGACGGTGATTGCCCGAAGCATGGCGTGGGGGCTTGCGCCAGTGGGCATCGAGAATCATGGGTTGAAGGATGCGCTGGAGAACGTGCTGCGCTTTGCAGAGAAGTCATACATGGTGCAGTGCTCCCTCGACTATTCCGATTTGAGCGCTTCCCTGACCGGAAGCTCCCAGGAGCTGCTCTTCCGTATTGCTCAGGAACTGGTGATCAATGCGTGCAAGCATTCCAAGCCGGCTGTCATCAACATCACCGTACGGATGGAAGACGAGACTGTCGTGTTAAGCGTCATTCATGATGGAACGGCATTTGTAGAAAAGTCTGCGGCGAAAGGACTCGGCATGGGCCTGCATCTCATGGGCCAGCGGCTGCGCACGCTCTCTGCCACGCTGGAGAGAACCATAGAAAAAGGTGAAAAGGATTTCTCGATTGCCATTGTACGGATTCCGCTAAAGAATCCATGATTCAAAGAAGCATTCGCACCGTAAATCATCCACCAATGAAAACAAATCCCCCACAAACCGCCATCCGAATTGCCATCGTGGATGACCACACCATGATGCGTGAGGGCTGGAGGCTTTTCATTGAAAACGCCACGGACCTGGCCTTTGCCTGGATGGCCGGAGATGCCTCCGAAGCGGTGCGCAAGGTGGACGAAGATACGCCGGATGTTTTGGTGGTGGACATATCGCTGCCAGACCGTTCAGGGCTCGAACTCATCAAGGATCTTCGCCTGCTGCGCCCGAAGCTGCCGATGATCGCCATTTCCATGCATGATGAGAAGCTCTACGCACAACGTGCCCTGAAGGCGGGTGCCCGCGGCTACGTCATGAAGAGCGCCCCGCAAAAAGTGCTGGAACAAGCCCTGCACCGTGTGGCCAGCGGCGGCATCGCCGTCAGCGAGGAAATGTCCGAGGAAATCCTGAAGGCTTTTTCCTCCGGCAACGCCGCCGAATCCAAGGATTCCATCTCGGAACTCAGCGATCGCGAGTTCGAAGTCTTCGTACTCATTGGTCAGGGTAAAAACACCGGCCAGATCGCTGAAGCACTGCGCATCAGCACCAAAACCGTGGATGTTCACAAGATGAACATTCGTGCGAAACTGGGGATGAACGAGACCGGAGAGCTGGCTTATTTTGCCATCCGCTGGGCGGAAGGGCAGAAGGCAAGCTGAGCGCAAGCTGCCTCTCCAGAAATTTCGACTTGTTGAAGTTAGCTTCTCTTTGGAGCTGCCTCCATCCGCCGCATCCACAGCAGCTTCCGCTGATGAGAATCGAGATGGAGAGCCTGTGTCAAGGTTCTTCGCCGTTTCGTTCAAGGTAGGCAGAGGGCCACCCGAACTCAGCATTCGGCCCCAAAAACTGGCTGGAACCATTCCAGCCAGCCATAAGCCGCGCGACCGAGCGCGCGGCCAAACCCGCCATCAAATGGAAGAGCGGCGGCGGCGGCGCAAGAAGAGGCCCAGAAGACCAAACAGCAGGAGCAGCGCTCGGCTCGGTTCCGGAACGACCACCAGAATACCGTTGGTCTCGAACAACGCGGTGTTCCAGACCAGACCGGAGCCGAGAGTGGGCAGGATCAAGTCGCCCAGCGAACCGCCATCGCGATAGGTGCCGCCAAAACTGAAGGAGCCCTGGCTAAGGGAAGCCCAGTCGATGAGATCGAAGACATCCCCGTGCGCGATGCTGTAGGAATCTGGATTGGTGATGCTGATCTGGCCATTCGCAGTCAAGTTCAATGAGCCGGAAATGTTCAGGCGGTCATGGCTGCCGGCGCCGGTCTCCCAATTGGTGATGTGGTTGTCGGAATTGTCCGTGAGCCAGGAATCAAACGAGCCATTCCCAAGGCGTGTGGCGAACCCAACACTGTCGTTGGCATCTGCGGCAAAGGCACTACCGAGCTGCATTTCGAGGCGAGTGCCACCTGCTGCGAGGGTGAGATTCCCTGTGACCGTAAGCGTTCCCACCTGATTGCCAGCGTTGGCCAGCAAGCCACCCGTGCTATCGCCGGGCTTAAGGACGCCAACTGCATTGATGTCTCCGACATTGCTGCCAATGGTCAGATTCCCAAGAACGGTGCCGGAGCCGCTGACTGTAGCGTCTGTGGTGTAGCCGCTGGTCCCAGTGGCAAAGGTCGCACCACTGTCCACACGAATGAAGGTGGTGTCGTCAATGGAGCCACCGGTTCCAAGGCTCAGGGTGCCGGCGGTGACTGCGGTAGTGCCATGGTAGGTGTTGTCGCCAGTAAGCGTGACAGTGCCGGTGCCGGTCTTCTCAATGGAGAGCGTGTCGTTGGCCGAATCGGCCTCAGAAATGACTCCCGAGAAGGTGATGCCGGTGCCCGTGCCATTTGTGGCAGAGGTCAGAGTGACCGTCTGGGTTTCGATGCCAGTGGCACCCGACTGGAGATTCTGCAGCACCATGTTGCCGCTAAAGGTGGAAGCACCTGTGATGAGGCTGGCTGCTCCGCCAACGGTGACACTTCCGGTGCCGGCCGTCGCATTGACATCCATGGCATTGGAGAGATTCAAGCCACCCGTGTTGATCAGCAGAGCCACGTTATTAACAGCCGTCTCCTCATGGAAGCGGATCGGGTCGGCGACGGGCAGGCAGCATTGCTCCACATCCGGTTCCATCATGAAGAATGATTTTGTGGCCGAGGTGCCGTTGGTGACGGTGAACTGTGTGCCGTATTTCATCTCAACCGGTGCATCGAATTCGACATTCCGAACGAGATTCATCGTGCCACCGGAGACGCTGACGATGGTGTAGATGCCATTGCTGCCAGGATTGGCTTCCTCATCCTTGACCAGAATGGTCTTGCCGACATCGCCCGCACCGTAGGTGTTTCCGTCCACGGTGGAGGAAACGCCGGTGAAGGCGCCTGACTGCGAACCGCCACCGGTTGGATTGAAGGTGCCACCGGCAAGAGTGAGGCTGACGGTGGTGGCACGATCAACGGCCGTGGCCATCACTGTGCGGATGTCACCGAGTTCGACATGCTTGGCTCCAAGAGCGCTGCTGCCGCCGACTTCAACGATGCCGGAACGGATGACGGTGCCGCCATCAATGGCGACGCCGGCGGTGCCCGCAACCCCTGTGCCATAGCTGTTGGCTCCATTAAGAACGACGGTACCGCTGTCCACGACAGTGATGCGGCCTGCGCCACTCACGGTTCCGCCAAGGCCCAACTTCTGGCCTGAGGCGGCACCGGCAAAGATGTCCCGGTTGAGCGTCACCGATCCCGTGATGGAAGAATCTTGTGCCGTGGAGGCCTGGATGACGCTGACACCAATGGAGTTCGTGTTATTGACGATGATGTTGTTTACCAGCGTCGTTCCTTGGAGATCAAGCACGGTGCGATCATCCGTGCTGGTCACACCGACGATGCCGAGTGTGACATCACCACTGCCGAGCTGGCCATTGTTTGAAACCGTAAGCTGGCCACTGGCGATCTCGGTGGTCCAGGTCTGCGCCGAGTTATCTGCGGTGGAGAGTGTCTGCGAGCCGTAGGTGTTGACCCGGAAGACGCCACTGCCGGTGATGCTGCCCGCATAAACGGCCCCGGAGGTGTTATCTCCGCCCACAGTCAAGACGTTCGAACCCAATACCACAGAAGCATTTGCCTGAGCGGCCCCAGTGCTGGCAAGAGAGCCAATGAACTGATTGTATCCGCCGAGATTAAGAGTGCCGAAGAGCGTGTCACCCGTGATGATTTGACGGGATTTGGACGAGAATGCATTTGCCATGCCTCCTGTCAGCTCTCCCGAAATGACATTCGTGTCGCCGGAATAATCAGAGCCAGCGGCATTCAATTTCACGGTGCCTGCATCGGCCAAAGTCAGCGCACCTGCACCTGTAAGGACCGAATCAACAGTGAAAGTCTTTCCAGTTGCGACGGCGATCACTCCACCAGGAGCGTCTAGTGTCACTCCCGTTGTTGCAGCAAGCGTGGTGTTATCGGTCACCTCGAGTGTGCCACCCGCGAAACGCAGAGCGTCGGCACGGAAAGTCAGGGAGACGTAACCAAGACTGGAAGCCTGAGCGATGGATAGCGTGCCGTCTTCGAAAACGGTGCCGCCACGATAGCTGTTGAGAGAGGTGAGGGTGAGTTTGCCCGCCCCCTTCTTGCGGAGGGTCACATTGCCGTTCAACTGACCACCGTAGATCGTGTCAGCAGCCTGGTTGACTGTCAGCGTGTTGTCGTCAAAGCCACCATTGTTGACGGAACCACCATCTCCAACCAGTCCGGCCACTTCCTGGTTGTAGCCGTTGAGGTCAAACATGCCGACGAACTTGGTTGTAAGGGTGCCGTTGAGAGGCAGGACGTTGTTTGCACCGAGCTGCAGGATGCCGTTTTCGACACTGGTGCTGCCGTAGGTGTTGCCCGTGCCGGAGAGTTTGATGATGTCCTGGCCGGTTTTGGTCAGGTTGTAATTCCCGGTGATATTGCCGTCGATCTGCAGATAGGATCCGCGCAGGCCAATGTCATTCGGATTCAAGTTCAACGTCGTGTTGAGCTTGCCCATGTCGTAATAGAGTGAGTTCTGACCGCTTGAGATGCCGGCAGGATAGTTCTGTCCGAGGTAGGAGTCGGCGCTGAGGTTGATGGTCACGCCGCTGTGGATGGTCTGGATGATGGCCACTTCGTCGTAATCCAGCGGCATGTAGCCCATGAGGGAGCCGCCAGTGAGGGTGATGGTGCGTGTGCCGGTGAGGTCGGCGAAGACCTGCAGATTCACGCCAGTGCCTATGGTGTAATCACCCGAGCCACGTGCATCGCTGACCGCCCAGCGCTCAATCGAGCCCCATGCCTGCACCAAGTTCGCTGTCGGTGCCCAGTTGGACACGGCAATTTCGAGTGCGCCGGTGGAACTGATCACAGCATTGACCGTGTTGTCACCAAAGGCACCGTTGCTGGTCACACGTGCCCCACCTTCCGAAATGGTTAAGGTGCGCCCGCCGGTGAAGCTGCTGCTGTTGTCACCGAGAATGAGCATGCCGTCCCCAACCTTGCGGAAGTCATACAGCCCTTGGTTGTTCAAGCCGCCCACGCCAGTGCCTGAACCGAGTTGCAAACCCGTGGTGGACCCGGGGCCGAAGCTGCCTGCTTCAACCCACAATTGATAATCGTCATACAGCGTCACTGTGCCGGTGCGCGTGGTGTCACGCGAGGAGTCCACCTGGACGACCAGCAGGCCTTCCTGGCCAGCTCCCGGTGTGGTATTGGTGGTTCTGAGATCAATGTCGGCGATCTGAATCAGACGGTCACTGCCCATGCCGGTCATGTAGATGCGCCCAATGTCATAACTGGTGATCTTGCCTGTCTGCCAGGTGAACAGATCCGGCGTTCCGGGATTGAAGTTGAACCGCACTTCCGAATAAGCGGTCTGCAGGTAGTTGTCGTTGTCGTTCATGTGACCGCCGCCCAGGATGATCTGGTTGGTGCCATCACCGACAGAGTCAGGAGTGAGGAACTGGATACCACCGTCTTGAATGACCCAGTTGCCGTGGAACTGCGTTTGATCTCCGCGGATGTTCAGGAATGACAGCCCCGACTTCGTCACCTGGCTGGCATAAATTTTGCCGTTGATCTGCAGCGTGTTGTTAGACGCATGAATCAGCGCCTCACCTGTGCCATCACCATTGGCACCAAAGTACAAGTTGGCGTTGATCGTCGGCGTGTTGGCCGCCTGGATCAGGCCGCCGCTGCGGATGATGATGTTGTTGGCGTTGCCGTTGGTGTTCACGTTGATGTCAGCCGATACACGGAGTGCATAGATATCCAGATCGACACCCAGGGTGGCCGGACTGCCAGTGGAGTTGAGAATGCCCGTGCCATCCAGCAGCAGGCTGCTGACACTGCCGTTCAGGGTGGTGGCGGCGGTGTCCACATAGTTGGGCGTGTTGCCGGCATTGATCACCTGGAAACCCAGGGTCGGGTCATAGCGCAGGAACTGGTGCTCGCTGCGGTCGATGATCCAAGGATCGATCATGTTGTTGTTCATCGGCGCCGAGCCGCCGGACCAGGCGCTGACAATCAGACGCTCTGCGTTGGTAGCACCCGCCACGCCCAGCAGGGCAGCAGTATGACGGATGGTCAGCGTGCCGCTGGTGCCAAGGTCCCGGATGAGGTCGGCCAGAATCAATTCGGCGGAGAAAGTGCCACGGCGTACCACTGAGATGTCCGCACCCAGTGCGGCGGTCACCGCCCCGACGGTTTCGGAGTACTGAACGGAACTGGCCACGGGGGCGGCGTCGTCGCCGATGATTTCCAAGCTGCCACCGTTGAGTAAGATGGCATCGGTGTCGCTCCAGCGACCATCCGTGTTGGTGCCGGTATAGGGGCTGGCAAAGTCAAAGCGAAGGCGGGTGGAGGGATGCAGATTCCACACGTTGGCATTGGCCCCGGTCAAACTGACGGCAGTGCCTGCAGCGCCCTCGATGCGCACTTCACCAAAGACCTCCACCGCCCCCGTGCCGAGTGGTGTGCGAGTGCCGTTGTTGCCCCCCTGAAGGGAGAGAACGAAGCCGCGGTAGCTGTTGTCGGTGTTGCGCGTGCGTGTCAGCAGAGTGCCGCCGCTGTAGGTATTGTTGCCGTTGTTGTTAAAGGTGACCTGGCCATAGGAGTTGAGATTCATGCCCGCGCCCAGCAGCATGGTGCTCGGGCCGGAGAGGGAGTCGGCAAATTGTGCCAAACCTGCGGTGGCCGGTCCGATTGTGAGCGTACCGCCTGCGCCGCCGAGACGGAACTCATTACCATTGACGCCCCAGGGGGTCACGCTATTGGCCGTGAGGTTGCCATTGCCATTGCCGCCACCGAGGAACCAATTGCTAAAGAGCCCGCCATCACGAGTGGCCATGAGGGGATCAGTGCTCAGAGTCTGATTGTTCTCAAGGCTCAGAATACCGAAACCATTGCCTTGGATAAGTCCAGGAGCAGCGACGGCGGCGGTGATCGAATTGAAGTTCGCAGCAGTGCGGACGCCGATGACCGTCAGGGCGCTGTCGCTGGTGACCACCAAGGTCAGCCCGGTGGTGCCCAGATTGGCTGTGCTGAGCATCGCGAGATAGGCACCGGCATAGACACGCACCGCCCCGGTCCCCAGGGTGACATTGGCAGCATTGAGCTGCGTAATGCCACTGAAAGCATCGAAACCACCACTGAAAGTGTTGGGTGCATTGTAACTGTCCAGAACCAGGTAGCCGAGGCCCATCTTGGAGAGGCGGCCGCGGCCCTCCACTTTTTCGCGCAGGTAGGTTGTGGTGTCCGTGCGGAAGGAGAGAATGTCGTTGAGGACGAGGCCCGCCTCGATCACCAGTGAGTCCTGCCCGTTCACAATGAGGAAGGAGTCGTTCGAGGTGATGATCTTCTGCCCACCATTGTCAACGCCGAAGTATTTGTTGTTGGCTGCGCCACCATTGCGATCAAGAGTGAGAAGAGTCAGACCATTCACATACAATTTTTGATTCGCGGCGGAGAAGAACGCTGTGTTCGCGACCGCGCTGGCCAGGCGGATGGTACCGAAGTTCGAGATATAATCACCTGAGCCAGTCGTGTAACCGTTGGTCGTTGCACCGATGTTTTGCAGACGAATTTCGCCACGGTCCAAGGTGACCGTGCCTGTGAGAGTGGTCATGTTGTCGGCATCGAGACGCAGGATACCGTCACCGCTCTTGATGAAGCCGACGGCACTGGTCACCTTGTCAGTCAGCTGTACGGTACCGCCGTTGACATAAAAGCCCACCTGGCCGGTGCCACCGATGGTGGTGGTGCCGGCCACATTGAGGTTGTAACTGTTGTTGTTGATAAACTGCACCAACGTACCTGACAGCGTGTCGGTGCCTTCGACCGTCAGTGAGGAAATGGTGATGGTGCCACTGCCGCTAGCGCTGGAACGGTTGGTGTCGATGCGTGCCAGCGGCACGTTCTTCGCGATGGTGACACTGTTGCTATAAGTGCCGTTCGCGCCGGCGGTGCGGAAGGCCAAGACCGGCATCTGCGAGCCGTTGTTGTTGTTCAAATAGTCGGCATGCAACGTGATGTTTGCAGTGCCAAAGGTGCCGGGCGCATCACCAATGATCGTGCCACCGTTGATCTGAAGGTTGCCCGTGATGGCATTCGTGGTGTTGGTGAACTGTGTCGTGCTGGCCCCAGAACGTGTCAGGCTGTTCGCAGTCACCTTGCCCGACAGCAACAACGTGTTGTCGAGGGAGAAGATGATGCCTTCCACCGCAGTGGTGCCGTCGCCAAAGTAGAGCGAGTTGCTGAAAGTCACGGCACCGTTGGTGAGGAGGCCGCCGCTGTAAATATTGAGCTGGCTGCCCGAGATGGTGGTAGTGCCTGTCACCCGCAAGGCGTAGGTGTTGGACACAGCAGTGAGGGCGGCATTCCCCGCGGTGCTGTAATACGCGATCGAATTCGAGTTCAGCCCTTGAAGGAAAGCATTACCGGTCCCGGTGGCCGTCCAAGGTGCATACGACATGCCGGTGACATTGTTGTACGTGATGTAGGACAGATTGGAGGCGGTGAGAGTCGTATTGCTGGCGGCGGGAGCCACAAACAACCAGGGATTCAACATTCCGTTGCTGGAGTTCGCGGCGAGCCATGCCGGATCGGTGACATAAACGCGCTGGCCTTGGAACTGATTGAGTCCGAACTCATCTGCATTCAGACGAATGGCCAGTGTCGACTGCCCCGAGCGGACGATGTTGCTTGTGCTCAAAACAATGCCGCCATTGGTGCCGTTGCGTTCCAGATAGAGACCGGCACCGCCTTTGATCGTAAGATTGCCAATCACTTCCGTGGTATAGTGCTGGGAGGCGGCCACCATGTTCAAAGTGGAGCCGTCCAGAGTCATCCCGGTTGTGTCCCCCCACTTGTTGGAAATGGCGAGGTTGCTGTTGTTCAACCGGCTGACGACGAACTGGTCATTCACGTCCAATGAGTAATCGAAGCGCAGCACAGCTCCTGGGAGAATGTTGACCGTGTTGATGTTGTTGAGACCGGACGCATCCGTGACTGAGGCCAAACCACGCAGATTGAGCCGGCCATAAATGTCGATGATCGGGGAGGCGATGCTGCCAGTGATCTCGAGATAGTTGCCGATGGAACCGAAGTCCGCCCCGCGATGGATCGTCGTGTTGCCAGTGTAGTTCTGATTGCCATAAGCGCGGATGATTGCCACGGTGCCCTGCGTCGTCACAGAGCCGGAAACCAGCGGGTTGCGACCTACTTCGAGCGAAGCGGTGCCGGTGAGCACGTTGTCATTCACGAAGCTCAAAGTCGCTCCGTTGGTGCCAGTGAAGTGATAGACGTTGTCCACCCCCGCTCCCAGCGTGTCCGCCATGTAGAACGTATTCGCGTAAGCGGAAATTCCCCATTTGCCGCTGCCCATGCGCGACTCGTCGAGCGCCTGAGTAAACAAGCCCGCATCTCCCATGCCCAATGCGAGAGAGCCATTTGTCGTCGAGCGCAAGCCGTAGCTCGTCAACGCTGCATCAGTGCCGATATCAATGCGACTGGTCCAGTTCTGCTCCGTGCCAAAAATCTGAACTTCCTGTCCTGCCACCAAGTTGCCTGGTGCATTCAATCGCAGTGCGAGGTTGTTGCCTGTGGCGCTGAACCCCTGGGTTACCACGATGTCACCCGTGCCCGCGTTTGCCGTGCTGCTCGGAACAAATGTCACTCCCGGATAGAGGATGTCATCGGAGCCTCGGTTGCCAAACAAGATGGTTCCACCACTGAGCACAAGGCCACCGCTCCAAGTCGCGCTGTTGTCGCCGGAAATCGTCAGATCCGAGGCACCTATCTTGTTGATCGTATATCCCATGCCACCGTCTGAAATGCCACCCGCCAGCACCAACTGCACATCCGTCTGGATGCGCGCGTGATTGGTCAGTGTCGTGAGCCCGTCAAAACGAGGAATGAAAGTGTTGCCGCCTGTGGTCAGGAAACGCTGCACGTCCAAGGTCAGCGTGCCGAAGGTCAGCAGCTTGCTGCTGGCAGCCTGGCCACCAACCGCCGGCCGGTTCACGATCAACTGGCTGTCACCGCCACGATGAATGATGTTATTGCCCACCAGGATGCGCTGGCTGTTGCCCGTGTTATCCCCGAGGGCGTACACTTCCCACTGGCCGCCGCGCAGCAGGATCGTCGTTGTGCTGGGAATCGCCGAGGCAAAGCCGGTCGGAGTCGCCCATGACTGGTCGTTGGTCCAGCTCTGCACAAATCCCTGCGCAATGTCCAATGTCCCCAGCGAATTTGGCGCTGCGGTATTCCAGTTGTCCAGAATCAGTCGCCCGCCGCCTATCTTCGTCAGCACCGAATTCGCATCGCCAATGATCTGTCCGGAGAATGTCTGGTTGCTGCCTTCCCGCCCGACGATCAATGTCGCACTGCCCAAATTCAGCGTACCCGCTGTGTTCTGCTCCGGACTCACCACGCTGGTGCCCGCCAGGTTGCCAAACTCCTGGTTGTAGTTGTTTAGCAGCACTGTCCCCCCGGGCTGGATCGTCACAATCGACCCTGTCACCGCGTTCAGGTTCCCAAACGTCGGGATCACGTTGGCCGCCGTCAAGCTCAGCGTGCCCTCGTTCACCTGCACGTTGCCCTGGAATGTGTTCGCTCCTGACAGCTCCAGCGTCCCTGGCCCGTATTTCACCAGCACCGCCGGCGCGGCCACATTGCTGGTGCTCAGCGTGTTGTTCACGTTGCTGCGGAAGTTCGTCAGCGACGCGAAGATTAACGAGACTGCAGCGTCGTCTACATACACATTCAACGCGTTGGTGCCAAAATTCAGCGTCCCCAAGCCAATGCCCGCACCGTTGTTCAGGATGATCCCCGCCTGTCCCAGCGTGCTCGAATTGGCCGCTCCCAAATTCAACGTGTATCCTCCCAAATTGATGTCCGAATCGGTGCGGAACGCATACACGCTGCGGTCAGCCGTCAGCGACCCGCCCACACCAGTGGCGTCAAACAACTGCGTTGAGCCCGTGGCAAGGTCCAGATCTCCCGTGCCGCCATATGTCGCCGTGACAATATTGCCGCCGCTCATCGTCGCGTAATTGCCCGAGTTGTCCGTGCCGATGCCTTGGATCACCGCCCAGGTGCCAATGGTGCCGTTGAGCACTGCGGGACTTGCCGTGAAGCTGATCTTTTCATTCCCGGCCGTGCCAATGTTGGTGGCGATTCCCTTGACGGTCAGCGTGGCATTGTTGCTGCGTGCCAGCGAGCCAAAGCCCAGGGTGGTGCCGCCGCCACCGGTGTTGTCCACAATGAGGGCTGCATTGCCGGTGTTGATGGTCAGGGCCCCCGTGCTCGCGGTGGAGTTGGCCACGCCGGTGTGGTTGTTCAAGCGCAGCGTGCCGTTGGCCACGTTGAAGGCATTGTTGGTGCCAAAGGGGTTGCCGCCGGTTTTGGCTTCACCCACCAATGTACCCTGGCTAACCCTCACGCCGCCGGTGAAAGTGTTGCCAGTGGCCGGATTGAGG
>DLGZ01000072.1 GCA_002482965.1 Verrucomicrobiaceae bacterium UBA7681 | reverse complement strand
CAAACCGAACATCCTCAGCCTCTCCATTTCGGAAATGAGTTTTGCGAATCGCTATAGGGATGCGCTGTGCGCGTCCGTGGAATCCTTTGCTCCAGCGCGCGCTGCTTGCATCTCCACTCTCCCTCTTTCAAAAAGCCACCCTCCTTGACCACCCGCCACCACAGCCCGTATCTCCCTTCCGGAGAGCCTGTATTTGCGAAGACACCGCTTAATAACACTTATGCCAGAGTCCTGAAATGATCAGAGGATGCTGCTTGGGGGTGGCTTGTTGCAGGCGTGGGCTGGCTGGCTGGCGAAAGAGCACAGGTTGCCGTGTTCGAGTATTTCGTGGTGTGCGTTGGCTGAACCGGCCTGCGAAAGCGGTAGCTTCGCTGCGCTGCGCAACCGCAGTCCATATCGGAATTTGTGCGGTGCTGGTAGGATGCAGCATTTCTTGTTGCGTGGCCCTCAATCAACCTGCTGCCACTGCGCTTTGACCCATTCATCATCCCAGGTGCTGCCGGTGCTGGGGGTTTGTTTGGCGAGGGGGGTGCCCTGGGACATGACGACGACCCAGTGGTCGTCGTAGCCGGTGCATTGGGTGATGCGGTAGCCTTTCTTTTCGTGCTCGGCGATCCAGTCCTCGGGCCACGGAGCGGGGCCGGTGAAGACTTGATCGCCGAGGGTCGTGCCCTGGGTCATGACGACGGTCCAGGCGTCTTTGCTGTGGTCCTTGCTGTACTCGTCTCCGGCGAGGCTGGTGATGCGGTAGCCGGCTTTCAGGTTCATGGTGATCCACTGGATGCGCTCGTCATTCCAGGCACCGGGGAGGGTGTAGAGCTGGTCTTTCCAGCCGGTGCCGGCGGTGAGAACAAAGACCCAGGAGGTGCTGAATCCGGCGTGGGCGGTGATGCGGTAGCCGATGCTCTGGAGCTGATCGATGGAGGAGGGATCGAAGTCGAGGCCGAGGAGTTTTTGCTCGCGCGAGCCGCCGCCGGAGGACATGACGACGCGCCATTTTTCGTTCTCGCCGCCGATGCTGGTGATCTCCCAGCCGTCCTGCCATTTCTGTTTGATCCAGTCCATGGGCAGATTGCCAACGGGATGCGCGGCCTGCTGTTTGAAGTCGGTGCCGGAGGACATGATGATGCGCCACTGCGTGGCAAAACCGCCGAGGGCGCTGATGCGCGCGCCTTTGTCTCCCACGCGGGTGGCGAGGTCATCGGCGGCGTGCTCGGGTGACTCGGCTTCTTCGGCGCGCATGACCTCCTCGGGCTGCTGGCGCGGAGGTGTGAGGGCTGCGAGCGTGAGATCTGCGCGTGAGCCGGGCTGCCACTGCGCGGCGAGTGCGAGTGCGGCTTCCGGATTGACGACACCACCGGTGGAAACTTCAGCCTGCAGGGACTCCACGGCGGTGACGGAGCGCTCAAGGATGAGGCGGACATCCACAGCGGTGAGCTGCGGATACGCGACGCGAATGCGTGCGGCGAGTCCGGCGACGGCGGGTGCGGCCATGGAGGTGCCGGACATGTAGCCGGACTGATTGGCGAGGAAGGCGGAGAAGATTTTTTCTCCGGGTGCGGCGACTTGAACGCTGGCGGTGCCGAAGTTCGAGAAGTCGGAGAGATCATTGTCTTCGTCCACCGAGGCGACGGTGATGACATTGGGGAAGAAGCGTGAGAGATAGGCGGGGGATGGATAGCCTTCGTCGTTGTCTTCGCTTTCATTGCCAGCGGCGAGGACGAAGAGGACATCGGGATTTTCATGCATCATGAGCGCGAGCTCGGCGGCGGCATTGACGAGGAGTTCGAGACCGAGATCGCCGCACAAATCGAGGCCGATGGGACAGGTGTAGTTCTCGATGGAGTCGGGGTCCATGCCGTGCTCTTCGTAGATGTCCTTGATGTCGGAGGCGACGTGGGTGAACCACTTGCGCGACTGCATCCAGCTCAGATTGGCGACGCCGGCACCGGTGGTTCGGAGGTAAGCGCTGCGGCGTGCGCCGTGCTTCAGGGCATCTGCGAGCAGGGTCTTGCGGAGCTGCATGACGAACTGCTCATAGCTGACGGTGCGCGGTGCGAGTTTGTTGGCGAGAGCGGTGAGGTCTGTGACGGCGGTCTTCGGTGTCTGGAAGCGGCCATGGATCATGCCATGCACCTGCGCCTTGCCATCGCTGGCTTTGATGACGATGCCGGCGACGTGGGTGCCATGAGAGGCATGCACGAGCATGTTGGTGAAGGTGAGATCATTGATCTCCACATCGCCGTCCTGCAGGGTGTCCAGCCCGAGCTGACGCACGAGCGGGTTTTCATAGAGATTGCTGAGGTCACCGAGCTTTTCTCCTTTCCAATCCTTGCTGCCGGCGTCAAAGGACTCGACCTCGTTGCGATTGTACAGCGTGACGAATTTGCGCAGCAGTGTGGCATTGATGTCGTCGGCCATGTTGGCGAGCAAGGGGGCGCGCAGGGGCTCATCGGCGGCGGCATTCCAGCCGTAGATGTCATCGATGAAGCCGTTGCCGTCGTCATCGGCACCGGGCTTGCCTGTAGCTTCGGCGGTATTGGTCCAGTAGCTTGGCTTGATGTTTTTGTGATCGTGATCAATGAAGCAGTCGCTGATCATGACGAGTCCGGGACGGGTGATTTTGCTCTCGGGCGAGTGATGATCCTGCACAAAGGAGTAGCAGCGCAGCAGGAGATTCACGGAGGAAAATCCGGCGGCGTTTTTCTTCAAAAGATCGCGCGCTTTTTTGCCGGACTTGTCCGCCGCATTGGCATCGGCCCCTGCCCACAGCAGGGCGCGGCACATTTCAAAACTGCCGGCCTTCGCGGCGAGCATGAGCGGCGTCTCCCCTTTCGCATTGCGCACATCCGGCTTGGCGGAACTGAGGAGCAGCAGGCGCACGCGGTCGGCGTCACCTTGTTCGACAGCACGGGACAAATCCTCAGGATTGATGGGCTGATCCTGGGCAGCAAGCATGGAGAGGCATGCCAACAGAAGGGCAATGGGGCGGATCATGGATTCGTGGGCTTCAGAAGATCAGGATACTTCGCCAGGGTGGCCTGGCGCAGGGGCTCCAGCACTTCGACTTCGGCGGGGGGCCAGAAGGTGCCGTCGCCGGGCTTGCCTGCGCCGTAGGCTTCAGCGGTGGCGTATTGAGCATCGAGCGCGATGAGCTGCCGGTAGGCTTCGATGGCGCCGTCCTTGTCCTGCCGAAGCCAGTGAATGGCGGCGTTCATTTGGTGATACGACACTTCGAGGGCGGTGTTGTTGAGCTGATGGAAGGCAAGGATCTGAGCGAGCAATACCTGCGCTTCATCAAGCTGGTGGCGGTGGAAGAGCAAGACCCAGCCGCGATCACTGAGCACTGTGGGCAATGGACCGAAGCGTTTGAGAGCCGCCGCATGGGCGAGATCCGCGCCAGAGTGATCTCCCAGCATTTCAAGGGTGTAGCTGTGCAGATACGAGTCTGCGGTGGCATTGGCGGTGAGTGCGGTCTGCCGGAGAGCCACGCAACGCCGCGTGAGATCGTGGGCGCGGAGCGTGAGCGAGGCAAAGAGGGTGATGACGTTGTCGGACGCGAGGGTGTCGTCCATTTCAAACGCGGGCGCCGGGGCTTCGTTCTTGGAATCGGGGGCGAGCGTCCACAAGGGCTTGCTGAGGTAGCGCAGCGCGGCGGCGGGATCGGGCGGAGTCAGGCTGTCCAGACAACGCTGGGCGAGGAAGATGCTGATCTCGCTGCCGCTGTGGTTGTCGGGCGCATTGACGAGCAGCAATTCGTAAACGGGCAATGCATCGGGCCAACGTTTCAATGCGTGCAATGACCTGGCAAAGGTGTTGAGCCGCTCACGGCTGATCGCCTGGAAGGAGCGCGCCTCATCAAGCAGCCGGGTGCCGGGCAGGCTGGCGACTGCAGAGCGCAGCAGTCCGCTCAGACGATCCCACTGGCTTTTGCTCACAGTCCCGGAGACTTTCGTTTCTTCGCTGGAAAGGCTGAGCAGCAGGAGGTAGCCGGAGACCGCCTCATCCATGCGGCCGAGCCCGGCGAGTGCGAAGGCACTGAACTTGACGGCGGTCGATTCATCGAGCGAAGCGCGATGCGTGGTGACGAGATCGAGCGCGCGCTGGAACTGGCCCGCATCGATGTTCATGCGGATCCAGCGGTCACGCAACTGCTGCTGGCGATGTGCGGTGGCGGTGGCGAAGAGCTGGTCCACCAGGGGCAGTCCGCCTGCGGCAAATGCATCCAGGAACGAGATGATGGCGGCGGATTCAGAGGTGGTTTCCAGATTGAGCAGATGACGGAACGCCGCAGGAATTTCATCCAGCTTCTTGGTGATGGCGAGGTGAGCGATCCACTCCTCCCAATAGACGGACTTGTCCGGCGCGAGGCGTGCCGCGTCACGGGCGTAACCTTCGGCCTCGACCGCGAGTTTCTCCGCCGCCGTGGAATGCTGGCGCATCTGTGAGGCCAGATGATAGCGCGTGCGCGCCTGACGCTCAGTATCGTTCGCGTCGGCGATGGCCAGGGACGCGCGTGCGGCAGCCAGCGCTTCATCGTGAAACTCGAGTCTGTTGCACACATCGGCGCGCCAAAGCTCCAACTGGGGGCCCATGACGAAGCCGCAGCGCGCGAGCCGCTTGGCAAACTCCGCAGGGCCGCCCTTGCGGAGAGCTGCATTTAGAGCCTTCGCGACGGGCAGCAGGTGCATGGGAAATCCGGCGGGCGTATCGGCGGGATCTGCATTGCCAGAGTCTCCAGCGTAGAGGTAGGCCACATAGGCATCCAGAGCAGGCTCGGTACGTCCTTGCTCCCAGCGCGCGATGGCCTCACCGAGCCGGGCGAGCTCCGTGTTTTCGCTCAGCGTGCGGTCTCCAAAGAGAGCTGCGGCGTCATCAAACCGCCGCTCCGCAGCCGCCAACCATCCGGCACGCAGGACGAGCAGTTCCGAGTAGCGCCAGATCGAAGGGACATCCCTGATGATCGGCAGCGCGCGCTCGCTGTGCCCAAGCGCGGAGGCAAGATCAACGATCAAGGCGATGGCCTCTTCGCCTTCCCCGGAACTCGCCTTGATGAGCTGGCCGCGCTGCGGCAGCGATTGGAAAAGTGCGACGAGCAAGTCCAGCGCCTCCGCCTTCCTGCCGCTGCCGGAGAGAGCCTTCGCGAGCAGCAGATGACGCACCAGCGCCGAGTCGGTGTCTTTGACGGGCTGGAGCAGCTTGATGACCTGCTCCCGATCCTGCGCAGTGTTGCGCTCCATGAGCAGGGTGCAGCGTTCGTCGATGGTCAGCTCCTTCTCCTGCAATTCGTAGCCCACTGCATCGGCGATGTGGCCAAGTTCCCGCAGCCAATACCTGGCCTCCCTGCCCTTGGGCATGGCGCGGAGGATTTCCGCCGCAGGCAGCGCCGCTGCGGCCTCGCGGTAGGCGATGAAGCGGTCCACCAGGACTTTCGGGAGGTTCCATTTGGCAAAGGTCTCGCGCCAGTACTTCAGGTCATCGCCAGGAATGCCCACGGTTTCATAGATCATCGCGTAGGCCTCTGCAGCGGAGTGCGCGGGCCTGGCCCTGATGAGCGCATGCAGCGCCAGACCCGATTTGAGCTCGACCTGCCAGGCGTCCCGCTCCGATGAATCTTCCTCATACAGCATGTTCCTCTCCGCACGCTCCAAGAGCCTGCCCGCGAGTCCTTGAGGATCCTCGGGCTGGGCGGCGAGCAGCAGCCAGGCGTCGAGCATCTCGTGCGAGGGCGAAGGCAGCACGGCGCGTGCTTGTTCAAGCAAGGTGGCGAGGTCCGTGACGGTGCCAGCTTCCAGCGCACGCTTCACGATGAGCAGGAAGTCATGCAACTGCGGGCGGCCTGAGCGGGTGGGAACGATGACATCATCATCAAGGAAGACACCGGGGCGTTGCTTCGGAGGGCTGCCCTGCACGGCGTCGAGCCGGGCAAAGTTCACGAAGGCACGCCGCCAATGTTCGATGCCGTTGACATCATCGTGCTCGCGCGCGGCTGCTGCGGCCTGCTGGAGGGCGATCCATGGCGAGTCAGGGAAACGCGGAGCGGCGGTGGCAAGCGTGCGCACGGCTTCATCGGTGCGGTAGGCCGCGAGCAGGGCGGCGGCCTCGGCGGCGATGCGTTCGTCTTCAGCGAGCCTGCCGTGCAGCGCGCGCAGGCGGTCGCGCATTACATCGAGCCTGCGCAGCGCCGGCGTGTCTTGCAGCGACTCGGCACGCCAGCGCCAGACATCGCCCGCGAACTCGCCAGCCAGGCCCTCTGGCAAAGCCAGCGCAGGATTCTCTCTCAGGCACTCGCGGTAATGCTGCAGTGCCAGCGGTTCATTGGATTTCGCGTGGGCGGCGGCGAGCGCGGGCAGCCAGTTTGCGCGCGTGAAGACATGCGGCACTTTCTTTGCAACATCTGCCCCCTGCTCCCGGAAGACGATCTCCGCCTGCTCCCACGAATTGATGGCCTCATCATCCTCGCCAAGCTCCCAGGAGAGCCAGCCGTCGAGCACGTGGAAGAACGTCACCTCGTTGTTCTCAAATCGTTTCTTCACAGGGCGTTTTTCACGCAGGTAGTCGCGGGCCTTTTTGAACTGGCCGAAATGACGTGCCGCCGCTGCGGCCTCGCTGATGAGATCCCAGGTGGGTTCATCTCCGCGCGCGACCTTGCCCCACAGCCGCAGCGCCTCGCTCTGCCGCTCCTGCGCCACGCGCAGCCGTGCCTGGAACTCGATCCTGGCCTTGAAGCCATTGCGCAGCAGTGCATCCGCCTTGGCAAGCGTCGCCGCCGCCTCATCCTTCCGGCCCCGCGCCTTCTGCACGTTCGCCAGCAACAGGTAGTGGTGATAGTGCTGCGAATCATCAGGCAGCGTGATGACCTCTGCCATCAGCGCCTCGGCCTCTGCAAGACTCTTCGCCGCTTCCTCTCCAGAGACCTTGGTGGCGCGATAAACTGCGGAGTCGAAGAGCTTGTACAATTCATCCCGACGCACCGCAGGGTCAGGCGGCAGCGGCGTGGACAGCGCGGCGGCATCGGCCTTCGGCGTCTGCGCGCGGAGCTCGGCATCGCAGTTGCTGTACTCGGGCTGCGCCTGTCGGTAAATCGCCAGCGGCGGCAGCGCGGAGCCATCCCACAGCCAGTCGTGGAAGTGCTGCTCCTTCGCGTAGCGGATGGCCTCCGGCTTTTGGTCTGAGAGCCACAGCGCATAGGCACGTTGTTGCTTGAGCAGCTTGCCTGCCTCTTTCATAAGGCGGTGATCGACCTCAAAGGTGAAGCCCCTGGCCGCATCCCCAAGCGCCTTGGCGGCTTCAGCGAAGCGCCCTGAGAGAAGCAGCGCCTCACCGTAGCGCGCGGAGTGAAAGGCATTCAGCGGGGCACGTTTTGCCTGCGCCTCATACAGCCGCAGCAGAGTCTGCAGCACGGTGTGAATCTCTGCGTGCAGAGCTTCCTGCTGCAAGCGAACCAGCAAGTCGTGCTGCACTTCGGGATCCTCGGCATCTTTTGCCGCCAGCTTTCGCCAGTCTTCCAGCGAGCGGTTATAACTCGGCGGTGGATATTCGTCCTCGTTGCTGCCAGCGGGAGCGAGCCAGCGCGCGACCATTCGCGAATACAGATCATTCGAGGGATAGGACACCTGCAGCTCCTGCGCCAGGGCGGCGCGTGACAGCAACGGACTCCCGTCCGGCCTGGCCATGAACTCAAGGAACTTCGGCAGCCACGCGGGCGGCGGCTGGGTGATGACCCGCTCCGCCAGCTCCACCCCGCCTTCGACCACATACTTCTCCCGCGTCTCCAGATCAAAGACAGCCCCCTCTTTTCTACCGAAGCCGAAGAACCGTTCGGACGCATCGAACTGAAAGGGATTATACATGTCAACCCTAGCGTTTCCATGCAGATCCTGATCAAGCAGCACCTCCCCCTGTGCCGTCGCGCACCAGCACCACTGCGGGTCATAGCGGTCGCCGACAACGGCGGCCAGATGCCGGCCGCTGGGACTCACGACCAGATGGAATTTTTGATGCGAACTGTTGCGGTTGGCCGGATGCGCGGACGAGAGCTGCACGGCCTGCTCGTGGCGTGCATCGAGCCTGAATATCGCATCCCGATCCGCATCGGCCTGCGCCACCACCAGCCAGCCATCATCCGCATGCAGAGGTACCGCGCTGCCAAAGGAGACAGTCGGCCCCGGCAAGGTGCCGAGGTGGGCGTGGACGCTGCCCAGCGCCAGATCGTAGTCGATGCAGCGCCCGTCGCTGCGGCGATACAAGGCACGTGGTGCCGTGGGATGCAGCGCGAGGAAGTGCGCGTCTTCCGGCGGCGCCACATCGGTCAGGGCCTTGCCGGACCGGGTGTCCCAGGCCAGCAGCTTGCCGGATTCATCCACCACATAGATTACGGCACCGTCGGGCGTGCAGGTCGCCAGCGTCTTCGCATGGCTTGCGTGACCGACCCAGGTGGAGAACATCACCCAGTCGCCGGAGGGATCGGCGAGGCCCCAGTTGTCGCCGCGCTCTGCGTGGTTCAGCCAGAGCAGCTGGCCATTGGGCAGCACACGCACGACGCTGCCCGTTTCGTCCGCTTTCATGCGCGGCCCGGCCTTCCCTCCAGTGCTGCCGAGAATGCGGAAGTCGGTCTGGTAGTCGAGATCCTTCCGCCACAGCGCCACGTGTTTCGCCGTGGCCGTCACCCATTGCTCGTTTTGAAACCAAGCGGCGGACACCGCGGCGCTCTCGCGGAGAGCCCCATGCGAATAATCCGACGTACCGTCCCAGACGTAAACATGGATGCCTGAGCACGCGGTGAGGCCCTGACTGCCATCCACCCTCAGCGGCAGAATGTTCGAGCCATAGCCCACATCTTCAAGCGTCAGCGGACTCGTCTTCGTCAGCCACTTCCCAGATTCGGGGTCAGGCAAGATCAGCGCCAGCTTTTCGCCGCTCCATGTCGATGCGGCGGTCGGTGAACCGGGATGCACGTAGATCATCCCACCCCCGTCACTGCGATATTCCTCCGGCTCCAATTCAAGTCCCTGCATGGCACGCTGCGCATCGAGATGAAAAACCGACAGGCCCCCGGAATCCGAGCCCGCGCTGGTCACGATCAGCGTGGCATTGTCCGGCATGAACTCGCCGTCGTGCGCCTTGGCCATCATTCCCACGACGATGCCGCCGCCTGATGCTCCCTCTGGCTTCACCGTTTCAGGAGGATAGAAGGTGAGCACGCCCGAATTGGCGGTGGTGAGAAACGACCACTGGCCGTCTCCTGAGATCTTGACTTGATCACTCTCCTGCAGCCGCTGATCAAACCATTCGATGCCGGTCTTCGCATCAATGCCCATGAAGTGCCGGTCGGCCTTGACGAACGCGCGCGAGTCGGCGCGCATCACGACCCAGACATATTCGCCTTGGTCGCAGTCGAGCACCCACTTCACCTCGCCGGTGTCAGTGGCATAGAGTTGCAGCACATCGGCGTCATTGCCGGGACTGAGCACATTGACAAAGGCGCTTGCTCCATCCGGCGTCAGCGTCACGCTTTCCACGACCCCCGTGCCGCGCACCGAGGTGAAGTGCTCCTCGCCTTTTTTGAAGAAGCGCACCAGCTCCAAGCCCTTGTCTGAGTTTCCCGAGGCGGTGTTCATGGACTTCACGTCCCGCAGAATGGCCGCGCCGGCCTTGCCATCTGGCGTGAGGAGGATGCGGCGCACGCCAGATCCGATGTTGAACTCGGTGACTTCATCAAAGGTCGCCCTGTCATTCAGCGCGATGACGCGGAGCTGCCCATCCGCCGCATAGGCCAGAATGCGCCCGCCTTTGTCATCAAAGTGAACCAGCGCAAGCCTGCCCCAGGACGCGCTGCGAAACAACTCCTTCCAGGTGACGGGATCACGCACGATCACATGTTCGCCATCATGGCTGAGTGCGTAGCGGCGATGCAGGTCGATGCTCAGGGTCTCGCCCTCGGCATCCGGCAGTTCGTGAATCTGCTCGGGCAGCACCTGGGGCTCGTCGATGCCGGTGGCCAGCAGGAAGGACGTGAGCACCCGGGCATTCGGATGCTCGGGCACGAGTTTCAGCGCTCTGGCGAGGTGTTGCAGCGCGCCCGGATCGTCCTTCTCGCGATGCAGGTGCGTCGCGACCCGGTAGTCTGCATCAGCGAGCGAGCGCTGCTGCTTGGCCAGCGCACCGGTCAGTGCACCCTTCTGCCGCAGCGCCCAAAACACGCCCGCACCGGCCAGCAGCGTGAGCAGCACAATCGCCATGGTCACGAAACGGCGCAGCCGCGCACGGCTGCGCGCAGTGACGAGCTCGCGCTCGGCGCGTTCTTTCTCCTCAAGCTTCATGCGTTGATCGCGGCTGGTGCGTGCGACGCCGGTGAGGGTGTCATGCGTGAGCTCGATGCGGTGGATGCCGCCGCGCTCTTCGGAGACGATGAGGCGGTCATCAACGAGCTGCGCGAGGATGCTGCGGGCCTCCGCCGTGCCCACTCCGGCGCGGCTCATGTCATGCAGGAAGGTGTCTTCATTGGCATTCTGCCGGAAGCCTTCAGGAGAGAGCAGGCGGTCCTCCACAAAACGGCGCACGGCCAGGGGATGCGGCGCGAAGCAGCGATCATAAAACTGGGTGAGGATGTCCTCGGCACGGCCTTCGATCTGCTCCGCACGAATGGTGGGGCTGTCGCCGCGCTGATCGTTTAATTCCGCGCAGAGCAGGCTGAGCAACGGGGGCACGGCATCGATCTCTGCCAGCGGCACGTCATCGTCTGCATCGGCCACGAAACGCACGATGGCGGCACCGGTTTCCTCGCTGACGATGGGGGGCAGATCGGGGCGGGATTTGCAGCGAATCTTGCCGGGGCCCAGCACCGCCTGCAGGGCCTGGGGGCCGGTGAGGAGGCGCAGCTCCAGACGGTTGTCCATCAGGCTGGGCATCTGCGCGCGCCAGCGCTCCAGCCGGTGGAGGAAGTCTTCGCGCAGGGAGATGAGCAGCTTGAGCGGACGGGCACCGTAATTGAGGCGATCGCTGAAGGCTTCGTCGTCTTCGATGAGGGGCCGCAGCGCTGCGGGCACGCGATTTTCCACCACGTCTGCGAGCACATTGAGGAAGGCACGCGAGGCATCGCGGCGTGCGGGGGAATTTTCACCGAGCGTGAAGATTTCCTCAAACTGATCGAGCATCAGCACCACGCGGGGTGCGCCTTCGCGGCAGAGGCCGAAGGCGGGATCATGCAGCAGGCGCCAGAGGGGCGCGGGGAGATCGTCATCCGGCACACGCACGGTGTCGTCCAGCACCTCGTCGCGCAGTTTGGCGAGAAGCTGCTGCTCCAAGGGCGGCATGTTGTCGCCGTGATCGAGGCGCAGGAGCACGCGGGCAAATCCAGCGCTTTGCAGGCGTGGCATCAGCGCCGCCTGAATGAGGGAGGTCTTGCCCAGGCCGGACTGGCCGAAGAGCACTGTGAGTGGTTTCTGGGCGATGCGCTCAAAGAGCTCGTCGAGCTCGCGATCGCGGCCAAAGAAGTAGGGGCGGAGATCCTCCGTAAACGCCCGCAGGCCGAGCCACGGTGCCTCGGGTGTCACATGAGTCTGGAGTGGCACCTTCATGAGATGGGCGGGCAAAATTTCTTCTGCAGACTGGCCACCTTTTCGGCCGTGCTGGCGGGAACGACGCCGCCGGGGCAGCGATTCCACTGGCTGGCGGAAAAGATGCGCGGCTCATGCACCAGGCCGGGTGGAGACTCCGTGTGAATGAGAAACGGGAGGTAGAACTCCTCGCGGTCCAGATCGCTGAAACTCTGCGCACGCTGGGAGGCCCAGAAGCGCTCGCGGCGGAAGTAATTGTCCCCCACAGCCGACTCTGTGTAGGGCGAGACCACGGAGATAAAAACGGCGCAGTGCCGGGAGACCTGGTCTTCCAACTGGTAGTGAAAATTCATGCCCGTGCCGAGGCGTTCGCGATCAAAGTAAACGGTGCAGCCGCCGGCCTCGAGCGCGGACTTGATCTGACGCGCCTCAGCTTCGTCCTCCCGCGCATAGCTGATGAAGACGAGGCCGGAGGTGCTGCCGCCTTTGGCCTGGGGTCTGGCCGCCGTCTCGGGGAAACGCTCTTGATAGCGGCGCAGCAGCTCCGCCATGAAGGCCTGCGGATCGCACTCCACCACCTGGATGTTTTTGCTCACGCCGCCGAAGAACATGACCATGCTGGGAGAGACGCCATGCGGCCCTTCGGCCAGCCAGGAATTGAGCGAGACGCGAGAGAGCGAATCCTGCCGGGCGATGCGCAGCAGCAGCCGCGCGACCCAGTCTGAGAAATTCAGACCGATGGCGAGCAAGGCCTGCGACTTCAGATCGGCCGAGAGATTGCGCATCACATCGGTGCCGAGATGCCGGGGCAGTTCGAAGAAGAAATCCAGCAGGTCTTCCTCCCAGGCTACAAATTCACCAGCCGCCACGGACATGCGACCGAGAAGGTAATAAACAAACGAGGTGGCCAGCTCTGACGTGCGTGCGGGCAGATCCTTCTGCGACGCGCCCGGAAAGAAGGCGGCCGTCTGGGTGCGGGCGTCCCCGCCATGCCGCACTTCATTGACGGCACGCTCCAGCAGCGGATCGAACGTGGTGCTGAGCATCAGCTTGAAAGCATCGATCTTGGCGATGCAGCGCAAGGTGGAGCCCGGCGTGAGCGCAGGGTCCTTGAGAATGCGGTGCAGGCGGCTGTAGATGAGATTGCGCTCGCCATTGTGTTTCAGGTGCTCCTGCACCACCCGGCTGACCGTGGGCTGGTCGCCAATGCGCTCCGCCGGAATCTCCAACCGCTCCGCGAGCCGTGCGGCGAGCCAGGGATAAAGCGGCTGGTCGTCCGCGCCGAAAGTGACAGCGCCCTCGCCAATGATGGGGATGACCTTGCCCTGCTCGATAAAATCCAGCAGATCGTCCCACTGGTCGTCACTGAACAAGGGTGGCGTAGCAGTCAGCATGAGAGCATTTCGGGCCAGAGTGACGACTGCGATCTCATGGGTCAAGCGAGAAATCACCGCTGGTGCAGTTCCTGAAGGGTGTGATGAAGAGTGACTGTGGCATTGTCATATTCCCCTAGGCGGTGTGAAGTGGAGCGCCAGAGGGGCGGACTTGTTGAGGCAGACCGGGCGGAAGAGACCCGCATTCAATGAAGGTCTTGCATTTAAGCAAAGCGCCTGCTTGATGGGCTGATGAGTTCTGCTTTGCCCATGCCTCTGAGGGGCAAGGCCTGGCCGTGCCTGAGCCAACGTCCTGTGCCTTCCCTCTCACTTCCCAAGAATGTCTGCTGCTGAAAACATCATCCCCTGGGACCAGCTCCTGGCCGACATTCACAAACGGCAGGTACTGCCCATCATCGGGCCTGCGCTGGTCACGGTGGACGTGGGCGGCCCCAGCCAGCCTCTCATTGATGCCATCGTCCCTGACTTCACGAAGGAGCATGGCATCGAGTACCAGCCGGGCATGACGCTGAATGAAGCGGCCTGCAAGTTCCTCGAACGCGAAGGCCAGAGCAAGCGCAAGGACCTCTACAACACGGTCACGCGGCTGATCAGTGACCGCTCGCATGCGGCGGTGCCGCAGGGCTTGCTGGATCTCGCCGCGATCACAGGCTTTGATGTTTTCGTGACCACTACGTTTGATGGTTTCCTCACCCGCGCCCTCACGCAGGCGCGTCCTGGGTGGTCGCCCACGAAGGGACGCGCAGTGCTGCATCCCAGCACCGTGGTGGATGTGCCACAGCCGCTGCCCGGCACCTTCTTGTACCACATCCTCGGCGCTACGGATCAGCATGCCAGCTTTGCCATCTGGGAGGAGGACTACATGGAGTACCTGGCCGCGCTGCTGATGGGGCCGCAGGACAACTTGAAAAATCTCATCGGCCTGCTGCGCAATCGCTCGCTGCTGCTGATCGGCTCGCCCTTTCACGACTGGTTCGTGCGCTTCTTTCTCTTCATCGCGAAGCGCAGCGGCATCGCTGTGCGCAATGACGCCACCGGCGCCTACCTCGCGGACAACTTCCACGCCGACCACCCGATGGTCTTTTACTTCGACAAAGTCATCGGCTCTCCGCGCGTGCTACCGATGGATCCCTGCGCTTTTGTGAAGGAGCTGCGCCAGAGGTGGCAAAAAAAGTACGCCCTCAGCTCGCACGACCTCATCGAATCGCTGCCCACCGACATGCCGCGCGGCTATGTCTTCATCAGCTATGCCAGCGAGGACAAGGAAGCCGCCTTCAACCTCGCGCTGGGTCTGCACAATGCGGGGATTCCCGTCTGGCTGGACAAAGTCCGGCTGCAGGCCGGCACGGAATGGGAAACGGCCCTGCGCCGTGCGGTCAAACAGCGGGCCGCCCTTTTTCTCAGCCTCATTTCCAGCACCACGGAGGGCTTCACGGATGACGAGGGCTCCGCACGCTTTGTGATGAAGGAGCGCCAGTGGGCTGCGGAACGCAACGAGCCTGGGCTCATGTTTTACCTTCCTGTGCTTATCAGCGAAGGCACGCGCACCCAGTTGCGCGAGCCTGAAATCTTCCGCCGCCTGCAGTGCGCGAAGCTGCCCGAGGGTAAAGTCACCCCCGACTTCATCGCCCGCATCGCCGCCTGCATGGAAGAATACCGCGAGAAAGGAGAAATCATCGATGTCGCTTGATCCTTCAGCCAGCGTCGTCGGGACTGCCTCCAAGGCACCCGAAGTCAATGCCGAGCACCCCTGGCTGGGCCTGCTCCCTTACAAAGAAGAGCACCGTGAGTTCTTCTTCGGTCGTGACCGCGAGGTGGAAGACATTCTGGGCCGCATCCGTGACAACAGCCTCACCGTTCTTTATGGACAATCTGGATGGGGCAAAAGCTCCTTACTGGCAGCGGGCGTGGTGCCTCGGTTGAGGGAAACTGGATTCGCCCCGAAGATCATTCGCTTAAGGTACAGCGAGCGAGCCACCTTGCGTGAGCAAATGCTCGCCAAACTGCCTAATTGTCCCCCCTTCACCGGAAGCGCACTCGATCCAAGCTGGCAGCCTGGGAAAGCAACCTTGTGGGAACTGTTCCACCGCAAGACGAGCGCAACGCCTGAGCAGCCGATTACCGTCCTCATTTTTGACCAGTTTGAGGAAATCTTCACTCTAGGTGCTCAGCCCGACTTCGTGAACCAAGTCGCCGACTGGTTGGAGCAAATGGCTGACCTCCTGCAAAACCGCCCGCCGCGCCAGCTCGCCGAACGCTTCACCCAAAACGGTGCCCTTGCGGAACAGTACCACTTTGGCGCTGCCCCGGTGCGCATCGTCTTCACACTGCGGGAGGACTACCTTGCTCAGCTCGAGCAGTGGAAAGGCAAGCTCCCCCTGCTCATGCAGAACCGCATGGCGCTCACACTGCTCTCCGGTCCACAGGCCCGCCAGGCCGTGCTCGGCCCCGCGCAGTTGGGCGACCACAGCCTCGTCAGCCGCGAAGTGGCGGAGAGCATCGTCCGCCGCGTGGCGGGTGCTGCCGAGAATACGCCTTTGGAGCAGATTAAAGCTGTTCCACCATTCCTGAGCCTTCTCTGCGAGCAGCTCAATGCCGCTCGCTTTGACTCAAAGGGTGATGCCAAGCTCCCGATAATCTCAGCCGAAATGGTGCATGGCGACAGTGATACCATTCTCCAGGATTTCTATGAGAAGACCTTTCTAAGATTTGAAGAAACGCACGGGAAGCTCGTTCGGGCGTGGGTCGAAGACTCGTTTATCACGCAGACTGAGCCAGCTTATCGCAATACATTAATTCGCGGCGAAGCAGAGGGCCAGCTCACACGTGCCGGCGTGGCGGGTGCGAAGGCCATCTTTGACACCCTCATCCAACGCCGCCTGATCACCGCCGAGATGCGGGACCAGGTGCAACGACTGGAGATCACGCATGATGTGCTGGTGCCGCTGCTGGTGCGCTCACGCAAGGAGCGGCAGGACCGTGAGGCGAAGGAGCAGGCTGAACGCGTGGCTGTGGCGACGAGGGCGGAGGAGGGAAGGCTGGATAAAGAACGTCTGCGCCAACGCTTCCTTGGTGCAATGATTGTGCTGAGTCTCGTCGCCGTAGGATTTGCAGTGTATGGCCTATGGCAGGCAAATCAGGCGCATAGCGCGTTGGGCGTTGCCAAGGAAGAACGCGAGAAAAACTTTCAAATTCTCCATGAGGCAAGCATTGCAGACTACGCTACTGCAGTTCGAAGAATCGAAACCGATGGTGAATGGGACCAAGGTGTGGCGTATCTGGCACGCGCTTTAAAATTGGAACCCTCGAACAAACTCGCCGCAGCCCGACTCTATTCCACGCTGTCGTTTCATGCTTCTGAAAAGCAAAGCTTGCCTCGTGAAATCCTGCGCCACGAGGCCGACGTGTTCAGCGCGCAATTCAACAATGACGGCACCCGCATTGTCACGATCATGAACAGGTCCAATGGAGATCCTTTTGCGGCTCCGGCGGGCGAAGCGCAAATTTGGGATGCGGTCAATGGCAGGCGCATCGGTGGGCCACTGCCACACGGGGGAAATGTGACCGACGCGCAATTCAGCGCGGATGGCGCTCGCATCGTCACCGCGAGCGATGACAAGACCGCCCGGGTGTGGGATTCGGCAAACGGCAGGCCCGTTGGCGAGCCGCTTCCCCACGAGTCCGAAGTCAGGAGTGCGGCATTTAGCACGGACGGCACGCGCATCGTTACGATAAGCTCTGGCAATACCGCACGAGTGTGGGACGCGGCCAGCGGCAGGCTCATTGGCGAGCCGCTGCGTCACGGGGCCGAGGTCGGGAGCATTGCATTTAGTGCGGACGGCACGCGCATCGTCTCCGTGAGCAAAGACCAGACCGCACGGGTGTGGGACGCGGCCAGCGGCAGGCCCATCGGCGAACCGATGCGGCACGAGGGCAAAGTGTACAGCGCGCAATTCAGCGCGGACGGCACGCGCGTCGTCACGACAAGCGAGGACAAGACCGCACGGGTGTGGGACGCGGCCAGCGGCATGCCTCTGGGCGAACCGCTGCGCCATGAGGACAGCGTGTACAGCGCGCAATTCAGCCCGGACGGCACCCGCATCATCACGGTGAGCAGTGACAACCTCGCGCGAGTTTGGAATACGGCTGGCAGGCCCCTGGGCAAGCCTATGCGGCACGAAAGCAGCGTGGCCAGCGCGCGATTCAGCGCGGACGGCATGCGCATCGTCACTGCGAGCCATGACAAGACCGCCCGGGTGTGGGCCGCGGCCAGCGGCACCCCCCTCGGCGGACCGCTGCACCACGGGGGGACTGTGGGGAGTGCGCAATTCAGCGCGGATGGCATGCGCATCGTCACCGCGAGTTCTGACAAGACCGCGAGGGTATGGGACGCGGCCAGTGGCAGGCCCATTGGAGAGCCGCTGCGAGATGAGGGCAGTGTGATGGGCGCGCAATTCAGCGCAGACGGCACGCGCATCGTAACGGCAGGTAACTCGGCGAGAGTATGGGACGCGGTGGGCGACAAGCCCAATGGCAAACTAATACTGCACTCGTATGGCGTCGTGAGCAGCGCACAATTCAGTACGGACGGGACGCGTATCGTCACCGCGAGCAAAGACAAGACCGCGCGGGTGTGGGACGCAGCCAGCGGCAGGCAGCTTGGTGAACCCATGAGCCACGACGACAGCGTTTCGAGCGCGCAATTCAGTGCGGACGGCTCCCTCATCGTCACCGCAAGCAAAGACAAAACCGCACGGGTATGGGACGCCGCCAGCGGCAGACAGATCGGTGAATCCATGAGCCACGACGACAGCGTGTGGAGTGCGCAATTCAACGCGGATGGCACTCGCATCGTCACCGCGAGCGAAGACAAGACCGCACGGGTGTGGGACGCCGCCAGCGGCAGACAGATCGGTGAATCCATGCGCCACGACGACAGCGTGACAAGCGCTCAATTCAACGCGGATGGCACACTCATCGTCACCGCGAGCGAGGACAACACCGCACGGGTGTGGGACGCAGCCAGCGGCAGGCAACTCGGTGAAGCCATGAGCCATGACGGCAGCGTGGCAAGCGCGCAATTCAGCGCGGATGGCACACTCATCGTCACCGCGAGCGAGGACAACACCGCACGGGTTTGGGACGCGACCAGCGGTGCCCCCCTTTGCGAGCCAATGCGCCATGAAGACGAAGTCTACAGTGCTCAATTCAGCGCAGATGGCATGACCATCGTCACCGCGAGCAAAGACAATACCGCACGGATGTGGGACGTCGACAGCGGCAGGCAACTCGGTGAAGCCATGGGCCACGACAACAGCGTGGCAAGTGCGCAATTCAGCGCGGATGGCACCCGCATCGTCACCGCGAGCGATGACCAGACCGCGCGCCTATGGGATGTGAAATCGATTCTGCATCTGCCACTTCCTGTCCCAGAGTGGATGCTGCTACGCGCTCAGGCCGTCGCCGGACTACAGTTTGATAAAGATGGGCAATTGACACCCATTCCGGACGAGCAGCGTCTCAGGATACTTCATGAGCCAACGTCCGACACTGATTTATGGGCAGATCTCGCCCGCTGGCTGGCGCTGCCAGTAGCTGAACGCACCCTGACCCCAGATTCGCGTTTCACCTGCCGCCAGATTGCAGAGCGTGAGCGTGACTCCGGCACCGAAGAGGGAATCGAGTCCGCCCTGCGCTATGATCCCTCCGTACCGCTGGCGCATCTGCTGCTGGCCGGATTTGCAAGAGATCCTCAGCGTGCAGCCTTCCTGCGCAACTACAGGTTCAAAGGGCTGCCCGAGGATGCAACACTGCTGAGCCTGATCAGCAGCAGCCTCACCAACCAAAAGCAGCCCGTCTTGGCGCTCGAAGCTGCACGCAAGGCCGTGGCCCAGGATGCCAGCCTAATAGCCGCCCGCCGCGCACTCGCCTACGCTCTGGCAGCTTCAGGAAAACAGACTGAAGCCCTCCAAAGCTGGGACAAGGTACTGGCCGACCAAGAGGCGACCTTCATCGATTTCTGTGACGCAGGCTATCTAGCCGCTGAGCTGAACCTTGGAGACAAGGCACGTGCCATCTTTCGAGAAGGGGAAAAGCGCTTTCCGACCATTCCCCGAATTCTCCGCTTCAAAGGGAAGGCGCTGCTGCTCCTCCATGCACCTGCCGAAGCCCTCGCAGCCCTCGAGAATTACGGCCCCAAAGTAGAAGCCACCAATGCCGGCCCGGTTGTTTCAGAGGCTTTTGAAACACTTGCTGTGAGTCGCTGGCTGACTGGGGACAAGGACGGTGCCGTGGCGGAGTATCTGCACCTGATCGGCGTCCCGGACGTGGTCGGCTTCCCGGAATTTGAAACCGGCTACAACGATGCCGATGTGATGGCGAAAAGCAACTGGCCCGATGCCATCAAGCAGCCCCTGCTCGAAGTGCTGGCGGAGACGCTAAAGAGGCATCCGGAGTTGAGGCCGAAGAAGGAGAAAAAGGCGAAGGATGCCAAATAGCCATCAAAAAACCTCTTGAGCGCATTCCCAGCCCCGCTTCGCATCCATTGTTCCGTTGAAACTTTCTCCACGGCGGTGTGAGATATGAAGATGCCTGAGATGAGTACTCCCACACCCACTGCCCCGAGACAATACGCTGTCTTCATTTCGTACCGCCATGCGGACAATCTGGAGATGGGGAGGAAGTGGGCGAACTGGTTGCATGAGGCGTTGGAGAGCTATGAGGTGCCGCCGGATTTGGTGGGGAGGACGAGTCTGCGGGGTGATAAAGTACCGGCGTCGTTGTATCCGGTGTTTCGGGATGAGGCGGAGCTTCCTGCGGATGCGGATCTGAGTACGAACATCCGGCGGGCGCTGGAGAACAGCGGGCTGCTGGTGGTGCTGTGCTCGCCACGGGCGGTGCAGTCGCGGTTTGTGGCGGATGAGATTCGTTATTTCAAGGAGCAGGGGCGGAGTGATCGCATGCTGGCGCTGATGATCGACGGGGAGCCGAATGCGAGTGATGATCCGGCGAAGGTGGAGTTGTTTGGTGCGGGCGCGGAGTGCTTTCCGGAGCCGTTGCGGTTTGGCGTGGCGGGCGAAGGGGATGCGACGCGCATTGATTGGTCGGCAAGGACGGAGCCCATCGCGGCGGATGTGCGGCCAGGTGGGCGCTGTGAGCAGGGCTGGACGACGGCGGCGGCTTATCGTGAACAACTGGTGAAAGAGGGGAAGATGACGGCGCGGCAGATCGGCAGCGCGGTGCATGAGTACGGGGAGCGGCTGGAGCTGGCGAAGCTGAAGGTGATCTCAGGGGCGCTTGGTTTGCCGCTGGGGGAGCTGACGCAGCGGGACAAGGCCTTCCAACTGGCGAAGGCGAAGCGGCGGCAGAGGGTGATCGCGACGGCTGCGGTGGTGTTTGGCGTGCTGGCGGTGCTGGCGGCGGGCGCGGGGTGGATCGCGTGGGAGATGCGTGGCCGGGCGGATGCGAAGGCGCATGAGCTGTCTGACACGCTGGGCGTTTACTCTTTTTATGAGGGGACGAATCGCCTGACGAATCATGAGACGACGGGGGAGGCGCTGGCATATCTGGCACGGGGTGCGCGGGAGTATGGGAATCAGAACTGCGCGGATCGCATCCTGACTTTCATCCAGCAGAGGCCGATGTGGGTGTTGGTGCCTTCGGACAAGAAGCGGGCGGCGGTGGTGGAAGCTGCCGCGAATCCACCAGCTTCTGGTATCACGGGTCCGGCGATGCCTGATCTGAGGCCGGGGGTGCTGCTGACTGCGCAGGGACCGAACGGTATGACGGCTGCTGCATGGGGAGATCAGGACGGTGATCCGGGATCGCCAAGCTACTTCAGGATCTGGGATGCGCAGGGCAAGGCGCTGACGCCGTGGATCGAGCCGAAGTTTGAGGCGATGAACTGGCAGGGGCAGATCTCCGATGTGGTCTTCTCTCCGGATGGACTGTACGTGGCGGTGCGGGTGCGGCGCTGGCGGGAGCCGGAGTTTTTGCAGGTGTTCCATGTGAGCACGGGCAAGCAGGTGGGGGATACGCTGGTGGCTTCCGGTGAGGGCTCCAATGTGCAGAGCGCGAGCTTTACGCATGTGTCCTTCACGCGCAGCCGGGCGCGTGGGGATGAGAAGAACGGGGCGCTGCTGGCGGGGAGCTCACGCGGGGATGCGTACTGGATGGATCTGACGGTTTCCTCTGAGGGCGAGGCCACTTCGTATCAGGAGGCGGTGGTCTCCCACCACTATGCGGTGTGGGCGGCGGCGCTGGTGAAGGATGGCGAGGAGAAAAACGGTGACTACCAGCTGCTGGTATCCGCCTCCGAGGACGGGAAGATCAATCTGACGCGGGCCGGGGACAGCACGCGGGGCCTTCAGGCGGGCACTTTGAACGCGGGCGGGAAGGTGGAGGAGGTGTCTGTGGATACGGATGGTGCGGTGGAGGTGGTGGTGGAGGGAGGCAGGCAGCTGCGGCTGGTGAAGATTCCAAATCTGGATCTGGGGCTGAAGATGCCGGAGGTGCCGGTGTATGAGGTGGCGGAGTCGAAGCCGGGGGAGAGCGTGATCGCGGCGAAGTCGGGGGCAAAGGTGCAGTTTACGATTCCTGACGGGCCGTCCGAGGAGCAGTCGCCGGTGTATGCGCAGGTGCGGGTGCAGCCAGTGCCGCTGTGTGTGCGGGTGACTCACCTGGACAAGAGTGTGGCGTGCTACGGGGTGGATGCCTCTTACAAGCACCGGCTGCTGGCGAAGGGTGCTGGCAGCCTGCTGACGCTGACGCTGCGCGGCGGTGCGCCGGTGGATGTGGGCAGGGAGATCGCGGACATCACGCCGGGTGCGGGGGATGCGGCGCTGGCGGTGGGTTTTGCGGACTTCAGCTATCGCGTTTTCTCTCCGGCCACGGGTGCGGCGGTGAGCGCGCTGATGGATGAGAAGCTGTTCTTTGCGCAGGGCGGGCAGCCGGATGCGATCAAGGCGATGTACCTGTCTCCCTCCGGCACGCGGCTGCTGACGCAGAGCCAGCACTGGGAGCCGCCGAATGCCATGCTGAACTACCTCATGGTATGGGACTGCGCCACGGGCGTGCCGATGACGGACCGCGTGATGAGCGTGGACGATGGCCTGGATGAGCAGCCTAACAAAGGCAATCTGTTCATCGATGACACGAGCTCGACGGCAAGCGGGCTGCTGCGCTACCACGCGCAGGCGGAGGAGTTTGAGGCGCTGGCGACGATTGCGGAAAATCTGGGCGGGCTGCGGCTGACGCAGTCGCGGGAGTTTCAGGCTGTGGAGCAGTCGCCGGAGGTGGTGCGGGAGTTGTTTGGGAGGCTGAAGGGGAAGTGATGAGGATGGGGTGGGTAGCACCTTTGGAGTGCGGTCGTGCAGATGCACGGCGCAAGCCTGCA
>DLGZ01000076.1 GCA_002482965.1 Verrucomicrobiaceae bacterium UBA7681 | reverse complement strand
TAGGCGCTGCGGGCGAGGGTGCGTGCGGTGGCGCGGGCGGCGGTTTTGGGATCGGTGCCGGGGGCGGGCATGGGGCCGAGGAGGCGCTGCTGCACGGGGGTGGGTGGCGCGCCGGGCGGGGCGAAGGCGCGGCTGAGGGCGTCATTGGAGATGCTGAGGTACTGCTCCATCTGCAAGGGGGAGAGGGTGTTCATGTAGCCTTCGCCGGGGACTTCATCGGGGAGTTCCTGGACAATGTCGGGCGAGACGCCGAGGAGGTCGTGCAGGGTGTTGCCGTACTCGACTTTGGTGAGGCGGCGGATGACGAAGGCGCCGGGGTCTTTGGGGCTGAGGTATTTGAGGCGGCCGACCCAGGCCATGAAGGCTTCGCGCTCGGCGTCGGGGGGCTGTGCGTCGGCGTCGTCAGGCGGCATGTCGTGCGCGTGGACGGTGGCGAGGCCCATTTTCCAACGGCGGATGTAGGCGGGGTCGGAGGGGTTTTTGAGCGCGGGATGGAAGGTGACGCCGCCCTTCATGCGGCGGTCGCCGTGGCATTCGTAGCAGTAGGTTTTGACGAAGGGGACGATCTTGTCTTTGAAAGTGCGTTTGACGTCTTCAGCGGGGCTGAGGGCAGCGGCGGCGATGGAGGGCTTGAGCGCGGATGGGGTGGTCTTTGCGGGGGCTGTGCCGGGGACTTTGACGACGGGTGGCGTGGTGAAGACAGGCTTGGCGGGAAGCGCTGGAGCTTTGGTTGGAGCCGGAGGTGAGGCCGGTTTCGCGGGCACTGAAATGGAAGCCGGGACTTTGACGATGGCAGGCGCGGTGGCGGCAGTCTTGGGAGGCGCTGTGACCGGGGCTGGTGCGGGAGCTTTTGCTGCAGGCGTCGCCGAGGCGCTGGAGGCAGTGGGAGCTGGGATTTTTACGGGAGCGGAAGTCTGCGCGTGCGTGGAGAGTGCGGGCAGCAGCGCGATGAGGGCGCAGGAAACGAGGCGCATGACGCGGAGGTCATGCCGCAGGGAACGTGGGGGCATCAGGGGTGGCTTCAAAGGGGGTACCGGAGGTTACGGCACGGGAGTGGAGCATCTTGCTCCTACTCGTTTTCGATGATTCCGCGTGAGCCTGCCTTGATGCAAGCGCATCAGGCAGGCTCGCTGTTGGCGCGTTGTTTTTCGATGCAGCACCACCAGTTTCAGTAGTCGAGGCATCTTTCCATGCGCAGGATTTCTTCGCTGGTGTGACCGCTGCTACAGGGATCGAATCCCACGGATTTCATGTGGTCCAGGAAGGCTTCGAGGAGGCGGACATTGTTCTCGATATACAGGGCGAGCACTTCGGGCCAGATCCAGACGCAATCGCTGCGCTCTGGGGAGCTAAGCACTCGCCGTCGTGGTGATTGAGGCGGAATTTGTGCCACCCGAGCATGCCGCCGAACGAGACTCCGACTCTGAGGTAACGGATGATTTTTTCTCGGTCGTCCACCTGCCATGCAGGATCGATGACCAAGGCGGGATGAATGAAGCCGTAGTCATCGAGGTGATCTGACCACAACCCCACGACATGGATGTTTTTGCGCGCAGACATCGTGGTGCCATGATTGATGAAATGGTGCTGGAGTCCAGTGCGGCATTGAGGGCGGGCCAACACGCAGAAGACATGCCTGCGGAGGAAGGCAGTCCTGGTTGCACAGCAACAAGGCTACTTTGCCGAAACCCATTGTAGTGAAACGAACCTACCTGGCGATGCACTGCCGGCGGCGCAGGGTGAGGACGAGGACGGTGGTGGCGATGAGGATGGCGCTGAAAGCGGTCCGGTATCTGGATGGCGCTGAAAGCGGTCCGGTATCTGGATGGCCGCAGTGGACGCAGAGGATGATTCCGGCGATGAGCTTTGAGTGCACTCGATGGCGTCTGCATAGGCCAGGCCACGAGGTTAAACATTTGAAAAATGCCTCGCATGCGGGTCGGATGACATACATCATCGCGGCATATTCTCATGGAAGAAGACGTGTTTTCCAATTTCCTAACGAAGCGTTACAACGATCAGTTGCAATGGTTCGAGGCCAAGGCGGCGGCGCAGAAGCGGCGGTATCACGCGCTGCAAACGTCCGTGGTCGTGATTTCCTCGTCACTGCCGGTGCTGGTCACCACGGTGCCGGTGCACATGAACTGGATCACCGCGACGGCATCAGTGCTGCTGGCCATCGGTACGGCGCTGCTTAAGATGCTGCACCTTCCTGAGGCGTGGATCAACTACCGAGACACGGCCCAGTGCCTGCGACAGGAACAATCCTGGATGGAATTTCAAACCGGTGTGTATGCTGAAATAGAGCCGCCGGCAGCGCGGAAAAAGTTCGTGGATCGTGTGGAGGACATCCTGAGCAAGGAGTCCGGTAACTGGCGCTCCACCGCCTTGGCTCCCCTTCCCAACGCCTCCACCATTTCCAATACCGCCTACGGCGCGCCCCCTTACCGCCAGCAGCAGCCGCAACCCCGTGGTGATCGCCAAGGTAGCTATGGGCAGCAGCAGCAGCAACCGCGAGGTGATCGTCAGGGTGGCAACGGGCAACCACAGCCGCAACATCCGCAGGCGAGTGTCGGTGGTCAGGATGTGGATCTGGGGAATGTGTGAGCGGGAAACGCGGAAAATTTTCACTTCAACCAATCATCCATTCCAGCTCATCGAGCGAGGTGCAGCCATGGAGGATGAATTGACGGGCCTTTGATGGTTGAAGCTCTCAGCCAACGCGAGCTCAGGGAGGCGGTGCGGCGGGTGTCAGCTGCTGCATGAAGGGGGACCTGGCAAAGCCTTCCTTGTCGTGATTGACGATGCTGTTGATGAACCATTCATAGGCGTAGGAGTGGGCATCGGTGAAGGCGTTCATCTTTTCTTCGCGCTTGATTTGAAAGCGGCTGAACAAGGGGAGCCATCCCTGCGCGGGCACGCCTTGGGCAAAGGCAGAGGTGCAGTAGTAGTCGAGGGGAAAATCCCGGGCGACATACCTGAGGTCGCCTTGTTCTTTGACGTCTGGCAGCGGGGTATCGAGGATGGTGAGGCGAAGGTTCTGCGGCTTGATGCCGAGGATGCCGAGGGTGCGCGCGGCGGCCATGACGACGAAGCCGCCGGCGCTGTGGCCGATGAAGTGCATGGGCTGGTCGGGCTGGATTTTGCCGGATTTGACGGCCATGGCGAGCTTGCAGCCGACGATTGTGCCGATCTCCTCGCCCATGGAGCGGATGGCGGCGAGGTCATTGAGGAAATTGTGATCGAGGGAGGGGTCGAGCGCGGCCTCGTGCCAGTCCACGAGGCAGATGTCCGGCAGGCGCTCCTTGAATTCGGTGCTCTTTTCCAGCGTGTTCTGCATGCGCTCCATCCAGCGGCTCTTGTCTTCCTTGCGGTTGGCACCGTCATGCAGCCCGTGGGCGATGAGGATGAAGCCGTGTGCCGCGCGCTGGGGCGGTGGATTCCAGCCATCGGCGGTGGCACTGGAAAGCAGGCGGCCATCCCGCCGATGGATGGCGCTGGTGGCGACGTAGTCTTTTGGCACGTGCCACGCGATCCATGCGGAAGTGAGGACGATGGCGATGGCGACAATGACGAGACGACCGAGGATGACTGAGACGATGAAGCCGACGCTGGCGGAAAGACTGCCGAGGAACCGGTAGTACCACGCATGGCGTGTCTGCTCCACGGTGGCCGTGATGGTGGCGGCCTCATCGACGTTTTTGCTGCGGTAGAAAAACTCGGCGTGCTCGGCTTGGTAAAACCATTCAACGACTTCACCGAGGAGCACGTTTTCCACTTGGTGCACCACGGCCATGGCCTCTGAGAGTGTGGCGGCCTCCTGCAGTCGAGCGCTGACGGCGTCTAGAAAATCGATCTGGAGTGCGTAGCGTCCGGTGCGGCGGTTGAGTTCCAGAAAGGAACTGAGTGACTGCATCAAAATGGCGACCAGCGGGAGTGAGGTACCCGCGAGGCCCATGACATAGTCTGAGCCGGAGATGCGCAGGAGGTAGTCCGCCTTGCCACTGATGGCCAGGGCTGCGCCGGCCACGGCGAGAAAGAGGGCGCCATCCAGCGAGCGCGTGACCCAGCGACTGAAATGTTTCCGCTCCTGGATGGCTGCGATGCGCTTGTCGTAATAGTGTTGGCGCTGGTGCTGGATGCGCTCTGTTAGATAGCGCTGCTTCAGGGATTCCAGATCCGATGCCTCTTCACGTGCGGGGTTTTGGGGAAGACCGTTGGCGATGACCTGGAGCTTTGGCGCAGAAGACAGCGCCTCCACGGTGACGCGTCCCGGCAGCCAGCAGCAGGCATCCGCCGAACGTGCGATCTCGGCCAGGAGACGCGCACGTGTCCAGGTATGCTGCATGCCGCGCCAGCGCAGCCACCAGCAGACGCCGACGATCATCAGCGTGCAGGTCAGGACGGCAAAGGCAGTGTAGCCCGGGTGCCAGCCGAGCCGCAGCACGAGCAGCCAGAGCAGCGGCAGCACGACGGCCACGCCTTCGAGTGTGAGTATCCATTTCCACAGCCGACGCGTGTTGGGCGCGAGGGTGTTGGCCACGGCATCAGCCTTCTTCAGCACCTCCGCCGCCGTGGAATCCGGCTGCAAACCCAGGGCGTTGATGAGGGGTTCAAACCATGCAGGGCGGAGACGATGAGAGGTTGACTGATTCATGAGTCGAGCGCGTGAAATGACGTAGCCTCATTTCAGCCCGCCTTCTCCGCCTTCGTCAAGCTCTGGAAAGCGAAATGGAAAAACTTTGCAATCTCCGATCCCATCCATAGTTCCAGCCGTTGCTGGAATTGTGGCCGCGAGTTATTTTGCGCGGCTCAATACCAACTCAACTGCGGCAGTTTGAGCACAGCTCCTTCATCCGCGCTGGAGACCATGCTGGCGTATCGGGCGAGGTAGCCGTGGCCGAGGTCTGCTTGCCCACGTGGACGCCAGTGGCGAGCGCGTTCTTGGAGAACGGAGTCGTCCACTTGCAGGGTGAGGCGGCGCTGGGGGATGTCGATCTCGATGAGGTCGCCGGGTTCGATGAGTGCGATGGGACCGCCCGCGGCGGCCTCAGGTGAGACGTGGCCGATGGCTCCGCCGCGTGTGGCACCGGAGAAACGGCCGTCGGTGATGAGTGCCACGGAGTCGGCGAGTAGACGACCGGCCAGCGCAGACGTAGGGGCAAGCATTTCCTGCATGCCAGGTCCGCCACGCGGGCCCTCATACCGAATGACGACAACGTCTCCGGCTTTGACCTGACCGACGAGGATGCCGATGCGGGCAGTTTCTTCGGACTCAAAGATCACGGCGGGGCCGCGAAAGAACATCATGGCGGGCGCGACTCCTGCGGCTTTCACCACGGCACCTTGCGGCGCGAGATTGCCAAAGAGGATGGCCAGACCACCGCGTGGTGAGTACGCGTTGTCCAATGGACGGATAACATCGACATCGCGGACTTCGGCGGTGGCGATGGTTTCACCGAGCGTGCGACCACTGACAGTGATGGCATCAAGATGCAGCAGTCCGGGGCGCATGCTAAGGGTGCGCAGGATGGCAGAGATGCCGCCTGCGCGGTCGATGTCCTCCATGTGGTGCAGGCCGGACGGCGCGACTTTGCAGACGTGCGGGACGCGGTCTGAGATGGCGTTGATTTCATCAAGCCGGAGATCCACGCCGGCCTCGCGTGCAACGGCGAGTGTGTGGAGAATGGTGTTGGACGAGCCGCCCATGGCCATGTCCAACGCGAGCGCGTTTTCAAAAGCAGCGCGGGTGAGGATGTCCGAGGGGAGGATGTTCCGCGCGACGAGATCGACGATGGCCCGGCCCGCAGCCTCGAAGAGTGCATCGCGCTGCGGATCGACGGCGAGAATGGAGCCGTTACCGGGCAGAGCAAGGCCGAGGGCCTCGCACAGGCAATTCATGGAATTGGCGGTGAACATGCCGGAGCACGAGCCGCAGGTGGGGCACGCACTGCGCTCAATTTCGCCGAGTTCGCTTTCAGTGATCGCATTCGTTGAGAAGCGACCGACGGCTTCAAACACAGAGGCGAGATCCTGCGCCTGGCCGGTGGTGGGATTGCGCCCTGCGGCCATGGGTCCACCAGAAACAAAGACGGAGGGGATATTCACCCGCGCCGCGCCCATCATCATGCCGGGCACGATCTTGTCGCAATTGGGGATGCAAACGACGCCGTCGAAGCAATGCGCGCGGAGCATGGTCTCAATCGAATCCGCGATGATCTCACGCGAGGCGAGCGAGTAGTTCATGCCACCGTGCCCCATGGCGATGCCGTCGTCCACGCCGATGGTATTGAACTCAAACGGCACGCCGCCTGCAGCGCGGATGGCGGCGCGGACCTTGCGCCCAACGACGTCGAGATGCGCGTGGCCGGGGATGATCTGCACGAAGGAATTCGCCACGGCGATGAAGGGCTTGTCCCAGTCACTCTCAGACTGGATGGCGCCGGTGGCGCGGAGGAGACTGCGGTGGGGGGCACGCAGGGTGCCGCGTTTGATGGTGTCGCTGATGGCCATGGTCTTGCGTTAGCCCGTCAGTGCGCATGACAAAACTACCGCTTTTGTTGATTTGTGATACCGTTTCGGTATGGACTTTTCCCTGCGCGAACTCGAGTGCTTCACCGCCGTGGCGGAGGAGCTGTCATTCACCCGTGCGGCGCAAAAGCTGCATCTGGCGCAACCTCCACTTTCCCGGCACGTGCGCGCGCTGGAGGAGCGGCTGGGCACGGTGCTGTTTGACCGCAGCGGCCGGAAGGTGTCGCTGACGGCGGCTGGCGCGGTGTTTTATGAGGAGACGCGCACGGTCATGCCGCAGCTCATCCGCGCGGGAGAAACCACGCGGCGATTTGCCTCCGGGCAGACGGAACGGCTGCGGCTGGGGTTTGTGAGCGCGGTGTTGAGCCCGGAGCTCGTGGAGGTGCTGCGGGCCTTCCGCGAGATATATCCGCAGGTGCAACTGCTGATGCACGACCTTCCTCCAGCGGATCAACTGGCGGCATTGCAACGCGGCACTCTGGACGGCGGTTTCATCGGTCTGCCGCCGGACAAACGCACTCCTGGCATTCAGCTCCTGCCGTGGCGAGAGGAAGCACTCGCAGCCTTTGTGCCCTTTGGCCATCCGCTCGCGACACGGCGGCAGATCGATCTGCGCGCACTTGCGGGAGAGGCGCTGGTGGCGGTGTCAAGCGAGGCGGCGCCAGCCTTTGCCGCATACCTGCACACCGTGTGCGCCCAGGCGGGTTTTCGACCGCGCATCGTGCTACAGTCTCCACGTGCGCAGGCCGTCGCGGTCATGGTGGCGGCGGGCACAGGGATCGCTCTGCTGCCAGCTTCATTAAGCCGAGTGGTTGGCGGCGCGGCTGCGATGGTTTCCATTCGGAAAGCGCCCAAAATTTCGCACGTCTTTGCACGCCCTTCGGGAACACCGGCTCCAGCCATGCAGAGGTTCATGGATTTGCTGACGAGGTGACTGGTGGGACCGGGAGTCGGGGAGCTTATTGCCCCTCCCTGTGAAAGTTCATGCCGCATTCGAGACGTATGCGTGTTATTCCATGTCGTTTTCCTCGTCCGCATCTCCTCACCGCTGTTCCGGCCCTCTGTCACGGCGGAGTTTTCTCAGCATGGGCACGCTCGGACTCACGGGATGGTCATTAAGTGACGCCTTGCGCGCAGAGACGATTGCCAAAGCGGCAGGAAAACGGCTCAAGGACAAGTCAGTCATTTTTGTCTGGCTGCCAGGCGGCATGTCACAGCTCGAAAGCTACGACATGAAGCCAAACGCCCCGGTGGAATATCGCGGCGTACTCAATCCGATCCGCACCAAGGTACCGGGCACACACATTAGTGAACTGTTTCCCAAACAGGCAAAGATCGCCGACAAGTTCAACATCATCCGCAGTGTGCACCACGAGTTTTCGGATCACGGCGGCGGGCACAAGCGCTTCATGACCGGGCGCAATCCCGCTCTGCCGGTCGGATTCGTCAATGATGCGCCGTCGGTGCAGTCGATCATCACCCGCAAGCTGCAACGCGCTGGGCAGCCAATGCCGACCTGTGTGGCAGGTGTGGATCGCAATCGCAGCGGCATTGATATATTCTCGATGGGTGCGGCCTATCTCGGGCCTTCTGCATCGCCCTTCATGGTGGTGGGTGATCCTAGCGCCAAAGATTTCAAAATCGAGAACATCGGTCTGACGCCTGACATGGCAGCGCGCATGGACGACCGCATGCATCTGCTCAAAGGCATGGACAATCTCAAGCGCGAAATGGACCGCAGCGGCCTCATGGAGGCCATGGATAGCTTCAGCCAGCGTGCCTTTGGCATGCTCACCACACCCGCTGTGCGTGATGCCTTTGACCTGACCAAGGAGTCCACTCAAACTCGCGAACGCTACGGCTACAGCACCTACGGCCAGCGCGGCCTCATGGCGCGGCGGCTTGTGGAGGCTGGCTGCCGATTTGTAACGATGGTCTGGGAGAACCCCTTCTCCACCCCCATCCCGAAGAACTGCACCTACAACTGGGACAGCCACGCGGTGAACTGCGACATGTATGCCGATGCCCGCTGGCGCATGCCCGTGTATGATCAGGCGGCGTCCGCATTGATCGAAGACATCCATCAGCGTGGGCTCGACAAAGACGTGCTCGTCATCATCACCGGAGAATTTGGCCGCACTCCCAAGATCAATACCCAAGTCGGCACCCAGACCAGTGTGAGCCAGCCCGGGCGTGATCATTGGCCCAATGCCATGTCCTTCATCGTCAGCGGCGGCGGCATGCAGACGGGCCAGATCATCGGCGCGACGAATCCACGAGCCGAATACCCCATCGAACGTCCCCTGAGTCCCAACGACCTCTGGGCCACGGTGTACCAGCATCTGGGCATCGACCCAGAGGACACATTTGACGATTTCCAAGGCCGCCCGATGCCCATCCTGCCCTTCGGCGATCCCATCAAAGAACTTCTGCCTCTGGCGTAAAACCGCGGAGCTTCTGACTGGGAGAGCAGCAACGTTAGTTTGACCTGAAGGCCAGTCTGGCCTTGATAGCCAGACTCCTGGCCACCCGGCCCGAACTCAACCCACACCCACACAACCTCTATGGCACTCTCCGTCGGTTCCAAAGCCCCTGGCTTCACCCTCAAATCAAAATCCGCCTCCGGTCTCAGCGATGTCTCGCTCGCAGCCGGCAAGAACACCGTCCTGCTGTTCTTCCCCCTCGCTTTCACTGGCGTCTGCACCCAGGAACTCTGCGACATCACCGCAGGCCTCAGCTCCTACAGCGACCTGAATGCCGATGTCATCGGCATCAGCGTGGACAGCCCCTTCGCACAGGAAGCCTGGGCTCAGAAGGAAAAGATCGGCATCCCCCTGGTGAGCGACCTGAACAAGGAAACCACCAAGGCTTATGACGTGCTCTTCCCAGGCCTCGCCGGCATCGGTGACACTTCGGCCCGTGCAGCCTTCGTTATCGACAAGAACGGCGTCATCCAATACGCCGAGCAGACCGCCACCCCAAAGGACCTGCCGAACTTCGATGCGGTGAAAGCCAAGCTGGCAGAGCTGTCGTAATCGACCTGCGGCTTAACAAAATCAGATGCCATGTGATGATGAGTCACATGGCATTTTTGTGACCATCACTCACATCACCAGCTCCCCCTCCACCCATGACCGCCCACGCAGATCAGTTCTCCATCTCCACCCGAGGCAAAGGCACCTACGAGATCACCGAGCGCTGCCAGGAAATTGTGCGCGCCAGTGGCATCCGCACAGGCACAGTCACTGTCTTCGTGCAGCACACGAGCGCGAGCCTGGTGATCTACGAGAATGCCGACCCTTCAGCGCGCACGGATCTGCACAGTTTCTTTGACCACCTTGTGCCGGAGGACACACCCTATTTCGTTCACACCTACGAAGGGCCGGATGACATGCCGAGCCACCTGCGCATGGCGCTGACCCGCACCTCCGAAGTCATTCCCGTTATGAATGGCCGCCTTGTGCTGGGGACTTGGCAGGGTATTTTTCTTTTTGAGCACCGCCGGGCTCCGCATGCGCGGAGCGTGGTGGTCAGTGTGGTGGGGGAATGAAATGCGGTATGCCTAAATTGGCGTTTTTGTCATTCAGCCGCTCCAAGCGCCCTCAGATAATCAAAGGTGTATAAGCCGGTGTTGTGGCCGTCACTGAAGTCGAACTGAATGGCGTAGCCGCCGACCATGCGCCAGTCCTTCACGGTGACGCCGGGAAAGTGCTTTTGATCGGTGCCGCCGATCTTCTTTCCCAGCAGATCGCGTTCGCCAGTGTTCTCGGCGCTGGGTGATGCGGCACGGAGTTTTTCCATGGCGATGTATTGCTCCGTGCCATCGCTCCAAACGAGGGCGACTTCAGTGCCGATGAGTTCCAGGCGGGTCGGGGTCATGAGGGAAACCTAGGGTGAAAAAGTGGAAAAGCAAAAGGGACGCTCGAAAGCGTCCCTCTTGAAGTTTGATGGCTAATCCTGAGGGATTAACGGGAGTAGAGTTCGACGACGAGCTGCTCGTTGGCGATCGGGTTGATCTCTTCGCGCACTGGGACGCGATTGACCACACCACTCATCTTGTCGCGATCGACGGTCATCCAGTCGGAAGCAGGCGTGCCCTGGGTCATTTCAAGGAAACGACCGATGAGCTGCTGACTGCGCTGGCTGGTGGTGCGGGCGGCGACAACGTCACCGGGCTTGCACTGGTAGCTGGCGATGTTCACGACCTTGCCGTTCACAGTGATGTGACGATGGCTGGTGAGCTGACGGGAAGCGAAACGGGTGTTGGCGAAGCCCATACGATACACGACGTTGTCGAGGCGCAGTTCGAGCATCTGAAGCAGGTTTTCACCGGTCACGCCCTTGCGGCGCTGAGCTTCGGCGAAGAAGCGGCGGAACTGCTTTTCCATGAGACCGTACTGATAGCGCAGCTTCTGCTTTTCAGCGAGGGCGGTGCCGTATTCGGAAGTCTTGCGGCGAGTGTTGCGCGCACCGTGCTGCCCTGGTGGGAAGTTACGGGTTTCGAGAGATTTGGAAGGACCGAAAAGCGCAATGCCGAAACGACGATTGATTTTTTCGCGAGGACCTGTGTAGCGTGCCATAGTGGGTAGTAGAAAAGAGCTGAAAAATTAGACGCGACGTGCTTTTGGCGGACGGCAGCCGTTGTGCGGGATTGGGGTCACATCCTTGATGGTGGTGACTTCGACACCAAGGGCCTGAACGGCACGCACGGCGGACTCACGGCCGGAGCCAGGACCACGAAGGCGAACTTCAGCTTCACGCAGACCATGGCCCATCGCCTGACGGCAGGCATCCTGAGCAACGACCTGAGCGGCGTATGCGGTGCCTTTACGGGAACCACGGAAGCCCATCTTGCCAGATGTGGACCAGCCGATCACACCACCTGCACGGTCAGTGATCGTGACGATGGTGTTGTTGAAGGTGGCGTACACATGGACAATGCCAGAGGAAACGTTTTTGGAACCCTTGGCCTTGACGACCTTCTGTTCAGCGGCTTCACCACCGATTTCGAGCCAGACGTTCTGGGAAACCTGCTTGTCACCACTGGTGGAGACGCGCTGATCCGCTGGTGCGGCAGGATTAGCGGGAACCGCAGGAGCGGGAACTGCTGGGGCAGGAGCGGGAGCGGGAGCTGCTGCGACAGGTGCGGTAGGGATCGTTTCTTCAGCCATGATATATAGACGGGGACGTTGCTAAAATTCAGATTACTTCGCCTTCTGGGCACCCACGGTCTTACGCGGACCTTTACGAGTACGGGCGTTGGTGTGCGTGCGCTGGCCGCGCACTGGCAGACCACGACGATGACGATGGGCGCGGTAGCAATTGATACCAAGGATGCGCTTCATGTGCATCTGAAGCTCACGACGAAGGTCACCTTCGATCGGAATCTTCATCCCCTGAACGGTTTGGGTGATCGCTGCGATCTGCTCGTCACTCAGCTCACCTGCCCGGATGTTCGGGTCGATGTTGGTGGCAGCAAGAATCTTGCGGCTAACGGAAAGCCCAATGCCGTAAATATACGGGAGTGAGTATTCGATTTTCTTTTCGTTCGGGATTTCGACTCCAAGCAAGCGTGCCATAATTCGGTGTGGTGGGATTTAAAAAAAGGATTAACCCTGACGCTGTTTGTGGCGTGGATTTTTGCAGACAACACGGACAACACCTTTGCGGCGGATTACACGGCAAAGTTCACAGAGGGGTTTAACGGAGGTACGGACGCGCATACAGGAGTAGTAAAAGAGGGTGAGTCTGGGGGAACTCAAAACCCCGCTTTTGGAGCGGGGGGCAGGATGTCTAACACAGAGGGAAAGAGGCGCAAGCTAGAATTTAACACTTTTGCACAGGTATTTGAGGAGTTATTCACAGTAGCGGAGAGCAGTTGCCCGCGTCCGGAATGAACGGCATCATGCAAGCCTGATGAAAAACGTTCTTTGTTTTGGCGACTCAAACACCTGGGGCTTCATGCCCGATAGCATCTCACTCCCCTGCCCCGAACGCCACCCGCATGACGTGCGCTGGACGGGCATTTTGGCCCGCGAACTCGGCGCCAGCTTCCGCGTGATCGAAGAAGGGCAAAACGGCCGCACCACGGTGCACGACGACCCGTTTGCCTTGGCACGCAACGGCAAAACAGTGCTGCCTGCAATCCTGGAATCTCACAAACCTCTGGATCTGGTGGTGCTGATGCTCGGCTCGAATGACCTCAAAGCCGTCTATGGCGTTTCTCCCGGAGAGATCGCCACGGGTGTCAAAATGCTGGCGCAGATGATCTTGGGCAGCGATGCGGGCCTCGGCAACAAAGCCCCCAAATTACTGCTGCTATGCCCACCGGCCATCGGCGATCAACTGCACCTCCCAGACGTCGCGGCCAAGTTTCCGAACGGCCAGAAAGACAGCCGCAGACTGCCGAAGTATTACGAAGCCGTCGCCAACTCGCTGGGCTGCGGCTTCCTCAATACGCAAACATTGATCGAACCCGGCAGCGACGGCATTCATTTAAATGCGGCTGCGCATGGACGACTCGGCAAAGCCGTGGCAGCACTCGTGAAATCCATCCTCCCGCCTGACGCATGACCTTGATCGAATCCTTTTATCCAGTGCTGAAACCCTGGCTCTTCCGGCTTGATGCCGAGCGTGCCCACACCCTCACGGTGAAGATGATGATCATCGCCCATCGTCTCGGCATTCTCAGGTCGGTGGTCACCGGGCCTCAGCAATCGCGCAACGTGATGGGGCTCACCTTTCCAAACGCACTCGGGCTTGCAGCCGGCATGGACAAGTCCGCCAGTGCGGTGGAGGCCTGGGGTGCGCTCGGGTTTGGCGCGGTCGAAGTCGGCACCCTTACACCACGCCCGCAGCCGGGGAATCCCAAGCCGCGCCTGTTCCGCCTGCCTGAGCACGAGGCACTCATCAACCGCATGGGCTTCAACAACCCCGGCATTCAATCCGCCGTGAAGAAGCTCCAGCAGCGCCGCACCAAGGCGGTTGTCGGTGTGAACATCGGCAAGAATTTCGACACGCCGAATGAAGATGCGGTGAGTGATTACCTCATCTGCCTGAAAGCTGCGTATTCGGTGGCTGATTACATTGCGGTGAACATCTCCTCCCCAAACACCAAGGGTCTGCGCGATCTCCAAGCCGAAGGTGCCGTGCGGGAACTGATCTCAGCCTTGAAGAAAGAGCAGGCCGTTTTGAAGAAGGAACATGGCAAACAGGTGCCGCTGCTCGTCAAGATCGCCCCTGACCTCAATGACATGCAGATCGAGGCACTCGCCCGCGTCTTCAATGAACAGAACATTGATGGCGTCATCGCCACCAACACGACCATTGATCGCGCTTCAATTACCGGACACCGACTGGCAAATGAAACCGGCGGGCTGAGTGGTGCGCCGGTGCGTGAGCGCTCCAACCTCGTGCTGCAAGCCTTCCGCATGCTGCTGAAGGATCAGATCCCGCTCATCGGTGTCGGCGGCATCGTCAGCGGAGCTGATGCGGTGGAAAAAATGAAGGCTGGCGCCGCTCTTGTGCAGGTGTACAGCGGGCTGGTATATCGTGGACCCGGATTGGTGCGGGAAGTGCTGGAGACGATCAAGTAGGCAAAGACTCATCCAGAGGCGCAGCACCTTGACCTTCTTGCCCCATCTGCCAAATTCACCCCATGGAAAACCTTCCCAAAATTCACGAGAAACAACCCGTCGCTGTTGAACTCCCTGCTGGGGACCATTGGTGGTGCGCCTGCGGTTTGAGCGGACATCAACCGATGTGCGACGGCAGCCACAAAGGCAGCGGCTTAGGCCCGAAGAAGTTCAACCTGCCCGAGGCAAAGAAGGTCTGGCTGTGCAATTGCAAGCACACCAAGAATCCGCCTTTCTGCGATGGCAGCCACAAGGCGCTCTGAGTCGTAGAGTGTTTAAGTATTCAATGTCCGCCGAAACGCGCCGTGATGGGAATAACCCGCACGGCGCGTTCTCCTACCTGCCAATCCTCCCTTCCCCAACCATGAATCGAAGCTGTTTCCTGTCTCTCGCCGCCCTGTTGCTCGCTGCCACCGTCTCCCACGCGCAATCCTTTGGCTTTGGCGGAGCTGGCGCTCCGAAGCAGGAGCGCGTCACGGCGGAAGTCGTCGCCACAGTGTCTGCCGCCGCCCCCGGCCAGCCGTTTCAGGCCGCCGTCAAACTCGTGCACTCAAAGGACTCCCACAGCTACGGCAAAGTCCTGCCACCGGGCGTCATCGGCAAGCCCACCAAGCTGACCTGGACCCTGCCTGAGGGCTGGCAGATCGAGGAACTGCCCTGGCCTGCGAGCCATCAGGTCCCTTCCACCGATGGAGCGATCAGTGATGGATATGATGGCACGGTGTACCTGCCGGTGAAAATCACCCCGCCCGCCAGCGCCTCCGTGGGCAGCAGCGCTGAGCTGAAAGTGAAAGTGAATGCGCTCGTGTGCGATCCGAAAAGCTGCCTTCCCTTTGTCAAAGAAGTCACACTCTCGCTCGGCATTGCTGCAACGCCCGTAGTCAATGAAGCGAATGCCGCCGCGTTTAGCAGCGCACCTACCGCTGAAAAAAAAAGCCCTGACTCCCCGCCTGTAGCGCCTGCGGCGAGTGAAGCGAAGCCCGCTGTGGCAAGCACGAAGTCAGCTGTTACGACAGCGGCTGCAGCTCCAGTCAGCACCCCGAAATCCCCCCTCTCCTTTGCGCAACTTCTGCTCTACGCCTTCGTCGGTGGGCTGATCCTGAACATCATGCCCTGCGTGTTTCCAGTGCTCGGCATCAAGGTCACCAGCGTGGTGCAGCAGGCCGGTGAAGACCGCCGCAAGGTGGTGCTGCACGGTGTGACATACACCGTGGGTGTGCTGCTGTCGTTCTGGGTGCTGGGCGGCATCGCCATCGCGCTGAACAAGGGCTGGGGTTCGCAGTTGCAGTCACCGGCTTTCAATTTCTTCCTCGCCGCCTTCTTCCTCATCTTTGCGCTGAACATGGCGGGCCTGTTTGAGATCGGCACTTCGGCTATCGGCGTGGGTTCTGGTTTGCAGGCGAAGAGCGGCCTCGGCGGCTCCTTCTTTTCCGGCCTGCTGGCCACCGTCGTCGCCACCCCCTGCTCCGCGCCGTTTCTCGGCACCGCTCTGGGAGCCACGCTGGCTCTGCCTGCATCGCAGTCCATGCTGATCTTCACGCTCATCGGCCTCGGCCTCGCGAGTCCGTTTCTGCTGCTCTCTCTCTTCCCCGGCCTCATCTCCGCACTGCCACGACCCGGCGCGTGGATGGAGAGCTTCAAGCAGGGCATGTCCTTCCTGCTCTTTGGCACCGTGGGTTTCATGCTCTACGTGCTGACCAATCAGATCGAAGGCCTGCCGCTGTTGTTCGCCATCCTGAGCCTCGTGCTCATCGCGCTGGGCTGCTGGATCTACGGCCGCTGGGCGCTGCCGCACAAGCCAGCACGCACGCAGCACATCGCACGGCTGCTCACATTTCTCGCCGTTGCAGGCGGCCTGTGGGCCGGTTTGCCAAGCGCCTCCGCCAAACGCTCCCACTCAGAAGAGGCCGTGAATCTCAAGGACCCGGATGCGCTGCACTGGGAAACGTGGTCGCCGGAAAAAGTGGCCGCGCTGCGTGCCGCCAAGCAGCCCGTGTACATCGACTTCACCGCCTCCTGGTGCTGGACCTGCCAGGTGAACAAACGCGTCTATACCGACGCCGGACTGCGCGCCCTCTTCAAGCAGCACAAAGTCGCCACGCTCAAAGCCGACTGGTCGGATGAAAATGAAAGCATCCGCCTCGCGCTGGAAGCTCTCGAAAAACGCGCCGTACCTGTAAATGTCCTCTACATCCCCGGCGCGGAGGAACCCTTCATCCTCGATGAACTGCTGACCGTGGGGAATGTGACTGCTGCGCTGAAGAAGCTGGAGAAGTGAGGGCTGGGGCGGCTAAATCAGCACTCGTTCGATTTTCCTGAACGTCATCCCACAGCAATTCCAACCGTGAGCGAATGCCCTTTCATTATTGGAAAACGTTACCGTGTCCGCAGTGCGTTCGCCGCACTGCGCGACTCGTTCGTGGCTGGCGAGGTGCTGCTGTTCGACTCATTCGCCTGGTCGCGCTATGACGGCATCACAGGTTATTTTTTCCAGCAGCCAGGATGCGAGACGGTGCGAATTTGGGACATCTCAGACGATGCAGACATTCTCGTCTGGAAGGAGCTTTTCGAGGAACTTCCTGATATAGTTGCACCCGAGAACATCTAATCCACTCATGAACATGATTTGGAATCTTCGATCCGCCCCCGAACTCGCAGCGCTTTCAGGCGATGAAGTAAAACTCCTCGCGCGTGATGCCGGTGACGCCAAGTCCGTGCGTAAAGCATCACTTCTCGGATTGATGCTCTGCGGTCTTTGCGCCAGCGCGGGATCATTGATCGGCGATGCGTTTTCCATCGGCATCTATGGCGCAGGCATTGGTGGCGCAGTCGGAGGTTTGGTTTATACGCAGATGCGAATGAGGGCCATTCTGAATTGGATCAGGACGCGAGATGCCGTCCTCAAACCCCGATGAACCCAATCGCACTCAACCTTGTGGTTATTCGCTCTGCCGACTTGGAAAGAGCCGCTCGTTTCTATTCATGCCTGGGTATGCAGTTCATCCGGCATCGGCATGGCAGCGGGCCGGAGCATCTGGCCGCTGAACTTGGCGGCTGTGTCTTTGAGTTATATCCACATTCCTCGGACGGCGCTTCGACTTTTGGCACTCGCATCGGCTTCCGTTTTCAGTCTCTTGAGACGGTGATCGCTGCTCTCAGCGCTTTTCCAGCCGCCATCATCTCCCCGCCGCACGATTCTCCGTGGGGTCGGCGAGCAGTCGTCGCAGATCCTGACGGGCATCGCATCGAGCTTGTGCAGGTGTGAACGGCAGGTCACTTCACCGTGATTAGACAGCCAACACTTGGTCATCTGCCCACCTCACACCTTCGTCAACTGTCTGCGCAGGCTCAACTCCACGGCGGCGATGATGAGGGAAAGCGTGAAGAGGATGACGATGCTGTTGATCCAAAGGGTGTTGTATTTGGTGTCCAGGTAGGTTTTGCGCGTGCCGAAGAAGACGTTGGGGCTTGCCTTGCGGCGGTAGTCCTCACGTTCCATTTCGGCTTTGGTGACGAGGTCGAGCACTTTGCGATTCACGTAGATTTCTTCGGCGCTGACGCCGTCATTCTGCTCCAGCATGCTGTCGAGCATGGGGGGCTCGATGCGGCCGCTGATCACGGCGTCGTGGATGGAGCCGAGGCGTTTGGAGATTTCACGCGGGTTCTCGGCATACAGACCGGAAACGACGGCAAGGGACTGCTTGGTGAGCTCCAGTTCATGGCGCTGCCGGTCGCTCATGTCCGCGCCCACAGGTGGCAGGAGCGACTGGATGCGTTCGTCGAGGAAGTCCTGATTGCGCGTGAGCGGGTTGAGCTTGGACTGCGAGATGACCATACCCTCATAGGACCAGCGCAATGGCATGAACTGACAGATGAAGGGCACCTTGAGCTTGCTGGCGTTTTCTTCGTCGTTGCCGGTTTTTTTGAGCCATTTGCCCACGGAATAGACAAGGTCGAGGTTCTTGTTCATCTCCTCGTATTTGATCAGCGCACCACCGAGGATGATCTGCGGAATAAGGATGAGCGGGATGGCATTCACCGCGGTGCGATTGTCACTGACGATGCTGGAGATGAACAATCCCAGACAGACACCCGTGAGAGAGGTAAGGAACATCCACCACAGGTGAATGAGGAACATGTCGCGGATTTCGAGCACCCAGTTGCCGATGAGCAGGTAGATCACGCACTGGACGAGCGCGAAGGTGGAGAGCGAGATGATCTTGCCGCAGAGGTAGTAGAAGGTGCGCAGGTTGTGATTGCGCTCTCGACTCAGGGTGTGGCGGTCGCGGATGATTTCATCAGCGCTGTTGGTCAGGCCCAGAAACATTGCCACGACGAGGCTCATGAAGAGATACGTCGGGATGTGGAAGGCGGTGGCAAAGGTGTAGTGCGTCTCCTCGGAATACTTGAGCACGCTGGAAATGATCCAGGCAAGCAAGGGAGCCTCAAGCAGGGTCGTGAGCAGATTCGTGCGGTTGCGCAGCTTGCTGAGGAAGGCGCGCTTCAGCAGCGTGAAAAAGAGAATGCTCTCTTCACGAAAGGTGTGCTTCGGCGGCTTCGGCGTGCTGCGCATGCGGCTGGCGCTCTGGCTTTCATCCCGCTTGGGCCGGGCGATGAGGCTGGTGCTACCCGGCGCAGCCTTCTGCTTGGCCATGCTCTCCATGATGAGATGACGCTGATAGGAGTCCCGCCAGAAATTCGGCGGAAAACGGCGCGCAGCCACAAGATGCCCGTCCGCACTGCGCTCGTGAATAATGTCACCGCTGATGTCACGCAGAGGTGTTTCGAGCACGTCAAAGACGAAGTCCGGGGTGAGTTTGTCAGGCGGCTGCGCCTCGGCATCCCCTGCCTGACCTGTCTCAGTGTGATACACGCGCCAGAAGTACTCGATCATGCCCTGTGGCGTGCCGAAGTAGGCGAGCTTGCCGCCCTTGTCCAAGAGCAGGGCTTTGTCAAACATCTGCAGCAGCCTCGAACTCGGCTGATGGATGGAAGTGATGACGATCTTATTGCGCGCGAGACTGCGGATGATTTCGAGCACGTGCTCGCTGTCCTTGGAGGAGAGGCCGGAGGTGGGCTCATCAAAGAGGTACACGTCGGAGATGCCGATCATGTCGAGCCCAGCATTGAGACGCTTGCGCTCGCCGCCGCTGAGAAATTTCTGCTGCGGTGTGCCGGCCAGGCGGTCACGCAGGTCGGCCAGTCCGAGTTCCGCGAGCTTGGCATCGACACGTTTGCGCCGTTCGTCGGTTTTCAAATGCGGACAGCGCACCGCCACTGAGAAGTCGAGATTTTCCTGCACCTTCAGCAAGGGGTCAAAGGCGTCCTCCTGCGGAATGTAAGCGATGTAGGGCGTTAGATTGTGCAGGTTGTCATACAGCGCGAGGCCGTTCATCAGCACTTCGCCGCCCTTGGGTTTGAGCTGCCCGCCGAGAATGCGCAGCAGGGTGCTCTTGCCGCAGCCGCTGGGGCCCATGACGCAGATCATCTCGCCACGACGAGCGATGAAGCTCACGCCGTCCTGCGCGGTGTCGCGTCCGTCAAAGCGATGGCTGAGTTCGCGCACCTCGATCTGGCGCACGGTGTTGCGCTCCTCCTCGATGATTCGATCGGCAAAATGGCAGCGCAGGTACTGCCCTTCGCCAAGAGTGATGGTGTCGCCGTCATTGAGGGTGATGCGGTCGCGCACCGGAATCAGACCAATGTAAAGCGGGCGCGAGGAGCGTAGTACTTCGAGCACGCCGGTTTTCTGCGCGTAGTTGCACTCAATGCGCAGCAGGATTTCACCGTCGGTGTCTTCAGAGAGCAGAATGTCGCCCTCATCCAGCAGTTCAGGCTTGTTGGAGACAAGGTAAGTATTGCGGCTGCCTTCAAGGCGGAACTGACCACCAAACTCCTGCGCACGCACCCGCAGATCGCGCAGCGCGATTTCCACTTCGCCATGGGCGATGAGGCTGTCTTCAATACTGGCCTCCACCACCGTGCCACTGCTGAGCACCACACCATTAAGTGTTGCCTTTGTGGTACGCAGAGCCTCTACAGTGACACCCAGGCCAAAGCTAAGGCGCAAATTCGTACCCCGAGTGCGCTGCGGGGCGATTTCAGCGCTGCCACTCTCCGTGAGCGTCAGGTAGATCTGCGTGCCTGACAGTGTCTTCTTGGAGTTGAAGTAGGTGATCAGGTCATTGTAGTCCAGCGTCACGTCCTCCATCACCACACGCTCGCCGGGATATAGCCGCGAGAACTCTCCCGGCGGCTGCCGGCGGCTGCGGACCAGGATGGAAATGCTGCCCGTGTTTTTCAGCAGCACAAGGTTTTGAAACCGGAACGCCACCACGGAGCAGTCGTCCGAAAGGGAGCGCAGAAGAACGTCGCAATTCTTCGTGGCACCGATGCGCAGCGTGTCCAGTGGCTGGCCACCCTTGGTGGAAAACCCCTCTTCAGGCGGTTTGTCTCCGGCATTGAGCTGATAAACGATGTCGATGGCCTGGGCGGCGATGCCCAGATTTGTCATGAAGAGGTAGAACTCCACCATCTGCCGCTGATTCTGCTGCGCACGCGAGATGAGCAGGTACAACTGCACCCCAAGCAGGATTTTTTGCTCCTGGGTGAGCTTCTGGCTCAGCTCCTTCGCACGCTGTGTCAGGTCCTGTGGCTCCTGCAGGGCTTCAAAATAGAGACGCCGCATATCGGCGTAGATCGCCTCGGGGTAGTCATAGCGCAGATAGCCGAGACTGGATTCGACTTCCTCCTCCTCAATGTTGCCGTCCAGCTTGCTGAAGGCGGCGAAGACTTCGATGAGCACCGGCAGCATGGTGTTGGCGGTGGCGGCCGAGGCAGCGGACACCTGCGGCTGGCCGTTCCAAAGGTGCGCCCAACGTTCCGTTGACCACCATGGCAGTTCCGCCGGCCCATTAACTCCGTACGCAGTCGTCTGCGTTTTCGTGTTGAACTTTTTGGCGAGTTTTTGGACCAAGCTCATGCAGTGGGTGTCGTGACAGTCCGTCGGGACCGCGGGCGGAAGGGACTATGGAGTTCGTTTGCACAAACACAACCCACGAGACGCGAATGCCTCTGATGGAGTCACAAAAAAAAGCGGCCCGGTTGCCCGAGCCGCCATGCCATTGATTTCAACATCCGTAAACATCACACGCTGCGATCACGCGGCTGGCCTTCGCGGCCACGCTCTTGATTCATCGGCTGCTGGCCATGATGTCCCTTCCCACCATGCTGAAAGTGAGAACCTCCATGGGGTGAAGGCCCCTGGCCACGGCCCCCTCCGCTCATGCCACCATGCTGAGGCTGATGCATCGGGTGGTCTAAGTGCTGGTAGCCTCCGCCGGGGTGCTCGCCACCGCGATGTGACCCAAACTGCTGGGGAGCGGGGCCGCGACGATGTTCAAAACGTGGCTCAGGACCGCGTGCACCACCAAATTTCGCCCCCTGACGCTGTCTGCCGAATTGCTGGGGCTGCTGAGGCCCGCCAAACCGATGCCCCATCCTGCCCTGCTCACCGCGACCGCGACCACGCTGCGCAAAAGACTGCGGACCATGGCCGTCTGCGCGAGGCTGAAAGCCTCCTTGTTCCTTGCCACGCGGCTCCTGGGGCTGACGAAAGTGATTCTGACGCCCCGCATGTTCCTGACCACGTTTGCCTTCGTGCTGCGGCTTGTTCATTGGACCACGATTATCTTCGTGGGACGGATTCGGTGCGCCACGATTGCCCTGCGGCGAAACCTCGCCCCGCTGATGTTCGCCACCGCGCTGACCATCCATAGGCGGACGGCGAAAGCCCTCGCGCCCAGAACCTTGATCAGGATTGCGATTGCCAGTGTTGGGAGGATTCGTGGGGCTGGGTCCGCTACTCTGTGGGGGATTCACCGGTCCAGGCTGCCCGTCGCGCTGCGGCTGCGCGCCATCGCGCTGGCCTCCCATTTCTGGGCGGCGTTGAGGATCACGCATGCTGTCAGGACGGGGTGCATTGCCATCCCGGCGTTCGTCCGGACGCGGCTGGTCACGTCGTGCAGGAGCGGGATTTGCATCCGCTTTGGGAACTGTGGGAATAGGTTGCACAGCAGCGGGAGGCTGATCTGCAGGCTTGGATTCCTGGGCTTGCAATGGAGCGACGCTGAGAGCGAAAGCACCACAAAGCCAGGCAAGTTGGTTGGTTTTGGATTTCATGTGAGTGTGCTGTTTAGATTGACTGCGGAAGAAGAAACCCTCGTAGGGAACAAGAGTTGCAATGCACCCACGTCGGCGCAGGAAATCCTTGTTAAAAAAGCGCCCCCGCTCCGGTGCAGCGGGCTAGCCACGGGACTCTCACGGCGCTCAAGTCTGAGGTTTAAGCATGCCTCACCGGCACGAATTCTCCTTTTTGAGAAACTGGAGTTGACGCAATCCTGCGAAACATTTAGCCTAATTAACAATCAAACATGCCTCTCACTTCACGAAAATAATATGGCTAAACTAGTAATCATAGACGACGAAGCCGCAATTCTGGAACTCATGACCAAGCTTTGTAAAGCTGCGGGTCATCAAGTTTTTGGCTGTACTACCGGCATCGACGGCATCGCGGCCATCCGTTCGAACCAGCCTGACCTCGTCATCGTGGATTTGCGAATTGGCGATGTGAACGGCCTTGATCTCGTCAGTATGTGCAAGGAGCAGTTCCCCAGCACCGCCGTCATCATGGTCACCGGCCATGGCAGCGTAGAAACCGCCGTGGAGGCCATGCGCCTGGGTGCCTTCGACTACCTTACCAAGCCCTTCGATCTGGGAGATCTGATCAAAACGGTGAATCAGGCCCTGCAGCGCAACGGCATTGCCGCCGCCACGCCCACGAGCATTCCCAGCACAACCTTGCGCTCCGCCTCAGCTTCGAAACTCATCGGGCACAGCGACGCCATTCAGCGCATTTTTGACATTGTGCGCCGCGTGGCCAATAACGACAGCCCGGTTCTCCTCGAAGGAGAATTCGGCGTGGGCAAGCACATGGTCGCCCGCGCGCTGCATGAAGCCAGCCGCCGCAGCAACTCTCCTTACAAGGAACTGCAGTGTAGCGCCATGCCAGAAGACGTGCTCGAAACCGAGCTCTTTGGCCAGACCGCCATCTTTAACCGCGTCTCCGGCGGCACCATCCATCTGGCAGAAATCAATCAACTGCCGGCCCGCATCCAGGCCCAGCTCAACACCTTCCTCGATGAAGCGCAGTCAAAGAAAGGCTGGGGCAATGGCTCCAGCGGCGCAGATTTCCGCCTCGTGGTCTCCAGCACCACCTCGCTCGAGGACGCCGTGAAGGCGGGCAAATTCCGCGAAGACTTGTACTACAAGCTCTCAGTCGTCCCCCTCAAGATCCCGCCGCTGCGTGAGCGCCGCGTGGACGTTCGCCCTCTCGTCGAGCATTTCCTCAAAGACCTCGCCGACCGCACCGACGCCAAGCCCAAGACCATCGACGCCGGGGCCATCGAATTCTTGGAGAAGTACAACTGGCCCGGCAACGTCAGCGAGCTGCGCAATGCCATCGAACGCGCCTGCGCCTTCGCGGAAAACGACCGCGTCCGCCCCTCCGACCTGCCGGCCAAAGTGACGCAGCAGATCGAAATCACCACCCCTTCCACCACCGAGGGCATCACCAAGCTGCCCATCGGCTCCACTCTCGATGATTTCATCAAGGGGCAGGAACGCGCCTTCATCCAGGAAACGCTCAAGTACAACAGCGGCTCTCGCGAAAAGACCGCCAGCATGCTCGGCGTCTCCATCGCCACGTTGTATCGCAAGATGGGTCTCAACGTCGAGCGCAAGACCACTTCGTAGGCCTGCGTATAAAGTGAATCGCGCTAAACCACAAAGTCGGCCCTGCGCCGACTTTGTGCTTTAGACCGGAATTCGTCATGCCCTCCTTCGCCAGTGTTGCGTAGTACGCCACCTGAGCCCAAACTGACCCCCACCTTTCATCGTGCCCTTTTGAGTACTCCCGCCACCATCCTCTACTGCCGCTGCGCCTACGCCCAGGTCGTTCCCACCGGCGTCAAAAACGAAGTCCTGCAGAAGCTCTGCGACTCGAACGCCAGCTTTGAAACCGTCTCCGATCTCTGCGAAATGGCCGCGCACCGCGATCCCCGCCTGCAGGCCATCGCTTCCTGCGGCAGTCTCCGCATCGCCGCTTGCTATCCCCGCGCCGTGAAAGGCCTCTTCCAACAGGCCGGCTTCCCCTTGCCCGCCGACACCGAGATCCTAAACATGCGCACCCAGACCGCGCAGGAAATCGCCGACGCCCTCCTCAACGCATCCCCAGCAACCGCTGCCTGACCCTTCGTCATTCAGGCTTCGCCATTCGTCATTTTTTCCAGCCATGATCACCCACACTCACCGCCCGCTCCGTGTAGTCCTCTACGAAGGCAACGGCAGCATCCAGCTTCCCGCCGAGTCCCGTGCCAAGGTCATGATGGCCCTGCTCGACAAAGGCTACACCGTCACCCGCAGCAGTCTCGGCGCGCCCGCCATGCCGCATGATGAGCGCAACCTCCTCGTGCTCGGCGCCTTCGAGGGCAAAGCCCCCGCGCTGGAAGACGCCACCGGCAAGATCACCATCGACACCTGCGACATCACCGGCCTGGAGCCTGATGCCATCGTCGCCCTCGTGGACAAATCACGCGGCGAGAAAACCATGAACGAACCCGGCAAGTGGAAGCCCTGGTTCCCCGTCATCGACTACTCACGCTGCACCAACTGCATGCAGTGCCTCAGCTTCTGCCTCTTCGATGTCTATGGCGTCAGCGACGACAACAAGATCCAGGTGCAGAACAACGACAACTGCAAAACCAACTGCCCCGCCTGCTCCCGCGTCTGCCCGGAGGTCGCCATCATGTTCCCCAAGTATCAGGCGGGACCGATCAACGGCGACGAAATCAACGAGAACGAAGCCGGCCGCGAGAAGATCAAAGTGGACATCTCCTCCCTCCTCGGCGGCGACATCTACTCCGCCCTCAAAGACCGCAGCGCCGCCGCCAAATCCCGCTTCAGCAAAGAACGCAGCCCCGACAAGGCCCTGGATGAGCGGAAGAAGTGCCTCACCAAACTGGTGGGCGATGGGTTTATCCCGGCGGAGGTGTTGGCCAGCCTGCCGAGCACCGAAGAGATTTTGAAGAAGGCGGAGATCGCGAAGGCGAGAGCTGCTGCGGCGCTGGCGGCGCAGTAGGAGGAGAAATTCTTTTCTTATAAAGAAAAGTCGACGAGCCCACCGCTCTCCATGGCTATCTGTCCATCCCCATGGCAGAAACAAAAACTCAATACTACACCGCCACCAGTCTCGATGGATTCATTGCCACGGAGGACGACGCTCTGGACTGGCTGTTTCCCTTGAGCGACCTGAACACGTCCAGCTATCCAGCGTTCATCGCGGAGGTCGGTGCTCTGGCCATGGGCTCCACCACATATGAGTGGATGCTCCGCAACGCGGAAGCGGTGATCGCCGAAACAGGGGCGCCATGGCCCTACACCCAGCCAGCTTGGATCTTCACCAGCCGCCAGCTTCCCACCGTGCCGGGCGCGGACATTCGCTTCGCCAGCGGCGATGTGACCTCGGTCCACGCTGAAATGAGCACGGCGGCTGGAAACAAAAACATTTGGATCGTCGGCGGTGGCGATCTTGCCGGTCAGTTTCACGACGCCGGTCTGCTGGATGAACTCATCATCCAAATCGGCTCCGTCACCCTAGGCAAGGGAAGGCCTCTCTTTCCGAGGCGACTACTGAGTCCAGTTCTACGCCTGTCATCCGTTCGTCAGATGGGGACCAGTATGGTGGAATTGCGGTATGAGGTGGAAAAAGGCAGGTGAACCTAGCCACTCATTGAAGACGCTGCGGATCGCAGGAAAGACAATTTTGTCGAACAACAGGACAGTTACGTTCGTTTGCGAAAAGCTCAGTAAGCAGCCCAATACCACTGCATTCCACTTCCCCATCGCTCATGTCCACCCGCCGCTCCTTCCTCCAAACTTCCGCCTTCGCCCTCGGCTCCCCCGCCCTCTCCGCCTTCGCGCAAACCACCACCTCGCAGAAAACCGTCCTGCTCCAATGCGGATGGGCGACGAAGAACATCGGCGACATCGGTCACACGCCCGGCACGCTGCGCTTCCTGGAGCAGTATCTGCAGGAGGCGAAGGTCATCCTGTGGGCGATGAACACGAATGAAGCGGTGGATGCAATGCTGATGAAGCGGTTTCCCAAGCTGGAGATCGTGAAAGGCTCGCTGTCCAAAGAGGGCGGCGCGGTGCAGGAGGCCATGAAACGCAGCGACTTTTTCCTGCGCGGGCCCGGCATGGGGCAGAGCACGGATTTCATGATCTACTGCCAAAAGATCGGCAAGCCCTGGGGCCTGCAGGGGCAGTCCTACTTCCCGGACATGGTCGCCGGCAAGGATGCGGAGAAGCACATCGCGCTGCTGAACAGCGCGGCCTACATCTACTGCCGCGATTCCAAGACGCTGAAGCTGCTCCAGGATGTCGGTGTGAAGCCGCCGGTGCTGGAGTTCGGGCCGGATGGCTGCTTTGGCATCGACGTGCGCGATGATGAGAAAGCCTTGGCGCGGATGAAGAAGCACGGCCTCGAAGAGAAGAAGTTCATCACCATCCAACTCCGCACGCACTCACCCAGCAGCCCCGGCGTGGATGACAAGCGCCCGCAGAAGCTGAATCCGCTGCACCCTACGCCACAAAACATCGCCGACGACACCCGCCGAGCGAAGGTCTATCAGGACCTCATCGCCATGTGGGTGAAGGAGACCGGGTACAAAGTGGTCATCGCCCCGGAGGTGAACAAGGAGATGGAGTACAACAAGAAGTTCATCTACGACACCCTGCCGGACGACCTGAAGCCTTACGTGGTGAACTTCGACGAGTTCTGGAACGTGGACGAGGCCTGCTCCTTCTACGCCCGCGCCCACACCGTCATCTGCCACGAGCCGCACACGCCCATCATGGCCCTGGCCATGGGCACGCCGATGATGCACACCTTCTCCGAGTTCCACTCGCCCAAGTGCTGGATGTTCAAGGACATCGGCCTCGAAGAATGGGCCCCCGAGTTCGACGCCACCCCGGCCACGAAGATGTTCGAGATCCTCATGGGCATCCATAAAGACTACCCCGCCGCCCAGGCTAAAGTCAAAAAGGCGATGGCCTATGTCGAGGAGCGCGCAGCCTCTCAGATGAAGGTACTGAAGGGTGTGATCAAGGCGTGAGCAGCCGCACTGCGCGAACACAACCCAAATAGAGCGGGGTGGCTCGAAGGCGTATTTGGAGTGCGGCCGCGCCAGCTGCCGCTTTCGACCGTCTCGTAGCGTTCGTAGGCTCAGCGGCCTTCGAAAGACTGCCAGCTCCCGCCTTTGAAGTTCCTTGGGTATTCGCGCACCGTTCGGCACGTCGAAAGCGGTAGCTACGTTCGTTCCTCACTTCGCGACCGCAGTCCAAATGTGGGGCGCTCTCCAGCCTACTTGTTCTACACCAGCCCCTTCAACGGCTTCACGCGGAACAGCCGCAGAATGACCACAAAGTACAGCGGCACGAAGAAGAGCCCAAGCAACGTGGTCGTCACCGCACCACCGACAATACCGGTGCCGATGGCGTTCTGACTCCCAGACCCCGCGCCGGTATTGATGGCAAGCGGCAGCACCCCCAGACCGAAGGCGATGGAAGTCATCAAGATAGGACGCAGCCGCTGGCGAACAGCATGCAGTGCCGCATCAATCAGCGTGGCACCCTGATCGAAATGCTCCTTGGCGAATTCCACGACCAGGATCGCGTTCTTGGCGGAGAGGCCGATGATGGTGATGAGGCCAATTTGAAAATAGATGTCATTGGGCATGCCACGCCATTGCGTGGCGGCCACGACCCCGAGCGCGCCGAGTGGCATGTCCATCATCACCGAGAACGGGATGGCCCAGCTTTCATAGAGTGCGGCAAGGCAAAGGAAGACCATGAGCAGCGCGATAATGTAAACCGATGAGGCCTTGGAGCCGGAGGCCTGCTCTTCATACGACAGCCCAGCCCAGGCGACGCCGATACCAGGAGGCAGCGACTTCGCCATCTTCACGATCTCGTCAATGGCCTCACCTGAACTGTGGCCCGGTGCGGGTTCACCGAGGATGGAAAGCGACGGCGCACCATTGAAGCGTTCGAGCTTCGGCGATCCCATTTTCCAGGAAGCCGAGGAGAAGGCGGAGAACGGCACCATGCCGCCTTGAGTATTGCGAACATACCAGCGGTTGATGTCCTCCGGCAGCATGCGGAAGGGGGCGTCTCCCTGCATCATCACGCGCTTCACGCGGTTTTTGTCGATGAAATCATTGATGTAGGTGGAGCCGAGGATGGTGCTGAGGGAGGCATTGATGTCTGCTAGTGAGAGACCCAACGCGCTGGCTTTTTCCTGATCGATTTCGATCTGATAAGCGGAGGTGTCCGCAAGTCCATTCGGGCGCACGGAGGAAAGGAGTGGGTTTTTAGCGGCCATGCCGAGAAGCTGCCCCTGGGCATCCATGAGTGCCTCATGCCCGAGCCCACCGAGATCGACGAGACGCATGTCGAAGCCTGTGGCGGTGCCGAGTTCCAGCACAGCGGGTGGCGCGAAAGCAAAGGCGAGAGCTTCTTTGAACTGCCCAAACTTGCCCAATGCCCGCATCTGAATGGCCTTCACCTTCTGCTCGGGCAGTTTGCGTTCCGCCCAAGGCTTGAGTTTGACGAACATGAGCACCTGGTTCTGCGCATTGCCACTGAAGCTGAAACCCAGCACACCGAATCCGCCCTCGACCACGTCCTTCTCTTCCTCGAAGAAATGCTTCTCCATTTTCTTCAGCACTTCATCCGACTGATCCCGTGTGGAGCCGGGCGGGAGCTGAGCCATGGCAAAGAGCACGCCGGTGTCTTCATCCGGCAGGAAGCCGGTGGGAGCGCGCTCGAAGAGAAAAACGACGGCAACGCCGATGGCGACATACGGAATGAGCGCGAGCACGTAGTGCTTCAAAAAGACGCCTACCGCGCTGGTATAACGATCCGCCGTCCGCTCGAAAGCCCGATTAAACCAGCCGAAGGGACCACGTTTGTTGATGCCGTGGTCCTTGGCCACCGGCTTCAGCAAAGTGGCGCAGAGTGCCGGAGTCAGAATCAGCGCGACCAGCACGGAGAGCGTCACCGAACTGACGATGATGAGAGAGAACTGCCGGTAGATGACACCACTGGAACCAGTGAAGAAGGCCATGGGAACAAAGGCCGCGCTGAGCACAAGCCCGATGCCCACGAGCGCACCACTGATCTGATCCATGGATTTGCGCGTGGCTTCCTTCGGCGAGAGCCCCTCCTCCTGCATCACACGCTCGACGTTTTCGACGACGACGATGGCATCGTCCACCAGCAGGCCGATGGCGAGCACCAGTCCAAAGAGCGTGAGCGTATTGATGGAATACCCCGCCGCCGACATGACACCAAACGTGCCGAGCAAAACGACAGGCACAGCGATGGTGGGGATCAGCGTAGCACGCCAGCTTTGCAGGAAGACGAACATCACCACGAAAACGAGGATGACGGCCTCAATCAGCGTCTTCACCACCTCCTCCACCGAAATACGCACAAACTGCGTGGTGTCGTAAGGGTAGATGGCCTTCACTCCCGGCGGGAAGAATTGCGAGAGCTCCTCCACCTTCTTCTTCACGAGGTCCACGGTCTCCAGCGCATTGGAGCCCAGAGCGGGCCGGATGGCCATGCCGCTGGCAGGCATGCCATTGTAGCGCGCCATGACGTTGTACGATTCACTACCGAGCTCTGTCCGTGCGACATCTCGCAGGAAGACGCGTGAGCCATCCTGACCGACACGCAGCAGGATGGCGCCAAACTGCTCAGGCGTCTGCAGGCGGCTCTGCGCCATGACCGTGGCATTCAGAAGCTGGCCTTCCGTGGCGGGCAGCGCTCCCAGCGCACCGGCGGAGATCTGCGCATTTTGAGAGCGCACGGCGGCGATGACATCGTTCGTGGAAAGCTGATACTTCGTCAGCTTGTCGGGATTCAGCCAGATGCGCATGGCATACTGCGTGCCGAAGGCCTGAATCTCACCCACCCCCTGCAAGCGGCTGATGGGATCCTTCATCACACTGGCATTGTAGTCAGCTAGATCGGTGTTGGTCATGCTGCCGTCCGTGGAGATGAGACCGACCACGATGAGGAAGTTGCGCACCGATTTGTTCACCTGCACACCCTGTTGCTGCACCTCTTGGGGCAACGATGGAATGGCCAGCGCGACCTTGTTCTGCACCTGCACCTGCGCGGTGTCGGCATTGGCTTCATCATCAAAAGTCACGGTGATCGTCGCGGTGCCGTCCGAGGTACTGGCCGATTCAATGTACCGCAGATGGTCAATGCCATTGAGCTTCTGCTCAATGACCTGCGTCACCGTGTCTTCCAGTGTCTTCGCGGAAGCACCGGGATAGCTCGCGATGATCGCGATGGTGGGCGGCGCGATGCTCGGATACTGAGCGATGGGCAGTCTCTCGATGGAGAGCGCCCCCGCCAGCATGATGATGATGGCGATGACCCACGCGAAGACAGGCCGGTCGATGAAGAAGCGTGACATCGTGGATTACTTGGCGGCGCTGGGGTTTGGAGCAGGCTGCGCCGAAGCTTGCGGAGCCGCCTTGACCGGTGCGCCTGGACGTATCTTCTGGAGATTGTTGATGATGAGCTGATCGCCCGCCTTGAGCCCGGAGGTGACCAGCCATTGATTGCCAACAGCACGCGGAGTCTCCAGCACCCGCAGCTCGACCTTGCTCTCCGCTCCGATCACCATCGCAGTCGGTTCACCCTTCGAATTGCGAGTGACGGCCAACTGCGGCACGAGGATGGCGTCCGGCGTGGTGCCTTCTTCCAAACGGGCGCGCACAAACATGCCGGGCAGAAGATCGTTGCGTGGGTTTGGAAACACGGCCCGCACGGTGACGGAATTGGTCAGCGTGTTCACCGTCACGTCAGAAACCTCCAGCGTGCCTTCCTCCGGATAGATCTCGCCGTTTTCATACACCAGTTTCACGCGCGGTTGTCCCGAAGCGTCCGCCTTGAGCCTGCCGCTCGCAAGAGCGGCCTTCAGGCGCAGCAGGTCACTGCTGGGCTGGTTCACATCCACATAGACCCGGTCGATCTGCTGCACCGTTGAGAGCAAGGTCGCCTGATCTGTCCGCACATAAGCCCCCTCCGTCACCTGCGAAAGGCCGATGCGTCCGGTGATGGGCGCGGTCACCTTGGTGTAGTCGAGATTGATTTTCGCCGTCTTCACCGCCGCCTGGCCGAGCAGCACCTCCGCTTGATTGACACGCTGGCTGCCCGAGGCCTCATCATAGTCCTGCTTGCTCACGGCATGGGAATCGATCAACGACTTCATGCGGTTCAGCTTCAGCTGTGCGGAGTTCAGGCCTGCTTCGGCTTTGGCCAGTGTTCCCAGTGCGCTGTCGTGCGCCGCCTCATACTGCGCGGGATCGATTTCATAGAGCACCTGCCCTTCCTTCACATCGCTGCCCTCCTTGAAGAGACGCTTGAGGACGATGCCACTGACGCGCGCCCGCACCTCTGCCACACGAAAAGCTGAGATGCGCCCCGGCAGATCCTGCGTCAGCGTAACAGGCGTCGTCGCAACGGTGATCACACCCACTTCCATGGGGCCGGGCGGTCCCGGTGCGGCCGGGGAAGGCCCCGAAGGAGTGCGCCCGCAACTCGCGAGCAGCAACGCCAGCGCACCCAAGGGGTGTTTAAAAAATGTATTCATGCTCAAACAATTCGTTTTTAGCGCCTTTCTGGACGCCGCTGATCTGACGCAGCAAACGTAAATACAAGCAACCACCGAATCTGCCAACTTTCCGCTGCTCTCCGTTCAAACAGGTGGCTGCCGCCACATTTAGATGAGCATATGTCATTACGTGAGGCATGTGCTCTCAACGTAAAATATGCTTCGTACAAGAGACCATTCACGCCCGAACCACCACTCGAGCATCCAGCGCGATGATGCCGTCCGGCGTCGCCAGCAGCGGGTTGATGTCCAGTTCAACGATGCGCCGCTCGTGCTGCACCAGCCGGGCAAATTTCACCAGTGTATCATCCAGCGCAGCCAGATCCACCGCTGGCTGGCCGCGTACCCCATGCAGCACTTTGGCGATTCTCGTCTGTTCCACCCAGCGCCGTGCCAATGCGTAATTGAGCGGCGGCAGGGCCAGTGCGTGATCCAGCAACACTTCCACCAAGGTCCCGCCAGCACCGATGAGCAGTACAGGGCCAAACTGCGCGTCCGTGCTCGCGCCGAGGATCAATTCAATGCCCTTCTGCGTGACCATGCGCTGCACCGTCACACCTTCAAAAGCAGCCAACCCATACATGTGTGTGACATTGTCACAGATCAACCTCCAGGCATGCTGCACCGCTGCGGCATTGAGCAGATTGAGCTGCACGCCACCGCAGTCGCTCTTGTGCGTGATTGTGGATGAAAGCAGCTTGACCACCACGGGATACCCCAGCGCTTCGGCTGCAGCGACGGCCGCTTCTTCATCATAGGCCGCGCGTGTCTCCACGATGGGTATGCCTGCCACTTGCAGAAGCTGTTTGGCTTCCTGCTCCGTCATCAGCGTACGACCGCTCTTGAGCACTGCGTCAATCATCTCACCCACCAGCGGCAAAGCTTCGCCATCATCATCTGCATGGGCACTCTGTGTTTCGCTCAGCCAGATCAGGCGCAGACGGTGTTCGCGCATGCGCACAAAGGCCAGCGCTGCTTCATCGGGGTAGTCATACGTCGGCACCCCCGCAGTATTGAGAATGCCGCGCCCCTCCTGCACGCTCTTCGCGCCCATCCAGCTCGCCAGCAGCGGCTTCTCGATCTCACCCGCAATCTCCGCAACCTCTCGTGCGATGTTCGTGGGATGCGTCATGGCCTGCGGTGTCAAAATGGCCAGCACACCGTCCACGGCAGCATCCCCTGCTACGATGCGCAGAGCCTGGGCAAACCGCGCAGCGTCTGCATCGCCTAAAACATCGACTGGATTGTGGTGGCTCCAGCACTCAGGCAGCAGTGCGTTCAAATCCGCCATGGTCTGCGGGGAAAGTTCCGCCAACTCCCCTTTACCCAGCACCAGTGCATCCGTCGCCAGCGCACCGGGACCGCCCGCGTTCGTTACAATGGCCAGCCGTCGTCCCGTCGGCAGCGGCTGCTTGGCCAGCACCTCGGCCATGTCGAACAGCTCCTCAATCGTATCCACGCGCAACACCCCGCTTTGCCGCAGCGCCGCATCCAGCACCGCATCGCTGCCGGTCAGCGCGCCCGTATGCGAAGCCGCCACCCGCGAAGCCTCCGCCGTGCGTCCGACCTTGATTACCACGATCGGCTTTTGCGCAGCCACCGCCCGCGCCGCCGCCAGGAATGCCACCGCATCATCCCCCACAGACTCCATGTAGATCACGATGCTGCTCGTATGCGGATCATCACCAAAGTGTCGGATCAGATCGCCCCAGCCCACATCTGCCATCGCGCCGGTGGAAACAAACGCGCTGAAGCCCACATTCTGATCATGGCTCCAGTCGAGGATGGCCGTGCACAGTGCCCCGCTCTGGCTCAGAAACGCCACCCTCCCTGGCTGCGCCACACTGCTGGCAAAACTCGCGTTCAGTCCCGCATGCGGATTCATCAAACCGAGGCAGTTTGGCCCGATCAGGCGCACGCCATGCCGCTTCGCCGCCGCCAGCACCTCCGCTTCCAGCTTGGCACCTTCTGGCCCCGTTTCCTTGAACCCCGCAGAGATAACAATCACCGCCTTCACGCCAGCCATCCCAGCATCCTCTACCAGCTGCGGCACCGTGGTTGCAGGCGTCACAATGATCACCATCTCTGGCACCTCCGGCAGTGCGGCAATATTCGGATAAGCCTTCGCACCGCAAACCTCCGCCCGTCTGGCATTCACCGGAAACACCGGGCCTGAAAAGCCGTGCAGATTGTCCCAGATCGCACGGCCCACACTGCCGTCACGTTCCGTGGCTCCGACAAGAGCAATGCTGCGCGGCTGGAAGAAGGAAGTGAGAGACATGCGGGAACCTACGAATGGAATGGACCACGTCTCAACGCATGTTGTGCATTGTTGTGATCATTCTGGTGGGATCGATATGCATGAACTGCTTGAAACATCGAATCTCAAAGGTCGTTGTTGCGGCGTGTTCATTCCCTCCTCCCCCCGCGCCGTATCACTTCTTGCTTGGATCTTCATTAGTGCGTGCTGCATTCACGCCGCTGAGCCCTTGGCCCAGGACCATGTGGTGGTCTGGCACAATGATGATCCTGAATACTATGTCGAAGGTCCGGGGCTGGTCCGCTTGGGCGATGGCGCTCTCATCGCGGCAGTGCCGGTGGTTCCACGCGAACAATGGAGCGAAGAACGCCGTGCTGAGCACAGCGTGACACACATCCTGCGCAGTGACGATGGCGGCAAGACGTGGCAGTTGCAGGCCGACCTGCCCTACTACTCCGCCGCCCCATGGGTGGACCGTGGCAAGCTCTACCTCTTCACCAACAAGGCGGGCCTGGGCAAAAAACGCAACGCCGACCTGCTGCTGCTGCGCAGTGATGATGGCGGCAAGACGTGGTCCGCGCCGGTGACACTGTTCACCGGCTACTACTGGAACTGCCACACCGGCATGGTGCAAAACCAGCAGCACATCTACTGGGCCACAGATGACATGAGCTTCGGGATGCGGCGCGGCCCACGACTCGTCGCGGGCGATCTCACCGGCGACCCCATGAACCCCAAGGCATGGCGAATCTCCGAGCCTGTGACTTTTCCCGGTGCTCCCGAAGGCACCTACGATCCCAAGTTTGCCAGCCAGCCCGACCAGTTTCTCGAAGCCAATGTGATCGAAGTGAAAGGCCGTCTGCGCCTGCTCGCCGCCACCAAGCTCAAGCGACCCACCGTGGCCGGCCTATGCACCGTGTTTGATGCGACCGACGATGGCACTAAGCTGGATCTGAAGTTTACCCAGTTCAGCGCCATGCCCGGCGGCCAGCTCAAATTCTGTGTCATCCGTGACGAGCCCTCCCAGCTCTTCTGGGCCACTGCCAATCTGGTGGCGGACAGCCAGGACATCTTCGGCTGGCAGGCAGAAGCCTTGAAACAGGGCCACCTCAAACCGAGCGCAAACGACCGCCGATTCCTGATGCTGCAGTACAGCCTCGACGGCTTGAACTGGTTCCCTGCGGGCTGCATCGCGCAGGCGGCCAAGATTTCACAATCCTTCATGTATGCTCGCCCTGTGGTGGATGGGGATGACCTCGCGATCATCGCGCGTTCAAGCATCAACGCGCCGAATCAGCACGATGCGGACACGGCAACGTTTCACCGTGTGCGTGATTTCAGAAAGCTGGCGATGAAGCTTGTGCCGGAAAAGGAGTGAAAAGCAGTCCCGAGCTTTACTCTCCTGCGCAGCATGAGCCGCACGCCACGTAGCAGTCATCGCAGATGAACTCGTCACCGAACTTCGCCGCCCCGGTTTTGCCGCAGCGTTCGCAGGCAGCTTGGGCTTGCTCATTCGCCGGGGTGGCTAGGATGGTGGACTCGTCACTCATGCGTCATCTTCTTCTCAGCTTCCTCCTCGCGCAAATCGTCTGTGCGCAAAACATTGACCCGTTTCCCACGCCACCGAATCAGAAGGGCCTGCAGGTGCAGATGGCGGATGATGCGCTGGCTCTCGGCATTCATCACGCAGGGATCAATGTGAATCTCACCGCGCTGTTTGATCCCAAATCGAAGCCCGAAACCGGCGAATTCGTCTTCAATCAGAATTACCTCACCTCGCTGGACCGCCAGATCAAACCGCTCTCCGACAAGGGCGTGCTCGTTTACCTCATAATCATCGCCTATCCGTCGAAGAATCCGGCCATCGATGACATCGTGCTGCATCCCGGCTATCGCAAAGATTACAAGTTCAGCGTCGGGGCCGTAAACACCACGAGCGGCTTTCTCAACGCCGTCATGAGCATGCTGGCCGAACGCTGGAGTGGTGCCCACCCTGACCATGGCCGTGCCTGGGGCTGGATCATCGGCAACGAGGTCAATTCGCACTTCCTCTGGAACAACATGGGCCCCGTGCCCCTTGAAACCGCCGCCAGTGAATATGAGAAAGCCTTCCGCATCATGCACCAGGCCATTCGCAAGCATTCGCAGAATGCCCGCACCTACCTCTCCTCCGACCATCATTGGAGCAGCAGCATGCACAACGTGAGCCCCCAAGAAGCCACGCCTGGCCGCGTATTCCTGGATACCTTCGCCCGGCTCGTGCGTGAGCGTGGCGACTTCGACTGGAGCGTCGCGTGGCATCCCTACCCCGAAGACCTCGGCAATCCACGCGCCTGGGCGGACAAAACCGTCACGCATGATGACAACACCAACAAAGTCACCTTCAAAAATCTGGACGTACTGCCAAGGCATCTCGACAGGCCAGAACTTCTATTCAACAGCAAACCACGACGCATCATCCTCAGCGAACAGGGCTTCCACACACTGCTCACACCCGATGGCGAAAAGCTTCAGGCTGCAGCTTACGCCTATGCCTGGGAGAAGATTCAAACACTCCCCACGGTTGACTCCTTTATTTACCATCGTCATGTGGATCATGCCCACGAGGGAGGCCTGCGGCTTGGTTTATGGCGGAATGCGCCAAACTCTGTCGCTGATCCATACAGCAAGAAACTCATTTACGAACTCTTTGAAAAAGCAGGCACGCCGGCATGGCGCTCCACCGCCGATTCGCTCCTGCCAGTGACTGGCTTGCAGGCGTGGGACCAATAGGGCGGAGTGATACGAATGTTGCAGATGAACACACATCTGTGCGGAGCCTAGGCGCAGCGCCGTGAGGTGGCACGCATGCTGCATAACCATGCAGTCAACCCGATGCCTTGTCTGAAGGTTTATTCACCCGCTCCACAGCACACTCCGTTTGCTCCATAATTCGCCACTGCCTTCAATCATTCATCCCATAAATGAACTTCTGCACGCAGCTTTGATTCGTAAGGGTTATATGAACGTTTTTCACGCTCCAGTCATCTGTGATGGCAGGCATGTGAACCTGCCAGTTCTCCGCACCCGCAGCCCATGAAGCCGATCGTTGAAATGCTTTCCCCACTCGCCGCCGCCGAACCGGTGGTCTGCGAGGTCGTGCGCGGGCAGGATTTTGGCTGCGTGTGGCATTACCACCCCGAGTGTGAGATCACACTGGTGCTGAAAGGCGGCAGTGAGCGACTCGTGGGCAACAACATCTCCCGCATCGAGCCGGGAGACCTCGTCCTGCTGGGCTCCAACGTACCGCACGACTACCGCAACCAGCCCTCAGCAGACGTTCCAGCCACGGAGGTGGAGGCCATCGTCGTACAGTTCATGCCGCAACTGCCTGGACATGAGGACTGGATGCAGCGCTCAACCATGATCCCCATACGGCGGTTGTTTCAACGTGCCGATCAAGGCGTGGTAGTCACGGGTATCACCCGGCTGACAGCCACACGCATCGTCCAGGAAATGCTGCATGTGCATGGCATGAAGCGTGTGATCCTCCTGCTGCAACTGCTCGACCTGCTGTCAAACTCAGAGGATCTGCGGGAAATCTCATCCTCCGTGCTGCCGCAGCCACGGCCAGGGGCTTCCGACCGCATCACCATGGCCTGTGAGTTCATCGCGGCGCATCTGCCGGAGCCCATTTATGTGGCTGATCTGGCGGCGATCGTGGGTCTGGGGAAAAGCGCCTTCAGCCGTCTGTTCAAGAAGTGCACGGGCCGCACCGTACCGCAGTATGTGAATGAGCTGCGCATCGCACGTGCATGCCTCCTGCTCGCAGAGACGGACCTGACGGTGAGCCAGATATCCATGGACTGCGGCTTTGTTTCACCGGCGCACTTTCAGCGCCAGTTCCGAGAGCACCAGCACTGCGTCCCGCTGGTCTATCGCAGCCGGGTGGCGCAGCCAGTCTGAAGCAGAGAGCACAAAGAGCGTCTGCTTTGCACAATTTGGGGTCTGCATGGTTGGAGTGCTGGTCTCCCTAATGCTTAAAGCAAGAGTCCATAGGAGCATGCAGACAGTTCTATGCACCACGCTCCAAACCTTACCCCCCTCTAAAGCCATGCATCAAACTAAAGGACTGCTGATCGACATGGACGGTGTGATCTACCGTGAAAACCAGCTGCTGCCCAAAGCGGCGGAATTCATTCATCATCTCATTGAGACTTCGACACCCTTCGTCTTTGTCACCAACAACTCCGCTCCCACTCCCGAAGACCTGGTCGTCAAACTCAACCATCTGGGCATCCACGGCATCTCATCACGGCATTTTTACACCGCCGCCATGAACACCGCCGAGTTTCTGGCGGAGAACCATCCTTGCTGCACCGCCTTTGTCATGGGGGATGCCGGGCTGACACTCGCTCTACAGAAAGCGGGCATCCCCAATGATTCGATCCGGCCCACCTACGTGGTTGTTGGCGAAGGCATGCAATCCACGGAAAAACTCTCCAAAGCCCATGAACTCATCGAGAAGGGTGCGCGGCTGGTGGCCACCAACCCGGACAACTGGTGCCCGGTCAAAAAGGAAGTCACCCGTCCCGGCGCGGGTGCGCTGGCCGCCTATCTGGAAGCCAGCACGGGCCAGCGCGCCTATTTCCTCGGCAAACCCAACCCGTACATGTTCCAGCGCGCCCGGCGGCTGCTGCAGCGCCACACCGAAGAAGTGATGATGGTGGGTGACACGATGGAGACGGACATCCGCGGTGCCATCGAGGTCGGCATGCAGGCCTGCCTGGTACTGACCGGTTCCACACGCCTCGAAGATCTGCGAAATTACGTCTACCAGCCTACATGCGTGCTCGAGGGAGTTGATGAACTTCTCGAAGAACTTCGAGGCTCCGGCACCAGCAGCAGCCGGCTGCAATTTCTCTCCCGCGTCACCGCCACTGAACAGAAAAAACCGGGAGCAAAGCATCCAGACCAGCGCACTGAAATCGCTTATCCGCGTCCACGCCCGGCCATGACCAAATAACCGCGCATGCTTATGTGCATGCCATCTTTGAGTCCTCACCGTCCGGCGCACAAATAGTGTCTTCTTTGCGCGATTCGGGGTCTGCATGAATTCGGGAGTGGTCTCTCGGGTGCTTAGCAAAGGGGAGCTGAATAAAGCTTCCATTTATGCAACACCACACCTTTGTTTGCCTCTCACGTCGAATATGCCAACTGTGGATCCCAGTGTTTTGGCTGACCCACCTCACTGCGGCTGCCCAGACACTGACTTGGGATGCCAACACCGCCACAGGCGGACAGCAAAATGGCAGCGGTGTCTGGAACACTTCCAACACCAACTGGCTTGACGGCTCGACCAACACATCCTGGGTCAACTCCACCACGGCCATTGCGGACATCGGAGGCGGCGTGATCACCACCACGGGCACCTCCACTGCCCCAATCACGATCACGGTGCAGACGGACATTCAGCTTGGCACGCTAAACTTCCGCGGCTTCACCACCACGCCAACCAGCTACAACATCTACACGCTGCAGGGGGACGTGGCAGGACGCATCCTCGACTTTGGCACCAATGGGCTCATTCAAATGGAAAACCTCTCCTCCGGCGGTTCTCAATTCGTCCAGTTAGGCAGCAATCTCCGCCTCAAGGGCAGTAACCTGCGCATTCAGAAATATGGCAGCGGCACGACCTTTCAGTACATCACGCTGGGTATGGCAACCAACCCTGACCTGACTGGCACACTCACCATTGGAGGCAGCATTTATGCCACGCTCGTCACACCCAACACCGTGCAGTATGTCAGCGGCGTTATAGTGGAGGCGGGCGGCTCAGTCGTGCTTGGCGGCACCAACGCCAACTACACCCAGTCGTTTTCCCTGGCGGGCTATGGCAACAGCCTCCTCTTCACCAGCACCTCCTATGGAGCCATCCGCTTCACCGCCAACAACACCATCGTGTCCGGCGGCATCACCCTCACAGCGGATGCAGGCGTGCACACCAACTTTAGCGGAGCATTCGCAACGACCGGCATTCTCATCAACTCAGCGATCACCGATGGCGGCAACAATTACGGCTTCACCCGTTTTGCCTTCACCCGCGGCGACGGCACCCTGACACTCGCCGCCGCCAACACCTATGGAGGGGCCACGACTCTAGGCCGTGCTCTCAGCAGCTACTCCGGCGGCGTCACCATCCTTGATTTCACAGCAGCTACCTCGCCCCAGAACGACATTCTTTACAATGGTCTCGCCACCCCGGGAAATCTGAACTTCATCGGAGGGAACTCCGTCAGCGTCCTGCGACTCATGGGCAAGGACGGTCAGACAAACAGCCAGCGGCTTGGCAATGTGACTGTCAGCGGCACGCACAGCTCCCTCGAGCTCTATTCGGGAGTCGGAGGAACGGTCAATCTTAGCTTTGGCGCGATCACACACACCGATGTGAATGCCACGCTGGCCGTTGTCGCACCGACCTCCGGTTCCATCACCACGGCACAGGCAGATGGTTTCGTCGGTCCCTGGCTGACCTACAACGGCAGCAATGGCAGCCGGAGCTGGGCGCTGCCCGCTGGTGGAATGTTGGGGAACGGCTACTTAGGTGACATCTTCTACACCACCGGGAGCAGCCTGAGCACCACGCCTTTTACCGCCACCTCCAATGTGGGCATCACCAGCAGTTCCACCGGTGCGCTGACAGTCGGGGCAGGCACCACCTTCCTAAATACGGTGTCCATGGCCGACATATCCACGGACCGACAAATTTCCCTGGGCACCGGTCAGACGCTGCGTCTGGGCACGCAGGGAGGGATTCAACTGGTCAACGGCGCGCGCAGCCTGACGGTGGGAACCACAGGCTTGACCAGCACGCTTTCCGCCGGCGGCACGGTGACCAACACCGCCGGGCAGCTCTTCCTCACCAACAACTCGACCACCGAGCTGCTGACCATCAACTCCAACCTCGCCAACAACGGCACGGGCATTGTCACGTTGGTGATCAATGGCGCACCAGGATCACGCACCGTGCTGACCGGAACCAACGCGCACACCGGCGGCACCCAGATTTCCAGCGGCATTTTGGAAGTCCGCAGCAACGGAGCGCTGGGCACTTCAGGGACGGTCACCGTGGTGGACGGAGCCACCTTGGCGCTTTCCGGGGGCGTCACCATCAGCCGCGCCCTCGCGGCCATCGGCGGTTTTGGCGATGCAAACAACGGTGCCATCCGCAGCCTCAGCGGCGACAACTTCATCACCGGAACCATCGCGCAGAATGCCATGTTCATGATCGCCGCAGACGCCGCCGCTACGCTCACGATTCAGGCCTCCAGCGTCATCTCCTATTCCTCCGTCATCACCTTTGGAGGGGCAGGCACCGTCACGGTCAATGCCGCCCTCACCGGCGCAGGTGCCCTAAGCAAGATCGGCACAGGCACGCTGATCTTCGGCGGCAACAACACCTACACAGGTTCAACGACAGTAAGCGCAGGCACTCTCAAGCTGGCAAGCACCGCCGCAGGCGGGGCGACAAGCGGCATCATCATCAGTGCCGGAGGAACGGTGGATCTCAACGGGCAATCCACAGACCGCAGCTTCATTTCCATCAATGGTGCAGGCGTCGGCAGCTTTGGCGCTCTCATCAACAGCAGCGGTACAACGGCCATTGTCACAGGCACGACTGCGCTGGCCACCTCTGCAAGCATTGGCGGCTCCGGCAACATCACCATCAGCAACGCCACCGGCATCACCGGCAACGTGCTGCTGACCAAAACCGGCAGCGGCACGCTCACCGTGATCGACTCAACGACGACGAGCGCGCGCACCGGAACAACCCAGATCGACGCCGGCACCCTGAGGCTGCAGGCGACAGCGGCCTCCATCGCTCCCGTTGGCACAGGATCTTTCGCGCTTAATGGCGGCACTCTGAGCCTGGGTTTTGACGCCACCACCACCTTCACCAATGTGGTCAACCTCCTCAAAGACAGCACGATCATCGCTGACCGCGCCACTTCAGGTGCAGGCGGTACCGTCACCACCCTGAGCACACTGACCCTTGGCACCAATACCTTAACGGTGAAAGCGGGTGACAACGTCACCAGCGGCACGATCGGCCTGACGCTTGGCGCGGTCAGCATTGGTGGAGTCTCCATGCAGCCCGGCAACCCGACCTTCGATGTGCAGAGTTCAGCAAACGCCGCGCTAACCCTCACTTTGGGAGCCTTCACCGATCAAGGCATCTCGCCAAGCACAATCACCTTTCAAAACAGCGGCACGGCGGCCAGCACGATCACACTGGGAGCAGGTGCAACCAGCTTGGTCGATGGCACGACGGTGAATCTGGCGAACACAGGCGGAGCGCTGACGCTGAATCTAAATGTGGCGAGCGGACTGGGCACGCTGGCGCAAGTGAACATCGCTTCCGGCAACACTCTCAGTCTCGGCGCTGCGCAGACTTTCGGCTCGCTCGCGGGCAGCGGCACCGTCACCACCACCGGCACCTACATTCTGACCGTCGGCAACGCTCTGAGCTACACGCTTCCGGACACCCATTTCAGCGGCGTGCTGTCCAACGGCACAGGGACACTTGCACTGACCAAACTGGGGCTCGGCACGCTGACACTGGACGGGAGCGATTCGAACACTTATACCGGTGCGACGACGATCAGCTCGGGCACCCTGGTCCTGGCGAAGACCGGCGGTGCCATTGCTATCAGCGGCAGCGTCCTCACCATCGGGAATTCTGCCAGTGCCACTGCGGGCAATGCCACCCTGCGCCTCGGTGCCAGTGACCAGGCCACTCCACTTTTAACGGCACTGACACTGAATGCGGGTTCGACCCTGGATCTGAACGGCTTCAATCTAACCGTGCTCACCCTTTCCTCTTCCTTTGGCACCACGATCACAGGCAGCGGCACTCTGACCATCAATCAGACAGGCGGAACGATGACATTCTTCGGGGTCAGTACCATCAGCAGCAGCAGCACGCTCCAACTGACAGGAACAGGAGTGGCGGCCACCCGCACCATGGCCATCACCAGTGTGACCGACCAGCTCACCATCAGCGGGAATGTGACCCAGGGTACAAACATCGGCGGCATCGTGGCCGGCAATGCCACCCAGACCGCACTTGGCACCCTGATCCTGGCGGGTGACAATTCCTACACCGGCAGCACCACCGTCAGTTCCGGCATCCTGAACATCCGCAGCGCGAACGCCCTGGGTTCGACTGCCGGCACCACCTCCGTCACCAACGGCGGCACCTTGCAAATTGAGGGTGGCATCACCACGGCGGCGGAAAAGCTGACCCTCAACGGCGGCTCAGGCTTTGCTGGCTCCAACGGCATCCACATTCAGACCGGTGCCTTCGTCAATGTCAGTGGCGTGAACAACTTCACCGGCCTGCTCACCCTTGCCACTTCCGCAGTCACCATCGCCTCAGACAGCGGCACGCTCAATCTCACGAATGCGGGGACAATCACAGGCGCAGGCATCGGCTTGATCCTCGCGGGCTCGGGAGATGGCAGCATCTCCAGCATCATCGGCACCACCACAGGAACACTGACCAAGAACGGCACCGGCACCTGGACCCTTCTCGGCGTGAACACCAGCACTGGAGCCATCTCGATCAATGCAGGAACCTTGAAACTCGGCGATGGCACCACAGGAAGCTGGAGCTCTGTCGCCGTGCCAGGTTTGACCTACACCGGCAGCGGCACCTTTGAATACGGCGGAGCCACCGCCGCCAGCACGCAGGCCTTCGGCGCTCTCACACTCGCCTCCGGCAGCGGTGCGCTGCAGGTGGATGCACCTGCCTCTGGCACGAATGAGCTGACCTTCACCTCCCTCGCGGTCCCGGCACTGGGCTCGGGACTCAACATTGTATCGCCTGCAAACACCAGTGTGACCATCACCGGCAGCACCAACACGAATGGTATTATAGATGCACGCATCACCTACAACGGTGCTGATTTTGCCTCTTCCACCGCAGGGCTTGTCGGAGCGGCGGCCACCATCACCGCCACCAGCAGTCTGACCGCAGGAAATCTCAATCCCTACCTGATCAGCGGATCCTTTGCTCAAACGAGTTCAGCCATCGTCAACGCAGGCTTGAAATTCTCGGGCGGTGACACCTTGACCCTCGGCACAGGCATCCTGCTCTCGATCAACAACGGCGCGAACACCGCCGGTGGTATTTTGGTCACCGGCGGCGTGGCGGCGGTGATCGCAAACGGAGGCTCCGCCACCGGCCTGACCACCGCTGGCAGTGGTGACCTAGTGATTGGCACGGACGCGGCGGGCGACAGTCTGAGCATTCAGGTTGCGATCAACAATACCACCACCGGCGGCTTGACCAAAAACGGCGCAGGCTCACTAACGCTGACCGTTGCCAATGCCTACACTGGAGCCACCAGCATCAACGCCGGCACCTTGATCCTCGGCCACGCTGCCGCCCTGAGTTCTTCTGCTGCGACCGTGCAGGTGGGCTCGGTGCTCGACCTCAACGGCAAGATCATCATCAACACCGCAACCTTGAACGGCACGGGCATCAACAATGGGGGTGCGCTGATCAACAACAGTGTCGCGAGTGCCGGCATTGGGGCGCTGACCATTGGATTGGGAAATGGCACGGGCGGCATCGGTGCCAGCATCGGCGGCACAGGAAACATCACCTCCAGCGGTGTGCTGACCGGCAACAACATCCTTGTCAAAACCGGCACCGGCACTGTGACTTTTGGCAACAACGGCGGCACTGCTTTGGCGAGTACACGCACGGGAGCCACCCGCATTGACGAGGGCACCCTGCGCATAAGCAACTCGACCTCAGCACTAGGCACCTCCGCGGCAGCGATCATTCTCAATGGCGGCACATTAAGCCTCGGCAGCGCAGCTTCGGTCGTGGCATATCCTGTCTCAGTGACGGCGAGTTCCACCATCGTCTCCGATGTCTTCACCGCCGGTGCCGGTCTCACTCACACCCTCGGAGTGCTCGCCATCGGGGCGCAGACCCTGACCATCCAGGCAGGAAGCAATGTCACCACCGCGAGCACCAATGCCGGAATCGCCTTCGGAGCCACCACGCTGCTCGACAACCCCACCTTCGATGTACAAAGCCCGACCACATCGACCAACGGCACAACCACGCTGACCCTGGGCGCTTTGAATGACCAGGGCGTGGCCAAGACAATCACTTTCACCAACACCGGCACCTCCACCACCAACAGCAACGTCACCCTCGGAACGGCCATGGCCAGCCTGGTGGACGGCACGGTGGTGAACATCAACAATGGCACCCATGCCGGTGTCACGTTGAACCTCAACATCGCCACCGTGCTGGGCACGCTGGCGCAGGTGACGGTGAACGGGAACAGCGTGATCAACATCGGTGCCGCACAGACCTTCGGCTCATTGGCAGGCAGTGGCACGATCACTGCCAGCGGCGTCTTCACACTGACCGTCGGCAACTCCAACAGCAGCACCCCGCTGAACACGACCTTCACCGGCACTTTGAGCAACGGCACAGGTACTCTGGCGCTGACGAAGAACGGTCTGGGCACGCTGACACTGGCTCCCATAACTTCCACATACACCGGTGCCACAGTTGTCAGCGCAGGCATTCTGAAGCTGGGCAACTCCACCGCTCTGGGCACCACCAGCGGCGTCACGATCAGCGTCGGTGCCACCGTGGATCTCAACGGGCAGAGCACGGACCGCAATTTTATCTCGGTCAGCGGCACGGGGCTGAACGGTGGCGGTGCCATCATCAATAGCAGCTCTGCGCTTGGCACGATCACGGGCACCGTGGTGCAGGGCTCCTACGCCAAAATCGGCGGCACAGGAGACATCCTCATCAACAACGCGGGCGGCATCACCGGCAATGCCCTGCTCACCAAATTTGGCAGCAACACACTGACCGTCACCAGCGCTGCGGCCAGCGCCCGCAGCGGCACAAACCAGATCGATGAAGGCACGCTGCGTCTGCAGGCCCTGACGGCCATGGCCGTGGTGGGCACCGGCACCATGGCCATGAACGGCGGAACCTTGAGCCTGGGCTTTAACACCAGCGGCACAGTGGGCGGAGCGGTGAATGTTTTGGACGACTCGACCATCATCATCGACCGCGCCACCACTGGAGCAGGCAGCACGACACTCACTCTGGGCGCTGTCATTATCGGTGGGAACACCCTGACCGTGCAAGCAGGCAGCAACGTGACCAGCGGCACGATCGGGCTGACGCTCACCACCGTCACCATTGGCGGGCCATCCCTGGCTCCTGGCAATCCCACCTTCGATGTGAAAAGCACTGCCAACGCGAACGCGACGTTGACTCTGGGCTCTCTGACGGATCAAGCCATCGCGCCACGCACCATCACTTTCCAAAACAGCGGCACGGGCAGCAGCAGCGTCATACTTGCAACGGCAGCAAGCAGCCTGGTGGATGGCACACAGATCAATCTGGCCGGCACCGGGGGAGCAATCACGCTGAACCTCAACAACGTCCTCGCCATAGGCACGTTCGCTCAGGTAACCGTGGCCTCAGGCAACACCCTGGTCCTGGGCACCTCTCAGACTATCAATGCGCTTAATGGCAGCGGCACAGTCACCGCCACGTCCAACTCGCTTCTCACCATTGGCAACGTGCTGAGTCAAACGGCACCGGACTCCACCTTCAACGGTGCATTGACTGGCTCGGGCCTCGCGGTGGTCAAGGCCGGAACCGGCAAGCTGACCCTCGGCGGCAGCACCGGCAACACCTTCTCCGGCTCCTCGGGGCTCACGGTGAACAGCGGCACGCTCGTGCTGGCGAAAACAGGCGGCGCAGTGGCGGTATCGACGAAACTGATCATCGGCACCGTTGGCGCGGCATACGGCAGCGCCACCGTACAGCTGGCGGGAGCCAGCCAGATCGCCTCAACAGCCACAGTGGCCATGAATACCCAGAGCTTCTTGGACCTAAACGGTTTCGACGCCACCTTCGGCGTTTTGACCGGCACGCCCGGTGGCACGATCCTCAACAACGCCACCGGTACTGCCACCACTCTGACCGTGGGCACGGGAGACACCTCGGGCTATCATCTGGGTTCAATCGTGGACAACACCAGCGGCACAGGCACGGTGGCGCTCACGAAGACCGGCTCTGGAGACTATGTTTTGGGAGGATTTAACACCTACACCGGTGCCACACTCGTCGAGGCAGGCTCGCTGCAGGTCGGCCTCACAGGCATGGGCACCACCGGCACGGGTGAGGTCACGGTCCAAAGCGGTGCGACCCTCTTTGGCACGGGCGTCATCCAAGGCTCCAGCTTCACTGCGGCCAGCGGTGCCACAGTCCTAGCTGGAGACGACACCACTCAGAGCAGCTTCGGCACGCTCACCTTCCAGCCGGGATCAGGTTCCGGCACCGTCGATTTTCAGTCGGGCAGCACGATCATTCTCGGCCTCAATCCTGGCGGCACTTCTGATCTGCTCAACATCGTGGGCACAGGATCCACATCACTCCTGTTCAATGGCAACCTCACCATCACAGCCACGGCTTTCACCCCAACCGCTCCGGCAGTGTTCAATCTCCTCGACTGGTCCGGGCTGACATCACTCCCCACTTTTGACAGCCGCTACAGCTACACCGGCTGGCTCTATGGAAATGGGGATGAAGCCAGCGGCTTCGAGCTTCCCGACATTGCAGGTTCAGGCTACACTTGGGACATCAGCAACTTCACGACCGATGGCACCATCGCCATCGTCCTAGTTCCCGAGCCGTCCCGTTGGATGCTGCTGGGGTTTAGTCTTGGCATGCTGTTGCTTAGGCGCAGGCGTTAGCCGCTAAAGAGTTCACCAGGCTGACTCGGCAATCGCACAAAAAGGGTCACCTTCGCCTTTTTTAGCGTCTGCACGGCACGCTCCATGGTCTCGCGTATGCTTAGTTAAGAAGGGCGATGTTATCCCCTGCCAAGCCATATCCTTCTGCCGTTAATCACCGGACTCGTGGTGCGTATTTCTGCGCAAAACTGATTGCGACTTTTTTGCTTCCCTCTCTCTCATTGGCAGCCTCCAGTTTGACCTGGGATGCCGATGGCACCGCAGGCGGGAGCACCGGCGGCACCGGCAACTGGAACACGACATCCACCTTCTGGAACCTGTCCAACGTCATGAAGGCCTGGATCAATGCCAACAGCGACATCGCCATCTTTGGCGGCACGGCGGGCACGGTGACGCTGACGGAAGCGATCACCGCCGGCGGACTGACCTTCAACACCGATGGCTACATCCTCGCTGGCAACGGCAACACCTTGACTCTCGGCGGCACTGTGACCGTCACAAACGCCAGCACACTTGCATTGATCCAGTCCAACATAACCCTGGCTGCCAGCACGGCCTTCACCGGTTCAGGCAATCTGACTTTTGATACCGCCTACAGCATGAATGCGGCAGGTTTTAACATCAGCAAATCGGGCACCGGCACACTCAATCTCAAAGGCGACATCACAGACGCAGGAACCCTGACTATCGGCGGTGGCATCACCAATCTGTCAGGCAGTATCACGCGCACCTCGAGCTACTCCACTTCTTACGGACTCTCAGTGACCAGTGGCACCTTCAATGTGACCGGCACACTAGGAACCTCGGCAGCCAATCCCACGGGTCAGACCGCATTCTATGGTGGCAGCATCACCAATTTCTCGGGCACCGAGTACCTCTCTGGCGCGTCATCCACCTTCAGAGTCGGCGAAGGCACAAGCGCCACCGTCAACGTCACCGCAGGCACGCTCACCATTGGCTCAAGTTCGGGCGGGCTTGTGCTGGGACGCTCAGCCACCACCGGCAACGGTTTTCTCAATATCTCTGGCGGGACACTCAATGTGGCTGGCAGTGGCTCCCGAATCCGCATCGGCGCAGGCTACTCGGATACAGAATCCAGCGGTGCCAGCGTCATGACCATTTCCGGAACAGGCCTGTTCGACACCAACGCGTCGTCTGCGGACACCATTCTGCTCGGCTCCAATCTCCTTGGCAACACAACCAGCACAGGCACGATCAATCTGGATGGCGGCACCCTGGCCACCAACCGCACCATCACCGGCGGCCTCTACGCAGCCTCCATCTTCAATTTCAACGGCGGCACCCTCAAGGCCAATGGCACCACCGTCACTCTGGCCACCAGCCTGACCACGGTCAATGTCCGCAATGGCGGAGCGGTGATCGACACCAACAGCTTCAACATTGCCATCGCCAAGGCGCTGACACATTCCAGCATCGGCGGTGACAATGCCACCGATGGTGGTTTGACCAAAATCGGACTCGGCACCCTGACACTCTCTGGCACCGACGCCAACACCTACACAGGTATCACCCTCATCAAAGCCGGTGAACTCGACCTTTCGAAAACCACTGGAATCAACGCCATCGCCGGCCTCATCACTATCGGTGACGGCACCACCACGGCCATGCTGAAACTCATCGTCAGCGAGCAAATCGCAGACACCAGTGTCATCACGCTCATCGGCAGTGGGACCAATGCCGGCATCTTTAGGCTCAACGGGAAAGCTGAGACCATCGGCGGTCTCAGCAGCACGGGTGGTGCAGGCATTGTGGAAAACGAAAGCGCCACGAGTGTCTTTCTCACGCTGAAAGTCACAGACTCCCAGGATTTCAGCGGACTGCTGCGCAATGGCACGCTCGCAGGCACGCTCTCTCTGATCAAAAGCGGTGCAGGCACTCAGACCCTCAGCGGTGTCAGCACCTACACTGGCAGCACGCTCATCAACGAGGGCACGCTTCAGTTTGGCATTAACAACGCCCTTTCCTCCAGTTCGGCCCTGACCATCACCGGAGCCAATGGCTCTGCCACCCTCTCACTGAACGGCTACAGTTGGACACCTGGAACCCTCAATTTTTACGATGCCACTTCTGGAGCGACCAGCCAGGGCACGATCAACATCGGCACTGACGGACTGCTGACATTAAGCACCACGCTCACGGTCAGCAGCACCAACAATCCCTTGGGCGCACTGATCACCGGCGGCACGCTCGATCTCGGCGCAGCGACACGCACCTTCGCCATCAATGACAGCCTCAATGCCGCGCACGATCTCACCATCTCCTCCGCCATCACCTCGACGAGCGGTGTCATCGGCATCACCAAAACAGGCCTGGGCAATCTCTTGCTGAGTGGCAGCGTCAATGTTGGCGGCAATATCACGATCTCCAGCGGTGTGCTCGAAATCTCCGGCACTTTCACCAATGGCGCCGCTCTGACCACCGTCGGTGCCGTGTCCACTCCGGGAATGCTGCGGCTGAGCACAGGGGCGGATTACTCCACCACGACCCTCGGCATTGGCAACAGCGCGGGCTACCAAGGCTCGCTCGTCGTCAGTGGCGGCACTTTGACACTCACCACCACCAATACCCAGGCTGGCATCACCCTGGGGGCCACGGGTTATGGCGGCCTCTTTCTGTCCTCCGGCACCATCAACACCAAACGCGTGGACTCCGGGGATGGCACCACCACGTCTTCCATTGCCGTGCTGCAGGTCAGCGGCGGCACGCTCAGCACCTCCAACTACATCATGTTCCGCAACGAGCGCTGGGAATTCACCGTGACGGGCGGTCAGGTGCTCCGCACCGGAGACTACATCGCCCTGGGGTTCCGCAGCGGCGGCAGTGCACTCACGGCCACCACCACGGCGCAGGGAGCCATGACGATGGCGGGTGGCTTGGTGAACAACGCCGGTTCCAGCATCACCATCGGTCAGCAAAACAACAATACGGCGCTAGGCACCGCGTATCTTAACCTCGATGCCGGCACACTGATCAACAACCAGATCATTCACTACAACGGCACAGGGGCCGCCATCAATGCCTACCTCAATTTCAATGGCGGAACGTTGCAGGCATCAGTGAGCACCACCGCGCTAATATCACAAGTCAGCACAACTGGCACAGGATCATTCACCGCCTACGTCAATGGCGCTTTCGGCACTTTCAACGGCGGCGCTGTGATCCATACGAACGGTTTCAACGTCACCATCCCCATCGCCTTGAATGCTCCCACCGGTGACGGTGTCACCAGCATCGCCATCTCCGACGGTGGCAGCGGCTACTACGGCGCACCCTATGTGGAGATCAGCGGAGGCGGCGGCTCCGGTGCCACAGCTTTCGCCACGGTGGATCTCGATCCCAACAGCCCCACCTATGGCAAACTGCTGAGCATCACCATCAGCAATCCCGGCGTCGGCTACACCTCCACACCCACAGTAGCTTTGCTCGGCGGCGGTGGCAGCGGAGCGGTGCTGGGGACCATCACCACCGCAGTCAACACCTCCGGTGGCCTCACCAAAAACGGCCTCGGTACGCTCACGCTTTCCGGCGCGGATGCCAACACCTTCACCGGCACATCCAGCGTCAATGCCGGTGAGCTGGACCTGGCAAAAACCGCTGGCGTCAATGCCATCGCGGGCAATATCACCATCGGCGACGGCACCACCGGAGCCGTGCTGAAACTCATCAACAGCGACCAAATCGCCGACACCAGCGTCATCACCTTCAACGGCAGCGGTGCCAGCGCAGGCATCTTCCGCCTCAACAACAAAAACGAAACCATCGGCGGCCTCAGCAGCACAAACGGCGCGGGCATTGTGGAAAACGAATCCGGCTCATCATCCACCAGCACACTCACCGTCAATGTCGCAACCAGCTCACAAACCTTCAGCGGCACACTGCGCAATGGCGATGGTAGCGGCACAGACGGCACACTCGCCTTCACCAAAACAGGCACAGGCACACAGGTGCTCACCGGCACTAACACCTACACCGGTGCCACCACGGTCAGCGCAGGCATGCTGCAAATCGGCAGCAGCGGCTCAGGCACAACCGGCACAGGGGCAGTCTTCGTGCAGAGCGGCGGCACTCTGCTCGGCACCGGCTTCGTTCAAGGCTCCAGTTTCACCGCCAGCAGCGGTGCTATCGTGCAGGCAGGTGATGGCACCGCTCAAGCCAACTACGGCACACTCACCTTCAAACCAATATCCGGTTCCGGCACCATCGATTTCCAATCAGGCAGCACCGTCATCCTCGGCATACATCCCGGCAGCACCTCCGATTTGCTCAACATCGTGGGCACCGGCACGAATACGTTTCTGTTCAACGGCAACCTCACCGTCACAGCGGATGCCTTCACACCAACTGCTCCGGAGGTTTTCAATCTGCTCGACTGGTCTGGACTCTCCGCATCCCCCACCTTCGCCAACCGCTTCACCTCCACCGGTTATCTCACCGGCAATGGCGACGAATCAAGCGGCCTCGACCTCCCAGACATTTCCGGCTCGGGTTACCTCTGGGACATCAGCAGCTTCACCACCAACGGCACCATTGCCATCATCCTTGTCCCTGAGCCCACACGCCTGCTCCTGCTGGGACTCGCCTTGGGACTCATGGTAATCAGACGCCAGCGTTGAAAACAAATCAGCCAGGCTGTTGCGCCCGGCTGATAAGAGAATTCGGAATGAACTGCCCACTTACGCCTTGGGCGTGTCGGCAGTGCTTTCAGGCAGCTTCGGAGCCTTGATGTATTCGGCGGGAAGATCGCCTTTCAGAGCTTTGAGGAAGGTGATGATGGAAGCCACTTCTTCATCCGTGATCTGTTTGCCGAGCTGATATTCGGCCATTTTCTTGACCATCTCTTCCAGAGTCTTGACCGAACCATCATGCAGATAGGGACCGGTCTCAGTGATGTTGCGCAGGCTGGGCACCTTGAAGAATGAGATCTCGCCATCATTTTTAGTGATGTCGCCACGTCCTTTATCCGTGAGACCGGGCCAGGCCTTCACCAGGCCAAGCTTCTGATACATCATGCCACCGACAGCAACCCCATTGTGACAGGTCACGCAGCCGGTCTTGGCAAAGGTGGCGAATCCCTTCTTCTCCTCAGCGCTCAGAGCCGTCTTGTCTCCTTTGAGATACGCGTCCCACTTGGAAGGCGTGAGCAGCTTGCGTTCGAACGCACCGACGGCATTGCCGAAGTTGTTGTAGTTCACAGGGTCTTTCTCGCCAGGAAAGGCGGCCTTGAAGCCTTCCACATAGCCGGGCATGCTCTTCAGCACTTTGATGACAAACGCCTCGTCGGGCATCCCCATTTCGACCGGATTGAGCACGGGACCTTTGGCCTGTTCCTCCACACTCGGCGCACGACCATCCCAAAACTGCGCAATGTGCAGCGCCGCATTGTAAACCGTGGGCGAGCTGCGACCACCGAGCTTGCCTTCATGCCCGGGCGAGAATGGCAGGTTGTCGTTGCCGTACTTCTCGAGGACGTGGCAGGAGTTGCAGGACATCTTCCCTCCCTTGGAGATGCGGTTCTCAAAGTAGAGCTGGCGACCAAGATTGATCTTCGCTTCCGTGAGTTCGTTGGTGGCGGAGGCGACCTCGACAGGCAACGGCATGAACATCGGCAGGAAGGCTTCTGAGAAATCCACCTGCGCGAAAGCGGAGGCGGTGCTCAAGCCGGCAATAAGAGCAAAGATGCGTACGGTAGATTTCATGAGAGTGTGGGTATTGAAAGCAGGGAGTCGATACGTGGCGTGGAAGGCTCAGGTTTCAAGTGATTGCACAGTCACACGGACTGAGATGTTTTCTCAACACCCGCGACAGCTTCAAATTGACGAAATCACCGGCTCGCAGCTAGGCTGAACAAATGTTCTCAAAATCTTTTCTTCTGCTGCTGACTGCGGCAAGCATGGCTCTGGCACAGGAACCTGTGGGCGATGGTAAGGCGGATGACACAGCGGCGATTCAACACTTGTTCGACACCCAGGGCAGTGTGCGACTGCCCAAAGGAATGTATCTCATCTCGAAGACGCTCAAAATTGATCTGTCGAAAACCGGTTACTCAGCGCTAAGCGGTGACGGCACCGCGCGGCTCGTCATGGCGGGATCAGGACCCGCCCTGCTTTTCATCGGCACGCATGAAGGCTCGGCAGCACCGGAGTCGTTCAAACCGGAAGTCTGGGAAAACCAGCGCACCCCCATGGTGGAGGGCATCGAAATCGTCGGAGCGCATGCGGAGGCGGATGGCATCGAGGCCACGGGCACCATGCAGATCACCCTCAGCCGCGTCGTCATTCGTGAATGCCGGCACGCCGTTCATTTGTCCACGCGCAACCGCAACGTGCTCATCTCCGCCTGCCATTTTTACCACAACACCGGCATCGGCGTCTTCTATGACAATGTGAATCTGCACCAGTCCAACATCGTCGGCAGTCACATCAGCTACAACGGCGGCGGCGGCGTTGTGTCCGTGGGAGGCAACGTGCGCAATCTTCACATCGGCACCTGTGACATCGAAGGCAATCACGCCAAAGACGGCCCGCCCAGTGCAAACGTGACGCTCGACTCACGCGGCGGCTCCATCGGCGAGGTGACCATCACCGGCTGCACCCTTCAGCACACGCATAAGTCGCCAGATTCAGCCAACATCCGCATCATCGGTTCCGGCACTGATGACTCCCTGCTGCGCCGCGCTGGACGCGAGCACACTCGCGAAGGCAATGTGACCATCACCGCCAATGTGTTCAGCGATGTGCAGGTCAATGTGGAGGTCCAGCACTCGCGTGGAGTGACGATCACCGGCAACACTTTCTGGGAAGGCTTTCAGCACGACCTCGTCGTAACAGACAGCAGCAACATCGTGGTCACCGGGAACAACTTTGACCGCAATCCGCGCTACCTCGTGAATGGCAACGACAACGCAGAGAAAAACGGCATCGTTTTTCTGCGCTGTGATGACAGCCTGTTGAACAACAACGTAATCAGCGGCGTGTGGAAGCAGCGCGCGGCAGTGGACATCGAGTCCTGCAACCGTCTGCAGATCTGCCACAATAGCGTTCTGGATTCCGATGGCACAGGCCTCCGTTTGGAGCAGGTGACCAACAGCATGGTCACCGGAAACATCATCAGGGATGACCGCGAGGAAGAAAAGCGCAGCAAGGAATCTTCGCTCAGCACTATCGGCGGCAAGGACAACGTGATTGAGCAGAATGTGCTCGGCAACAAATAACATGGACACCGAGGCATGACCACCGCATCCGCCACATGGCTGCTGGCCCGGACGCACGGACGCATGCTGCGGCACAAGCTGCGCTTTGGCATGCGTGAAAACAAGCTGCTCAGCCTGACAGTCGGCGCGTTCCTCGGACTGTACAGCCTTGCGGCCTACCTGCTGGTGGGACGCGGGCTGGATTTCATGATGAAACTGCCCCTCATCGGCCCGCTGCTCACGGAGCGGCTGGTATTTCTACTGTTCTTTTTCTTCTTTGTGATGCTGATCATCTCCAATGCCACCATCACTGGCATGAGCCTCTTCCGGCGGAAAGACATGGAGTGGCAGATCGCGCTGCCACTGCCACCACGCAGTCTGGTGCTGTGGAAGACGCTGGAGGGCATGCTGCTGGCAAGTTGGGGGCTGCTGCTGCTCTGCACACCCATCCTGCTGGCACTGGCGCAGGCCTACCATGCGGATGCAAAATTCATGCTCGCGGTACTGCCCGCAGTGCTGGCTCTGGTGACAATCGCCGCCAATGTTTCGACATGGGTGCTGATCGCCCTCGTCCGCTGGTCCAAGCGCTGGATGTGGAAGCCCCTGCTCGCTCTCGTCGTACTGCTGCTGATTCAAACACTGCCCATCTGGCATTCCAGCGTCGAGTCCCTGAACTCAGGTGACCTCAGCGCAAGTTTGAACCAGATCCTCCGGCACACGGAGATCTGCATGCACCCGCTGCTGCCCAGTTCATGGGTGGCGGAAACGATTCAGGCCGCCGGACGCGGCACCTTTGAGCGCACCATGTTCTTCAACCTCGTGCTCTTCGCCAATGCGCTGATGAGCATCCTGATTACCAACCGGATCGCGAGCGCTTTCTATTACCCCGCTTGGAATCGCATCATGAGTGCGGCACCAGGAGCCGCCAGCAAGGTTAAAGCCCCCGTGTCTCGCACCAAGCCTGGACGCGTGAGCCATTGGCTGCGCCGCGTTCTGGCGCTTGATCGCGCCTCCTACGCGCTTCTCGTGAAGGAGGTCCGCACGTTTCTGCGCGAACCGGTGCAGTGGGGGCAGTCGGCCATCATCTTTGGCCTGCTGCTGATCTATTCAATGAATCTGCGTAAGCTGGGCTACGATCTGCAGAGCCCATTTTGGATCACCGTCGTGAGTCATTTGAACCTGCTGGTCTGCTGCCTCGCCCTGTCCACACTGACGACCCGTTTCATCTACCCTCAGTTCAGTCTGGAAGGGCAGCGACTGTGGATTCTGGGACTCTCCCCCCTGCCACTGCACCGGGTCTTGTCCCTGAAACTGCGCCTCAGCGCCAGCGTCCTGGCAATCGTCATGGTGACGCTGGTGGTGGTCTCGGGCGTGTCCCTCAGCCTGCCGGGGCAGCGCATTCTATTCTTCAGCGCTTCCATTTTAATGCTGAGCTATGGCCTGACCTCACTGGCGCTTTCTCTCGGTGCTCTAGTGCCAAACTTCCGGGAGTCGAATCCCGCGCGCATCGTCTCCGGGTTCGGTGGCACAGTCTGCCTGATCGCCAGTTTCGTTTACATCGTGGGCGGGATGGTCCTGCTGCTGATCCCCTCTTGGCAGAATCTCAGACAAGATGCAGTCGCCATGGTGGGAAATAACGGTAAACTCGAATTGGCCGCCTTGGCTGGACTGGCTGTGCTAACCGTGGCTTTTGGAGGCATTCCTTACTTTTTTGCCAAACGGCAGACGAAAAATCTGGAATATTTAAGACATCTATAGTATTTGGATATTGGAAATAATTTCCAGTACTCCCATGATCACCCGCAAAGCACCCGCTCTCGCCTCTGCAAACGGCCACAATGAGGATAATCTCCTCGTTTTTGAAGATGCTCCCGAATTCATGGACGGGCACGCCGTTGCCTCCTCGCTGGAGAATGTCGATTCCAAAGTAAAGGCCGCGCAGGAGCAGTTGCAGGAACTCCGCCGGCAACAGGAGGAGATCGAACGTCAAAAGCAGCACCTCGAAGCCCTTCGCATCAAGCAGGAGCGGTTCGTCGCCGGAAAACGCGATCTCGTCGAGAAAATCGGCCGCTCTGCCAGCATGGTCGAGCGTGAACTCTATGACGCGCAGAAGCGTGTCGAAGATCTCGCCGCCATTCACGACGAATTCCGCCGCCATCAGGAAATTTTGAAATCGCTCCAGCCGGAGAAGTGGCACCGCTCCCAGGTCAGTGAAGAACTCGACGGCGCTCTGGCCGCCATTGACGACGCTGAAGGCGACTACGCCAAAGGCATCCGCCGTCTGCATGCCATGGGCCCGCAGGAAGGCGTATCCGCCGGAGGCCCGATCAATTTCGAAGACGCCAACGCGCCAGCGATGTCCGCCTTCAGCTCTCATGCCGACGACCTGAAGACCTGGCTCCGCCGTGGCTTTGCCTTCACCCTTCCGCTGATCGGCACCGTGATCGTCGCCATCGTGCTGATCCGTCTGATGTTCTAATTTCGCGAACCCTCACCTCTCATCCTTATGGCTCTGTTTTCTGGCAATCGCAAAGTCCGCTCACGCCGCCCAAAGCCCGTCCAGGCATTGAAGGAGGAGGTCTCCCCCCAGCGCAAATCACGCAGCCTGACCAAACGCTCGGATGAGTTGAACAGTGAGATTCACCGCCTGGAATGTTTCATCACAGCAGCTCCGCGCATTGAACGTCAACGCCGCCTGGCAAACGTGAATATGGTGCCCCCCATGGAGCTTGCGTCCCCTGCCCCGCGTCATCGTCGCGTCCCCATCGCCAAACAACGCGCACGCCGCAGCGAGCGTCTGCGCATGTTCACCGAAGGCATGCTTGTCCTCGGCTCAATCGCCGCCGTTGTTGGATGGCTCAATCAGTGGTTCCATTTCTGGAGCTGAGGCCGCTTCCGCAGTAGGTTGACGGCGCTTGACCGTCGTTTACGATTATTGACGACAGTTGTTTCCAAATCAGCGGCAAAGCCGCTTCATCGAATTGGAAACAACCGTCAACTTCAGCTCACAGTTTGCCCCAGCGCTTCAGCAGCGTGGCGGCCATGTCGGCAGGTGAGTCAGAAACAGCGATACCACATTCCGCGAGAATCTTCTTCTTCGCAGCGGCTGTGTCGTCTGCACCACCAATGATGGCACCGGCGTGGCCCATGCGGCGTCCAGGAGGCGCAGTGGCTCCAGCGATGAAGGCCGCAATCGGCTTTTTACAATTGTCCCTAGCCCAGAGACCCGCTTCGACTTCGGCGTTGCCACCGATTTCGCCAATCATGATGATGGCTTCAGTCTCAGGATCATCGTTAAACATCTTGAGCACATCGAGATGGTTGGTGCCGTTCACCGGATCCCCACCAATGCCGACGCAGGTGCTCTGACCATAACCACGCGTCGTAAGCTGCCACACCGCTTCATAGGTAAGCGTGCCGGAACGGCTGACGACACCGACGTTGCCGCGCTTGTGAATGTAACCTGGAGCGATGCCGATACGGCAGCCACCATGGGATTTGTCGCCGAATCCTGGAGTCACTAGACCAGGGCAGTTCGGGCCGATAAGGCGCGTCTTGCTGCCTTTCATCGCAGCCTTGACTCTGATCATGTCATTGACCGGAATGCCTTCAGTGATGGCAACTACGAGATCCAGCCCGGCATCCACGCCTTCGAGGATCGCATCCGCAGCGAATGGAGGCGGCACAAAGATCACACTCACGGTCGCGCCGGTTTCACGGGCGGCTTCAGCAACGGTGTCATACACCGGCACTTTTTTACCGCTGTGTTCAAAAACTTGACCACCTTTGCCCGGGGTTACGCCAGCCACCAATTGTGTGCCGTAGTCGATGGAAGCTTTCGCATGGCGCGAACCGAAATCTCCAGTGATACCTTGAACAAGAATGCGGGTGTCAGTTTCAACGAGAATGGCCATCGGGATGAATTCGGTAAAGTTTGGGGGGGAGTGCGTGAACGCGACGCATCATAGAAGTGTGCTTCGCTGCGTCAAGGCGGCGGCGGAATATTCTCAAAGCAAGCGCCAGAGTTTGGGCAAAAAGACCACCAAGCCCACTCCCAGCGCCGCAAGCGCGGCCACCAGCACCCCTGCCGCTGCAGCGTCCTTCACCCTGCGGATTGGCTCCTCACGCTCCTTGCTCACGCGATCCGCCAGCACCTCGATCGCCGTATTCAGCAGTTCTGCCGCCCATACCAGCCCCACCGCCAGCAGCACCACGCACCACTCCCAAGCCGCCAGTTGCAGCCAGACTCCAAAGCCCACCGCCAGTACCGTGGCGATGGCATGCACCTGAAGATTGCGCTGCGTTTTCAGCGCCCATGCCAATCCCGCCAGCGCAGGGCCAAAGCTGCGGAGCACCGATGCAAACCAGCGTGTCATGTGCGGCAATTCGGCTACTGCGAGCCGACAGGTTTCTCCACCGGCGCCGTCTCCGCAGCAGGCTCGGAGACTTCTTTGATCAGTTCGCGGAATTCCTTCAGCCACGATGCGGCATCGGGATGGGATGGATAGGTCTGGATCAGCTTCAGCATTTCTGCAAGTGCAGACACCGGACCCACATTGTTGTTCACCAGATAATTATACTTTTGCCACAGCAGGCGCGGACCCGCATCCTTATAGAATTCATTGAATTCAGTTTCACTCTTGATGGCCTTTTGCATGGCCATCTCGGCACTGATGCGGTTGTCCCATTGGACGCCCAGTTCCGTAGGCTTCTCCGCCAAAAAGTAAGGGAGAATGATCTTCAAGTAAATCCCCCCGATGCTTGCAGGTGTATACTCCCAGTCGTCACTTTTCAGGAAATCATCCAGCGAGTAGGCCTTGGCAAACTCGGACTCTTTCACGGGTTGGCGCAGCGTTTCCCTCATCCCCTTGGGCGCATCATTCCCCTGCCCCCGACCTTGGCCTTGTCCTTTGCCAGCCCCCTTGCTCGACACCGCCCCTGAAGCAGAATGCTCCGTCGTGCCTTGGATAGCTGCGATCTCCTTGACCAGAAACGCCTGCACGGCGGCGACCAGCGGAGCCCTCTTTTTAGGCGTGTCCGCGTCTTGGGCTTGGACGGCCAGCGCCAAAAATTCAACCTGCAGGCACAGCCCTGCTCTAATCTCATCATCCTTCAGCTGGACCTCGTATTTAGTGGCCCAGTCTTTGAAATCCACCTGCTTCAGGTCCCTGCGTTCGAAGTGCACCAGCTTGTAGCAGTCCAGATACAGAGACATTGCCGCCGCCGGACTGGCCATTCCTTCACGAAATTTCGCCAGTGCAGCAGAATAGACCCCCCCCTTTCCTTTCCCAATTTGAATCTCCACTTTCTGCAGCTCTTTCATGATATGCTCCGTTTGAGCCGGAGTGAGAATCACCTTATTTTCGGTTTTCTCGGGTTCAGCGGCGGGAGTTTGTGCGCTGGCAGGATATGCCAGCACCAAGGCCAGCAGAGGCAGGAGTTGAGTCAATTTCATGGTCGGAAAAATAAACACGGCAAAACGCGGATGGATGCAGGAAAAATCTTTATATGCTAAAAATCCTCCACTCAACGTTTCATCCCCACACAAACTTGGACTTGGCTGCACAAAGTCAGCGTATATTTGTTCCCCCCCTCCACTTATGACACGTTCCGCCTTCCTTTTCGCACTTTTGCCCCTCCTCGCCGCTCCAGCCATGGCTGCGGACACCCCAGTCAACTACATCGCTGAAATGACCGGCATGGTCTGCGCTGGCTGCAAGGACCACGTCACCGCCTCCTTCACCAAGCTCGAAGGCGTTTCCAAGGTGCAGATCGTTCCTGGAGACAAACCCGGCACCCAAAAAGTCACCGTCACCTCCACCTCCCCCGCCTTGACCAAGGAGCAGGCCGTCGCCGCTCTCGGCACCTCCGCCTCCACGTACGTCGTGCACGCCTGGAAGAAGTCGGAGCAGCCGGTCAACTAAGGCAAAAATCAGCGGGCAAAATCACTTGCCAGTGTCTCCGACTGCGCCACTATCCGCGCTCCCCTTTTGCGGGAGCAAGAATTTGGACAGGTGTCAGAGTGGTCTAACGAGCACGCCTGGAAAGCGTGTGTACCTTAATCGGTACCGAGGGTTCGAATCCCTCCCTGTCCGCCATTCTTCGCCGCCCCAAGAAGGCGAAGAATGCCCTCCGTAGCTCGAAGAGCGAAGGACGGGCTGCCGGTTTCTCACCGGCTACGAATTGCACGCTGGCCCACCAAATAGCAGGCTTGTTTTCGCCGCCTGCGAGCTCAAAACGAGTCTACACCACCTTCCGGAAGCTCATGCACCTCGCTGCCACGTCAAAAGACCAGCGATAAGCCAAGATTTCGAGCAGTGATCCCCTGCTTGGTTTTCGTTTCTGGCAGGACTTCATCCACAAAGCTCTCTGCCGCAGTGCTCATTACGAACTTCGGTTTGTCAGGCACCCTGCCAGCCTCAAAAGACACCATGAGATGGGTAAATGACGGTAGAATACACCCTTCGTTGCGGAGGAGTATCACGCCGCCATTTCACGTCGATGTGAGGATAGTCACCCGCCTCACACCCATCAAGAGCACGAGTGAGGACGCCAAAACAAAAAGTCGCAGAGTTTGATTCACCTGGTTCATCTGTTGGATAAGGAAGCGGAGCATCTTGGTCCCTGCGTTGAAGATGGGGAAACAGATCGCCCCCTCCAGGTATACACAGGGGCTGATGCCGCCCCCACCCTCAGATCATCCCCAGCTTCATCTTCCCCTCAACACTGATCATCCCCTGGTTCCACGCAGGATCCCAGACGAGTTCGACGGCGGCATCATCCATGTCTTCGATCGTCATGATGCGGCTTTGCGCATCCGCCGCAATCGTCGGGCCCATGCCGCAGCCGGGGGCGGTGAGTGTCATCTTCACGATGGCTTTGTTTTTGCCTTCAGCATCGGCTTCGACCTTGCAGTCATAGACGAGACCGAGATCGACGATGTTGACCGGGATTTCCGGGTCATAGACGTTTTTGAGCTGGTTCCACACCTGGCCTTCGAGGTCGCTGGCGTCGTCAGGGATATTTGAGGATGTGCTGTCCTGCTCCTTCTTGCTGGCTTCGGGATCGATGCCCAAGGCATCCACATCGCCGGACTGGATGCGGGCGAGCCCGAAGTCCGTGGCCACCGTGTAGGTGCCGCCGAGCGACTGGGTGATGATGACCTTCATGCCGAGCGGCAGTTTGATCAGATCACCACTGGGAATCTGGACGGCATCGACTTCGCGTTTGAGTTCAAGGGAGGAGTGCATGGGGGAAAATGACGAATGAAAAATGACAGAATGTCGAAATGACCAGACTAGGTAGTGAGGATGATCTTGATTTTGCCCTGGCTTTTGCCAGCGGCGCTAAGGGCATCGGCCAGAGTGCCCGATTGGTCAGTGACGATGGGGGCAGCGGAAGCACCCGCTGGCTTGTTTTCCGCTTCGAGGGCGGCACGCAGGGCTCCTTCGACCATCTGGCCGCAGTGGATCTTCATGGGCGGCAGTGGGCCGAGAGGCTTGCTGAGTTCCTCAGCAGACATGGACAGCGCCTCCTCCTTCGTTTTACCACGGATCAATTCAGTGGCGATGCTGGCCACGGCGATGGCCGTCTGGCAGCCAAAGCTCTGAAAACTGGCCTTGTCGATGACCTTCTTGCCGTCCTTCTCTTTGTATTTGATCCACAGACGCACCATGTCTCCACAGTCGGGACTGCCGACGGTGCCCACGGCATCGGCGTCGGGCATTTCGCCGAGGTTCTGGGTGTCCGTGAGGGCTTGCTGGAGTGCGGCTTCGTCCATGGTCGTGATTCAATCTTCGATTTCGATACGATAACGCGGCAGGCTTGGGTCAATCTCACTGCTGTAAGCGTCGATCCCGCCGGTGAGGCATTTCGTTTCGCCAAATCCATGACCGATAAAATAAGCCGCCGCATCCAGCGAGCGCGAGCCGTTGTGATCATAGAGCACCACCGTCTGCGCCTTGTCGCCGCTGGTAAAAATTTCCTGCACCAGCTCCTGCGTCAGAAGACGCGCACCGGGCAGCGTCACCGCCTCATGCTCTTCCCGCGTGCGGACGTCCAGCAGCACAAGATCCGGCTTGTTGCGCAGCAGCACTTCCAGCTCCTGCGGAGAGATTTGCAGCGAGGTATCACCCTTATGACTTTCCTGAATGTGCCCCACGGCCTCAGCCACAGGGATGTTTTCATTCCGCTCACACACCTGCGCCAGCGTCTCCCCCGGCTGAAAGCCACAACTGCGGCAGCCGCCGATGTGGTAGCGCGCAAACAAAGCCCGCTGCGCCCCAGGGTACGCCTGGAGCACCTGGCTCATGGTCATGTCGCCAGATAGCGGCGGAAGTTCAGCAGTGGGCATGGTGGGAAAACGATCAGTCAAAGCATACGCCTCAGAAACTGGGAACGATGGGTTCATTCCAGCCATCCTGAGCGCGTGAGCAATGCCATAACGGCAAAACCACCCAATGCAAGCCCGCGACCTATCCCCCGTGTCTACCATTCCTCATTCGACATTCCGCATTCTGCATTCACCTTACCCTCCATGTCTCATGATCTAGAGCCACGCATCCCCGTCCTGCCCACGCTGATGACAGCGGGAAATATTCTCTGCGGTTTCGTCGCGATCCGGGAGATCTTTGACGGACGGCATCTGTCGATGAATCAGCATTACCACTATGCGATCGTGTTAATCCTGCTGGCCTGTCTGTTTGATGCGCTCGACGGCCGCGTGGCGCGCATGGGTGGCACAGAGAGCCCGTTTGGACGGGAGCTGGATTCACTGGCGGACATCGTTTCATTTGGCGTGGCACCGGCACTCCTGGTACATGACATCGTGCTGAAGGAGATCGACACTCCCAAAGGGCTCGGCTTGCTGATTTCGTGCGTCTATCTGGTGTGCGGGGCGATGCGGCTGGCGCGGTTCAACTGCCTCGCGGCGGCGGATGTAAAGAGCAGCATGAAGGGTTTCCGCGGCTGCCCCATCCCGGCAGCAGCAGGTGTGATCTCCTCTCTGACCCTGCTGATCATCTGGCTGGACAGCAACGAGAAGGAGATCGGCAACTGGAAGTACGTGCTGGCAGTCCTGATGGCGCTGCTCTCCTACCTGATGGTAAGCAATCTGGAATACCCGAGCTTTAAGGCCGTGAACTGGCGCACCAAGCGCTCCTTTCACTGGGTGCTGGTCACCATCTTTGTCATCGTCTTCACGGTGATGAACTGGCACTGGATGCCAGCGGTTCTCTTCGTGAGCTATTTGACGTATGGTCTGGTACGCCCGTGGGTGTCCCGCAAATGGCGGCAGGAAATCGAAATCGAGGCGGACACGGTGGAACTCGACCCCGAGATGGAAACACTGGCGCTCAATGGCGAAGATAACAGGGAGGCCTCTCACCAGCAGTCACCGCCACAGCATAATAGCGATAGCTCAGTGCAGATTTGAACTTTTTCGTTTCACGCCGCGCAGGGTCTGTGTAATTGAGGGCCACCACCCCCATGGCAGACTTTTATCAGCACGCGCGCGTGCCCACCCTCCACCACCTGGCCCATGCGGACAGTTCCGCACGCGAATCCGAGATGCTGGACTGGGCGCGGGACAAACCCGTGGCGCTGTTGCTTCCCGCGCTTTATGCCGAGTGCGAGCGCCCTGCCCTGCCCCGCATCCTGGAAGAAGTATCCCAAGCCGGTCACATCTCCGAGGTGATCCTCAGCATGAATGGCATGGACGCCGCCGAACACGAGCGCGCCCTGGTTCTGATCCGCAAAAATCTGCGAGGCAAAACCGCCCACGTCCTTTGGAATGACGGGCCGCAGCTCACACAGGCCTATCAACGCATGGACCAGGCAGGACTCGCCGGACCGCATGCAGGAAAAGGCTCCAATATCTGGATGGGCATCGCCTACCTGCATGCGCGCGGTTTTGGCGGCGTCATCGTCAGCCATGACACGGACATCCTAAACTACAGCCGCGATCTTCTCTGGCGGCTCTGCTATCCACTGCTGCATCCGCGCATGGGCTACCGGTTTGCCAAAGGTTACTACAGCCGTGTGTCGGATCGACTTTATGGCCGGGTGACACGGCTGCTGATCTTCCCCCTGATCCAGGCCTGCCGTGATGTGCTGGGAACAAAACCACTTCTCGAACATCTAGACAGCTTCCGCTACCCTCTTTCCGGTGAATTTGCCGCCGACATGCAAGCCCTCGAATGCTTCAGCCTGCCCGGAGGCTGGGGCTTGGAAATTGCCATTCTCAGCGAAGCCTTCCGGCATCTGCCCGGTGAGCAGCAGTGCCAGGTGGATCTGGGCTTTCATTTCGAGCACCGCCATCGCAGCCTCGCTCACGACCAGATCGGGGTGAACGAACCCGGGCTGATCACCGCTGCGGCAGATGTCGCACGCTGCCTCATGTATCAGGTGCTGCGCGAAGCTGAGCCCCGCTCCGCCGAAAGCCTCATGCGCTTGATCATCGATCGCTACCGTCCGCGCGCCAACGAATGGCTGCAGCGCTATGAGCATGTGGCGCTGCTCAACGGCTTGCGTCATGACGCGGCAGAGGAAAGCGCCGCAGTCACCGCATTCGGCCAGGCCCTGGACCGCCTTCTCCACAGCCTGGGAAAAGACACCCTGCATGTGCCAGCACTGCGCGACACCCCCGCCAGGACCCTCGCGAAGATTCCCGGCCTCGCTGCCGAGATCGCTGCAAGCGCCGTCGTGGTGTGAGTGGGGTGCCATCTTGCTTGCTTAGCTCCTGCGCCTTGGATATGCTTTGGAGCGACCACTTCTTTTTGCATGAAGAAATCCCCCCAGACGGCAGCCAGGCGCAAAACCATGGCCGCTGCTGCATCACTCACCCAGAGAGGTGAATCTGTCGCCACCGCTGAACAACTGGCCCAATTTTACAATAGCGTCGATGCCGCCCTCTTCAGCCTCGCCGTGGAGCCGGGGCAGCAGTTGCGCTTCCACTTGGCCAACCACCGTTTTCTCGCCGCCGCAGGGCTGCGGCAGCAGCAGGTGATCGGCAAACGGATCGAGCAAATCATCCCCGAGCCGTCCTGCTCACGCGTGCTCAAGCATTGCCGCGAATCGATCCGCAGCCGTCAGACCGTCCGCTGGGATGAAACCTACTCTCATCCATCAGGCGTCAAATACGGAAAAATCTCCGTGACTCCAGTCATGGATGCCAAGGGCCATGTAACACATCTGTCCGGCAGCATCAATGACATCACCAAACGCCGCAACTCAGAGCTGGCGCTGCATGAAAGCGAGGAGCGTTACCGCAACATCGTGCAGACCGCCGAAGAAGGCATCTGGACCATCGATGCCCGTTCACTCACCGACTACGTCAATCCCAAGATGGCCAAGATGATGGGTTACAAGGCGGAAGAAATGATCGGACGACCGATCAGCGACTTCTTGGATGATGAGGGGAAGGCCCTGCTGACCACTCATATCAAGAACCGGAAGAAAGGGATTTCAGATCAGTTCGAGTTCAAATACATGCGCAAAGACAGCACTCCCCTGTGGGCGTTTGTCTCCACTAATCCCATCACCAACAACCAGGGTGTCTATGTGGGGGCATTGGCGCTCCTGACAGACACTTCCGCACGTAGAGCCGCCGAGGCCGCCATGCGGGAGAGCAATGTGCAGTTTCGCGCCATCTTCGAGCAGGCCGCCGTCGGCGTCGCATTGATCGACAGCAACACCGGCCGTTTCCTCAACGTCAATCAACGCGCCTGCGACATCGCCCGTCTCACACGCAGGCAGATGATGGCCACGACCTTCATGCACATCGCCCATCCAGACGATCGGCAGGCAAATCTGGAATACATGGAGAAGCTGAAGGCCGGCAAGATCCCAACCTTCACCATCGAGAAACGCCACCTTCATGCCGATGGCAGCATCACCTGGATCAATCTCACCGTTTCACCCATGTGGAAAAAAGGCGAGCCCCCTTCGCGGCACATCGCCATCATGCAGGACATTACGGAACGCAAACAGGTGGAGCAGTCGCTGGCCCGGACGACAGACCTCCTCGAGCGCACCGGAGAAATGGCCAAAATCGGCGGCTGGGAGCTGGATGTAGTCTCCAGAAAATTATTCTGGTCACTCGAAACCTGTCGGCTGTTCGAAATCGAAACCGCCAAAGCCCCCTCAGTCGAACAAGCGATCCGCTTTTATGCCCCGACAGCACGACCGATCATCCGTGCAGCCGTGCAAGCCGCGATCGAACATGGCACATCCTACGAACTGGAGCTTCCAGCCATCACCGCCAAAGGCCGCCATTTCTGGGCCCGCTCCCAAGGCTCCGCCATTCGAAAAAACGGCAAAACCGTCCAACTGATCGGCACGTTCCAAGACATCACGGAACACAAGCAGGCCGAACAAGCCGTGATCGAAAGCGAGGTGCGTTTCCGTGCTGTCTTCGAGCAGGCTGTCGTAGGTGTCGGCCTCGTGGATTTCACCACGGGCCGCTTCGTAGATGTAAACCGGCGCTTCTGCACCATCACCGGCAGATCCCGCAAAGAAATGCTGAAGATGACTTTTGACGCGATCACTCACTCGGATGACCGCGCCAAGAGCCATCACCTCCACAAGCAGCTCAAAGCGGCCAAGTCCTCCGAGTTTCAAATGGAACAGCGTTATCTACGGCCGGACGGCACAGTGGTATGGGTGAACCTCAATGCCTCCCTGCTCAGCACCATGAGCGGACGCCCCAACCAGATGCTTGTCATGGTGGAGGATATCACCAGCCGCAAGCTCGCGGAGGCGAACTACCGCCGGGAACTTGGCTTCAATGAAATCCTGGCCAGTCACACCTCGGCCATCATCATCCTGCTGGACCGGCACGGCAAGCTCATCCACGCCAACGAAGCCACCCTCCAGATGCTCGGTTACAAACGGAAGGACCTCGTGGGCAAACCACCGCCATGGAAATCTGACTTCATGGACGCCGCCGAAAAAATTCGCTCACAGAAGCGCTTCAAGGAAATGCTGGCTGGCAAAAACATCCCCTCCCATGAGGTCACCCTCATCGGCAAAGATCGCAAGCGCCACCTCGTCGCACTTTCCAGCATCATCACCAAAACTCCTGAAGGCATGGTGGACCGCATCATTGTCACCGGAACCGACCTGACAGAGCGCAACCGGCTCCAAAAAGAAATCCTCAAAATCTCCGAGCAGGAGCAGGCGCGCATCGGCCATAACCTGCATGACGGCGTCGGCCAGACGATGACCGGCGTATCCAGCCTCATCGAAGCACTCGAATCCGAACTCTCCGGCGATCAACGCCAGAGCGCCGCCCGCATCCATCAGCTCATTCAGGAAGCTATTCAGGAAGTCAGGCGCATGTCACACAGCCTCTCACCAGCATCCGTGAAAAATCGCGGACTGGGAGGAGCTCTCCGCCTCTTGGCCGAGACGATCCGCACCAATCACCGCACCGCTTGTACCTGCGAGGTCAATCCCGACATCAAAATCGAAGACTCGGAAAAGGAGACCCACATCTACCGCATCGCCCAGGAAGCCGCCAACAACGCCCTGCGCCACGGACACCCCTCAATCATCAAGCTTTCCCTCCAGCGTCAGGGAGAACACGAAGCCGTGCTGAAGATCGAGGACAACGGCTCGGGCCTCGGCAAACGCACCCCCGCGCATGCAGGCATCGGCCTGCGCGTCATGGATTACCGGGCCAATCTCATCGACGGCAGTCTCACAATCAAATCCAGACCTCGTGGCGGAGTCAGCGTCGTCTGTCGCTTTCCATATAGCGGAAGCTGACGGAGTTTGAAAAAAGCAGCGGACTTGCGTCCGCAAACACTCTCCTCATCGCCTTCAAATCAAGAGGTGGCTCGGGACGGAATCGAACCGCCGACACGGGGATTTTCAATCCCCTGCTCTACCGACTGAGCTACCGAGCCTCTGACTTGAAGGGCCGGTATAGGAGCAAGCTCCCATCATGGCGCAACGTGTTTTTCACGTGCCGTGAAAATTGATCACACAGCTCACTTCCCCTTCGCCGACATCGCGATCAAAACCCAGGCGGCCATGAAGCTCAATCCGCCCAGCGGAGTGACAGCTCCCAGCCATTTCGTACCGGTGTAGGCAAGCACGTAAAGCGAGCCGCTGAACAGCAGAATGCCCACAAAAAACAATCGCCAGGCCCAGAACATGAGCGGTTTGCTGCTAGCCACCAACGTCAGCAGTAGCAGTACGACCGCATGCGGCAGGTGATACTGCACCGCAGTCTCCCAATGGGCGAGTTCACCGGCAGCCACGAGTTTATCATGCACCGGCCCGTGGGCACCCGATGCTCCCAGTGCGACAGCAAGGAAGCCCATAAGGGCAGAAAGGCGAAGGCGGAAGGGGTCGGGTTGCATAAAGGGAAAATGACGAATGGCGGGAGTTGCACAAGCAGTCTGTTCACGGCTTGTAGTTTGCAAAGAACCAAGATCAAGACAGCGCCACTTCGGCGACACGCTTGGCACTATCCTTCCTCCGCCGCCCACCCATCCCGCGCTTCGGCAATAAACCGCGCGACTTGCACCAAATCCTTGCTGCCAGGCAGCGACTCCACTCCACTGGCGACATCCACCGCGATGGGCAGGGTCTGCTCCACAGCTTGACGTACGTTTTCAGGAGTCAGCCCACCGGAGAGCAGGAACTGCTTGGCTGGAAACATCTCTTTGGCGCGCACGGCCAGCTCCCATGGAAAAGCATGCCCGCCGCCGCCGTAGGTGCCGGGATTGTAGGCGTCGAGCAAGATAGACTCACAGGGAAACTCGCCGATCTGTGCCAGTGACGCCGCATCGCGCACCTGCAGCGCCTTGATGACGTTGACACCACGCTGCATGAGACGCTCCACATCAGCCGGCGTTTCATCACCGTGAAGTTGCAGTGCCTGAAACAACTGGCTGGAGATCACCGCATCCAGCAGGGCGGCATCAGGATTGACCAGCACAGCGACGAGGGCGTGCTTTGCCGCGACACTCTGCAATGAACTCACCGCGAGCTCCAAGGGCATGTGGCGTTTCGACTTGGGCCAGAGATTGATGCCCACGGCATCCGCACCCAGCGCAAAAATCACCGCAGCCTGCTGGGGCTGAGTGATGCCACATATCTTGACACTGCGACGCTGGGAATCAGGGAACATGAGGTGGAAAAGATGGGAAGGCAAAGCCTTGGCGCTCTGGCAGCAAAGATGCCGTCACGGCCAGCAGCACATCGAGCTTCGGCGGCAGCGGCATGCTGCCACGCACGCGCACATCACGCTGCAGTTCCTGAAATCTCAGCGCATCCGTAGGCTGAATGAGGAAGATCACCGGCGGCGCGGCATGCACCCCGGCATGCACCATGGGGTAGGCCTTGCTCAGCAAGCGGTCGAGCATGTCGCCCGTCATGTCAGGCAGGGGCAAAGAAAACAAAAACAGCGAGTATTCACGCTGCAGCGCCAGTTCAAAGGCACGCTCCCCGCTGGGTGCATCATCCACCTCGCAGATGCGGAAGGCCATCAGCGCCTCGCGAATCACCCGCCGGTAAGGCATGCTTTCCTCTGCCAGCAGGACACGTGGCACCGCTGGCGCGACCGGAACTTCAGGAATTATAGGCGCAGGCTTTGCCACCGGAGCAGACTTCACGACCGGGTAACGTTTCATGGAAAGCGCGTTCAGCTTTCAGGATACACCGCCACAGCCATGACACCTTCGCTTGGCAGCCAGCCGACCACTTCCACCCGCTGGAGCGGCTTGGCCGACGATCCCATGCCTTTGCGCACGGTTTCCAAAACTTTCTTCTGCGTGTCCTCGGTCACTGTCGAGCCAAACAACGCTGCGAGGTCGGACAGCATGGGCGCAGGCGCATTCCCACCGCCAGCCATGGTCACCGGCGTGCGGGTCTGCCCACAGGCGAGAATAGTGTCACGGATGGCCTCCGGCGTCATCGCACCCGAAACCACCACCAGACGGCGCAGGCGGGTCTCCGCCGTCGGCGATTGCACGATGGCAGGCGCAGAGACTGCAGCAACCGTGCTCACTGGTGGCTTGATCGATTTGGAAGGCTTCAGAAAGCCACGCGGCCCGTCCGCATAAAACGACGCACCGCCACTCAGCGCCTGCGGCAGCATAGGCTCCTCCGCGCTCAAAACAGCGGAAGAGACAAGAAAAACAGCAACCAAACGAAAGACGGGAAATTTCACAAAGGGCGAGTTTTTTATCATGTTGCCTCCGAAGTGACAATGATAAAAAACACCAAAGTCCCACAAAGATGCCCGAGACCGTTGCCTCCTCCTCTGATTTGGCGGCCTTTTCTTGCCAACCTCGGAACTTGATCGGCCTCCCTCCAGGCAACATGCTCTGGCAGATGAACCGCCGCCGCCTTCTCCAATCTGCCGCAGCAGCCACGCTGGTCCCGGCGGCATGTGAGCAAAAGCATCGCTTCTCCGCTCCCCAACCCTTCGCCACGCTCACTGATCTCGCAGCCATGCTCAAAGTGGGACAAACCACACCTCTGGCGCTGGTGGAGCATTGCTTCGAACGAATCGCGCAACTCGACAAGTCGGGGCCGCGACTGAATGCCGTCATCGAATTAAATCCCGCGGCAAAATCCCTCGCCACCTCTTGCCAACCCGGCGCACTCCACGGCCTGCCCATCCTGATCAAGGACAACATCGAGACCGCGGATGCCATGCACACCACCGCCGGCTCGCTGGCCCTGCGCGCTCACAAACCACAGCAGGATGCCACTCTCGTGACCCGCCTGCGTGAAGCCGGAGCCATCATCCTCGGCAAAACCAATCTCAGTGAATGGGCAAACATTCGCTCACCCAATTCCACCAGCGGCTGGAGCGCACGCGGCGGTCTCACCCTCAATCCGCACCGCCTCACGCACAGCGCCAGCGGTTCTAGCTCAGGCTCAGCAGCAGCCGTGGCGGCAGGACTCGCACCCGCAGCCATCGGCACGGAGACGAACGGCTCCATCGTCAGTCCGGCAAGCGCCTGCGGCATCGTCGGCTTCAAGCCCACCGTCGGCCTCATCAGCGGCAGCGGCATCATCCCCATCACCCACTGGCAGGACACGGCGGGACCGATGACACTCACCGTTCACGATGCCGCGCTTCTCATGCAGGTGCTCGCAGGAAACTTCACCGTCGAATTGAACCCAGATGCGCTCAAAGGCGCACGCCTCGGCGTGGTGCGCAATCAATGCGGCAAAAACGCACAAGTTCTCGCCCTGTTTGAAACCGCGCTGCAAAAATTGCGCGAATCCGGGGCGATCATCGTGGATCCCGTCAAGCTGCCCAACATGCGCGAAGCCGGTGCACTCTCTTGGAAAGCCATGCTGATCGAGCTACGCACCGATCTGAACGCCTATCTCAAACAACGCGCCGGCGATGTTCGCTCCCTCGCAGACCTCATCGCCTTCAACGAACAGCATCGTGAAGCCGAGATGCCGCACTTCGGCCAGGAATTCTTTGAAGAATCCGAACGTCTCGGCACCCCTGAGATCATCGCCGCCGGCACCGCTGCCCGTGAGAGAGCACGCCGCCTTGCCGGCCCCGAAGGCATCGACGCCACTCTGCAAGCCCACCAACTCGACGCCTTGATCTGCCCCACAAACGATCCCGTGGGCCGCATCGATCTAGCGCATGGCGACACCAATGAGCGCGTCGCCAGCACTCCCGCAGCCGTCGCCGGGTATCCCCATCTCACCGTCCCCCTGGGTTTCGTCGATGGCCTGCCCATCGGTTTTTCCTTCATGGGCACCGCAAACACGGATGCCCACATCCTCGCGCTGGGGCATGCGTTTGAAGAGATCACGCAGGCGCGGCGCACGCCGGAGTTTCTCAAGTAAAAGCACGCACGATTTGAAGCTCGTGGGCACTATCTCACCCCCGCTTCGCCCCCTTCGGCGCCCTCTGCTGCCGATACTTTGCCGGCGTCAGCCCCATAGCTCGGCGGAAGCACCGCGTGAAATGCGCATGATCGTAGAACCCCAGCTCCACCGCCAGCGCCGCTACTGTTTCCTCCGTCTCAGCCAATCGCCGGCACGCCGCCTCCACCCTCACGCGTAGCAGGTACTGCCGCGCCGACGAGCCAAAGACGCGACGAAAGCTGCGGTCAAACTGGCTCTGCGACAGGCCGCACATGCGCGCCATCGCAGCGCTGCTCAGCGCGGCATCCGGGTGCTGATGCATGTGCTCGATCACCTTGGCAAAGCGCGCCTCGCCGGAGCTGCGGCTGCGCACCTGTTCCACCTGGCGGGAAAATCCTGCGATTCCGATGATGTTCCCCTCCGCATCCCTCAGTGGGATCTTGCTGGACATGACCAGCCGTGGGGAGCCCTCCGCCTCCGGCGCACTTTCCAGGCGGTTCACGATGGGAGTGCCTGTGCGCATCACGACCTCATCATCCGCATGGTATTCGGCGACGCGACTGCGCGGGAAGAAATCATCGTCGGTCTTGCCAATGGCGTCTTTCTCGTGCTTCACGCCGCAGTAGTCACAGCTGCGGCGGTTCATGGCCATGAATCGCCCCTGGCGGTCTTTGATAAAAAACGATATGTCGGGGATGAGGTCAAAGAGCCGGGCCAGCTCCGGGCCGCGTACCCGCCGTAAAAAAGCCTGTGGTGAAATAGCCGCCATGATGCGCGCATTTTACACAAGGAAGCCATGGGCATGCAAGACGGCAGTGCAGGTCACTGCGTATAATTAGACATGAAAAACACCCTGCATCCCCTGCCCCTGCGCCGCGAGCGACTCCGGCGTATTGCCGCAAGTCTTCACCGTGGCCATACGCATGATTTGCATCAACTTGATGCCTTGATCGGCGACTTGGAGGTCGTCCGCTCATTCAATGACGAAGAACTGAAAGACCTCATACTCATCGTGAAGCATCATCGGCCTGACCTGGCTCTCCTGCTGCTCACCCACGTGAAAACTCCGAAGGAGCGCATCAGCCTCGGGAACTGCCTCGCCGCCATTTGGAGCCGCATCGACATCAATGCCGCATGGCGCGGCATCACCGCCAGCAGCCTCCCTGAATCAGAGCGCCTCGCTCTCCGCAGCGCCATGGTTTAACGTCAGCATTCTCCCCTGAGTCAGCCCAGATTGAACGCAAAAAACCGGGTCCCCGCTCCGTAATCATAATCATACCAGTCCGAGACATTTTCATACCAACCTTCAAAACCCGCATGCGCATCGACCTCACCCTGATCTTCACGCTCCTTGCCTCCTCAGCGGTGGCAGCGCAGCCGATCGGCTTCAACAAGGACATCCGTCCCATCCTCGCCGAAGCATGCTTCCATTGCCACGGCCCCGATCCAGGAACGCGCAAAGCTGGCCTGCGCCTCGACACCGAAGCAGGTTTCTTCACCGCCAAAGAGGGCGAGCAGCCCACCGTCATCAAAAGCAAACCGGAGGTCAGCAACCTCTTCCAGCGCCTCATCTCAAAAGATGCCGAGGAGCTCATGCCACCGCCTGAGTCACACAAGACGCTGAAGCCGGAGCAGATCGCACTGGTCAAAGAATGGATCGCCCAAGGTGCGCCATGGCAGCCGCATTGGTCGCTCATCCAGCCGCAGCGTGCAGCAGAGCCACAGGTCAAAGACAGCGCCTGGGTCAAAACTCCCGTAGATCGTTTCATCCTTTCCAAGCTCGAAGCTGCCGGCCTCAAGCCCAACACGCAGGCCGATGCGCATGCACTCATCCGCCGCGTGACGCTCGACCTCACCGGCCTGCCGCCTTCTCCTGAACTCGTTGCCCGCTACGCACCCAAGGACGGCTCTCCCATCTCCGACGCCGCCTATTCAGAACTCGTCGATGAGTTGATCAAATCCCCCGCCTATGGCGAACACCGCGCCCGCTACTGGCTCGATGCCGCACGCTACGCCGACACTCACGGCCTGCACTTTGACAAAGCGCGCGAGATCTGGCCCTACCGTGACTGGGTCGTGAAGTCCTTCAATCGCAACGAACCCTTCGATCAGTTCACCGTCGAACAGATCGCCGGAGATCTCCTGCCAAAGCCCACCAACGATCAACTCATCGCCACCGGTTTCCAGCGCTGCAACATCACCACCAATGAAGGCGGCACTATTGATGACGAAAATCTCGCCAACTACGCCAGCGACCGCGTGCAGACCCTCGGCTGGGTTTACATGGGCCTCACCACCAACTGCTGCCAGTGCCACGATCACAAGTTCGACCCCATCTCGCAGAAAGACTACTACTCGCTCGCCGCGTTCTTCCGCAACACCACGCAGAAGCCCAAAGACGGCAACGTGAAGGACGGCCTCGGCCCCATCCTCGTCCTGCCCACCGACAAAGACCGCCCTCGCTGGAGCGCACTCCCCACCGAAATCGCCGCCGCAAAAACCAAGCAGGACGCTTCACGCAAAGCCGCCAAGCCTCTATTTGATCTCTGGCTTACCAGCGCCAAGCCCGAAGACCTGGATAAAGATGTGCCCACCAAGGGCCTGACCGCACACGTGCCTCTCAATGAAGGCGCAGGCAGTGAAGTGTCCGGCACCTGCGGCACCGCGAAGACCTTCAAAGCCGTCGGCGAAGTCACCTGGAAGCCCGATGGCAAACTGGGCCCTGCTCCAGTGATGAAACCCAACGGCACCTTCGAAATCGGCGACGTAGGCGATTTCGAAAAAGACCACGCCTTCAGCTACGGCGCCTGGGTGCGTGCTGATCGCGCCGGTGTCTCCGGCGGCATCCTCGCTCGTATGGATGAAAAGAACGACTATCGCGGCTGGGACCTCTTCCAGAGCGACACCAGACTCTCCGTCCACATCGTCAGCAAGTGGCCGGATGACGCGATCAAAGTCTCCACCGCCAAACCCGCCCTTCGTCCCGGCGTCTGGCAGCACGTGTTCGTGACCTATGACGGCAAAGGCAAAGCCGGCAGCGTGCGCATCTTTGTAGATGGCGTGGAAGCCCCCATCAAGCCCGACACAAATGCGCTCAAAGGCAGCATCAAGACCACCACACCCACCCGCATCGGCCAGCGCAGCAATGGTGCATTCTTCAGTGACGGCGGCGTGCAGGACGTGCGCATCTATGACCGCCAGCTCACCGCCACCGAGGTCGTGACGCTTTCCAAGGTCGGCCCTCTCCGCACCATGCTCGCCGCAAAGAAACGCGCCCCAAAACAGCAGGAGGCACTCTTTGAGCATTACCTCATCACCCGTGACACGCCTTATCAGACCGCACTCGCCAGCAGCACAAAGCTCACCGCAGAGCAGGAAGCCATCAAAGCTCGCAGCCCCCTCACCCACATTCAGGAAGAGCGCATGGACACCAAACCCATGGCCAACATCCTCATGCGCGGCCAGTACGACAAAGTCGGCGACGCCGTCACAGCCGCCGTGCCCGCAGCCCTCGGCAAGCTGCCTGCGGATGCGCCGCAGAACCGCCTTGGCCTCGCCAAGTGGCTTGTCAGCCCTGAGAACTCCCTCACCGCACGCGTCACGGTCAACCGCTTCTGGCAGGAACTCTTCGGTGCCGGTTTGGTGACGACCAGCGAAGACTTCGGCATCATGGGCAGCCCGCCCTCGCACCCGGAACTGCTCGACTGGCTCGCCGTGGAATTCCGTGAGAGCGGCTGGGATGTGAAGCGCCTTTTCAAGCTCTTCGTCACCTCCGCCGCCTATCGCCAGGCCGCCATCATCACTCCAGAGAAGATCGAAAAAGATCAGAACAATGCCCTGCTCTCCCGCGGCCCGCGCTTCCGCATGGACGCCGAGATGATCCGCGACTACGCCCTCGCCGTCAGCAGCACCCTCTCCCCCAAAATGGGCGGCCCCGGCACCATGCCCTACCAGCCGGAGAACGTCTGGGAAGTCGTCGGCATGGGCACCGAGAAGTACAAGCAGGACAACGGCGAAAACCTCTACCGCCGCACCATCTACAACTTCTGGAAGCGCACCGCACCCTCTCCCAACATGGAGGTCTTCAACGCCCCTCCACGCGAAGTCAGCTGCGTCCGCCGCGACCGCACCAACACCCCTCTACAGGCCCTCGTCACCATGAACGATCCCCAGTTCATCGAAGCCGCCCGCAACCTCGCCCAGCACATCCTGGAGAACGTGAAAGGCGACGACACCGCCAAGTTCACCGCCATAGCCGAGCGCCTCCTCTGCCGCCCCCTCAAAGCCCAGGAACCCCCCATCCTCACCGCCAGCCTCGCCGACCTGCGCCAATACTATAACACCCACGCTACCGACGCCGAGGCCCTTCTCAAAGTAGGCGAGTCCAAGTCCGACGACAAACTCCCTAAACCCGAGTTCGCCGCTTGGACCATGCTTTGCAATCAGCTCATGAATTTGGACGAGGTGCTCAATAAGTAAGTCAGTCCCTCCACGCTATGAATCCACGCAGCCGCCTTCGACTTACAGTTCTCATTCTCGCCAGCCTGACAGTGCTGGTGGGCTGGTCGCTGCTGGCCGTCGGTTATGAAAGTGCAGGCGCCCTCATCGACTCTCAAGGCAATGAACTCGGCTTCAACAAGCCCCTGACATTGGAACTTGTCCGGGGCATGATCCTTGCCGCCTTGAGTCCGCATTCCCTGCCACACTGGCACATCGCAGCGTGGTCACTGTTCTGCGCAGGGATGCAATGCTGGGCGCTCCTGATCCTCTGGACAAACCCTCGGCCAAAGGCATGGCATCGCGTCTGGTTCGCAGCGCAGTCCGCATTCTTTTATCCCGCCTTCATTGGCCTGCTGGGATGGCCCATCGTGCTTTTCAGCACCCAGCCTTGGGATGGCGAAACCATCTCTGATATTGCTCCCATCATCATGTCCGCCGCCCCCTGGCTGCCGGTGACCTGGCTTTACCTCTGGCTCACACGCAGCCCTTCACCCGCACTCTCCGAGATTTTAAATCTGAATACCGTAATCACACCGCCATGAATCTCCTCCAAGAATGGAACACCTATCAGACGCGCCGCCAAATGTTTGCGCGCGGTAAAAACGTCCTCGGCGGTGCAGCCCTCGCATCGCTCCTCGGCGAATCGTTTGCCAACGCCTCAAACGACACAGCCATGGGGCCGCAGTTTGCGCCGAAAGCGAAGCGCGTCATCTACCTGCACATGGTCGGCGGTCCTGCGCAGATGGACTTGTTCGACTACAAGCCCGGCATGCAGGCCTTCTATGACAAAGACCTGCCGCCAAGCATCCGCAACGGCCAGCGTCTCACCACCATGACCAGCGGTCAGGCGCGCTTCCCCATCGCGCCGTCGAAGTTCAACTTCGCCCAGCGCGGCCAGTGCGGCATGTGGATGAACTCCGACCTCCTGCCCTTTCTCGGCAAGAACGCCGACGACATCTGCTGGATGCGTTCCCTTCACACGGAGGCCATCAATCACGAGCCCGCCATCTGCGCCATGCAGACCGGCAATCAAATCACCGGCCGTCCCTGCCTCGGCTCCTGGGCCTCCTATGGCCTCGGCTCCATGAACTCCAACCTGCCCACCTTCGTCGTCCTCATCGCCACCCCAACGAACCGCGAGCAGGAGCAGGCCATCTCCTCACGCCTCTGGTCCAGCGGCTACCTGCCCGGCGAGCACGCCGGCGTTTCCTTCCGCAGCAAGGGCGACCCCATCCTCTTCATCAACAACCCGCCCGGCGTGCCCGACAGCGTGCGCAAGCGCACCATCGAAGGACTCAACGCCCTCAACGAGATCAACTTCAAGCAGGTCGGCGATCCCGAAACCCACACCCGCATCCAGCAGTACGAAATGGCCTTCCGCATGCAGGCCAGCGTGCCCGAGCTCACCGACATCAACAGCGAACCCGAGCACATTTTCAAACTCTACGGCGAAGAGGCAAAGAAGCCCGGCACCTTCGCCAACAGCGTGCTCATGGCCCGCCGCCTCGCCGAGCGCGGCGTTCGCTTCACCCAGATCTACCTCAATAACTGGGACCACCACAGCAACGTCGGCGGCCGCATGCCCAGCCAGTGCAAAGACATCGACCAGCCCTGCCATGCCCTCATTGAAGACCTCAAGCAGCGCGGCATGTTTGACGACACCCTCATCATCTGGGGCGGCGAATTCGGCCGCACCATCTACAGCCAGGGTGGCCTCACCAAGGAAAACTACGGACGCGACCACCACCCCCGCTGCTTCACCATGTGGATGGCCGGCGGCGGCTCCAAAGGCGGCGCCATCTACGGCGAGACCGACGACTTCAGCTACAACATCGTCAAAGACCCGCTCCACATCAGCGACTTCCACGCCACAGTACTAAAACTCCTCGGCTACAACCACGAACGCTTCACCTACAAGTACCAGGGCCTCGACCAAAAGCTCACCGGCGTGGAACACCGCAAGGTCATCAAAGAGCTGATCGCGTAGGCGATCAAGACCCGCAGACCAGCCTAAGTTTGAACGCCTTGCGAGCAATCCAAAGCCAAGGTATCGGGGTCTCCTGACCCCGATACGATCCGACATCTGGATGCGCGCCAAACCTTGCAGACGTAGTAGCCACAAAGGATCCAGCCTTGAATCCAGATCCCGCCACCGCGCGGTTTTCAAACACCTCCGAGGACGCACTGTTTGCCACAGCGTCGGCAGATTCGAAGATGCTTGCGCCTTCCAAAAACAGTCAGTGAAGAACGCTGCGGCATGCCTCCATCAGCGCCGCCCCGCTCGCTTCGTCTTCCACTTTTCCCAGCCCAGTATCATCACAAACAGTCCTCCCAGCACCATTGCGGGCCCAGCCATGGCAAACATCTGGTTCTGACTATCCACCGCCGCGTTGTGCTTGGCCAGCGACCAGTACGTTGTGTCATCCACCTCCAGCGTGGCCACCTCCAGTCGCAACTGGGTGCCCCGCATGTTGAATTCCTCCTTCACAAACCCAATTTTCGCCACACTGCCTGGTCGGCTCCAGGCGGGGTTGTAGTGCAAATCATCCGGCAGTTGAATCATGCGCGTCAGGCCCAGGTCCGTCAGAAGTTCCGTCGTCTTGATCCCTTTGCGACGACCGCTCACAGACGCCCCCGTGATGTGCCCTTCTTTGACCACAATGTCCGCCGGTTTGAGCGGACCAGATGCGTCCACAAAAGCCAGCTTGGTAACGAATCCGCCAATCCCGATCATGACCAAGCCAATCAAAATCATCAGCAGGTGATCCCGCTTTCCTCCCGTCAGACTGGTCACGTCCCCCAGTTCTGTCCGGAGTAGGACACGCGGTGGCGCAGCACGCTCCAGCTCGGGCATCGGCGGGCGCGCCATCGCTGGCCGTTCAGTCTCCACCTCAAGACGAGGTGGGCTCATCTGCAGAGGCTGAAACGAGTCCTGCACCAGACTTGGCGTCGTCTGCATTGAAGTCACCCTCTCCTGTCCCATCGCCATCTCCGGCTCATCTCGATAAATCAGTTCCAACTGCCCCGCCACAATGCGATCCCCATCATGTAGAGCCGTCACCCGCACCGGCTGTCCATTGACCCACACCGCCGCTCCTTCATAGGCTCCCAGATGCCACCCCCCCTCAAGCTCAGCAATCACAAAATGCCTCGGCATCAGCCCCATCTCCGCTCGAATCGGAATCTGCACTGACGGATCACTCCCCACACAGGTCTCCCCGCCTGACAAAGGCATGGAGTGGCCCGTAGGGGCGATCAAGGAACGCGACATTCGAGCACGCTACGAACAGCCCCAAAATTGGCAAGGGCAAGAACCTTCAAATCACTTCGTTTCCCGGTTCAATCCCCGAAACTTCCCCGGCGCCATCCCCGCATACCGGCTGAAGTGCCGCGTGAACGCACTCTGGTCACACCACCCCGTCTCAATCGCAATGTCAGCCAGGGATTGATCCGTCTCACGCAGCAGCCTCGTCGCCTCATCCAGCCGCAGCTTGTGCAGCAGTTGCAGCGGACTCATTTGAAACAGCCGCTGCACCCGCTGCTCAAATTGATACACACTCAGCCCCGCCTTCTTCGCGATGTCTTCAATTCTCAGGCTCTCCGCAAAATGCTGCTGCATGTGCTTCAGCGCCGCCGCCAGTTCCGCAAAGCCACCCGCCTTGTCACTCGGCGCATTCAGATCCCGCGAGATGCCCGTCACACCGATGATCCGTCCCTTCGCATCGCGTAGCGCATGCTTCGTGGTCAGGCACCATCCCGCCTTGTGGCCGGGATAAATGTGCAGTTCCAACTGATGCTCCACCGGCTTCCCAGTTTTCAGCACCGCCTCATCCTGCCGCGCATAGCTCGCCGCCAGCGCCGCCGGAAACACCTCCTCAGGCCGTTTGCCGATCAGCTTCGTTTTGTCCCCCCCCGCACAGCGATCCGCCAGCGTCTGATTCACACGCGCATACCGCCCTGCAGCATCCTTGATAAAGAACACGACATCCGGCAGCGCATCAAAAAGCGCCTCCGTCGTCGCGTGCTCAGAAAAAGGGCCGGTGAAATCCATGGTTTTGACTGAATTGGCAGTCAAGCGGCCAAAAAGCAATCAAGACCCTTCGGCCATCCCATTTCAAGCTCTGCCATGTCACTACCCAAATGGTCCGGCGTATTCCCCGCTGTCGTCACTCAGCTCCACGAAGATCAGTCACTCAATCTCCCCGCCTCCGCCCGCCACTTCGAGGCCCTGATCGACTCCGGCATCTCCGGCCTCATCGTCTGCGGCTCCCTCGGAGAGAACCAATGCCTCCAACCCGATGAAAAACGCGCCGTCCTCAAATGCGCCATCGAAACCGCACGCGGTCGCATCCCAGTCGTCAGCGGCGTGGCAGAAATGAACACCCGCACCGCCATCCAATACATGCAGGATGCCGAGCAGCTCGGCGCAGCCGGTTTCATGATCATGCCGCCGATGGTTTACAAGAGCGACCCACGCGAGACCGAGCACTGGTTTCGCACCCTCGCCAAAGCCACTCCCCTGCCCTGGATGCTTTACAATAATCCCGTCGGCTACCACACCGATGTCACACCCGAGATGTTCGCCCAGCTCGCCGACATCGAAAACCTCACCTCCATCAAGGAAAGCAGCGCCAACCCACGCCGCATCACCGAACTCCGCAATCTCGTCGGAGATCGCTACCAGCTCTTCACCGGAGTGGATGACCTCATCCTCGAATGCAGCATCCTCGGCATCGACGGCTGGGTCGCCGGCAGCGGCATCGCCTTCCCTCAGGAAAATCAAAAACTCTGGGAACTCACCCGCTCAGGCCGCTGGGACGAAGCCCGCACCCTCTACCGCTGGATGCAGCCCCTCATGAAGCTGGATACCCACATCCACTTCGTGCAATACATCAAACTCCTCTGTCAGGAGACCGGCCTGGGCAAAGAGTGGTGCCGCGAGCCACGCCTGCCCCTCGCCGGAACCGAACGCGAACAAGTCCTCAAGATCATCCGCGATGCCCTGGCCAAGCGGCCAAAGATGTAAGATTGCATCCACCATGAACCTCCCGTCGTCGCTTCTCCTTGTCCTCGCCCTCGCTGCAGCCCGTCCACTGACAGCGCAGACTGCTGACTCCAGACTCGAAACCTTCTTCAAATCCTATCTTGAAAAGACCTTCGAGATGCGCCCGCTGGATGCCACGATGCTTGGCGACCATCGCTTCGATCATCTGCTCGACGACATCTCCCCCCAAGCCCGCGCAGCCTGGCTGGAGCATGCAAAGCAAACATTGACGACGCTGCCGAAGTCCGTGCCCTATGATCAGCTCTCACGTGACCGCCAGATCGACTTCGAAATCCTGCGCGACGATCTCGTCCGCAGCATCTGGCTCGCAGAAAACACCAATCCCTTCGAAGAAGATCCCCGCACCTACGGCAGCTACATCAGCGACAGCGTGTACACCTTGATCGTGCAGTCCACGCTCTCAAAGGAGACCAACATAAAGAACGCCATCGCCCGCATGGTGCTCATTCCCGGCATCATCAAAGTCGCACGCGATACTTTGCAGCATCCATCAAAGCCGATGTTGGAAACAGCCATCCTGCAAAATCGCGGTGCCATCAGCTTTTACGAAGAAGAGCTCTTCACTCTCACTGGAGAAACACCTCACCTCCCGGCCCTGAAGAGGGCAGCCGAACCAATCGTTTCGAACCTAAAAAGTTATCAGGACTATCTGGAAAAGGAACTGCGCCCAAAGGCCCGTGAGGACTGGCGCATGGGCAAAGCCAAGTTCTCTCGCAAGCTCGAGCTCGAACTCGACACCGGCCGCACCGCCGATGAAGTGCTCGCTGACGCAGAGGCCGAGTTCGACCGCGTGCAGCGAGACATGTATGTCGTCGCCCGTCAGCTCTGGAGCCGCTATTTCCCCACGTCCCCCTTGCCACCTGACGATGAACAAGGCAGGCACGACACCATCGCCAAAGTGATCCGCGAAGTCAGCCACGACCACGGCAAACCAGAAGACCTCGTCACCGATGCACGCGCCACAGTGGCTCGCATCAAGACCTTCATCACCGAGCACGACATCCTGCGCCTCCCAGATCCGGACCACTGCCAGATTCTGGAGATGCCCGAGTTCCGGCGTGGCAACTCCGTCGCCTACCTGGAGCCCGCCCTGCCCCTCGATCCATCCGGCCCCAGCACCTACGCCGTCAGCCCGCCCCCTGCAGATTGGAAACCAGAACGCGCACAGACATTCCTCGAAGAATACAACAAGCACATGCTCCAGGTCCTCACCATTCACGAGGCCTATCCCGGCCATTACGTGCAGCTTGAGTATTCAAATCGCTGCCCCTCACTCATTCGTCAGGTCCTCCAATCCGGCACCTTCAAAGAAGGCTGGGCCGTTTACACCGAACAAATGATGCTCGATCAAGGCTACGGAGACGGCGATCTCGCTTTACGCCTGAACCAGTTGAAGTTCTACCTGCGCGCCGTGGTCAACACCATCCTCGACCACAAGATGCACTGCACCGCCATGACCGATGAAGAGGCCCTGGCCCTGCTCACCCATGGCGCATTTCAGTCCGAGGGCGAGGCAAAGCTGAAAATCATCCGCTCCAAGCAGAGCACTGCACAGCTCAGCACCTACTTTGCAGGCCGCATGGCCTTCTACCGCCTGCGCCAGCAGGTGCAGCGCGAGTTGGGCGACAAGTTTGAACTTGGCCGTTTCCACGAGGCCGTGATCGATCACGGTTCCCTCCCTGTGAAGTTCCTGCCCGAACTCGTCCGTACCCGACTGGCCAGACCGCGATGAAGCGCATCCCCATCATCGACTCCCACACCGGCGGCGAGCCCACCCGCGTCGTGCTTGGCGGCGTATCGCCCGAAGAATTGGAAACGTACCGCCGCGCCATCCTCTGCGAGCCACGCGGCCATGAGGTCATCGTCGGAGCCCTTCTCGTGGAACCCACAGCCCCATCCTGCGCCGCAGGCGTCATCTTCTTCAACAACGTTGGCATCCTTGGCATGTGCGGCCATGGCATGATCGGCCTCATCATCACACTGCGGCATCTCGGCCGCATTTCATCCGGCGAGCACCGCATCGAAACCCCCGTCGGCATCGTCACCGCCACCCTGCATGATGACGGTCGCGTGAGCATCCGCAACGTTCCCTCATACCGCAAAGCCAGAGCCGTTCAGGCAGGCGCAGTCATCGGAGATGTCGCCTATGGTGGAAACTGGTTCTTTCTGGTTGCCGATCACGGCCTCGCACTCACGCGCGAAAACATCCCACAGCTCACCAAGGCCACACTGGCCATGCGCGCCGCCGTGCACGCTGCGGGCTACCCCGAGGTCGATCACATCGAACTCTTCGCCCCACCTCACGACCCCGCGAACCGCAGCCGCAGCTTTGTCCTCTGCCCCGGCGGCGAATACGACCGCTCCCCCTGCGGCACCGGTACCAGCGCCAAGCTCGCCTGCCTCGCAGCCGATTCAAAACTCGCCCCCGGCGAAACTTGGCGGCAGGAAAGCATCATCGGCAGCGTCTTCGAAGGCAGTTACACCCCCACCGAGAACGGCATCATCCCCACCATCACCGGCACCGCCTTCATCACAGCGGAATCCACGCTCATTCTTGATCCAAGCGACCCCTTCCAATTTGGCATCCCATGAAATCCATTTTGCTACTTCTGCTCTCTTCCAGCGTCATGGCTGCCGATTTCGAGCAAGCCCTCAGCCTCCCCAAGCGCACCGAAAACCTCGTCTTCCGCGATCACCTCAAAGCCAACTGGCTCCCCGACGGCAAAACTTTCTGGTACCGCGTCCAGACTGCCCCCAAGAGCCACGAATTCGTCCTCATCAACGCCATCACAGGCCAGCGCAAAACCGCTCCCACACTCAAGGAACTCGGCCTCCCCGAACAGGAAGCCCTCAAATCCTCAACCACCAAAATCGAACTCCGCAAGACCTCCCGCACCGGCACAGAATCCGGCATCAAGTTCATCAATCAGCTCGACTCCGACCTCGATCTCTTCTGGATCAATAATGAGGGCGAGCACCAAAACTACGGTCGCATCCGCGCCAACAACGAACGCGAGCAGCACACCTTCGAAGGCCACGTCTGGCTCATCACCAGCCGCACCGGCGAGCACCTCGCCATCATCGAGGCCACAGCGCAGCCGCAAACACTCATCATCGACGGCAAAGGCATCTCTAAAGAAAAGAAGACCCCCGAGAAACAGGAGCGCGGCAGCCAATCCCCTGACGGCAAATGGTCCGCCATGATCGAGCAGGAATTCATCCTCCTGCATGATTGCGCCGCCAATAAAACCCTGCGCTTAAAAATCGAGACCGCAGCAGCATCCCCCTTCACCAGCCGCGTTCTCTGGTCCCCCGACTCCAAGGCCTTCGTCGTCAGCAGTTGCGTCCACGTCCCCGTCCGCAAAATCACCATCGTCGATTCCACCCCAAAAGATCAGCTCCAGCCCAAGCTCATCGAGCGCGATTACGCCAAGCCCGGCGATCCCCTCCATAAACCCTTCCCCGTCATCTTCACCCTCACCGAAAGCGGCTGCGAGTGGACTCGCGTTTCCTCAGAACTCTTTCCCAATCCCTTCACCCAACTCGAAAGACTCGACATTCGCTGGTCATCCGACAGCACCGAATTCTATTTCGACTACAACGAGCGTGGCCACCAGCTCTACCGCATCATCGCCGTCAATGCGAAGACTGCCTCAGCCCGCGTCGTCGTCGAGGAAAGGTCAAAAACCTTCATCGACTACACCCAGAAAACTTGGCGTCAGTGGCTCAGCCAAACCGCAGAACTCCTCTGGATGAGCGAACGCGACGGCTGGTGCCACCTCTACCTCTACGACACCAAAACCGGCCAGGTCAAAAATCAGATCACAAAGGGCTCATGGCCCGTCCGCGAAGTCCTCCATTTCGATTACGACAAGCGGGAGATCACCTTCCTCGCCAGCGGCCTTCGCAAAGACGAAGACCCCTACCACCTCCACCTCTGCAGCATCCACTTTGACGGCACCGGCTTCCAGCAGCTCACTCAAGGCGATGGCAACCACCACATCGAGTTCTCCCCCACTCGCGAGTTCTTCATCGATTCCTACTCCCGTGCCGATCTCCCGACCGTCCACGAACTCCGCCGCAGCAGCGATGGTGGCCTAATCTGCAAACTGGAAACCGCCGATGTCTCCGCACTCCTTGCCGCCGGCTGGACCATGCCCGAGCGCTTCGTCGCCAAAGGCCGCGATGGCACCACCGACATCCACGGCATCCTCATCAAGCCCTCGCACTTCGATGACACAAAAAAATACCCCGTTGTGGAGGACATTTATGCCGGTCCGCACGGAGCCTTCGCCCCCAAGGACTTCGACCGCCAGCTCCGCATGCATCAACTCGCCGAGCTCGGCTTCATCATCGTCAAACTCGACGGCATGGGCACCAACCATCGCGGCAAAGCCTTCCACGACGTGTGCTGGAAAAACATCAAGGACGCCGGTTTCCCAGACCGCATCGCCTGGATCAATGCCGCCGCGCAAACCCGCCCATGGATGGACCTCACCCGCGTCGGCATCTACGGCGGCAGCGCCGGTGGCCAGAATGCCATGCGTGCGCTCATCGATCATCACGACTTCTACCACGTCGCCGTCGCCGACTGCGGCTGCCACGACAACCGCATGGACAAAATCTGGTGGAATGAACAATGGATGGGCTGGCCCGTGGATGACAGCTACGCTCGCAGCTCCAACAAAGAAGATGCCCACAAACTCCAGGGCCTCCTCCTCCTCATCGTCGGCGAACTCGACACCAACGTCGATCCCGCCACCACCACGCAGGTCGTCGGTGCCCTGCAAAAAGCCGGCAAAACCTTCGACTTCATGCCCATCATCGGCACCGGCCACGGCGCCGCAGAGACCCCCTACGGCTCACGCCTCCGCATGGAGTTTCTCGTGCGGCACTTAAAACCATGAGCAAGCCCGTCACCATCCTCGGAGCCGGTGTCATCGGCCTGAGCACAGCGCTCTACTGCGCCCGGCGCGGCATGCAGGTCACCCTCATTGATCAAAAGCCCGCACAACGCGACGGCTGCTCATTCGGCAATGCAGGCATGATCGTCCCCAGCCACTTCACCCCCCTCGCCGCTCCCGGCATGGTCCGCCTCGGCCTCAAGTGGATGTGGAACCCCGAGTCTCCCTTCTATATCAAACCCCGCCTCGATGCCGATCTCCTCGCCTGGTCCCTCCACTTCTGGAAATCTTCCACCGCCGCGCGCGTCGCCGCAGCCGCGCCGGTTCTGCGAGACCTCAGCCTACTCAGCCGCCAGTGCTTCGAAGACATCGGCCTCGATTTCGGCCTCGTAAAAAACGGCCTCCTCATGCTCTGCAAACAGCAGCAGACCCTCGATGAAGAAGCCCACATGGCCGCCACGGCCAACGCCCTCGGCATTCCCGCCCAAGTGCTCGACTCCAAAGCCACCGCCGCACTCGATCCCAACGTCACCATGGATGTCAGCGGCAGCGTCTACTTCCCCAAAGACTGCCATCTCTCCCCCACCCGCTTCATCGCCGCCCTCGAATCAGAACTCACTCGCCTAGGCGCAGAGTTTCTGTGGGAGACAGAGGTGAAAGGCTTCGAAGTGGAAAACAACACACTGCGCGCCGTCAAAACATCACACGGCCTCGTCGACACCCAAGAAGTCGTGCTATGCAGCGGCATCTGGTCAGCACAACTCGCAAAGTCTCTGGAACTCAAGCTCCCCATGCAAGCAGGCAAAGGCTACAGCCTCACACTGCCTCATCCAAAGCAACTCCCCGACCTCTGCAGCATCTGCACCGAGGCCCGTCTCGCCGTCACCCCGATGGACGGTGCCCTCCGCGTCGGCGGCACCATGGAAATGGCCGGCCTCAACGAATCCATCACCCATCGCCGCGCACGCGGCATCACCCGCGCCTTCCCCCAATACTTCCCAGCGTTTGAAGAAAGCGACTTCGCCGAAGTAAAACCCTGGAGCGGTCTGCGCCCCGTTTCGCCAGATGGCATGCCCTACATCGGACGCACTCATCGCTGGAAAAACCTCACCCTCGCCACCGGCCACGCCATGATGGGCCTCAGCCTCGCCCCCGCGACAGGAAAGATCGTCAGCGACCTCCTTGCCGGAGAGAACTCACCCGTAGCGCTCGATTTGATGTCACCTGACCGCTTCGCATGAAAACCACCCTTGCCGCCATTCTCTTCCTTTCAACGGCTGCGCTCGCGCTGGACCGGCCCAAGCTGCAGATCATCAACGCCGCGCCTCATGCCGTGGAAGTGTTCTGGCTCAAGCCCGACGGCGGACGTGTCTCCAATGGCAAAATCGAATCCGGCAAGGACAGCATCATCGGCACCACACTAGGGCATCACTTTGTCATCGTGGATGACGGGAAGGAGACAGAATTGATCAGCAAGGTGCCCGTGCAGGGCTTTCGCTATGATCCGGCGGCGAAGGACGGCGTGCCCGCATGCTACACGCAGCGCACCAGCGCTGGCGGTTTTCCCATCGTGGCCACGGCCAGGGTCAACCCCTATGCACTGAAGGAGGTCTCGCATCTGCTTTCCCTCATGCTCGCCCACCGCCCGGACGTTCGCCAGGCCATGACCGACAGCGGCTCGCGCATGATCATTCTGGCGCACGATGAATTCACCACCGACCTGCCGGAATTTTCCCGTCTGGCAGACGAGCCCGTGAAGGGTTATGAAAGCCTTTCGGCCAAAACCTACTGGGACGTTCGCGCTCGCGGTTTGGGCGGCAGCAAGACAGATCCCTTCTGCTCATGCGCTGAAGAAAACGTGCTCGCCTTTCCTGGCGATCCTTATGAAAAGGAGTGCATCGTCATCCACGAGTTTGCCCACAGCATTCACCTGCGTGGCATGGTGAATGTGGACCCGACGTTCGATACACGGCTGAAGGCCGCCTATGATGAGGCGATGAAGGCCGGCCTCTGGCGCGGCAAATATGCCAGCGTGAATCATCACGAATACTGGGCGGAAGGCGTGCAGAGCTGGTTTGATGACAACCGCGTGAACGACCACGACCACAACCACGTGCACCTCCGCTCTCAGCTCATCGAGTACGATCCCGGCCTCGCCGCCCTGTGCCGCGAGGTCTTTGGCGACACCGAGCTGCACTACACCAAGCCAACCACACGCCTCACCGGACACATGGCAGGGTATGATCCCTCCAAAGCCCCCACCTTCGCCTGGCCGCAGCCGCTGCAGGCCGCGCGCGAGTTAATCCGCGCCAAAGCTCAGAAGCGCGATGCGGATGCAAACGCTGTCCGTGAGGTCCGCAGCATTGAAGGCTGGACGGTGAACATCAGCCGCGAGCTGCTGACCCAGGATGCACCCGCCTTGGAAAAAGCGCTGAAACTGCTCACCCTCCAACTGCAGGAGATCGTGCGCGTCGTCCCTGCCAAGGCAGTGGCGGAGCTGCGCAAAGTCCCACTCTACTTCAGCCCCGTCTATCCAAAAGAACGCGCCCACGCCGCCTACCATCCCAGCGCAGACTGGTTGCGCGACCACGGCCACGATCCGGTGATGGCGAAAGCCGTCGAGTTCACCAACGTGAGCATCTTCGAAGCCGAGACACGCCGCATGCCAAACTTCGCCCTGCACGAGCTGGCCCATGCCTACCACGACCGCGTGCTGGGCTTTGAAAATGCCGAGATCGAGGCCGCCTTTCAGCATGCCAAAGCAGCCGGCAAATATGACAAGGTCCTGCGGCAGGACTCGGAAGGCCGGCAGCGGCTGGACAAAGCTTATGCCATGACCAACGCCAAGGAATACTTCGCCGAGTGCACCGAAGCCTTCTTCACCCGCAACGACTTCTTCCCTTTCACAAGGGAGGAACTCAATCAGCACGATCCCGAAATGTTTGCCCTCCTGACAAAACTCTGGGGAGTCCAACCACCCTGACCATGAAACACATCCTCCTGCTCGCCTCGCTGCTTGCAACAACCCTTCCCTCTACAGCCAAGCCGCTGAAGGTCTTCATCCTCGCCGGACAGTCCAACATGGAAGGCCATGCCAAGATCGAAACATTCGACTACATTGGCGATGATCCCGCCACCGCACCATTGCTGCAGCAGATGCGCACCGCGGATGGCAAACCAACCGTGTGCGATCATGCCTGGATCTCCTACCTCACCGGCAAATACGACGGCAGCGCGAATGGAGAGGGCACGGGGAAGCTTACGGCTGGCTTTGGTGCGCGAGACGATGCGACGAGGTCGAACGGTAAGATCGGGCCTGAGTTCACCTTCGGCCTCACGATGGATGCTGCACTGAAGGAACCTGTGCTAATCATCAAGACCGCGTGGGGCGGCAGAAGCCTGAACACCGAGTTCCGCCCGCCGAGCGCGGGGCCCTATGAACTCAACGACTACCAGAAGAAGCTCTACTACGGCCCGCCGGGTCACGGTGTACCGAAGGACATGAACCTCTGGCTTGCTGAGAAGAAACAGGAAACAGGGCGCTTCTATCGCTACATGGTCGAGCATGTGAAGCGTGTTCTCGCTGATCCGAAGCGCGTATGCCCGGCCTACGACGCCGCACAGGGCTACGAGATCGCGGGCTTCGTCTGGTTTCAGGGATTCAACGACATGGTTGACGGCCACACGTATCCCGATCGCGGCAAGCCCGGGCGCTTCGCGGTCTACAGTGATTTGCTCGCCCACTTCATTCGCGATGTGCGCAAAGACCTCGGCGCACCACAGATGCCCTTCGTCATCGGCGTCATGGGTGTCGGCGGCTTGAAAGCCAACCCGGAAACGCTTTCCTTCCGCGAGGCAATGGCCGCGCCCTCTTTGCTCCCCGAGTTCAAAGGCAACGTCTTCGCCGTGCAGACAGCGCCGTTTTGGTCAGAAGAACTCGGCGCCATCGACGACAAAAGAGCCCAGGCTCGCCAGATGAGCTTCCATCTGAACTCAAAGCACAAAGACCACGCCAATGCCGACGGCCACATGACCGACGCAGAGAAGCGTGAGTATTTAAAGCAGTATGAAGCCAAGCTCATCTCCCCTGAGGAAGCCGCACTCTGGCAGCGCGGTGCCTCCAATGCCGGCTATCACTACCTCGGCTGCGCCAAAACCTTCGCCCTGATGGGCCGGGCATTCGCCGAAGCCCTTCTTCCTTCCAAGCAGACATCGTCTGCAGCGCAGCCCCAGCAAGGCGAGATGGCAGGCTATCTCTTTGGACCTGCTGAAAAAGTTCCGGAAGACTTCAATGGCGGCTTCTCACTCTACGCCGCCGCCTGGCCGCTGGTGGCGACGTATCCCGGGCACAAATTTCAAACCGGACTCTGCGGTACCTGGATGCATCCGCAGTACGAAGAGGGAAAGAAGCCGGAAGGCAAATGCTACACCGACATCGAAGGCGGACTCGGCTGGTGGCGCGACACGCATTTTCCCACCACCACGCCCAAGTTCATCATGGGCGGCGTGGGGCCCAATTTCTCCTTCATCGCAAACGGCCCCGGCTACGGCGCCGGCACCTGGGAAAAACCGCGCGGCCAATATGGCGTGGCACAGCTCAGCCCGTGGCTGCTGTTTCCACTCGATGGCCTGAACCTCAAACAAGGCACCAGCGGCGAACTCTTTGGCTACGGTTATCTGCCCTTGCCGCTGACAAATCCAAAGACCACCACCGCAGGCAAAAACGTGCCCACGGGCAACCACTGCTGGACGCTGTTTCTCAACACCGCCAACTTCAAAGGCCCCGCCGCCTTCTTCACGCCCTTCTTCTGGACACAGGCCACCATCGATCATCCAGAGTGGGCCGGGCAGCTTCTCGACTCCCGCCCCGCCGGGCCCAACAAAGCCATCCAAATGGAGACGCAGCATGTACCGGCCATCCTCACCAAAGACGCAAACGGCAAAGAGCATGCGCGCGTCGCTCCCACCGCATTTCCCATCGGTCCTGATGGCACCTCCACCGTGCTTCATCGCCTCACCGCCTACAAAAAGGCAGCGCTGTGGGATGACGTAGAGAAATGGTTCGAAGGCGGCACACCTGCAGATGGCGCAATCAAAGCGGACGCATCCGCCGTGCACACCTTCCGCTCAGGCGGCGGATCCAACTGGAGCATCTATCCGCCGGGCACCAAACGTGAGGAAAAAGTGCCGCTCGCATGGAAATCCTTCGCCACCTCCTTCACACCAGATCCCACCACCTTCAGCTACAAGTGGAATGAGCAACTCACACGCAGCAGTGGTTCTCTCGTCACCCTGCCGGAATACTACACGCTGGCCTCAGACGGCAAAAAACCGCAGTGGAATGTCATGCCACCCAAAGAGGTTCCCGCAGCTCTGGGCCTCACGCAGCACCGCTTTGAAACACCCGTCGAAAAACCACAGGAGCCACGCACCACCCCCGACGACGCCGCAAGCTGCTGGAAAAAACCCGGCCCCGCCGCCGGCCCCTTCAAGGCCCACCTCGGCGATGGCAGCGTCGTGACCTATTATTGGTACCGCTTCGCCGACCAGCCCGCCATGCTCAATGCCGACCTCACCGACGAGGAGCGTGAGCAGGTGCAGGCCCGTGTGGAAAAACTGCACCGCGCCTGGACCAAGGATCGCAACTACCTCACCCCGCCCGATACCGGCACCCTCGCTCACATCGATCCCGCGTTGATCCTCACACCACCCAAGGGCCTTGAGACAGGTTACGTGCCCATCGCCACCCGGCAGGAGTTGGAAAAATAGTCAACAATGCACCTCATGAGATCACTGGCCGTCCTTTGGGTGCAGATCACCCTCGTGTGCGGCCACGCGCTCGCAGCCAGCAAGCCCCATGTCCTCCTCATCCTCGCGGATGATCTCGGCTACGGCGATCTGCGCTGCTACAATGCGCAGTCGAAAGTGCCCACACCTAACATCGACCTCCTCGCGCGTGAGGGAATGAGGTTCACCGATGCGCACAGCCCGGCCACTGTGTGCACTCCATCACGCTACAGTCTCATGACAGGTCAGATGGCGTTTCGCGTGCCGAATGGCGGAACAGTGTTTCAGGGAGCTGGCGGTCCCAGCTTGATCGCGCCGGGCCGCCTCACACTTCCCGGCTTATTGAGACAACAAGGCTACGCCACCGCAGCCATCGGCAAGTGGCATGTGGGGCTGACCTTCCGAGACAAGACCGGCGAACCGATTCACAAAGGTGGACTGGATGACATACGGCGCATCGATTTCTCTCGCCGCATCGACGGCGGGCCGCTCGATCATGGCTTTGACCACTTCTTCGGCACAGCCTGCTGCCCAACAACCGACTGGCTCTATGCTTTCATTGATGGAGATCACATTCCCGTCCATCCAGCGCTGCCCATCGACAAATCGAAGCTGCCAAAGCACCCCTATGCGAACGACTGCCGCGCAGGCCTCATCGCCCCAGATTTCCCGATGGAGGAAGTGGACCTGATCTTCCTCAAGAAAAGCCGCGAGTTCATCAACGAACACATGCGCACTTCACCGGACAAGCCCTTTTTCCTCTACCACGCCACGCAGGCCGTTCATCTGCCATCCTTTGCCGCACCCGAGTTCAAAAACAAAACCCAGGCCGGACCACATGGCGATTTCATTGGTGAACTGGACCACATCGTCGGTGAGTTGATGAAAGACCTCGAAAAGCACGGCATCGCGGACAAGACGATTGTCCTTTTATCCAGCGACAACGGCCCGGAAACCACGAGCGTCGTCCACATGCGCGCCGACCACGATCACGACGGTGCCAAGCCATGGCGTGGCATGAAACGTGACGCCTGGGATGGAGGCCACCGAGTGCCCCTCATCATCCGCTGGCCGGGTCATGTGAAGAGCGGCAGCACCAGCGATCAACTCGTCAGCCTCACCGATGTGATGGCCACCCTTGCCGCGATCACCGGCGCGGAACTTCCGCACGATGCCGCCGAGGACAGCTTCAACCTGCTGCCGGTTCTCGAAGGCAAGGCCACCAACCCGATCCGCCCGTATCTGCTCATGCAGGCCTTTGCCGGCCAGCGCACGCTGTCCATCCGTCGCGGCACCTGGAAATACATCGACCACCGCGGCTCCGGAGGAAACAACTACACCTCCGCCGAGCTTAAACATTACGCGCTGCCCGAAGCTGCGCCCGATGCACCCGGCCAGCTCTACGATCTCGAAAATGATCCCGGTGAAACCACCAATCTCTTCTTCAAACGCCCCGAAATCACCGCAGAGTTGAAAGCCCTGCTCGACAAATCAAAAGCTGAAGGCCGTAGCACCAACACCAAGCAGCCATGAGTGCCGTCTCCATTTTCAACGACGTCATCGGCCCCGTCATGCGCGGCCCCTCCAGCTCGCACTGCGCCGCAGCCCTGCGCATCGGGCGACTGGCACGCGACCTGATGGAAGCCGAAATCACAGAGGTGCTCGTGGAGTTTGACCGCGCAGGTTCACTGCCCACCACACACGAAAGCCAGGGCAGTGACATGGGCCTCTTCGGCGGCTTGCTCGGCTGGGATGCCGATGACGAGCGCCTGCCGGACTCCGCGCAAGCACTCGCAAACGCCGGGATCAAGCTCCGCATCGAAACCGTCGACGTCGGCGATCCGCACCCAAACACCTACCGGCTAACTCTGCGCAATGCACACGAGCAGCACACGCTCATCGCCATCTCAACCGGCGGCGGCATGATGGAAGTGCAGAGCATCGACGGCGTGCCGCTGCACATGGACGGCGGATACCATGAGACGCTCATCTGGCTGCCCAAGACCGCATCTGCGCACTTCACAGACGGCGAGGTCACTCATCATGACGCAGGCGGGTGCCAAATAGTTCAGGTCAAAGCAGCAGCGTTTGCAGCCACAGATCATCTCCCCGTCATTGCAGTCAAACGGCTCTCCCCCGTGCTGCCCGTGCCTTCGCGCAAGGACATGCGTGTGCCCTTCAAAAGCTGCACCGAGATGCTCACGCACGACGGCGAGCACCACACACTTCTATGGCGACTGGCCGTCGAGTACGAAATGGCTCGCGGAAACTTCACCGAGCGTGAAGTCATCGACAAAATGATCGCCATCGTGCGCATCCTGCGCAAGTCGATCGCCAGCGGCATCGCAGGCACTCATTATGAAGACCGCGTACTCGGACATCAAAGCGGACGCTTCAACGAACTGATGCAGGCCGGCAAACTCCTCGATGGCGGAGCGCTCAATCGCATTGTGCTCTACGTCACGGCCTTGATGGAAGTAAAAAGCTCCATGGGCGTCATCGTCGCCGCGCCCACGGCAGGTGCCTGTGCCGCACTGCCCGGCGCAGTGATCGGCATGTCAGAGGCGCTGGACAAAGACGAAGAAGACATGGCGCAGGCCATGCTTGCCGCCGGTTTGATCGGCGTTTTCATCGCCACCCGCTGGACGTTTGCAGCGGAGGTGGGCGGCTGTCAGGCAGAGGGCGGTGCCGCAGCCAGCATGGCCGCAGCCGCACTCGTCACACTCGCCGGTGGCACGCGCGATCAAGCCACCGCCGCCGCCTCGATGGCCTTCCAAAGCATGCTCGGCCTGATCTGCGATCCCATCGCCAATCGCGTCGAAGCCCCCTGCCTCGGCAAAAACGTCATGGCCGCCAGCAACGCCCTTTCCTGTGCTAACATGGCCCTCGCCGGATTCGATCCTCTCATCCCACTGGATGAAGTCATCGACGCCGCCAAAAACGTCGCCTCCATGATGCCCCGCGAGCACCGCTGCACATCCCTCGGCGGTCTCGCCATCACCCCGACCTCCCAGGAGATCGAGCGCAAGCTGGGCGCACGCAAAGCACAGGGCTGCGGTGGATGTGGGTGTCATTGAAAGCCAAAACCGGGCGTCCACCCGCATGAGATCCATGAAAGAGGGTTGCGGTGAGAGGATTATTCTCTTAGCCAAGTTTCACCCCCCTTCATGGCCCAAACATCCCCCCATTCACGATTTGCCGGACTCACGCTCTGGCTGCTGACGGCGTACGCATCTGCCGCCGAGCATCCCGGTGCCGTCATTTACAAAAAATTGTGCCTGGATTGCCACGGCGCCAAAGGCCAGGGCGTGAAAGACAAGTTTGACGATCCGCTCATCGGCGATCTCACCCTGGAGGCGCTGGCGCGCAAGATCGAACGCACCATGCCTGAGGATCATGCGGACCAATGCGTGGGTGAAGATGCCAGGCAGGTGGCCTTGTACATCTACGACTCCTTTTATTCCTCCGCAGCCCAGGCGCGCAGCCATCCGCCAGATCAGGATCTGAGCCGCCTGACCATCGCGCAGTATCGCACCTCCGTCATGGACCTCATCGGACGCTTCCGCATGGGCCCGGGATTTGACCGCCCCATCGGCGCAGAGTCAGGATTGAAGGCCAATTATCGCGGAGTCGAACTGCCAAAGCCAGGCGAGAAGGCGGTGGACACCACGCCGAAAGACGGCATCAAAGCCAAGCGCCCCAACTATAAGATGGAGCGCGTCGATCCCCAGATCGCATTCCACTTTGGCACAGGCAGTCCGGACAATGAAAAGATGGAGGCCGAGCAGTTCCAGGACTCCTGGGAAGGCAGCGTCGTGGCCGAAGACACCGGCATGTATGAGTTCATGCTCAAGACCGAAAACGGCGCACGCCTCTGGATCAATGACACCAGCGAAACCGGTGTCCTCATTGATGCCTGGGTGAGCGCCGGCCCCATTGTGCGCGAAGAGAAAAAGAGCCTCTTCCTCGTCGGTGGCCGCGCCTACCGGCTCAAGTTGGATCACTTCAAGTTCAAAGAGCAATCCGCCTCCATCGAGCTCTGGTGGAAACCCCCACACGGAGTAACGGAAATCATCCCGCAGCACGCGCTTCGCACCGACCGCCCGCGCGAGCTCATGATCGTCAGCACCAACTTCCCCGCAGACGACCGCAGCGTCGGCTATGAACGCGGCACCTCCATCTCCAAAGGCTGGGATCAATCCACCACAGACGCCGCCATCACCACCGCCGAGCACGTGGAGGAGAAGCTCAATGAACTCGCCGGCACCAAAGACGGCGCACCAGATCGCCTGGAAAAGCTCCGCAAATTCGCCTTCACCTTCGTCGAAGCCGCCTTTTGCCGCCCGCTCACCGAAGAGCAAAAGCAGCTCTACATCGAATCAATCTTCAAGTCCGCCAAGAGCCCCGAGCAGGCCGTCAAGCGCATCGTCCTCTTCACACTGAAGTCGCCGCAGTTTCTCTATCCCGAATTGCGCGAGATCGACAAGCCCGACGACTTCGCCCTTGCCTCACGCCTCGCCCTCACCCTCTGGGACTCCATTCCAGACAAAAAACTCATGCAGGCCGCCGCCTCCGGCAAGCTGCGCACAGATGCGCAAATCCGCACCGAAGCCCAGCGCATGCTCGCAGACACCCGCACCAAGGCCAAGATGCACGGCTTCTTCCACCACTGGCTGGAACTCGAACGCGCCGAAGGCAATTCCAAAGACCTGAAACTCTTCCCCGGCTTCGATGACAGCGTGCTCGCAGACCTGCGCGAGTCGCTCTTCGAGTTCCTCGATCAGGTCGTCTGGAGCCCGCAGTCCGACTACCGCCAGCTCCTGCAGGCAGACTACCTGCTTCTCAATGACCGCCTCGGTAAATTCTACGGCAAGCCCATTCAAGGCAGCGGCTTTCAGCAGGTGGCGTTTGATCCGAAGCAGCGTGCAGGCGTGGTTACCCACCCCTACCTGCTCGCCTCACTGGCTTCCAGCCGCGCCACCTCGCCCATCCATCGCGGCGTCTTCCTCACCCGCAACATCGTCGGCATCTCCCTGCGTCCGCCACCGATGGCCGTCACCTTTGATGAGAGCCACTTCAATCCGAAGCTCACCATGCGCGAGAAGATCACCGAACTCACTCGCAACAACACCTGCATGTCCTGCCATTCCACCATCAACCCCCTCGGCTTCAGCCTCGAAAACTTCGATGCCATCGGCCGCTGGCGCACCCAGGACAACAACAAGCCCGTCAATGCCCAGGGCGACTTCGCCGATGACGAAGGCCACAAAGTCCACCTCACCGGCCCCCGCGACATTGTGAACTACGTCGCCACCAGCCCCTACGGCCACCGCGCATTCATCCGCCAGCTCTTCAATCACTTCGTCAAGCAGCAGCCCCTCGCCTACGGCCCTCAGATCCTGGAAAACCTCCAGCGCAGCTTTGCCGCCTCCAACTTCAACGTGCAAAAACTCCTCGTCGATATTGCGCTGGTGTCGGTGTTGCATGGCAAGGATATGGGCGTGGCCTCACCGTAAATGCTCGTCCTCGTCCTCGATCATCAAGTTCTGGCTGGTTGAATCGGGATCGAAGACCTGCGAACTTTTGAGACTTGCTTAACAGCCTGACATGAATGGCAGTCAGTTAAGGCTGGTTATCGTGGATTTGGAGAGCGGGGAAACTGGCCCGCCGTGGCAGTCTCTACTGG
>DLGZ01000019.1 GCA_002482965.1 Verrucomicrobiaceae bacterium UBA7681 | reverse complement strand
TGGCTGCTGTGAGGAAGGCGGCGGTGGCTGCCCGGTGGCGGCTTCTGGCTGGGGCTGGGTGGTGTCCTTGGGGGGGGAGGGCGTGCCCGCGCCTTCAAGGGCGAGGCGTTCTACGAAGGTCTGGCCGTCGGAGGGCGGGGGGCAATGTCGGGACTGTGGGATGGGCCTGCGCCGGGGCGGCTGGGGAGGTGGTCTTTGATCTTTTGGCCGGCCCAGCCCGCGCCTTTGTGCAGGGGCTTCATGCCGAGGGAGCTTGCGTAGTCGGTAATCGGCTGAAAATAGACAATCTCATCTATTTCAAAGCAGCTGGACTCTCTGGGTATTCAGGCGCTTCGTCTTTGTATTCAATTTGTGGTTCCATCGCTGTGCGTCACGGTAACAAAGACTTCGTCAGGGTTGCTGCAAAACATCAGTTCTGTGCCAGGTTCAATGGTGACGTCTGGGCGGTCTGAGAAAAGCCACAGGATGCCCCGATGGTTGGACTTCGTCTTGTCCACTTGCAACCATCCCATCCAGTCCGGGCAACAAACCCAAAAGCCCTCCACAGGAATGGTCATGTCATTGAGCATGCGCCAGTTGTGATAGGGAGTGAAGGAAATCTCCTGCTTGCGTATCAAGCGCAATGCAGGGTCGTTCGTCATCAAAAAAGGTGGCTCGGGATATTGGGGCTTTGGATTTCCCCAAGGGCTCCAGAAGAAGCCCTGGCTGTTCACGTGACCTTGCATGATCGACAGGTTTTTTTCTTCCCGACGCCCTTTGTCGGAGATGATAAAAACATCCCCTGTGTAGGAACGCTCTTCCCCGCCAAAGCCGTAGGTTCCAGCGGGGGATGTTCCCCAGAGGCGCAGGTCATCATCGGGCGATTCCTCGATTCGTCCAACCCAGTAAAGCAGAGGAGTTTCAATATCCGTCACGAAGTCCATATCTGTATAGTTGTTTGATTTGGTTTTGTAGCAGTTCGCGCTCTATTTCCGAGAGGCTGGATGAATGATCCAGCAAATGTTGTTTAACGATGATTTCTTCCGCCGTTGCGGCCGGTTCACTTATGCCTTGTTTTTCGGAGCTTGAGCCTGGGGTGGTTACGGTGGTAGTATCTGGTAGCGTCTGCTGTGACGAGGGCTGGCCGGGGATGGTGATTGAACGTCCGGGCCGTCTGGACTGGCGACGCTGAAGGTGGGCTGCCCAGGGAGCGGGGGTGGGGCGGACGGGGCCACGTGGCCGGTGGGGGCGGGAGCTGACGGTGGCTGGCCTTCGCCGCGGCGGAAGGGAAGGTTTTCTTTGATCTTTGCCCCAACATGCCCACCGCGCGGCCTAGCGCGAAGAAGCAGGTTTCAGCGCGGCTTTGCGGGAATGACGCAGGAGTTCGTGCAGGTGGGTGTCGAGCTGGCTCTCGTCCGTGTCCTTCCAGTTGTTGCTCATTTTTCTGAGCTGGGCTTTGAAGGCCTCCCACATGTCGCGCAGGAGGCCGGGCTGCTTGAGGAGGTGCGGGGATTTTTCTGCCTGACGGGCGAACCACTCATGGGCGAGTGCCGTGGGGTTGTCCTTGAGATGCTGGTAGCCTTCCTGGCTGGCGATGGCGTTGAGTTCTTCCGGTTTGATGCGCTGGGTGAGGCCCTCCCAATGTTTCTGGGCCTTGCTGTCCTTGGAGCCCAGCAGGGTTTGCAGGCCGTCATGCCCCACGCGCTCGTGGAGGATGACGCGGGTGAGCGCATCGTGCGGAGTTTCGCCAGGGCGCAGTTCCACATTGCCAGCGATGATGGCGCTGTGGCCCGTCTTGGGATCATGGAAGCCTTCGGCGTTTTGCAGGCCTGCGAGGTCTTCTTTGGAGAAGGGATGCTGCTTGGCGTAGTCGGAGTTTAGGAGGTCTTCGACGCTGTGGAAGACGTGGGTCTTGTCGTGGAGGAGTCCGGGGACGCGCTCATTGAGCGTGTTCACCGTCTGCGCCGTCTGTCCCGCTAGCTGTCTTGGATCGGGGCCGAAGTGGCTGGCGAGTTTTCGGCCGCTGCTGCCTCCGTCTGGTCCTCCAGCATCTGAGCCGTCGGGGTGGGAGTAGAAGAGTTTGTTACCTGCTTCAAGTATCTTGAATAGCTTAGTGCCATCTCCTGCAATTTCACCTCGTTCTCGTCCTCCGGATTTCTCAAGGTGTGGATTATCTTTGCTATCATTCCCAGTGTCGCGTTCCAATAGCGCCTGTCGTGCAATAAGGGCCCGAGAAAGTGTCGTCGGACCAATTCCGCTTCTTGCGGGGTCCAGTCCTGATACGATTTGTTTAAAATCTCCTTCGGATAGCCTGCGCCCGGTAGGTACATGGGTGACCGTATCATCCTCAGGGTTCCATTTCAAGTCTTGAAGCTGCACGTTGTCCAGCGGGCCGTGCTCTGGCAGGGGCCTGCGGAGCATGGTTAAAACTTTTCGTCTTTCTTGGTCAGACTCCGCCTGCGACCGCATGGTCTTTTCAACTTCGTTCATTTCCGCGAGCGTGAGCTGGTTGATATTGTTCTCGTAGGCAGTCGTGTCCTGTCGTCCCTGCTGCTGCCTCCATCCCGGGATGGTGGCATCCTTTGAATCTGAATTCGTTGCAGGAAAAGGAGAAATATGCTCCGTACTACCATGACGCAGGGCATTGGATAGCATCTGGCTGATGCGACGGAAACGAGCGATAGAGCTGACCCCTCGATGATCTTCCACAAACTTCAGCCCATTGTTGTGAGCATAAGTCATGGCTGCCTGATAGACAAGGTCACCACCTGCCGCAGGCTGGCCATCTTTAGTACGCACCTTGGAAGTATCCACCCATACCTTGCCATTGGTCCCATGAAGAAGGTAAGCGTGACCTCCAGCCGCCAGGTCAATTTTGTAGACTTTCTCCGTGGACTCATTGCCAAAAGGCCTTTGCTCGTGCACGCCGGTTATTTCTCCTGGCAGCGCGTATTCCTTGGTGATCTCTCCAAAGTCCTTGCTCTGGCTTGCCTTGCCACGGCGGAAGCGGCCTTCATCGCCAGCGATGCCCTGCATCACCTGTCCGGCGTTTTTCTTCTCTGAGCTTCCCTGGCTGAACTGCAGGCGTGGGCCGCTGGCGTTGTTGGGTGCTTGGGGCGCGCCCGGTGCCGTTGTCTCGGTTTCAGCACTGTTCGCAGGCGGGGCGTTTGTGCCTGCTGGTTTGAGGCGTGCCAGCGTGGCCTGCGCA
>DLGZ01000029.1:37759-82071 GCA_002482965.1 Verrucomicrobiaceae bacterium UBA7681 | reverse complement strand
CCGCCTTGAGTTCAGGTGCTTCGTTGTAATCAAACACGATGCATTCCAGCGCCATCTTCAGCGAGTCGTAGTTCTTCTGTTCATACGATACCAGCGTCGAGCCTTCGTAGCGCTTGAGCAGCGGATGGTCTTTGCCGCCCTTCACATCCGCAGCCGATGAAACTCCCACGCACAAACCAAAGACAAATACGGCGATGATCCAAGCAGGCTTCAGAATCTTCATATGCGGGAAAATGAACTCACTGCGCCCTCACGCAAGTAAACTCCTTGGATGGAATGCCGAATGTTTGGCGCACTGAGCTTGATTCGCGGCCATTTTTGGAACGGCCCCTCCGTCATCCATACTTGCAAGAAGTCCGCGCGCAGCCCGTTCAAACGCTTCCATGATTCGCCAGACACTTCTCTCTCTCATTCTCGGCACGGCCACCCTGGCTGTCGCTGGTCAAACACTCCCAGAAAGCGCCAAGGTCGGCTACTTCTATGCCGGCTGCCAGGCCTACACCTTCAAGGCCTTCGACTTGATGACGGCGCTCGAAAAGATTGCCGCAGCCGGTGGCAAAACGGTCGAATTTTTCCCCGGCCACCTGGTCTCCAAGGCCGATCCGAAATCCAAGTTCGACCACAACTCCACGGCGGAGCAGCGTGAACCGGTGAAGTCCAAGCTCAAGGAATTGGACCTCACACCCGTGGGTTACGGGGTGGTGCGTCTGCCGAACAACGAAGAGGAGTGCCGCAAGATATTCGACTTCTGCAAGGATATGGGAGTCGGCGTGGTCGTCAGCGAACCGGCCGACGACGCTTTCGACCTCATCGAAAAACTGGTGAAGGAATACGACATCAAGATGGGCATCCACAATCACCCGAAAAAGCCGCTCGACCGCAGCTATCGGTACTGGGATCCCGAGTATGTGCTCAGCCTGGTGAAAGACCGCGATGCCCGCATGGGCTCTTGTGCTGACATCGGCCACTGGGTGCGCTCCGGTGTGAAACCCACCGATGCCATCAAACTGCTCAAAGGCCGCATCTTCGACAGCCACGTCAAAGACCTCGACGCCTTCGGTGTGCGTGAAGCCAAGGACATGGTCTGGGGCACCGGCCAGTCGGATATCCCCGCCGTGCTGAACCTCTACGCCGAACAGGGCTTCATGGGCCCGCTGGATGTCGAATGGGAAAAAGACTGGGAAACCAGCCTGCCAGACGTGACCAAGTGCCTGGAGTTTGTGAAAAACTTCACGCCGACGACAACGAAGTAATCGTACTTTCGGAAGTCAATTCCATCGCGGCGCAGGGTCATACACCTTGCGCCGTTTTGCTTTCTCAGCCGCCCGCCATTATAATTCTCCCCATGAACCACCGCACTCTGTTCCTCACACTCCTCCTGCTCAGCCTCTGCACAACGATCTCCCTCGCCGACCAGTTTGTGCTATTCGATGTCACCTTCACTTTCACCCAGGCGGACGCTCTCAATTCAAAGCCCAGTCAGTCGCACTACTACGTCAAGGGTGACAGGCTCAACGCCGTGCGTCCGAAGGACTGGACCGCGCCTGTGGACTATCGCAATGGCACCGTGCATGTGCGGCTCGAAGTCCTCGAAAAGCCCACTGGTGACCAGCCCACGACGTGGAGCGTCTGCTACATTCCGAACAAAGGCCAGAACCACGGCTACGGCTGCATCGGCACCGGCGTTTACAGAACAAGCGGCGTTCATGAGAAAGACCTCGGCATGACTAGCTTCTGGCAAAACAACGACATCCTTTGGAATCAGGGCATCAAGGAAATGCACCTCGTCCTCAAAGACGATCACAACCTCCACGCTCACAAACGCCCCGATCCGGAAAAGTTCTTCCCCACCAAGGTGCGCATGACACTCATCCAAGTGTCGAAAGACGCGAAGTATGACCCAATGCAGGTGCCCAATCTCCCCTGATCAACGTTTAAACCAGCCGACGACGACGACGGCCAAGCAGTGCAGCCGAGGCCATCAGCAACAGCAGGGCGCGGCTGGGTTCCGGCACCACCACGGTGATGCTGCCGTCTGTCAGGAAGCTGCTCACGTCCCAATACAGGGACAGCGAGCTGAGGTCAGGCAGGTCAAATTGAAGGCCGTTATCCTGGCTGCCATTGCGCACCAAGGTGCCGGCATCAAAGGTGCCGTTGAGCAGCCCATTCCAATCCAGCAGGTCGTATTTATTGCCAGCCGCAAAGGCTGTGCTGAACTCGAGCCCGGTGAGCGATGTGGTGACACTCACTTTGCCATTCAGTGTGAGCCCCCCAGAATTGATGACAAAGATCCGGTCATTGTTAGAAATACCTTCGATCTGGAAGACCGCAGTCCCGCCGCTGGTCAGGTTCAGACTGCCAATACTCAGCATGCCCACTGAGGTGCCACCGGTATCGCCCGGTTGAATGAAACCCGTGGTCACGGTGACGGCACCACTTACGGTGCCACTGCCCGCCAGTGTGGCAGTCACTCCATTCACTGAAACGCTGCTGCTGGCGGAGGTGGAGCCGAGACCCGACGCTCCAATCTGCAGCGCCCCTTGGCTGATGGTCGTTGTCCCGGTGTAGGTGTTGTTACCCGAAATGGCCTGCGTGCCCGAGCCGACCTTGACGAAATTGAGCACACCGGCTCCAGATCCATCCCGGATGATGCCACTGAAGTTCTGAGATGTATTGTCACCGCCCACCGTGAGCGTGGAGGAGGTGGAACTGGCGTTCTCCACGATGCCGGTGCTGGAGCCTGCGAGCGAACCCAGCGAGTTGTTTTTGCCCGACATTCGCAGTGTGCCATCGACTGTTGTTGCAGAGTTGAGGCCAAACGCGCTGGTGCCACCGGCGACGAGCGTTCCTCCTGCATTGACGACCGTGGCACCGGTATAGGTGTTGGTGCCACTCAGTGTGAGGGTGCCTGCGCCGGTTTTTGTGACGCCACCCGACGCATTGGCCACCAGCACCGCAGTGCCCAGCACGGCACCCGTACCGCCACCACCGGTCAGTGTGACCGTGGGCGTACCCGTGTAGCCGGTGCCCGGACTGGTGATGGTGATGCTGCCAATTTTGAAAGTGCCATTGCCCGTGCCGTCATCGACCATGTTGGCCACGGCAGTCGCGCCAGAGCCAGTGCCGCTGATGGCGACGTATGGAGCACCGACGTAACCGGTGCCGCCATTGGTCACGGCAATCGTCGTGACACCGTTGCCTGAAGGTGCCAGCAGAGACTGTGCGATGGTGATCGTTTGACCATTGCTATCGACTGTCAGACCGCCTGCGAAGACGTTGGCGCTGGTGAGCCCGGTGAAAAAAGATCCGCCGTTGGCCGAGGTGGCAGCCTTGAGCACGCCGCCATTGAAATTCACAATCCCGGTGCCGTTGGTCTTGGTAATCTGTCTTGTGGCAAAGACGCCGCCATTCAGGTTGAGAATGCCGACATCATCGGCAGCAAGGCCGAGGAAAGTGGTCCCATTGATGGTGATCACGGCATCCCCGGCCACAGTCTGCTCCCCTCGGATCCCATTGACGTTGTTACTGACACCGTTGTAGCCGATTCGATTGGAAAGCGCGGTAAATGTTCCTCCGGTTAGGTACGCAACTCCAGTGGCGTTGGAAAGATTGTTGCTCGCGTTTGCCCCGACCTCCAGGCCGTTGCCGAAGAGGATGTTGACCGCACCCCCGGATTGATAAAACACACCTGTCGAGTACGAGGCCCCGCCACCCATCCGAAAGCGGACATTGCCGCCGCCGGTATCAGCCACCGTGCCGCCGCTCAGATTGTAAAAACCGTAGGATCCGCTGGTGGAGTTTCCGCCGAGGCCCAGGTTGAAGTTGTTGTTGAACAGGATGTCTCCGCCAGACTGATTAAAGACGCCCACGCTGCCAGAACCCGACCCGACACTGAATCCCACATTGGTTCCGTAGAGGCTCCCGCCCGCCAGCAGATTGAACACGGTGGACGTATTGGCCATAGTGACAGCACCTGTATAACTGCCGGAGAGATTGACGCTGCCTGCATTGATGGTCAGCGTCCCCGTAGTCGTACTGGCACCGGACAAGTTCAGCGTACCGGCACCGTTTTTGGTCACATTGCCCGTTCCACTGATGGCTCCCGAGATGGATGTGTTTCCTGAACCCGCGCTCGTCAGATTGAATGCACCAAGGCTCACCGCACCGCCGATGGTCAGCAGATTGCTGCTGTTGTTGGTCCACGTTTGATTTGCCCCGAGCGTCACCGGAACATTCAAAGTGACGGCCCCTGCGCCGCTGTTCACCGTGATGCCTGTGGCAATGGTGAGCGTATTGCCATCTGCGTTCAGCGTCACCGCATTGGTGTCACTCACCGTCAGGCTTTTGATCGTCATGCTCGCCCCGAGGACCATCGCCCCCTGATTCGCGGCTCCAGTGGCCGAAAAAGTAACAGCGGCACCCACACCCGGAACAAGCGGGGTAGGACCCGAACCATTGGCATTGGTGACCCAGTTGCTGGCAGTGCCGTCAGAGAGCGCCCAGACGTTGCTGCCTGCGCTGAGTCCGCCCTTCCAGTAAGCCGTCGTCAGCGCGGTGGCGCTGGCAACATTGATGCTCATAGTGGTGTCGGTCGCCACGAGGTTGCTCACGGTAAAGTTCGTGGCGTTGTAGAGGTGCGTCAGAGTGTAGGTGGCACCACCGGATGTCAGCCCGCTGGCAACAGTGATCAAATTATTGGTGCCGGTGGTCAGTGTAGCCACAGGAATAAAATAGAGCGCCACCCCGACCGATCCGCTCGCTGAGGCTGCGGCTGAACTGGTGATAACCGACTGGCTAAGTGTGCCGCCCAGCGCCGTGCCGATGGTACTGCCCCCTGCAAGCGTCAGCACACCCGAGCCGATGCTCAGCGAACCGGCCGTTGTAGGACGATAGGCAAAGGTCGCACCACTGCCGATGCTCAGGCCGCTGTTCGTTCCCAGTGCCGAGGTGCTAACGCCAATCAAGGTGCCACCTGTGACTGAGGTGCCACCGGAATAGATGTTCACACCCGAAAGAAACGCTGTTCCCCCGGTAGTCTTGGACAGCCCTGCGCTGCCCGCAAGGATCGCACTCACCACACCTGACTGCATGTCATACGCACTCGTGCTGGTGAGGACGCCACCGCTGCTGGTGATAGTGCCGCCGCTCACCTGGACATTAGCCAGCGTCTGATTGAAGCCCTGCAGAGCAAAGATGCCTCCGCTCACCACCAAGTTTTTGGCAGCATTGATCTGGTTGCCCTGAAGCAGCTTGGCGATGCCACCGCTTACTGTCAGATTTCCGGCGATGGCCTGACCTCCCGTGGTGTTGAGGTGAAGTTCACCCGCAGTCACCGTCGTCAGCCCTGTGTAGGTGTTGGCGCTGGTGAAAACCAGGGTGCCAAGGCCCGTCTTGGTCAGCCCGCCCGCGCCGCTCAAGATTGCCGTGCTCTGAATGGTCGCCGTTTGAACGGTGCCCAATAGAGTACCGCTCACGTTCCATGTGTGCGTTCCCGAGATGTTGCCGGTGTTGTTGAGCACGATGTTCAATCCACCCGTCATGCCATTCAGAGCGGTGTTGCCATTCACGGTCATGTCCGCTCCCGCCACGTTGCCAATCGTGCCATCCACCCAGTTGAAATTGATGATCGCGGTGTCGGCTCCTGTACCCGTGCCTGCCGTGCCGCGCTGGATGGTCGTCGCGTTCAGCGTTCCGCTGTAAAGGTTGAAGTTGCTTGTGATCGTCTGCGGAGCAACGCCACTGAGCTTGTCTGCCAGTGTGAATGTCGTCACGTTGATCGTCCCGCCACTGAGGCTTAGCGTGGCCGTCGCCTGGCTGGAATTGCCCGCGGTAACAGCATTCTGCTGCCCAAGAATGATTGTGGTGACATCCATCGTCCCCAGGCCCATCAGGAAGGTCCCGGTGACTGCCTTCCCAGCCGAACCGTCGCGCACAGCCTGGCCGATCAGCAAAGTGCTGATCTTGGCGTCCAGCGTGCTGCCACCCGTCACACCCGTGGTCAAATCCACCGTCGAATCGGAAGTCAGTACGCCGCTGCCGTTGTAGCCCACGGTCACAGTGGCACGGTCTGCATCAGTTCCTCCCGTGCCACGAATTTTCAGCGTTGGATTGATGAGTCCACTTTGGAAATCAAGCAGTGCGATAGTCTTCTGCTCCCCGATCAAAATGGTCGAAGCGTTGATGGTGTTGGTCTGCCCCAGATGCACCGCGCCACTGTTCGGTGAACTGAGACCAGTGCTAAAAGGATTGATCTTGAAAGTCGCCGCCGTGATTGTGTTCGTTACCGCCAGACTCAGGACGCCGTTCCCGGTGATTGCACCCGAGTTGTTGTTGGCCTGGCCTCCCACACTGAAATTCCCGGAGGCATTGATGTAATTAAACGTGCCCAAACCTGACATATCCAAGGTTTCCGAACCGCTCGCGATTGCGTTGCCACCACCGATCTGAATGCTCCCGCTGTTCACCGTGAGTGTGCCGCCAGCCCCGGTGATGACATGACTTCCGGTGCCGACCGTTGGAAATGTGAGTCCACCCAGCGTCTGACTGGTGGAGCCCACATCCAGCGTGCCGCTGCTGCCGGTGAAATTCAGCGTCCCAGTGCTCAGGAGCCGGTTGTTTCCTCCGCTCAAGGCCAGTGTCCCCGCAGCAATGGTGGTGCCGCCGGTGTAGGTGTTCGCCGCAGTGAGCATCAATGTCCCAGTGCCCAGCTTGACCAGTCCGAGAAAGTTGCTGCCACCATTCGAATTCGCAATGACGGAACCGATGGTGAAGGTGCCGCCCGCGTTGGTGGTGTCGAGCCCGAGGAAGGATCCTTTCATGAATCCAGTGGTAGCCGTGCCCAAGGCTTTCAACTTGTTGATGTCTGCAGCCGTGAACTCGCCGACACCACCCACATTGAATGCCGCAGTCGCGCCAGAACTGACCACGAGATTTGTGTCCGTCCAACTCGCTGTGTTGCCACCGTAGAGCGAAGCCTCAAGCCCAAACTGCACCGTGCCACTGGTGACCAGAGTCGGCCCCGCGTAGCTGTTGGCACCAGCCAAGATCAGCATGCCGGTGCCAGTCTTGGTCAAGCCGCCCGCGCCGCTGAGCGTCACCGTGTTTTGCAAGGTGGCTGTCTGTGTGCCGCTTACGTTCCAGGTGTGTGTGCCCGAGGTGTTGCCAGTGTTGTTCAGGACGATGTTGAGTCCTCCGGTCAGGCCGTTCAAAGCGGTGTTGCCATTCACGGTCATGTCCGCCCCAGCCACATTGCCAATCGTGCCATCCACCCAGTTGAAGTTGATCGTCGCCGAGTTCGCTCCCGCACCCGTGCCCACGCCTCCGCGCTGAATGGTCGTCGCATTGAGCGTGCCGCTGTAGAGGTTGAAGTTGCTCGTGATCGTCTGTGCCGCAGCTGCCACGCTGCTCTTTTTGTCCGCCAATATCAGGGTGGTCGTAGTGATTGTCCCGCCATTGAGGCTCAGAGTTCCAGTCGCCGCACCGGATGCGGTCACTGAAACAGTTGAGTCCTGCTGCCCGATGATGATCGTGGTCGCGTTCAGCGTGCCCAGCCCCATGATGAAGGTGCCGGTTGAAGACTTGCCCGCCGAATTGGTGTTGCGGAGGTTTTGCCCGATCATCAGGGTGCTGACCATGGCGTCCAACGTACTGGAGACCGTGCCGCCAGTGGTCAGGTCAAAGGTGGCGACAGTGTCTGTGATTCCGCTATTTTCTGTCCCCACAGTGATGGCAGCCCGATCGGTGTCAGTCCCACCCGTGCCGCGGATTTTCAGCGTGGGGGCGGTCAGGTTTTGAAAATCCAGCAGGGCGGTGGTCTTCTGATTTCCCACAAGAATGGTCGAGGCATTGATCGTGTTCGTCTGGCCCAGATGCACCGTGCCGCTGTTGAGCGAGCCGAGACCCGTGGTGTAGAAGCCCACATTGAAACTCGCCGCCGTGATGGTGTTGATTGCCGCCATGGTCAAAGTGCCGCCCCCCGTCACGACGGTGGCCGTGTCAGTAGTGCCTCCCACATTGAAGACACCCGTGGTCCGGGTGTAATTGAACGTACCCAGCCCGCTCATGTCCACGGTCAGTGCGGCGGCGCTGGCATCCGTATTGCCACTGCCGATTTGAATGTTTCCACTTGTGATGCTTAACGTGCCGCCTGCACCGGTGATCACATTGCTGTTGATTCCCGTCGCCAGAAAAGTCAGGCCGCCCAATGTCTGGCTTGTGGAGCCCACGTCCAGGGTGCCGCTGCTGCCGGTGAAATTCAGCGTCCCGGTGCTCAGGAGCCGGTTATTGCCACCACTCAGCACCAGTTTACCCGCAGCGATGTTGCTTCCTCCTGTGTAAGTGTTCGCTCCTGAGAGCGTCCAAGTGCCCGCGCCGCTCTTTGTCAGAATCAGACTCGACGCACCCCCATTGACAATGGCACCGCTGATCAAATTGGCACCGGTGTTTGATCCCGACAGGGTAAGGGTCTCAGCACCACTGGTGGCGCTGCTGGAAATGCCGCCGGCGACAACGAGGACGGTGCTGGCACTGGTGCCGTCATTCTGAATCGTGAACGTGCCGGGCGTCGTCGTTGAATCCGGCGTCAGGATCAGCGGGGCGTTGATCGTAAAAGTCTGGCCCGCAGCAGCGAGCGTGGAGAGGATCGAGATCGCGCCACCATTAGCCGCGGTGATCGTGCTGCCAGCCAGAGCACCCAGTGAAAAGCTGGTGGCATTGGTGTCAAAGCTGATGCTTCCCGGCGCTGCATTCGCCGACAGGGTGATATTTCCCGACATCGCGATGTTGAACAGCGCCGTGTCCCCGGCCCCGGGAACTGCGTTCGTGTCCCAATTCCCCGGTGTATTGAAATCCCCCCCAGTCGGCTGATTCCAGATGCTGGCCTGTAGCGATGCGGGAATGAACAGAGCCAGCAAAGCTCCCATGACACCGATTTGCAAAGCAAATCGCCACGAAGCCAGCATGTGTGATTGAACGACGCGTGAGGTGAGCGATTGTGACGAAGTGATGCGATGCATTGAGAAAGTGCGAAGGGAAAAGTCTGATGCCTGATCGGAAGCTGCGTGCGCGGCGGCAGAACCGGAAGTCAAAGACCGATGTCGGAACTCAAACGTTCAACTCAGCCTGCATCCAAAAAAACCACCGCATTCTCATGTCAGAATCAGGGGCTTCGAGTACAGCAGTTTATGTGCGAAATTTCCACGGAATTCAGAGAAAAAACAAGCATGCCTAGGTGACATGTTTTCAAACACACTGCGGGCTCAATTTCTGTGGCGTTTAACACCACATCACATTCCCCTGTTCCCCTTGCGCAAAAACTCGATTCACGCATTCCACTGAGATTCGTTCAGATTGATCCCAATCACGCGCCCTCAACGAAGGCTTCATCTGGTAGATCTTCAACGTGCAGGCACGGCAGGCAAACGGAGAACTTTGCGCAGCACAGGCTCCAGACCACGGGCGTAGAGAAACATGCCGTAGCTGTTCGCATGGCGGGCATCTGAGAGAGCATCCGATTGATCAGGGGAGATCAGGTCGAAGCCGTCCACGTAGTGGATGTTTTTGTCACCAGCCTTCTGCTTCTCTTCCACCAGGCGAGGGATGAGTTTTCGTTTTTCGAGCTGATACTGCCCCATGCGGCTGCCGAAGACCTCGGAAGGATTGTAATAAGGCCCGGTGACAACGATAGGTGTCTCCGGATGCTTCGCCCTGATGATGGCGATGAATTCAGGAAAGGTCTTCTCATACACTTCCGGCGGCGGATTGGCCCAGTAGTCGATGACATAGACAGCCGCGGAAATCTCCGCGACGGCCCGCGCAAGTGCAGGCTCGCCCATGCCATTGCCGGAAAAACCCAGATTGATGAAGTCCGTGTTCAACCAGCGGCCAAGGAAGCATGGAAAGGCCACACCGGGATTTGAAGCCTGCGCCCCTTGCGTGATGCTGGAGCCATAGTACACAATCGGCTTCTCCTGCGTATAAGCGGCACCCGGCTCCAAAGCAGACCCGGCATCAATGATCAGCTCCTTCAGCACGGTCGGAGCACCGATGGGCAGATAGATTTCCACCTCATGCATGGTGGTCGCGGTGCCCAACGTCCATTGCTTTTTCAGCACGGCTTTTTCATCAGGCAAGGCACTGCCGAGATAGCGACCATCAACATAAACATCCATACCGATCAGCGCCATCGCCGGTGAAGGAGCCAGCTTGTAAGTTCCCGTGATGGCCTCAATGCTTAGGTTCACCGTATTCGTGCGAAACCGCAGCCTCACACCCGCAGGTGCCTGCGAGAGCTTCCAGACCTTCGGTGGCATTTCGCTCTTCAAGCGGTCAGGGAGTCGCTGAAGCTTCGGCTGCTCCTGCCACCAGCCAAGACCACTCACCGTAATGCGAGGATCAGGAAATGAGATGTGTTGCGCTGCCGGTTCTTCTGCGATCAACAAAGCGGCACCTCCAAAGAGAGTCGCTGATAGCAGGCGGGCAAGATGAGTGGCGGACATGAGTTTCATCGGCGTCAGTGGGTTGTCTTGACGGTATCTTGAACTTTGACGTCCTTTATTGTTTGTCCAATGTCTCCACTGCCTCAATTCCATATCACTAACTGCTCAAGTCGAAAACTTGCGCTATCTTCTCAAATCCGCCGCGCCAAAACTCTCCATCATGAAACTGCCCATCCGTTCTTTCTTATCCGGTTTCCTCACCTGTCTTTTCGGAACGATGCAGCAAGCTTCAGCTGAACCGATTCAGGTGAAAGCTCGTTTTGTGCATGAGGATGGCAGTGCCCTTTCGGGAATGACCGTTCGCATGGTCATCGGCAGCGAGAAAGACTCACGCGCTCCGAACACGGGGAAAGCCCTCACCACTGACGGCGAGGGTCGCGTAAGCTACACAGTCGATGCACCCATCAAGGAGCGGAAGATCCCAACCGGCTCCTCCTTCTTCCGTTCGGCATCGCAATTAATCGAGGTCGGCATCGAGATGGAAATGCTTGGACGTCGGGCGTTGTATTGGATTGAACTGGATCTCGTCAAAGCCGGGCCATTGATGGGCCAGGCTGCCTATGTGCCAGGTTCCAGCGGTCGCTTTGACCAGATGCTCAAGTTCAATGACAAAACGCACAGCTGGTCTTTTCCTGACGATCCCAAAGGCATGCAGTTGACCGGCACGGGAGCCAATGTTCTGGAGCATGCCATGAAGAAAAACGCTGCAACCGGTCGCTGGGAAATCGATCTGAAGGTGGAAAAGCAGAAGTGGGAGCGGCGCTAAAACGGTTCAAGCAATGGCAATACTGGTTCCATCCGTCCATGTCTGGAGCCAGTCGATGCGTCGCTGGAGTTTCGCTTGTCGTTCTGCATTTGGATTCGGATAGAGGATCGGATACCACGCCGTCATCACGGCTGCACGAGCGATGAGACACTGGTGCAGCGCCGTTTCATTCACAGGACCATAAGCATCGCAGATCGCCTTCACCCAGCCATGGTCCTCGTCGAGGATCTGCGCATTCCAAATGATCGACGCCACATCCCATTCGATGGGGCCGGAGAAGGTATCTTCCCAGTCAGTCCACAGCAGCCCATGCGTGGTGTTCATAAGATTGCCCAGATGCGCATCGCCATGCAGAGCTTGATGCGGATAATGGCTGAGCACCTCAATGGACTGCGTGAGGTGATCCCGCAGCATCTGCTGCGTCGCCTTTGGAAACAGAACGCGGTCTTGCAAAATGGCCAGGCTTTCGGTGAGGATCGCCAGCTTGGGCAATGGCATCGAAAAATGGCGCATGCTGTCGTGGCATTGGCGCAGCGTGTGGCCGATTTCGGATGGATCAGGCTCGGCATCCACGCGGGTGACGAACTGCCAGAAATTAATCGGATAGCCCAGATGCTCATGCGGTCCCGGCGGAAGGTCGGAGTGCAGCGGGATCACCGGTGCGCCGTATTCAGTCAGATGCTGAGCTATGGCATTCTCCCGCGCAAACCACTCCGTGCCCTGCCGAGGTCCGTCCACATCCTGCACCACGCGTGCCACCAGTGTTTCCGTGAGGCGCAGCACCAGCGTACTGCCGTTTTGCAGGATGTCGCAGCGGTCCGGCTTGATGCCATGGGCTATGGCCGTTTCTGTGGCGGCTCGAATGGGAAGATCAATGTCAATCATACGACAACAAATCACCCCACCCATTCACACGACTTCACGCATGCCCCTGTGAGAGTCGCAGCCCAGCGCACACGCCAGCCGGCGATCTCTGTCGCATATTCCCGCTCTGCATCCTCGTGATAGGCAGGCTGCGGCTGCAGAGCGAGCGATTGGTCAATGATCATCCGTACGTCATCCGGCACGAGGCTGTCGCAATCCCAGCGCACCGGCAGCCGCTGCGGCGCCGCATCCGCGAAGCCGCTGCAGGCCTCAGTCACCGAATCGGCAAACCTAATGTAGGGTTTGATGTCGAGAATGGGCGTGCCATCCACAAGATCGACTCCCGAGACAAACAGGCGCGGCGCGGCATCGCCATCAAGCTCCACACGGTCGAGCTTCACCACGCTCAACGTCAGCCGGTTTGGCCTAAAGGGCGAGCGTGTGGCAAACACCCCACGCCGTTCATTTCCCCCGAGCCGGGGCGGCCGCACCAGGAGCGAAGTCGGCTCTTCCGTGACAAGATGAAACTGCGTAATCAACCATAGATGGCTGAACTGTTCGATGCCACGCACCGCCTCCATGCGCCGATACGCCGGCTCAAACTCGACTACGCCCCACGCGCTGGGCACCAGCCCCGACTGCCGTGGCACACCGAACTTGTCGGTGTAGCACGTGCGCAATGTGGCGATGACGTTCAGTGAAATCATATCGCAACTAGGGCGGACAAACCCGCGCAGCAAGGCAGAAGCTGGTCAATCCTGACTCATGCAGCCGTCTAAAGGACTCAAGGATTCTGACGGCCCAAAGCGGCAACGCCGCCCGCTTTCTGCTCAGTCCTGAAGAGCCAGAACCCAGCTGAGGCAAAGACCAGGCCCAGCAACGGCAGCAGCAAGTTCGTCATCTCGGTCCCTGGTTCCAGCACGCTGTCAGCCGGATCATTCGCATTGAAATACACCGTCACCTCAGCGCCTACCGGATAGCGCGCCACGACTGTCCCCGCATCTGAGCTTCGGCTCGACTGATAGCTGCCAAACGACACCCGCTGAGATGCGAACTTGGCTCCACCGACAGCAAACTCATACTGTACCATGGGAGTGTAGAGCGCTTTGGAGCCTCCTCTAGGCGAGCGCACAAACGAAGAAAGCACCTTTCCCTGAGTGGCGGGCCAGGCCTTGCTCGCATTGGATTCCCAGACTTCCTTCACACCCACACAAAACATCACCAGACCGACGATGCTGAAAATGAGGGCGAACTGGCGCGGATTGCCTTTCTTGTTTTTGGTCATGCAGGATAAGAGGAGTGAATGCAGGCTGGATGTAGCCCGTTGCTAGTCTGCTGTGACACTTCTCGACCAAGGAAATCCTTCGTGCATAACATTCAGTACCGCCGTCTCATCACCGTTCCCTCCACCTGGCGCAACCTCCGTCCCCATCCATTTCCTTTACCTTGCTGCATCTGACAGCATCCCCATCTTTCCCCGCTATGCATGCTACACATCTGCTGCTCGTCATTCTGCTTGTCTCCGTCTCGGCACAGGCGGAACGCATGAGCTGGCTGGAGAATGACCGGATAAAACTAGGCGTTGACCTAGAGCGCGGCGGCGCGATCACCTTTCTGGCGGACGTGAAGGACGGGGCCAACGTGATCAACAACTTCGACCTGGGGCGGCAGGTGCAGCTTTCATTTTTCTCCGGCCCAGTGCCATTCGAAGCCAACGGACAGAAGCCTTCCGAGCACTGGCGGCACATCGGCTGGAATCCCATTCAGACAGGCGATGATTTCAAAAACCCCAGCCGTATTCTAGCCCACGAAAACGATGGCAAACAGATCCACCTCACCTGCGTGCCAATGCAATGGCCACTGAACAACATACCGGGAGAATGCACCTTCGATTCCTGGCTGGAACTGGACGGCGCTGTAGTGAAGGCCCGGGCGCGGCTCACGAACACACGCGCCGACACCACACAGTATCCAGCACGGTTGCAGGAACTCCCCGCCGTCTATGCCAATGCCGCGTTTCATCGCGTGGTCAGCTACACCGGCCCCCAGCCTTTCAGTCAGGAGACAGTTTCCCTCATCCCCAAATCTCAAACCAAACACCCCTGGTCTTTCTGGACCGGCACTGAGGGCTGGGCAGCACTTCTTGATGAGCATGACCATGGCCTCGGCCTCATCACGCCCGGCCGCGTGCATTTCACCGGCGGCTTTGCTGGCAAGCCCGGCCCCAATGACACGCACCTCAACAGCACCGGCTATCTCGCCGGTCAGGGCCTGGAGATTCTCGACCACAACATCGTCTATGAATTTCGCTGCGAGTTGGTTCTGGGTACGGTGCAGGAGATCCGCGCACGTGCGGCCACACACCGCCCTCAGGGGCCACCCACCTGGAACTTCAAGCAGGATCGCCAGGGCTGGCACTACCAAAACGCCCATGACACCGGCTGGCCGGTAAAGGAACATATGCACGTGCTGCTGGATCAAGTAGATCCACAACTCATCAGCCCGCTGTCCTTTTGGCAGGCGGCCGATGCCCCCTATCTCATCATCGAGGCCGCCTTTCACACGAAGCAGAAGCAGGGTACCGTGATGTGGCAGCCGCATGGGCAGCAGGGCTTTTCGTCCGCAAACATGACGTCCTTTCCCCTCATCGCCGACGGTGAATTCCACCGCCATATCATTCCCCTGTCTTCCCTACCTTCCTACCATGGTGGCATGCTGCGCCTGCGGATCGACCCCGTGGGCAGCGCCGAAGCTGGCGCTTGGATGAAAGTGCGGAGCGTCAGGCTCGCGGCCACACCAGAGTGATTTGGAATCAGGCAGCGTGCCCTCCTCAGCCCACCATCCGCCACGTCAGTTCCATCCCCATCCCCACTGGCAGCGGCGTCACCGGTCCCGCAGGTGTCTCCAGCAGCGTCATGGTATGCGCCACCTTCTCCATCTGGAAATGCTGCTCCGACGCCGGGAACCCATAAAACCCCGGCCCATTGAGACATAGAAAGCGCTCAAGCAGCGCCCGCCCCTCCGGCGTGCCGAGATCCACGCCCGCTTCCTCAAACGCCATGGCATAGAGCTGCGGCGCGCAGCCTCCGGTGAAGCAACCCGCCGCGCAGCCGCAAGCCGTCGCCTTGGTCGTATGCGGCGCACTGTCCGTGCCTGCAAAGAACTTCGTCTGCCCCACCGTCGTCACCGCGTGCCGCAATGCCGCCCGATCATCCTGAAACTTCACAATCGGCAGACAGTAGAGATGATACTTCAGCCCCTGAATCAAATGCCCCAGCGTGTACAGCAGGTGCTGAGGCGTGATCGTCGCACCCACATGATCTGGCGCGCCGGCCACAAACTCCGCCGCCGTCCGCGTCGTGATATGCTCGCACACAATCCGCAGCTTCGGATGCGCCGCGATGAGGCGCGGCATCCGCTCCGTGTAAAAGCGCGTCTCCGCATTCTGCTGCGCGTCGATGTAGTCCGGCCCGCTCAGCGCATGCTGTTCCCCATGAATGCACAGCACAATGCCGTGCTCCTCCATCGCCCGCAGCACCTCGCCACCGATCAAATCATCCATCGGCATCCCATGCTCCGCATTCGTCGTCCCATGCGGCGGATAATACTTGCACGCCCTCAACAATCCAGAGGCCGCCCCCTCAGCAATCATCGTCGCCGTTGTCTGCCGCGTCAGATAAAGTGGCACGATCAACTGCTCAAAACCCTCCGCCCCAGCCGCCCGCAGATCCGCCGAATAGCTCTCAATCGACCAGCCATCGCTTTCCGCCGTCCCAGAAACCCGCGCCACCGGCGGCTGCGTGTTCGGCATAGCCAGCGCCCCCGCACACCCCATTTCCAGATGTGCCTGTATATACGAGCCCACTGCCGGGCCTTGGCGGAAGTGCGTGTGAAGATCGAACCACTTGGGAAGCGTGAGAGTCATGCCCTTTCGTTAGCTAGGACGGACTCAGGATCAATCGTGAGGTGAAAAGAGTGCGCACCTCGCGGCAGCACATTCCCATTCACCAGCGATCAGTTCACGAATGGTGCAGCGAATGCTTTACAGGAATCCCTTCGCTGCGTGCATGCCGCGCTGCTACGCGACGTCCCTGGCGGTCCTGCTGGCTCATCCGCTTCTCTTTGCGCACTGAGCCATGGATCGTTGTCCACTTGCCACCTTTCTTGACCGGCATGTAGCCTCCTGGCGCAATCTCGAAAGGCCGCTTCAAGCTGCCCAAATGGTCAAACTTCGTGGACCTTGGCTTACGGAAGGTCTCAAACCACGAAGGATACATAAAATTGCTCATCGCGATGCCGTTCACCAGGAACTCCTGCTCCTCCACCGCATCGGCCGTTTCGTAGGCGTAGATGAGCCCGTCAGGACCTTCAGCGCAGAGATTCATCGCCGGGTCCACCAGCATCTCGCACAGCTCATGGCAGGCGGTCACGCTGACCTTCTCCTTGTTTTTGAGACTCGTCTTAACAAAGACCTTGGAGATCGGATGCCCGCCCGCCGTCAGGTCATGGTAGCCGAGATAGCCGCCCTGATCCGAATCATCCAGAAACACCAGGGCTCCCATGTTGTGAGCGATGCGCTTGGCCACCACCAGCCTCACCGGGGTACCCCAGACCGGGGAAAAATGGACATCGGCAAATTTTTGCAGTGCCGCGATGAGATGCTTGAAGTCCACTCCCAGCGAGATTGTGGAGTGATTTACGCACGCAATGCTCTGCATGGAGTGCCATGCCAGAGTGCTCGCCACCCGTTTCGCCGCGGCTGCCTTCCTGGGTTTGTCTGGCATTGCTGGCACGCCCAGTCTCCCGCCATTTTTGCCTGATTTTCCAGCGATCGGGTGCGTCGTCTGCACCGCGTTTTTAGCCGAGGTTTTTCGTGCCCCCAATGGCCTGGCCTGAATAGCCTGGGGGCTCACCTCCAGCCTTCCACCTCCAAACCCACTACGCCCGAACACCGGCCGCTTGAAGGGAGCAGCTTTCTTTGCTGTAGTTTTCCCGGCCTTGGCGGGGGCCGCTGGGGCCACCTGTCTTGCGGAGTGAGAACCAGCTCTTCCCAAGAGTGGTCGTTTCATCTGCGCCTCTTTCTTCATGTGGGTGTCCATGGCTCTGCCTGGCACTGCGGTCGTCATCTGCCTGCCGACTCTAGAGCCTCCACTGCCGGAGATTCGTCGCGTTGACGGGCTGTTTCTTTTGGCGGGGGAATCTTCGGACTGGGTGTTCATGCCTTGAGCTGGATTGGTTTTTCCGGGGATTTGTTTGGGGTCAGCATTTCAAAGGAGAGCACTAAATAACACTCGAACCACTTTTACCAAACACGCGATGCTTCACCTTGGTCACAGCTTCCTTCGATGGTGCGGCATGACTGGGTTCCGAGATAGACGCCAGTCTTCCGCCTCGCCTGCCAGTGGATCCCAGGATCGGGCGTTTCAGCGGACTGGCTTTCTTGTCGGCGGTCTTTCCGGCTCTGCTCGGATTCGAGGCCGTCACCAGCCTGCCCCCCTTCCCGCCGCTATAGCCTAAAACAACTTTGCTCTTCGGCTGCGTTGCTTTTTTGCCTCCGGCCTTCTTTGCTTTTGGTTGCGCATCCTCAGAGGATTTTGCGAGGGGCGCGAGTCTTCCTCCCCGACCTGGGGTGCGGCCAAACAAGGGGCGCTTCGGCCCTGCCGTTTTCTTTACGGCAGCTTTCTTGGATTCACTCGCTGTGGCGGCGGAGATCAGCCTTCCACCTCTCGTACCACCCTTTCCGAGCAGGGGGCGCTTCTCTGGGGCTTTTCGCGCAGCCGGTGTCTTCTTGACTTTCTTGGGCATGGCGTTGGTGAGGTGTTGGTTTGCCTTGAAAATAATGATTCAGGTGATGACTATTCACCGGATCATTGTGGGAATGATCGCCACATGTCGATAAAAAATCAACGTAGAGTGCAGTATTGTTAATTTGCCTGCGCGTGAGCCACCTGCATTGCTTCAAAAGCTCTCCCAGCCAACGCCGTCCCACCATGAGGTCCAAACTTTTAGACACCTTTCTTCACCCAGTTACCACCGCGAGATTCAGTCAGGAGTTCTGGGGCCAGGAGATCCTGCATCTGTCTCAGCAGGGAGCCAGTGCACGGCAAGGCCTGCTCCCCGTGAAGCATGTTCTCCAAGCCGTCGCCCGCGCCTCATCCTCGCAAAGAGTGCTCATCCTTGGGGAGGAGGTCGGAGCCGCGTATGACGAATCCGTTCGCGCAAAATCCAAACCTCTCACCGTTGCCGCGATCAACCAGGCGCTGCTTGAGGGAAACTCACTGATGGTGAATCTCGCCGAGCATCACAGTCAAAAAATCGCCGCCCTCTTCACCGCCCTCCAGTCCTTCGTTCAGCTTCCCGCCGTGGATTGCGCGCTCTTCATCACACCGCCATCGCAGCAGACCCTGCCACGCCACACCGACGACGAACACACCTTCACCCTTCAAATCGCAGGAACCAAAAAATGGCGCTTCTTCCGTCCCGCCGATGTGACCAATGACAACGCCCGCGCAGCCAGAACGGTGGAGCTTAAAGCCGGTCACGCGCTCTATGTTCCTCGCGGCATTTCGCACGAGGTCAGCGCAGGAAAAGAGCTTTCGATTTCTCTCGGCATTGGCTTTCGCGGCCTGACTGGCCAGGCCGTTTTGGCTGAGTGGTTCGAGGCCACGCTGCGGCAGATGCCGGAGGCAGTATTGCAGCAGGAAATGCCGTGTGCATTTCTCGCCGATGCCAGCCGCAAATCCTCCGTCAGTATCATTGCCGAACTGGCTCAGCACTTCGCCACCGTCAGCGAGCATGCCGGTCCCGACACCTGGGACCACGCCAAAGGGGCCATGATTGCGTCTCTGAGAGATCCCTCCCAGGAGGTAAGAATCGCCGACGCCGAGACCTGGACACTCCGCAGCGTCCTAAAACGGCGCGCCAACGTGGAAGCCTTCGTTAGCAGAGAGTCTTCCACATCCGTCCTTTCCTACTCAGGTGGTGGCCGCCTGGTCTTTCCCGCCGAGCTCCATCCCATTCTCGAACAGATCTGCCAGACCCGAGGCAAACTCTCCATTTCCGCCATTCCTCATCAAGGTCGCAAAGCAACCCTCCTCGCCCTGCTGCGTCAGCTCTGCCGAATCGGAATCATTGAGTTCGCCGGCTGATCTTCTGAGGCAGACTCAGCGCCCACCAGCCTGCTCAAAGCTTTTGCCAATCTCCGCATGCGCCGCCGCCGCCACCGCCCCCCCTCACGCTCCATGCCCCCGCATGACCCACCGCAGAGTTCCCCGGCCTCCTTTGAGCCCAACGGCTTAAGTGCAGCAGTTTGGCGTGACTTCATGAGGGGAATGTGGCAAAGACGGGGCACAAACTGAACCATTCAACCACCCCTTGTTTCCTACCATGAAATCAAACCCGCTTTCCCGCCGTACTTTTCTTGGCACCGCAGTCGCAGCCGCCACCGGCCTCACGCTTCCCCGTCGTGCTTCTGCGGCAGACAAGCCAAGCTCCGTCTTCAACGGCGTGCGCATCGGCTGCATCACCTACAGCTACCGTAGCTCGGCGAAGACAGCCGAAGAGACGCTCAAGGCGCTGCTCGATGACGGACTCAGTGAGACCGAGCTCATGGGCGGGCCCATCCAGCTCTACGCCGGCATTAACGGAAAAGCCACCGACGCGGAGCGTGAGCAGCAGCTCGCGAAGTGCCGGGAACTGCGGAAAATGTACAACGACGCGGGCGTCAACATTCACATCCACAAGATGGGCTTCGGGCAGTCGAATGAGGAGATCGAATTCAGCTTCCTCGTGGCCAAGGCGCTGGGCTGCACAGGCGTGACCACCGAGCGCAATGCCATCCTCGCCGCGCGCGTCGCGCCGTTTGCCGACAAGCACCAGATCTGGGTCGGGTTTCACAACCACACCAACAACCTGCCGGAGATGGACCAGCACGATGCCATCCTGGATCTCGGCCAGTACATCGGCTTCAACCTCGACATCGGCCACTACGTCGCCGGCACGAAAGGGAAGTCGCCCATCCCGGTGCTGGAAAAGTACCATGACCGCATCGTGAACCTGCACCTCAAGGACCGCACCGCCGACGGCGGCAACGTGCCCTGGGGCCAGGGCCAGACCCCGATCAAGGAAGTGCTTCAACTAATGAAAAAGGAGAAGTGGACCTTCCCCGCCGAGATCGAGCTGGAATACAAAATCCCCGAAGACTCCACCGCTGTGGCCGAAGTGGCCAAGTGCGTCCAGTATTGCAAAGAAGCACTGGCGTGAGCGAAGTGCAGCGTCAAAGGGAGCGCGGACATTCGCCTTGCGGCTACGCAGCTTGTCCGCCTCCCTCAATGTCTTTATTCAAAGCTCTTGCTGATCTCAGCATGCTCGAACGATCAATCGCGAGCTGAAGAAAGACCGGCGATCATGTCAGATCAAAACGGTCCAGGTTCATCACCTTGGTCCACGCCTCGACGAAGTCCTTCACGAACTTCTCCTCGCCGTCGGCGCATCCATAAACTTCCGCGAGCGCGCGGAGCTGGGAATTGGAGCCAAAGACGAGATCAACCCGTGTCGCTGTCCACTTAGCGGCTCCACTCTTGCGGTCCAGGCCCGCGAAAGCATTGCCACAGGGCGAGACGGACTTCCACTCGGTGCCCATGTCGAGCAGGTTCACGAAGAAGTCATTGGTCAACGATCCCGGACGCTGGGTGAAGACGCCATACGAGGAACCATCGGCGTTGGTGCCGAGGACACGCATGCCGCCGATGAGCACGGTCATCTCGGGTGCGGAGAGCGTAAGCAGTTGCGCCTTGTCAATGAGCAGCGCTTCGGCGGGCACCGTGTATTTGCCTTTGAGGTAATTGCGGAAACCGTCGGCGATCGGTTCGAGCACCGCGAAGGATTCCACGTCCGTCTGCTCTTGTGAGGTGTCCGTGCGGCCCGGTGTGAAAGGCACCTTGACCTTGTGGCCGGCGTTCTTCGCGGCCAGTTCGACACCGGCACAGCCCGCCAGAACAATCAAGTCGGCAAGCGACACCTTCTTGCCGTCTTTGGCAGTTCCATTGAATGCGTTCTGCATCCCCGTGAGAATTTTGAGCACCTGCGCGAGCTGCCCGGGCTGGTTGACCTCCCAGTCCTTCTGCGGCGCGAGGCAAATGCGCGCACCATTCGCGCCGCCACGCTTGTCGGAGCCACGGAAAGTGGACGCCGAAGCCCAGGCGGTGGAGACGAGCTGTGAGACGGTCAGGCCTGACGTAGCGATGTTTGACTTGAGTGAAGCGATGTCATTCTCGTCGATCAACTTGTGATTCACCGCCGGAACCGGGTCCTGCCAGATAAGATCCGTCGCCGGCACTTCCGGGCCAAGATAGCGCGCGCGCGGACCCATGTCGCGATGGGTCAGCTTGAACCATGCGAGAGCAAACGCGTTTGCGAACTCCTCCGGATTCTGTAGAAAACGCCGGGAAATTTTCTCGTAGGCCGGATCAAAGCGCAGGGCGAGGTCGGTGGTGAGCATCGTCGGCAGACGCTTCTTGGACGGATCATGCGCGTCAGGAATCGTGGCATCGGCACCCTTGGCCACCCACTGGTTCGCGCCAGCGGGGCTCTTCGTCAGCTCCCATTCAAAGTTGAACAGGTTTTCGAAGAAATGGTTGCTCCATTGGGCTGGTGTCTGCGTCCAGGTGACTTCCAGGCCGCTGGTGATCGTGTCGCCGCCCTTGCCTGTGCCGAAGCTGCTCTTCCAGCCAAAGCCCTGCTCTTCGAGCGAAGCCGCTTCAGGGTCGGCTCCCACCAGCGCAGCATCGCCTGCACCATGCGTTTTGCCGAAAGTGTGACCTCCGGCGATGAGCGCCACGGTCTCCTCGTCATTCATCGCCATGCGGCCGAAGGTATCGCGAATGTCGCGTGCGGAGGCCACGGGGTCAGGCTTGCCGTCCGGGCCTTCGGGATTCACGTAGATCAACCCCATCTGCACTGCGGCGAGCGGGTTCTCGAGATCGCGAGTGTGTGGCACTGCGCTGTCATCATCCTTCACAAGGGCACTATGCTTGTCATCGACGCCAGGCGAGCCCTGCGAGTAGCGGATATCACCTCCAAGCCACTTGGTTTCGCGGCCCCAGTACACATCGTGATCCGGCTCCCAAGTGTCCTCGCGTCCGCCGCCGAAGCCGAAAGTTTTGAAGCCCATGGTTTCGAGCGCGACGTTGCCCGTCAGAATCATGAGATCGGCCCACGAAATCTTGCGGCCATACTTCTGCTTGATTGGCCAGAGCAGCCGGCGCGCCTTGTCCAGGCTCACGTTGTCCGGCCAGCTGTTGAGCGGTGCGAAACGCTGCTGCCCCCGGCCGCCGCCCCCGCGGCCATCACCCGTGCGGTAGGTGCCGGCGCTGTGCCATGCCATGCGGATGAAGAGCGGGCCGTAGTGGCCGAAGTCCGCCGGCCACCAGTCCTGCGAGTCCGTCATCAGCTTCGCGAGATCTTCTTTCAGCGCCTTGTAGTCAAGACTCTGGAACTCCTTCGCGTAATCGAAGCCCCCGCCCATCGGGTCGGACTTCGAGGAATGCTGGTGCAGAAGATCCACTTTCAACTGATTCGGCCACCAGTCCTGGTTGGTGGTGCCGCCTCCGGCAGTTTGGTGAAACGGGCATTTGGCTTCGGTCGTCATGGCTCTTCTCCTGGGTTGGTTGAAGTGGTTATCCGCAGATGCATTCCAGTCTGCTGCAAACATACGTCTCTGGTCAACCTCTGGCTGTCAGGAATTTTAAAAGGGGCAGCGCGGGCGCTCTACCCATCTCGGCCTTGTTCTCTGACGATGAAAACCCGGTTTCAGCCAGCTTGTACTGTAGTCGCAAAATACGACCTCGAAGCGATGCAGGCGTCAGGATCAGCGCTTTCGGCGGCTAGCCAGCAGCAGAATACCCGTCAGCAGAAGCAGCATGCGTGAAGGCTCTGGAACAACGTAAATGATGCCGTTGGAAATGAACTGATCCGTGGCAAAGAACCATCCATTCCCCAGGCTCGTGGGCACGACCAGATCGGCCACAGTAAAGTCTCCGCTGACGCCGTCGGCGTTAAGATTCCTCGTGGACCAATCGATAATATTGAAAACATCGCCCCAGACAGGATTGTAGCCGGCGGACAGTTCCACCTTGATAGTGCTGCCAGCATTCAGCCCGAGTGCGCCGGTGACCTTGATGGAATCATACAGTCCGCCGGAAGCCGAGTCTTTGAATGCGCTGACTTGGGCGCCAACGGTGGGATCGGCGGCATGGCTGCCGGTCCCGCTCAGAGTGAGCAGCACGCGTGGGCTGCCGCTGCTGGCTCCCGAGGCCAGCGTGAGATTGGCAAAAGTCATCGTCCCAATTCCATCGCCTGCACTGGCGACCGCGCTAAGCGCACCATCCGTGGAGTCGCCCGGTTTCAAGATCGATCCCGCACCGATGACCACCGTGCCAGTCACGCTGCCGGTGCCACTGAGCACCTGATTGGCCAAAGTCTGGGTGCCACCGGAAACGGCAGTGACATTGAGCGTGGCTCCGCTCTTCACCTCAATCCACGGGCTGGAGGCCACGCTGCCAGCACCACTGAGTGCCAGGGCACCAGCATTCACGGTCGTCTTGCCCGTAAAAGTGTTGGCCGCGGTCAGGGTCAGGGTGCCGAGGCCGTTCTTGGTCAGGCCACCGTCAGCCGTGGCACCCAGCGCGCTGTCGTGCTCCAGACTGTCGGCGATGGTGATGTTAAAACCATTGCTGTCGATGACCGCTCCCCCGGCCTGCACCTTGGAAGTGAGATTGGTGGAGTCAGGAATAAAATTGTTGGCACCGTTGTTGTCAGTCGCCTTCAGCGTGCCTCCATTGAAGCGCAGTTCAGCGAGACGATTGCTGCCAGCACTCGTCGCGCCGCTCGAGGTGTTCATGGCAAAGCCACGTGTGGAAAGAATGCCTGCATTGAGCGAGATGGTGCTAGTAATGCTGGACAAATTGCTTGCCGCTCCATTGCCGCCATTGAGGTAGAAATAACTGGAGCCTGAGCTGGTCATGTTGAGCGTGCCTCCATTCATCACGACATTTGCAGTGCCGTTTTCAGACAGACCGTAGCTGCCATTGGCCCATGTCACCGCTCCCGTGCCGCTGACCGTCAGCGTCGCACTTCCATTGTTGGCAAACCGCGTGCTGCTGCCCAGCGTCAGGCTGCCAGCGGAGACGTTCACCGTGGAAACTGCGTTCGTCTGTTGCGCGAAGAGAGCGCTGTTCAAGGTCAGTGCTCCTCCAGTCACGTTGATGGTGCTGGTCTGGATGAAAGCGCGGTTGGTGCCGTTAAAGACCACGGTGCCAGCGGAGACATTCATACTGGCTCCGTTATCCAGTTGAAGACCGTTGTTCCCATTCCCATCACCATTGCCGCTATGGGTGACCGTGGCACCTTCAAAACTCAGGATGCTCCCCGCACCACTTGCCACCAGACCCTTCACAAACGATTGTGTGCCCGACTGAAACCGCAGCACACCACCGCTGTTCACCGTGACCGAGGCTGCATTGAAGAGACCATCGCTATTCACTCGCACGTCACTGCCCGTTGCCGTGAGGGTGCTGGCCACATTGGTCATCGAAATGCCGCCGATGAAATTCAGCGTGTTCGCTCCGCTAAGCGTCAGCGTGCCCCCCAGCCCGCTGACCAGGCCGCTGTAGGTCACCGTGCCACCGGTGCTGTTGGCGATGGCCAAAGTTCCTGCATTCACCGTGGTGGTGCCGGTATAGGTGTTCGCTCCGCTGAGCGTCAGGGTACCGAGACCGTTCTTGGTCAGACCGCCGTCGACCGTGGCACCCAGCGCGCTGTCATGCTCCAAATTGTCTGCGATGTTGATGTTGAATCCGTTGGTGTCGATGACCGCACCCCCGGCCTGCACTTTGGAGGTGAGGTTGGCGGAGTTAGGGATGAAGTTGGTGGCGCTGTTGTTGTCCGTGGCCTTCAGCGTGCCGCCATTGAAGAGCAGCTCGGCCAGGCGATTGGTCATGTTTGCCCCGGTATTCATGGCGAAGCCGCGCGTGGAGAGAACACCCGCATTGAAAGCGATGCTGCTGGTCACAGCCGTGTTGAAGCCCGCACCGTTGCCGCCATTCAGATACAGGTAGGTGGTGCCGGAACTCGTCATGTTCAGCGTGCCGCCATCCATGATGATCCTTCCCGTGCCGTTCTCGGACAAGCCTGTGCCATTCACCGCCCAGGTGACCGCTCCACTGTCGCTGACGGTCAAAATGGCGGTGCCATTGTTGGCGAAACGATTGCCGGCCGTCAGGCTCAGAGTTCCAGCGGAAACATTGATGCGGGCAATCGCGCTGGTGCTCTGGGCGATGAGCGTGTTGCTCATGTTCGTGGTGCCACCGGTGACATTGAGTGTGCCTGTTTGCATCCAGAACCGGCTCGGCGTCAGGTCCACCGTGCCCGCACTGATATTGAGCGTGCCGCCATTGATGATTTCCAGACTGTCCTGCTCCCCCGAACTACCGCCGCCGATACCGTTCACCGTGACGCTTGCCCCCGTGAAATGGAGCACGCTGCTCGCGCCATCCACCTTCAGGCCGTTGTTGAAGATCTGGGTGCCCGACTGCAGCTTCATGGTGCCACTGCTGATCAGCACATCGGCGGCGATGGTGCTGTCACCGACGAAACGCACATCCGCTCCTGTGGACGTGATTTTGTTCGCAGTTGAGGCAAAACTGAGCCCGCTGAACGTGATCACCCCTGAACCCGTGATGCTCAGATCACTGGCCGCGCTGCTGAGGGCCGAACTGAAGCTAAGCGCTCCGCCGGTGGCATTGATGGAGCTGGATGCGCCGAGGGATACCGCCATCCCCAGCGTCTCCAGGCTGGATGAATTGTTCGTGAGGCTGCCGCTCAAAGTGAGGGCATTGCCCGAAAGTGTAAACGCATCCGCGCCCACATTGAAAGTTAAGCCAGCGACCGACAGCCCGACGATGTCATTGTTCAAGGTCGTCCCGCCCGTTCCGGCGCTGCCGAATGTCAGCGTGTCACCACTGGCCGCTGGCAGGGCATCGGTTGACCAGTTGGTGTTGCCGGAACTGTTCGTGTTCCAGGCAGCATCCACATCACCCACCCACAGCAGAGTGGCGGCGCGAAGAGGAGCTGGCGCTCCAAACATAACTGTACAAGCAAAAGCTACGAGGACCGGAAGAGGCCTCAGACGAAGGAGAAACATTCTTATTAACTAATTGGGGGAGGCAGGACGTTGACCCAAACTGAGCCTTCTGCAACGCCTTCATGTCGATCCGATGCAGAGATGCACCCTCGTTTCTGACGAGACTGTCACATACAGATCTAAAACCGTGAAAAAATTAAAGATTCACCCCTGGCCACATCGCCTTGTCTTTACTCAAAGCTCTTGCTGATCTCCACATGAGCAGCAGCCACCCCCGCCTCACGTCCTCTCATCTGGGCATAAAGCACCGCAAAGCTCCCCGGTTCATCTGACCCCATGAGCAAATGCCGCGCCTCACCGACCAGCGCGTCCATCCGCTCCTTCGCGATCGGCGGCTTTTCCTCCATCGCCTCATCCATCATCACCACCAGCTGCGAAAGCTGCCTCAGCCACGCAAACCGCTCATGCTCCATGAGCAGTTGCAAAAACTGCATCGGTGACTCGATGACATTCCCTTCCCTCTCATACACAGCCCGTTCCGCGTTCATGAGCAGCTTGTGCAGGCTGAGGAGCTGGTTACGAAGGACGGGTAGAGGATGGATGCTCATGCAGGTACTATGGTGCAGCATTCACCCGTGTTCCATCCAATGTGAATATCGATTATTGGGCAAGGCAGAAGGGGGGCGGTAAGAATGGTGGGGATCGACCTACCATCACTCCCGCTTCAAACCTCCACAGCCACGTCTCTAGGCATCTGCTCGACTCGGAAATGTCTGTCAAGTTTCCACCTGACTTCGGTTCGTGTGGACCTTTGTTGCTACAGCTTCATTTACGATCAATTGCGGCATAGGTAATGCCAGATACAGCGGTGCCCCCTACAGCATAGCTAGTGATGGTGCGCTGGTAACGTCTAGTGGCAAGCTCGCTGGACAAAGTTGAAGCAAGGTCAGCGATGTCGATACCACTATCGGGATTGCTGGCCGGGAAAGAAGTAGTACTGACAGCTTTTTTAGCGAGCGTGATGGCTTCAGTCATGGCAATTTCTGAAGCGAGAGTGAGATCGGGTGAGAAGCAGGTTAGGATCAGACAGTTATGTCCAGCTTCTGCTGCAACGGCATGGATCTCGCTAAAAGCAACATGCTCCCCGCTGGGGAGCATGAGATTGCGTCCGGCACTGGAATCAACGCTATGCCCCAGGAGTATCAGAACACCATTTGGAAGGTCGCTGCGCACAGCCTCAATGACGGCGGCACGAGTTAGACTAGCTCGGGGAAGGCGTTGTGTACCAAGGCTGTGCAGGGGATCCTCGGCAGCACGGAGATGAGCGAGGTCGGCACCGGAGGGGGCGCGTTTAAAGGTAGCTGCAAAGGTTTGAGCATCGGGTATGACGTCGAGCACGCTGGCGGTTCGAATACAACGCTTTGGGTTGGTGGCATGGACTGCGGCCCTCCAGGCACGCTCGAAAACTTGTTCAGGAGATATCTGCGCGCCAGGCATGGCGGCAACTTGTTGATTCAGACGCTGAAGTTCGTAAAACTTACGTTGGAAGATTTCTTGGGAAGGCGGCTGCTGGAGAGGGAATCGCTTCCATGCTTCGCGGCGCTCGGTGTTCCAAGCATGGGCAATTTTGAGACGATCTACGGCAGATATCCGAGTATTATCGAGGAGGTTGGCAAGGGCGGGAATCGCTTCGCGAAGCTGCTGCTCAGCAACACTGAACGAATTAGTGGGAACGCCTTGAGCCAAAGTGGTTGGGTCTGGTTTCGTAGGCCCCGATGGGGCATCTGGCATGAATCGGCTGGGCGGGACTTCAGGTTTAGGGGGAACCGATGGTGCATCTGGCATGAATCGGCCAGGCGGGACCTCAGGTTTCGGGGTGGAAATTGGGACATGTCGTGCCCCGGAAAAGAAGTTGTCCACTGACTTTGCGATTGCTTTCGCGATCGGCTTGCAGCCGACAAGGTAGCAAGCCAGCGTGGTTAAGAGGAGCGCTTTTAAAAATAGAGCATATTTCATAGGAAAATCTCGCGGCTTGTGATGGGCTCCTCTTGGGCAGATGCATGGTCTGGGCTGGATCCACCGAAATTTGGTGGAGCTTGAGCGACACGGGCGGCGATGGCGTCACGTAAGATCGAGCGACCGGCAGCACCAGTGACAATGAGTTGCCAAGCCCAGACTTCGGCTTGGTTTGAAAAGAAGGCCCAGGTTAGGAAACCTGAGGTAATAACCAGAGTTGCGAGGCTGGCCCAGAATTTAACCGAACGGAGAGCCTTGCGGAAACGAGACTCAGAAAGTTTGCCACTATATTCGACAAACTTAAGTGCCTCTAGCGCCAAGGCACCTGCCATGCCGAGGCCGGAGAAGTGTAAAAAGGTATTCGCGATCATGTTTCTTGGGCAAGATTCATTCGTGGTATTCTTGCAACGCCCGCACCTGCACCTCGCACCCTTGCAATGACTTGATCGCCCGCAGCGCGGCATCGGCGCCGCGCAGGGTGGTCATGATCGGAATGCGGTTCTGCATCGAGGCTGTGCGGATCTTGATTTCATCCTCGCGCGGATTTTTGCCACTCGGCGTGTTGATGACGAGGGCCATGTCCTTGTTCTTCATCAGGTCGATGACATTCGGGCGCTGGCCGCTGGCGAGTTTGGGGAGGATTTGGACCGGGATGCCGGCCTCGCTGATGACTCCGCCTGTGCCGCTGGTGGCGAAGAGGGTGAAGCCGAGGTCGGCGTAGCCTTTGGCGATTTTCACCACGTTGGGGCGGTCGGTTTCCTTGACGCTGATGAAGACATTGCCCTTGGTCGGCAGGGTGCCGCCGGCTGCCATCTGGCTCTTGGCGAAAGCCATGCCGAGGTCGTAGTCGATGCCCATGACTTCGCCGGTGCTCTTCATTTCAGGGCCGAGAATGATGTCCACCCCAGCGAACTTGCTGAAGGGGAAGACGGCTTCCTTGACGCTGTGATGCTTCGGAATCACTTCCTCAGTGAACCCGAGTTCCTTCAAGGTCATTCCCGCCATGATCTTGGCGGCAAGCTTCGGCAGCGGCACACCGATGGCCTTGCTGACGAACGGCGCGGTGCGTGAGGCGCGTGGATTGACTTCGATGACGTACAAATCATCGCCTTTCACAGCGAGCTGCATGTTCATCAAGCCGCGCACGCCAAGGGCTTTGGCCAGTTTCTTCGCAGCATCGCGAATGCGATCCTGCATTTCCTTGGTGAGGCTGAAGGGAGGGATGACGCAGGCGCTGTCGCCAGAGTGAATGCCAGCCTCTTCGATGTGCTCCATGATGGCACCGATGACGGTGGTCTCGCCGTCGCTGATGCAATCGACATCCACTTCCGTGGCGTCTTCGAGGAAGCGGTCCACCAGCACGGGCCGGTCAGGCGTCGCCTCGACGGCGTTCTTCATGTAGTGGGTCAGCTCAGCGTCACTATAAACGATCTGCATGGCGCGTCCGCCAAGCACGAAGCTTGGGCGCACAAGGCTCGGGTAACCAATCTTCGCGGTGATGGCCAAAGCCTCTTCCAGCGAGGTGGCGGTGCCGCTGGGAGCCTGGAGCAATTCAAGATCGTCGAGCAGCTTGGCGAACAACTTGCGGTCTTCAGCCAGTTCGATGTTCTTCGGCGATGTACCGATGATGCGAACACCGTTTTCTTCGAGTCCCTTGGCGAGGTTCAGCGGCGTCTGCCCGCCGAACTGCACGATGACCCCGAGCACCTGATCGTGGCGGTTTTCGCGCTCATAGATGTTCAGCACGTCTTCCAGCGTGAGCGGCTCAAAGTAGAGCTTGTCGCTGGTGTCGTAGTCGGTGGAGACGGTCTCGGGATTCGAGTTCACCATGATCGTCTCATAGCCCAGCTCACGCAAAGCGAAGCTGGCATGCACGCAGCAGTAGTCGAACTCAATGCCCTGACCGATTCGGTTCGGTCCGCCACCAAGAATCATGACTTTCTTGCGGTCATTGTCCCGCACTTCGTCCTCGATGCCGTAGGTGCTGTAGTAATAGGGCGTGTAGGCCTCAAACTCAGCCGCACAGGTGTCCACGAGGCGGTAGGTGGGGGTCACGCCATACTTGATGCGGCCGTCACGGATGCACTTCTCCGACACACCAAAGGAATGTGCGAGCTGCTTGTCAGAGAAGCCCATGCGCTTCCATTGGCGCATCTTGGATTTGAGGATCTCGGCTTTCTTCTCTTCGGTGCGCTCAGCCTCAGGAATCTGGGCGATCAATGCCTCGGCAGACTGGCTGGGAATCAACAAATCTGCCTTCACAATCTCCTCAATCTGCCTCAAGAACCACCGGTCAATCTTCGTCAGCTCAAACACACGATCCACGCTCCATCCTTTGGCGAAGGCCTGAGCGAGGAAGAAAATGCGTTCGGCATTCGGCACCGTAAGCTTCGAAGTCAGCGTCTCGTCATCGACCACGACATCGGCACCATCACCGATCAAACCGAAGCGTTTGATCTCCAGACTGCGCAGGGCCTTCTGCAGACTCTCCTTGAACGTGCGCCCAATGGCCATGGCCTCGCCCACAGATTTCATCTGCGTGGTCAGCGTCTCGTTAGCGCCAGGGAATTTTTCAAACGTGAAGCGCGGCAATTTGGTCACCACGTAGTCGATGGACGGCTCAAAGCTGGCGGGCGTCTCGCGGGTGATGTCGTTCTTCAACTCGTCGAGCGTGTAGCCGACGGCCAGCTTGGCGGCGATCTTCGCGATGGGGAAGCCGGTGGCCTTCGATGCCAGCGCGGAGCTGCGGCTGACGCGCGGGTTCATCTCGATGACGATCATGCGGCCTGTGTCAGGATGCACCGCGAACTGGATGTTCGACCCGCCAGTCTCCACACCGATCTCGCGAATGCAGGCGAAGGAAAAATCACGCATGATCTGATACTCGCGATCCGTCAGCGTCTGGATCGGCGCCACGGTGATCGAGTCACCCGTGTGCACGCCCATGGGGTCAAGGTTCTCGATGGAGCAGATGATCACGCAGTTGTCCGCCTTGTCGCGCATGACCTCCATTTCGAACTCCTTCCAGCCGAGAAGCGATTCCTCGATGAGCACTTCCGTCACAGGCGAGAGATCGAGGCCGTTGGCCGTGATGGTTTCAAATTCTTCCTTGTTGTAGGCGATGCCGCCGCCAGTGCCGCCCAGCGTGTAGGCAGGGCGGATGATGAGCGGCATGGTGCCGATCTGCTCCGCAATCACGCGGGCCTCCTCAATCGTGTGGGCGACGCCGGACTGCGGCAGGTCGAGCCCGATCTTCAGCATCGCGTTTTTGAACAGCAGCCGGTCTTCACCCTTCTCAATGGCGTCCGGTTTCGCACCGATCATGCGCACACCGTGCTTTTCCAGCGTCCCTGCACGATGCAGCGACATGGCGCAGTTCAGCGCCGTCTGGCCACCGAGCGTGGGCAGCAGCACATCCGGCTTTTCCTTGATGATGATTTTCTCGACCATCTCCGGCGTGATGGGTTCGATGTAGGTGCGGAAGGCGAACTCCGGATCCGTCATAATCGTGGCCGGATTCGAGTTGATGAGCACCACTTCATATCCTTCTTCGCGCAGGGCCTTGCAGGCCTGGACGCCGGAATAGTCAAATTCACAGCCCTGGCCGATGACGATGGGGCCGGAACCAATGACGAGGATGCGATGGATGGTTGTATCTTTGGGCATGGGGGAGGAAAAAAATGACGAAATCCGGGTGCGGACGACGAGTGCGGCGGGTTGAGAGGGGTAGAAAGCGTATGATCTGGGCGCTTTCGGAGCGAAGGAACCACTGGCTGGCAGGCTAGGGCTACGGCATCGCGGGGCCGGAAAGCCCGGCATCTTGCACAGTCGATGCGATGCGTCAAACGCAGGGGGTGGAAAAGACGTTAAATAGCTCCCAAAAAGGGGGCTGTTTCGCCGGTTTTCAGCTCATCAGCTCAATTCACCGAGATTTTGACGCCGATACCCTTGTAGGCCTCGGTCATCTCCTGCGCGATTTGTGAATAACTTCGACCATCGAGGAGCAGATCGAGGTGCTTGAACGGCGCGGTTTCGGACTTCATGTCTGGCGGCGGAAAGTTCGTCGGGTAGCTGAAGCGGCCGCCTTCAAGGTGCTTGACGCGGGGATCTTTGAAAAAGGTGCGCAGCACCTCAGTCTCGCCATAGACCGCGTCCATGAACTTGATGAACCGCGTGCCCTTTTTGTCGGCATCCAGATGGCAGAAGAAATACACCGCGAGCACGGACCGAAAATAGAGCTCCCCCATCTTTCGATTGGTGGTGTTAGCGATGCCAGACCAGGAGGCACGGTTCATCTTCAGGTGCTCTTCCAGATTGCCAATCTCGATGGCATACCCACGCTTCTGCATCTCCTGAATGTGGTCTTTCAGGCCCTTCTGGTGGGCGTCAGCGCGAAATTTGCCGGCGTTGTAGGGCAGCATTTCCGTGTATTCCGCCGTGCCCTCGATGACCCACACGGGCAGGAAGGTCAGGTAGGCGTCCATCACCTGATGGGTGATCTCATGGATCAGGGTGCCTCCATCGTAGTTCTCGTCCTTGGCGTAGGTCTTGCCCAGCAGCTTGAGACCGATGCTGGGAAACGGCACACGGAAGATTTTGTCCCCGCTCGTGTAAACACCGCCCGAGTTTTCAGGCCCACCGGCGGCGATGTAATCCTTCCGCGTCTCAAACAGCTCGGCTTGGTAGCGTTCGAAACCCTCGGGCGGACGGCAGACCACCCCCCAGGGTAATGAAGAAACGAGTGTCTTCGTGGCCTCAAAGGTCCGCGCGACCTCCTTCATCACACTGCCGGCCAGCTTGGCCTGCGAGGTGAACTCAAAACCCTCGGAGCGGTACACGCACTTCCGCGCCGCCGGATTCTCCTCAACCACCTGAATTTCAATGGATTTGGTTGGCACCACCACATTTTCCGGCCAGGTGCGTTTCTCGACGGGAACCCGGTTCAAAGCGGGGGCGGTCACCGCAGGCGTGGCCCCCTGGGCGGTGGCTGGAGCAGGCGCTGTGGCGGCGGACTGACTCTTCACAAACGCCTGATCTTCGGCACACAGGCGGTCGAGAGACAGCTGGTGCTCTTTGCCGTCAGCCATTTTCAAGGTGACGCTCTCGGCGGTGGCGCTGACGAAGGCCGCCTGGATGATCCGTCCCTGCGCATCCTTCCACGGGCGATAAACCGCGTCCTCAGCCGATACCAGTTCGATGTGCGCCATCGTGCAGCACATGGCCAGAATGATCCGGGAAAAGCCGAGGTTCATGCCAGATTTATACAATGCCGGATGTTGATCGTGCAAATGCTTCCTGTTTGAAAGGAGTAAAATGCTGTCATGGTAGCCGGGACCGAACCATAGGTTCGGGCTCTTTTTTTAAATTCATCATCTCATGTGCGGTTTCCTCGGATGGTTTCGTCTGCCAAACACGCCGTGGCGTGAGGACGAGCGTGCCTTGCGGAGGCAGTCGCTGCAGATGATTGTGCATCGCGGTCCGGATGACAGGGCGGAGGCCGAGGGTCCGGAATGGTGGATGGGCTTCCAGCGGCTGTCGATTTTGGATCTGAGCGATCACGGCCGGCAGCCCATGTCGTTTGGCGGCGGAAGATTCACGCTCACCTTCAACGGCGAAATTTACAACTTCCGCGAACTGCGCGCAGGCCTCGGCGATGTGAAGCTGCCATCCTCAGGAGATACGGCCGTGCTGGGAGCCCTCATTGAGCGCGCCCCGATTGATGAGGTGCTAAAAGGGCTGCGCGGCATGTTCGCAATCGCATGGCGGGATGCAGAAGTGGGATCGGTGGTGCTCGCGCGGGACCACTTTGGTATCAAGCCGCTCTATTATCGCATGAGCAGTGCCGGAGAGCTGGTTTACGGGTCTGAACTGCGCGCAGTGCGAAAGCTGGGCGGCGGAGGTCAAGTGTCACGTTCTGCCCTGGCGCAGTATTTCCAGCGGGGTGCAGTGCAGAGTCCGGAGACGATGTTTGAAGACGTGCACTGCCTGCCGCCAGGGCACCTGCTTCTATGGCGTGGCGGCAAGGCCGAGGTGAGACGCTGGTTTCAGCCTGCCTGGCCCGGGCGCGATGCTTGGGTGCATGACGCAGCGGAGCAGAAGCGCATGGTGCGTGATGGCGTGCTGGAAAGTGTGAAGGCCCATCTGGTCTCAGACGTGCCAGTGGGCGTGTTCTTGAGCGGAGGCCTGGATTCGACTATCCTTGCAGCCTGCATGCGCGAGGCGGGCCAGAAGCGCATCAAGGCGTTTTCCATTGGCTACGAAGAAAACGCGGGGGTGCCGGATGAGAGCGATGCAGCGCGGCGCACGGCGGAGTATTTCGGCTGCGAGTTCGTGCGGGAACGACTGACGGCCACCGCACTGGAGTCGAGTTTGGACGGCTATTTTGATCAAATGGACCAGCCGACAGGTGATGCGCTGAACACCTGGCTGGTGTCACGTCTGGCTTCCGGGAAGGTCAAGGTGACGCTCAGCGGACTGGGCGCTGACGAGTGGTGGGCTGGATACAATTACCACCGTCTCATCGCTGTAGCGGCAAAGTCGCCCCTGCTGGCAGCAGGCAGGCTGGCGCGCGCTGCAGATGCGATGCTGCCACAGCGCGCACGGGGGCATAAGGCATGGAAGATGCTTTTTTACGCGCTGGGCGGTGCTGGACGCAACGTGCGCGAATGGCAGTCCTTTGGACGCTCAATCATGCCGCCCGAGCAGGTGGCACGACTTCTGCATGGAAATTTCAAAATGCCTTCCTCTCCGGTATTCGAACCGCAGTCCCCAGACTCGTGGCTTCATGAACTGCTTCTGCATGAAACTGAGACATATCTGGCCAATACCCTTCTGCGGGACAATGACGTGATGAGCATGGCTCACTCGCTGGAACTGCGAGTGCCGCTTGTGGACAAGGAGATCTTTGCGCTGGCTGGAAGGCTGCCGCCGGACTGCAAACTGGATACCCTGGGCGGCAAGCGTATCCTGCGCGAAGCCTTCCGCAGTCTGCTGCCCCCGCAGATTTATGATGACCGTCAGAAGAAGACCTTCACCCTGCCGCTGATGAAATGGATGCGGCTGCCGAAATGGCAGGAACGCATCCGCGACACGCTGGGTTCACAGCGCTGCCGTGACCGCGGATGGGTGGATGAGGCGCAGAAGAGGGAGATTTGTGATAAATATTTCAGTGGCAGCCTGGAATCCACGGCAGCATGGCCATTGAGTCAGCGCGTTTGGATGCTATACGTGCTGGAGGAATGGGCGCGACGACACTACGACGAAACGATGGAACAGCAATGACACCGGGTATTTTACAGGTGTTCAACCGCTATCTTTCCCCTGGCGGTGAAGAGATGAGCGTGGACCGCATCTACAAGCATCTGAGTGAACAGCATGCCATGTCACGCTGCTTTTTTGACAGCGCTGAATGGAAAGGCGAAGACGCTCCGGGAACTGCCGGGCAGCTGAAACGGCTCTTTTACAACAAAGAATCGCGCGCACGCTTCGAGTCGGCCCTGGACGCCAGCGGCGCAGGCGTTGCCTTGTTTCACAACATTTTTCCGGTCGGCTCGCCGTCATTATATCATGCCGCTCTGCAGCGTCGTCTTCCCGTGGTGCAGTACCTTCACAATTATCGTCCGTTTTCAGTCAACGGAACGCTGCATATGGACGGCAGGATTGTTCAGGACGCTCTCTACGGCAGCTACTGGAGAGAGATGTTCTCGGGCGCATGGCAGGGATCAGTGGTGAAGAGCACTCTCTTCGCGGTCATGCTGAAGGCCCTGCACCGCAGCGGCTGGCTGAACAGTGTGAAGGCGTGGATCGCCATTTCAGATTTCATGCGAGACAAATTGGTCAGCGCCGGTGCGCTGCCAGAGTCGCGTGTTCACACGCTGCGCCATGCTTGGGATGCGATGCCGCAGCCCCCTGTGGCGGAGGATGCGGGCTACTACCTGTTCCTTGGCCGTCTGGTCGAAACCAAAGGCGTCATTCCTCTGCTCGATGCCTGGGACGAATTGCGTGCGCAACTCGGCAAAAAGACCCCCTTGCTGCACATCGCCGGAGAAGGTCCTCTCAGCGATGCCGTGCAGCAGCGCGTGCGCACCAATCCCTACATCGGCCAGCTCGGCCACACAGGCGGAGAAACCAAGCGCGAGGCACTGCGACGCTGCCGCGCGGTGATCGTGCCCTCCACTTGGTGGGAGCCCCTCGGCCTCGTGGTCTATGAGGCCTATGATTATCGCAAACCGGTACTCGCCGCGAAATCAGGCGGCTTGAGCGAGATCGTACAGCAAGATGTCACCGGTTTGCAGCATGAGCCGGGGGATGTCAGGGGCATCGTCCAAGATGTTCTAGCCATGGAGGCCACACCTGCCCCCCAGCGTCTCGTCCTTGGCAGCGCCGGACATCAGTGGCTGCTGCGGGAGGCAAGTCCGCAGGCTTGGTTGCAACGCTTCGAGGAGATCTTGGCCGAAGCGGTCAGAAACTAGCTGAGTTGACGATTTCGCTTCTCCTCAATGCATGATCGTCACCCGCGCGCCGACAGAAGCGTTCTGGAAGATCGTCTCGGCCATGTCCCGTGGCAGGCGGATGCAGCCATGCGAAGCCGGAGATCCGGGATGGGGGATCGCCCCCGCATGCAGGCCGACTCCATAGCCCGTGATCCGCATCCAGTAGGGCATCTTGGCTCCCACGAAACGACCGCCCGGGGGGATGCTCGACACACCAGCGGTCGCGTTGCTGTTCACCACATCGCCATTGCGATCCAAGATCATGCCATAGCGATTCGAGCGCTTATCCACGATTTTTTCCATGATACGAAACGTGCCTGTGGGCGAAGCAAAGCCGCTGCGTCCGGTGGCGACGTAGGTCCAGCCGACATTTTCTCCGCCTTTGAAGAGATACGCCTTCTGCTCGCTGAGATCGATGTTCACACTCAGTGGGCCGGGGCTGCTGCTGCCATTCCACACATACATGACCGGTTGTGACGCAAGTGGCGGCATGATCGTCATATGACGACGGGCCATTTCCGTGCGCGACGAGAACAGGGGAAACTCCGGCATGGAACACTGACTCAAGAGCAGTGCACCAGCGGCAGAAATGAAAAGACGTGTGACTCTCATAGCGATCACAATTCTAGGAGCACATACCGCACCCATGCAACCCATCAGCTAAAGCGCGGAGCAAGTTTTAATTTTCACTGGTTTCGCTGATTCCAGTAAATCTTAACATTCTTACTACGACGACCCGCGGCGATGATCTCCAAATCATGATCTCCATCAAGATCGGCACAAACGGCATCTTCACAAGCCATGCCTCCATCGTCGATGTAGGCCTCCTGCCAGCCATTGCCGTCCTCTTTTGTCGTCCAAAACAGCTTCACCGCCACCTTGCCTACCTTCTGCTGCGCGCGCCAGCCAACAACGATCTGCCGGTTGTTCAGCCCCAGCAGATCATGCGTGGCGATGGCATGACCATCGACAAGTTGATCGCTGATCACATGCCGCTGCCACTCACCATTCTTCGGCCCTTCCGGCTTCGGGGTGTAAATGACCAGCTTGTCCCCATGCATCGGCTCAATCGTGGTCACATACGGCTGCCCACCCGCAAAGGCCCCATAGCGCACCTCGCCTGCGCCCAGCAGGTCGGTTGAGTCCTTCGGATGCTTGCTGATCCACTGCTCCTTCCATCCATTATCGGTTTGATCCATCCGCACCACACCTTCACGACCACACACCAGCAGGCTCTCGGCCTCCGTGCCCGGCGCGGGAATGATGTCGAGATTGTGCGTCTTGTGCATCGTCCCCTGCACCACCGTGGTGTTCCACTCCTTGTGCGAATCTTCCGGCATGTGGTAGGCCAGCACCCGCACTCCGTCCCCTTCACCGTTTTTGTCATTGCCACGGCCGTGCAGCGGCACCACCACAAGGTCATAGCGCCCGGCGCGGTTGCGCACCCATTTCATGCGGTGCGTCGTCGGTTCATGCGCCAGTTTCACCGGCTCCCACTTCTGCGTGCGATCCGCCGGCGGAATCAAATAAAACACAGCACCGCTTCCCACCGTGTCGCCCGGATTCCACCCCGCCCCAACGGCGATCTCGCACTTGCCATCGCCATTGATGTCACGCGCCGCGATGCACACGTGATCCTTCTCCGTCAGCTTTTCAGCGATGATGTGCTTCGTCCATGCCGGGTTCTCATACCAGACAATGACATTGCTGTCCGCCAGCAGGATGTCCGTGCGTCCGTCGCCATTCACATCCGCCACAGCAAGGCCGTAACCAATTCCAACGGCATCATCAATCTGCTGCTCTTTGAAGTTCGGAGACTGTGCCCGCAGGCTGGTGGCGGCGAGGAGGGATGCCAGTAGAAGCGCGTTTTTCATGGTTGCAGAAACTAGGCCTGAACGCCGCCACGAATCAAGCACTACAAAATGCCGAGGCGAGAAACGGAGCTCTCATTGAGCACCCACCGCCCGCCGCCTGCTCTTCCTGGACATTACGGTCGGCCTCTTACCGCTGGTCAGCGCGAGATTTTAACGGTGTAAACCACCGAACCGGGCGATTTTGGATTGTCACTGCCGCTGTGAATTCGCAGCACCACATCATCCCGCGTCGTTTGCACCATGTATGTGAAGGGATTTCCCTTGGTGCTCGGGGGCACCATCTTGATGATCCCTCCCGGGACGTTGTTTTTGGGCCCTTCCGCCAGCACCAGTCGCGCTCGATCCCCACGCTCAGTCACCTCTTCGTCAGGATTTACCGAAGCAATGTTGCCGTCGCATTTCCACAGGCCCGAGACATAGCTCAGCGTGATCTTGTCCCCACGGCGCAGCGGCGGCAGTTTGAAGCCTCCAGGTGCCGCCGCAGGGATTATTGCCGTCGTCTCCAGCACTTTCACATCTCCACCATGGGCAAATGTCGGTGCCGCCGCCATGGCATTCAGCTTGTCGGTGATCAGCTTGATTTCAATCTGCACCGCATTGGCTTCGTCCAGTTTGGCGCTCTTGGTGTACTGGTCTCTGAGTTTCTTCAGCTCAACCACATAGGTCTCAGACACGGGCTTCATCGTGCGGGCTACTGCCACGTTATATGAATTCCGCAGAGCTTCCAGCTCCGGTGGCTCGGCTCCATAGGAGCTCTGGCAGATGCTTAATGAGAAGAATACAAGGAGGGTTGCTGCTTTCATATATCGTTAACTTAGGCCATTTCCTCCAAAAAAAGCAAGCCTGCAAAAAACACCCATTTATCCCTAGCCCGGACGTCATTGCCAGCCGGCTTGTCAGACAAGGACGGAGACTCCTCACACCTCTTCGACTTTCCGCCGCCAGCGCATCCCCAGCGCCACACTCCATTGATACTTCCTCGCGTGCTCGCGAATCAGAAACGGCATGTCGCAGGTCTTGGCTAGATCAAAGTGCGGCTCCAGCAGCGATGTGATCCACTCGCGCGTCGAACCCTGCGGCCAGTTGCCCCGAGGAGTGAAGTCTTCCAGCCAGGTGCAGGGCGTCGTCAGCAGCAGCTGCCCACCAGGGCGCACAAGGTCCGGTAGACGCTCGATCAGCTTCAGCGGATCGGTCAGACGGCACAGCAAATTCGCCGCATGCACAATGTCGTAGTCTCCAAGATCACTGCGCAGGTTCATCGCATCCCCTTGTTCAAATCGCACACGATCCCGCCGCAGATTCTCCGGCACATGTGCCACCAGTGCCGTTGTTGCACTGCCTTCATCCACACGCTCGTAGCTCATGCTGCCATCACGCGCCAGCGCCGCCGCCGCATCGACAAAACTCTGCGAGTAATCAATGCCGAGCACATGGACGCCGAAATTCGCCAGCTCAAAACTCGACCGCCCCACCGCACAGCCGAGATCCAGCGCCACCGCCTCACAAGGCGTGCGCGGCAGATCAATCAGCTCCATCACCGTGCGCACCGGAAAACCCAGCGCCTCACGCGGCCCCTTTTCCCACGGCAGCACCTCCGCAGGCTGGCCGTAGTGAAAGAGCAGGTATTCGTCGAGCAGGCGACGGGTCTCGTAGATGTTCATCAATCAGATTATTCGGCGGCCAGTGCTTCCAACAAATACTTCGACGGCTGAAAGTGCTCGTTGAGCACGGTAACTTGGCCATCGCGAAACATGCGCGTCTGCTTGATGTCAAAATTCGGCGTCTTGTGCGGCGCGAAAAGAATGTCGTCGTGCGTGGCGTTCTGGTGACGCTTGAATTTCTGTGGCGTGATGTGCCCGCCAAGATGGTCGTCACGCCCGGTGGCCAGATGGCAGGTGCCAAGCACTTTTTCATCCTGAATGTCCGCACCCGAAACGGGCAGCACCTGTGTGCCAAAACCAAGTTCACCAAGCACTCCCGTCATCGGATCGTCAGCAAGTTTGGCGTTATGTTCATCAATCGTGCTCTGATTACCCGCAATGAGTTCGGCCTTGATGATGCACCCACCAGTGACTGTAAGCTTGCCCAGCGTGCCGTCTTCATACTTCAGCGGGAAGGTCCCTTCCGCACCCGTAGGCACGAAATAAACTTCACCTGCCGGCAGATTCGCGATGTCTGGCGCATCCCCTTGGCAGAGGCCGTGGCTCTTCTGCGCCTCCTGGCGGTTCAATTCCAGACGCACCGTCATGTCCGGCCCGTTCTCCACCGTGAAATCAATCTCCACCGCATCAGCGCGAGTCATCGCACGGCGCAGCTTTTCCGCATCAATGCTGACCACTTCATAATCGACCGCGAGACCAGAATTCAGGATGACGTCATTCACGCCATGCAGTGTCGCACCACGGAAACCATACTGCTTCGCGAAAGCCGTCAACGGCGCGGTGGCGGAGAACGTCGAGATGCACAGGATGATGTCGTAGTTCGGATAAATATCCTTCTCGAGGCTCAGCTCTTTGCCTTCCATATCGACACAGAGATCAGGCATATCCAGATTGCTGCCTGTTGTCTGCGTATAGGCAAACATTTCGCCGCCCTTCAATGCCAGTTCTTCAGCCACGCCATTTTTCAGCCCCAGATGAAAGTGCTCATGCGCTTTCTGCTGAATGGGACGCGCCGGATTTTTCAAGAACGCGTAATCTTTCGCTTCAGCGAGATCCGGCAGGTCGATGAGGATGCAGATCTTGCGGCCGAATGTGGGCTTGAACACGGTGCCGAGCAGGCGTGCGAGATCGAATTTAGGAAACTGACGCCCTTGGGCAGTGGTTTGGACGGTTGACATGGGAGCAGCGATCATAGGCATGGGAGAGTGTCAGGCAAATACGCCCTTCAATTTCAGTCGGATTCAATGAATTGTGCTCGATTATGCGAACTGATCCCACAACAATTTCGCCACCATCGCGAGCACCACGCTGATGAAGATGAAGCGGATAAACGGCGCCCCATGACGAATCGCCATGCCAGCACCCAGCCGCCCGCCAATGAGCTGCCCACAGATCATCGCTGCTGCGATCTCATAATTCACCCGCCCATAGGCCACAAAGACGAGCAGCGAAGCCATGTTGCTGGTAAGATTCGCAACCTTCGTGAAAGCCGTGGCACGCGTCAGTTCCAGTCCCAGCAGTGAAATGCAGGCCAGCGTCCAAAACGTGCCCGTGCCAGGACCAAAAAAGCCGTCATAAAAACCGAGCACGCTGCCCGCCAGACACGCAAAAGCTCCGAGCCTCAGCCGCGCCTTTGCTGTCGTTTTCCCCAGCCCCGGACTGAGCAGCACATAGACAGCTATGCCCAGCAGCATCCAGGGCACGATCTTTCTCAGCACCTCGTTGCTCACTTGCGTCACCGTCCACGTACCCAGACAGGCTCCCACAAACGTGATGAGCACCGTGAGCCTCACTTGCGACCACGATACAAACCCCGCCTTCGCATACTTCCGCACCGCCATCAGCGTACCCCACACGGCCTGCATCTTGTTCGTCCCCAGCGCCATTTGCGGTGGTAATCCAGCCCACAGCAACGCCGGCACGGAGATCAAACCGCCCCCACCTGCGATGGCATCAATGAATCCGGCGCTCAGCCCGGCGAAAAACAGCAGCGTGATCGTTTCCCAGCTCATGATTTGCGGCCCAAAATGCGATCCAGAGAATCCGAGGTCTGGTAGATCAACGCCTCCGGATAATGCGCATACGGATGGAAGTATTCAAAAGTCAGGAAGCCTTCATAACCGGTATCGGCAAGTGCATCCGTCACCACAGGCCAGTTCGTGGTGCCGTCGAGCAGCGGGCGGAAGGTTTCGAGGCTGAAGTCCGTGCCCTTTTTGGTGAACTCCTTCAGATGCACATTCTTTGTTCGCTTGCCCAGCACCTTGGCCCAATGCTCGGGATACTGGAACATGCTGATGTTTCCCGTGTCAAAATGCACGCGCACATGCTCGCTGCCAAAGCTGTCCACAAAGGTGTTCATCTCCATGGGCGTCATGAGATAGCCATTGAAAAAAATGTTCTCGATGTTGAGGCAGACCTTCAGCTTCTCCGCCTGCTTCGCCAGCTGTCCCACGGCCTCACGGGCACGCTGATCGCACACATCGTTCGCCACCGGCTCATGGTCCGTGCGCCACGGAATGCACACCGCACCCGGCACGACGAGCACATTCTCGACACCTAAATCGTGCGCACACTGGGCGATTTTTCCGGCCAGTTCCATGCCCTGCGCCCGCTTCGCAGGATCATTGCTTGTCAGCGGATACGGCCAGAAAAGGAATGAGCACAGCCCGCTGATCTGGATCCCAATATCGTCCGCCATCTTGCGAATCTTCTCATAAGCCGCCGTGCCATGCCTAGGCGAGAGATCGTTGTCGAGATCGTAGTTCAGCTCGATCCCGTCGAACCCCGCATCTTTGGCCAGTTGCATGCACTCACGCAGCGTCATGCGCTCAGGATATGGAAAAGCCCACAGATTAATGGACTTCAGCATCGTGTACTTCTTCACCGACCCACGCCGCGCATCGGGTGCGTCGGCCGGAGCCGCACGCACGGGCTCAAAGGCCAGTGCGCCTAGGCCCACAGAGGCGATGGTGGCTTTGAGGGCGTCACGGCGGGAAAGGGTGTCTGCGGGCGGGTTCATGGCTTGATGCAATCAGATGCAGGAATCGAAGGCAAGAGGAAGAAACTCACCACGCCTCGCAAGATCAGGTGAGCAGGATGCGCTTGCCTTTGGCTCCGACATTCGGAGAATCGCCATTCTCATGAAACAGCTCATTCCTGTCTTTTTCGCCGCCCTGTCCCTCGCCGCCGCCGAGTCCGGCGCACCGGTCGGCAAGTTTCAGCAGCTTGATCCCACGATCCCCACGCCTTCAGCGCAACGCAATGCATCGGGTGCACCCGGAACAGCCTACTGGCAAAACCGCGCCGACTATGACATCAGCGTCGAGCTCGATGACGTGAAACGCACGATCACAGCGGAGGCGACAGTCACCTATCACAATCTCTCCCCAAACCCCTTGTCCTACCTATGGGTACAGCTCGATCAGAATTTCCTTTCACACACAGCAGACTCACGCGCCGTGCCGAATACCAAGCGCGGCATTGATCCATCCAAGATCACCTACTCCGCACTCGACCGCCTGCTGGCCTACGAAGACTACGATGGCGAGATGAAAATCACCAAGCTCACCGATGCCAAGGGTACCGCGCTGCCGCATGCCGTGGTGAAAACCATGCTGCGCCTCGATTTGAATGAACCTCTCGCAGGCGGCGCCGACTTCGTCTTCAAGATCGCCTGGAGCTATCCGATCAACGACTGCGAACGCATCAATGCACGCACCGGCTACGAGTTCTTCAAAGAGGACGGCAACACCATCTACACCATCGCGCAGTGGTTCCCGCGTATGGCAGCCTACACAGACTACGCGGGCTGGATCAACAAGCAGTTCCTCGGCACCGGCGAGTTCACCCTCGAATTCGGCAACTACACCGTACGCCTCACTGTGCCGGACGATCACCTCGTCGCCGCCACCGGCACCCTCCAAAATCCAGACGCCGTTCTGACGAAAACCCAGCGCGACCGTCTGAAGCAAGCCGAAAGCGCCAAGAAGAAGCCTATGTTCAT
>DLGZ01000029.1:27461-37626 GCA_002482965.1 Verrucomicrobiaceae bacterium UBA7681 | reverse complement strand
GCGAATGTGAACGGCAAACCAGTGATGGCCATGTCGCTCTATCCCAAGGAAGGCATGCCCCTGTGGGACAAATATTCGACGCACGCCATCGCTCACACAATCCAGGTCTATTCACGCTACACCTTCGAATACCCCTACCCCGTCGCATGGTCTGTCAACGGCCCAATCGGCGGCATGGAATACCCGATGATCTGCTTCAACGGACCTCGCCCTGAAAAAGACGGCACCTATCCCGAGAAGACCAAATATGCCCTCATCGGCGTCGTGATACATGAGGTAGGCCACAACTACTTCCCCATGATCGTGAACAGCGACGAGCGCCAGTGGACGTGGATGGACGAGGGGCTGAACTCCTTCGTCGAATTTCTCACGGAAGAAGAATGGGAGAACGACTGGAAGCACCGCCGCAACGAACGCGGCATGGTGGACTACATGCGCCTTAAGGACCGCGTGCCGGTGATGACCAACTCGGAATCCATCGCTGATCTCGGCCCCAACGCCTACGGCCAGCCCACCGTGGCGCTCAACATCCTGCGCGAGCACATCCTCGGCCGCGAAGCCTTCGACCATGCGTTCAAGACATATGCCAAGCGCTGGATGTTCAAACGCCCGACGCCCGCAGATTTCTTCCGCACTATCGAGGAAGCCAGCGGCGTCGATCTCGACTGGTTCTGGCGCGGCTGGTTTTACAGCACCGATCATGTCGATGTCTCCATTGATGAAGTGAAGTGGCTGCAGCTCGACTCACGCGATCCCGCCATCGAGAAACCCAAAAAGAAAAAGGAGGAGGACGAGCTGCCCAAAACCCTCACACGGGAGCGCAACTACTCGCTTTCCAAGCGCATCGACCGCTACCCCGATCTGAAAGACTTCTACGATAGCTATGACAAAGCCACCGTGCTGCCGAGCGAAAAGAAGAAGTTCGATTCGCTCATCAAGGATCTCAAGGAGGAGAAGATCGATCCCGCCCTGCTTCAAACGAAGCACAATTTCTACCTCATCGAATTCAGCAACGTCGGCGGCCTCGTCACCCCGGTGATTTTGAAAGTCGAATACACCGACGGCAGCACTGAGGAGCTCAAACTCCCCGCCGAAATCTGGCGCTTCAACACCGATAAAGCCGCCAAACTTCTCTTCACCAAGAAAGAGCTGAAATCCGTCACCTTCGACCCCCGCCAGGAACTCGTGGATACCGACATCGAAAACAACTACTGGCCGCGCCGTCCGGTGAAGAGCAAATTCCAGCTCTACAAAGACGACAAGCCCGTGAATCCAATGCGCGAGCTGACGAAGCCTGAGAAGGACGAGAAAAAGGAATGATCCTGAATTCAAATGGCATCATGAGCGGAGCGTGATGCGTAAGCCTGTGTTCACATTCAATGGCCATTTGCGCATTCAAGTGGACACACCGGAACCCTGTGCATGAGCTATCAACCCATCGAAAATTACGGAATCGTCGGTGACCTCCACACCGTCGCACTCGTCGGAAAAGATGGTTCCATTGACTTCATGTGCTTCCCGCACTTTGACTCACCTTCGGTCTTCGCGGCGCTGCTGGATGATCAAAAAGGCGGCAGGTTCAAGCTGGCCCCGAGCTTCAACAACGCCAAGCGCCGACAGATCTACCTCCCCGACACCAACATTCTCCTCACTCGCTTTCTATCCAGCGAAGGGGTCGCGGAGGTGTCTGACTTCATGCCGGTGGCAGAGAAACGGCACGGGCACCAGCTGATCCGCCGCGCCAAGACCGTCAGGGGCAAGGTACACTTTCACATGATCTGCGCCCCGGCGTTTGACTATGGCCGCGCCGCCCACAGCGTCAAAGAGCTCGATGGCACCATGATTTTCGCCAGCAAAGGCGCTGACAAAACCGTCGTGCGCCTGCGTTCTGATGTACCACTACGAATCGAAAACGGCGCAGTCGTCGTCGATTTCACGCTGAGTGAGGGAGAGACAGCCTCATTCATTTTTGAAGACGTTGATACGTGGCACGAAACGGCTTCGGCCGCGCCGGACTACATCGCGGAGGTCTTCAAGGAGACGATGAATTTCTGGCGGGGCTGGGTCAACCAGTCCACCTACCGGGGCCGGTGGCGCGAGATGGTGAACCGCTCCGCACTGACGTTGAAGCTGCTCACATCGCATAAGCATGGTTCCATCATCGCGGCACCGACCTTCGGCCTGCCGGAGGAGATCGGTGGCGAGCGCAACTGGGACTACCGGTTCACCTGGATCCGCGACGCCTCGTTCACCCTGTACGGTCTCATGCGCCTGGGGTACACCAGTGAAGCCACGGCGTTCATGGCCTGGATTGAGCAGCGCTGCCGCGAGATGAATCCTGACGGTTCGCTGCAACTGATGTATGCGATTGATGGCAGTCACGATCTGAATGAACGGATCCTCATCCACACCGAGGGTTACAAGAACTCCTCACCGGTTCGAATCGGCAACGGCGCGCACGACCAGCTCCAGCTCGACATCTACGGCGAGCTGATGAACTCCGTCTATATCTACCACAAGCATACAGGCGCCATATCGCATGATTTCTGGTCGTATCTTTCCCGCCTGGTGGAGTTTGTCTGCAACAACTGGCGGAAGCCTGACGAAGGCATCTGGGAGGTGCGGGGCGGCAGGCAAGAGTTCACCTACTCACGAGTCATGTGCTGGGTCGCCATTGACCGTGCGATCCGCATCGCACAAGACCGTGCATTCCCGGCACCGCTTGAGCGCTGGCAATCCGTGCGTGATGAAATCTACAACGAGGTCTTTCAGAACCACTGGAGTCCGGAGTTGCAGGCGTTTGTGCAGCACAAAGGCTCCAACGCGGTGGACGCCTCCTGCCTTCTGATGCCACTGGTGAAGTTCATCAGCCCGACTGACCCACGCTGGCTGTCCACTTTGAAAGCCATTGAGGATCTGCTGGTCGAAGATTCACTGGTCTATCGCTACAGCACCGTCAACGGCGCGTCCGACGGGCTTTCCGGCGGTGAAGGCACGTTTTCGATGTGTTCATTCTGGTACGTAGAGTGCCTGTCCCGCGCCGGCGACCTTGAAAAGGCGCGCTTCATCTTCGAAAAAACTCTGGGATATGCCAACCACCTGGGCCTGTACGCCGAGGAGCTGGGTCCGCGCGGCGAACATCTGGGAAATTTTCCCCAGGCATTCAGCCACCTCGCGCTCATCAGCGCCGCATGCAATCTCGACTACAGAATTTCCGAAGCCCGAACTTGAGCGGCTGGCTCAGACCAAAGCGAAGGCCGCCACCGGCAGTACGCGCAAGGCCTCGGCGATGGCGCACGCAGTCTCGCTGACGGTGAATTTCACCCCGGTGAAAAGTTCGCAAACCTCCCTGCCGATGAACTCCTCAGGCCATTCGAAAGCCGTGTCACGCCAGACATCTCCCACCGGCGGGAAGCCTACGCGCGCGGTCAGTCGCGGGACGATCACCAGCAGCGCACAGCCTTCAAAGCGGCGCACAAACACCACACAGGAATCGCTGTATGCCCCGGTGGCATTCACAGGGCAGAAACCACCCTGCATGAATACGGCTGGATGACTGCGCCTGAAGTTTAAAAGCTGGTGCGTGACGTGCAGCTTGATGCGGCCATCGCGCCACTCGTGCAGCAGCGCCGAGGGGTCGGTACCCGCAAGGGAGGAAAGAGCCAGACGCCGGGCTTCATAATCCACCAGACGGCGGTTGTCAGGATCCACCAGGCTGAAGTCCCACAGCTCAGTGCCCTGGTAAAAGTCAGGCATACCGGGCACAACCGCCTTGAGCGTGGTCTGTGCCAGAGAGTTGACCATGCCAAGCTGCGCCACCCGCTCCGCCAGAAGTTTGAAGTTGTCGAGAAAGCGGTTGGCTCCTGCACGCAGCAGCTTCGCCACAAACTCGCGCACGGCGTTCTCCCACTCCTCATTCGGCTGCACCCAGCTGCTGTTCACCTTGGCCTCCTTGATCGCCTTGATGAGGTAGTCTTGAATCCGGCCGAGGTAGTTGGCACGCTCGGTTTTGTCCATCGGCGCCAGAGGCCAGCTTCCTAGCAGGGTCTGATAAAGGAGATATTCCTCGTTCGCATCCGGGGCGAGGTCGCCCTCGATCTCCCGCTTGTGCCGACGGTTGATCGTCTGCCAGCGGCGCAGCGCCTTGCGCCACTCGGAAGGCAGCTCAGACAGCGTGGCAATACGCGCCCGCACATCCTCGCTGCGCTTGGTGTCGTGCGTGGAGGTCGACAGCATGCAGTGCGGATGCTCTCGCAACCGTGCCTCACATTCATAGAAGAATTTATCCGGTTTGACCGCGAAGTGATTTGGCTCGCCGCCGACTTCATTCAGTGCCACCAGCCGGTTGTAAATGTAGAAGCTGGTGTCTTCGACACCCTTCGCCATGATCGGTCCGGTACACTGCTGAAACTTCATCACGAAGTGCATATGCTCGGCACGTGTCTCCTCATCAATGTTCTCCGGGAACTTTTTGATCAGGATTTCGCCAAGGAAATCAAACATCGAGCGCTCGATGCCAGGATTGCGGCGTTCCGCGAGTCGCACAGCACGACGCACAGCGTGGATGTCATCCGCACCTGGCTCCTGGTCGGGAGTGAGGTAGGTACGGTACACTGGAAAGCAGGCAATGACTTCCCTCACAGCGGTGGTCAGCGCATTCAGCGTGAAGTCCCGATACCAGCGGTTGCGCTCCGACAGTCGATCCAGCATGAAAGCCAGCACGTTGATCTCGCTGGCCAGCGCCAGCCGCATGACCAGCTGTTTGCGATGGTAGGCGATCTCAGAGAATCTCGTCGAGCTGCCAATGAATTTCGTATAAGTTTCCGTCACCGAATTTTCAGCGGCGGGATCGATCAGCAGCCGGATGGCCTGATTGGCAAACTCGTAGCCGGTGGTGCCATGCACCGGCCAGTCAGGACGCAGGCGCTCATCCCCCAGGAGGATCTTTTCCACCAGGAGGTAAAGCGGCAGATCGTCGCCTCTTCCCGGTAAAGACTGACCGGCACGGGATTGCAATTGCGAGAGATATTCGGCAGGATTCCAAAGTCCGTCCACATGATCAATGCGCACGCCGTCGAGCGAACCGCTGGCGATCAGTTCAAGGAGCAGCCGATGGGTCGCCTCGAAAACCTCCGGCAACTCGACGCGGATGGCAGCGAGCTCATTGATGTCGAAAAAGCGCCGGTAGTTGATCTCCTCCGCCGCGACACGCCAGAAGCTCAGGCGGTAGGCCTGCGCAGAGATCAGCTCATCAAACGCATCAAAGCTGCGCGTATCACCCGACTTGCCCTCAATCTCGCGCAGGGTCGCGTTGATGGCCTCGATCAGCTCCGGACATTCATCACAACGCCGCAGCAGACGTCGCTTGATGATTTCCTTTTCGCGCAAACGCTCAGCAATTTTTTCCGGGTCCGTCTCAGTGCGCGGGGGCAGATGTTCCAGTGCAGTGATGACGCTTTGAAACTCCGCCAGAAAGTCATCCGCCACGCCCATGGCGGCCAGTTTGATCAACGCCGGCAGGAGGACCATCGTGTAGGTGCGCGGAGCGATGGGCAGCCGTGTGTCGAAGTAGCGCAGGAAAAACGCACCAGACTCAAACTCGAGCTTGAACTCGCCACGCTCCAGCACACGCCCGTACTGATCTCCCAGAATGGGCAGCAGCACGCAGTTGTAGAGATCACTTTTGAGCGGCCTCCAGTCGATGTCGAAATGCGGTGCAAATTCAGAACTGGGGCCGTTTTCCAACACATCCGTCCACCAGGTGTTCACCGGCGATCCGATCCCCATGTGATTGGGCACAAAATCCACAATCTGCCCCATCCCATGCGCATGCAGCGCGGAGACAAACTCATCGTACTCCGCCCGTGTACCGATCTCAGGATTCAGTTCATTGTGATCGCCAATGTCATAGCCATGCAGGCTGCCGGGCCCCGCACGGAAAAAGGGCGAGGCATAGACGTGGCTGACGCCGAGATCACGCAGATACGGCACGAGATCACGCGCCTGCCAAAACGTGAAATGCTTGTTGAACTGCAGGCGATAGGTCGAGGAAGGGATATGTGAACGGGTGTCGGTCATGATGTCGTTTGCATGACGAGCAGCTCAGGCTGGGTGAATGCCACCCTGCCATTCGCAGGGTCAATCCCTGCAGCATCACTGCCGCCAAAACGTGTGTTGTTGGTTGAAAGGATGCACTGCCAGCGTGCGGCAGGGAGCGTGACTGCCAGTGCTGTTGGCGCGAAATGCGCCAGGACGAGCCATTCACAGTTCTGGCCGAAATATCGAAGTGCGACAGCTCCGAGATCCAGCACCTCCCACCCTGAACGCGAGACTGGCCGCATTGCAGAATCCCCCGCACGCAATCGCAGACATTCGCGATGCAGGTCGAGCAGTTCCACATGAGGCGGCCGGGCCAGTTCAGACCAGTCCAGCTTTGAACGCGTGAAAGTTTCAAGGCATTGCGGATCAGGAATCGTGCGGGCAATTTCAGGATCCCGAAACTCCGGGAATCGTGCAAACTCTTTTCGTCGTCCCTCGGTGACGAGGCGGCCGAGCTCATCGTTGTGATTGGTGAAGTACTGAAACGGAGTTTCCGCACCCCATTCCTGACCCATGAACAGCATCGGCGTGGCTGGAGCCAGCAGCAGCAGCGCACTGGCTGCGCGGTAAGCCGCCGGCGTGGTCAGCTGATGCAGACGCTCGCCAAAAGCGCGGTTGCCCACTTGATCGTGATTGCTGATGCAGAAGGCAAATTTTTCCGGTGGCAGGTGGTCACCCGCGCCGCCACGTGGCGCGCCCAGATGTTTGCTCACCTGGCCGCGGTAGTGCCAGCCATGCCATAGTTCATCGGCCAGTTCCGCAGCGCTGCCAGTGAAGTCGGCCCGGTAGGATTCATCGCCCAATGCCACCTGAATGGAGTGGCAAAAATCATCGGCGTACACGGCGTCCATGCCGTGGCCATCGGTGGCGATCACCGCCGCCAGATTACGCTCATCCTCAGCGATGACAAACGCACCACGTTCATGCGCTGCATCCGCAATCTCCGCGAGCAGATGGCTGGATGAGACATCCAGAATCGCGTGTGTGGCATCCAGGCGCAGACCATCAAAATGAAACTCATCGAGCCAGTAGGCCACGTTGGAGAGAAAATACTCGCGCACAGCCGCGTGCTGATGTCCGTCGTAATTCAGCGCCGCCCCCCAGGGCGTGTGCACTTCATCATTGAAGTAAAAGCGGCTGTAAACGCCGAGGTAATTACCATCGGCCCCCAGATGATTGTACACCACATCCTGAACGACCGCTATGCCCTGACCATGCGCAGCATCCACCAGCGCCCGCAGATCGTCCGGCGTTCCATAGCAACGTGCCGGAGCAAACAGGCTGACGCCATCATAGCCCCAGTTCCTGGCACCGGGAAAATCAGCCACCGGCATGATCTGCAGTGCATTGATTCCCAAATCACGCAGATGCTGAAGCTTACCGACGGCGGCAGAAAAAGTTCCCTCAGGTGTGAAGGTGCCGATGTGAATCTCGTAAAGCACGAGATCACGCAGCGGCGGACACTTCCATCCCGAATCCTGCCAGTCATAGGCATCTGGATCGACCACCGCAGACACCCCGTGCACACCTTCAGGCTGGGAGCGCGAGGCGGGATCAGGGAACGGCCCGTTGCCATCGACAACGTATTGATAACGATCTCCCGCCACACCCAACGCATCCACTTCAGCGTGATAACCGTCTGCGTCCTTGGTTAGCAGCAGGGTTCGGTCTGCGCCACCTGCCGAAGGCTGAATCTGTGCCAGCACCTGCATCTTTTCAGGCGCCCAGATGCGGTAGCGTACTCCGTCTGGGATGATTTCAGCGCCTTGCGGGCGCAGTTTGCGCGCCCCGCTTTTCATGAGCGCTGTCCTCCGTCAAGAATGCGCGTAATACCGCGCACCGGGATGGAGATCCAGTCAGGGCGATTGTTGAGTTCGTAGCAGACTTCATACACCGCCTTTTCCAAGAGGAAGACATCAAGCAGCACCTTCAGTGTTTTCTCATCCTTCGGCAAAAAGGAGGCACCTTTGGCGGTGGTGAGATAGGCTTCGAGGAAGTTGGCGCTGATTTGCTCGACCCAGATTTCCGCCCACTTTTCAAGCTGCTCCGTTTCCTCCGCACGCAGTCCATGCAACTGCGTGAGCGCGGTGTGGGCGGCATAATGGAATGAGCGGAGCATGCCGGCGACATCACGCAGGGGGGAGCGCTTGATGCGGCGCTCGCTCAGCGGACGGGCGGGCTCGCCCTCAAAATCGATGATGATAAAATCACGGCCTGTATTCAGCACCTGGCCGAGATGATAGTCCCCGTGATGCCGGATGCGTGTGGCAGTAATCTTGTGATCCAGCATGCCAGCCTGACGGCTCAGAATTTCGTCTTCTCGGCTAAGCAACCCAGCAGCCACTTCGCGATACTGGTCGGGCAGACCCGCGAGTTTGAGCTTTAACAGCTGACTCATTCGCCGGGTGCCAGAGCGCATGGACTGATACAGAGAGCGCTGATAGTGACCGCTGAATTCCTCTGGTGAAAAATCCGGGTCATCACAGTCGGCCGCCAGCGCGAGATGCATCTGGGCTGTGCGCTCGCCTAGCTGACGGACACGCTCTGGATAAATGCCACCGACGATCTCGTCGATGAGCGCAGGGGTGATGAATTCGCAGGCCTCCTCCTTGGGCTGCGCCAGCAGTTGTTCATGCGTCAGCACGCGCTCATAGTAGCGCCCCAAAGCATTCAGCGTGTAGGTCCAGGCATCGCCTTCATTGGGCACATTCGCCACCAGCAACGCCAGCACACGTGGCTCCGAGCCTGGAACCCGGTGTTCAATCGCCCCGCAGTAAGACGGTACATTCGGGAATTTCTGCCGCTCGCTCAGGAAGCGCAGCAGTTCGGCATCAGGATTCCGGCCGACTTCCGGCTTGCGGTAGAGCTTGAGGAAAAAGCGCCCGTCATACACGATGGCGGAGTTGCTTTGTTCCGCACGCAGCGCTCGTGACGGCAGCGGCAGGGTGATCTCCGCAGCCTGTGCCTTGAGAATGTCCCCACAGGTGCCAACCAGCTCGCCTGTAGCACCGCGCAGATGCTTCTCGCCGAGAATGATCTCAAACAAGGCAGAACGGAAATTTTCGTCGTCGAGAGCGTCAAACAACACGCCACCACCTTCGGGGGAGGCAAAGCGGGCCACGATGGACTCGGAAGCGTTGCCGGCAGCAGCGAGTTGCAGCGGCATAAGGTACAGTTCCGGAGTGAGCTTGAAGTAATTCACCTGAAGGAAGGCCAGACGGCCTGCGTCACCTCCGAGGGTGCTGCTGCCGAGAGACAAGGCATCCAACACCTGCACGCTGCGCAAGGCATGCGCTTTGCCGCCGAACCAGCGGCAGTGCTGCACGCACTCCGGCAGCATGCGGTCAGTGAACAACTGGCTGTGCAGCGCTTCCATCGCATTGGCCCACGTGGGCGGCTGTTCAACCAGGGGAGGCGTGAAAGCCGCACCAATGCGCAGCGGATCGGCGTTTGCCTCAAGGGTCAGCCAGAGATAATCGTGCGGCCCCATGGTCAGGAAGTAGGGGGTCGCGGCAATGACCGGAAACTGATTGTGGCTAAAGACCTCCTTGGGCCGGAGTCCCTGCCAGCGCGCGAGATCGAGCTCCACTGCCTGGGCAAATCGGGACAGATTGGCGACCACAAGGATTTTTTCATCTTCGAACTCCTTCACAAAGGCAAGCAGGCGAGGATTGTCCGAAGGCAGAAACTCCATGCTGCCACGGCCAAAGGCCTTGAAGCGCTGGCGCATGGCCACGATGCGGCGCGTCCACCACAGCAGAGACGAAGGATTTCGCTCCTGCGTCTCCACATTGACGGCCTCGTAGTGATATTCCGAATCAATGATGACCGGAAAATAGAGCTGCTGGGCGTTCGCACGGGAGAAGCCCGCGTTGCGGTCCATGCTCCACTGCATTGGCGTGCGCACGCCATTGCGATCACCAAGGTAGATGTTATCACCCATGCCGATCTCGTCGCCATAGTAGATGATGGGCGTGCCTGTCAGGGAGAGCAGGAGCACATTGAGCAGTTCAATCTTGCGGCGGCTGTTGCGCAGCAGAGGCGCAAGGCGGCGGCGGATGCCGAG
>DLGZ01000029.1:0-27385 GCA_002482965.1 Verrucomicrobiaceae bacterium UBA7681 | reverse complement strand
GTGAGCTCATCGTGGTTGCGCAAGAACATCGCCCACTGCGAATTCGCGGGAATGGCAGGCGTCTGTTCGAGGATGTCGATGATGGGAAAACGATCCTCCATCTGCAGCGCCATGAAGAGGCGCGGCATGACCGGGAAGTGGAAGGCCATGGAGCATTCGTCACCGTCCTTGCCAAAGTAGGCCACAGCGTCTTCCGGCCACATGTTTGCCTCAGCAAGCAGCATGCGATTGGGAAAATTGCTGTCAATGTGCGCGCGCAACCGGCGAAGGATGGCATGCGTTTCGGGCAGGTTTTCGCAGTTCGTGCCGTCGCGTTCGATCAAGTAGGGCACCGCATCCAGACGCAGGCCGTCCACCCCCATGGCGAGCCAGAAATCGATGGTTTTAAACATCACCTTCTCCACCTCGGGGTTGTCCCAGTTCAAGTCCGGCTGATGCGCGTAGAAGCGGTGCCAGTAATAGGCGTTGGCGAGTGGATCCCAAGCCCAGTTCGACTGCTCGAAGTCCTTGAAGATGATGCGTGCTTCACGGTAGGGCTCCGGCGTATCGCTCCAGACGTAGAAATCGCGCTCAGGGGAGCCGGGCTTGGCACGGCGCGCACGTTGAAACCACGCATGCTGGTCGCTGGTGTGATTGAGCACCAGTTCGGTGATCACGCGCATCTTGCGCCGGTGCGCCTCGTCGAGAAACTCCTGGAAATCCGCAAGCGTGCCGTAGGTCGGGTTCACCGACATGTAATCGGCGGTGTCGTAGCCGTCGTCACGCAGGGGTGAGGGATAAAAGGGCAGAAGCCAGAGCGCCGTGACGCCGAGTTGTTCCAGATAATCGAGTTTGGAAATCAGGCCCCGAAAATCTCCGATCCCATCTCCATCGCCGTCGCAGAAAGCACGAATATGAAGCTGATAAATGACAGCGTCTTTAAACCAAAGGGGATCAGTCATGCGAACCGTTGCCTCATTTCTGACGTGGTTGCAAGGCTGCATGACCTGTCTGGGTACATCACCCCATGAATGCCCATTGCTATCTACGCATTAAGCTTATCTACAGGTAAATTGAAAGTGCCTGTATTCCCCCTGAGTTCTCTGGCCATAGAATATTAAACAAATGAGGCGGTCGTTGCCGACCGCCTCACCAATTGAATCCAAGGACCACCCCCGGTTTTACAGGTAGTCGTTCACCAGATTTTCCATCATCTCCTGACGGCCGCTGCCGAGCAACGGTTCACCGTTGGCGAGGACGTGAGCTTCGAGTTCAGCAAAGCCGATTTCACCCTTCTCTATCTTCGCACCAATACCGCTGTCGTAGGTGCTGTAGCGCTGCTTGACGAAGGCGTCGATGCGACCGTCTTCGATCATCGCGTGGGCGATCTTAAGGCCACGGGCAAAGGCGTCCATGCCGCCGATGTGGGCGTGGAAGAGATCGACGGGTTCAAAGGATTCGCGACGGCACTTGGCGTCAAAATTGAGACCGCCCGTGGTGAAGCCGCCCATCTTGAGCACTTCAAGCATGATCTCGGTGGTGAGGTAGATGTTCGTCGGGAACTGGTCGGTGTCCCAGCCGATGAGTTCGTCACCGGTGTTGGCATCCACAGAACCCAGCGCATTCGCGGCTATAGCCACCTGCATCTCATGACGCATGGTGTGTCCAGCGAGCGTGGCGTGATTGGTTTCAAGGTTGAGCTTGAAATGGTCGAGCAGGTTGTGCTCGCGCAGGAAGTTCAAGCAGGCCGCCGCATCCGAATCGTACTGATGCGTGGAGGGCTCACGCGGCTTCGGTTCGATGTAGAACTGGCCGGTGAAGCCGATCTTCTTCTTATAATCGACCGCCATGTGCAGCAGGCGGGCAAGGTGATTGACCTCACGCTTCATGTCGGTGTTCCAGAGCGTGGCATAGCCTTCGCGGCCACCCCAGAAGGTGTAGCCTTCACCGCCGAGGCGATGGGTCACATCCATGGCCTTCTTCACCTGGGCAGCAGCGTAGGCAAAGACACCCGCGTTCGGGCTCGTGGAGGCACCCTGGCAATAGCGCGCATGGGAGAAGAGGCAGGCCGTGCCCCACAGCAGCTTCTTGCCGGTCTGCTTCTGCGCCTTTTCGAGTTCATCAGCGACGGCGTCAAAGGCAGCATTGCTCGCGGCCAATGTTTCGAGTTCAGGAGCCACGTCACGGTCATGCCAGCAGTAGTAGTCCACGCCGAGCTTGTCCATGAACTCAAAGCAGGCCCACACGCGGCGCTGCGCGTTGGAGACCGAGTTGCTGCCGTCATCCCAGGGGCGCTGGGCGGTCCCGCCACCGAATGGATCGGACAGCGTGTTGCGCATCGCGTGCCAGTAGGCGACCGCGAAACGCATCTGCGAGCGCATCGTTTTGCCCCCAACAATTTCGTCAGGATTGTAATGCTTGAAGGAGAGCGCATTGCGGCTCTTGGGTCCTTCGTACTGAATTTTAGGGATGTCAGGGAAAGCGTCGTTCATGGTAGGAGAGCCAAGGGAGACGAAACGGGGCGCTCTGCAACTGGTTCGTCAGCCTGCAGGTGGACACTTTTTGGGCCAAATAGGACAACCCTGCTGGCTCAGAGTGCCTTCTCGTTCGTCTCCTCGGCCATCCAAACCGCCACCAGTGTGATGACGGCCATGATAATCAGATACACCGCCACAGGCCACGGTTTGCCGCCACTTTGATTCAACAACGCCGTGGCAATCAGCGGCGCCAGCCCCCCCGCCAGAGGCGAAGCAAGCTGATAGCCCAGCGACGCCCCGCTGTATCGCACCCGTGTACCAAACAGCTCCGAGAAAAACGCCGCCTGCGGTCCATACATGGCGCTGTGAATGATGAGTCCTACGGTGACAGCGATCCAAAGCGCATCGGTGCTTTTCAAATCCACGAGCCAAAAAAACGGAAACGCGAACAGCCCGACAAAGATCGTTCCTCCGATGTAAACCGGCCGTCGACCGACACGGTCCGAAAGCCAGCCAAAGAACGGAATGACAAAAAACTGCACACTGGAGCCGATCAGCACGGCTTGCAGCACCTGATCCTTGCTGAACCCCGCCTGCTGCGTGGCGTACGTGAGCACAAAGGCCGTGATGACGTAAAAGAAAGCGTTCTCGGCAAACCGCGCACCCATGGCGATCAGGACATTGCGCGGATACTTGCGAATGACCTCAAGGATGGGCATCTCAGTCGTGCTGCTGGACTTTTTGGCCTCCGTAAAAACCGGACTTTCCAAGATGCGCAGGCGAATGAACATGCCGACTCCGAGCAGCAGAATGCCGACCAAGAACGGAATGCGCCAGCCCCAAGCCATGAAGGATTCTTCGGGAATCACGGAGGACAGCGTGCGGAACACACCTGTGGCGAGCAGCAGGCCGATGGGCACACCCGCCTGCACCCAGCTCGCGAGAAAGCCCCGCTGCCCCGGTTTGCCATGCTCCACCGCCATCAGCACCGCCCCACCCCATTCACCGCCCACCCCGAGCCCCTGAATGAAACGCAGCGTGACTAGCAGGATCGGAGCAAGAATCCCCGCCTGATCATACGTGGGCAGCAGCCCAATGCCAAAGGTCGCCAGGCCCATCATCATCAGCGTGGTGACCAGCATGGACTTGCGCCCCAGCTTGTCGCCGAAATGACCAAAAACGATGCCTCCCAGCGGCCGCGCAAAGAACCCCACAGCATTCGTGGCAAACGAAGCCATCGTGGCCGCCAGCGGATCCATGGTCGTAAAGAACAGCTTGCCAAACACCAGCGCGGAAGCCGTGACGTACAGGAAAAAGTCATACCACTCGATGGTGGTGCCGATGAAGCTGGCAAGGACGACGCGGCGGGTGCTGTTGGGATCGGACATGGCTTGAAGCCGTTCAGGCTGACGAATGGACGCGCGTAACACAAGATGAAAAGCACTTTGCAGCTCTCTTCGCGCATCCAAATCGCGCCAGCGGTGTTCAAGACCGCCACCATGAAGACCGCCTTCCGCCTTCCCTGCCTCGCCGTACTCCTCCTCTGCGGCATTTCATTGTTCGGCCAGACCACCGGCTCCCCCATCGACTGGGATAAAGCCAAGCAGCTCTACCAGCGCGAGCAACGCGGGGAAAAACTAAGTCCCGAGGAGCAGACCTACCTCAACAAAGCCAAGGAAGCCCGCAAAGGCGGAGGAGGCGGAGGAGGTGGAGGCGGCGGACGCCCGGCAAATCAACGCAAAGCCCCAGACACTCTCAAGCCCCTCACGGACATGACCGCCAGTGAATCGTATGAAGGCGAGGACGGTGGCCTCTACGGCAAAGGCAGCAACGAGCCCCCCGAGGCCCTGAAAAAATCCGCCGAGACTGCACTCGCCCAGATCAAACCCCTCGATGCCGCAGGCAAACCCTCCGGCAGCGGCAAAATCGCGCTGGTTTCCATCAGCATGTCAAACGCCACCCAGGAATTCTCCTTCTTCAAAGGCATCGCCGACAAAGACGCGCGCAAGTCCGACAAACTCACCATCATCGACTGCGCGCAGGGTGGCCAGACCATGGCCGCCTGGGCCCAGCCAGAAGGCCGTCCGTGGCCTGAAGCGATGAACCGCCTGAAACGCGCCGAAATCAGCCCGCAGCAGGTGCAGGTGGCTTGGGTGAAACTCGCCAACGCCGGACCCTCCGGCGCAAAGACCGAGCACCTCGCCACACTGGAAGCCGACACCATCAAAGTCCTTCACCTGCTCAAAGAGCGCTTCCCCAATCTCCGCATCGCCTATCTCGGCAGCCGCATTTACGCCGGCTTCGCCAGCACCGGCCTCAATCCCGAACCCTATGCCTATGAGGGTGCCTTTGCAGTACGTCACCTTATTCAGGAGCAAATGAACGGCGCTGAATCCCTCGCCCTCACCAAGTCCCCCCTCCTCCTCTGGGGCCCCTATCTTTGGGCCGATGGTGAAAAAGGCCGCAAGCTTGACGACCTCACATACACCAAAGACGACTTCGGCCCCGACGGCACCCACCCCAGCAACACCGGTCGCGAAAAAGTCGCCAAACAACTGCTGGAGTTCTTTGCCACGAGTCCTCTGGCAAAAGGCTGGTTTGCGAAGTGATCCGTCAACGTAGAACGGGTGTGGCGACAGCGCGCCCGTTTGCACAGCGGCACCGAAAAGCCCACGCCCCACCGCTAGACGCGGCCCAGCATCCGCACTCTAAACCCGCCAACCGATTAACGGCCCGTCAGCCTCTTCCACAGACCCCGTGCGCCGTCAGGAGTCGTGTTTTGTTGGGGCATCTGGGCTGGCTGCCGAGGCGCTGAGCCCGCCGAAGAGCGACGCTCGCCCCCCTGACGTCCACCACCACCCTGGCCTCCTTGACCACTTGGGCGACCTCCGCCTTGACCACCGCCGCCATACCCACCGGGACGGCCTCCGCCTTGCCCACCGCCGCCACCTGGGCGACCACCACCACCCTGCGGGCGGCGTGGTTGCGATGAGCGCTGTTGTTCCCGGCGCTCCGGCCGTTCATCACTAAATGGCTGAGGTGCAGCGTTATAATCAAAACCTTCGGCCTTTTTGCGCACAAGCCCACGATTGATAAACCGCTCCAGCTTGCGCACATCGGGCTGTTCATCAGGCGAGACAAAGCTGATCGCATCGCCAATGGCCTGCGCACGGCCCGTGCGGCCGATGCGGTGCACATAATCTTCCACGATGTGCGGAAAGTCGAAATTCACCACGTGTGAGATGCCGTCCACATCAATGCCGCGCGCGGCAATGTCCGTGGCCACCAGCACACGCACCGTGCCGGTCTTGAAATCATCCAGCGCACGCAGGCGCTGGTTCTGCGAGCGGTTGGCATGCAGTGTGGCGCATTTCACGCCGGTCGATTCGAGCTTTTTGGCGATCTTGTCCGCGCCGTGCTTCGTGCGGCTGAAGACGAGCACCATCTGCATTTTTTCATCCTTCAGCAGGTGCGAGAGCAGCGGCATTTTGAGATGCTTGTGCACCTCGTAAACGAGCTGGGTCACGCTCTCCGCCGGATTCGCACGCTTGCCGATCTGCACCACCTTCGGCGCACGCTGAAACTCATGCGTCAGGGTTTCGATCTCCTTCGACAGTGTTGCGGAAAACATCAGCGTCTGACGCTTCTTCGGCAGTTGATTGATGACGCGGCGGATGTCCGGCAGAAAGCCCATGTCCAGCATGCGGTCGGCTTCATCGAGCACCAGGTATTCGAGCTGGGAAAAATCTGCGCAGCGCTGCTCCATCAAATCAAGCAAGCGGCCCGGGCAGGCAATGACAATGTCACTCCCGGCACGCAGTGCGTCCTTCTGCGGTTTTTCACCGACACCACCGTAGATTTTGGCGATCTTCAGCGGCAGATGCCTGGCATAGGCCATCACATTCTCCTCGATCTGCGCCACAAGTTCACGCGTCGGCGCCAGCACAAGCACCCGTGTGCGGCGGCGCTGCCCCTGAGGCACCGGGTTCGATGTCAGGCGGGTCAGGATCGGCAATGTGAAAGCCGCCGTCTTGCCAGTACCCGTCTGTGCGATGCCGATGACATCACCACCCGCAATCACCACCGGAATCGCCGCAGCCTGAATGGGTGTGGGTTCCGTGTAACCGGCTTCTTCGATGGCAGTGAGGATGTTCGGGTCGAGGCCGAGAGCTTTGAAAGACATGTGATCTCTTCTTAGCCTTCGATAAGGCTATTAGCAACGACACGTTTCTTACCAAAAAGCTGAACCTCAGAGCTTCGCCGCATCTGCCGCACGCCATAGATACCACGCAGCCAGGGTCCGATGCGGCTGCCAGCGCTCAGCCAGCACCCGAAACTCCTTCGGCTTCGGCATCTCATCGAGTTTTTTCGCCACACGCCAGCCGTTGCGCACGCCGAAGTCGTCGCTGGGAAACACGTCCGGCCTGCCAAGAGTGAAGATCAGCAGCATCTCTACCGTCCAGCGGCCCACCCCGCGCACCGCGACGAGCCGCTCAATCAATTCCTCGTCACCCAGCTTCAGCGCCGCCGCGCGTTTGGGGATCTGCCCGCTGATCGTCTTGGCGGCGATGTCACGAATGGCGAGCATCTTGCCCATGGAAAAGCCGCAGCCGCGCAGCGCTTCGTCACTCGCCTCCATCACCTGCTCTGGTTTCGGGAACCTCGCCTGCGGAAACAACGCCTTGAACCGGCGCAGAATAGCCTCCGCCGCGTTCGCATGCAGTTGTTGGTGCGCCACCGCGCTCACCAGCGCCTCGTACGGCGACCGCTTCTGCGACACCAACTGGCACGGGCCGTGCGCCTTGATCAACCGGCGCATCACAGGGCAGCGCTTGGAAAGGTGGGCTTCGGCTTCAGAATGCATGGCGGGACAGGATTGCGACATCGAAACAAATGCAAGATTGATTCGACGCTCGAAATCAGGTTTGATCCGTATCTCCCGCAGTCTCGTTCACACTAGCAATCATGGCAAAACTCACTTTTGTACTCGATGACGGCCAGGAAATCGTGGTCCCCCTGGCGGAGCATATCACCCTCGGACGCGGGGAGGACAACGATATCGTTGTCGATGACGACCGTGTCTCAAAACGCCATGCCGAACTGGTCCGCAATGCGGACGGCACGATCCAGTTATTTGATTCCAACTCCACCGCCGGCACCTTCGTCAACGGCGAGCGCGTCCGCAGCCGCACCATCCACCATGGTGACAAGCTGACTTTCGGTCCGCTGACCGCCGTGCTTGATTTCGCCGATCATGCAGCCAACGGCAGCACCCCCGCCCTTGCGCCGGCAGGAGATAAAACCCAGGTTGTAACCATCAACCAGCCGGTCAAAGCCGGCAAAATCGCAACCCGCAAACGCAACCGAGGCAGCAGACCGGACTCCACCCCATTCAATCAGGTCGAACTTCAAGAGGCCACCGCACAGCTTGAAATGGAAAAAGTGCGCCTGCAGTCCGAAGTGGACATCGTGCAGAAAGAGCTGCACGACTGGCAGGAACAGTCCGCCGCAGAGCATGCCAGCCACCTTGCCCGCGTGGAATCTCTCCGTGCCGAAGAAGCACGCCTGACACCCATCAAGACTGCGGTTAACGAGGCCGAGGCGGCGCATGCCGAGTGGCTCCAGTCCATCCAATCTCTTGCCACCCGGCACCAAGAACACACCGCAGCCTTGCAGCGTCTAGGCCATGACGAAGCGGCTGCCAGACACGAACTGCAAGGACTGGCAACTCACCGGGATCAGGCACTTGCACACCTCCAGCAAATCCGCGCCGAGAGCGTGCATGACGAGACGACGCTCAATGACCTGCGCCGCCAGATCGCCGAACTCGAAACACGCAGCCAGCAGAGCAAGGAAATCGCCGAGGTTCGCGATGACCAGTTGAAAGCCGCGGAAAAGAAGATCGAGCAGCTCTCCCACCACCGCGATCAGATCGAGGCGCACATCCATGAGCTCACCGGCATGGAGGAAAAACTCGTAGAGGCTCGTGTGCATTGCAGAGAAGCAGAGGCGCAGCATGCCACGCTCACGGCGGCCATTGCAGCACTTGGTCTGGATCAGCAGCGCTCCACAGCCGCAGTCAAAGATCTCGAATCCCGCATCGCCACGCTTCAGCAATCCCACCAGCAGGCCGTCACGGCCACCGCAGAAGCCCTCACTTCACGGCAGCACGCCGAGGAGTCCTTGCAGCACCTTCAGGATGAGCTCGTCGCACGCGGGAAGGACCTTGCCACCCGCAACACCGAACTCGCCGCCGAAACGCAGCAGCTTGCGCAAACCCAGGCACGCCGCGCCGAACTCGAACAGCAGTGCCAGACACTCGCTGACACCGGACAAAAACTCGCCGGCGTCCAGTCGCAGCTTGCCACCGCTGAACAGCGTCTTGCGAAGGTTAAAACCAACTTCACCGCCGTTGAGGCGCAGATTGCAGAGCTAAAACCCGTCCTCAAGACACTCGCAGGTGATGAAAGTGCCGCAAAGGGCCGCATCGACGTTCTGCACGCTCGCGAGAATGACTTGCGCGCCGAGCTTACGCAGCTTGGCGCAGCCGAACGCAGTCAACGCACCCGTTTCGAGGAAGTCCGCCAGCTTGCCACCGAGGCGGAAAAAGAACACGCCGCACGGCAGCAGCAGCTCACCACCAGCCTCGAAACCACCCGCAGCGAGCTTGCGGATCTCTTGTCCCGTCGGAAACCTTTGCGCGACTGGAAAGAGGCCATGGACCAGCTCTACGCCCGTCTCGCCACACTCCCTCAGGATTCCGCCGAAGCGCGGGACCTCTGGCATGAAATCGAAAAAGAAAAGGCAGGGCTTCACGAACTCATCAACATCGCACGCACCCAGGCACATGTGGGCGAACCTGAAGCCCCCCTCCCTCCCAGCGCACCTCCGGTGGTGAAAACCGCCCCTCCTCGCAGAACCCGCGCCAGCGGCGCAACGGCATTGCCCACCGCGCAGGAAACCACCCTGAGATCACGCCTCCGCCACCTGCGTGAAAGCGTGCAGCGCGAAGAATCCCGCCTCGAACATCTGCGCCGCGAACACATGCGTCATGAAACTCCCCTCCGCGCCAACCCCGCCGCCGAGGCAATGATGCGCGAGCAAGCCCGCCATCTTGAGACCAAAATTCGTCAGGAGCAGGAACGCCATCACTCCTTGCAGCACAGCATCGAATTGTCCCAGGCCGAGGAGGACAAGCGGCGCGATCGGCTCAGCGAACTCGAACACAAGCTCGTCGCACTGCGCACCGACATCACCGAAGCGGAACGCCAGCGCAGTGAGCTGCGCCAGCAGGCCGACCTGGCCCACACCGAACTCAAAAACTTCGAGGCCGCCATTGACCGTCTGGCCAAAAAAACAACAGATTGAGGCACCCTTCCTGCATCATTTTTCCGTAGATTCAAATGCCTGATTGATTCCACGCGCTTCATCGACTTTGCTGCGCCTGTTTCAACGCAAAAACCCCCATGGCCAAACTCACTTTCGTTCTTGAAGACGGACAAGAAGTGGTGGTTCCTCTCAAGGAACACATCATCATCGGACGTGACGAGGACAATGACATCGTGGTCGATGACGAGCGCATCTCCCCTCGCCACGCTGAAATCGTACAAAACGCTGATGGCAGCCTTCAGGTCTTCGACCTGAAATCCGAAGCAGGCACTTTCGTCAATGGTGAACGCCAGCTTAGTTGCACCCTGCTCCATGGCGACACAATCGCCTTTGGCCCGCTCGTTGGCACGCTCGATCTTGAACATCCGGCCACTAGCCCCCCCGTCGAAGCCACTCCCGCCGCTCCTCCAGCTTCCACTTCGACGGTTAAAGTTCCCGTTTCTGAAGTACCCGCTCCCACGCCTCCGTCGCCCCCCCCCGAAGCGACTCCTCCCGACAACTCCCTTGTGGAAGCCGTGGCCGAATTGGAAGCGCAGAAATCACGGCTCAAAACCGAAGTCGCTGCCGCTGAAAAAGAGCTGCGTGAGTGGGAGCAGCGTGCTGAAAAAGAACGCGCCCTGCATCTGGCCCGGGTGGAATCACTGAGCGCCGAGGAGAAGAAGCTCGCTCCCGCGAAAGCCGCAGTGCAGCAGGCTGAATCCGCGCACCGCGAATGGCTGGAAGCCATCAATTCCCTGACCAGCCAGCACGCGGATAAAACAACCGCCCTCGAACGCCTCAATGCCCAGCATTACGAAAAGTCCACCGAGGTCCAGCGTCTCACCGCCACCGCTGCCGAAGCTCAGCAGCAGATAGAAAATCTGGCGGCTCAAAAAGAGGAAGCTGACACCCGCCTCAAACGGGTGCGTGATGAGTGCGAGCAGGACGAGGCTGTTCTGAACTCCCTGCGCCAGCAGATCATTGAGCATGAAAAGCGCATTGTTGAAGAGGAGGCCAAACATGCCTCGCTCAACACCGCCAGCACGGCGCTCACCGCGAAACATCAGCGTGATGAAGCTGCCGTCAAAGACCTCGAATCACTCCTCATCACCTTGGAGCAAAAAGGCGCAGCCGCCGAAGGTTCACTGCAGCGCCTGCATGAAGACATCGCTTCATGCGAAAAAAATCTGGCCGCACGCACTGCCGAGCTCGCCACATACAACGCCGCACTTGCCGCCGAAACCAACCTCCAGATAGAAGCCGGGGCCAAGCGTGCTGAATTGGAACAGCTGAATCAGGATCTCGCTGCCACGAAGCAGCAGCTTGTCGATGGCAGACAACGCCTCGCCGCGGTCGAACAGCGCTACCGCGACGCACAATCCAACGGCTCCCAGGGCGGATCGCAAATCGCCCCGCCCCGTCGCCAGGCTGCCCACGAAGTCGCCCCCCAAACCGACGTGACGACGAACGGTGTGCACGGGCAGCTTCCCGATCAGATCGAGGCCGCCCGCCGTGAGCTTGCCGAACTGGAGGCCAAAATCGCCTCTCTGCGTGGTGGGCAGTCGGAGACTGGAAGCGAAGCCGCACAAGACACATCCAGCATCTCTCCGCCCGTCGTTGTTCAAGTCGAGACCATCAAGCTCGCCCCAATTCCAATCAAGTCCGAACGCACCCGCGGCCCCGGCACGAAAAAAGCCGTCGCTCGCACTTGATGCCATCGGCAGTGCCCGCTCAGTTCAAGCAAGGTGCTTCTTCAGAAAATCAACAAGCCCCTGTGCCAGCCGCGTCACCTGCTTGGCAGAGCGTTCATCTTTGAGACCACCTTTGTCATCGAAGGCTTCATGGGCCTTGGGCACCGCCACCTGATCCGGCAGAACAATGACGCCGATGTTGCCCAAAATGGCACGCAGATGCACCAGACCCCGCAGTCCGCCAAGCGCACCGGGTGATGCACTGATCAAAGCAGCCGTCTTGCCACGATAGGCAGCCAGCGCAGGCTCATCGTCAGTCTCGCCACGCGAAATCCAGTCGAGCGTATTCTTGAGCACGGCGGTGATGGAGCTGTTATACTCCGGTGAAGCAATCAGCAGCGCATCGTGCGCAGAAAAAATCGCCTTCAATTTCTTGGCGTTCTCAGGCAACCCCTGCTGATCTTCCAGATCACCGTCAAACAACGGCAGCGGGTAATCACGCAGATCCACCAGCGTGACTTCGGCTCCGGCGGCACGTGCGGCATCAGCAGCAAACCGCACGAGCTGCTTGTTATACGAGGCGGTACGGGTGCTGCCCGCAAAGGCAAGGATTTTGGGAGTGCTCATGCCAATGCATACCTTCGGCTGTCGAAACCGCCAGCCAAGAGTGAGCATTCCGCATTGTCAGACACCGCTTTCCTGTGATGGTTGCTCCAGAATGAAGATTGAAGCCCTGGCCCGCCTCGAACGTTACACCAAGCGCATCGCGGAAATCGCCGCCGTACTCGGCAAGTATGGTCTCGCGGATTTGTTCGGCGGATTCAAATACTCCTGGCTTCAGGACCGCCTCAAGAGCGCCGATGGTCAGTCTCTCACCGACGGCGTAACGCAAGCCGCGCGTGTTCGAATGGCGCTCACGGAGCTGGGCACCACCTTCATCAAGCTCGGCCAGATGCTCAGCACCCGCGCCGACCTGCTCGGCCCCGAATTAACTGAGGAGCTCTCCCAGTTGCAGTCCAATGTGCCGCCGGATCCCTCCGCCGTCGCCCGTGCGACGATTGAAGCTGAACTCGGCCAGCCGATTGAGCAGCTTTTCGCCGCCTTTGAAGACACCCCTCTCGCCGCCGCATCCGTCGCCCAGGTCCATGCCGCCCAGCTTCACACCGGTCATAGCGTGATCGTCAAAGTGCGCCGTGCAGGCGTTGCCGAACAGGCCGCCACGGATGTCGAAATCGTGCAGGCCCTCGCCGAGCTCCTGGAACAGCACTCGCCCGCCCTGCGCTCCTACCAGCCGCTGGCAGTTGTACGCCAGTTCCGCCGCACCCTCCTGCGCGAGCTCGACCTGACCTACGAGCGGCAGAACCAGGAGGAGTTTGCCCGCAACTTCGAAAACGACCCGACCGTCTGCATCCCGGAACTCTTCAGCGAATTCTGCTCGCATCAAGTCGTCACCATGCAGCGCATGGAAGGCCTCATCGGCACCGACATCGAGGCGCTGCAACAGTCCGGCGTGGATCTCGGCGAGTTCGCCAAACGGGGTGCAAACATGTACCTCGAAATGGTCTTCCGCGACGGCTTCTACCACGCCGATCCACATCCCGGAAACCTCTTCCTGCTGCCCGGCAATATCGTCGGCGTCATCGACTGTGGCATGGTCGGCCGCATCGATGAAGATTTGCGTGATGAAGTCGAGGCGCTGCTCTTCGGCATCGTGGAAAACGACTCCGAACTCGTGGCCGAGCAGGTCCTGCGCCTCGGCTCCGTGCCAGCAGATTGTTCACGGGAAAAGCTGCGGGCAGACTTGCAGGAGTTCATGGCCGATTACACCGGCCACCCGCTCAATGAAGTCCACGTCGGTGCAGCCTTGAGCAGCCTCGTTGAAATCATCCGCAGTCACCACATCGTGCTGCCTCCGTCACTCGCGATGCTGCTGAAGACCCTCATCGTGCTTGAAGGCACCTCGCGCCGCTTCAGTCCGGATGTAAGCCTGGCCGCACTGATGCAGCCCTACTGCACGCGCCTGATGCTCCGCCGGTTCTCTCCAGGCCGTATCGCCAAGCGCGCCCGCCGCTCCCTCCGCGTCTGGAATCGTCTGCTCACCGCACTGCCACGCGACCTCACCGACCTGCTCGCCCGTTTCCGCGAAGGCTCATTCACGGTGCATATCGACCACCGCCACCTTGATCCCATCGTCAACCGCCTCGTCCTCGGCATCCTCACCGCCGCCATCTTTCTCGGCTCCAGCGAACTCTGGAGCCGCCAGGCCGCACCGCTGTTCTACGGCGTGTCCATTTTCGGCGCTCTGGGCTATGCAGTCTCACTCTTCTTCGGATGGCGTCTCCTTCGCGCCATCCGCAAATCGGGGAACATCCAGTCAAAGGATTGAGCTTTGAGCCGCCTCCTTCTGGCTCATTCTCCCACGACCTTGAACGCTTGACCGCTTGACCTGCCCTCACTCCCCACCGTAAACCTTTCGCAGACTCCAACCATCCCTCCATTCATGTATTTCCTCGGCATCGACAGCGGCACGCAGAGCACCAAGGCCATCGTCCTCGACCTCGACTCAGGCAAAATTCTAGCCTCCGGCCACAGCACCTATGAATTGATCGATGGACTGCCTCCAGGCCACCTCGAACAAGACCCGCAGTCATGGCTGGATGCAGTGGATGCCTCCGTGCAGCAGTGCCTTGAGCAAATCGGCAAGGACAAGGCCAAAATCGCCGGCATCGGCGTCAGCGGTCAGCAGCACGGCCTCGTCGCTCTCGGTGCAGACGACAAACCCGTCCGCCACGCGAAACTCTGGTGCGACACCTCCACGCAGGCGCAGTGCGCCGAGATCGCGCATCATTTCGGCGGCCAGCCAGGCGTCATCGCCATCGCTGGTAATGCCATGCTGCCGGGCTACACGATTCCAAAGCTGCTCTGGCTGAAGCAAAACGAGCCCGAGAACTTCGCCAAAACGAAAACCATCCTGCTGCCGCACGACTACATCAACTTCTGGCTCAGCGGCGTGAAGCGCATGGAATACGGCGACGCCTCCGGCACAGGCATTCTCAATGTAAACACCCGCCAGTGGGCCTACGAAATCTGTGATTACATTGATCCCAGCGTGCGCGACATGCTGCCACCACTCGGCTCTTCCAAATCCGTGCATGGCACCATCCGCAAAGATCTCGCCGTTAAATGGGGCCTGAACTTCGACGTCATCATCAGCGCCGGCGGCGGCGACAACATGATGGGCGCCATCGGCACCGGCAACATCAAGCCCGGCGTCATCACCGCTAGCTTTGGCACCAGCGGCACTCTCTATGGCGTGGCCGGCTCCCCCGTGGTCGATGGCCAGGGCGAAGTGGCCGCGTTCTGCGACAGCACCGATCAATGGCTCCCCCTCGTCTGCACCATGAACGTCACCGTCGTCACCGAACAGGTGCGCGAGATGTTCCGCTGGGATTTGCGCCAGCTCGAAGTCGCCGTGAATTCCGCACCCGCCGGGGCGGATGGCGTCATGTTCCTGCCCTACCTCAATGGCGAACGCACTCCGAACCTGCCCAACGGCTCCGGTGTCATTCATGGCCTCCGCCCCACCAACATGGCCCCGGCCAATCTCGCGCGGGCTGCCGTTGAGGGGGCCACCCTCGGCCTCGCCTACGGTTTGAAACGCTTCCGTGATCTCGGCATGAACCCCACCGAAATCCGCCTCACCGGCGGCGGCAGCAAGAGCAGCGTCTGGCGTCAGATCGCCGCCGACTGCTTCAATGCCGAAGTCGTCACGCTCAGCACCAGCGAAGGCGCCGCACTCGGCGGAGCCATCCAGGCCGCCTATGCCCACGCCAATCAAGGCGGCAGTGAACGCGTGAGTTACGAGCAGCTCTGCGCGAAGCTCGTCACGCTCGACGAATCCACCCGTTGCAAACCCAATCCGGAAAATGCCACTCTGTATGCTGCACAACTGGAGCGGCAGATGGAACTCACCGGCCGCCTCAATCAAACCGGCTGGCTCTGACCTCCTCACTTCTTCATGAAACCAACCGTTCGCACCCACCCCAACGCCGTCGTCATCGAACTCGAGGGCGATGCCGATCTGGCGACCGTGCCCGAATTCCAAAAAATCGTGCGCGAGCAGATGAAGGCTGGGGTCAAACGCCTCATCATCGACTTCACCAAGGTGACCTTCGTCAACACCCCCGTCTGGGCCGTCGTCGTGGAATACTTTCAGCACGCCAGCGGCGCAGGCACGGAATTTGCACTCGCTGGTATTCAGGGCCGTGTGGATGCCTCGTTCAAAATCGTGCGTCTAGGCGACTTCATCACCCATCTGCCCACGGTTGAGGATGCCTTGAACGCCACCGACCTGACCAGTAAACGTTAGTCCTTCCCGACTCCGCCCATGACCGAAGCATTCCGCCAATACTTCGACCTGTGCGGAAGTCTGCTTTACTGGCTCTTCGTCGCTCCGTTTCGCGGCAGAGGCTGGCGCCTCGGCCACACCTTTGCTCAAATCGTGCGCATCGGCGTGCACGCCGTGCCCATGGCAGCACTCACCGCCCTGACCATCGGCGTCGTGCTGGCCATGCAGTCGGCCGCCCAGCTCGCGAAACTCGGTGCCACAGCCTTTGTCCCCGGCCTTGTCTCCTCCAGCCTCATCCGCGAACTCGCACCTCTGGTGACAGCCGTCATCGTCATCGGCCGCAGCGGTTCTTCAGTGACGGCGGAGCTCGGCACCATGAAGGTCTCGGAAGAAATCGAAGCCCTTGAGGTCATGGCCATCCCCCCCATGTCCTGGCTCATCGTCCCACGCTTTCTGGCCATGGTCATCATGCTCCCTCTGCTCACGGTATTCAGCATCTACGTCGGCCTCGCCGGCGGCTGGCTCATCGGCCATTTCTCCCTGCACATGTCCACCGCGTTCTTCGTCACTCATGCACTCCAGTATGTTGAGTTGCGCGACATCGGCATCGGCCTCCTCAAAAGCGGCGTCTTCGGCGTCCTAATCGTCACCATCGCCTGCAGCATCGGCTTGAACGTCTCCGGCGGTGCCGAAGGCGTCGGCCTCGCCACCACACGCTCCGTCGTCGTCTCCCTCCTCAGCGTCTTCATCGCCAACGCCCTCCTCACCGCCCTGTTCTTCTTCTGATGCCAGTCTGCAATGCCACTCAGTTAAAGAAATGTTCCGTTCATTCTCGGACCTCATCGCTGAGTCGCGTCAACTCGCAGCCCCCACAATGCAGGATCACGGTCTCCGTTGGCCTTCCCTCCCACGACTCCCTGCCAGTCAAGATCACAGCCTCCATTGGCCCTCCACCCACAGCACTCCACCAAGCTAGCTCACGGCCTCCATTGGCCCTCCACTCACCGCACTCCACCAGCACCAAAGGTGCTGCGGAATTTAGCCCAGGGTCAGCCGAGCCTAAGCGAGGCGACCCTGGGTACTCTGCATGACAACCGGGAAGCAAACCCAAGACTCCGCCACACCCCACGCCCACCAGCAGCGTCTTCAAAAATCTCCGCCACACACCTACCCGCACTCACCCACCGCTCCAATATCCTCCTCTGATCGCCATTAACTGAGCATCCCCATGCCTGCCCCCTCACCAGCCCCGGACACCCGCGAACCGATCATCGAGGTCGATTCGCTCGTCCGGCATTTCGGATCTCAGAAGGTCCTCAACGGAGTCAGCTTTAAAGTCTACGAAGGCGACACCTTCATCATCATGGGCGGCAGCGGCTGCGGCAAGAGCACCCTCCTCCGCCACCTCATCGGCACCGAAAAACCCACATCCGGCAGCATCAAAATCTTCGGCAAGGAGATCACCACCATGAATGCGGATGCGATGCGCAAACTACGCGGTCGCTACGGCATGCTCTTCCAATCCGGTGCCCTGCTACAATCGCTCACCGTCGCGGAAAACGTGGCGCTGCCTTTAACCGAACACACTCAGCTCGATGCCGGATTGATCGACACCGTCGTCAAAATGAAACTCGAACAGGTCGGCCTCACCGGGCATGGCCACAAGAAACCTTCCGAGATCAGCGGCGGCATGAAAAAACGTGCCGCGCTCGCCCGCGCCCTCGCCCTGGACCCGCCGCTCGTTTTCAGCGACGAACCAACCGCCGGCCTCGACCCCATCATGACCGCCGTCGTCGATGAACTCACCCAGCGCCTCACTCAAAAAATCGGCGCGACCGTGGTCGTCGTCACCCATGACATGAACAGCGTCTTCCGCATCGGCACTCGCATCATCATGCTGGGCACCGGCCCGAATCAGGGAAAAATCATCGCCTCCGGCACGCCCGCAGAAATTCGCGCACATCCGCATCCCGGCGTGCAGCAGTTCATCAACGGTGACCCGCAGGGCGATGGCAGCGACGACTCCGGCGAGGTGCTTTACCGCGAGACCTTGCTCGGCCTCAATGAAACCGGCCTGTACTCACGCTCCGCCATTCAATCTTCCAAGCCATGAAAAACAAGCAAGATGCCACCGTGGCGACCCTCGTCATTCTGTGCTCCCTGATGCTGCTAGGTGCGCTGATGTTCGCCATCTCGGGCGATCCCTGGCGCAAACCCCACCTGCGCTTTTCCGTGGATTTCGCTGATGTCACCGGCATCCACCGCAACACCACCGTTCTCTTCGCAGGCGATAAAATCGGCGTGGTAGACCGCATTGAACACCTTACCCCCGCCGACCGCATCTTTCCCAGCAACACCGTGCGTGTTCACATCGAGGTATTCGAACCCACCCCCATCCCCGCCAGACTGAAGGTCATCATCAGCGCTGAGTCGATGCTGGGTGAAAAGCACATCGCGCTCATTCGCATGGATGACGAGGACGGCCTGCTGGCCAATGGCACACGTCTCACCTCCACCAGCATGGGCAGCCTGCTGGAAATGATGCTGCCCGGCGGCGATGCCATCTTCGCCAACATCCGGGACATCACCGCCGACCTCAAAAAAATCACCGATCCACTCGGCAAGGGCGACGCCTCCAAAAAAATCACCGACTCCCTGGCCAACATCGAAGCCTTCACCCAGCAGCTAAAAATCACCTTCACCGGCGACGGCAAAACACCCGGCTTCGGTCAAAAGATCAACTCGGTGGCCGACAAGCTTGAAGACACCGCCACCGGCATCCAGGAACTCATCAAAGGCCCAAAGGGCGCGGCTGACAAAGGCCTCGCCCCCCGTGCAGACGCCATCCTCGCCAACCTCGAAAGTTTTTCCAAAGAGCTCAATCAGACGTTTGCAGGCACCCCCGACGGCAAACCCGGCCTAAAGGCACGAGTCGAAGAAATCACCACCGATCTCCACCGCATTCTCGCAGGTGGCGACTCAGCCTCAGGCCCCGGCCTGGAAAAGCATCTCGATACCACCATGCGCAAGATCAACACGCTGATGGAAGAAATGAGCGCCCTCGTTGTCTGGGGCGAATACATCACCGGCACCCTCGCCGGAAAGCCCAGCCGCCTGATCTTTGGCAGCAAAGAAAATGAGGTGCCCTCCAAGGACCAGATCATCGAGCACATGCGCCGCACCCACACCCCCTACCCCGTGCGTATCAAAGAACTCGAATCAGGTGCGAAACCGGCCCCCAGCATCCCCATGCCCCGCGAAAGCGCCACCCCCGAAGAAAAGAAAAAGGGCCTCCTCGAACTCTTCAAACGCCGTGAGTAATCCACAGCCCATCACCTCTCGCCAAAGCGTTCTGCTCGACGTAGCTCGTCGCCTGAGCAGCACTCAAAATCTCGTCGAACTCGCCAAACACATCCTGCAGCGCTCGCGTGAGGTGATGGACTGCGAGGTATGCTCCGTCCTCCTGCCTGATGGCCCCAGCGAGGACCTCCGCATCTACTCCACGCTCGATCCCATCAACGCGATGCATGTGCGCGTCCCCAAAGGTAAAGGCATCGCGGGAGAGGTCTATTTGACCCAAAAGGTCGTCAACATCGAGGACGCCCTCAACGATCCGCGTCACTTTCGCCCAGTCTCCGACCAGTCCGACCTCGTCACCCGTGCGATGGTCACGATTCCCCTGCTCGATGGGGATCGTTCCCTCGGCGTGATGCAGGCCATCAATCCAAACAACGGCTCCGCCTTCACGCCGCAGGATGTGGAGATGTTCGAAACCTTTGGCAGCCTCATCGCTGTCACACTCATCCGCCTCGAATCGCAAAAAAAGGCCATTCAGGAAGCTGAAAACCGCCAGCAGCTCTCGCTCGCCACAGAAATCCAAAACTCCTTCCTCCCCGCGCCCCAGGTGCGCCTGGGAGACGTAGCCGTCGAGACCTTCTATGAACCCGCCAGCGAAGTCGGCGGCGACTTCTATTTCTGGCACCAGATCGACGATGGCAAAATCCTCCTCGGTGTCGGCGATGTCTGCGGCAAAGGCCTGCCCGCCGCACTCGACATGGCACGCGGCACCACCCTCATCGCATCCACCGCGCATCTGTGCGTCTCCATGAATCTCGCCGAATGGATGGCGACATTAAACAAACGCCTTTGCGGCGTGATGAAGGCCGGTCGCTTCATCGCCATCAACGCCATGCTCGTCTGCCCAAAGACGCGTCGTGTGTGGCTCTGCTGCGCCGGCCTGCCGGGAGCGCAGGTGTTTGACGGCAAGGCATGGAAAGAAGTCCCCGCCCCCGGCAATGCACCGCTGGGCATTTCATGCGCCGCACGCTATGCAGAGATGGCGCTCCCCTTCAGTACCGGCCGCCAGTGGATGCTCTATACCGATGGCATTCTCGAAGTGCAAAATAGCGCAGGTGAATACTTTGAAGACGCCGCCTTCGCCGCCGCCATGCAGCACACCAACGGTGGCGATGGCTTCTTAAAACACCTCGTCGAGCAATGGCACACTTTTTCCGACGACTCGAGCTATCAGGACGACGCCACCGTGCTGACCATCACAGATCACACGCCACCCGCGCCGGAAGAAATCGCCCTCACCTGCCATCCCGACACGCTGCGCCTCGTGCGTGAGTTCATCGAAACATGGTCCGCCTATCACGGCCTCAACGATGAATTCACCGGCCTCCTCGTTCTCGGCTGTGATGAGGTGATGAGCAACATCTGCAAATACGCCTACTGCTCCACGAGCACCGAACGTGCCGCCACCTGCCGCATGGAATCAGGCCCGGACTCCGTTCGCATCCTCATCGAGCATTTCGGCGCAGGCATCACCAACGAGGACTTTCAGAAGCTCGTCGCTCCTCCCTCAATCGACTGCCGCATCGGCGGCCTCGGCCTCCATGTCATCAGCGAGATTTTCGACCGCGTCGATTTCCGCCGCGAGGAGGGCAGATCGGTGATTGAATTGATCAAGTCGGTCTAAGGTTTTGAATCTAGGTGAATTCGCATTGACCCTTGCATCTGTTTTGGATAAAACGGCGGCTTAATTCCACCAAATCACATGGAAACATCCACCAAAATTAAGCTGTTCGCGGTTATCGCCGTCATCGCCGGACCCTTCCTCACCTTCGCCGGCCACAAGGATAAGGAGCGCCTTGCCGCTCTCGAAAAGGATGGTGTCACAGTCGATGGCATCATCGAAGGGGGAGAGTGGAGCAAAGGACGGCGTTCGAGCGACTACAAGCTTGATGTCTCCTTCACACCGCAAAACGGCGCCCAGACGCTGCAGACCTTCAAGGTCACCTCCAACTTTTTCTCGGCTCACGCCAGCGAAACTGCGGTCACCGATGAGGCGGTCAAGGTGCGCTACCTCCCTTCCAGCATTCAAGACAGCGCCATCATCGTCGGCGGTTCCACGGACTCCACGGCGATGTTCGGCGTAGGCATTGGGGCCTTCGTCATTGGTTTGATCACCATGGTCGGCATGTATTTCTTCAAGTCGTAGTCACGGCACCGCCTGCCAGAGCCACTCAACCACGGCGGGAGGAGTCTCCCGCCTTTTTCATGCCCTGCACCGGCATCCCGCACCTTGACCACAGAACAGAACACCGCCATGCAAGGGGTTCACTCTCATGGCCAAAATCCGCATCAAATCCGCCGGAAAGATCATCGCATGGATCATGCGCGGCATCGGCACGACATTGCGTTGGGAGGTGCGAGATGACGCAGGGGTCTTTGATGCCACGCGCAAAGGCTGGATCTGGTCTTTCTGGCACAACCGCATGTTCCTCATCCCTTGGCTGCATCATGAGTGGTTCGCCAATGTACCCGGCACCATTCTGACCAGCCCCAGCGGCGACGGACAGATCATCGCCGATGTGTGCGAAACCTTCGGCATAGAAGCCGAGCGCGGCTCAAGCTCCAAGCCCGAGAAAGGCATGAGCGCCCTCATCGCCCTCGCGGCGAAGGCGCGTGAAGGCTACGAGATCGGCATCACCCCCGATGGCCCGCGTGGCCCTCTGCATCGCGTACAGCCAGGCATCGTCAAGCTCGCCCAGCTCACCGGCGTGCCCATCATTCCCGTGCACATGCACTACAGCCACGCCATCCAGTTCAAGACCTGGGATGAATTCCTCCTGCCCCTGCCCTTTTCCAAAGTCACCCTCGTCTTCGACAAGCCCCATCACATCCCACGCCGCCTGACCGAGGAGGAGTTTGAGCAGAAACGCCTCGCATTAGAAGATGTGATGCGTTTTGGAACCACCCTTGAAAATCTTCAGGGCTCCCGCTAGCCTCGCGGCATGGAATCGCTATCCGTCCGTTGCAACCACTGCGGCGCTCCGCTTCAAGTCTCCGACGCCACCCGTTTCGTCACCTGTCAGTTCTGCCAGAGCAGCCTTGAGGTGAAGCGCACCGACAGTTCCATCTTTACCGAGGAAGTCGCCAAGATCGCCGAAAACACCGGCAAGATGGCCGAGAGCTTGGAAGTCATCGCTCTGCAAAATGAGATCGAGAAACTGGATCGCGAATGGGGCATTGAGCAGATGAATTCGATGGTTCCCAGCCGCAGAGGACCACGCCCCCCCGGCAATCCTTGGTTTGGCCTCGCGTTCACAATCTTCTTCGCGGCCGTGTGTTTCAGCATGGCTTCGCGCATCAGTTCGGCACGTGTGCCTGGTATTTTCTTTTTCGTGCCTGTCGGCATGGGCCTCTTCGCTCTCTTTGCAGGCATCTCGGGCGTGTTCAAGGGGGAGACTCGCAAAGCGGCACAGACCAGCTACCAACAACGTCGCACCGAACTTGAGCATCAGCTCGCAACGCTGAGATCGAAGTAAATGCTCCTCGCCTTCCACAAGCCCTTCGACGTCCTCTCCCAGTTCACTCAGGAGCACCCCTCCCACCGCACCCTTGCCGAATTCGGCTTCCCGCCTGACGTCTACGCCATCGGCCGGCTGGATCGCGATTCTGAGGGCCTCCTGCTCCTCAGCGACGAAGCCCGCTGGAATGACCGCCTCCTCAATCCCCGCCACGCCCATCCACGCACCTACCACGCCCAGGTGGACGGCCAGATCTCCGACCAAGCATTGCAAAAACTCCGCTCCGGCATCGACTTGAAGGAATTCCACTCCCTGCCCTGCAAAGCACAGCGTCTCGACACCGAGCCCGCCCACCCTCCACGCGATCCCCCCATCCGCGTCCGCAAAAACATCCCCACCTCCTGGCTCGAACTCACCCTCACCGAAGGCAAAAACCGCCAGGTCCGCCGCATGACCGCCGCCGTCGGCTTCCCCACCCTCCGCCTCATCCGCGTCAGCATCGGCAGCCTCAAGCTCGCCGATTTAGGCCTTCAGGCCGGAAAATGGAAGCCTCTGAATGCTGCTGAGGAGCGCAAGGTCTTGGGCTGAGTTGTCAAAGGTCAGGAGTCTCCCCCAAACTCCGTCCTTGCGCACCCGCCCCACCATGCCATTTTCCGCGCCCTTTCCCCAAACCCCAGCATGGCACTCATAGTCCAGAAATACGGCGGCACCTCCGTCGGCACTCCCGAGCGAATCCGCAATTGCGCACGTCGCATTCTGGAAACCCAGCGTGCGGGCAATCAAGTCGTCGCCGTTGTCTCCGCCATGTCAGGCGTGACGGACAATCTCATCCGGCTGGCCAAAGAAGTCTCCCCCGAACGCGAACCCATCGAGCGTGAAATGGACGTCCTCCTCGCCACCGGCGAGCAGACCACCATCGCCCTCACAGCCATGGCCATCAATGCCCTCGGTGGCAAGGCCGTGTCACTCACCGGCGCACAGGCAGGTATTTCCACCGATCGCGTTCACACCAAAGCCCGCATCATCAACATCACCCCGGACGCGGTGAAGAAGATGCTCGACGAAGGCAACATCGTCATGCTCGCCGGTTTCCAAGGCGAAACCACCAGCGGAGAAATCACCACCCTGGGCCGTGGCGGCAGCGATCTGACCGCCATCGCCATGGCTGCGGCCATCAAGGCCGACCTCTGCCAGATCTTCACCGATGTGGACGGCGTATACACCTGCGACCCCCGCGTGGTGAAGACCGCGCAAAAGATCCCTGAGATCAGCTACGAAGAGATGCTCGAAATGGCCTCCTCCGGCTCCAAGGTGATGCAGAGCCGCAGCGTCGAGTTTGCCAACAAATTTGGTGTGCGCTTTGAAGTACGCAACAGCATGAACAACAACCCCGGTACCATCGTGAAAGAAGAATCCCCCGGCATGGAGTCCGTCGTCGTACGCGGCGTCAGCCTCGAGCGCAATCAGGCCAAGGTCACCATCGACGACGTCGCAGACCGCCCCGGCATCAGCGCCGCCATCTTTGGCGCCATCGCCACCGCCAACATCACGATCGACATGATCGTGCAAAACGTCAGCTTCGACGGCATCACCGACATCTCCTTCACGCTCAGTGGCGCAGACCTCGCCAAGGCCGAAGCCGTGCTCAAAGCCGAACTGCCCGGCCTCGGAGATAAAGCCCAGCTTCGCACCCAGAGCAGCATCGCCAAGGTAAGCGTCGTCGGCATCGGCATGCGCAGCCACAGCGGCGTCGCCGCCAAGATGTTCAAGGCCCTCGCAGACGCGAAGATCAACATCCAGATGATCTCCACCAGCGAGATCAAGACCGCCGTCATCGTTGACGAAGCCGAAGTCGAAAACGCCGCCCGCGTCGTCCACACCGCCTTCGGCCTGGATGCTTAACTAAAGAGCACTCGTTAAACAGCAGCTCGCTGGTCTTCTACCACTTCTGGAGCATCATGCGCCACGCCTGCCCCTGTCAGGATGGCGCATTCTTCCATCATTCCGCTCCGCATCACACCAGCACCAAAGGTGCTGCGTAACTAAGCCCAGGGATGCCGAGCTTTAGCGAGTGCTTCCCTGGGTCTCGCCATAACAATCCGGGAAGCAAACCCAGCACGCCGCCACACCTCACGGCCTCCAGCAGCGTCCACAATACGCCCCGCTACACACCTGACCAGCTGCTCACCTCGCGCCACTCAACGCCCCCCCCTCCAAAAACAAAACCCCGGCTCGCGCCTAAACGCGAAACCGGGGTGATGAAAATACACCGACGCGGCGGACTACGCGCTGCGCTTCAGGTAATACTGCTGATACACGTTTTCGTTCAGCTTCAGCTTGGAGCGCAGGCTGTCCAGAGCGGCAGGCTCACCGGAGAACTGGATGTTGATGAAGTGACCGCCTTCAACGTGACGTGGGTTGAAGGGGAACTTGCGTTTGCCCATGTTGTCGATCTGCTCAAGCTTCAGGCCGGACTTTTCCATGTCTTTGCTGATGGTGCTGACGAGGGAGTCAACGGTTTCTTCTTTGCCTTTGGTGTCGAGCACGATGAGTGCTTCGTATTTGCGGTTCATAGAGGGTGTGGTTTCAGGGGGTTAAGATTCGGGTTGTCGGTTGAAGACATTCATGGCGGTTTCCAGGCCGCGATCAACCGCAGAAAGCACGGCATCTGCAGCGCGCTGGATGACGATTTGCAGCTCAGTCTGCTCTTCGGCGCGAAATTTGCCCAGCACGTGGCCCACCATGCGCTCTCCGGCAGGCCGGCCATTCGCCGCAGCGATGCCCACCTTCAGTCGTGGAAATTCATCGGATCCGAGCGATGCGATGAGAGAGCGAATGCCATTGTGGCCGCCAGCAGAGCCGCTGGTGCGAAAACGCAGACGGCCCAGCGGCAGATCCACATCGTCGTAAACCACCAGCGTTTGCGCAGGTGAGGCTTTGTAAAAGTGCCCCACCGATTGCACCGCACGACCGCTCTCGTTCATGAATGTGAGCGGCTTGAGCAGATATCCGCCCGTAAATTTCGCCACAAGACCTGACCACCGCTTTTCCTCGCGGAAAGCGGCTCCCATGCGTCTTGCGATTTCATCCAGCACCATAAATCCAATGTTGTGGCGTGTCTCGCGGTAGGTTTCGCCGGGATTCCCGAGGCCCACAATGAGACGCGGCGCATTCAAGCCGCTGCTCGTTGTATCCGCGCCGGAAGCCACATCGTGGAAAAGGTGCAGAAATTACTTCTTGGCAGCAGGCTTCGCAGCAGCAGGGGCGGCAGCAGCACCAGCGGCTGGCTTGGCTCCGGCGGCAGGCTTGGCACCAGCAGCAGGGGCGGCAGCAGCGGTCGGCTCGGGCTCGACCTCCACTTTCGGCTCTTCGCACATGACGATGACCACATCACCACCCAGGTGGCAGCTGACACCTTCAGGGAATTTGATTTCGCTGACGTGGACGCCCTGGCCCACTTCGAGGTGGCTGACGTCGATCTGAATGCTTTCTGGCAGATCCTTCGGCAGACAGCGGACTTCGATTTCGTGATGAATGGCTTCCACCATGCCGCCTTGCTTCTGACCTTTGGCTTCGCCAATCGTCACGACTGGCACATTGGCGTGAATTTCTTCATCGGCTGCCACAGCGTGGAAATCGATGTGCAGAATGCCACCGCGAAGGTAGTCGTGCTGCACTTCCTGCACCAGCGCCAGCTGCTCGCCGCTACCGATCTTCAGGGAGACAAGAATGTTGTCCGAAGCGCTGCCTGCGAGAAGCTTCGAGAAGGTTTTGCCGTGCACCTGGATGCTGGAAGGCTCCACCTTGCGACCATAAAGGGCAGCTGGAATGGTGCCTGCCTTGCGCATGCGTTTGACGGCACCGGTGCCGGATTGGGTGCGGACTTCTGCCTGGAGATCGAGAATTTTAGCCATGGTCGGGGTTCCTCACTGGAGGAGATTAAGTTTTGGAAAAAGGGCGCGGAGAATACACGCCTACCCCCGCGTGTCAAACAGGGATGTGACAGACTCGTTCCCGTGGATGCGGCCGATGGCCTGCGCCAGCAGCGGGGCGATGTCCAGTGCGGTCACTTTATCCCCCGTTGCCTGCGGCGTCGAATTGGTCGCCAGCAGCTCCACAATAGGCGATTTGGCGATGCGGTCCCGGCCCTTGTCACCCAGCACAGCGTGGGAAACCCCGGCATAAATCTTTTTCGCCCCGTGCTTCAGCAGCAGATCGGCGGCAGCCGTGAGCGTCCCGGCAGTTTCAGTCAGGTCATCGACCAAAAGAACATTTTTCCCCGCCACATCACCAATGACGCTGTGCGCCTCCACTTCTTCGGCACTGACACGATTTTTGGCCACGATCGCCATCGGAGCTCCCAGCGCCTTGGCAAAAGCGTGCGTCATTTTGATGCCCCCCACGTCGGGAGAGACCACCACAAGGTCGCTGATCTCACGCTCACGGATCGTCTTCATCAAGACAGGGGCTGCATAGAGATGATCCACAGGAATGTCGAAGAAACCCTGAATCTGCCCGGCGTGCAGATCCACGGTGAGCACCCGGTTCACCCCGGCGGCCACCAGCAGGTTCGCCACCAGCTTCGCAGTGATTGGCACCCGCGGGCGGTCCTTGCGATCCTGTCGGGCATAGCCAAAAAAGGGCAGCACCGCTGTGATTCGGTGGGCGCTCGCACGGCGCACAGCATCCACCATGATCAGCAGTTCC
>DLGZ01000083.1 GCA_002482965.1 Verrucomicrobiaceae bacterium UBA7681 | reverse complement strand
TTACCTATGTCCTGAACCTGCACCAACTGCGCGCTGATTGGATTAGCGGCTCTTCACCGGGGTGACTTTCACGAAGGGCTCGAATTTGTAGTGGGTGGGCATGAGGATGCCGCGCTTGCCGAGGATGGAGGTTTTGTTTTCGTCCACTTCAAAGCCGGGGTGGCCGATCCAGGCCCACTGCCAGCCTTCTTTGGCGATGAAGAGGCCGCCGCGTTCATGGCCCTGGCGAATGATGCCGGTGGTCTTGAGACGCTCTGGCGCGACGTAGTAGATGCCGGTGGAGGACTGGGCCTCGGGCTGGTAGATGCCGGCGGGGAGGGTGAATTTGCCGTCGGGGTAGGTGCATTCGACGGCCTGGGTCAAATGGATGGCGGGGGTGCCGGGAGGGCAACGTTCCAGATCCTTGGAGGCGCAGGAGATGAGGAGGCAGGAGGTCAGCAGGGCGGACAGCAGGTGTTTCATGAGGTGGTTGGGAGGAAGCTCTGTGGTTGTGTGCGCCATGTGCGGACGGGGCCGGTGATGAACGCGGCCATTATTAAACACAGGATGATGGGCGTGTGGTAGTGGAATGTGGTGGCGATTTGGTGAGGGAGGGGCTTCGCCTGGGCTCTTTTTCGGTCTTAGGGCTTTGGCATCTCGCCTCCGATTTAGATTGTTTCGCCGGCCTGACGGCGTGCTGCTATCTGCTTGGGCTTTTCTTTGGCCAGGATCTCATGCATGGGCATGCCATAGATTTGCTCAAGGCGCTGAGCCTGGCGCTTTCCTTGTCCGAGGCAACTGGTGATCAGGAGGGCTGTCAGCATGATGAGGAGAGTGTGTTGCATGGGGGGCGGCTGGTGGTTGATGTTGATGGTCTCATGCCCATGGGGGGCAGTTCCAGCTTTTATTCGGCGGGTGGTTTCCCTGGCCGGGAGATGCGCTGTTCCAGATCGGTGCTGATGGCTTTCAGGAGGAGCAGATGAAGTTCGGCATTGAACTGCTCGTGGCCGGAGGTTTCACCTTCGAGCAGGACTCGCTCATTGTGTTCTCCGAGGCCCACGATTCGCAGGCGGTAGGGCTTGAGATTGTTTTCAAACTTAACCCACGTGGCTTTGTCTTGGAGGTCTTTGCCAGGGGCTTTTCCCAGCACGAAAGTGAGGAGGGTGGGGCTGGTATAATACTCTCTGGTTTCAAACTCACCCACGCTCTCCTGGATGGTCTCGATGTGCAGGCGGCCTTCATGAAGGTGTTGCTTGCAGATATAGAGCTCAAGCAGATGCTGGAGGGAGACGGCGAGCGGGTTGTTTTTTGACGTCATCAGGGGCGTATCCGAGGAGGTCAGTGCTTTTTTGGCGGCCTCGGTGAAAACGATCTTTGATTTGATGAAGGCCTGGTCTGTGCCGGGATATTTGCCGAGGAGCCGGGACACTTCGGATTCAAGGTCTCCTTTCATGGGGAGAGTGAGATCGGCTGAAGGGGACAGCAGGAAGCTTTCCAGGCTGGTGGTGCCTGCGTGGCAGGGGGCGACGGCTGCCGTGAGCATCAAGCAAATCAGGACTGACAAGGCGGGTTTTTTCATTGCGCCATGGTGGGTAGATTCATCGTTATTGCATCTGTTTTTGAGTCCGATGAGGCCGGGATTTCTGTGGGCAGTGTGGCTGAGATAGATGTCAGCATGTGGTATTTTATGAATTAATATGTGATGTGGATGAAGAAACCGCTTGAGATCTGAAATACGGACCCAAGGCTGTGGGTTACACTATGAACGATGCTGATTTTCATCTGGTGGCGCATTCGCCGCTGGTTCATTTCGAGACCTGCACGAAGGTGCAGAACGCGACGACGAAGAAGCTGGAGGTGCCCCGGGCGAATGTGCTGCAGCGACGGATGGCGGAGGCGGTGGAGGTGCTGACGGCGCTGGGGATTCCGGCGATACGGGTGATCGTGACGAAGATCCGCCAGTGCGGGGGGACGACGTTTAGCGTGGAGGTGATTTATCATCTGTGCCAGCAGCGGAACACGGATGCGCTGATTTTGGCGAACATCAGTGCGAACAGCCAGGGCATTTTGGAGCGGATCCGGACGTTCAGCGAGAATGATCGTTTTCCGTGGCACAATGCGCTGGTGCCGCGTGAGCGGCGGATGAAGTGGGCGAACGGGAGCACGGCGACGATCACGAGCGCGGAGTCGATGAACCCAGGGATCTCGAAGCCGCGGCAGGCGGTGCTGTTTAGCGAGAGCGCGAAGTATCCGCGTGGCGGGGTGAAGGATGACCGGAAGATCATGGCGTCGATCTTGCCGTCGCTGAATGATGCGGGGCTGGCGATCGCGGAGAGCACGCCGGATGGGGCGAGCGGCTGGCACTATGAGACGTGGCAGGGGGCGCTGAGTCTGGATGATTTTCTCAAGGCTTGGCGGGCGGGGGATGCGGCGCCGGGGAATGGGTGGGTGAAGGTGTTTGCGGCGTGGTTTGAGTTTGCGGAGAATGCGAAGCCGGTGACGGGGACGATGCGGGCGAAGATCGATGCGACGATGACGCCGCGTGAGGCGAACGGTCGGCGGAGGTATGGGTGGACGCATGAGCAGATGGCGTGGCGGCGGGCGATCATGGAGTCGGAGTGCTCGGGCTCGGAGGATACGTTTGATGAGTTTTACCCGGAGGATGAGGTGAGCTGCTTTCTCTCGTCAGGGAGGCCGCGCTTCAATGTGGCGGCGCTGCGGCGGATGGAGCTGGCGGCGGGGCTGCACGCGCCGGAGGTGGGCTCTCTGGTGGCGGTGGGAGATGGGGTGGAGTTTCAGATGGATGCGAGCGGCTTTGGCAGTTTCCATATCTGGGAAAGGCCGCAGGTGGGGTGCAGCTACATCGTGTGGTGTGACCCGATGACGGGGGAGGACCAGGCGGAGAGCGGGGACCCGGACCGGCATTCCATTGGTGTGCTGCGCACGGAGTACCAGGAGGCGGGTGGTGCGTGCTACAAGGATGCGGTGGTGGCGCGTGTGCGGCCGCCTTTTACGGGGACGACGCTGCTGACGGCGGACTACATCGCGCTGCTGTCAGAGTATTATGGGGGCGCGCTGGTGGTGCTGGAGGTGAACATGGGGCTGCATGTGCTGGAGCGGCTGAAGGATGCGGGGGTGCCGCTGTACAAGCGGCAGGTGGTGGACCCGTATGACCGCGAGAAGCAGAACTTCATGCTGGGCTGGAAGCTGAAGGACAGGGACCAGCGGCGGGATGTGATCGACAGTCTGGCGCTGGCGTTTCACAATGAGACGCTGGATGTGTTCTGCCCGCACATCCTGGCGGAGTGCAAGAACTTCATGTGGAGCAAGAACGGGCGCGAGGAGGCGCGCAGCGGCTGCCACGATGATGATGTGCTGGGGCTGGCGATGGCGCACCGCTGCAAGGGGAGCGCGACGCTGTACAAGGTGGCGACGCGGCGGAGGCGGAGGCCGGTGGATTACCGGCGGGTGAAGTGAGGCGTTCCTTCTACGTTCTATGATGAGATAGGGAGGGTCTATACAGCAATACCAGATGGAATAGCCGAAAAAGAGGAAA
>DLGZ01000073.1:265070-278067 GCA_002482965.1 Verrucomicrobiaceae bacterium UBA7681 | reverse complement strand
GAGGACGAGTTCGAGTAGGAGGACGAGGACGATGGGGACTGTCCATCCTTCGCTCTTCGAGCTTCGGAGGACTCGCTTCGCTCGGGGTAGGGGGTGCCGCCTTGGTAGTAGTTGAGGGCGAGGATGATGACGGATTTGGCGCCGGGGAGGACGAGGGTGGGATCGGTGCGGCGCTCGGGGTTGCGGGCGAGCCAGGCCATGTCGCCGTTTTTGCCTTCGGCGAGCCATTGCTCAAAGAGGGCGCGGTGCGCGGCGGGCTGAGCGGGGGCGATGCGGCAGTCGTCGAAGCCGAGGGCGCGGGCTTGGGCGATGAGGGCGGACTTGAGGGCGGCGGGAGACACGGGGGGGAAGCGCTGGGGGGTGCGTGGGCTTTGGATGAGGTGTTGGCGCTGGATGGGACGGAGGTGGTGGGTGGGAGGAGACTGAAAACTGGGAACTGAAAACTGAGAATTGAAAATTGGCCGGAGGTGGCGAGGCGGGCGTGGGCTTTGGGGCGAGTGAAGACGCTGGATGGGTCTGATAGGAGGTGTAGGACCGATTTTCTGCCTGTGATGGGCGAGTTTAAAGTATCGGTGGCGGGCTGGCTAGTGATTCACGGACCACGGGCGGCTGGGCTTCGGGCTGACACCCTATGACGGGGCATTTTGGCCGTGGTGAGAAGGGATTTTAGAGCAGATTCCGGCTGAAAGCGGGGAGTACGGAACAGTCTGGGGCAGGCCGATAGGGACTGACTTGGAGGTGGTCGTTCGGGAGGACCGAAAGGACGGAAGGGACAGCGAGATGTTGGGGGGCTGTCTGGGAGTCGATGCTCCGTCCCGTTTACGCTCCGCCTGCGGGGGTGAGCACTTTGATCTGCTGGTCGAGGATGCTGAAGGAGTCGGCGAGCTGGCGGAGGCGCTCGACTTGAGTGGACTGTTCGCGCTCGACGTGGGCGGCGTTGGCTTGGGCGGGATTGAGGGTGTCGAGGAACTTGGTGAAGGAGGCGGTGACGTCTTCGGTGACCTGCTTGGAGAGCGTTTCGCGCAGGGTGACGGAGGATTCTTCGAGCTTGTCGAGGATGGCGTTGCGTGAATTGGCGAGCCGAATCTGGGTGAGGAGGTAGACCACGGTGAGGAGGAGCAGGCCGGCACCGAAGGCGATGGCGGCGCTGACCAGATCGTCCAACCAGCCACAGAGGACGGTGGCGATGATGACGGGGAGGATGAGGCGGGGCAGCCAGCGGGCGGTGACGCGGGCTCGTTCGAGGCCGGGCTCGATGTCTTCATCGAGCTTGAGGCCGATGACGAAGCGGCGGAGGGAGGAGTCTACATGGGTGCCGAAGCGGCGGCGGAGCTCGCTTTCTTCCTCGCCGTAATCATGGGAGGGCAGGACGACATCGGCTGGGAACAAAATGCCGCGACCCTGGGCGTAGAGGAAGCGCTCGAACTGATGGACGTCTTCTTCGAGGACGAGGCTGACCTGACGCCAGCGGTCGCCGGTGCGGTGCTGGAGTTCTTGAAAGAGGCGGTGGTCGAGGCTCTGCGGGCGTGCGGCGGATTCGTTGTCGTCGTCAGCGTCTTTGCGCTGGAAGGCCTTGCGGGTGGTGAGGGCGTCATTGGCGAGGCCGGCGACGCGCATGACGGACTCGTGGTAGTCGCGCTCGGTGGCATCGAGGGCGGGGAGGATTTTTTTGAGGGTGCGGTCGACCTGGAGCTCGCGCTCGCTTTGGAGTTCCTGGAGGACGATGGTCTTGCGCTTGGCCTGTTGCATGCCGGCGAGGTGGCGCTCGCGCATGTCATCGAGGATCTGACGCGCGAGGCGCATGGTGCTGGCGAGCTTGTTGAGGCGGGCGGCATTGTGCCGGACGATGGAGGAGATGTGGGCCTCCAGGGCGTGAAAGCCGCTGTCTTGGAGGAGGCGCTCGCGCTCGATGCCGGCATTGCGGGCGAGGAAGGCTTTTTTGGCGGAGACGGCGAAGAGGGGGAAGTCGCGGCCGAAGCGCTGGCGCGTGAGCTGGCCCATGTAGTCGGTGATGACCTGGATTTCTTCGGGGCTGCGGAGATCGCTTTGCTGGAGAACGAAGATGACGTGGCGCATCCACTCGCGGTGGACCTTTTCCAGGAACTGCCAGGCGGAGGCGCCCCAGGGATTCATGGCGGAGAAGACGAAGATGACGAGATCTGCGATGGGCACGAAGCGCTCTGTGATGAGCTGGTGCTCGTTTTCGACGGAGTTGGTGCCGGGGGTGTCGACGATGTGGAAGTCGCGGAGGAAATCGACGGGGGCGTAGACTTCATCCAGGGTGGGAGTGACGGGGACGACGTTGTGTTCGTCGCCATGGCGGAAGAAGAGGATCTTGCCGGTGGTGGGGACGACGCCGGTGCTGGAGAAATCCTGGCCGAAGAGGGCGTTGAGGAAGGTGGATTTGCCGACGTTGACCTCGCCGACGACGACGAAGACGAAGGGTTCCTTGAGGCTGGCGATGAGATTGTCGAGGATGGCGGCGGATTCGGAGTCGCCGCCGGATTCACGCAGGGCTGCGGACAGAGCCAGCAGGTCTGTGCCGATGCGTGAACGCAGTTCGAAATAGTCGTCGCCAATCATGAGGGGGGAGCGTGCAAAGTGTCGCGTGACATCGGCATGGCAACCTTGCTTCGGAGAGAGTTACAAGTTTAGGGTTAAAAGTTTCAAGTTTGGCGGAGGGTCGTGGGTGGTTTGTGGCACGCTTCATTGCCTCGCTGCATTGTCACGATTGCATCCGAGTTGAATGTTCGATGTTCACTGTTTCTCCTTTTCACTTTCACCGCCGCGCTCTACAGAGCAGGTCTTGAGTGATCTGATGCCAGCCAGCGAATCCGCGCCTGCGAAACCTACGCCGTGGTGGCTGTGGCCGCATGTGCTGAGCCTGGAGGCGCCTGCGGTGGCGGTGCTGTGGCAGGTGGCGCTGGCGCATGCGCATGGCATCCGACTCACTCCGCTGCTGAATGTGGGACTCGGGCTGGCGTGCTGGGTGATCTATTTGCTGGATCGCACGCTGGACACCTATGGGGTGAAGAGCGTGGCGGAGCTGGATGTGCGGCATGTGTTTTACCACCGCCACCGGCGTGTGCTGCTGCTGGGGGTGATTCCGCCGACGCTGCTGGTGCTGGGGTGGATGGCGCTGTATGTGATTCCGGAAGGGGTGCTGTGGCAGGCGGTGAGCCTGGCGCTGCTGGTGGCGCTGTACCTTGCCTCTTGGTCTGCGCAGGGCAGCCGTGTGTCGCGGGATGTGTTTGTTTCGTGCGCAGGGCTGGGCGGCATCATGCTGATCTCGCGCATGCCGATCTCCAGCGGGTCGAAGTTCACGCTGAGTCTCTTTGTGCTGGGGGTGATGGCGCTGTCTTTTCTGCGGCAACTGGACATCCGAATGGGGAATGTGCTGCCGAAGGAAATGACCGCGGCGCTGCTGTTTGCGATGGGCTGCACGACGAGCACGCGCTTTTTTGCGATGCCGGAGAACATCAAGGAGCCGGTGACGGAGTGCGTGCTGCTGACGCTGCTCTTTGCCTGCAATCTGCACGGCATCTCCTGCCGCGAAGCCGGTTTGCAGGATGACCGCAAGCACACGCGGCTGGTGCTGGGGACGGTGTTTTTTACGCTGGCGGTGCTGTGGGGAATCGAGGTGGGGATGCTGCAGCACACGCTGCAGGGACCCGCGCGCGCGGCCCTGGGCGCTGTGGTGCTGCATGCACTGGTGCATGGCTTACGCCGGCGCTTCTCAGTGGATGCCTACCGCGTGCTGGCGGACCTGGCGCTGATTGTGCCGCTGCCGCTGGTGTGGTGGTGAATAAAGGCATGCCTCACTAATGTGTCGTGACAAGAGCTACAGAGTTCTGAGAGCGGGTTTCAAACGAGGTTGAAGAGAGGGGAATGCAGGACTATGGCGAAAATCTCCCCCCACCCCTCAAAGCGCCCCCCGCGCGTTCCGAAAAAGCCCCATGTCAGTCGTCTTGCGTCTTCGTCGTCTCGTACCCGCATTCTCCGCCCTCAGCCTCCTGCTTACCCCAAACGCCGCACCTGCGGCAGTGCTGGTGTATGCCGACGTGGATGGCACGGCCAACTGGAACACCGCTGAGCAAGCGTGGACAAACTCGGGTACGCCGAGTGTGTGGATCTCCACCAGCAGTGCGGAGTTTTCGAATGGCAACAGCGCCAATGTGGTGACTCTGACTGAGGCGATCAATGCTGCTTCTATCACGCAGTCAGGAGTGGGAACCAAGACGACGATTGGCGGGAGTGGTTTGACGCTGACGCTGTCGGGTGGTGGTGCGAATCCTGTGGTGGCCAACAGCAGCGGTGCGGACCTCACGTTTGCGTCTGGACTTACGATTCAGCAGAGCCCGGGCACCCCGGGGGACGCGCAGCGGTGGAATGCGGGTGCAGGCTCCAACATCATCGTCAATGCCACGCTGAGCGGTGCGCTGACCGGCGGCTTGATCAAGGAGGGCGCAGGGGTGCTGCAGCTCAACGCGGCGAACAATTACTCGGGTGCCACTTACCTCAGCGCAGGGGTGCTGCAGGTGGGGAATGCCTCCGCGCTGGGCACCAGCACGCTGACGTTTCAGGGCGGCACGCTGCGCTACGGCGCGGCCATCAGCGGCGGTTTGTCCACTCAGTTTGCCGCGCTCTCTGGCAGCGCCGCCGTGCTGGACACGAACGGATTCACCATCACCCTTGGCAGCGCGGTCACGGGGACCGGCGGCTTGGTGAAGCAGGGCAGCGGCATCCTCATCACAACAGCGGGCAGCACCTACACGGGCGGTACCACGGTGGAGGCGGGTATTCTGCGCAGCGGGGCAGGCACGGGGGCCAATCCGTTTGGTGCCAATGGCAGCATGATCACCGTGAAAAACGGGGCGACGCTCGACACCAACTGGACCACCGCCAGCACCTACACCTCCCAGTACGTGCTCACCATCGAGGGCAAGGGCGTGGCGGACACCTCCAACACGGTGTTTGGCGGCTACGTCGGTGCGCTGACCTCTTCCGGCACCTACAACAACACGGCTTCTGCGTTCAGCAACATGCTGCTCACCGGTGACACCACCATCTCCGGCCAGATGGGTGGCACCAGCGGCCAGCGCTATGGTGTGTCGGCGAACATTGACGCCCGCGTGCGCGACTCCGGCGGCACTGTCATCCCCAACCAGTATTACACGCTCACCATCGTGAACGGCAACGCCATGAGCTGGCGCGGAGCTGCCGCCAACAACGTGTATGTGGGGGACATCCGGCTGGAGCAGGGCCGCCTGTGGACTGACGCAGACAACTTTGGCGACAACAACTTCTCCCTCTACATCAACGCCAACACCCTGAACGCCACCACCATCTGGGGCGAGTTGGGGAACTGGCTGGGCACCCGCACCATCGCCAAGAAGACTGTCATCACCGGCGGCATGGTGGTGCTGGAAGGTTATCAAGGCTCCAGCGGGGTGAAGATCGACTACGGCACCGTGACCACGTTTACGCTGAGCGGCCAGATGACGCTCAATGTCTCGGCGCTGGCCGACAACCGCATCTCCGCCACTTACTCGATGCGTGATGCCAAGGTGACCGGCCAGATCACCGGTGCTGGCGGCTTGCGCTACATCGGCGCGACTGCTGCGCTGACGGACTGGGACAACACCTACACCACCTCGGCCACCATCAACCGCTACAGCGTGCTGTACCTCACCAACAGCAGCAACAACTTCACCGGCACCCTCAAGCTGGACAGCGGTGTCATTCGCATGTCCGACGGCACCGCCAGTGGGGCGCTGGGCGGAGGCAGCAATGATTTCAGTTTCAACACCACCACGGCCCCCGCCATCCTGGATCTGTTTGGCACCAGCCAGAGCATCGGTGCCTTGAACGGTGCCAGCGCCACGAACCACTTCGTGCAGAACAACCGGCAGAACACGACCTCCACCCTCACGGTGGGGAATGGTGGTGCCAGTGGCAACTTTGCCGGTGTGCTGCGTGACTACACCGCCCTGCCTGCTGACAACGCGGCCATCACCAACGAGGGTGCCACGAACGCCAAACTCGCCGTGGTGAAGGCGGGAGCGGGCCAGCAGGTTCTGACGAACGTGAGCACCTACACGGGTGGCACCACCATCAACGGCGGCTCTTTGCAGATCGGCACCGGTGCCACCGGGCAGAGCACCGCACGCCTGGGCAATGGCTCCTTCACCGTCAACAATGGCGGCAGGCTGGAGGGCAACGGGATCATCGGCTTCAGCGGGCTGACCAGCAGCGTGGCAACCGGCGGCACGCTCAGCGTCGGCACCTCGAGCCAGACCGGGCTGCAGTATCTCACTGCGGCTGGCACGCTGAATGTGGCCGGCACGTTGTCCTTTGACCTGTGGGGCGTCAGCAGTGGCAGCGGCAGCCTGGCCAACAACGACTTCCTCACCTTCCTCACAGGCTCGTCCTTCAGCCTGGGCAGCACGGGTGTGCTCAGCATCACCGCCAAGGTGGGTGCGGGGGACTCCACCACCTGGGCGTCGGGCACCTGGTTTCAGTTGTTTGATTTTGGCAATGTCGCCCTGGGAAACCGCAGCGTGGCGCTGGACAACACCGCCAACTGGCTGCTGCCCGCGCTGAACTCCGGTCTGGTGGAGTGGGATTTTTCCCGTCTGGCCACCGAGGGCCGCATCTATGTGGTGGCCAAGGCCACCACCCCGACTTTGGAGTTTGATCCCGTCAAGTCCATCAGCGGCACCGTCGACTGGAAGGACGACACGGGTTATTTCGCCTGGGACAATACGGGGGTGGCTGGAGTGTCGCTGCAGGAGTGGGTCATGGGGGCCAACGCCGTTATCAAAAACGGTGCGTCCAACTCGCTCAGGGTGGTCGAGAACGTGTCCGCCAGCAGCCTTTTCCAGTCGACCGCCGGCACTGCCACCACCGTTGACTCCGCCAGTGGCAGCACGCTGACCTTCACCGGCGCGAACCGTGTGGTGTCCAACACCAGCGGCGCGGCGCTTACCTTTGGCAGCGGCCTCACGGTGGACCTCACCGGCACGGAGAAGGAATGGTATGCGGACGCAATCTCGCCCATCGTGGTGAACGGCGTCATCACCGGCGCCGTGGGCAGCTACGTGAGTGGCACCGTCACCGGCGGGCTGATCAAGACGGGCGATGGAGTGCTGGAACTGCGCGGAACGAACACCTACAGCGGTGTCACCCGCCTGCAGGGTGGAGCCGTGCTCGCCGTGGCTTCCGCCGCTTTTGGCACCAGCAAGGTGGTGTTTGAAGGAGGTACGCTGCGGTATGGTGCGGCCATCACCGGAGGGTATGCCAGCCAGTTTGCCCCGCTGAACTACGGGGGCATGGCACGGCTGGACACCAACGGCTTCAATGTGACGCTGGACACCGCGCTGAGCGGCAGCAGCGGCCTGACCAAGCTGGGCACCGGCAGCCTCACCGTGGCGGCAGGCAGCAGCTACACCGGTGGCACTGTGGTGGAAGCTGGTATTTTGAAGAGCGGCGCCACGGCCGTGAACGCCACCAATGCCTTCGGGGCCAATGGCTCGCAGATCATCGTGAAAAACGGTGCCACGCTGGATGTGAACTGGGCGGACGCCAGCAATTACGCCAGCTCCTCCAAATATAACCTCGTGGTGGAAGGCAAAGGCGTGGCGGATACCACGGGCACGGTCGCCGGCGGTTTCGTCGGTGCGGTGGTTTCCTCCGGCGCTCTCAGCGCGACTGCTTCTCCGTTTAACCTCATCACCATGACCGGGGACACCACCTTTGCCGGACGTTACCAGAGCGCCACCGGGCGCTGGGGCATCACCAACATCAACGCCAACGGCTACAACATCACCTTCGTCAATGCTAACGGCCTGAGCTGGGCGGTCGGCTCCGCAGGCAACGCGCAGAACGTGAGGGACATCTACATCGAGCAGGCGCACGTCTATGCGGACGGCACCTTCTTTGGCGACGACAACTACAGCATCATCATCAACGCCAGCAAACCCGGCGCCACTCTCTTTCGCGGTGAGCTGCGCCGGTACAGCAGCTCCGGCACCATCACCAAGAAGATCACGCTCAACGGCGGCATTGTGCAGTATGAGGGCGAGCCCGCCGGAGGTCTTGTGCCACGAACCTTAACCCTCGCCGGACAGGTGACGCTGATGGACAACAACACCATCGCCGCCAACCGCATCAACAGCGCGAACGTCAGCCGCGACATCAAGATCACCGGCAAGATCACCGGCACGGGCGGTTTTGAATACCAGGGCAGCACCGGCAGCTACAGCTACAACGGGACCACCCCTACCGACCGCTACAGCGTGCTCACGCTGACCCATTCTGCCAACGACTTCACCGGAGCCGTGAACCTCATTCGCGGCGTCATCCGCATGTCTGACGGCGCGGCCAGCGGCACCTTGGGAGCGAGCAGCAATGCGTTCAACTTCACCACGGCGGCGAACATCAGCGTTCTGGATTTGTTTGGCACCAATCAAAGCATCGGCGCGCTGAACGGCACCAGCGCCACCAACCACTTTGTGCAGAACAACCGCGCCAGCACCACCGCCACCCTGACGGTGGGCAATGGCGGCGCGAACGGCAGCTTCGCCGGCGTGCTGCGCGACTACGGCGCGCTGCCGGCGGGCAATGCCTCCATGAACGAGTCCACCTATACGGGCGACGGTGCCACGGGTGCCAAGCTCGCTCTGGTAAAGACTGGTGCTGGCACGCAGGTGCTCACCGGCGTCAACACCTTCAGCGGCGGCACGGTGGTGAATGGCGGTGTGCTGCAGGTGGGCAGCGGCAATACCGGGCAGAGCACCGCCACTCTGGGCACTGGCGGATTTACCGTTAACAATGGTGGCACCCTGGCTGGAAACGGCATTGTGGGCGTGGCCGGTACGCTGAACGTGGTGAACGTGGGTGGCACCCTGGCCCCGGGAACGAGCACGGAGACGGCTGCGCAACGGCTGGACATCTACGGCGGCCTCACGAGCAGCGGCACGCTGGGATTTGAGCTTTTCAGCGTGACCCTCGGCTCCGGCAGCGCGGCCAACAGCAACTCGCTCAAGTTTTTCTCCAACGAACAGATTACGCTGGGCGGTACGCTGGCCGTCAGCAACAACACCGGTACCCTCTCCACCAGCTGGACGGAAGGCACGTGGTTCCAGCTCGTGGACTGGAATGTTGTTTCCACTGGAAACCGCAGCGTGAACTTCACGGACATCAGTTTCCTGCCCGGTCTTGCCGGGGGGTTGCAGTGGGATGTCAGCCAGTTCGCCACTGATGGACGCATCTATGTGGTGGTGCCGGAGCCCGGCCGTGCGATGCTGTTGCTGATGGGACTCTTGGTTTGCGCTTTGCGCCGTCGTCGGCGCGCCTGAGGCTCAAAAGATGCGAGGCGTGAATGGCGCTGGGTTAAGGGTGTTGATCGTGAGTTTTGGAGCTGGCGGCGCGCTGTCTGCGAGGCGGAGCTTATGGCAGACGCTGCTGGTGGCCGTAGTGTGTGGCGAAGGCGCTGGGTTTGCTTTCCCAATCGGGTTGCACCCCTGTACCAGGGTAGCCTCGCTGAGGCTCGGCAACCCTTCGCTATGGTGCGCAGCCCTTTCAGGGCTGGTGTGGTGCGGGGCGGAATGGAGGTAGAGAAAGATATTCCGCCAAGAAAGCGCGAAGTGACCAGGCGGTGTTTGAAATCCCGCTGCATTGCTGGCGCATTCAGGTTTGGGTGTGGCAGCGCTTTGTGTCACCGCCACGCGGTTCCACGAAATTGGGAAACATGGGGGATGCGGTTCCGTGGGTTGGCACCCACGACTACTGTTGTGCCAGCCCTACGGGCTTTCGGAGGGAGAGTGCATGCGGCATGAAGTCTGCCATATGATGGCATGAACTTGCCGCGGCCATGCAGCAAGCACTCGGCCACGCCGCGTCTGACGGGGCATGGCTGAGATCTTTCGCGCTTCTGCATGGTTGCGTGAGTTCATGACGTCTTGTGTGATGTTCTGATCATCCTATGAAGTCACTTCTCGCCCTCATCACTCTCTTGGTTCTCCCTTCGCTGCTCAGCGCCGCAGACACGCCTAACGAGCTCTTTCAGCAGGGGGTGGATTTCTTTTTTGCGGCGAAGCCGAAGGAGTCTGTGGCGGCTTTTGACAAGCTCATCGTGCTGGCACCGGAGTCCAAGCCGCAGCTCTGGCAGCGTGGGCTTTCGCTGTATTATGCGGGAGATTTCAAAGGGGGGCGTGAGCAGTTTGAGGTGCACCAGACGGTGAACGGCAACGACGTCGAGAATGCGGCGTGGCATTTCCTCTGCATCGCGAAAGGGGAGGGCGTGGAGGCGGCGAGGAAGGTTTTCATTCCCATCGAAGGTGACAGCCGGATTCCGATGAAGCAGGTGCATGAACTCTTTGCGGGCAAGGGCAGCGAGGAGGCCGTGCTCAAGGCTGCGGAAGAGGGCGATGGCGAACGCCTGCGCAATCACCGCTGCTACGCGCACTTGTATCTGGGTCTCTTCTTTGAAGCGACGGGTGATGATGTGAAGGCGAAGGCGCACATGATTAAAGCTGCGAAGGATTTCTCCATGGACCACTACATGGGCCGCGTGGCGCAGGTGCATGTGAAGATCCGTGGGTGGGAGTGATAGCGGTGTGCAAAACTCATTTCCGAAAGGGCGCGTGGCAACGCTCGACGGCGCTTGGAGGACCAAGCGCCCTACCTAGCGCCGGGCCCGTTCATGCCCTGCGCAGGCAGGGCTGGCTGTCCCCACTATGGCGCGCGGGCAGTCAATTCAGCGAAAGGGATTGAACGACAGGCGCACGTAGCGGATGCGGGCGTCTCTGGCTCCGGGCTTGGAGGGGCCGAGGATTTCCATGAGGCCCAGGTCACTGCGGGTGGCGAAGGCCAGGACGGCTGGGGACTGCTCGCGCACGAGGGTGGAGCCGCCCTCCGCAGGGATGGAGGCGTAGGCTTTGACCATGGCCTTGGCGAGCTCTCGGTCGTCGAGCATGAGCCAGTCTGAGTCCGCAGGCAGGCCAGCGGACACGGGGACGGCGGAGCCGCCAAAGATGCGCAAGGCCACGCTGCCGTCTGCATCCACCTGCACCATGAGGTCCGCGTGGTGCTTGCTCAGCCAGAGGGTGTCTTCGGCGCTCAAGGCGTCAGGGTGGGTCTGGAGGCGCGCTTGAAGCTCTGAGGATGGCTCGATGAAGAAGCCCGTGCGCAGGTTGCACAGGCAACGGGTGCCTGCCTGGGGAGAGGGTATCACGAGCTCTCTGATCTGCGCTTCCGGCGTGCGCTGCGAGACGGTGAAGCGGAGATCCGGCATGGCGTTTTCGCTCGTGACCCGGACGTCTTCGTGACTGCGGGAGAGCGAAAGGGAGCCCTTCAGTTTGTGGCGGCCTTCATCGTCTCTGAGGTTTGGAAGCGTCAAGGTCATCATGCGACCATCGAGCGGCAGCTTGAGCGAGCCCTGAGGCAGGGTGTGGCTGTAGCCGTGGATGAACAGGCGGAGGTTCAACTGGCGCTCCACATGCCGGGCAAAGCGGGGCTCATAGGGTTCGTATTGCAGGGGCAGGGGATACTGAGGCTGGGGCTGGCGGGATGGATTTCCCACTGACTGCGCCCGGCCTGGAGCAGGTGCCCAGGCCGGGCGGGAGGGTTCGGTAATTTTCGATGCTGGCGGAAGCCGACGGGTGGTGAGCGAGTACATCACCACCAGCAGCGCGGCAAACGCCAGGCCCCCAGCCATGGCAAAGGAGGTGCGCGGACGCGCCGCATCCGGAGCAGTCACGCTGGGGCGGGGCAGAGCGAGCAGTTTCTTCCACAGCCACAGCCAGCAGGCCATGCAGACGATCCCGGCGAAGGTGGCGGCACCCGCGAGCATGACTGGATGCCGCGATAAATTCTCCCCCACGCTGCCATTGGGCAGGTTGATGAAGGAGATGAAGAGATTGGTCACTGTCCCATAGATGAGGAAGGTCAGGACGATAAAGCCAAGATAGAGCGGCAGCGCCAGCGCGGAGGCGGTGGCCAGCCCCAGGCCGAACAGGCGGCCCTTTGAGCCACGAATGAGGTTCACAGCGGCCCAGCCCAGTGTGCTGCTGATGGCAGCCACACAGCCCCAGAAGGCCAGCGCCTGCAAGAAGCCGGCATTCCATTCCATCCCCGACTCGTAGGCGACCCGGCGGTAAAGCCGCTGCAGCAGCGCGGACAGCATGAGCAGCAGATAGGACAGCGGTACGGCGCTGACCAGCGCATGGCCGGAGATGCGGCGCCTGCCGGAGCTGACTGCATAGGGCAGCGGCTTCCAGACCGGGATGGCGTAGGCGATGGGAGCCAGGGCATGCTCAAAGCGAAACACCCCCGTGCTGAAAAGCAGCAGCACAATTTCAAGCGAGCGACTGCTGCTCGGCAAGCCATAGAGCGAGTGGTATCTCAACGATGATACCGCCAGACCCATGCCCCACAGCCCAGCCAGGCGGAGGGCGATGCCGGTGATCTCTGTCAGCACGCGGGGTGGCATGATGAGCTGCCGGTAGCTGATGCGCGCCAGCCAGCGGGCATGGACGATGAGCACCCACGCAGCGGCAAAGAACAGCAGCGGCGCCTCCAGCCAGAAGGGAATGGCCACCGGCTTCCACGTCCGGGCTGGGTTCAGCAGCCTGAACACAGCGTAACTGGCGCATGCCACGCCGCCAGCGCGCAGCAGCCAGGAGAACCAGCGCTGGTAGTTTTCCCGTGGGTATATCTGAACCTCGGCCGTGACGGCGGAAAGGGTGGCCAGGTGCTGCTGAAGCTCCTTCACGGTCTGGTAGCGCTGCGCGGGGTCCTGCTCCAGCGCGCGGCGCACGATCTCATCGAGCTGGGTGTGGGTGCCGTTTTCCTGCCAGGGCATTTGAAGCTGGCTGGAGGGCCGCTCCCCGGTGAGCAGCTCGTAGAGAACCACGCCGAGAGAGTAGATGTCCGCACGGTGGTCGGCGGTGGCTGAGGCGGCGCGCTGCTCGGGTGCCATGTACTCCGGAGTGCC
>DLGZ01000073.1:260204-265020 GCA_002482965.1 Verrucomicrobiaceae bacterium UBA7681 | reverse complement strand
GCAGCTTTTTCACTGCCCATCATCTTGGCGATGCCGAAGTCGGCGATCTTCACGCGGCCCGCTTTGTCCAGCAGGAGATTCTCCGGCTTGATGTCGCGGTGCACGATGCCGTGCTCGTGGGCGTATTGCAGGGCCTCGCAGATGGGAGGCACGATGGTGAGCGCCTGCTCCGGGCTGAGGCGGGAGCCGCACATGGCCTGGCGGAGGTTCACCCCGTCCACGAACTCCATGAGCAGGTAGAAAAAGCCGCCCGTTTCGCCGAAATCGTACACGGTGACAATGTTCGGATGATTCAGTGCCGCCAGCGCCCGCGCCTCATGGGCGAAGCGCTCAGCGAAGGCGGCGTCCTTCTTCTGCTCGGGGGCCAGCAGCTTCAGCGCCACGAGGCGGTTCAGCGTCTTTTGCCGTGCTTTGTAGACCACGCCCATGCCGCCACGGCCGATGCATTCGAGGATCTCCAGCTGGGAGAAATGTGGTGCCAGTTCCTCAGGGGCCAGCGGCTTCTGCGGCGGAGCCACGGGCAGGGTGGCGTCATGCGTGGGCCGCATGGCCAGATCCATCAGGCAGACGGGGCAGAGGCCGGGCTGGTAGCCGGGGGGCAGCTGCTCAGCGCAGCGGGTACAGCGTGAACTGGGAGAAGGGGATGTCTGGCTCATACCGGGTGCCTGACGTGAGTGAGGGAAACGGTTGCGAAAAAAGTTTTTCTTCAGCGGTTTCTCAGCGCAGCGAAGAGCACCTGCATCTCTTCGTCCACCGCAGATTCGTCCTCCAGCGTAGCGGCGATTTCTGCGCGCACCAGCGTCCGGAAGCGGTGGCGCAGGCGGTGCGTGGCGGCTTTCAGCGTGTTCACATTCATGCCGAGGGATTCCGCCAGCGCGGCCTGATCCCCATGCGCGGCCTCGCCGCTGAGCCAGGGCTGCAGGTGCTCAAAGGCATCCCCCTTGCCTTCAGCCGTCTGCTCCAGACGCAGGGCCTCCATGGCGCGGCTAAGCACGGTGAGGGCCCATTCGCGGTCAAAGGCCGCGTCGGGAGAAAGCTGGTGAGGATCTGCGACCACGGGTGTCTCTTCATCATCCATGGACAGGGGGGGCTCCCCGCCGCCACGGCGCAGGCGCATGGCTGCCTCCCGCCGGTGGGAGAGGAAATGCTTCACCGCGCCGAGAAGGTAGGAGCGAAAGCGGCCGCGCGACTGCTCCGCCTGCGCGATGGAGCTGCCGGCCAGCACGGTGGCGAAGAAATCATGCGCCAGATCACGCGCCAGCTCTTCCGTGCGTCCCTCGCGGCGAAGGAAGGCGATCACCGGCGCGTAGTAGGTGGCACAGAGCTGCTGCAGCGCCTCCCGACCTTCCGTGGAAGCATCCCGCGCCAGCACCACCCGGCTCCAGCGGGTGGTGTGGAAGGAAGAGGCGGAGGCGAGCGGAGACATCGTGGACAGCATAACTGATTCCCTGACGGATCGGAAGCCAATCGTTGTGGGGAAATGAGGTGCTCAAGTCTCCTCATATCGCGAAGGCGTGGAGGCCGTGCGCAAAGTCTTCATCCCCCGTCCGAAGCCGACCGCCTCACATGAGAGGGGCTACGGCACGCCAGCTTTTTCCACAAACTCCTGATCTGCTTTTCCGAACCTAGAAAGGGGCACAGCCTCCATGCGGCGGCCATTTTCCAGTTCCAGGGCAATGGTTTTGCTGGCCTTGTCCACGGAGAGCAGTTTGGCTTTGACGGTTTTGCCATCACTGCTGGTCCAGAGCCGCAGCGCCATGGGCTCCCCGGCTTTTTTTGCTGAGTTGCTGCCAGCTTGTTTGGCGATGTGGGCGGCATACTTTTCAAAGAACGCATTGGATTGATCCGGGCTCAACTCCCCGAAAGCATCCTGCAGGTGCATCACAAAGTTATGCATGCGTGTCGTTTTGGTGCGGCTGCGCCCGAGAACACCCCAGGCGAAACACGAGTAGCCAAAATCATCCGTGATGATTGGCGTGGACTGGCTCATGGAATTCCCTGCCACTTTTTGGTTGGAATCTTCAAACCCCTTCTGCGCCTCCGCGACCGAGGGGTAGATGTTGTAGATCACGGTGAAAGAAGGCTGCTCGTAGTCGATTTGATGCGTGCTGGGAACAGGCCCTTCGTTGGTTCCCTCCAGTGCTTCCTTGGATTCATCCATCAAGGTCAGGTCATGAGTCTTGCACTTGTCGCTGAACACCGAGCCCTTGACCAAAATTTGGGAGGGTTTCAGGACGACTTCGTTCTTTGAAGCCGTGCCCCTGTCTCCTGAGGGAACCTGACCCTGGAGGGAGGACATCACCAAAAGCATTGGAAGAAGCAGGCTGGCGCAGGATTGGCTCATCATTCTCATTAAGTTATATGATAGAGAAAAGAACGGGTTTTGGTCAACGAATTTGTATCGTTCGCCATCCTAGGCTTGCCCCCCCTCCGGTCCTCATTCCTTGCTCATCATTGTGCCTGCCTTGGCAGAATGCCATGCGGGCGTAACAAGGCCCCCTCTCGCATGGTAGATTCGGGTGTAACCCACTGAATCCGCACCATGAAAATGCATCGTCTCTGCTCCGGCAATCACAGCAATCTCTTCAACACCGCGCAGGGTCGGCGTGATTTTTTGCAGGTCGGGGCCATGGCGGGGCTGGGACTTACATTGCCCAATTTGCTCAAACTGCAGGCTGCGGATCTGGCGATGCCGGCGGTGGAGAGCTACAAGCCGATCGCCACTTCGATCATCCACATCTACCTGCCCGGAGGCATGGCGCAGCATGAGTCCTGGGATCCGAAGCCGTTTGCCTCGCCGGATTATCGCGGGCCGTTCAGTCCGGTCAAAGGGGTGACGGGCGAGTTTGTCGGCGGGCAGTTTGTGAACATCGCCAAGATCCTCGACAAAATCACCATGATCCGCTCCGTGACGCATGGCGAAGCGGCGCATGAGCGCGGCACGCACAACATGTTCACCGGCTACCGTCCGAGCCCGGCCATCAAGTTCCCGAGCTTCGGCTCCATCATCTCGCACGAGCAGGGCGCCCGGAACAATCTGCCGCCCTACGTGGCCGTGCCCAGCATGATCGCTCCGGATCAGGGCAGCGGCTACATGAGCAGTGCCTACGGTCCCTTCGCGCTGGGCAGCGACCCTGGAGACAAAGGCTTCACCGTGCGCGATCTCGCCGCTCCGAAGGACATCGATCCGAAGCGCTTTGATCGTCGGCGTAATCTGCTCTCCGCCGTGGACGAGCACTTCCGCACCACCGAGAAATCAGACGGCCTCAGCGCCATGGACAATTTCTACCAGGCCGCGTACAAGCTCATCAGCTCTGACAAAGCCCGCGAAGCCTTCAATCTCAACGCTGAGCCTAACAAGCTGCGCGATGAGTACGGCCGCAATGCCGCCGGTCAGCGCTTCCTGCTCTCACGCCGTCTTGTCGAGGCGGGTGTGCGCATGGTGTCTGTGAACTTCGGCAGCTGGGACCACCACTCGAACATCAAGAGTGCCTTTGAAAGCCAGGCACCGCAGTTTGATATCGCCTTCGCGCGTCTGATCAAAGACCTCGATGAACGTGGCATGCTGGACACCACGCTGGTGCTTGTCAGCTCCGAGTTTGGTCGCACACCGCGCATCAACAGCACGAACGGCCGCGACCACTACCCGCGCGTCTTCTCCGTGGCCATGGCCGGTGGCGGCGTGAAGAAAGGTTTTGTTTATGGCAAGTCCGACGCCCTTGGAGGGGAGCCGGATGAAGATCCCGTCGGCCCCGAAGATCTTGCCCGAACTATGTATCGCCTGCTCGGCATCAATGCCAGCAAACGCATCATGGTCGAAAACGTGCGTCCCGTGGACATCGTGAACGGCGGGCGGTTGATCAATGAGGTGATCGCGTAAGCGGGAGGGGCAGAAGATTGGTCCTCCCGGGGCATTTGTCTCGGGTGGCGGCTTCCTGCCGCTTGGAAGTGCAAAAATGCGGAATCCGCAATCCTCTGCTTTCCTCGGCATCAAAACTGCGCATTCTCCGTGCGGTTCGGATTTGAACCTACATGGAAGCAGTCAACATTCAGTTTGCCCCCGCGACTGGCACCGAGGAAGAATGGAACGAGGCGTATGCGCGCCTCGCCGATTACTTCCGCTCGTACCAGCTTCACAACCGCATACGTCGTACGCAGTTGATTCTCGAAACTCTGCGCAACGCGGCCAAGGCCCATGCGAAGGACTCCACGCGCACGCCGACGGCACATTCCATCGAACAGGCGCGGTTCATGCTGCGTGAGTGGCTTGGCTCCATCTACAGTGATCTCAATCTCAACGAAGCGCAGCTCGAAGCCACCGGGCGTCTGGGCTTTCACCTCGCGGGCGGTCCTTCGCGCTGGCCACAGTTTTTCCTCGATGAACAAAACATGCCTGACGACATGGCCGAGGCCATGCGCTCCGCCATTCGTACCTCCGGCCCCGGCATGCAGGTGAGCAAGATGACACCGCGTGACATCGACCTCGGCATGTTCACCGACGTGGCGGACGACACCTTTGACCGCCTCGGCCGCCATCCCATCCTGCGCTACTCAGTGCTGGTGGTCATCATCGGCAGCGTGCTGGGCTACCTTTACTCCCTCTTCGGATGAGCGCACCCCTTGGCAGCCAGACCGCGAACATCGCGATGACCGCAGGGATGCCGCCGAAGCACATCTCGCGCATGCGGCGTGCGACGTTCTTCTCACTTGTCGGCCTCGGCACCATCGTGGGTGCCTGGCTGTCCTACATCTTCCTTTCGGAAAACGGCATGCGCCTTTCCGAGTGGGGGCTGCTGCTGGTGTTCACCCCGCTGTA
>DLGZ01000073.1:244576-260138 GCA_002482965.1 Verrucomicrobiaceae bacterium UBA7681 | reverse complement strand
CCGACGCCGGACACTCTGAGCCTGTGGCTCTCTCTAAGCGCGGATGATTACGAGCAGCCCATCACCGCGAGCACCGCCATCATCATGCCGGTGTTCAATGAGGATGTGACGCGCGTGTATGAGGGGCTGCGCTCCATCTACCTCTCGCTGGAGGCCACCGGTCAGGCGGCCAACTTCGACTTTTTCATCCTGAGCGACTCCGACAAAGCCAGCCAGTGGATCGAGGAGGAAACGGCGTGGCTGGAGCTGTGCCGCCAGCTGAAGGCCTTTGGCCGCATCTTCTACCGCCGCCGCCGCAAGCAGATCAACCGCAAGAGCGGAAACGTCAGCGACTTCTGCCGCCGCTGGGGCAAGCGCTACCGCTACATGGTGGTGCTGGATGCGGACAGCCTGATGTCCGGCGCGCTGCTGACCAGCCTGGTGCGCATCATGGAGAAAAATCCCGGTATCGGCATCGTGCAGACGTTTCCGAAGCAGATCGCGGCAGACACGCTGCTCGGTCGCGTCATGCAGTATGCCCAGGCGCTTTATGGCCCGCCATTCATGGCCGGGCTGGACTACTGGCAGTGCGGTGAAGCGAACTTCTGGGGGCACAACGCCATCCTGCGCCTCGCGCCATTCATCGAGCACTGCGCGCTGCCGCCGCTGCCTGCGAATGCGCCCTTCGGCGGTCACATTCTCAGCCATGACTTTGTGGAGGCCGCGCTCATGCGCAAAGCTGGCTACGCTGTAAGGCTGCTGCCCACCACGCGTGGGAGCTATGAAGAAGGCCCGCCCACGCTGGTGGACATGCTCAAGCGTGACCGCCGCTGGTGCCAGGGCAACATGCAGCACCTCTGGCTACTGTTTGCCAAAGGCTGGCACCCGATGAGCCGCATCAATTTCCTGCACGGCATCCTCAGCTATGTCAGCTCGCTGCTGTGGTTTCTCTTCCTCGTGCTGGCCACCTTTCTGGCTGCCACGCCCACGCCGCACGTGCAGTCGCAGGCCATTTTGGCCGAGCACATCCTCCTGGCCGTCACCGCCATGCTTATCTTTCTGCCGAAGACGGTCATCCTGCTGGATGAAGTCATCACAGGCCGGATGTTCAAGCCGTTGAAGCTGCGCCTGCTGACGTTTATCAGCAGCCTGCTCGACACGGTGGTCTTCACGCTCATGGCACCGGTGCTCATGATCTTTCATTCGCGGTTTGTGGTCTATACGATCATTGGCAAAAGCGTGAGCTGGGTCACCCAGCGCCGCAAGACCGACGGTGGCCTCAACTGGAGCGAGATCCTCTTCACCTTCCTCAGTGTCACCCTGATGGGCATCGCCTGGGCGGTGCTGGGCTGGTTTGTCTCGCTCAAGTTCCTCATCTGGATCAGCCCGATTCTGTTCTCCCTGATCATCTCCATCCTCGTGGCGGCCCTGGTTTCCAGCAGCCGCAGCGGACGGAGGCTGGGGCTGTTTCTCACCCCGGAGGAGCATGAACCGCCCACGGTGCTGAAAAACATGCAGCAGAATCTGGAGGAAATTAAAGACCGCATCCAGCTCTCCCCTGAACTGGAGCGCCACTACGGCCTCATGCAGGTCTGCCTGGATCCGTATGTGAACGGTCTGCACGTCAGCCTGCTGCGCCGCCGCCGCACGATTGAGGTGTCATCCACCTACCTCAATGAAATCAGCCACCGTCTGATCACGCAAGGGCCGCAGACGCTCAACGCGCAGGAGTTGAAGGCGCTAATGCACGACACGGACACCGTCACCAATCTGCACTACCGGATCTGGAGCGCCGCCGACAATGAAATGGCACCCTTCTGGGCCACCGCCATCCGTCAGTACAATCTCGCCTCCACCAGCCCCTTCGCCCATACCTTGGCGAAGCAGGAAGTGGAGTGAGGCGCAGTGTGGTCCGGTTGTTTGAGGAGAGGTGTCTTGGCGTTTAAAAGCCGCCGAAGTTGCCGCCAAAGCCCCCACCATTGCCACCGCCACGGTACCCCCCGACACTGCCTCGACTGTGGTGGCCGTAGCTACTGTGATGGGAAGGACGGTGGTAAGACCTGCCGTTGCCATAGGGCACGATGCATGAACTTACTGAACTGAGCGTGAGGATTGCCGTGAAGAGAACGAGGAGTTTTGTTTTCATATTTTTCAATCGTTTGGACGCACCCGCCTCGGGACTGTTCAAGCCATCGATACTCCATTCGTTTGTGGAGGAGCATGGAACGATGGACGCAGGTCGGTATAAGAATCAACGAACAGCACCCAGAGAAGGGCGCTGCGAGTTGAAGTTTCAGCACCGGCAATGGTCAGCCGCCCGATGTGAGGCGTCTTAGTGGTGATGGCCGCGATGGAAGCCGCCACCGTGGTAACCACCAAAGCCCGGACGATAGCCGCCAGGGTGGCCGTAGGAAGGCGAACGGAAGCCGGGTCGGTTGTAGTAGTTCCTGTAAACGCCGTGCCCGCCGTATGAGCGGTAGTAGGGGTTGTTGTTGTAGCCATACCCGTAACCGTAAGGGGCATAGCAGGAGCTTAACGAGGTCAGTGTGATGACCGCCGTGACAAGGAGGATGAGTTTTGTTTTCATAATCACTGAGGGGTTCATTAAATTGGACGCTGCTCCCCCGGAGCTATTCAAAAAAATGAGACAGCGCAGAGGCCCTGACATTTTGATTCCTGCTTCCCATCTGGCGCCGTCCATGCCAGCATCGCGAAACCATGAAGCACCTCCTCAGCCTCGCGCTCGTTTTTGCCTGCACCTGCACCGCCCTTGCGCAGAAAAGCGGGCCGGTCATTTCACCGGACATTCAGGACGATCACAGGGTCACCTTCCGGCTGCGTGCGCCCAAATCTCAGAGTGTGGCCCTGCGCGGCCAGTGGGAAAAAGAACCCGCCGCGCTGACGCAGGACGCCGAGGGCCTGTGGAGTCTCACCGTGGCAGACGTGCCCGCCGGTGTGTGGGAGTACAGCTTCGTCGTCGATGGCTTGACGATGATCGACCCCGGCAATCCCTCGCTGAAGCCGCAGCGCAATCCCAGCGCCAGCATCCTGCACATTCCCGGCACGCCGCCCAATCCGTGGGACTTTCAGGACGTGCCGCACGGCACCGTGCACCAGCACACCTACCTCTCCAAGGCGCTCAGCAAGCAGCGCAGCGCCTGGGTGTACACCCCGCCGGGTTATGAATCCGGCACGCAGAAAGAATACCCGCTCTTCGTTCTCCAGCACGGCTCCGGCGACCGCCACGAGACCTGGGTGGTGCATGGCAAGGCGAACTGGATTCTCGACAACCTCATCGCCGCCGGCAAAGCGCAGCCGATGATCATCCTCATGATTGACGGTCATCCGCTCGGCCAGGTGCCGCGCGACATGGCGGACCGCCGCGCCCTCTCGCTCGCCGCCTTCAAAAACGAACTTTTCCAGGATGCCATTCCGCTCGTCGAAAGTCATTACCGCGTTTCACCGGACCGCGAGCAGCGCGCCATCGCCGGACTCAGCATGGGCGGCTGGCAGGCCCTCAGCATCGGCATGATCAATCTCGACCGCTTCGCCTGGATCGGCTCCTTCAGCGGTGCGGTGGACGAGAATGAAATCAAACCCGCACTGGATGATGCCGCAGGTACGAATACCAAACTCAAACTGCTGTGGATTGCCTGCGGCGAGAAAGACTTCCTCCTTGAGCGCAACAACCAGCTCATCGCCAAACTCAAGGCCAGCGGCGTGAATTACGAATGGCACGAAACCCCCGGCGACCACTCCTGGCCCGTCTGGCGCAACTACCTCACGGATTTTGCTCCGAAGCTGTTTCGTTAATCGCGCATGTCACAGCCACCCTTGAGCATCGCCATCGTCGGCTCCGGTACCGCCGGACCCGCAGCGGCAATCTTTCTCGCCAGGGCGGGACATGCCGTCACGCTCTTTGAGCGCGCCTCGCAGAAGCTGCCCGTGGGCGCGGGCTTCATGCTGCAACCCACTGGCATGGCCGTGCTGCATGAGCTTGGCCTCGCGGAATTCCTGCTTCCGAACATCGCCACGATTTCGAAACTGTACTGTCGCACGAAGTCCGGCCGCGTGCTGTTGCATCTGACTTATGAAGAACTCGGCAGCGGCCTCTTCGGTGCGGGCACGCATCGAGCGACGCTGCTGGACATCCTGCTCGATGCCGCCCAGCACGCTGGCGCGGAGATCCTTTGGAACACGCACATCGCCAAGATCACTCGCGATGCTACACAGCGCCCGATGTTGCATGAGGCCAACGGCACCACGTATGGCCCCTTCGATCTGCTCTTAATTTGCGACGGCGCACACTCCACGCTGCGGGATCAAAGCGGTGTGCCCGCACGCGTGAGCCGTTATCCTTGGGGCGCGCTGTGGTTCATCGGCAAACGCACTCCCGAGTTCGATCCGCAGGTGCTGTGGCAAAGCGTTGGCTCCACCCGCGAGCTCACCGGCTTTCTCCCCACCGGCACGCGGGATGATCTGCTCAGCCTGTTCTGGAGCATCCGGCTCGATCACATCGACCGCTGGCGGAATACGCCGCTGGAAGATTGGAAGCGCGAGATCCTTGCTCTGGCCCCGCAGGCGGAAAGCTTTCTCAAGCAAATCGACTTTCACTCGCAAGTCGCCGCCGCCGCGTATCACGACGTACGCATGAAGCAATGGCATGGTGATCGCGTGGCCATCCTCGGCGATGCCGCGCATGCGCTGAGTCCGCAGCTTGGGCAGGGCGTGAACCTCGCCCTCATGGATGCGGCCGTGCTGGCGCGATCTCTCGCTGACCAGTCTTCGTTACCAGAAGCCCTCGATCATTACTCACGCACGCGCCGCAGGCATCTGCGATTCTATCAGTTTGCCACTCGCTGGACGACTCCCTTCTTCCAGTCTGATATTCTGCCGCTGGGGTGGCTGCGTGATCTTGTTTTTCCAATCATCCAATACGTTCCTCCATTGCGCCGCCAGATGACGGCGACGATGGCGGGTGGGAAGACGGGGCCGTTTTCGAGTCTGAAGTCGACTCGCCAAGCCTCACTTTACTCGTAAAGTACTGGAGTCATCCGAATTATATTCGCTAAGAAAAAAACTCTGGAACCGTAACTGCTGGCATCTTTACATCCATTTATGAAGCCCCGCATTTTCATCTCAGCTGTGAGCGCCGAATTCCTCAGCATACGGGACAAAGTGGCCCATGTGATTGAATTTCTTGGATACGAAGCAGAGAGACAGGAGATCTTCGGTACCGAGCCGGGTGACCTGAGAGAAATGCTGCGAGAAAAGATCGACTCCTGCGAAGGATTGATTCAAATCATCGGTTCTGGCTACGGAGCCGAACCCCCCACCGTTGATCCCGACATGGGAAGGGTCTCCTACACGCAATTTGAGTTTTTGTATGCAAAGCGAAAGAGCAAACGAACTTGGTTGCTGTTTGCCGGCGATCATTGCAGGCGTGACAAAGCACCTGATGCTCTGGACATGCCTCGCGATGCGGCACATCCTGATCCTGCCTCATATCATGCAGAGCGGAAAGCACTTCAGGCCGCTTATCGGGAACAAATCCGGGGCGGCGGTCATGTTCGCTGGAACTTCACGAGCGACGTTGAACTTGAAAATGCCGTGCTGAAATTACGGAACGATTCAGACGAGCTGAGGCAAAAATTTCGAGAATGGCAGCAAGAAATTGCAGTTGGACTAACCACTCTAGAAAAGAGAATTGAGACTGAACATAGGCTCTCACGTGCCACAATCCTCAAAGCTACCGCAGCTATCTGCCTCCTTGGAGTCACTGGCTATTGGGGAGTCAGTTCGCTGGTCAGAGAACAGTCTTCAGACTTGAGAGCCGAGTTGAAATTGCTTCTTGAACAATCGAAGGTTATCGCTGCAAACCGTTGGCCTGGCCTTCAGGGCACTGATGCCGAGCTTAAATATTTGGCGCTTTCTAAGGGGAGTGGGTTTCAGATCGAGCAGATCAAACATCTGATCCAAGAAGGATTGTCATCGAAAGACCCTATCGTGGTGGCCATGGCACAGTATCTCAATGGTGAACCGGCAAAGGCTCTGGCAACCACCTCGGCAGCAATAAGTGAGGAGGCTGCCAAGGCCCAGCGGCCTGTCAGTCGGCTAGCCGAACTCCATACCATTAGTGCCTTGAGCAATCTGGAGGCCGGAAGGAGTGAACTGGCGTTTCAAGAGTTTGAAAAAGCGTGGACGGCGTACGGCCTCATTGGCAATCAGGCTGACGAGAGGGACACCATGATGATCGCAGCAGCGGTGCTTTTTTGTGGCGGCGATCTCAGCAGCCTCATGGATGCTTGCAAAATCATGGCGCGCTCACTGACAATGGGAAAATCAAACATGCGGTCTTTGGACTTTTACGAAATCTTGATGCTCTTTGCTGCTCCTGGAATTTCGTCTCATCAAGGCAATGAGAAAGGCTGGTTAAGCCTGGCCTCGTTGGGTGACGACGCTCCTGTTGTAGTGACAAAAATGGTGACAATTCTGAATGAAAAGAGCGAGCAGGGTGGAGTCACGACCTCGCCGGTTGGATTTGCCACGATCCCCGCGGGTGTTCTGCGCCACTCCATAGCACTCTTCCGCGAGGCAATCCAAATGGTCTGCGCTTCAAGGTTTCTCGGCCAGCATCATCCTTACTTGCTGATTTTATATCTAAACTGCGCAGACATTGCGTGGGGTTTGGCGGATGATCATGTCATGGCAGAAATGGCTTCAAATCTGGTCCGTCTGGCACAATATCACCTTGGCAGAAGTGAAACTTTATTCTTGGTACGTCGCATACTTTCGGGAAGTGAAGCCCAACTGACAATTCGTCGATTACAGGAAGGCGGAATCATCGCAAAGGATGCCATGAAGGAGTATCTAGTGAACTGACCTTAGTCACTCATTCGCCTCCCTGTGGAGATAACCTCAGACAGCATCCGCTTCACCTGAAACTCACCATGGCTTATCAAATCCCGCTCTTTTTGCGGCGGCATTTTGGCTTCATTCGCATGGGCAATCAACGATCCGCAACAGACCGCGGTATGGACGGCCATGAATTGAAATAATCTGGGGAAGTTCGTCCTCGGGCTATGGGAATGGCTGCTCATGTTGCGACGGTTTGACAGAGCTTACCTGACTTCGAACTCGCCGGTAAAAAAAACAGCGCCCGGACAAACATCCGGGCGCTGCAAAAAGAATCTGATTATAGCATTTTCCGAAACTGATTTCCGGAAAGCGAGAGTGGAGACGCTCGGCGGCGGCTTGAGGACATGCCGCCCTACCTCGCGCTGGGCGCTCGCATGCCCAGCGCTGGTAGGGCTGGTTGTCCTCAACCAGCCGCCGTCGAAGCCCACGATCTTCGAGAAAGAAGCAGCCCGCTAAACGGAAATGAGTTTTGCGAACCGCTATAGCTGGTGTGATGGAGACAGCTCCAGCGCGGTCTTAATGGTGATGACCGCCACCGCTATGGCCTCCAAAGCCACCATGGTGACCGCTGTATCCACCGCGATGACCACCGTATCCGTGGCTGCCGCCGTAGGAGGGTGCGCGATAGCCGGGACTGTAGCGGCTGTACGAAGGACGGTAAGAGGTGGATCTGCCGTACCCATAGCCGCTGCCGTAGCCGTAACCGCCGCCATAATAAGGATCGACGCAGGAGCTTAACGAAGTGAGGGCAAGGACGGCGGTGAACAGAAGAACCAATTTAGTTTTCATAGATGTTCATTCCGACGCAGCCCCTCCACATCTATTCAGACAATCGCTGCGATTATAAAAGTGGCAGCGAATTGCAACCTTCACTCCGAGGCCGTTCTTCGCGGCCAATGTGCGGCTCAAGCACTCACAGCATGCCTGCGAGATCTGCCGCGAGCTGCGCGGCTTCGTTCACGGGGCGCTGGGCCTTGCGCTCGACGGGTGGCAGGGTGAGATTGGCTTCATTGAAGACGCGCACCGCCATGTGGAGCTGGCCGTCTTTGATCCAGGTGTGGGCACCCACGGGTGTCTGGCAGCCGGCGCCGAGGATTTTTAGGAACTCGCGCTCGGCGGTGATGCGGTATTCGGTGTCGGCGTCATTGAGCGCGCGGATTGCCTGGATCGTTGCTTCATCGCCGGAGCGGCATTCGATGGCGATGGCACCCTGTCCGGCAGCGGGGAGAAAAGTCACGGGATCGAGCGTCAAAGCGCAGAGGTGGATGCCTTCGATCTGAATTTGTTCATCCTTCATCAAGCCGAGGCGCTGCAGGCCCGCAGCGGCGAGCAGCACGGCATCGAGCGCGTTTTCGCCGATGACTTTTTTGACGCGGGTGGGGACGTTGCCACGGATTTCGATGATCTGGACATCCGGCCGAAGGAACTTGAGCTGTGCGGCACGGCGCACGCTGCTGGTGCCGACGCGGGCACCCTGCGGCAGGGTTTCGAGGGTGTAGGGATGCGCACTGACGAGCACGTCCTCAATGGCTGCACGCGGCAACACGGCGGCGATGGTGAAACCGGCGGCGAGATCGCTCGGCACGTCCTTGAGGCTGTGCACGGCGGCGTCGATCTGGCTGTCTGCGAGCGCGATTTCGAGCTCTTTGATGAAGATGCCTTTGTCCACCTGCGCCACGTCGCTGAACTCGGAGAAGCGCAGGTCCTGGCGTTTGTCACCGCTGGTCTGAATGATCTGGCGCTCGACGCTCAGTTGCGGATGCGCGGCCTTCAGCTCTGCGGTGACCATGGTTGTCTGAGTGAGGGCCAGCTCGCTGCCGCGGGTGCCGAGGATGATTTTTGCGGGGGTCATGGTGGGGGCGCGCAGCTTTTCACGTACCGGGGCCGGACGCAAGGAATAGGCTCACCGGAAGCCGGGTGTGTGGGTGTTTGGCGGATGGCGTTTTTTCATCACCCACAGAAGGCTGCGACAAACCGCCCGGCGCTGGGAGGGGCAGCGAGGCATGGGGCGTTTTCCACAGGCTGAGGAACGGGCCCATTCTTCGCACTACGTGCTTCGAAGGACACGCGGGCTGTCGCCACACGCAGCTTACAGGTCGGTTTGCGCCCGAACTTGTGCCATACTGCGTCCGACTTTCTCAAGATCTGCCAGCGTAAGCTCTTTGCCGTACATCTTCGTTTTCTTCCGGGGTGATGAAGGGGCTGCCGTGAAAGGGCGAGGAGGACCGCAGCCGCTGGCCTTCGTCATCCGCAGCTTCCAAAATGTCGCAGATTTGTCCGATGCTGGACCGCTCCAACAGCTCAAGCCATTCTACCTGGGGTCGATAGAGAGCCGATTTCCCGACCTCAAGACGCTCCTTGGCTGCTTGGATCAAGTCTGGATTCTCGCGCAGTCTCCCGGCCACAATTTTCCCACGCTGCCATTGCATCCAATCCTGCACCAGATAGTTCGGCGGCAGGTCGAGCCAAGGCGGGAACATCGGCACTTCGTCCGATGCACGCGGTGGTGTCTCCTTTACGACTGGCATGGGGCTACAATGCACTGCACGGGTGGTGGCGGCAAGCCCGGCTTCGCAGCCTCGGCTGGCTCACGCCGGCACCAGACCGCCGCCGGGCTTGAGGAAGCCGTATTTTTCGAGCTGCTCTTCGATGATGCGCTCGCAGGAGGCGAGCTGGCGCATGCGTTCGCGGCGGCCATCGTCGGCGATGGCCTGGAGGGCGTCGATGTCGTAGAGATAGACGCCTTCGATGTCGTTCACGGCGGGGTCCACATCTCGCGGGACGGCAATGTCGATGATGAGCAGGGGCTCCCAGCGGCGTTTGCGCATGACCTGGTCGATCTGCTCTGGCTTGATGACAAAATGCGGGGCGCTGGTGCTGGAGATGATCACGTCCACTTCGTGCAGCGCGTGCTCCCATTCGTCGAATTTCATCGCGGTGCCCTTCATCTCGGCAGCGAGTTCCACGGCTTTGTCGTAGCTTCGATTGGAGACGATGATGCTCTTCGCGCCGCGTGAGAGCAGGCTTTGCGCGCAGGTGCGGCTCATCTCGCCGGCGCCGACGAGCATGACGCGGCACTCCTTGAGATCGTGAACTTTTTCCGCCAGATCCACGGCCACGCTGCCCACGCTGGTGGAGCCGCGCTGGATGGTGGTCTCGTTGCGCACTTTTTTGCCGACGGTGAAGGCCTGCTGGAAGAGTTTATTTAGCGAACGGCTGGTGGTGCCGGTGTCGAGGGCGACTTTGTAGGCGGCTTTGACCTGGCCGAAAATTTCGGTCTCGCCCAGCACCATGGAGTCGAGGCCGCTGACCACGCGGAAGAGATGCCGGGCTGCTTCGGCGGAGTCGAGATTGTACAGCACCAGGGCCTCCGCGTGCTCGGGCTGGAGTTCGAAGCGGGTGACGAGGTAGTCGCGCAGGGCTGCGTGGCCGTGATCGCCAGTGGGCAGGGCGTGGGTGGCGTAGAGCTCCACGCGGTTGCAGGTGCTGAGCACCACGCATTCCTCAAAGCCCGGCAGTCCGCGGACCTCCTGCACGGCATCTGGCACCTTGGCCTCAGGAAACGCGAGGCGCTCACGCACCTCGACAGGGGTGGTTTTGTAGTTCAGGCCCACACAGACGAGGCCACTGCGGATGTCCTTCGGCTCAGGCATGCGTGACGATCCACAAGGAGATGAACGGCAGAATGAAGCCGATGACGGCCAGCCACGCGGTCTTGCGCGGGGAGGTGAAATGCTTCCACATCAGGAGGGAGATCACGGCATAGAGCGCCCAGACGATCCAGGCAAAGACGACATGGCCGGTCTTTGTCATGGGGAGATGCAGGGCAAAGGAAATGCCCAGCGCGATGCTGAGCAGCAGGAGGCCGAGGCGCACGAGGCGCTGGATCGCCTGCGCGAGGCCCTGGATCGGTGGCAGTTGGTAAAACAGCCCGCCGATGCGGTGCCGCTTCAGCATGCGTTCCTGAACGAGGTACATGACGCCGGTGATGCAGGCCAGAGCGAAGGCTGCGTAGGAAATGAGCGCCAGCGCGATGTGCAGCTCGACCAGCGCATTGATCGGGCCCTTGGGCGGGTAGGGAGCGAAGCCGCTCAAAAACGCCATCACCTGCATGAGGGTGACCAGCGGCGCGGTGAACAGCCCGAGCAGCGACAGCCGGAACGAGGAGCCGAGCAGAAAGTACAGCAGCACGATGCTCCACGCGATGAAGACCAAGATGTCAGACAGGCTGCGGATGGGGCACTGCCGCACCTCCTCCCCACGCAGGTAGATGAAGCCGGTCTGGAGCACAAAGCCGAGCGCCATCAGCGAAAACTGCGCCCGCGCCCGCTTCCAGGCACCGGCTTTGAGCGCCAGCAGTGCGTGTACGACCGCACCCACAAAGATGAGCGTGGCGGCAAGAAGCAGTTGCTGGGAAGGAGGCATTGGAGCGGGGGGGCAGACATTCGCGGTCTTGTGACGTTTCTGCAAGGGTGAAGGCAATTCTGGGCGCAATGTTCCCATCGCTTGCGCATCCCCGCATCTCCTCCATGATCGCAGGGCATGGCCCCCGACATTCTCGACAGCATCCGCCGCACCATTCGCGACGTGCCTGATTTTCCCAATCCTGGCATTCTTTTCAAAGACATCACCCCGGTGCTGGCCAACCCGACGCTGCTGGCACAGACAATTGATGGCATGATCGAGATCACCGGCATCACCAAGGTGGACAAAGTGGTGGGCATCGACGCACGCGGGTTCATTTTCGGCGCACTGATCGCCGCGCGCCTGGGTGCGGGGTTCATCCCGGTGCGCAAAAAGGGCAAGCTGCCGTGGCAGACGCGGGGCATTGATTACGCGCTGGAATACGGCACGAATTCGGTGGAGATGCACCTGGACGCCATCGCCCCGGGTGAAACGGTGCTGCTGGCGGATGATCTGCTGGCCACGGGAGGCACGGCAGCGGCGGCGCTGGAACTCATCGCGCAGGCGGGCGGCAAGGTGCTCGGCAGCACGTTTTTCATTGAACTGGCGTTTCTCGAAGGGCGCGAAAAAGTGAGTGGTTCCGGCCCGGTTCACTCGCTGATCACTTTCTGACCCCTGCTGCGATGACCGAACGCGACTACCTGCGGCACCTGAACAAAAGTGCGGAGAAATTTTTCCCGCCCGAGGACAAGCAGCCGCGAGGCCGCACTGAAACGCTGCGCCAGGCGAAGCGCTTCCTCAAGATCAAGGAGCAGCGCATCAAGCAGCGGCACCGCTCCGGCAGTTTCAGTGGCGCGGAAATCTGCCGCATGCGTTCGGATGTGATGGATCTGCTGGTGCGCACCCTGTGGGAGGAGAGTCTTTCCGCCTTGGAGCCCGCAGTGCGAGCCAATCTCAACGTGAGCGTGATCGCCCACGGCGGCTACGGGCGGCGGGTGATGAGTCCGGGCAGCGACGTGGACCTCACTTTCATGTTTCCCGGTAACAGCGGCAAGGTGTCCACTGAAGTCGTGAAGCTGATCCGCGACTACCTGCTCTATTTCTACGATCTGAAGCTCAAGGTCGGCCATGGCTCACGCTGTGTGGGGGAGTGCATCAAGCTGGCCAATGAAAGCATGGAGACCAAGACCGCGCTGATGGAGGCGCGCTTCGTCACCGGCCAGAAGGCTGCGTTTGAGGAGTTCCGCTCCCGCTTTGACAAGGAATGCATGGACGGGCAGGAGGCGGACTTTTTGAAGCTGCGGCAGATGGATCTGACCAGCCGCCACACCAAGTACGAGAACACGCCTTTCGTGCAGGAGCCGCATGTGAAAAACGGCTGCGGCGGCCTGCGCGACTACCAGAATCTGATCTGGATGACGTATGCGCGGCACCGTACGCTGAACCCCAAGGATCTGATAGCACTCGGCCTGATCTCCAAGGCAGGCTGGAAGGAGGTGGAGCAGGGTTATGACTTCGTCCTGCGCGTGCGCAATGAGATGCACTACACCGAAAAGCGCGCCGAAGACCTGCTGACGCTGCGCCTGCAAGGGCCGGTGGCCACGAACCTCGGCTACCGCCACAAACGCATCCTGCGCCGCATCGAGGCGCTGATGCACGAATACTACACGGCCACGCGGGATATTTTGCAGCGCAGCAATGAGGTGATGGACCGCTTCCACCTGCAGGCACTGGAGACCAAGACGCAGAGCAAGCTCATGGGCTTCCTGGCACGGCGAAAGTCGGAGAAGCAGCAGGAGAGCTTCGACGGCTTCCACCGCAAGCATGAGCGCCTCTACGCGGAAGGCCCGACGATCTTCAAGGACGACCCGGAGCGCATGATGCGCCTCTTTCTCCACACGCAGAAGCGCCACCTGCGCCTCAGCCCGGATTTGTTTCAGCTCATCCAGGAGAACTTCCGCCTGGTGGACACGGGCTTCCGTTACAACAAGGCCAACCGTGAGACGTTTGAGACGATTCTCTCCAACAAAGGCGACGCTGCGCGCACTCTGCGGCAGATGCACCGCGTCGGCTTCATCGGCCGTTTCATGCCGGAGTTTGGCGCCCTCACCAATCTGGTGCAGCATGAGTTCTTCCACCTGTACACGGCGGACGAGCACACGCTGCGCACCATCGACAAGCTCGATGAGCTGAGCGATCCCACCCTGAAAGGCGTGGATCTCTTCCAGCAGTTGTTTCATGATCTGCAGCAGCCGTATGTGCTGTACCTCGCCCTGCTGCTGCATGACGCAGGCCGCGCGGCCAACAAGAAGACGCACAGCGATGAAAGCACCACGCTGGCCGCCGCCGTCTCCCGCCGCCTGCAGGTCAAGGGGGAGCGCCGCAGGCTGCTGCTCTTCCTTGTCGATAATCATCTGCTGATGTACCGCACCGCCACGTCCAAGAGTCTGGATGATCCGCAGGTCATCGAGGAATTCGTGGGCATCGTGCGCACGAAGGAGAATCTCGACACGCTGCTGCTCATGACCTATGCGGACTCAAAGGGCACCAGCGACAAGAGCTGGTCGGGTTACAAGGAGGCCTCCATCCGCCACCTTTATCACAGCGCGCTGCGTTTCATGAACGCGCCGGCGGATTTCATGCGCAATGTGCAGGTGCCGCTGGTGGATCTGAAAAAGGAGGTGTCACGCCGCCTCGGCAGCGGATTTGAAGCGGAAGTGGACGCGCACTTCCGCCACATGCCGCCTTCGTACTTCAATTTCCGCGAGGCCGAGCTCATCGCCACGCATCTGCGCCAGTTCCGGCTGTTCTTTGAGCAGCTGATCCGGGAAGAGGCGGCCGCAGGACTGCTGCCGGTCATGGCCTGGGTGGACCACGTGGACCAGGGCTACAGCGAACTCACCGTCGTCTGCTGGGACCGCCACCTGCTGCTCGCGCGCATTTCCGGCGCGTTGGCGGCCGAAAACATCAACATTCTCAGCGCCGACCTCTACCAGCGTGCCGACCACCTCGTGCTGGACACCTTCCGCGTCTGCAACACGAACTTCGCCGCTGTCACCACCAAAAGCGCGCGCAACCGGGTCGAAGAATCCGTGCGCAAAGCCTTCTGCGGACAGACCTTTGATTTCGGTGATGCGATCCTCCAGAAGCTGGGCAAGTCGATCACCATGCTCGATGAGATCGGCGCGGAAATCCCGCAGCGCATTTACGTGAACAATCACCTCTCGCCGGACCAGACCGTGCTGGAGCTCCAGCTGGTGGACCGCATCGGCCTGCTCTATGACATCTTCATGGCAATCGGTCGCCTCGGACACAACGTCACGCACGCACGGATCAGCACGGAAAAGGGCGTCGCCATCGACGCCGTCTATGTGCAGAACGAGAACAACCAGAAAATCACCGACCGTGAGCAGTTGGACGAGCTGGCCAATGCCGTGACGGCCGCAGCCAGCCTGCGTCTGCGCTCCGGCAAGGTGTGATCCGTTGATACATTTTCAAAACGGCAGCGTTCGGAGGGCTCGCATGAAACTCTCCGCCCTGCTGCTCTGCCTTGCCATCGCACTGCTGTCATCCGCGCCCGCTGCAGATGTGGCCAAGCCTAACATCCTCATATTTTATGTCGATGACATGGGCTGGGCGCAGCCTGGTGTCTATGGTGGGAAAATGGCCCCCACGCCGAACATCGATGCCCTTGCCGCAGGCGGCATGCGCTTCACCAACGGCTACTCCTCCGGCTGCGTGTGCTCACCGGGGCGTGTTGGCTTGATGACAGGCCGCTACCAGGCGCGCACCGGCCATGATGCGAATCCTGGCAGGCCAGGCCGCGAACTGCTGCTGAGCGAGACGACCATGGCGCAGCACCTTAAGGCTGCAGGCTACACCACCGGCATCGTCGGCAAATGGCACCTTGGAGACACCAGCCCGGAGTTTATGCCCACAGCGCGTGGGTTTGACTTCGCCATGGGCACTGTGGGCAATCTCGGTGAAGGCAAAGGGCCGGCGTTTTATCGAGGCAAAGAGGTGCTCGAAGACCTGGCCGGCGCACCGGTCACGTCGCCTGTGTTTGCGCGGGAGTCGGTGAACTTCCTTGAAGCGAATCATGACAAGCCCTGGCTGCTCCTGCTCTCCTTCAATGCCGTGCACACCCCGCACGTCGCTTCGGAGAAATGGCTGGAGAAGTTCAAGCACCTGCCCAAGCACGATGCTGCGTACGCCGCTCTCGCCGCGGAAGCGGACGAAGCCATCGGCACGGTGATGACGA
>DLGZ01000073.1:224922-244508 GCA_002482965.1 Verrucomicrobiaceae bacterium UBA7681 | reverse complement strand
GCTTATCAAAACGCCGAGATGGGCGGCCTGCGCGGGCACAAGTGGTTCGTCTGGGAAGGCGGCATCCGCGTGTCATGGATGGCCGCGTGGAAGGGGCACATCCCTGCGGGCCGAGTCAGTGATGAGCCGGTGATCCAGCTTGATGTGCTGCCCACCGCTCTCGCCGCCGCTGGTGCGACGAGTTCCATCCCGCTCGATGGCGTGAATCTGCTGCCTCTGCTTGAAGGCAAAGCTGACAAGCTGGCCCCGCGAGAGCTCTACTTCCGCTTTGGGGTACAGCACGCTGTGCGTCAGGGAGATTGGAAGCTGGTGAAGGCCAGCAAAGACATGCAGCCCATGCTGGTGAACCTTGCCACGGATACTGGCGAACAAACTGATCTCACCGCGAAGGAACCCGAGAAAGCCCAAGCCCTGCAAAAGCTCTTCGACCAATGGAATGCCACCATGCAGCCACCCCGCTGGGAAGACCTGCGCTGGAATGGCGCGGAGAACCGCAAGGAAGGCAAGAAGGAGAGGCGGAAGAAGAAGGAATAGCGTTTTCCAAAACTCCTTTCCGAAAAGCAGGCCTGGAGTCGTTCGCGGCGGTTGGAGGACCAACCGCCCTACCTTTGCGCCATGAACGCTCGCACGCCCGACGAGAGGTAGGGCTGGCTGTCCTCAGCCAGCCGCCGTCGAAGCCCAAGATGTTCGATCAAGAGGCAGCCCGCTAAACGGAAATGAATTTTGGAAACTGCTATAGCTGGGCGAGGCTGACACCTTCAACCACCTTTCAAAAGCAGAAAGGCGGGACTACACAACGTAAGTTGGGCGTGCGATGACTTGGAGCGAAGGGGGCTTTAGGCGCCGATCAGCTTCCGCGCTTCCGCGAGGGCCGCATCCACCTTGGCCACGTCCTTGCCGCCGCCGCGGGCGAAGTCGGGTTTGCCGCCGCCTTTGCCGCCGACGATGGGGGCGATGGTTTGGATGATCTTGCCGGCTTGCACTTTGGCCTGGTGTTCTTTGGCGACGCTGGCGATGAGGGCGACGCTGCCACCGCCGGTGGCGGCGAGGACGACGATGCCGTTGAAGGTGCCTTTGAGGGCTTCGGCGACGCCGACGGCGTAGTCGGCATCGACGTCACCGAGGTTGGTGATGATGGTGTTGTTGGCGGCGGTGGCGATGAGGTCTTTGGCCTTCACTGCGGCTTCGCGCTGCTGAGCGGACTTGAGGGCTTTTTCGAGCTCCTTCTGCTGGGTGAGGATTTGATCGAGCTTCTTTTCGAGATCGGCGGCGCCTTGGGCGCTGACTTTGCCGGCGAGGAGTTTTAATAATTCGGAGTCGGCGCGGGCGGCGTTGTAGGCTTCGAGGCCGGCTATGGCTTCGATACGACGCACGCCGGAGGCGACGGCGCTTTCGCTGACGAGGCGGAAGAGACCGATCTCGCCGGTGCTGCGGGTGTGCGTGCCGCCGCAGAGTTCCATGCTCCAGCCATCGAGCTTGTTGCGCTGGCCGCCGATTTGGACGACGCGGACGAGGTCGCCGTATTTTTCGCCGAAGAGGGCCATGATGCCGTTGTTGGCCTTGGCTTCGACGTAGGGGACTTCGGTCCAGGAGACGGGCTCGTTGGCGACGATGCGCTCGTTCACGAGACGCTCGATGTCGGCGATCTGCTGGGTGGTGAGTGCGGCGCTGTTGAAGTCGAAGGTGAGTTTGTCGGGGGTGACGGAGGAGCCTTTTTGGGTGGCGTCTTTGTTCACGACTTCATGCAATGCCCAGTGGAGGATGTGCGTGACGGTGTGGTGGCGCTCGATGGCGTGACGACGCGGGGCATCGACGATCAGCTTCACGGTGGCATCGACGGCGGGGGCCTCGTCGCCTTCGAGGAAGTGCAGCCAGGTGTTGCCGACCTTGGTGGTGGAGCTGATTGGGTAGGTGTTGGCACCGAGAATCAACTGACCCGCATCGCCGACCTGGCCGCCCATTTCGGCGTAGCAGGTGGAGACGTCGAGCACGACGGCGGTCTTGTCCTTCATCTCGACGACTTCGAGGACGCGCACGTCGGCTTCGAGGTTGTCGTAACCGATGAACTTGGTCGGGGCTTTGGTTTCGATTTCGGAGACGGAGACGACTTGTTTGTTTTTCTTGCCGGCTTCGCGAGCACGCTCCTTCTGCTCTTCCATGAGCACTTCAAAGCCTTTAGTGTCTACGGTCAGGCCGCGTTCGCGAGCGAGAAGCTCCGTGAGGTCGAGAGGGAAGCCAAAGGTGTCGTAAAGCAAAAATGCGTCACTACCTTCTACCTGAAGGAGCTTCACCGAAAGGCTGCCATTCAGAACGACAGTTTCTTCACCTTTATCGGCTCCAAGCACCGCGCCGACCTCGTGACTTTCTTTCTCAACTCTAGTCGCAATGTCCTCAAACAACGCGATGCCCTTGTCCAAGGTGCGGTTAAAGCTCTCCTCTTCCAGCTTCAGCACGCTCTTGATCTGCTCCTTCTTCGTCCGCAGCTCAGGAAACACATCGCCCATCTGCGCAGCCAGTACATCGACGAGCTTATAGAAGAACGGTTCTTTGAATTCGAGGGTGCGGCCGTACTTCACGGCGCGGCGGAGGATGCGGCGGAGGGTGTAGTTGCGGTCACTGTTGCCAGGCTGAATTCCATCCGCAATCGCGAACGAAAGCGTGCGCAGGTGGTCGGCGATGACGCGGAAGGCGACGTCGATCTTTTCCTGGTCGGTCACGGGGACGACGTGGCCCTGCTCATTGGCCTTGGGCAGGGTGCTGGCGTAGGTTTTTCCGGAGAGCTTGGTGAGCTCGTCGAAGATGGGCTTGAAGACGTCGGTGTCGTAGTTGCTGATCTTGGCGGTCTCGAAGTCGGTGAAGCCCTTGGTGCCCTGGATGATGGAGCAGACGCGCTCGAAGCCCATGCCGGTGTCCACGTGCTGTGCGGGGAGCGGGACGAAGGTGCCATCCGGGTTGGCGTTGTATTGAATGAAGACGTTGTTCCAGATCTCGATGCAGCTTGCGTCGCTGCCGTTGACGAGGAGGGCACCGGCGCGCTGGCGGTCTTCGTCGAGGTTCGGAGCGCCCGGGGTGAGGTCGATGTGGATTTCCGTGCAGGGTCCGCAGGGGCCGGTGTCGCCCATCATCCAGAAGTTGTCCTTCTTGTTGCCGTTGACGATGTGGATGTCGGGATCGAGGCCGATGCTGCGGAATTTTTCGGCCCAGATGTCCCAGGCTTCCTGGTCGCGGTCAGCGGGGTCGCCTTGGCCGGGCTGGTAGATGGTGGCGAAGACGCGTGTCGGTGGGAACTTCCAGCGCTCGATGATGAGTTCCCAGGCCCAGGAGATGGCTTCTTTTTTGAAGTAGTCGCCGAAGGACCAGTTGCCCAGCATTTCGAAAAGCGTGTGGTGGTAGGTGTCGAGGCCCACGTCTTCGAGGTCGTTGTGCTTGCCGCCAGCGCGGATGCACTTCTGGGTGTCCGCCGCACGGGTGGGGAGGCCTTTGTGAAGAACGCCGGGCCAGGTGTCCACATCTGCGCTGCGCTCGCCGAGGAAGATGGGCACGAACTGGTTCATGCCGGCATTCGTGAAGATGCGCGCACCGTCGCGGCTGGTGTAGCCGACGTTGTCGCTGGGGACGATGGTGTGCTGCTTCTCCTTGAAGAAGTCGAGGAAGCTCTGGCGGATCTGGGCGGCGGTAGGAACGGCGGACATGGCAGGAAAAGGGAGCGCGGATGGTAGCGGGATGCCGCCGAAGGTAAAGTCGGGGTTTGCCACCGGTAGGGCAGGGGGGGACGGCCGTCGGCTTTAAAATCGGCCATCTGCCGGGGTGAACCGCCCGAGGCAAACCGGGACGGCAAGAAAAGTTTGTAAATTACCATAAATAAAGTAATATTTAGAACGTCTCTGGAGAAAAATGATGACTACAGCCTCTAAATTCCCAAAAAAGTGCCCTTCCGAGTCCGGATTGAGCCTGCTGGAATTGCTGATCACAATCGCCATCCTTGGCATCGTCATGGGCATCGCTGTCACATCCATGGGTGGAGCCCGCCAAGGGGCGGAAGATCAGAAGGACAAGCGCAATGCCCAGGAAATCGCCAGCGTGGCCGCCATGGCCAACGCAGCCGGAGCCAGTTTCATGGTGCCGGGTGACGAGCAGGCCACCATTGCCAACCTGCGTGGCGGGACGGTGCCAGCCACCGGTGCCTTTCGGGGCCGCATTTTCAAGATCTCATACATGCGTGACACTGAGATCCAAGGGGCCCTGCGGTTTCTGGCGCTGAACGACACCGATCTGCAGTATCGTCAGGACGGCAGCCGAGGCCTGTGAGGATGGATGCCGGGGGCGAGGCCAGCCGGTGCCTGACCTCCGCTCCGCGCATGGAGAATACCGCTCCGCGTCAAGATCGGCCTTTCTCCGGCGTATGACAGAGGTGATCCGTCTTTTCATCACTCTTCCTCTCGTTGCCTCCGCCATTGCGGAGCCGGCACCGCGTCCCATCCATTTCTCCAAAGAGATCCGGCCCATCCTGAGCGAGAACTGCTTTTTCTGCCACGGTCCTGACGAAAAGAAGCGCGAAGCGGGCCTGCGCCTCGACGATGAAACCAGCGCCAAAAAGAACAACGATGGCACCACGGCGGTGGTGCCGGGTCATCCTGAGAAGAGCGCGCTGCTGGAGCGCATTGTCACCAAGGACCCCGATGAGGTCATGCCGCCGCCAAAGCAGCACAAGACCATCTCGCCCGCGCAGATCACGCTGCTGACGGAGTGGATCAAGCAGGGCGCGCCGTGGGGGCAGCACTGGAGTTATGAGAAGGTGGTGAAGCCAGCGGTTCCCGCTGGAGCCGCGCAGCCGGTGGATGCGTTTCTTGTGCAGCGGCTGGAGCAGGAAGGTCTCAAGTACGCGCCGCAGGCCGACACCGCCACGCTGATCCGCCGTGTTGCGCTTGATCTGACGGGACTGCCACCGACGCTCGCGGAGATGGATGAGCTGGCGAAGCAGCCGTACGACAAGGTGGTAGAGCATTACTTAGCGACGCCTGCCTATGGTGAGCATTGGGCGCGGCAGTGGCTGGATCTTGCGCGCTACGCGGACAGCTCTGGCTACCCGAGCGATCAGCCGCGTGAGATCTGGGCCTATCGCGACTGGGTTGTGCGTGCGCTGAACACGAACATGCCGTTTGATCAGTTCACCATTGAGCAAAACGCGGGTGATCTGCTGCCCAAGCCGACGGACGACCAGCTCATCGCGACTGCGTTTCATCGCAATACGATGACGCAAAATGAAGGCGGCACCGACGACGAGGAATTTCGCAACGCCGCCATCATCGACCGTGTGAACACGACCTTCGCCGTGTGGATGGGCACCACGATGGCCTGCGCCCAGTGCCACACGCACAAGTTTGATCCCATCACGATCCACGAGTACTTCCAGTTTTACGCGTTCCTCAATCAAAGTGCGGACAGCGACAAGAAAGACGAAGTGCCGCTGCACAGTTTCGATACAGCGGAACTGGTTCAGCAGCGTGCGAATCTGAAGAGAGAGATCGACATGCTGGAGCAGAAGTTCAAGGCCCCTGCCCCGGCATGGCTCGCCGGAATGGATGCCTGGGACCAGGGCTTTGCCCGTGATCTGGGCTGGCAGACACCGCAGCCCGCCAAGGTGACGACACAGTCGAAACAAAGCGCCATCATCGCGGCAGGCGGCACGGTTTCGATCCCCAAAAACAGCGACACGGACAGCTATACCGTCGAACTGCCTGCTGCTGGCGACAAACTGAGCGCGCTGCGCATCGAAACAATTCCAAGCGCTGGTTTCGGCAACTTCGTGATCAGCGACGTGAAAGCGGAGGTCGTGCCGCCGGATGACAAGCAGGCACCGCAGGCGCGGTATGTGCGCATTGAATTGCCTGGAGAAAAAAAGATGCTGCAACTTGCTGAAGTGCAGGTTTTCAACGGCCGTGAAAACATTGCGCCCGCTGGTGTCGCCACGCAAAGCAGCTTGTACACCGATGCCGCTGCCAAGCGCGCCATCGATGGCAACACCGAGGGTGATTATGCGAAAAAAAGCGTGGCCCACACCTCTGGCACCGACAAGGAAACTTGGTGGGAGGTCGATCTGAAAGCGGCCAAAGCGGTGGACCGAGTCGTCGTGTGGAATCGCACGGATGGGAATGTGCGCAACCGCCTCGATGGCTTCCGCGTGGTGCTGCTCGATGACAAACGCCAGACCGTGTGGAAGAGCGAAGCAACCCCAGCGCCCGTGAAGGACAAGGCCTTTGCCATCAGCGGTCCGGTGGCGGTGAGCTTCACCACTGCGCTGGCTGATTATGAGCAGGATGGTTTCACCGCCGCCTCCGTCTTGAAGCCGAAGAGCAAAAAGGAGCAAGGCTGGGCCGTCGCTGGCGCTACTGACAAGCCGCATACGCTCACGCTGCTGGCCGCTTCGCCAGTGGTGATTTCTGCTGGAGCCAAACTGCGCATTACGCTCGCTCAAAACAGCGAGTTCAAGCAGCACACGCTCGGCAGCTTCCGCCTGAGCTACACGGGAGATGCGCGGGTGCAGCAGGTGACCAAGGTGCCGCAGAATGTCGTTGCCGCACTCGCGCAGGCGAAGGACAAACGCACGCCCGCGCAGCAGCAGACGGTGGTGGAGTACTTCGTGCGGAATGTTGCCAAAGCATCCGCTGCGGAGCGCACGCGTCTCGCCGCCGCCAGCAAAGAACTCGCCGCGCTCAAGCCGGTCACTGTGCCGATCATGCGTGATCTGGATCCGAAGCAGCGCCGCGTGACAAAGGTCCAGCTGCGTGGCAACTGGCAGGCGCTGGGGGATGAAGTCAGTGAAGCTACGCCGAGTGTTTTCAATCCCCTGCCCGCGAATGCGCCGCGCAATCGCCTCACCATGGCCAAGTGGCTTGTCAGCCGCGACAATCCGCTCACGGCACGCGTGACGGTGAACCGCCTGTGGGAAAGCATCTTCGGAACCGGCATCGTGCGCAGCAGCGAGGAGTTTGGCAGCCAGGGCGATCTGCCGTTTCATCCCGAGCTGCTCGACTGGCTTGCCGCCGAGCTCATGGACAGCGGCTGGGACATCAAGCACGTGCTCAAACTGCTGCTCACCAGCACCGCTTATCAGCAGAGCACCAAGACCACGCCGGAGCTCAATGAACGCGATCCTGACAACCGTCTTCTTGCGCGCGGTCCGCGCTTCCGCCCCACGGGTGAGCTGCTGCGGGATCAGGCACTCGCCGTCAGCGGATTGCTCAGCGCCAAAATGTATGGCCCGCCCGTGCGGCCCTTGACGCCGAATCTTGGTCTCACGACAGCCTTTGGTCGCAGCAACGACTGGACCCTCAGCCCCGGCGAGGACAAGCACCGCCGGAGCCTCTACACGGAGGTGCGCCGCAACAGCCCCTATGCGAGCTTCACCACCTTCGACGCCGGCAACCGCGAAGTCTGCATGATCCGCCGCAGCCGTACGAACACACCGTTGCAGGCGTTTGTGACGCTGAATGATCCTGTGTTCATTGAGACGAATCAGGCGATGGCACGTCGTCTTGTTGCGGAGGGCAAAGCGACGCCGGAGCGTCTCGCTTTGTTGTTCAAGCTCTGCCTCTCACGCGCACCTAACGCGCATGAAGTGACAGCTTTAACCGAGCTCTATACCGAGACGCTCGGCATCTACCGTGCTGATGCAGTGGAAGCCACCAAGATGGCGACTGATCCTCTGGGTCCGGCACCGAAAGACGCCGACATTGCCGAACTTGCTGCATGGACGACGATTGCCAATGTGGTGATGAACTTGGATGAGTTTTTGATGCGCCGTTAATTTTAACCTGATTTCCCCATGAACCCCATCACTCACGACACCCTTCAGCTCAAGACGCGCCGGCAGTTCCTCGGCAACGCGGGGCAGTTCAGCCTCGGGGCCATCGCCATGCATGCGATGCAGCAGAAGGCGGGCGCCAGTGCGGCGTCGGACAATCCACTCGCGCCAAAGAAGTCGCAGTATGCGCCGAAGGCGAAGCGCGTGATCTACCTGCACATGTCGGGAGCGCCGCCGCATCTCGATTTGTTTGATTACAAACCGGAGCTGGTGAAGCGCAGCGGGCAGGATTGTCCGGACTCGATTCTCAAAGGCCGGCGCTTTGCCTTCACCACCGGGGTGCCCAAGCTCATGGGTACGCCGCGTACTTTTGCGCGTTATGGCAAAGGCGGGATCACGATGAGCGATGCCTGCCCGAACTTTCACACCATCGCGGATGAGATGTGCATGATCCGTTCGATGAACACGGATCAGTTCAATCATGCGCCTGCGGAGTTGCTGCTGTTTACCGGGCATGCGCGGCAGGGTCGGCCCTCGATGGGGTCGTGGGCTACGTATGGACTTGGTACAGAGAATCAGGATCTGCCGGGCTTTGTCGCACTCATCTCCAGCGGCACGCAGCCGAGCGGCGGGCAGGGCTGCTGGGGCAGCGGCTTCATCCCGAGTGTCTACCAGGGCGTGCAATGCCGCAGCAAGGGAGACCCCGTTCTCTTTGTGAGTGATCCCGCCGGCATGAACCGCGCCATGCGCCGCAAGACGCTGGATGCATTGCAAGATCTCAATCAGCAGCAGGTCGCGGAGTTTGGGCATCCTGAAACGGTCACGCGCATGGCGCAGTATGAACTCGCCTTTCGCATGCAGACCAGCGTGCCCGAGGTCATGGACATCTCGAAGGAGCCGAAGGAGGTCATCGAAGCCTACGGAGCGAAGCCCGGCGAGGCGAGCTTTGCCAACAACTGCCTGCTCGCACGGCGACTCATTGAAAAAGGCGTGCGTTTTGTGAACCTCTTCGACTGGGGCTGGGACTTTCACGGCACCAGTGAAGGCAGCGGCATCACCACAGGCCTCACGAACAAAATGGCCGCGACCGACAAGCCCGTGGCCGCGCTGATCAAAGATCTCAAACAACGTGGCCTGCTGGATGACACCCTCGTCATCTGGGGTGGTGAATTCGGCCGCACGCCCTTCCGTGAAGGCCGCACCGCTGCCAGCAAAGTACTAGGCCGAGATCACTACCCAGACTGCTTCTCACTCTTCATGGCCGGTGGTGGCGTGAAGGGCGGCTTTGAATACGGCAGCACCGATGAACTTGGTTTCGGCGTCGCTGAAAACAAAGTCCACGTGCACGATTTCCAAGCGACTGTGATGCACCTGCTTGGCTTTGATCATGAGCGTCTGACGTATCGCTTCCAAGGCCGCGACTATCGCCTCACCGACATCCACGGCCATGTGGTGAAGGATCTGCTGGTGTGATGAGCAGCAGTACTCTGTGATGATCTTTCGAAGGTGCTGCGGTTGATGGCTTGCATGGACTGGCTGCGCCTGCTCTTCTTCCGCATGACAGGCCCATCCCAGGATCCGGATTCCACCCGCGAACGCATCTGGCGCATCATCTTCCTTTCTGACACGAAGGCGGGCCGCGTTTTCGATGTTGTGCTGCTTTGGCTGATCGGCCTGAGTGTTTTGACGATCATGCTGGAGAGCGTTGATTCGCTGCGGGTGCAACACGGCTCGTTGTTCAACACACTGGAATGGGTGTTCACCGGGTTGTTCACGCTGGAGTACCTGACGCGCCTGTGGGTGGTGCGAAAGCGATGGACCTACGCACGAAGTTTCTTCGGCATTGTCGACATCCTGTCGGTTCTGCCGGCTTTCATTTCTCTGCTGCTGCCGGGTTCGCACTATCTCACGACTGTGCGGGTTCTGCGACTCATGCGGATGTTCCGTGTGCTGAAGATGGCCGAGTACATGGGCGAGGCGGGCGTACTCATGAACGCACTGAGCGCCAGCCGGCGCAAGATCCTCATCTTCTTCTCCGCCGTGCTCTCGCTCGTGTGCGTGGAAGGCACGATCGTGTATGTGATCGAACACGATGCCAATCCCGGCTACGCGAACATCCCGCAATCGATTTACTGGGCCATCGTCACCATCACCACGGTCGGCTACGGCGATGTCGCGCCGGTGACCGTGCTGGGAAAAATGATGGCGTCTGTGATCATGCTCACCGGCTTTGCCATCATCGCCGTGCCCACGGGCATCGTGACGTCCGAGATTGGCCGCGAGATGAAAGGATCTCGCATCCGCCGCCGGTGCAAGGAGTGCGGTTGGGACGACCATGATTCCCGTGCGCGGCACTGTCAGCAGTGTGGCGTGGCGCTGGAGTAGAGCTCATTCGGATGCCGATGTTGTTATCGGCTGGCGTAAAACAATCAATGACCTGACTGGCGCGGATTGGCAAACCCGGACCGTCCACCGTAGTGGATGCGTTCGTGTCTTTCCTGCGCCATCGTGGGATTGATGAATTTCGCCGGCTTCTGAAAGTGCTCGTAGGCCAGACGCAGTTGCACGGCCGCCTCAAGTGCATCCACCCCACCTGTCCCCGTACCAAGACCGGGGCACGCCAGAGTATTGATCTGCCTTGCCTCGGTGCGATTATGCCGGTGAACCGCAGTGAGCGATGCCCACAGCGCCAGATAAACATGATCCGTGCCCTGGATGTTCATGGGGACTCGCATCGTGGGTGCATGAGCCACAAACGGATGTGCCGCATTGTTCGTCGGAATCAGGATGCAGGTGCCTACCGGTTGTTCGCCGAGGTAATCGTCGAGGATTTGTTTCTGAACACGCTCCATGACGTGCCTGCCAAAATATCGCACGACGGCGAGGTCTATTCCTGCGTCCATCAAACCAAATGAGTTGCCCGCAGTGATCATGCAATCAAACGCAGGCAGATCTTCGAAACGCCCATGGACGATCTCGACTTCGGGATGGGTGCGGAACTCCCAGCGCAACACGTCACAAAGCTCCTTTCCTCTATCGACGAGAATTAATCGCATGTGATTTGGCAGTTAAGTTAATGGACGCCTACCCGCCCTGTACCGGGGGCATGATGGCGACTTCGCCGCCGTCGTGGAGTGGCTCGTCGCGCTTCACGTAGGTTTGGTCCAGGGCCAGAAGCAGGCTGTTTTGCCAGTCGCGGAGTTTGGGCCAGCGGGATTCGATTTGAGTGAGCAAATCGCCCATGGTGGCGCCGGCGGGTACTTCAAGGGTGATTTCGTCTGTGCCGGTGAGGTCGCGCAGGACGGAGAAGAAGAGCACGCGCAGCTTCATGATGGCGAGTTCGGGTTCAGGATGCCGATGCAGGGCAGATTGCGGAAGCGGCCCATGTAATCCATGCCGTAGCCGACGACGAATTCGTCGTCGATTTCGAAGCCGGCGTCGTCCAGAGGGACTTCGCGGAGGCGCGGGCGGCGTTTGCTGAGAAGGACGCAGGTGCGCAGAGAGGCGGGCTGCAGGGTGAGGAGGTGTGCGGAGATGGCGCTGAGGGTGAGGCCGGTGTCGAGGATGTCATCGAGCAGGAGGACGTCCTGATCGCGCAGGTCGAAATCGGCGGGCCAGTTGACCTTCACCTCGCCGGTGGTGGAGGTGCCGCCTTGGTAGCTGCTGGCGCTCAGGGTGTGGAGGCGCACGGGGAGTTCGAGTTTGCGGAGCAGATCGGCCACGAAGAAAAGGCCGCCGTCCATGAGCGCCACGACGGTAACGACTTTGCCTGCGAGTACCGCATTCAACCGCGCAGCCATGGCATCCACCCGGGCGCTGATTTGCGCGGGGGTGAGCAGGATGCGTTCGAGATCTTGGATGACGCCGGTGACGGAGGAGGGCATGGAACAAAAGTATGCGTAAAGGCCAAAGCTGGCGTAGCGCAGGCCGCTCGCCACGCGTTTCTTGTAACCTGCATGAACCCGACTGACAAACCGAACCTGCCCGACCTGCGCGTGAGTTACGACCAGGGCGAACTCGACGAACACAGCGCCCCGGCCGACCCCGTGGAGCTCTTCACGCATTGGATCAACGACGCCCTCGCGCACAAGCTGCCGGAGCCGAATGCCATGAGCCTGGCCACGATTGGCCTCGATGGCACACCGACCGTGCGCACCGTGCTGCTCAAGGGAATCGACGAGCGAGGCTTTCATTTCTACACGAACTATGAGAGCCGGAAGGGCCATGAGATCGAAGCCGATGCGCGGGCTGCTGCTTCCTTCCTGTGGGCGGACCGCCATCATCAGGTGTGCATCAAGGGGGCGATCGCCAAGCTGGACCGTGAAGATGCGGAGAAGTACTTCGCCAGCCGGCCTTATGGGCATCAAATCGGCGCCTGGGCCTCCGCACAGAGCGTGGAGATCCCCGGACGTGAGTGGCTGGAGGAGCGCGATGCTGAGCTGAGGGCGCAGTATCCCGAGGGTCAGGTCCCCTGCCCGCCGCACTGGGGTGGCTACACCCTGCTGCCGGGAGAGATCGAATTCTGGCAGGGCCGGGTGAGCCGTCTGCATGACCGCATCCGCTACCGCAGGGAGCATGGGGTGTGGGTGAAGGTGCGGCTGAGCCCGTAGGGCGCGGGGTTCCTGTGTGAGCAGCAGTCAAACATGGGCGGTTACGAGAGATAGGCCTCCCGGAACCGCCTAAAGGCGGACTACAAAACATGCCTTCAGTAAGGCGGTATGGCAGGAGCTTTGCGGTGTTGTATCTGCCTTCATTTGCTTTTTGTGAGGCAGCGGACGTGTACGATGACCAGAACAGTGCTGGGTGGGTCGAGGCTTCGTTGTGAACGAGTTCTGCGAGTGAGAGAAATTTGAACACGCTGCTTGCCTTTCGGTATTTTCAGTTTTTAATGAAAGTGTGAGCAAAGAACTACCAGAATGGGAAAAAGCCCGCGAAGAATTCGTGGTGCAGTGGGGTTCGCTCGGCACGCAGTGGGGCATCCCCCGCACGATGGCCCAGATTCACGCCCTGCTCATGACCGCCCCGGAGCCGATGTGTACGGACGATGTCATGGAGCGGCTGGAGATCAGCCGCGGGAATGCGCATACTAATTTGAAGGATCTCGTCGGCTGGAACCTCGTGCGTATCATTACCAAGAAGGGTGACCGCAAGGAGTACTTCGAGGCTGAGAAAGATGTTTGGAAGATTTTCATCACCATCTCGAAGGAGCGCAAACGCCGCGAGATCGAGCCTGCCATGCAACTCCTGCGCGACTGCGCCGCACGCACGAAGGATGAGGGGGCAGGTCCTGGCCGTGAGTTCCACCAGCAGATGCAGGACCTCGACGAATTCCTCAGCTTCGGTGTCAAAGTCGCCGACACCGTGATCTCCATGAAGCACGCCTCCGCCCTGCAGTGGGCCATGCGCCTTCTCGGCTGATCTTTTCATGACCATATGTTTCACAAATAACTGAAAATTCAGAATATACTTCCACCATGAACGAAAACATCCACCTCTGCCCCCCATGGCTGGTCATGTGGCTTCTGGCAGCAGGGTGTTACTTCAGCTTTAAAGTGGTGATTCTGTGGAAAGCTAGAGTGGCCGCACCGGCGGCAGAAATCGTGGCCTGGCTGCTGCTGTGCCCGACGTTCAACTTTGCAGGCTTCCACCGCAGGAGCATGGCTCCCGGCGCGGCCGTGCTCCGTCTCGCACTCGCTGGGATGGTAAATCTCATCTTCGGAGCCGTGCTGCTTTGGGGAGTGGCTCGGCATCTGGCCCAAGTGCCGATGATGGCTGCCTGGGTCGGAATGGTGGGGCTCATCTTCGTGCTGCACTTCGGCAGCTTTCACTTAGTCACAGCCTTTTGGATGCAACGCGGCCGTGCCGTCGAGCCGCTGATGAAGAACCCCATCGCGGCTGGTTCGCTGGCCGACTTCTGGGGCCGCAGGTGGAACACCGCGTTTCGCGATGGGATGAACCTGCTCGTCTTTCGGCCTGTGGCCATGCGCTGGGGTGTGAGAAGAGCCCATTGGCTGGTCTTCGCGTTCTCTGGCCTGCTGCATGAGGTGGCCATTTCGCTGCCTGCGGGGGCGGGCTGGGGTGGCCCCACGGCCTACTTCCTCCTGCAGGCGCTCGGCATGGACCTGAACCGCCGCCTTCACCTGAGAGAGGGTTGGATCTGCCGGGTGTGGACCCTCGCCTTCCTCATCGTGCCAGCAGGCCTGCTGTTTCACCCGCCCTTCATCCACCAAGTGATGCTGCCCTTTTTGAAAGCCATCGGAGCCCTGCCATGAACCTTGTAACACTTCTCATCCTCGCCGGTCTCGGACACTTCGGCATCCTGATCGCCAGCTTCATGGTGCCGAAGGCACTGCAGTGGGACAAGCACCTCGCCGCGCTGCCTCCCTTCCTGCGTTCGCTGTTCTGGGTCTATGGCGCGTTCATTGTGCTCATGATTGCGGGGCTCGGCACGCTGACGCTGCTGCATGCGCAGGCCATGGCGGCTGGAGAGCCTGTGGCACGTTCGCTGGCGGCCTTCATCGCAGTCTTCTGGTCGGTGCGGCTGTTTGTGCAGTTCTTCATCTTTGATGCCAGCGAGTTCCTCACCAGCACGGCACGCAGGGTCGGCTACCACACGCTCACAGCGGCCTTCATCGCTCAGGCGGCCGTGTATGCCTTCGCGGCACTGGCCCCACGCTGAAAACTTTTCCCTCACTACAAACACAAACCACACACCCATATGAACGAAACCGTCATCAGCTACACCCTCTACCTCATCCTCGCTGTCAGCATGACGGTCTGGGTGGCGCGTACTCTGCACAAAAATGGCCGCATCTTCCTCGTTGATTGCTTCAATGGGAACACGGACCTCGCCGACAGCGTCAATCACCTGCTCGTTGTCGGCTTCTATCTCATGAACATCGGCTTCGTCTCGCTGTATCTGAAAAGCACGGAGGAAACCACCGGAGCACGCGGCGTTTTTGAGCTGCTCAGCGGCAAGATGGGTGTGGTTCTGCTCATGCTGGGCGGCATGCACTTCTTCAACCTCTACGTCTTCACCCGCATGCGTCGCCGCGCCACGCTGGCGAACCTGCCACCGCCGGTGCCGCCGATGCACCGCGTCAGCAAAGCGCATGATATTCTCGACACGCTGTGAAAACGTTTATGCGCAAATTGAAGCTGTCATTCCTCGCGATGTTGTGTGGCTGGATTGCCTGCAACATCGTCTGCTGGCTGGGATTACTTCTCGATGTCCCTTTTGACGAAATTCGGATTCAGGATGCCATGAAGGTGCTCTACCTTGGCGCGGCCACAGGCGTCGTGATACTTGCGGCATGGCTCGTGATCTTCCTGCCCGTTGACCTGCTGATACCTGATCATTCCAAGCTGCGCAGGCCCTTGCCAGCCTCGATTTTTGGATTCTTGGCCGGGAGCAGTGTGATTGTCATCATCTGGGGGAGTGCTTTTTTGCGCGATGGTTCAACAAATAACGGTTCTGAACTTTTTACTTGGCAAGCCTTCTTCCTGCTGAGCAGCCCTGGCATCACGGGAATGGTCGCGGCCTACGTGAGGTCGCGTGATCGAGAACCAATGCAGAATTAGCCATGAACACCCTCACCATCTTCTACGATGCCCGCTGCGGCTTGTGCTCACGCTTTCGGCGATGGATGCTCGAACAGGCCGCGTATGTGAGGCTGGAGTTTCTGCCTTACGATTCGGATCAGGCACGACAGCGTTGCCCGGATCTTCCCAATCTGCGCGCTGATCAAGAAATCGTTGTGATGGGCGATGATGGCTCGCTCTGGCAGGGTGCTGGGGCGTGGGTGACCTGCCTGTGGGCGCTGCGTGAGTATCGCGAGTGGTCCCTGCGCCTCGCGAGTCCGGCGATGCAGCAGATGGCCCGGCGTGTGGTGCACTGGATTTCAAGCAACCGCATCGGTCTTTCCCATCTGCTGCGCCTGCGCAGTGATGAAGCGCTGCGGGCGCAGATCACGGAGACGGCCTGTGATAATGGGGCGTGTTCGATTGAAACACGAAACGAGGCTTGAATGAAGCGGGCGCTCTGCGCTGTAATGGCTGAATGTCATTCCTCCGCTTCCTTCTTACTGCATGCACCCTCGCCGCCAGCGTGCATGCGGCGGAGGACAAGATGCGCCTCGTACGTGAGACGGAGGCACTGACGCCGGAGCAGGAGCGTGCGGGGCTGCATGTGCCGCCGGGTTTCACCGTGCAGCTCTTTGCCAGCGAGCCGATGATCAACAAGCCGATCAACATGGCCTTCGATGCGCGAGGTCGGCTGTGGGTGTCATCGACGGGTGAGTATCCCTACTCCGCCGACAAAAGCCGCTGGTCTGACGAGAAAGGTACACGCGTGAAGGACAGCCGTGATGCGATCAAAATCCTGGAAGATACGGATGGGGATGGCAAGGCGGACAAGGTCACGGATTTTGCTGGTGGGCTGAACATCCCCACGGGAGTGCTGCCCTGGCACAAGCCGGAGCACAAGGCGGGATGTATTGCGTGGAGCATTCCGAACATCTGGTATTTTGCTGATACGGATGGCGATGACAAAGCGGACCATCGCGAGATTCTCTTCGGCCCGCTGGGTTATGAAAAGGACACGCATGGGATGTGCAGCAGCTTCCGCATGGGGCTGGATGGCTGGGTGTATGCGACGCATGGGTTTAATAACACCAGTCACTTGAAAGCCAGGGATGGCAGCACGCTGGATCTTCACAGCGGTAATGTGTTTCGTTTTCGGCCCGACGGTTCGCGTGTCGAAAAGTGGACGAGTGGGCAGGTGAATCCCTTCGGCCTGTGTTGGGATCGTTTTGGGAATCTTTACAGTGCCGACTGCCACAGCTCGCCGATTTACCAACTCATCCGTGGTGCGTGTTATCCCAGCTTCGGCAAAGCAGATGATGGGCTCGGCTTCGCGCCGGTGATGTGTGAGCACAGCCACGGTTCCACGGGGATCTGCGGCATCGTGTACATGGATGGCGGTGTGTGGGGTTCGGAGTGGGACGACCACATGTTTGTGGGCAACTGCGTCACTTCGCGTGTGAACCATGACAAGGTCACCTTCAAGGGTTCCACGCCGAAGGCGAATGAGCAGGCCGACTTCATCACCAGCGATGATCCGTGGTTCCGGCCCGTTGATCTCCAGCTAGGGCCTGACAACGCGCTCTACATCGCGGATTTTTACAACAAGATCATCGGGCACTACGAGGTGCCGCTGGATCATCCGGGAAGGGACAAGGAGAGGGGAAGGATCTGGCGGGTGGTGAAGACGGGGCAAACCCAATTGCTTTCGGAAGCAAATCTAACGGAGTTGTCAGACAAAGATCTGGCCACGCAGTTGGAAGCGAAGAATCTAACAAGCCGCTACCTTGCCACGCAAACGGTCTATGAGCGCGGAGAAACGGCATATGACGTTGCCAAAAAAGTGGAACCTACTGGCGGAGATCAGGTGCTAAACCGACTCGTTCATTCCATGTGGATTGCTGCAAGGCTTGAAAAAGCAAGCTGGACACAATTCCAGAAATTGTTCGAACTTGATGCTTACTGTGAAACACACGCGCTCAAAATATTGAGTGCCTTTAAAGGCTCGGCAGGAATTCCCGGGTTGTTTGCGCAGAATCGTGCTCAAGGGGACTTCAATGGAGGGAAGATGTTGATTTCGCGCGAACGATTCGAGTTGGATCCTAACACGCGTCGTGAAACCAGAGCTTCTTCGGAACGAAAAAAGGCAGGTGCCGAGGCGATGGGTATCTCCGAAGATCGAGCAGCTGTTGAAGAGGCGGTTTCGCTGTTGAGGAAAAGTATTCCCGATGAAACGTTGCTACTCACTGTCAAAATTGCATTGCGCAGAATTTTGCTGGTGCCTGCTAATTTGAAGGCGCTTCCACCGGATGCGTATGCTGCCGCTGAGGTGGTTCTTGCCGTGCCGAACGCCGAAGCCAGCGCGTGGTTGTGGCGCATGGAAACGCTGGAAAAGAAAGCGTCGATGAGCCGGGCGCAGGTACTTCAGCATCTTGCGCGTTATGGAGACGCTGATCTGCTGCATACCGCGATGCGCGAAAGCCGCATGGCGTGCCAAGACAAGCCTGCTTCGTCCCAACTCGATCTGGTTCAAGCCATCGACAATGGCCTCAGCGAGCGCGGAGCGCCTGCGAATCCCGAACTGCTGCAATGGGCGCAGGAGCTGGCCACGCAACTGCTCGATTCCACGAGCAAACAGCCGGTGCCCGCTTGGACCGCGTTGGGCGATGCCAAGTGGTCGTTGCAGACTCGGAAGTGTGCGGATGGTGCGGAGGCGCAGGTGTTGCAGAGCATGGCCAAGGGCGGTGGAGATGAGGAGAAGCGCACGGGGGTGATGACATCCCAATCTTTTGCTGCGCCGGAGAAGCTTGCGCTGTGGATCAATGGTCATCGCGGGCCACCGACGGTGAAGGCGCATGACAAGAATTTGGTGCGTGTGGTGGATGTGCAGAGCGGAGCGACGCTCGCGAGTGTGTTCCCGCCGCGCCATGATGTGTGCCAGCGGGTGGAACTGGATCTCGCGAAACATGCAGGCAAGTCGGTGCGGCTTGAGATCGTGGATGGTGATGATGGGAAGTCCTATGCGTGGCTGGGGGTGACGCGCATTGAGCCGGCGGTGGTCAGTGTGAATGATTTTCAGAATGAGGACAGCACACGCAGCGCGCTGAAAACACTCGCCATGCTTTTGCAGCACACGGCACCGGCGGCGTTGCGTGAGAAGCTTGTGGCGTATCTGCCGCCAAGACCTGCGCCGCCGCCGTTGCCGGTTTCACCGGAGCAGAGAAAGCAGTTGGATGCGTTGATTGCCACGCGGACGGCGGCGTTTGCGAAGGCGAAGCCGGATGTGGCGGCGGGGAAGGTGGTGTTCACCACGAACTGCGCGGTGTGTCATCAGATCCGTGGGGCAGGTGGTTTGATCGGCCCGCAGCTTGATGGCATCGGCGCGCGCGGGGCGGAGCGGTTGTGCGAGGACATCCTGGATCCGAATCGCAACGTGGACGCGCATTTCCATCTGCACACGCTGACGCTGAAGGATGGCTCCGCTTTGAGTGGCTTCCTCAAAGGCGAAGCGGGCCAGGTGCTCATCCTCGCCGATGCCGCAGGTCAGGAGCATCGTGTTTCCAAGAACGATCTCGCGAAGGATGTGACGACCCCCATGTCGCTGATGCCGCCTGTGTTTGGGCAGATGCTGGATGAGGCGACGTTCATCAATCTGCTGGGATATTTGATGAATGAGAAGGCGGGAAAGTGATCAAGCATAACTTGCGACTATGAGATTCTTTTTGATCGCCGCGGTAGTTCTCTTCAGCGCCGTCATGGCCGCCGAAACGCTCAAGCCGCACCCGAAGGCGGTCCCGAACATTCATCCTCCAGGTGAGGTGGACCGGCAGGAGATGGTGAAGTTCATTGTGGCGGATGTGGGATCACTGCCGGGGATGGTGGTGGATGAAATGGATGCGGAGTTGGTGGGGGAGTGGCAGTACTCCACGCACACGCCGCCGTATGTTGGGCTGGGTTATCTGCATGACATGAAGGCAGGGAAGGGGAGCAAGTCGGTGACCTTCACGCCCACGGTGTCCAAGGCGGGCTGGTATGAGGTGCGGCTGGCGCATTGCTATAATGTGCGGCGTTCGACGAAGACGCCGGTGACCATTCATCATGCGGATGGGGAGGCGAAGGTCATCGTTAATCAGCAGCAGGAGCCGGAGCATGGGCGGCTGTTTCGCACGCTGGGCATGTTTCGGTTTGAAGCGGGGCGTGC
>DLGZ01000073.1:213739-224857 GCA_002482965.1 Verrucomicrobiaceae bacterium UBA7681 | reverse complement strand
AAAGTAGCCTTGTTGCTGAGCAACAAGGACTCCCTGTTCCACAGGAACAGGGCAACTTTACAAAAAAGCCGGAGTCTTGCGACTCCGGCTTTGTGATTGATGGATCCTAATCGTCGTCGGATTCGGCGGCGGCGGCTTTTTTGCGCTTCTTTTTGCCACCGGCGTTGCGGAGAGCCTTTGGAATTGGGTCTTCCTTCTTCTGCAGGGCACGGCGGAGCTTGCGCAGCGCGATGTTTTGCAGCTGACGGATACGCTCGCGCGTGACGCCGAATTCCTGACCGACTTCTTCCAGGGTGCGGGGTTTCTGGCCGGCAAGGCCGAAGCGGGCGTCGATGATCTTGCGTTCGCGTTCGTCGAGAACGGTCAGCAGGCCATCGAGCTGGCTGTGCATGTTCTTGTGCGAAAGCAGGTCGAAGGGGGTCTGGGCGTTTTCGTCGCCGACGATTTCGCCGAACTCGGTGCTGTCGTCGTCGCTGATCGGGGCGTCGAGCGAGGCAGGGCGCATGGAGGCGACCTTGAGCTGGCTGAGCTTGGCACGATCAATGCCGATTTCTTCGGAGAGTTCGTCGTCGGTGGGTTCGCGACCGAGTTCTTCGGACATCGCCATGGCCACACGGCGCATCTTGCTGATCTTGTCCACCATGTGGACAGGAAGGCGGATGGTCTTGGACTGGTTGGCGAGTGCGCGTTTGATGGACTGTTTGATCCACCAAGCGGCGTAGGTTGAAAGTTTGCCACCCTTGTTCGGGTCGAAGCGTTCCACGGCCTTCATGAGGCCGATGTTTCCTTCGGAAATGAGGTCGAGAAGTGGCAGACCGTAGTTGGCGTAATCCTGAGCGATCTTCACCACGAGGCGAAGGTTCGCACGAATCATGTGCGAACGGGCTTCAGGGTCGCCACGTTTGATGCGTTCAGCAAGCTCGACCTCCTGGTCGGGAGTCAGCAAGTCAGTCTTGCCGATCTCACGCAGGTAAATCTTAATGCCTCCGTCAAGTTCCATATAAAGCGTTCTAGGTTGGTAATACGATACAAGGACCAACGTCCTTGCCCCGAGCTGGGACGCAGGGGGTAGTCAGTATAAAAGCAATTTTACACTTCGCTCGTGTTTTTTGAGCAAGTTTGCGGCCAGCATAGAAAAATGGACCGAAGAGATGTGACACAAGTGAAGAGTAGACAATCTCCGATCAACTAAACTTTCGGGTAATCGTCAACATCATTTCTAAAAAAAGTTAATATTTGTTAATAAAATCAGCTGCAAATGGGCCCTTTTTCAGCTTTGAGAGCTTCCGGGCAGCCATTTTGGCTTTCCATCCGGCTGGGAGTTTGTCCTTTCTCGATGAAGCCGCCCGCTTGACACCGCCCGCTCCTTCCCCGACTTACTGGTCCCTCAAAATTGCCATGCCCCGCCAAATTTCCTACCGCGAAGCCATCCGTGAAGCCCTTGACGAAGAAATTGCCCGCGATCCCATGGTCGTGGTCATGGGCGAGGAAGTGGCCCAGTACAATGGTGCCTACAAGGTGACTGAAGGCCTCTGGGACAAGTGGGGCGACAAGCGTCTGGTGGACACCCCTATTAGTGAGGCCGGTTTCATCGGCATGGGCATCGGTGCCAGCATGCTGGGCGTGCGTCCGGTGATGGAGCTCATGTTCTGGAGCTTCTACACCGTGGCCTGGGACCAGATCGTCAACAACGGCGCGATGGTGCGCTACATGAGCGGCGGCAAGATCAACGTCCCCATCGTCATCCGCGGTCCGGCCAATGGCGGCACCAGCGTGGGAGCCACCCACTCGCACACCCCGGAAAACATCATGGCCAGCTTCCCCGGCATGAAGTGCGTCTGCCCCAGCAACGCCTACGATGCCAAGGGGCTCATGAAGGCCGCTATCCGCGACAATGACCCCGTCATGTTCATGGAAAGCACCAAGCTCTACGGCGAAAAATGGGACGTCCCATCCAATGATGAACTGCCTGACGGCGAACTCTTCATCCCTCTCGGTCTGGCTGACGTGAAGCGTGAAGGTACCGACATCTCCCTCATTGCCCATGGCAAAGCGGTGATCACCTGCCTGGAAGCTGCCAAGATTCTGGAAGAAGAGCACGGCATCAGCGCCGAAGTCGTCGATCTGCGCACCATCCGCCCGCTGGATGAAGACACCATCCTTGCCTCCGTTGCGAAAACGCACCGCGCCGTCTATGTGGAAGAGAACAAGCCCTACTGCGGCATCGGTGCCCAGATCGCCTACATGATTCAGGAGCGGATCTTCGATGAACTCGACGCCCCCGTGCAGCGCGTTTGCAGCCTCGACTCTCCCGCGATCTACAGCCCGCCACTCGAAGCCCTGCAGCTGCCGACGGCTGAAGTCGTTGTCGCCAAAGCGCTCAGCATTTTCTGATTCTTCTCCTTCCTCGTCCCCTTTCAAAACTTTTCATCCGTCTTCGCCATGCCCAAATTCATCGAAATGCCCAAGCTTAGTGACACCATGACCGAGGGGACCCTCGCCAAATGGACTGTCAAGGAAGGGGACAAAGTCACCGTCGGCAAAGCCATCGCCGACATTGAGACCGACAAGGCCACCATGGAATACGCCAGCCCGTTTGAAGGCGTGCTGCACAAGTTCATCGCCATGCCAGGAGGCAAAGTGCCTCTGGGTGCTCCGCTGGCCGTGATCCTGGAAGACGATGAAGCCGTTCCGGCCGATCTGGATGAACTCATTGCCAAGGCCAAAGCCTCGGCGGCTCCGGCACCGGCGGCTGAGAAAAAACCCTCCGCATCCGCTACCAAGGCTGCGTCTGCCGGTCCTCGCCTTCCCCAGGCTCCGCAGCACAAGAGCCGTGCTGTTGCTGGCGGTGCCGCTCTCCGCGTCAAAGCCTCCCCGCTTGCCAAAAAGGTCGCGGCAGAACGTGGCGTGGATCTCAATTCGCTCGTCGGCACCGGCCCTGGCGGACGCATCGTACGTGAAGACGTGGAAAACGCCCCTGTGGGCGGCGCTTCTGCCGGCCGTGTGGCAGCCACACCGGCCATCCGCCCTGTCATTGGTCCTGACGACGAACGCGTGCCGACCAGCAGCATGCGCAACATCATCGCCGAGCGCCTTCTGGCCTCGAAGACCCAGATCCCGCACTTCTACCTGCAGATGGAGATCGATGCCGGACCGCTCATGACCTTCCGTGCGCACCTGAATGCTTCTGCTGAGAAGAGCGGTGGCAACAAGTACACCGTCAACGACTTCATCCTCAAGTCCGTCATCCGCGCCGCCCAGGCCCAGCCTGCGATCAATGCCGCATGGGATGGCGATGCCATCGTGAAATTCAAGTCCGTGGGTCTCAGCGTTGCCATCGCCATTGACGACGGCCTCGTCACTCCGGTGATCAAGCAGGCGGAAAAGAAGACGCTGCTCCAGATCAGCCAGGACGTCAAAGATCTCGCCGGCAAGGCCAAGAACAAGAAGCTCAGCCCGGATGATTTCGCAGGTGGCACCATCACCGTTTCGAACCTCGGTGCCTTTGGCATCGACCAGTTCGCCGCCATCATCAATCCACCGCAGGCTGCGATCATCGCCATTGGCAGCATCCGCTCCGCTCCGGTCGTCAATGACAAGGGCCAAATCGTCGTCGGTCAGCGCATGTGGGTCGGTCTTAGCGGTGACCATCGTGTTGTCGATGGTGCTGTCGCCGCCACCTTCCTTGCTGAAATGCGCAAGCTGCTGGAAAACCCGGCGCTGATGCTGGTGTAAGACATTCGCGCGTGGTTGGGGGCACAATGGCCCCCTGCTCCAGCTTGCAGCGTTTTTCGAAACTGATTCTGCAAAGCAAGCCAGGAGACATTTGGCGGAGGCTTGGGGACAAGCCTCCTTACCTTGCTCTGGGCCGTGGCAGGCGGCGTTCCAGCCAGTCCATGTCTTCCGGCTGCAGGAAGCTCAGGTAGAGCACCATCATCGCGAGAAAAAACAGTTCGAGATTGTACGAGGTCAGACTGATGCCCACGTGCAGGAAAATGCCTGTGGCAAAGCCGATCCAACGCCAGCGGCGGACCATGAGCAGAAAGGGGATCGCGAGCTCGGTGAGCAGCGTCAGATAGGTGGCCACCTTCAGTGCGAAGCCATAGTTCAGCACCCAGAGGCCGGGCCAGCGCGCATTGTGAGAGAGAAGGAAGAAGCTCATGAAGTCTCCGCCCATCCAGTATTCGTTGTCCAGGCGTGCCAGCACGGTGTGCAGATAAATCACCGCGAGCTGCACCCGCATCAGAGTCAGGCCATAGCAGGGCACCGGCCCTTCGGGCCCTGCCCGTCTGCGCGCTCTGCGGGAGCGCAATGACCAGCGTGCAGACATGGGCGAGATCAGCACGAGAAACGCGGTGGAGCGAAGAACTTCATCCCAACCCACCAAAATCAGCGGTGCGCGCATGGCGTAGGAGACATACCAGACAAAGACGATGCCAGCCGCCAGCCGGGGCCACACACCGAGCAGCAGCAGCACCATGGCAGCACCGCTGAAAAGCAGGTAGGTGCTGACGGAGCTCACATCGTGGCACAGGTCAAACACGGACAGATAGGACCCCACTGTGAACTTCCGCACGACTTCCTGGTCCACCATCCCCACATCCGTGAAGAAGATTTCACGGTCCGGCCAGATCTGCATGAGATTCAGCAGCGACACGAGCGCGAACGCGATGCGTATGCAGGCATAAATACGGGCGTCCGCCGGGGCGAGAAACAGGCCGGTGAAGCGGGATGGGAGACTCTGGGTGCCGGCCTTCATGGAGTGGGCTGAGCCGGGGATTTTTTGGCAACGAGCGCGCCAAGCTCAAACGGCCCCAGCACGGAGGGGCGCTCCACCGCGATCTCTTTGAGTGTGCGCACTCCCAGCAGGCTGCGGGTGTAAGACGGGATCACCTCCAGGCTGACCTGGGCTCTGGGGCCGTAGCGCCCCGAGCGGAGCAGCGCCTCCGCCGCACTCTTCATGTAGGACTCGCGAAACACACCTCGGGATGAATTGAAGATGACATTGACCATCCAATTGTTGAACCGCTGCTCATCGTGCCGTGAGTACGGCCGCAGTCCTGGCAGCACCACGCCTTCTTCACGCGGTTTTTGCTTTCCTTCCTGGACGACCAGCCGGGCATCGAGGCTGTGCATGTTCGGAATGGTCTCAAACATGTTCCAGACCTGATGGCTGCGCGTGATGCGCTCATACAGGGCGAACACCGGAGTCAGATGAATCCGATCCCGCCAGCGCAAAGGCAGCACGGCGAACAGCAGAAAAGCCAGATGCACCGTGGCAAAAACCACGATCACTTTTTCTCGGCTGGACAGGGAGGATGCACGCATGAGCTGTGCGGCCAAGAAAGAACCGGGATGCACCATTCATCAAACGAATAGAGCAGCATTCGGTGCATCTTCCCCTCTGCCGATGGTCAGGGACGTCCATCGTTGTATTTGCAAGGCGGCCCTCGATTCGCTTATCATGCTGCCATGGAACTGCCTGACGTCATTGAACAATGCCTGAGCCTTCCGGGTGCGGAAGAAACGCAGCCGTTTGGACCGGAGGCGCTCGTGTACAAGGTCGCTGGCAAGATGTTTGCCATCACTTCCCCCGACGAGTTCCCCGCTCGCATCAATCTCAAGTGCGATCCCGAGCGAGCCATCGAGCTGCGTGACGAATACAAGGGCATCAAACCCGGCTGGCACATGAACAAGAAGCACTGGAACACGGTGATGCTGGATGGAACCGTCCCGCCAGCGCTGGTGCGGGAGCTGGTCGCGCATTCGTATCAGCTGGTGGTGGATGCGTTGCCGAAGAAGGTGCGGGAGGGGTTGAAGTAAAAGAGGTAAAGGAGAAGTCCCGTGGTGGATCACGAAACTTATTTCTGTTTAGCTGGCTGTCTCTTGCTTGAAGGTCGTGGGCTTCGACGGCGGCTGGCTGAGGACAGCCAGCCCTACCTTACGCCGGGCGTGCGAGTGTTCATGACGTGAAGGTAGGGCGGTTGGTCCTCCAACCGCCGTCGAGCGTCTCCACGTGCTCTTTTCGGAAGTTGCTCGACCCGGCGCATAGCTTCACAGCAGTCCGAGTTCCTGCATGCCTGCTTCGTCCAATGCCGAAAAAGATTCGGCATTCCAACGAACGGGGGCCGAGGTGCGCTTGCCGACACGGGGGCGTGGCAGTGGCGACGGTGATTTGATGGGGACGATGCGAGCTACTGCAACGGCGCCCTGACACAGCAAGACTTCCTCTCCCAGCGCCACGTGCTGCAGCAAGTGGGAGAAGTGCGTTTCGGCGTATTCGAAAGTGACTCTCATGGTCTGATGGTGATGTGCGAAATTAGTAAGGCACTGATTTAACAACGCAGAGATTGGAAAAACGCAGAGCAATACTTTCTAAATCAGATCTCTGCGGTGCCTAAAGAGGTGAGGCGGGCAGGCGATCCACCTTGACCTAACCACGGTTATACAGCCGATGTTGCGCGATTTCCAGACGCTTCCGGGAGGAGGCATTCAGCAGATTACGATGAGGTCCAAGAAGCGACACAACAGCTGAGTAATCATGGAGGCGAAACGCCTCCTGTGAACGCACCTCTGCACGTAGAAAATCTTGATGTGCTGCATGCTTCTCACCCTCAGCTCTGGCTTTAGCAATGACATCCCAGACTTGAGGCAAGATAGATAAATCTCCGCGCAGTATATCGTCGGCGACAGCTTTGAGCTGATACGCAAGTTTTGGAAGTTGCACCAACTGGCCACGTTTGCTGGGGAATTCGGGTGCGAGAAAGACAGGCCGTCGGATTTGAGTCAACCATCCGACCGAAAAACGGTCTTGCTCTTTGCCCAACTCATCCTTTTTGATACGAATCTCGACGTCCATTCCACATCCATAGCTGATACCTTCGACCAGAACTTCTATTGGGGCTTTACGATACAGAACCGAATAAGGGTTCGGATAGGGATCAGTGCGCTTGTCAGACTCTGCGAAACCGTAGTTACTCACCAGGAATTGGAATTCTGTGCGAATCGAGTCCAAAAGCTCTTCCTTATTTGGAGTGTAGTATTCCATATTCATGACTGTTGATCGCAACCGATGACGCTCTCACCCCACCACCAGTTCCACCGGACAGTGGTCGCTGCCCATCACATCATCGCGGATGGTGCATGACTTGAGCGCCGGTTTCAGCTTTTCCGAAGCGAGCCAGTAGTCCAGGCGCCAGCCGATGTTTTTCGCACGGGCATCGGGTGTGCGCTGGGTCCACCAGGTGTAGCGGCCGGGATTGGGATCGAACTGGCGGAAGACATCGAGGAAGCCGACGTCGAGGTGCTTGGTGAAGCTGGCGCGTTCTTCGTCGCTGAAGCCGGGGTTCATGCGGTTGGACTTCGGATTGGCGAGGTCGATTTCCTGATGCGCGCAGTTGAGGTCGCCGCAGGCGAGGACGGGCTTCTTTTTCTCGAGATTTTTCAAATGGGCGCGGTAGGCGTCGTCCCAGGTCAGACGATAGCTCAGGCGGGCGAGTTCGGCCTTTGAGTTGGGCGTGTAGACATTCACGACGTAGAAATCGGGAAACTCGACGGTGATGAGGCGGCCTTCACGGTCGTGTTCATCAATGCCGAAGCCGTGGGTGCTGGTATGGAAGGGCACGCGGCTGAGGATGAGCGTGCCGGAATAGCCCTTCTTGTCGGCGCTGTTCCAGACGGCGCTGTAGCCGGGGAACCAAGCCAGATCCACCTGCTCCTGCTGGGCCTTCGTTTCCTGCAGGCAGATGACATCGGCATCGCCCTCGAGCATGTATTCGCGGAGGCCTTTGTTGAGGGAGGCACGGATGCCGTTGACGTTCCAGGTGGTGAGTTTCATGTGATGGCGGATTGAAGCCGGGAACGGTGCGCAGGAAAGGAAGGAATCAGAGAAGGTTGCGAATCGTGACCTTCGCAGCTTTGACTGCGGCATGAGTTTTGACCTGCTGGCACCGCATTACCGCTGGATGGAGGCGCTGTGTGCCGGTGGGCAGTTGCAGCGCTGCCGCACGGCGTTGCTGCCGGCCCTTTCGGTGCCACAGCGGGTGCTGATCTATGGCGAGGGCAATGGGCGCTTTCTCGTGGAACTATGCCGCCGCTTTCCGAATGTGAGTGTGACGGTGGTGGAGGCGAGCGCGGTGATGATCGATCTCGCACGGGCGCGACTGCAGCGTGCTGGACTGGCGGGCGCGCAGGTGGAGTTCATCCATGCGGATGCTCTGACGTGGCAGCCACCGGCGGCGGCGTTTGATCTGATTGTGACCTGCTTTTTCCTGGATTGTTTTCGTGAGGATCAACTGCAGCGGCTGGTGCCCACCATCGCAGAGGCGGCGACAGCTGATGCGCAGTGGCTGCATGCGGATTTTCAAATCGCACCCGCAGGTCTGTGGCGTGTGTGCAGCCGGGTGATCGTGGGGGCTTTGTATGCGTTCTTTCGTCGTGTGACACGGCTGCCGGCGCATGAGCTGGTCAATGTGGAGTCCCATCTGAGCGCCGCAGGATTCACGAAGTGGCAGCGGCGCGAGTTCGTTTTGGGCCTGTTATTTTGTGACGGCTGGAAGCGTGGAGAGATTGCGTCTCATGATCGTCACATAACTTGATGAGTGGATGCCAATCCACGCGGATCAAAGCGAAGGTGTGCATGCTTTATATGTGGCATGGACAACAAACCATACTCCCCCAATCGGTGGTTGCTTGCGCTGGGCTTCAGCGTCGTAGCAGCCGTGTCATATTCAAACGCCAGCGCTGGAACTCCAGTTCCGGCGAAGAATCCCGCCGTCGATGCTTTTGACTGGAAGGAGAACACCATCTCTCCGGTCACGAACCCGATGTACTTCGAAGATCCGGTGATCCGCTCTGAGATTCGCCCGATTTTCATTTATCACAACTTCGACAACCAGTTTGTCACAGGTCGTGGCAGCGCACGGGTTGGGGCTGTTCAGTTCCGTTATGCCATCACGGACCGTCTTGCCTTCATCGCGACTCAGGATGGCTATCTGAACATCAATGGCACCGGAGTGAAAGGCAGCGGTTGGATGGATCTGGCCGCCGGTTTCAAATACGCGCTGATCAACGATGTGCAGAACCAGTTCATCCTCACCCCGGGTTTCACCTTCCAGCTCCCGACCGGTGACAACAAGGTGTTCAATGGTCGTGGTTCAGGTCAGTTCAATCCCTTCATCTCGTTTGCGAAGGGCTACGGCGACCTGCACATCACTGGCAACATCGGCGCACTCATCCCGATGCTGCGCGACGAACAGAACACCATGGCGCATTACAGCCTGATGGTGGACTACTACGTCTGCAAATGGTTCATCCCATTCGCCACCGCGAACTTTTGGACCACACTCAACAATGCCTCAAACATCCCCGGCCTGCGCAGCAACGGCTACGATGTGATCAACTTCGGCGCGGGCAATGCCAGCGGCACCACCCAGGGAATGCTGGGCATTGGTTTCCGCTCACGCATCCAGAAGAATGTCGATCTCGGCTTTGCCTATGAAATGGCGGTCGTGAAGCCCTATGGCCTGTCGAACAACCGCTTCACCATGGACATGAGCATCCGCTTCTGATTTCGAGTTTTTGCCAGGTTGAGTCAGAAGTTGAGTCGGAACGCACGGGGGTGAGTGCCCCCGTGCGTTTCTGTTGTTTTGCGATTGGTGGAACAGGGGAAAATGATCTAAGTTGCTGGTAAGGATCGCCGTTGCATCATGGCCTCCCTGACCACCATGACACGCCACTCTCTTTCACCTGCCGCTGGCGCACTTGCGCTGATTCTCGCTCTTAACTCCTGTGGCAAGCAAGAGCAGCCCGCCGCCGCCACGCCGCCAACTGCGCCAGCACCTGTGGCAGCCAAGCCTGCCGCACCCGTTCCTGTCCCCGCTCCCACGCCTGCCCCCGCCAAAATGGAGGATCCGTTGTTTGCCGCCGAACCGGTGGATCTGAATGGCTTCGGCAGTGACGAGCATGTTCTGCGCGTCGATGAGCCAACTCGTGGAGTGATCGTCATCGAGCCCAAGGACATCAAGCACAGCTCACAGCAGCACTGGGATCAGTACGACTGCGAGAGCTTCACCGCCAAGCGCTGGGGCCGCTACGAGGTGCGCGTGACCTACACGCTCAGAAATGCCACGCTCGGCACGCAGTTCCGCTTTGCCCAGCAGCCGCTCAAAAAGACGCTCATGGCCACCAGCAAGCCCAAGCGCGTCGTCTATGGGACGGTGTATGTGGAAAAGCCCACCATGTATCCATTCTCGCTCTATGCCGCCGCCACCGGGGCAGAGCCAGGATTTGAAATCCATGAAGTGGCCTTTGTGCCAGCGCCTGAAGGCCCCGCGCCGGTGCAGGCGGCGGATGGCAGCATCGTTCTCGAAGCCAGCAGCGCCACGACGTGGTCTGAAAGCATGCGCTTCGAACCGAAGTCCGAGAAAAACTGCCTCGGCTTCTGGACGAACGAGGACGACTTCGCCGAATGGGATTTCGAAGTCACCAAACCGGGCCGCTACAAAGTGACCGTCGTTCACGGCTGCGGCACCGGCAATGAAGGCAGCGAAGTCGCGGTGAAACTCGGCGAGCAGGAGCTTAAATTTACCGTCAAAGACACCGGGGGATTCCAGAAGTGGTCTGAAGAAGCCATCGGTGAAGTGGAAATCAAAAAAGCGGGCAAGATGCGTCTGGTGATTGACCCCGTGTCGAAAACCAAGAGCGCTGTGCTCGACGTCAACAAAGTGGTGCTCAAGCCGGTGATCTGAGCTGCACAGGCATGGACTGCGCGCGGCCGACCACACGTGATCCCGAGACCTGGCTCGACTTCGCGCCGGAGTTCTCGCAGGCCATGGCGCGTCAGGTGCGGGGCTGGATTCAGCGCTGGGAGCCTGACCTGACGGAAGCCATCAAATGGAACATGCTGTGTTTCAGCGGGCGGAAAAACATCTGTGGAATCAGTGCGTGCAAGAAGCACCTTGGCATTGTTTTTTTTCGCGGTACGGAGCTGCGCGAGATCACGAATTTGTTTGAAGGCGGTGATGCGAACACCAGCATTCTGACGATCCGCGTCACCAAACTGGAGAAACTGAATGCGAAGGCGTTTCAGCGACTGCTGCATGCTGCCGTGGCGCTGGA
>DLGZ01000073.1:173149-213679 GCA_002482965.1 Verrucomicrobiaceae bacterium UBA7681 | reverse complement strand
GCGGCGCTTGCCAAAGGGCTGAAGCAGAACCCGGCGGCTGCGGCGGGGTTCAAGGCCATGAGCATTTCCTGCCAGCGCGAGTACAAGGTGTGGATCAGTACCGCCAAGCAGGAGGAAACCATTCAGCGCCGTCTGGGCGAAACACTCCGCGCCCTTGCCTCCGGCAAGAAGTGGGCGCAGCGGAAAGAGGCGTGAGGTTTACGGCAGGTGCTCCAGCCGGTCGGGCACGCCGTTGTTGTTGCTGTCGAAGGGCAGGGGATCATCCAGATCCTTGCGCCCGTCTTCATCGTGATCATTGTCGGGTAGCAGCCAGGAGTCGTCGTCGTTAAGCCATTCGCCTTGCTGGCGCAATGCATGCCAGAGCTGCACTACGGCATCGGCACGGGTGAGAGGACGCTGCGAGACGTCTTTGCTGGAGAGGCCGGGATTGGCGGGGAGTTTCAGGGCGAGTGACCAGCGATAGAGCGTGGACCAGTCAGCCTTGTTGTCGGGATTGAAGGTCTTGTCTGTGGTGGTGATTCCCCAGGAGCAGAGGGATTCGATGGCTGCACGGTCGGCATCGTCTTGAACGACATCCGTGAAGCGCGGCGTGGCAGCGACTTTCCATTCCGGCGGGTGCGATTTGGCGCGAATGACTCGTGCCAGCACGCGGGCGAGTTCGCGGCGGGTCATGACGTGATCCGCATCGAAGAAGACGCTGCTCGCTTCTGCTGGCCAGATGCCGCGCACTGCGAGCATGTTTGCCGCTTCAAAATGCAGCGTGTCGGTGGGGAGATCCTGCCAGGGCCAGAGCAGCACGCCGGGACCGCCGGTGCCACGAACTAGACGCAGTTGAATTTCGTGCCAGTTTTTCTGCAAAGCCGCTGCGGCACGTGGCTGGAGGCCATCGCGAAGGCAGAGCCACGCCAGTGTCGCGCTGGCCTGACCGACGTGCATCATCTGGCCGTGCAGACGCAGTGCACTCTGCACCACGCTGCTGACGCCGATGTTCTTCGAGCAGCCGAGCAGGCCGTTCATCTGCACAGGCACGAGGCCGCGCAGCGGAAACATCGCGCGGTCGGTGTCCGTGTGCCAGCCGCGTGACGGCGTCTGCACGTACAGCCATGGCCCGTTGCGATCCTCGGTGAGGAAACGGCGGCGCGTGGGATGGAAGTCGATGTTGAACTGAAAGCCGAAGAGGCCATCAGGCACCATCACTTTCGCCCACTTCGGTTCGCGGGTTTCGGCACGGATGTCCTGCTCGCGCAGCATGTAGAGTGCTTCCAGGCGCAGACCCTCGCGCACATAGGGCTTCGGCGGCAGCAGATCAGATGTGCCGAACTCGGTGGTGAGATGCATATTGCGGAACGACTGGGGAAAATCGCCTACACGATCATGCACCGCTGTTTGCAGGTGGTAGAGCATGCCGAGCGTGTGCTGCTTCGAGTCGTCGAAAATGACCTGTCGCTGCGCAGGCGTGAGATCGACGATGTTCTTTTTTGAGGCGCCGGCCTCCGTTTTTTCGAGCGCATCCACCACGCGCTGTGGCAGCTGGCACAGCGGGTAATCCTGCACGGGCCAGTTTAGAAATGTTGCCTCCGTGCCGGGGGCGAGATCATTGTGCCAGCGGTCCACCAGACGACGGTGTGTGTACACGCTCCAGCCTGACTGGCTGTAGGTGCCGGTGCTCATGTCGCTGTCCACCCACGGCGGTGTTTTGTCGAGCTGTGCAAAGGAACGCGGATCGTAGATCGCCGGTTTGGGAATGACGCTGCTCTTGCCTGACTCACGCAGCACCACGCACCAAGAGAGCGGATTCATCTCCTGCTGCCCTGCGTCATCGAAAGCGGCGGGGGCGCTGGCTTCGCCGAAACGCGCTTTCAAGTCTGGGCCAGTACCGTATTTCGCGCCGCTGAGGTGGATCACATCGCCCCAGTCGGAGGAGTCGAGCGTGAGGCGGGCTTTGACGGTGAGTGTCGTGCCAGCAGCGCGCGCATCTGAACTGCGAACGAAAGCCACCGCAGTGACCTGGTTCTTTTCGGCGATGACCTTGTCCACCTGCCAGCCGCGCTCGATGCGCAGTGCTCCGGCATCGACGTACGGTTTGAGGAGTTCTTCGAAAATCTTCGCCGCCGCCGCGGGTTCGATGGTTTCCGTGCCGCAGTAAGAATTGCCAGGTGCCGGAATGCCGTAGGTCTGCGAGTTGTGTGAGCGGATGCGTTGGATCACTTCGCTGTAGATTCCACTGCGTGGGAAATTCACGCGGCGACCGTTCACTCCCGTCCACTCATCCGGACATCCCACGCCTTCTGCGCTGAACTGTCCGCCGAGCCAGTCGATGTCATTCACCAGCACAATCTTCTTCACACCGAGGCGTGCGGCTTGAACAGCGGCAGCGCAGCCGGATTCATTGCCGCCGACGATGAGGAGGTCGGCTTCGAGAGTGGATGATTTCGCAGCGTGAGCAGACGTTGAAACGAAGGTAATGATGCAACCAAGAAGGGAGAAAAGCTTCATACGAATGGATGGCGAGGTGCTATACGATCTCACCCACACGGCGCAATACTCTTTCCTCCAGCGCCGGAGCAATGAAGAACCGGCATTCAGCTCGCAGGCGTCCCAGTTCTGCCTTGAGGCTGGGGATGCGCCCCGCTTCGCGTTCCTCGGCCAGCAGGCCGATGATGCCGACATAGGGCAAACCTTCTTCCTGCGCGACCATCCGACCTGCGGCATCGTCGATGATAAGCAGATCTGCTTGTGTCTGACGTGCGAGTTCGATGGCCTCTGCCTCGCCCTCATCCACCCGCGCACGTAGCACCGGAAGCAAGGCTCGATCAGGTACTGGAGCGATGACGAGCCCGCCGGCAACCAAGGCTGACTGAATGGCGACCGCGCCTCCGGGATGTGAAAGCCGGGACAGTTCATGAGCAACGGCCGAAGGAATAGTCACACGGCCAAACTTGGCGCGCAAAAGATCAAGCCTGCCAACGATGGCGAGGTTAGAGACGGGAGATGTATTGCTGACGATGTGCATAGGCCAGCTCATGATCCACGTCTTGTTCAGTCATCTGGCGCGGGATATTGCGATCACCCAATTCGAGACCGAAACGATAGTAATCAACATTGGCGACGCGCACTGCTTGACCGTAACTCAGCCAACCCTTGGAGTAGAGAAGGCAGGCCATCTCCGTCTGCAGACGCTGCTGCCGCTCTTCCTGCGGCAGGGGCAGGGAACGGGCCACATCATCGGGGATGTCGAGCGTCAGTTGCATGAGATGAGCTTAACGCATCCTAGCGTGTGTTCTATTGAAAAGACGTTCGGCTCACACCCCCGCCACCCGCACCGTCGCGTAGCTCTTTTTGCCTTTGCGGAGGATGCAGAGTTTGCCGCCGAGGAAGTTTTCGGCGGTTAGGACGGGCACTTCTCCGGCTGGTACTTGGGCGTTGTTGATGTAGAAGCCGCCGCCTTTCATGAGGCGGCCAGCGTCTCCTTTGGAGGTGGCGAGGCCGAGGGTGACGAGGAGGTCGGCGATCTGTGGGATGCTGGCGAGTTCGACTTCTGTGCTTGGCGCGGAAGCGGTGGCTTCGATGAGCGTGCCGACGTCCGCAGTGGCGAGATCGGCTCCGCCAAAGAGGGCCTGGGAGGCGAGGATGACTTTTTGCAGCTCTTCTTCGCCATGCACCATGCGGGTGACTTCAGCGGCGAGGCGTTTGTGCCCGCTGCGCTGTCCGGGATTTGCATTGTGCTCGGCCTCGATGGCTTCGATTTCTTCATGCGTGAGCAGCGTGAACTGGCGCAGGAAGCGCGGCACGTCAGGGTCTTCGGAGTTCACCCAGAACTGGTAGAAGGCATACGGGCTGGTCTTGGTGGCATCCATCCAGATGGCGCCGGCTTCGGACTTGCCGAATTTTTTGCCGGAGCTCGTGGTGATGAGCGGGAAGGTGACGACGTAGGTCTGCTGGCCGCGCATTTTGCGTACGAGGTCGATGCCGGCGGTCATGTTGCCCCACTGGTCGCTGCCGCCGATCTGCACGGTGCAACCGTGGCGTTCATTGAGCACGACGAAGTCGTACGACTGCAGGATCATGTAGGTGAACTCGGTGAACGAGATGCCGCTTTCGAGACGGGAGCTCACGGAATCCTTGGCGAGCATCCAGGCGATGGTGAAATTTTTACCAATGTCGCGGAGCAGTTCCACGGCGCTCAGCTTGCAAATCCACGAGGCGTTGTCTTCGATGATGGTCTGCTCAGGAATGAGGATGCTGCGGATCTGCAATTCGATGCGTTTCACAAATTCGGCGACGGTCTCTGGCGTGTTGAGGGTGCGCTCGTTGGCCTTGCCGCTGGGGTCGCCGATCAAACCGGTGCCGCCACCGACGATGGCGATGGCCTTGTGCCCATGCTCCTGCACGCGACGCAGGGCCATGAGGGGCAACAGATTGCCGATGTGCAGGCTGTCTGCGGTGGGGTCAAAGCCGCAGTAGAAGGTCTGCTGTGTTTTGAGGGATTCCTTGAGGGCTTCGAGGTCGCTGCACTGCTTGAGCAGGCCGCGCCATTCGAGATCGGCGATCAGGTCGGTCGTGGGCATGAGAAGGGGAAAATGACGAATTCAGAATGACGAATGAGCGACGAATCCCCGAATGGGAAGACGGTGCGGGTTCAATTCGTCACTCCCGGCTAGGGGGTTGAACCGGGTTCAGGGCGCAGGAGCTGGGTGCCGTTGAATCTTTCGTTGGGCTTGAAGAGCCAGCCAGCGCTTGGATTGCGGACTTCCGAGCGGCGAAGCTCAAACTCCGGCAGGACGAGGTTGCTGTTGGGGTCAAACACCTTGCGTCCGGTGAAGCGGCCATAGAGGGTGTACTCGGCGTTGTGGTCGTCACCGTAGGCGTAGCCGCCGTCGCTCGGCTGCTCAGGCAGGCGGTAGGGGATCTTCTGGTAGCGCTCGTTCATGATGACGAGCTTGGAGGTCTCCCAGCCCTGTCCTGGGCTGCGTACGTAGCCCCAGAGATGGGTGTGATTGATGTAGAAACGGCGACCGATGAAGTAGTCCCCGCGCGGCTCCATGGCGATCTGGCGGCGGCGTGACTCGACCGCTGCGGCCTGCTGCGGGGAGAGGCCGGTGGTTTCACAGCCGGTGATGAGGAGGCTGGCAAGACAGAGCAAAAAGGAGATGAGGGCGCGGCGTGGCATGGCAGAGAGCATTGTGAAGCGTGCCGTCGCCGTCGCAATCAGAAAGGCGGTTGGTGAAGGGATCAGAGCCGGGTCAGCGGGAGGGCTGGCTTTTTCGATCTCCTCCCATCTCGTCAGCCCAATGTTCCATGAAGAATTTCTTTTTCACCGGCAGCAAGGTGTCGGCTTTGCCGATGAGGGGGCGCAGGGTGGTGGACATTTGCAGTGTTACGAGGAGGAAGATGCCCATCCAGACATTGAGATAGTGGCCGATGGTCATGCCGAAAGTGTTTGCCGCCGCGAGGAGGAGTCGGAAACCAAAAAACAGGGCAATGATCCAAAACGCGAGCACCAGGAATCCCATGAACCCCACCGACTCGGTCGATTGAGAAAAAATCCATACCACCGGGGCGAAACCCAGCAGCAGCAGCGCCGTGAGCGCGACCATGGCGAGCAGCATACCCACGACCTGTGACAGCCGTGCCTCCATGCCACCCAGAGCGCTGAAGATGTACAGGCTCGGCAGGCAGATGACCAGCGAGGCGAGCACTCCCACGACGATTTTGAGGGGTGCGGCCCAGGATTGAACACCGCCCGAAAAGGTGCCGATCAGTGCGCCAAACACCGCCAGGCCCAATACCGCACCTAGAAAGAGGATGAGAGGGACTTTGCTGCCGCTCTGTTTGCACTCATGCAGGATGCGACCGGGCTGCTTGAGCAGGGCTTCGATGACAACGGCGAACGTGGCGGGTGCTCCCAGCGGCTGCAGGTCCAGTTTTATCCAGGCAGGCTGATCCGATTTTGGCGGAGACGTGGTGGCGGATGGCTCGGGTGTAGTTTCAATTTTCATGGTTGGAGGTGGATGCAAATTTGGAGACGTGGGCGGAGACTTTGCGGGTTGCACGAACGATTAGCCAAGCCATGAGGCCCATGAGTGCGAAAAGCCGCAGCATGACCGTGCCGGACTCTGCCGGCAGGCTCGCCAGCGTCATGTTCCAGACCGCTTCATAGAAGGTGCCGTGGAAGGGATCCGACCGCAGAAATTCGACCGGCAGCATGGGATTGCCAAAGAAGGGGCGCAGGATGTAAGAAAGCTGAGCACCCACGAAAAGATTGCCTGCCAGCCATGCCACCAAAGTGCGCCAGGATGCCGCCGGACTGCCTGAAAAGGCCTCAATCAAACGCAGCAGCTTGTGATTGGCGATGATCCCGGCAAAGGCGATGACAGCCGTGTTGCTCAGCAGAAACATGCGATACCAGCGGTCCAGCTCCTCGGTGCCATCTGCCGGGCGATCCAGTGCCATGCCGATCATGATCGGCGCGAGTGAACCGACAATCAGCGCAAAGAGTGCAAAGCTCATCAGGCATGCCTGCATGGTCTGACGAAACGACATGCCGCTGCCCAGCAGTGTGCCGAACATGCCGTTGATGAGGCCGTTCACGCCAAGCGTGAGGAAAATGAGCAGCGGCATTTTGATCGCGACAAAGAGCGCCATCATCGGCGAGCGCCCCAGCCCGATGCCGAAGCCGTAGGCACCACATCCCACCACGATGCCCACGACCAGCGGCAGCATCGCACGAGGGGATTTTTCCTCCAGCCAGCGTATCAGGCTGGCGGTATCGCCACGGGCCAGTGACAGGAGCCGGGAGGTGGGCGATGTGAGCATTTTTGAAAAGCGCGGGGGAGATTCGCTTGTGTCTGCATTCTGCGCCGCGGCGAAGGACTGGTCAATGAGCCGAACCTCAGTTCACTGCGAATTCACGAAAGGTCGAATGTGAATTCTTCGTGAAGGGGCCATGCGTTTTCTGCTCCTCTTCTCTCTCTTCGTTTCATCCGCCTTCGCTGCAGACACACCGAACATCGTCATCATTCTGGCCGACGACTATGGCTATGGCAGCGCGGGATGCTACGGCGCGGATGGCAAGCTGGTGCAGACGCCGAACATTGACCGCCTGGCCAAAGAGGGGCGGCGATTTACGGATGCGAGCACCACCTCGTCCGTATGCTCGCCCACACGCTACTCGGTGATGACTGGGCGCTACTGCTGGCGTACTTCACTCACGCATGAGGTGCTGGGCACGTTTTCCCCGCTGCACATCGAAACGACGCGGCTGAACATGGCCTCCATGCTCAAAAAACACGGCTATCAAACGGCTGCGATCGGCAAATGGCATCTGGGCTACGGCAGGGATGACGACTCCCTGAAATGGCGCACGGACTACACCGCAGAGCTTTCTCCCGGCCCGCTGGACATCGGCTTTGACTATCACTTCGGCGTACCGAGTAATCACGGCGATCTCACCGGCATCTATGTCGAAAACCGTTTCGTCTATGGCCTGCGCAGCGGTAAAATCCCCGAAGGCATGAAGCTGCACGGCCCCGATGCTGACAATCTGAACTTCAAAGCCACCTATGGCACCGAGGACACGGAAAGCGGCAAGGCGAATATTCTCGAACTCGATGCACCACGCCGTGTGAATGAGCGCGTCATGCCGCTGCTGACCACCAAGGCGGCCGAGTGGATCACGCAGCAGAAGAAGGGCACGCCGTTTTTTCTCTACTACACACCCGTCGCGGTGCACAATCCCGTCACGCCGGACAAGGACATCGCCGGACAGAGCAAGGCCGGGCCTTACGGCGATTGGATTCATGAGCTCGACCGCAGCGTCGGCGGTGTTTTGAAAGCTCTCGATGACAAAGGTATAGCTCAGGACACACTCGTGATCTTCACCAGCGACAACGGCGGCGTGTTCACTCCGACGCGCGACACGGTGCAGACGCAGGCCTTCAAGGCCGGGTTCAAAGTGAATGCCGATCTTCGCGGCGGTAAACACGACGTGTGGGAGGGCGGCTTTAAAGTGCCCTTCATCACCCGGTGGCCCGCGAAGATCCCCGCCGGCACCGTGTGCGATGACATGATCAGCGTCGCCGACCTCATGGCTACCACGGCGGCTATTGTTGGTGAAAAACTGCCCGCCGCCGCCACCGCTGCGGAAGACAGCTACAACGCGCTGCCCGCCTTCCTCGGCACCAAGGACGCCGCACCCACGCGCGATCACATGTTCCTGCACAGTTCCGATGGCGTCTTCGCGATCCGCAAGGGCACTTGGAAATGGATTGAAGGTGTCCCGGTCAGCGACATCAAGCTCGGAGCGCGCAAAGCCCATGCCACACAGTTCAAACCGCAGTTGTATAACGTGAAGGAAGACCCCGCGGAGGCGACAGATGTCAGCGCGCAGCATCCCGAGGTGGTGAAGGAACTGAGCGCTTTGGTGAACCGCTATCGCGATGGCGGTTACAGCCGCGAACTGCCGCCCATCGTGGAGAAAAAGCCGCAGGCTGCACTCTCGCCGCTGACGGGCAGCCCGGTGGTGTCGGAGGATTTTAAATCACTGCCGGCCAAGCCGTGGACCATGACACGTGGTGCAGCATGGCAGGTGCATGATGATGCCCTTTGGAATCCCGTGCCGAAAGGCGAGCAGCAGGGTGCCACATTAACCGGCCCGCTGCCGATCACCGACGGCACGCTGCAGTACGACATGAAGCTGCACACCGCAGGGCGGCATTCGCTGCGCATTCAGACCGCTGGCAAGCACTCCTTCCGCATCGTCGTCAGCAGCACGGTGCTTGAGATCACCAAGAATCCCGATCAAGGTCAGGACAAGACTCAGACCGAACCGATCGCGCGGCAGAAGCTCAAATTGAATGCCGAAGACTGGCAGACCCTGCGGATCAGCTTCAAAGGCGAGGAGGTGACGGCGCAAATCGCAGGAGTGACGGCGACAGGCAAGCATCCCGTGATTGCCGAAGCCAAGGAGCAGCTCAACATCATTGTGTTTGATGGTGAAGCTGGCTTCAAGAATCTGCAGGTGGTGAAGTAGCTGATCCACGAGCCAGCGCGATGGTCAGCGGCAGCCAGAAGAGCAGTCCTTCGAAACGTGGTGCCGTTGCAAGTGAGGCCAGTGATTCCCCATCGAACAGCAGACCGCCGCAGCCAAAAGCGAGCAGAGCGATCCAGGTGGCATCACCCGCAACTGCAAGCCGGCATGCGCGCCTGATGCCGCAGCCGAGTGCCACCAGCAGCAACACCGCGCCGATGATCCCACCATGCACGAAGGTGGCCAGTAAGGCGCTGTGCAGGTGTGACATCATTGAGATGTTTGTTTTGGCCTGCAGTTCGCATTGCCAGATCCCGCACACGCCCCACTGCCCAGTGCCGAGCCAGAGGTTGTCCGTCGCATGCAAGCCGGCGCGGTAAATGTCGAGGCGGCTGTTGTCACCGCGTGCGACCGCCTTTTCAAACTGATGGGTGATGCCGGGCGCAGAGGCGGTGACCTCCACCGGGTCCGATCGCCATTGCGCGATGCGTGCAAACACTGGCGCGCTGGTGAAATAGAGAGCTCCCGTCAGAAGGAAGACGCAGACCGCCACCTTGCCACGCCGCCAGCCGCGTGCTGACAGCAGCACTGCGTGACCGCAGGCCATCGCCAGCATGGCACCCCGACTGCCGGAAAGAAACGCCGCGAAATGAAGCAGCACGATGGCGGCCCATGCGATGCGGCCTGGCAGTGGCTTGCTGCGGTTTTCCACCAGAGCCGTCAGCCACAAGGCAGCGAAACCAAAGATCAATCCGGTGCACACAGGATTCAGACCTCCATGAACGAGCAAGTTCATGAGCCGCTCTCCAGCGTGATGATTGGGCAGCACGAAATACGAAAGCACGATGCTGATCAGCGCTGCGAGAGCGCCCGTCATGCCCGTCACCCAGCCCAGGGCATTCAGCCATTCGCGGTTTTTCGCCTGCTGCCAGACGAGGGCGCAGAACATCACCAGCAGGCCGGCTCCGATGAGGCCGCGCATGATTTCATCCAGGGTACGATCTGGCATGAAGGGAATCTGGCTGCAGGAGCGCACCGTCATCCATAGCAGGAACGAGATGACCGACAGAGCACCGGCATCTTCCTGCCAGCGCCTGAGGTGTGGCGTCCAGTCTGTCCAGGCCAGGGCTGAGAAGCCTGCAATCAACAACCATCCCAGATGCAGCCAGATATTGGGCAGAAAGGAATGACCGGCGACAAATCCGGTGACGGCGATTTGTCCAGCCCACATGCCGACCACAGAGCGCCGCAACTCAGGCGTTGCGAACCCGTTGGTGAATGCGGGAGTCAGGCTTTTCACGCGAGCCAGAGTGTGGCGGCCAGCAAGACCAGCAGCAGCGCACAGGTGAGTGCCGCGATCGCTGAACCCTGCCAGGACAGCGGCTGCACGACGGCCTCTGCCGGATTGCGCGGATGATAATATACCGGCACCTCCGCACCCTGCGCGAGCCGGGCAATGAATTGGGTCGTCAGATTGGCTGCATTGCTCACGGCTTGGTGAGTGAAACGACTGCCTTCAAAGGTGTGCCCGCCCACGGAGTAGGAGTAACGCAGCACCGGGTCGTACATCAGACATCCGTCCGGGGATTTTTTCTTCCCACGCCGCATTTCCGCCGTGACCACGCGACCCTGAGTGAGCTGCCAGCTGCGCATTGCCCATGCGGTGCTGAAGCGACGGAGAAAGTGGAGGAAGGCAAACAGCGCGAGAACGGCACCGAGAAGTACGAGATGGGTCATGAGATGGAGTGGCTTGCGGCACGCCAAAATGTGAGCGGTTCACAGATCTGCACGAAACACTATCGCCACACTCAGGCCTGCTTTCGGCCGATGAAGATGCCGTAGTTCCAGACCCCGCCATAAGCGGCGAATCGTTCATCAAGCAATGGCGCAAATTTTTGGCTCAGATACGGCCACAGGTGGCCTTCCATGCGCACATGATTCACGCTCATCCAGTTGCGAAACCAGGGGAAGTAAGAATCTGAGAAATCCACGACGGCGACGCAGCCGCCTTCCGCCAGATCATCCCACGCAGCATTGATGGCCTGTTCCCAGCCGGGATTGAACATGGACAGCGCATAGGAGAACAGCACGAGGTCATACGGCTGCCCATCTCCATGCAACGCTGCGGAATAGGAGCGGCGCAGCAGCGTGGTTTTGTCATCACGCACCTTCTTCGCAGCTATGGCCAGCATCTGCTCGGAGAGATCCACGCCGGTGATGTGCGCCTGCGGAAAGAGCCGGCGCAGGCCGGGCAGATTGCGCCCGGTGCCGCAGCCGACTTCGAGAATGCGCCGCGGATTGGTCACGCGGGCGGTGCGCCGCAGGACTTCCTCGCGCCCAAACAGAAAGCTCCAGCGCGTGGCGTCATAGATGCGTGAATGGAACTGGTAGTAGCGTTCCAGCGCGGTGCCTGCGCGGCTCGAAGTGTCCATGTTGGCTGCGCTCATCACAGCACCTCCGCAAAGTGCAGGCTGCCATAGGTGCCCACGCGGTCCAGCTGATGCAGGGCTTCCGTGCGTTCCGGGAAGAAGCGCACACGTGAGCGAATCGATTCGGGTATAAAGTCGAGTTTCACACCCGCCGAACGCATCAGGATTTTGGCGCCGGGGGCGCTGTTGGCGAGAATCAGTTCCCATTCATCACGCAGTGCTTCGGTGTCATGCGCGGCGAGCCAGTCCTGGTGATCGAGCAGCACGAAGTGCGTGTATTGGCCGGGATACTCGCGCAGGAAGCCTGAGAGGGTGGTGGTGTAGCTCTTCAGGCGATCCACGCGTGATTTCAATTCGGGCTGGTTTTCCTGCTTCAGATAATTCGGGCAGCAGCCCAGCGTGTAGGAGCCGGTCATGTAGACGCGCCAGAAGTAGTTGTCCGCGATGGGCAGCTCGGTGAACACATGGCGCAGCTTGTCCTTCACGTAATCCGTGAGTCCGCCGGGATAGGAGTCCTGGATGAGTTTGATCTGCGGACGTGGCACGCCCAGCAGCGTCATTAGCGTGGGCTGGCGCAGGAGCCAGTTGCTGAACGGGCCCCAGATCTCGCGCTCGAAGAGTTCATACGCATCGCGCTGCTCCTCCAAGGAGCGGGCATCCAGCAAGCAGGTGGCGAAGTTCTTCACGTTCGGGCGCATCTTGAAGAGAGCATTGCCCATCACGTATGCGGCGATGCCGGAGGTGCCGTGGTAGTAGAACGATTTCTTGAGACTCGTGGGATTGAAGAAGCTGATGCGCTTGTCCCAGAACTTTTGCGCGGGCTCAGACAGCGTCTTGCGCACACGGTCATAGACAAAGGCGTATTCGGCATGCGAGCCGAAACCGAACATCTCAAACAGCTCTTCGAAGTTGCCCTGGCGGATGAGCGCCTGCTTGAGCTCCAGCAGCGCATTCTGCCGGTAGTTCATGTCCACGGCGTGGATCTCCGCCGGATTGTCGAGCAGGTAGTCGAGCGCATTGCAGCCGGCGCTGGTGATCATGACCACGCGGCTGTTCGCATCGAGCTTCATGAGCTGCCGGTCGAGTCGGGGATCCTCCCATGCTGTGTTGTAGATGAGGTTGGAATTGTGAACATGGCGGAAAACCAAGTCATGAGCCGATTTCAACATTTGAACCGGACGGCGGGGTGGGGACTCTTTGAGCATGATCACGCGGATGGAGTAGCTATTTGTTCACTCGAAACGTGACAATGAGCCAGCAGGCGAGTGTGTTTGTTTCGTCACACAAACGAAGCGCTACGAATTCGTTTCCATCCATGCGGTGGAGTTTTGCCAATCGCGTTTTCAATGTCACCGATGGACAAACAACACGGCCTGCTGCCACCGTATGCAGCGTCATGGGATGAACTTGCCACGGAAGCTTCGGCTTCATGGTTGCCCGCAGGATTTAATCATCACGCACGCCCCCTTCTGGCCTGTTGGTGGACGGATGTGGTGTGCCTGTTTCGCAGCGCCAGCGCGATTGTAGCTGCCAACCGCTGGAAGCTGCTGGCCTTCGCCCTGCTGGGTATGGGGCTGATCGTCTGGCTCATGCCGCAGGATCTCGCTTTGCTGGCGCAGGTGCGGCACGTGGGAGACTCAGTGGAATCTGAGTGCGTCCGCAGCCTGGCTCGTTGGCTGAGTTACTGGGGCGATCTGGCGGGGTTCAATGTGTTCGTCTTCGCCACGCTCACCTGCTTTGCGTTTGTGCGGCGCTCGCCCTTCTTTCGGCGGCTGACCCTCGCTGCGGTGATGGGCACTTTACTCAGTGGCGGTGTGGCCAATGTGATCCGTGTGACCACCGGACGCGCGCGGCCGGGCAGCAACGTGGCACCCGGCTTTTATGGTCCTACCCTGAGTGCGCGCAAACAATCGTTTCCCAGCGCCCACACCGCGACTTCGTTTGGTGCCTGCGTGCCTCTGGCCGTTGCGTTTCCACCGGCAGGAGTGCCGTTGCTCGTGGTGTCCGGCGGCGTTGCGTGGTCACGCATGCAGAACAACTGCCACCATCCCAGCGATGTACTGACTTCAGTGATGCTGACACTTGCATTCGGTGTTCCACTTGGACTCACCGTGCGCCGTATGCGGCGTGCAGCGCCTATCGCTTGATGAAAAGCTGTACTTCTGCCCAGCTGAAGCGAGCCACGTTGAAGCCTTCGATCATCTGGCACTGCACGCCGGTTGATTCAGCTTCATCGACAATCGCCGTGTGATCCTTGGCGGTGGTTCCTTGGGGTACCGTTCCCAGCAGTCCCTTGAACCAGCGATCCAGCGTCCACTCACGTTTCAACACCACCACCGCGACAGGACCGGTTTGTTGAAGCAGCACCTTCGCCGCACTCACATCATCCGTGAACTGCCACAGGTGGTTCGTGTAGAACACCAAACTGGGTTCAGCATATCCGCAGCCATGCAGCGTCATGTCGGCTGGCAATGTGCCGAGTTGATCAGCGACGCGCACCGGCACCGAGGTGGCCCGCAACTGCTGTCCTAGCAGCATGAGACTAGCGCTTGTCAGAACCACGGTCACGCAGACGAGCATGGTATTGCGGCGGCTCATGCCTTGCTTCCACACCATGCAGACCACGGCTCCTCCCACGGCCAGCACGCAGGTCAGTACGAACAAGGCGCTGTAGAGCAGGTCCCGGATGCTTCCTTGCTGAATCTGCATCGCAAACACCCAGCCGACAGCAATCAAGGCCGTCAGCGCAAGCGTCATCCACTTCGCCACAGCAGGGGCTTCATGTCTGCGATTTTGCCAGGCCAGCGCCAGCAGCACGATGAACGCCGGATAGCCCGGCATGACGTAGTGCGGGAGTTGCGTGGCATAGAAAAAGAAGATGAGCTGCGGGGCGAGAAACCACGCGGCGAGAAACGACGTCTGCGCCGTCCAGTTGTTCCGTAGGCTGCGCCAGACCGGCAGCGCAAAACCCATCCACGGAAACAGGCTGAGCCAGGTGGTCAGGAGGTAGAAGCCGGGTACGAACTTGCGGCCATTGAACACATCTGTGCCGCGCTTCACCACATGCTCGCCCATGCCGGTCTTCCAGAAAGCACCGTTTGTTTCGATCAAAGCCGGTACGCCCCAGGCCGCCACCATCGCCACTGCAATGCATAAGCCGGGCACTGCCTGCAGTCTGCTCCACGGCAGCGGCTTTTTCCAGAACACCCAGCGCCACAGCACGAGAGCCAGTGCAGGTACGAACCATGCGATGGGCCCCTTCGCCAAAAACCCAGCGCCGAGCGACAGCCACAAACACCAAAACCAGCCACCCCAGCGCCGAAGGGGTGGCTCTGTCAGCAGCTCCACCAAAGCCCAGCATGCCAGCGCCACCAGCAGGATCATCGGCATGTCTGCCACGCACAACCGACCATGCACCAGCGATTGCAGACTCGTGAGCCAGGCCACGCCCGCCAGCAGCCCCGCGCAGGAATCCCGGGTCAGTTTCCGCGCCATGCCCGCCACCACCAAAGCGGTCAGATAAACAGCCAGGACGCTGTGCAGCCGCGCCGCCAGTTCGTTCACGCCGAGCAGCGCATAGTGCAGCCGCATCCACCAGTAAGTCAGTGGCGGTTTGTCGAAACGATACGCGCCATTGAAATAGGGGATCGTCCATGTGTCCCGGTTCATCATTTCCACCGTGGCATGGGCAAAGCGCGGCTCGTCACGGTCCATCAGCGGGATCGTGGCCGTTCCCGGCAGATACAGCATGAGAGCGAGCACCAGCAGAAGCCACCAGCCATGCTGGCGGCAGCGCTGGTCATTCCAGAATGGCGTGGCAGACGAACCCATCACGCCATTTGGCATGACCACACACTTCGTCCGTCAGCAAGTTCTGACGTTTTCGTCACACGGCGTCTGCCGGTTAATACAGCAGGAACCCGATCTCGCTGTCCGTGAGCTGGGACGTGTCGTCCACTGCCAGCAGAGCCTGGGTGTCGAAGGTCGCCTCCCAAGGGGTTTCCGCCGCCGCAGCGAGGAGTGGCAGATCAGGGGTGGCCATGACAGGCACGTCCTGTTGGGCGAGTTGCACCTCAGCGGCAGGCTGGGTTTGAAAAATCACGAGCGCCAGAGCTATGGCGGCCACGGAGACTGTAGCGAAGGCCCATTTGGCAGCAGGAGCCGCCAACGAGACATCTTCCCACCAGGTGCGCAAAGCAGCGAGCCAGCCGCGATCCTGCGGGGTCTGGCGGGCGGCACGCGCCACGTTCTGGGCAAAATTGGTACGCACCTCAACCGCGCGGGCTTGGGCCAGCAGCTTGGCGATGGGGTCTTGGGGCGAGAGGGGTTCCATGACGGACAGGGGGTATGATCAGTCTTTCAAACAGCCCTCACAAACCAAAGTTGCACCCAGACCGGTTTTTTTTGCCCTCCGTCGGCTAGAAATACATGCGCAGCGCGCTGGACCAGCTCCAGCCATTGTAGCTGCCGCCATGACCGCCGCCGCTCAGGGTGACGAATTCGAGTCCGGTCATCAGCTTCAGCTTGTGGCCATAAATGTAGTAATTCGCCCCGAGATAGAAGCCATGATACTCGCCACCATGACCGTTGTCAGTGATGCCGGTGGCGAGGCGATCATAGCGGCTGGCCAGGCGGAGGCCATCGTTTTCACCCAGCGCGTACTGGTAGCGTCCCACGAACTGCAGGTTCTTGGTGGCGTAAAAGGCGGGCATGAGGATGATGCCGGACACATCTCCCTGACTCCCGCGGCCATGGCCATGCAGAATGTCCGTGTAGAATCCCCAGGGCCCCTTTTCCCAAGTGCTGTTCAATGACATGGCGCTCTCAAACAGGTAGGGCACAGGGGAGCCCTCAAAGGTGTTGCCCTTGACTGAGGTGTCTGCCGTGGCCTTCTGGTAGTCGAAGTTGATCGAGGCACGGTCCAAGCCCGTGGCCTCCTTGAGATCGTAGCCGAGTCCTGCCTGGATCAGCGCGCCACCATGGAAGGTCGTGAATTCACGTTCATCATCGCCTGCATACCCAGCCACATCCCATTGAAACTGTCCGGCCTTGCCGGAGGCCCAGATTCCGGTGTACCGGCTGGTGAACAACGCGTTGGTCAGCAGGGCACGTTCGACGGTCAGAATCTCGCGGGAGGAGATCGTATGCTCCAGGCTGAAGTACGCCTTGCGTTTGCCGAAGCCCACCGTCAGTGCATCGGAGAAGGCGTACTCAAAAAACAGGATGTTCATCCGGCCGTAGAACTGATTGAAGTTGGCGTTCACGTCGATCAGCCCATCCAGCCGGCCCTTGCCATCCATGAGCTTGGATTTGAAGCCCAGGCGCATGCGGCGCACCTCGAAGTCACCCCAGCGCACGGATTCCGGGCGGTCACGGGTGCCGAAATCGCCGCGATCCGACCAACCTTGGTCATCCTGCAGATGAAGCAGGCCCTGAAAGGCAAAGCTCGTCAAAAACCTGCTCTCCGCCTTGTAGAGCACGGCGCTCCCCCAGATCTGGTCAAAAATCGACGCTGGTTTGGCGGTGGCAGCACTCTGCGTCGCCTGCGCGGAGCTGCCCGCCGCAGATTGCGCGGAGGCCAAGGAATACAGGGCTAAACCGGCAAGCAGCAGCGCCCGGTGGAGTTTGCGAGGAGAAAAAAGGGTGCGTGCGAGTGGAACCATTGGGGCAGGGCAATCGGTCCAACGGTGGCAATGAATTCATTGTTACGATATTGACGCAATGTAGGCAAAGCCACGACAACAACGCACGGATGCAACTTGGCTGCGCTAGGGGGTACTGGGTATTACGCCCCTCCCTTTGAACTCGATCAACCCGGCGGCCATTCCAGACTGCGACCTGCCAGCAGATGCACATGCAGGTGTGGAACGGACTCACCTGCATCCTTGCCGTGATTGATCACGAGGCGGAAGCCCTTGCTGCGGTCTTTGATGCCCAGCTTGTCGGCGATTTTCCCTGCGGCGAGCAGCAGCGCGCCGAGCGTGGACTGGTCTTCCGCCACGGCTTCGCCGACCCGTGGGATCAGCTTCTTCGGCACGATCAGCACATGGATCGGAGCCTGAGGATTGAGGTCATTGAAAGCGGCCACCAAGTCGTCTTCATAGACGAGAGGGGCGGGGATTTCGCGGTCGATGATCTTCTGAAAAATGGTCTTCTCACTCATGGCGGATTAACGGAAAAGTTCCGGCTGTTTTCCATCGCGCGGACGGCGTTCGCCGAGGCTCTTGATCTCATCGATGAACTCGCCCACGTCTTCAAACTGGCGGTAAACCGAGGCATAGCGCACGTAGGCCACGTGGTCGATGGCCTCCAGGCGGCGCATGACCTTCGCGCCGATCACCGTGCTGGGGATTTCGCGGTAGCCTTCTTCTTCCAGCTCGTTGGCGATGTCATCCACCAGCTGTTCGAGCTGCTCCATCTTCACCGGGCGTTTTTCGCAGGACTTGCGCACGCCGCCCAGCAGCTTGTCGCGGTTGAAGCTCTCGCGGGCACCGTTGCGCTTCACCACGCGCAATTCTTCGCGCTCGACGATCTCATAGGTGGTGAAGCGAAAATCGCACTTCATGCACTCGCGGCGGCGGCGGATGGCATGCCCTTCCCGCGCCTCGCGGGAGTCGATGACTTTATCCTGGGAGCTTCCACATTTGGGGCAGCGCATTCAGTCGGGGGGGTAGGGGAGGGGAATGTGCTTTCTCGCGGGCAGGAAGGCAAGCTCCTTCGTAGTTCGGGCTTTATGGGCGGATTTTCGCGTTTATCGTCCTTTCATGTCCCGCATCATCCTCGGCGTCACCGGTTCCATTGCTGCCTACAAGGCGGCGGACCTCGCCAGCCAGCTCACCAAGGCCGGCCACGTCGTGACCTGTGTTTTGACCCGCTCTGCCCTCGAATTCGTCACCCCGCTGACCCTGGGCACCCTGTCCAAGAATCCGGTGATCACCGACCTTTTTGCCGAAAAGGAGGGCTGGCAGCCCGGTCACATCCAGCTCGCCGACGAAGCTGATCTCCTCCTCATCGCCCCCGCCACAGCGAATATTCTAGCTTCTATGGCAAATGGCCTCGCTAACGACGCCCTCACGGCCATCGCCCTCGCCACCCGCGCCCCCATTCTGATCGCCCCGGCCATGAACGGCAAGATGTGGCAGCATCCCGCCACCCTGAAGAACGTCGAAACTCTGCGCGGCTTCGGTGCGCAATTCGTTGAACCCGCCTCCGGCATGCTCGCCTGCGGCTACGAAGGCGTCGGGCGGCTGGCGGAGGTGGAAACGATCCTTGAGGCGGTGGCAACCGTGCTCAGCGTGAAGAAATAACCGGCAGCAAACCCTATGAAAACAAGAGGCTGCCTGAGGGGCTTCGCCCTGCTTTTGGTTCTGCTTTGCTGCTACGGCGCTGCAGTGTGTCTTTACAGAGCTCAGTTTGCTCCAGCAGCCAATGTTCAGACGTTTGATGACCTACAACGTCAGGGGGGCCCATGACCCGGGCGGTGCTGCTGCCATCATTGCAGGGGCACATTTGTGTCTTTGGCGATGTGAAAGACCTGTGGTGGACCCTGCCCTCCGGTCCCCCGGCCTACCATTTTGATGCCAGCGGACGCCTCATTGATTTCACTCCTGATGTGGGTGACAGCACCAAATTCCAGTATGAGTACGACATCTACCACGGCAAAGAAATTTCCATGACTGACCTCCCTGCTAGATTCCATGAGGCCGCTCGCTAAAGTGCCTCTTGGCAGCCCGCCCCACGTCCGCTATCTTTCACCTATGCACGAGCACGACGACACTGGCGACAAGCTGGAACACGCGTATTTCTGCTATCTCGCGGACAAGTTTGAGCGGGAGCCTGAGCTGCTGGAGATTCCGCTGCAAACCATCTCACGCTGGCGCAAACGTGGCACATGGGGAGATGAGCATCTCTCAAGGTGGGAAACGCTGATTCAAGCTGCCAGGGGTTCCCAGACAGAATTGAAGAAGCTGGCGGGGGTCTTGAGGGCAGATGATGAGGAGACCCTGTTCTTTAAAGGCTTTGATCCCTTTCCAGGCGTGCTCAGCATGCAGGAAAAAAAGCAATTCGTATGCGCATCGAGGCACTGAAACATCTGGCCGCCTCTGCTGCCGCACTGGCTCCGGAAACGACCATCGTGGTCTTTGGCTCGGCGTCAGCCTTCGCCAGCTATCCTGAGCTGGGTGTGGAGTGTGAGCTGTATCAACAGACGAAAGATGCCGATCTGATTTTTGAGCCTTGGGAGCAAAGTCTAGGTCAAGCGCTGAACAATGCGGTGGGGAAAACGAGTTCCTTTTATGACCACTTCGGCTACTACGCCGACATCATTTCTCCCGCCGCTTTCGACAACTTTCCACCCGGCTTCCGCGATCGCTTGGTGCCCCTGGAAGGCTGCCCGCGAGTGTTTGCTCTCGATCCGCACGACATGGCCGTCGCCAAGCTCTTCGCCGGACGGCCCAAGGACATTCGGCTGCTGTCTTTCCTTCTGGCCACTGGGCGGCTTGATGAAGCCAAGGTCCGCAAGCTGCTCTGGGACACGCCGATGGAGGAAAAGTGGATCGTGAAAACCCACGCGGTTCTGGATCAAGTCGTGGCCGAAGCGGTTAAGCAACGCGTGGCGTGAACTACGGAGCACTGGCACCGATTACCCGCCGAAGCCACTCCCTCGCCTTTTCTCTCGCAGGACTCGGCCGCAGGGTCCAGGCGTCGTTGTGATTGCGGAATCCGGTGCTCTGGAAGGTCAGATCGGCGTTCGGAAGCAGAGGGCGCAGATAGGCTTCCGTGACCTGAGCATTCGAGCCTTCGCCGCAGATGAACTGGGGGCGGCTGCCGAGACGTTTCAGGCGGACCAGGGCTGACTCGCGGTCTGAATTTGGATACGGCCAGGTTTTGACGCCGTCGTAGTGGCTGTAGGCTAGAAACCCGCACCAAAGCTTGGCCGTTTCGTTATCGTAAAGCCCCAGATAGTTGCAGGCGATGGCACCACGCGAAAACCCGCACAGCACGACCTTTGACTCGTCGCCGCCGTAGTCTTGGCAGACGGACTTCACCGTCTCGCGCAGGTATTTCAGAGTCGGCTGCGGATCGTAGGTCGGTGAATTGCCCCACCAGGTGATCGCGATTTCATCGCCTTTTTCATTCAAATAGGGTGCGCTCAGCCAGATGATGCCACGACCGGCGGAGAGGCCGTAGCCGAGATTGCTGCCTTCGGGCAGGCCGGTGCTGACATCACCGAACTTGTTGGTGTAGCGGCCATTGCCGGCGAGCTCGACGATCACGGGCATCTTGGTGCCGGGTTTCCAATCGATTGGCAGATAGAGCACATGCAGTCCCACTTTGACGCGCTTGCCGGGGGCAGGAGGGCCTGGGCTCAAGGCCGGCACTTCGAGATCTGCTGGTATGGTGCGGATGTCCGGCAGTTCCTCGGCGAACAAACCTGCAGTAACGAGCCAGAAGAAGACAGCAGTTCTCATGGCGTCTTGAGTTCAACTCGGCCTTTTTTGAGAGCAGCTTCGAGGGCCTCACGATTGGTCTTCGCGGGATCAATCCACGCGGTGAGCAGGGCGTTCTCGTTGACGGTGGCGCGTTCGACGCCGTCGAGTTTGGCGATGGTGATGTAGGCACCGTAGCGGCAGCCCAAGCAGTCGAGGAGGCCGCACTGGATTTCGAGCTTCTGCAGCTTGTCCGACGGGAGTGTGGACAACGGCACCAAAGTGAACGTGCCGTTCGAAGCGACGCGCAGCAGTTCTTCCAGACGCCGGGTGATGGCTTCTGTCTTCGGCGGGTGCTTGGGATTATAGCTGGGCATCAACTTCGCAGGGTCATAGTGCAGAGTGACTTCGGCGGTGTCGAAGTTGAGCGTCGCGACTTCCACACCGGGCATGGTTTTGACCTGCTCACGCAGATCCTGCTCCCGTGAAGGTTCGCTGAGGCCGATGATGCGGTGTTTGGATTCATCCGCAGGCAGGTGCAGCGCGATGAGACTGAAAATAAGGAGCAGGTGTTTCATCAGCGGGTTTGGAAGAGCGGGCTGAGGACAATTTCATGCAGCAGGGTGCGGATGCCGCCGCCCTGCTTTTCGGTGCGGGCCACGATGTTATTCAACTCAGCACGATCGCTGAAGGCGATGTCGCGGCCGGTGGCGTAGATGACGAGCTGCTGCGCGAGGTTGTGCAGCAGCTGGTGCTTGTCGGCGGCGAGCATCGTTTTGAAATCGGCGATGCCGCCGAATTTACGTTCGTCGGCGAACTGGCCGCTCGCATCCACCTTGGGGCCGAGTTTGAAGCTGATGGGGATCTTCGGATCAATGCTGCCGCGCGGTGCGGGATCGCCCTTCTCATGCAGCGAGCGGTAGCGGTCGCGGAAGCCGCCGATGACATCGAAGGACTCCATCGCGAATCCCGGCGGATCGATCTTCGCATGGCAGGAAGCGCAGGAGGCGTCGGCGCGGTGTTTGTCGAGCAGTTCGCGGATGGTGGTGGCGCCCTGCACATCCGGCTCGACGGCAGGAATGTTTGGCGGCGGGGGTTCGGGCGGTTTGCCGAGCAGCCGCGCCATCACAAATGCACCGCGTACCACTGGAGAGGTGGTGGTGCCGTTTGCCGTGACTTTCAGCACCGCTGCTTGTGTGAGGAAACCACCGCGCGCGCAATCCTTTGGCAGCGCCACGCGGCGAATTGCCGGACCGCTCACACCGGAGATGCCGTAATGCACGGCGAGCTTTTCATTGAGCATGGCAAAGTCCGACTGCACGAGATTACCAGCATCCAGATTTTGCTCGATGAGTTCGCGGAAGTAGGCGCGTGTTTCAGCGACCATGCTGTCCTGCAAATACGGACTGAATTCCGGGTAGAGCTTTTTGTCGGGATCATTGGCACCGATGGCGTGCAGTTTGAGCCACTGACCGAGGAAGTCATCGATGAAGCGCTGGGATTTGGGATCTTTGAGCAGGCGCTCCACCTGGGCGTGAAAGTCGCGCGGGTGCTGCAGCAGTTCGGCATCAGGCGCGGAGTTCCAAAGGAAGTATGACAAGCGCGCAGCCAGCGCTTGGTCGTCGAGTTTATCGGTGGGCTCGATGTGGTAGAGAAAATCCGGCGAGCACAGCGCGGCGCGGTACACCCAGCGCATCGCGGTTTCAAAGCAGTCGCCTGCTTTGAGGCGTGCATCGACTTGTGTGACGTATTGCTGACGCACGTCATCGCCGACAGGCCGGCGGAAAGCCTTGGGCAAAAACTCGGCGAGCAGGCGGTCTGCCGCTGCGAGAGGCTCTGCGGGTTCCATGGTCCAGATGCCCTTCTCCAGCTCCGGTTTGTTTCGGGTGCTGACGACCTCCTGTTTGAGCGGTTTGCGCACAGGTGGCCGTGTGCCTTTGAATTCCGTGAGCGGCAGATCGCCAAAGAGCAGCGTGTGGCTGCGTGGTGGCCACACGTCATGCAACGGGCCTTCGATCTCGACCCAGTCATTCGCAATGCACGGTCCGGTGAAGCCCATGGTGCGATCCTTCTGACCCCAGGTCCCGACGCGATACAGCACCACCGGCGCAAGCGAGGCGACATTGAAGCCGAGCGTCTCTTTGTAATTCAGCCACACATCCAGACTGTGAACCTTCGACTCAAGCGATGGTGCATCGTAATAACCGAGAACGTAGCTCGGATGCTGGCCGCCACGACCATTGTCATTGAACTGCACGACAGAGAGACGTGCGGCCTCGGTGCCGCGTGAAGGCAAGATCTTGCCCTGATCCCACTGGAAGCTATAGAACGAAGCGCGCACGCGATAGCGGCCTGGATACAGCGCGGCGAAATGGCGGAAGTAGGCGTTCCATGACTCGTCTTCATGGCGGAAGACGCCGACGCTGCTCATGCGATCAAAGATGCCGAGCTGTTCATGCGCGCCTTGGTTCACATGCCCGTACTCACCCGCAGGCGGAAAGACGGGGTCGATCTTCTTGTCGCGCAGCAGGATGGCATCGCCCTGCATGAGCATGATGTCGGGCTCGTAATTGCGCGCAAGCGAGAGGCGCACGATTTCCGAGGCGGGGGCGGTGGGCCGTGTGGCGATGGCCATGTCGAGCGTCTTGTCCGCCGCCTCGATGTAACGTGCGAGGTTCACATGCGAGATGTCGAGCGCGTCGCTGTTGTTGTCGAAGCCATGCGCTGAACCATCGGCGGGAAGTCCTGCCTGCAAGGCGATGCCCGGCAGGTCGAAGAGATCACGCACGGTGTTTTCATATTCGCTGCGAGTGAGGCGTCGCACGCCGGTGCGGCCTGCGGCATCGAGTTTCTCGGCTTTGATGAGCGTGTCATTGAGCCAGCCGGTCACGGCACTGACATCAGCGGCAGGCGGGCGCGTCTTTTTCTTCGGTGGCATCTCGCCGGACTCGATGAGGTCATGAATCTTCACCCACTTGGCGAAGTTCTCGGCATCACTGAAGTTTTGCTTCAAGGCAGTGAGGTCGAGATTGCCTTTGTGCGTGTCCGCATCGTGGCAGTCGATGCAATGCGTGTCGAAAAAGGCAGCGGTAGGTTCGGCGGCCTGCAGGCCGCCGGCGAGCAAAGCGAAAGCGAGAAGTTTAATCATGCCAGTTCCAGCCCCTTCATGGTGCCTTTGGCGGTGGAGAACTCATCTGTTTCGATGCCGAGGCGATGAAGCATGGAGAGATAGAGATTGCTCAGCGGGTAGTTGTTCTTCGCGTCGAAGGCGAGGTGCTGCCCGTGTTTGAAGCCGCCGCCGGCGAGGAGCACGGGCAGGTTCACATTGCTGTGCGAGTTCGCGCTGCCCATCGGTGTGCCGTAGAGCACCTGCGTGCGGTCCAGCAGGGTCTGCCCCTCTTCTTTCGTGCCGTCGAGTGCGGTGAGGAAACCATTGAGCGCATCAAACTGCGCCTCTTCCTTCTCACGCAGCTCGGCCAGGGCCTCGGGACGGTTGCCGTGATGGGTGATGTTGTGAATGACCTTGGTGTCGATGAACAGCGTGATGATGCGCGTGGAGTCGGTTTCCAGCGCGAGCTTCATCACATCAAACATGAGCCGGGTCTTTGCCACAAACTCACGCACGTCGTCGATGTCCTTCGGCGCATCAGCCTTGACCACCGGCTTCGGTTTGTACTCCCATTCCTCGGAGGCATGCAGGCGCTTCTCCAGCTCGCGCACGGAGGTGAAGTACTCGTCCATGCGCTGCTTGTCCGCATAGGTCAGCGTTTGATTGAGCCGTTTGGACTGGCCGCCCACAAAATCCAGCATGCTGCGGCCCTGCTTCAGCATCTCCACATTTGCCTCCACCTCGCTGGCCTTGCCCTGCACGAAGAGTTTTTGGAAGAGCTTGCTCGGGCTCTTCTCCGCCGGGATCGGCGCACCGCTGCGCGTGTAGCTCAGGGTGGATGCACCATCGCTTTCCATGGCCAGTGTGAGCGATGGATGTCGCGTGGCCACGCCGACATGCTCGGCGGCGAATTGATCGAGCGACACCCAGTTGCGGAAGCCCCCGCGCTCCGGGTGCGGTGTGCCTGTGAGGAAGCATTTCTCCGCCGCATGTCCGCCCGTGACGCCCGGCAGGCTCACGCCGGAAAAGACCGTCATCTTTTCGCGATGCTGCTTCAGCTTTTGCAAATACGGCGAGAGCTCATAGTCACGCCCGCCTTTCTCCGGAAAGAAAAACTGCGGGATGATGCCCATGTTCGTTTCGATGGCGACCATGCGACGCGGCACGGTGGCCGTCTGGCCTGCACGCAGCATCGATTCAAGAAACGGCAGCGCGAGCGTGATGCCCGTGCCCCGCAGCAGCGTGCGGCGCGAGATGGGGCGGTGCAGATTGAGATTCATTGGAAAGAATAAAACGAATTGAGGTGCATTTCAACGCAGTGGCACGCTCCAGAGATGACCGCCGGAGGTGATGAAAAGCGTCTTGCCATCCTTGCCCCCGAAAGCGCAGTTGCAGCACTCATCCGGAGCCACAGGAATGAAGTCGAGCAGGCGACCGGAAGGAGAGAGGATGTAGCAGCCTGCCTTGAACGCCGTGGTTTCAAACTCGGTGGGTTTGTTTGTTCCTGCTGCCACGTAGATGCGGCCTGCACTGTCCATTTTCATGCCGTCGGGACCGCGGCCGTCTTTCCAGTCGAAGATGACCTTCCGAGGGCCTTTCAGGTCGCCTTTTTCATCCAATTCATAGCGCAGCAACTTCCGTGAACCGCCATGGGTGCTGTTATTGTTGTCAGCAATGTAGAGGTAGCGATTGTCTGGTGAGATTAGGATGCCATTGGGGCGTTCCAGTGTACAACCTTCATATCCGCCTAAAATAACGCACGATACTATTCCGGGTGAGTTGATACGATAGACAGCCTCAACGAAACGAGGGGCCAATGCTGAAGTTGTCGCTTTGCTTTCAACCAAAGCTTTGGCGACATCGGGGGGCATTTCAACAGGGCATATTCTAACTGGCGGTTCAAGAAGTGTATCCGGAATCTCCATCCCCGCCCGTGACCCATACCTCGGATCGGTAAAATAAATCCGCCCTTTTGAATCCATGCAAAGATCATTCGGCGAGTTGAAACGCTTTCCTTCAAACCGATCCGCCAGCACCGTGATGCTCCCACCTTTCTCCGTCCGCGTGACACGGCGCATACCGGACTCGCAAGCGACAAGGCGGCCCTCCTTGTCAAAGAGCAGGCCGTTGGAGGCGTTGTGGCGGAAGACGGTTGTTTTGCCGTCGGGGCCCATGCGGTTGATGTGCTTGCCATCCGTGAAGTAGAGCGAGCCGTCTTTCCACGCCGGGCCTTCCGTCGCGCCGATGGCACCGTGGTCCTTGGGTTTGGCACCGGGAGCGATTGGCGAACGCTGAGACGAACAGGCGGCCAGGAGGAGCGCAAGCGCGAGGCTGGAGAGATGGCGTAAAGACATGCGGTAAATCAATACGGCATGGGATGGAAAAATTCAGCGACACATCGTTCCCGCAGCGTTTTCTTGAGGCACATGCGTTTGCCCCTCCTGCTACCGATTTTTTTGCTGCTCACCGCCACGCTGCACGCCCAGACCAGCGTGCCGCCGCCGTCACGGGAGCTGCGCGGATCATGGCTGGCGACGGTGCACAACATCAACTGGCCCAGCGAGCCGGGACTGCCCGTGGCGAGGCAGAAGGAGCAGTTGAAGACGCTCATCGACTCGGCGGCAAACGTGGGCTTGAACGCTCTCATTTTCCAAGTGCGTCCGGCGGGCGATGCGATGTATGCCTCGCAGATTGAACCCTGGTCGCCCTTCCTGACAGGCCAGATGGGCGTGGCACCCTCGCCGTTGTGGGACCCGCTGGAGTTTGCCGTGAAGGAAGCACACAAGCAGGGGATGGAACTGCATGCCTGGTTCAATCCGTTCCGCGCGCTCGCCGGTGAGAAGCGAGTGCCCAGCGCCGGTCACATCGTCCGCAAGCATCCCGAGTGGACGATGAAATACGGCCCCGACACCTGGATGGACCCCGGCATCCCCGAAGTGCGGGCGCAGGCCCTCGCGGTGGTCATGGATGTCACGCGCCGCTACGATGTGGATGGTATCCACATCGACGATTATTTCTATCCCTATCCGCTCACAGATGCCGCCAAGAAGAAGATCGAGTTTCCCGACAGCAACACGTTTGCGCGCTACAAATCTACCGGTGGCACGCTGGAGCTTCCCGCATGGCGACGGCAGAATGTGGATGAAACGGTGCGCAGTATCTACGAAGGCATCAAGGCGGAGAAGCGCTACGTGAAGTTCGGCATCAGCCCCTTCGGTTTGTGGCGGCCCAATTTTCCTGAAGGCACCGGTGGCGGGCTTGATCCCTTTGAAGATCTTGGCGCGGATTCGCTCAAGTGGCTGCAGCAGGGCTGGGTGGACTACCTCACGCCGCAGCTCTACTGGACGATTGACCGCCCAAAGCTCGGCTTCATCACCTACTACGACTGGTGGCTGGAGCAAAACACGCAGGGCCGCCACATCTGGCCGGGCATGAACTCCTCGAAAGTCGGCGATGATCGCAATGCGGGCGAGATCCTGCACCAGATCAGCGTGCTGCGTGAGCGCGGTCTGAAGATGACACCGGGCCACTTTCATTGGAACTTTGGCTCCCTGCACAAAGACCTTGGCAAGCTCGGCACGCACACCAAGGAGCGCGCCTACACCACGCATGCGATCCCCCCTGCATCCCCGTGGCTCAGCCAGTCGCAGCTGCCCGCACCTGTGGTCGGTAAAATCATCCCCGGTGGCAAGCTCACCGTCGCCTGGCAGCACAGCGATATTCGCTGGATGAGCGCGACACGCTGGTGGGTGATGCAGGCGCAGATCAACGGCAAATGGATCACCTGGGAAACCTATTTCAAAGACCAGCTCAGCGCTGAGTGGCCGGCCAATGCCACCGCCGTGGCGATCCGTGCTTCCGGGCTTGGTTGGGAGGTTGGGGAGCCGGGGGTGACTACAAAGTAGCTCGGGTTCTGGAACCCCTGATGGCCACATGAGGGTTGTCATCCCGGACACAGGCCGCATGTTACTGCATGAGACCGAGGACAATTGAACTTCGTGGACTGCCTGCCATGCTGATGCTGGGAGTCATTGCGGTCGTGGCCGTAGGACTCGTGGCGCTGGTGCTCATGGTCGGCGCTGCGGTGGCCGTGGGTGGGCTGGCGATTTCCGCCGTCGCCGCGCTGTATTACACCCTGCGCCGCAAACTCACCTCCGGGACCAAGCGTGACATCTGGCTGGATCCCGCCCCACCTGCCACGACGGCATCACTCGAAGTGCGGGACATCGAGGTGGAAGTGCTGCCTGAGAAGGAACGGTGAAGCGTGTTGTGGCGATCCGTCTGAACATGGCCGGCTCAAGCCGTGAAGCTCACGCGCAGTACTCGCGAAACAGACCGCCCATCATGCAGCCGAGTTGATTGCCATGGGCGAAGTTGCCACGGGTGTAGAGCACTATGGCGTAGGGCGTGTTGCGGTGATAAAAGAACAGGGACTCGTGATCCCATTCACCGTAGTTGCCGGTTTTGCCGCCGATGTAGGTGATGCTGGCGGGCAGGACCCAGCGGCCGAGGCCGTATTGATCCCGTCGCATCGCCTCCAGCAGCAGTTCGCAGCCATAGTCGAGGCGGTAGTTCACGCAGCGTTCGTAAAACTCGGCGTAGAAGCGCGGGGACTGCCAGTTGTTGATGATCTGCACATCGGGCAGGTGGTACTTCCGCTCAAAGTACTGCTCATCGGCCTGCGTGATGCGGGCCAGCATGTAATACCAGGAAGCGTTGATGCTTTGATCACAGGCATACACAATGTGCTGAAATTCCTCGCGCGTGAGGTTGCCGCGGCGTTTCTCCAGCAGCACCGCTGCCACGGCAGGCTTGGGCATCGAGCCGCCCAGGAAGAGCTTGTCCGCCTGAAATTCGGCGAGGTAACGACCGGTGGCGAGATTTTTAACCGCGTAGCCAATGCGCGGATCATGCTTGTATGCGCGGTAGAATTGCTCCATGCCCGCGGTGAACGGCCTGCCATGCGCGCTATGAGAGCGAAAGCGCAGCCGGGCTCCCGAGGCCAGAAAGCGGTTATGGTACTCCCACTGCGCACGGGATTTGCGTGCCGAGAAGCCGAGCGCCGAAGAGGAGGGAGCCGCACAGCCGACGAGTGCCGCAGGCAATGCCAGCAAGCCACGCTGCAGCCAGATGCGGCGTGTCTCTGGAAGCGCTGAAGGAACATCCTCGGACATCACCTGAAACTGCCCTCCTTCGTGGGAGAGTGCGAGAGAGAAAGTGTCAGAAGATTGTTTAATCCGCCTTGGTGATAAAACCGTGACACGGAAAAGCAAACACGGCATTCTCCGGCTTATGCAGGTCACTTTTTTTCCATGTTTCGCGCTGGTGCTTGCTGCACTGGGAGCCATCACAGAAGTTGCTGCCCAGCCAGTGGAGAGGCCATTGTTTCGTGATTTCGTCGGTCTGTGCGGACATACGGTGAATTTCAAACCGGAGCTGTATGCGCCGGTATGCCGCATCGTGCGGGATTACCACCCGGTGAAGTGGGATCTGGGCGCGGATACGTCGGTCATGCCGGAGTGGCCATTCGCGAAAAACCGGGTGTCATGGGAGAAAGTGTACGGTGACTGGCACAAGCATGGCCTGCGCATCAGCGTGTGCCTGCAGTTTGATGACATCAAGCGCGAGGACTGGAAGGACATCGAGCGCGATGCACGCGCCTACGCGAAGGGGTTTGCGATCAACTTTGGGCCAGGCGGCAAGTATCCGTTTGTCGAATGGGTGGAACTCGGCAATGAGCCGGGCCTGCTGGATGATGCGACCTATCTGCGCATTTTTCAGGCGATGGCGGAGGGCATTCGTGAAGGAAATCCGCAGCTCAAGATCGCCACCTGCAACACCGAGGCCGGCGGCAGTGACCGATACTGGAAAGGAGCCGCTATTTTCGAACCTCAACTGCCGCTGATCGATGTGCTGCGCATTCATCGCTACGCGATCAAGGACGGCTGGCCGACATGGCGGCGCAGCTTCCCAGAGGACAAGACCGTGCCATACCTGAGCCACGTTCAGGATATGCTGGACTGGCGCAATGCGCATGCGCCGAAGCGTGAGATGTGGGTGAGCGAGTTCGGCTGGGATTGCAGCACACAGAAGCCGGACCCGAAGGGTGACATGGCGAAGTTCATCACCTGCTCCGATGACGAGCAGGCGATGTGGATCGTTCGAAGCTACCTGCTCTTTGCTGAAATGGGCATCGACAAAGCCTTCCTCTATTTCTTCAATGACGAAGACAAGCCAGCCTTTCATGCCTGCTCCGGCATCACGCGAAACTACCAGCCGAAGCCTGCGTATCACGCCGTTGCCTGGATGCTCAAACATCTCGCCGACTATCGTTTCACTCGAGCGCTGCAAAAATCCGAGCAAGACGGCTACCTCTTAGAGTTCACCTCTGAAAGGGCCGACGCTCCGCTCGTCTTCGCTGCGTGGCATGCGAGCAAGAATGACGTGGAGCTGCCGCTCGCACTCGGCGGTGCCACGATCCTACGCAGCGAACGCATGCCGTTGATTCCAGGTGCCGCAGCAGATGCTGGCGTGAAGCCGGGTGATACCAGCCTGAAAGCCGGAACCCTGCCGGTGCTGATCTGGGCCAAGTGAACCGCGTTGGCGAAGTTGCATTGCTGTGATCAATGCAACTCGTGGAACTTCATCTTCAAGCAGCTCGGCATCTCATGGGCTGGCGGGGCACAAAAAAAGGGGACGCCTTGCGGCGTCCCCTTCGTGGTTGATTGGATGTTGAGTCTCAGATCGCGGATTACTGGCCGCCTGGACGCCACTCTTCGGTGGCGAACTTGAAGGCCTGCTCCAGACCGACGAGGTCGGTGCTTGGGCGGAGGGCTTCGAAGGCCTGGCTTTCCTTCTGGATGTCGGCTTCGCTGTAGTTCATGGCCTTGATGGAAAGGCCGATGCGGCGCTCCACCTTGTCCACTTTGATGACGCGTGCTTCCACTTCGTCGCCCACATTGAGCTTGTCCTTGACCTTCTCGATGCGGTCTTCGCTGATCTGCGAGATGTGCACGAGACCGTCGATGTCGTCTTCCAGTTCGACGAAGGCGCCGAAGGAGGCGATCTTCGCCACGCGGCCCTTCACGACGTCGCCCACCTTGAAGCGGGTGTCGATGATGGACCATGGGTCGGTGTCGAGCTGCTTCATGCCCAGGCTGATGCGCTGGTTGGCCTTGTCGATGCCGAGAACCACGGCGTCCACTTCTTGGCCCTTCTTGAGGAGCTCGGAAGGATGGTTGATCTTGCGGGTCCAGCTGAGGTCGGACACGTGGATCATACCGTCGATGCCTTCTTCCAGCTCCACAAACGCACCGTAAGCGGTGAGGTTGCGGACGGCACGCTTCATCTGAGTGCCAATTGGGTAACGAGCGTCAATGTCGTCCCAAGGATTGGTGTCGAGCTGACGCACGCCGAGGCTGATCTTGCGCTCTTCCTTGTTGATGCCAAGGACGGAAGCTTCGATTTCCTGACCAACGGTGAGAACGTCCGAAGGACGCGCGATGCGCTTCGTCCAGGAGAGTTCGGAGACGTGAACAAGGCCTTCGACGCCTTCTTCCACTTCCACAAACGCGCCGTAGGCGACGAGCTTCGTGACCTTGCCGCGCACGCGCTGGCCGACGGGGTAACGGGCTTCGATGTTTTCCCAAGGATTGTTCTGCAGCTGCTTGAGGCCGAGGGAGACACGCTCCTTCTCGCGATTGACTTCGAGAATCTGGACTTCGATCTTCTGACCGATTCCAAGCATTTCGGAAGGATGGTTGAGGCGGCCCCAGGACATGTCCGTGATGTGGAGCAGTCCGTCCATGCCGTTGAGGTCCACGAACGCACCGAAGTCGGTGATGTTCTTGACGATCCCGATGACTTTGTCGCCAGGGGTGACGCCGTCGAGGAACTTCTGGCGCTGTTCGGCGCGCTCCGCTTCGATGACTTCGCGGCGGGAAAGGACGATGTTTTTGCGTTCGTCGTTGATCTTGACGATCTTGAACTCGAACACCTTGCCGACGTACTCGTTGAGATCCTTCGGCGGGATGATGTCGATCTGGCTGCCGGGGAGGAAGGCTTCGACGCCGACGTTGACCATGAGGCCGCCTTTGACGACGCTCTTGATCTTGCCTTTGACGAGACCGCCGTCCTTGAAGACGTTGTAGATCTTTTCCCAGTTCTGACGGTGGGCGGCTTTCTCCTTGGAGAGAACGACCATGCCTTCGTCGTTTTCGAGGCGTTCGAGGAGGACTTCGACCTCATCGCCTACCTGGATGTCTTCATCTTCGAACTCGTTGGAGGGGATGGCTCCTTCGGATTTGTAGCCGATATCGACGAGGATGACCTGCGGTTTGATTTCGAGGATCTTGCCTTTGACGATGGATCCTTCGGAAAGCTCGCGGAAAGAACCTGCGATCAGTTCTGCGAGTGTAGCGTTTGCGCTCATTATCTGTTATTTACGGGTTGCGAGTGTTTAGGTGGGTACCGCACGCAAACCTCCACTCCTGAGGTACACGGCGGGCTTTCGTCCCGCAAAGCCACAAAGCTCCCGGACAAGAGGGGCGAGATTCTCGGAGAAGTTCCGCGTTTGGCAAGGGGGAAAGTAGCTAAAAGGCTGCTAGCTATGGCATGCGCCTGCACCCAAATGACAGTCGATCAATCGCGCGTAGTCTGTTGTTAATCAGTAGACTTGATCGATGCAGGTGCCCAGTAATGGCATGATGAGGATCAAATGGTGCCCGCCGCCATCATCCGCACCTCAAACACAGTCTCATCCTCTTTCGAACCGACGAGCCGCAGTTCCGCACCGTTAGCACGAGCCAGTTCCGTGGCGATGTTGAGGCCGAGGCCGAAGCCGTCGGTCTGCCGGGTGTGGGCTTTGTCGCCACGGAAGAAGCGCTCGAAAAGACGCTGCTGATTCTCCACCGGAATGGCGGGGCCGGTGTTGGTGACGGTGAAGACGATCTGCGCGTCCTGCCGGGAAAGCCGCAGTGTGACGCGGCCTTGCGGGCGGTTGTATTTCACGGCGTTGCTCAGCAGATTTTGAAACACCTGCTGCAGCAGGGCGCGGTCTGCATGTGCAGTGATGCCGGGCTCGATGTGATGCTCCAGGCTCAGCCCGGCCTGCTCGCAGAGGATTTCCCCGTCTTCGATGAGGCGCGCAAGATCAATGCTGAGGTCGTAGCGCTCGGGGTGGGTCGGCAGCAGACGTCCGGCGTCCGCCTGGGATAGCAGCAGGAGACTTTGCGTGATCTGCTTGAGGCGGGAGGCTTCGCCGAAGAGCGAGACAAAACGCTCATGCTCCGCGCTGCCGGGAGCGGTGTGGCGCACGGCGTCATCCAGATCTGCCAGCATGATGGCGAGCGGAGTCTTCAGTTCGTGGGAGGCGTCTGCGGTGAAGCGTGCCGCCTGCTGAAAGCTGCCTTCAAGGCGCTGCATCATGCCGTTGAGCACGTCGATGAGCTGGGCAAACTCGCGGTTGTCATCGCGCTGCACAGGAATGCGCTCGGCCAGATCACTTGCTGTCAGGCGCTGGGCTGTGCTGACGACGCGCTCCAGCGGTCGCATGGCCTGCCCGGAAGTCCACAGCGCACCGAATCCGGCCAGCACGAGGCCCAGGGTGCCAGCGCCCACGTACCACCAGGCCATGCGGTTGATCTCCGCATAAAAATCCGTGAGCGAGAGGCCGATGAAAATGGTGTACGTCGGGCTGCTGAAGGCCCCAAAGCGCCAGTCGGTGCCGCCAGAGCGTGCGGTGAAGGTGGTAGGCTCGCGCACCATGGGCATCTGTGGGCGGAAGGGCAGTTCGCGTTCCTCCGGTGGCGGGGGCCTGCCAAATCCCGGCGTGCCGAGCAGATCGTCAAACTCGTTTTCCCTCCGCGGTGGTGGTGGCTCGTGTCGTCGGCCACCAGGTGGTCCGGGGCCTCCGCCAGGTGGCGCACGCCCGATTTCTTCCTGCGTCGGGAAGCAGCTGCGGAAGTACACGTCGAGATCCTTGGGAGCGTTGGGCGTGGCGAAAAGGGTTTTCCCCCGGGCATGCTCCTGCACCACGAGCACCGCATGGGTCGCATTGTGCTCCGCTGAGGTGCCAAAGACGAGGTCGGCGATCATTTTGAACTGATCATCGGTCGTGTAGGGATCAATGCGGTTCCAGACCCGCTGGGCGGGAGCGATGATGCGGTCATCGACGCTGCGTTCCAGCGTCTGACTGGCGTACCACCAAGCGGCGGCACCAAAGCCTGCCACCAGCAGCCCTGCGACGATCATCGTCTGCAGGGCCAGGCGGGTGCGAAAGCTGCGTGTGTTGGCCGGGGCGCTCATGCAATGAGGTGAATACGCAGACTCTCATGCGGGCGGCGACGGCACGCACGAAGATAAATGCCTATTAATGTTCGTCCGCAGGCGGGTGTCATGCGCGGTTGCTCCAATGCAGGTATCACAAACCCCACCGCCATGCACCTCGGAGAAGACCACGCCGCCAGCCACACCACCGATTCATCTGCCCACCATGCAGCCTCCATGCTCTACAGCCGCCACTGGCCGGTGCTCTGCGCATTCGCACGTGCACGTGGTTGTGAAGTACACGATGCCGAGGACGCCGTGCAGGAGCTGTTTGCCAAACTCGTGGCCCAGGGTCAGCACGAGCGCGCGGCGGCCATCGTGGACCATGGCGAGCAGGCGGCGTTTCTTTTTGCCCGGCTGCGCACGCACCTCATCAAGCGCTGGCAGCATCGCACTCGTCAGCGCCGAGGCGGTGGCGTGGTATGCTTTTCGCTGAGCGATGAAAATGGGGTGAACATTGATGTGGCAGATGATCATCCCACCCCGGACAACGAGCTGGACCGCGACTGGGCCAGGGGCGTGATCGAGAGAGCGCTGAGTGCCTGCAGCCTGGAACTGCACGCCCAAGGGCGGGCCTATGTCTGGGACTGTCTCGAGGAAAACATTGTCAAAGGCTGCCGTGCTGCATGTCCGCAAAGCGGCGCCCTGCGCACGGCTTTGCACCGTGCCAAGCGCCGTCTGCGGGCGTTGATCCTGACCGAATGCCGCGAGGATGAACACACGCTGCACGCGGTGCTGGCGTGAGCCGGCTTGCTGTCAGGCTCAGCGGAAAATGCCGCGTTTCGGCGGTGATTCTTCGAGCTGCTTTTTCGCTTCTTCAGCACGGTATTTTTCCGCCGTGTCCTTGTACCACAGCGGGCCGTTGACTTTGAAGTTGTAAATCAAGTCACGGAAGTCGGTCATCAAGCGCTGGTCGTTCATGAGCGCTCCGAGCAGGCCTTTGCCGGATGAGATGTTGGCACCGACCACAGAGAATGTGTCGGCGGCTTTTTTGATCGACTGCAGGGATTCATCGGCGGTCGTCATCAACTTGTCAGCCTTGGCGATGGCAGGGTCGAGCTTGTCAAACATGGGGCCGAGTTTCTTGCTCGACTCCTCCATGTTTTTGGCCGCACCTTTGAAGCTGGTGGCAGCGTCTTTGAGTTCGGCGAGCGCGGTCTTGAGCGTCTGTGCGTTTTCTTCGCCAAGCACCTTGTCATCCACCCGCTTGAGGGTGCTGTTGAGGTGCTCCATGCCCTCCTTGAAATTCTGAATCGTGGCGTCGGAGAGGGCATCCTTGTTCACCTTGCCCATGGCCGCCTGGACATCTTTGAGTGCGACGCGCACATCATCGAGCACGACATCGACTTTTTTCCCGACCTTTTCTGCCTGGCTTTGCAGATCGTTCAGACCGCCGCCTTTTTCTCCCTCGATGATCTTGTCATAATCATGCGGCAGGAAGATATCTGTTTCTTTGCCGGTGGGTTTGATTTCCACCAGCGCATCACCCATCAAACCGGCGGAGCCGATGCCAAAGGTGGCGTCGGCGGGGATCATGACATCCTGAAAGAGTTCCAGGTCGAGAATGACACCGGTGAAGGTCTCGTTGAGCCGGGGTTTTTTGTCCACCTTGCCCACGCGTGATCCGCCGAGGAAAACGGGAGAGCCTTCTTTGATGCCGGAGGCGTTCGGAAAGGACACCTGCAGATGGTAGGTGTCCTTGAATACTTCGCGCACACGTCCAAACATGAGGACGAGTCCACCGAGCAGGAGCAGCCCGATGAACAGAAAGAGTCCGACGAGCATTTCGGTTTTTTTATCGCTGTCGATCATGAGATAAGAAGAATGAAGGTGAAAAGGGGCGGGTTCAACCGGTGATGTCGGAATGGCCGTTGATAAAGTCCTGCACGATTTGATCGGTGGACTCACGCAGTTCCGTGGGAGTGCCCAGAAAACGGATCTCGCCACGGTAGAGCATGGCTACGCGGTTGGCGATCTTGAAGACGCTGCGCATGTCGTGGGTGACGATGATGGAGGTGATATTGTAGCGGCGCTGCATCCGCAAAATCATCTGGTCGATGACGTCGGAACCGATGGGGTCGAGGCCGGAGTTGGGCTCGTCGTAGAGGATGCACTCGCTGTGATCGATGATGGCGCGCGCGATGCCGGTGCGCTTGCGCATGCCGCCCGAAAGGGCTGTCGGGTATTTGTTCCGGTGCTCGTCCAGATCCACGTCCTTCAGGGCTGCACGTACACGGCGGTCGATTTCCGCACGATCACGCACGCCGTGTTCCAGCAACGGGAATGCCACGTTTTGTTCGACGGTGAGATTGTCAAAGAGCGCCGCACCTTGGAAGAGCATGCTCACCTTCTTGCGGATGGGAGCCATTTCGCGCTCCTTCAGCCGGTTCACATGCACACCATCCACATAGACCTCGCCTCTGTCGGGTTTGATCAGGCCGATGATGTGTTTCATCATCACGGTCTTGCCCTCGCCGCTGGGTCCGATGAGGCACAGCGTTTCACCATGCTGAAGAGTGAGGTTGATCCCCCGCAGCACCTCCTGGCTGCCAAAGCGTTTGTAGACATCCCTGAGCTCGATGAACACATTCGTGCTGCCGTTGCCCGAGGCTGCGGCTGGAGTCGTGCTGGTAGTGAGTTCAGCCATGACTTTAGACGGTGCCGATGGGGAAGACGTAGTTGAGCAGGATGGAGAGGAAGAAATTGACGATGAGCAGCACCAGCGAGGAGATGACCACCGCGCGGGTGGTTCCCAGACCGACGCCCACAGCACCATTTTCTGCTCCCAGCCCCTGATGACATGAGATCAAAGTGATCAGCATGCCAAACACGAAGCCTTTGATCATGCCAATGCTGAGATCTTCCATGTTCGTATGGTCGAGCATGTGGGTGAGATACCATGCGGAGGGCATGTCGTAGCCAAAGCTCGTCACCAGGTACGAGGCGAACAGGCCGAAGGAAATGCTCTCTGCCACCAGGAATGGCATGGAGATCATCATCGCCAGAAAGCGTGGCAGGACGAGGAAATCGACCGGATGCACGCCCATGACCCGCAGCGCATCCACCTGTTCGGTGACTTTCATGGTGCCAATGTCAGCGGCCATCGCAGCGCCTACGCGGCCAGCCACCATCAGCCCGGCCAGCACCGGGCCCAGCTCACGGCAGAGCGCGACCGAAACCACGGCGCCCACAGTGGTTTCAAAACCGAAGTCCTTGAACTTGGCGTAGCTTTGAAAGGTGAACACCGCGCCGGTAAAGGCTCCGGTCACAATCACCACCGCCTGTGAGCCATACCCGATGGCAACGATTTGCTGCGCCACGAGCTTCAGACGCCACACACCGGAGCGGAAGGCGATCAGCAACTCGTGCATCAGCGCGGTGAGCTGCCCGAGATAAACTAAAAAATGTAGGAAGGTGCGGCCCGGAAGGGCTAGCAGGCCGGAGGGGAAATCCATTGAACTCGGACCATCGCATGTTGTGGCGTGAAGGCAAATCACGGAACCGTTCCGAGGGAAATGAAAAGCCCCGTCTGGATTTCTCCAAACGGGGCAAAGATGTTGAACGGCTGCTTGTCGTGTCCAGTGCTACTGCGGCGGCACGCGGAAGAGCTTGCCGGTGTAGGGGCACTTGACTTCCATGCCAACGGGCAGGCCGGTGACATCCACCAGCTGATGCTTGGCGGCAAACGGGCTGTTCACGAAACCAGGGCGGCCAGCGATGGGCGATCCGTAAGGCAGCTCAGCGACAGCGGGGCTGGGTGCAGCCGGAGTCACCGAAGGGGCGCTTGGCTCAGGCTTGGTCATGGCGGCCACGTTGCTGTTCGCAGTCACCGGTGCGGTGCGCGGGCGCTCAGGCGCTGCGGGTGTCTTTGGACGCGTCGCGGCGATGTTGGAAGAGGAGGCCGTCACGCTGCCTGGCACCAGGAAAGGACGCTGTGTGTAGGGGCAGACCACTTTGGAGCCGGCAGACATCCCACGCACATCCACGAGGCGTGGAGGATTGGTGAACGGAGTGCGCACATAGCCGGGCAGGTCTGGCACTGCCTGTGCGACAGGCATCGTGGACGCATTCAGCATCGCCGGAGGCGGTGTGGCTGGACGGTCAGGACCCACGATTGGGCTGGGCGTTTGAATCGGTGTCGTGTTTTGCGCCACCACGGTTGATCTGGAATTGACTCCCAACGGGCTGCTTGGTTGACCCAAATAGGAGATGAGCCCATGAGTTTGGATCTCCTGCCATGCTTGGTTAGGAGGCAGAGCACAAGAGGCCAGCATGAGCGCAGCAAGGCCTGATGCGATGAGATGAACCGAGGAGTGGGGTGCTTGGGGCATAGAACGAGCGGTTAATTTTTGAATCAGCATTCTCATTTTAACGATCTTTTTAAATTATGCAACAACAAGGATGGTAATGCCAAGCACAGTATCTATTTTTATTAGAATAACAATAATATCATGCTTGTCTTGTATATCGCTTTGAGATGTGCGCCTTTGCCTCATGCAATGGCGCATCATCACTGTTGGGAAACCCGGCCACCCTTGGGTCAAAGACGCTGTGGAACTCTACTGGAAGAGACTTCAGCACTACAGCCATTTCGAACATGTGGTGATCAAGGAGGCTCCGCTGGATCGGGTGGAGAAGCAGATCGAAGCCGCGTGTGCGGGTGATTTTTGCATTCTCTTGGACGAACGTGGCAGGCAGTTGCGCAGTCTTGATATGGCAAAATGGATCGAGAACGAAGAGGTTTCCGGTCGCAAACGCATCTGCCTGGTGATCGGTGGTGCAGACGGGCACTCGCAGCAGTTTCGCGCCAAGGCCAAAATGTGCTGGTCACTCTCCACACTCACCATGCAGCATGACATTGCCTGGGTGATGTTGATGGAGCAAATCTATCGTGCTTACACCATTATTCGTGGAGAACCGTATCATCGGGAATGATTTAAAATGGATGCTGATGAAACTTGCATCGAGGCTCATTTTTTGCTGAACTGAGTCGCAAATCCTTGCACTTTCGCCTTGCCGATAACTTGAGAGAACCTAAATTTCAAATTTTCTCAACTAATCACTCATGTCTTCTTCGGTACTCAAAAACGTCATTCAGCCCAAGGCGCAGTCGGTGCCGTTGGAGAAGACGCGTGAAGAGGCCAGGGATCAACGCACGGGAACTTCAGCGATCACCGAAGTCCCCAAACATGAGTCGGAAGACATGGAGCTGGTGCTTGGCGTGCTGGTGGAAAACGCACCGGTGGCCATGGCCATGTTCGACCGTGGCATGCGCTATATGCTGGCCAACCGCCAGTGGATCAGTGAATTCGGCCTGCAGCAGGTCCAGCCTCTGGTCGGCAAAAGTCAGTATGAAATTTTTCCGGGCCTGCATCCTGGCTGGAGACAGGTCTATGAACGTGCGTTGCAGGGGCACATCGTACGCAGCGAGCATGATTCACTTAGCGGCCCTGACGGCCAGCACTTGGTCTATCGCTGGGAGGTGCGGCCTTGGCGCAAGAAGCGTGATGCCGCTGTCGGTGGCCTGATGGTCACCTGTGAGAAATTTAGCTCACCCCAGTCTTCCGGCGAAGATGCTGTCAAAGCAGCCCCTTCCAATGAGGATAAAGAAAGCGCCCCGCCTGTGGCGAAAACGCCCGATCCGCTGGACTGCTCCATTCCGATGCTGGTGCTGAATGTTGAGGGGGCGATCATGCGCGCCAATGTCGCCGCTTCACACCTGACCCTGGACAAAGGCATTCAGGAGGGCACCACTTGCTTCTGGGAAGTGTTTGGTGAAGGCCGGGATTACAGCGCGCTGCGTCAGCAAACACTCGATGCACTCACCCGCGTGACGCTGGCAGAGAATATTGCGCCAGGCTGCATCATCACTCGTCCGGATGCCTCGCCGCACTCGTCCACTCCCTCACGCTGGCTGGTTTCAGCGCTGGCTCATAAAGGGGCGGATGAATCCTCCCGTCAGTTCATGCTGATGGGGTTTTCGCCGCAGACGGCCATGGAAGGCGTGACGCGCTTCACCCCTCCGGCAGCTCCACTGGCACCTGTGATTGTTGCCGCGCCGACACCTGTGGCAGCACCGGTGGATGAGGCCGCGCAGCAGCGCCTTGAGAACGAGCTTTCTCGCGCCCGGCAGGAGCTGCGCACTCTCGCCGAAGCGCAGCAGGCCTTTGGCAGGCGTGAAGCCCGCCTGCGCAGTTATCTCGAAGGCAT
>DLGZ01000073.1:0-173116 GCA_002482965.1 Verrucomicrobiaceae bacterium UBA7681 | reverse complement strand
ACCGATCAAACCGTCGAAAGCTGGCTCGCGCATGGCTGTCCCACCGAGGAGCATCGTGCGCAGGTCGTGCTGGCCTGGCGTGAAAGCGTCTGGCGGCGTCAGTTGACGCGCACAGTGTCTCTCGCCACAGCGGATGGCCTGCTCAAAGAGCTGGAGTTTAACCCCATTGCACTGCCTGGCGGTGGTCTCCTCGTCAGCATTCAGGACGCCACCGAGCACACCCGTCATGAAGAGCAGCTCCGCAGCATGGAGGCCAAGCTCCGCACGCTCATGCAGGGCAGTCCCATCGCCATTGTCATGACGGACAAGGCCGGGGTCATCTTCGAAGTCAACCAGCATGCCGAAGAGCTGCTCGGCAAAGCCAAGTCCGAGCTGCGGCGCTATCCGCTGGATGCCTGGCTCGATCCTGACAGCGCCACCGCACGGCGTGATGCCCTGCGTGCTTTGCAAAGCAGCGGCCGCCAGGCCGAGGCTCTCGGCGTTCGCATCAAACGCATCGACGGTTCCTTCTCGCGTGCCATCCTGCACCTTTCTGCTGTCCCAGATGCGCAGGGTGAAACTCATTGCACCATTCATTACCTGCAGGAGGTCACAGAATCCGCCGCCGCATTCGCACCCGCAGAGGTGATTCCTGCCGGACTTTTTTCTCACACGCCTGCCACCACCTCAGCACCGGCCAACGCCGTGCTCCTAACCACTGATGCCAATGGCCGCGTGCGCACCTGGACGGAGCATGCGCAGCAATTGTTCAGTCTCGAAGCTGCTGCGGCCATCGGGCGGCCGCTGCACCAGTTTTTCCGCCCATCGGACGCCACCGGTTTCTTTGCAGATCTCGCCGAACAGGCGGAAAATCCGCAGAGCATCATTCAGCGTCCGTTTTTCGGCGGTAATGGTAAACGCGGTGAAGCCAAAATCGCCGCCCGCATGCTTGCGGAGGGTGGTTTTGAACTCATCTCCCATTTCACCGCTGAGATCGAAACCTCAGCGGTACCGCCACTGCCTTTGGCGATGCTGAAAGCCGCCATCCCGCTGGCTTTCCAGGTGGTGTCACCTTCCAGCCAGCGCTGGCCGGTCGTCGATCTCGAGCGCGAGAAGCTTCTGCTCACCGAAACGCATCATCGCATCAAAAACCATCTCCAGATCATCTCCAGTCTGCTCAACATGCAGATCAATGGCGTGAGCGATCAGGATGCCCGCAATGCCCTGCGCTCCAGTCAGAACCGCGTGCGTGCCATCGCCGCACTGCATCAGCATTTGTATCAGGTCGCGCTGGGGAAGGGGGATACCTTCAGCGACTTCTCGCGCGATCTCGTCGCGCACCTGCGTGAATGTTACGAGGTGAAGTCGGACCAGATCAAGATCCACCTGGAAGTGCAGGAAGGCCCCATCGAGCAGGAGTGGCTCATGCCGCTCGCGCTCACGCTCAATGAGGCGCTCTCGAATTGCTTTGAGCACGCCTTCCCGCATGGCCGTCAGGGGCAGATCACCGCCCTGCTGAGCTACACCCACGGCAGCGGTGAACTCGTCGTCAGTGATGATGGAGTGGGTCTTCCCGCTGAGTTTCATCCCGGTGAAGGCGGCGGCCTCGGACTCAAAATTCTCGCGGTGTTCGCTGATCAAATGCGCGGCCAGCTCTTTGTCCGGGGTAATCCCGATCAAGGCACCGAGATCAAGCTGCGTTTCCCGCTGGCCTCGCCCGAAGGTTAAGCCTTCTGTGCAGCATATTCCTTTTGCGAACTGCTGCGCTGCCGTGACAATGCGGCGTGCTGACACCACCCACGGCCTGCCTGCGCCTCCTAGCGTTTCTTACGCTTGGCCTTGTGGGTGTTTTCGCGCAGCCCGTCACGACGCGAACGGACAAAGTCGCCGGGCTGCTCAATGACTGGTTTGCCCAAGGCACGGCGGCTGGACTCCAGGCCATCACGTATGAAAATCGTGACGGCCAGCATTCGCCGCTGAACACAGCTCAGTATCCGCAGCTGCAGGTCCAAAAAGGTGCCGAAAAAGGTGCCGCCACACAGCTCCGCTCCCAGCCCACCCTGGGCAATTGCTCCATGGCCTCCGCTGCCACGCAGATGGGCTGCCTGCCGCGGATCTACATGATGGACCCCGGTGGCAACCGCTTCCTCGCCCAGCAGTATCTCTCCAACAACCTCTTCATCTATCCTGAACACGAGGACTACGACATCGGTGCCAACGGCGTCGGTGGTGGCTATGGGGATCTCCTGCCGCTGAACACGCCCTGTTTGCTCATTTCCCAGGGCTCCTCCTACACCGATCAGCCCTTCCTTCAGGCCCTGCTCTCCACAACGGCCGCCTTTCCCCCGGACACGCAGAAGCTGCTCATCGAAAAGCGCCTGCTCATGCCCACGCTGCAGTCTATTTTTCGCCGCTCAAACAAGACGGTGCAGACGTCCGAGGACTACTTCACCGGCAAAGCCCATCCGCCCGTCTTCGACAGCACGCAGATCGACGAGGAAAAAATGGTACGCATCGCCCATGAAATGACGCCGGCGAAAATTCCGCCGATCGTGCTGCTGCGTGTCATCGAGGAATCCAAAATCGAGGCTGGTAAAAATTTCTTTGAGCTGTCCGGCTCCCATCCCTGGCAGCTCTCCGACACTCCCGTCTCCATCGCCCGCATCCTGCGTGGCAATGAAGCCGAGCACGACATGCTCATCAGCTTTGATAAAACGGTGAACCTCGTCAAAGCCCCCCTGCAAATGCGCGCCGCAGTCCTGCAGGGAGATCCGCGCTTCGTTCACATCGAGTCCAAACCCGGCGGAGATGTCATGCACCTCCGCATCCGCTGGGAGCCGCCCCTGATCACCGCCACCGGCATCCGCAGCCATCGCATCGACATCGGCATCTTTGCTGACAACGGCTCCAGCATCAGCACTCCCGCCATCATCAGCTTTTACATGCTGCCCAACGAGATGCACTTCTACGATGAGAAAGGCCGCGTGTCTGAAATCCACTACCAAACGCACAACCCTGATTTTGGTCTTCCCGCCACGGACACCGACCCGCGCTGGGTGAAGATCCTGCTCGCCTTCAGCATGAAGGACACCAATCTCCGCAGCCGGCTGCTCGAACAAATTCTCACGCCCGCCGAACGCAGCGGTTTGCAGCAGCACTACCTCGTGTTCAAGCCCCTGCTCGATGCCTTCACCGCCATCGAAAATGCCGACCAACGCAAAGACGAGGCAGCCCGGCTGCGTGCGAAACTGGGCGAAGCCATCAGCGCTGCCTTGAAAAAACAGGTCGCTGAAAAGTCCGATCTCACCGTGCGTGCCACCATCGACAAAGTGCTCAACGCAATCGCCGGCTTTCATCCCTTCTACCTCGGCTCCCAGCGTGAACTCGACGCACTCGCAGCCGCTTCACCCAAATCAACCGCTGTTGCCGATGTCCGCGCCGAGCTCCACCGCCTCATCATGCAGGGTGTCCTCGTCGAGCAGGCCTCCGGGCAGATCGACACCATGTCCCCACCGGAAAAGCTCTCCTTGGGAGAGCGCTACATGTTGCGTGGGCTGAACACCACCCTGCTCAGCCAGGTGCTCTTCCCAGATGTTCTCGAACGTTCCACCGCTCCCGCCTACGTCAGCCCGCGCCTCACCACGCCCAAGCAGTGGCGCGACGTCTATCGCTATGATCCAGAATCCGGCGCACTCCAGGGCTGGATCCGCTACGCCGATGCACGCATCGCCAACTTTGACGCCGAAGGCCGGCTCCTGCCCGATGGTCCGAAAGGCAAAGCCGTGCCCGTCCTCTACATTGTGAATGAAAAAGGTCTGCTCACTTGGCGTGCTCAACCCGAGCCAGTGCCGGTAACGTCGTCATCGAAGTGATCAAATGTTGCATTTGAAGATTTCAACAACCGCCCCGTCTTCCAGCCGTGTTTCCCACTGACTGCTGCTCGGTTCAGTTGTATGAAAGCCCACGCCTTTCCCATCTCGGATTTGACCTAAGCGATAATCAACCCTTGGGAAGCGTAGCACTGAAGGCAGAACTGAAGCGCGCATGATAAAATCTCCCAACCTTGTCCCGCGCGGTACATGGTGCACACCAGGATTGCGAAATCCTGTTCCAGCCGTTACCGCGATTGTGTCCTCACCACGCTTGCCATACACAACTTTCGGTCGTGGCAGATTCGCATCGAACACATAGCAGCCTGACAGGCAGCAGATCGTCAATGCAGAGCAGATAATTTTCATGAACATAGGACATGAGTGGGGGCATCCACGCTTTCGTTGAATCAAACTGCCTCAGTCATAGCTCAGCACATCGTGCATCTGCCAGGACATGCGCCCTTTGCCCAAGCCTTCCTCGCTCCACACCCTCAGGTCCAGCACCTCAAAAGGCTCCAGCCATTTCAACGCCGCCTTCAATTCCCCCGCTCCGCCGTTCTGCGCTCTCACCGAAGCAAAGGCCTTTAGAAACTCCCGCAGCTTGGCGAAGCTCAGCTTCATCCGCATGCCTGCGGCTGCGCTTGGTCGCTTGAGGATTTCTGCCAGATGACTCTGCTGCACCCGCGACGTGCCCAGCATGAACAGTTGATCATTCAGCGACGCACATGGTGCCAGCTCTCTCGAATCAAACGGCAGCACATAACTGTAACTCGTCAGATCGCCGCTCCGCTTTGTCACGATATTCGGCAGCTCAATCGGCTGCGGTGTCGGCACGCTTTTCAAAAGCTGCTGCAGCGTCGCTTCCATGTTCTGCCATGACACACCGATCAGCGCGCGGTTCTTGATCTCATGCACACTGGCAAAGCGTGGCAGCGGCATCGCTTCACCACCCGGTGGCAGTCCCGGCAGCAGCGGCATTTTTCCACCCACATCAAGGATGAAAGCCCCGTCGCCGCTCAGCGCTTTCTGCCAGATCGTTTTTGTACCCTCATAAACGTCAATGACGCCGGGCAGCACCGCTTGATCCGCCAGATTAAACATCGCGGCTGATTGCTCCCCGCCCACTCCCGCCTTGACCAGTTCATGGGCCGTCGCATGCACCGCCCGCATCCACGTTTCGAAGTAAGCCCTCCCCGCCCCCGTGCTTGCTCCCTGACCGCTCACCCCAAACACCAGCTCCGGTTCATCCAGCACCGTCGAAAACTGCGACGCCTTGGAAAGAGCAGTGCTCTCTGCCACAGAGAAACCACCCGCCAGCTCCATCTGCAGGCCGCCATCCCACCACGCCACCGCCGCGCCGTTCGTATGCTCACTGTGGTAAAAAGCACGCTCGGCCGCCGCCAGCTCGATCACCTGCGGTTCCAGGGAACGCGCCATGTCTGAAAACGTTTTCTCGGTCTGCAACCCTGCCAGCAGTCCGCGCACGATCGGCTGAAACGGGTGGTCGGATTGCAGTACATCCCAAAACACCCCATCCCAGCACGCGATCAAGCCCAGCCCCTTCAGCGCATGCGCATCCAGCGTGCGCATTTCCGGCCGCGCCAGCACCGAATCTTCCACCGAGTTGGCCAGGCGTATTTGATCCTTCGATTTCCCCACCGCCACATACGTACGCTGAGTGCCCAGACCCAGCGCCAGCACCCACTTCTTGCGCGCCAGTACTTCCAAACCACGCCCGATCCGGTCCTTCATTTCCGGTGTGACCCCCGGCATGGCCTTCGCCAGCACTTCCAGCCACTCCCTCCGCCGCTCCACCGTCAGCACCTGATCCATCGCGATCTCATTCACCGTGATCTTTTCCCCCTGTGCCGTCACGATGCGCGATTGCGGCGCATCCCCCAGCCAGTCCGAAAGATGCAGCAGTTCGCTGAAGCGTTTCATCACCTGCTCCGGTTCTGGCGATGCCACACCGATCATCACTGGCGGCATTTCAAAACGCTCCAGCAGCAGGATCAGCGCTTCCAGTACGGCGGGGTCACGCAGCGCGGCCTCCATCAGCTTCTTCGCATCAAAACTCGTGCCCAGTCCCGCCAGCACTCCGCCGCTCATCATGCCGCGATACGCCGTCTCGTTGTAGAGATCATTCAACTGCCGCAGCAGCACGAGGCTCTTTACACTGTCTTTGCCAAAGGCGAGAAACGCCTCATCCACCGTCAGGGGGGCGGTTTTATCAGGTGTCGGTGCCTTGTCCTCCACAAACGCCAGCATCTGCTCCCACCAGCGCGATGCCTTCAACGCTTCCGCATGCTTCTTCAACTGTACGCTGCTCACGCAAAACTCCACGTCACCCACCACACGGCTTGCCAAACCCAGCCTGTCCGCCTCCGTCAGCAGCGTCGGCATCACCACCACCGGGGCCTCCACTGCGGGCTTCAGTGCCGCTTTTTTCTTCCCGCAGCCACAAAAGAGCAGAGCCACCACCATGAGCAGCAATGACGGAGCTCGAAGCTCACGCCTTACGAGCTGATGCCACTCCCATTCATCCTTCGGGCTTTGGCATTCCTTCGTCATGAGTCATTCAGGTTTTGTCATTTCAGCGCAGCGTAAACCCGACTCACATCATCATGTCCATCCAGCGTTTGCAGGAAATTAGTCACCTCATCGCGCTGCTCATCGCTCAGCTCAGGGTATTCCTTCGGCACATAGCTCATTTCTGAGGTCGTCACCTGCCACCCCCCCGCCTTCAGCGCCTTGGTCACCGCATCCAATGTCGTCGTTTGGGTGAAAAACCGCGCGCCGATGTGGCCCGCTGCGTCTTCATCCTCGACTTCCATAGGCTCCACGTTCTCCGCTTCGGCCTCCAGCGCTGCCTCCTCGATGTCCAACGTCTTGTCTGCGTGATGCGCTTCGACCAATCCCACATGATCAAACATCCACATCACTTTGCTCATGGTGCCCGCACGGAACAGCACCTTGATGTCCGAGGACGTGCGGTTGTTGTTGTCCGTCAGACATTCCACGATCACCGGTACCCGGTGCGGCGTGAATCCCTCATACGTCGTCGTTTCAAACTGCACCGCATCCGGCCCGGTGCCAGAGCCCTTCGCGATCGCGCGTTCGATCGTATCCCGCGTCACGCTCTGCTTTTTCGCAATCGCCACCGCGGCCGCCAGACGGGCGTTGTATTCGGGGTGAGGCCCGCCCAGCTTCGCCGCTACCTGGATTTCACGCACCAGCTTCCCCGTGATCTTCCCCTTCTGGTCTGCGGCCATTTCCCGCCATTTCTGTTTCCATTGTGCGCCCATGATGTGTCTTTCAGTTCAAAGTTAGACCACAATCAAAGGTGGGAGTGTTGGGAATGCAAGGAGCACCCAATTCAATGACAGATTGGGCTCTGAGTTGATTCTTGCCGCGACTTTCCCGTCAAGACAGGTTAATATAGCAGCCACATGACCGACATTGATCCCGAAACACTCGCCGTCCGCATCCGCCAGTCACTTGGCTGCAGCAAGGATTTGGCCGCAGACTACGTCAAGGGCATCAGCAATCCCCCCGAGATCATTCACGGCAAAATCGTCGTGCGTGATCCCGAAGGTCGTATCGTAGCCCGTGTGCCGGAAAGCGTGCTGGCTTAAGCCGGACGCGATTCGATGCGGGCGACCATTTCGCGCACATGCCAGGCTTTGTAGGCCCGTGGCTTCAAAATGGCGAGGCTCTTGGCAAACGAGCCCCACTTGAGGACGCGAATGGTCACACGGCGTGTGCCCCAGTTGTTCATCATGCCAAAGGTCGGCTTGTAGAGGTCGATGGTCTTCGTGCCCACGAGAGCGGAACCGTAGTCATCGACAACATAGATCGAGGGATCGCCCTGAATTTGGAACACTGTGCCCATCGGGTAGATGGACCAGTCAGCAGCGGCACTGCGGATCTGACCGTGCCTGAGCATGGTACCGACTGCCGTGCGGGCACCGTACTCGATATGATCGCTTTCGTCGTGAGTGTAGGCGGTTGTCTTGACGCCTGCAATGACCTGGCCTGGAGCGCCAGCTGGGGTTGTGGTTGAGCTTTTAACTTCTTCCGCAGCAGCGGAAACGCACATAGCAGCGAGGCACAGGAGGGTGGTTGGATTCAATCGGTCGGTTGGTTGTTGGGTCACGCTCGACCAGATGGGGGGCCCGGTCGGAGGGGCGCGCACGGTGTCGAGTTCACTGGCCCTGTCAACGCGGGGGTTTGTAGCCGGTTCCACCTCAAAAACAGGACTTTAGACGCAACTAAAGGCGATTATAGCGCCAATACGTCACTTTAAACGAAGAACTGCCCCGTAAGCCTCGGCTCCGCCCGGAGACGCCATGGTTTGGCCTCCGAATGTCGCAGGTGCGACACAAGCCCCCGAAAAAACTAGCCTTCCGGAGGGGTGCCAGGCCATGCAATAGGCATTGTCCCCCTTCACTCCGCCGGTTTGGATGAGCCATTCGAGGCCGCCTTTGACGTCAAAAGCAGCGGTGAAGATGTCGGTGGCACCTTGGGTTTTGAGTGTCTGTCCGGCGAAGGTGGCGGTATCAGAAAACTCGCCTGTGACGAAGCAACGCCCGGTGTTGTCGGTGGCGACGCCGAGGCAGTAGTCGGTGGCCGGGCCTTGGAGGACGTGGCTCCAGACGAGTTTGCCTTCGGGACTGAAGTGAGCGAACACGCCGTCGTTGTCTTTATCGCCGGTGGTGTGCATGGGGCCGCCATTGAGCGCACCTTTGAACATTCCTGCGCACCAGATGCGGCCTGCGGTATCGACGGTGATTTCATGGAAGCCTGCACTCGGTACGCCTGGGAGGGTGGCGGCCCAAACGGCTTCGCCATTTGGCGTGAGTTTCAGCACGATTCCGGCTTGGGATTTGGATTCCAAGGTCACGCCATCCATCGTTCCGGTGCCGCCGCCGCTGCCTCCTATATAGATACAGTCGCTGGCATCGACGCCAAGGCCGTGCCCGCTGCCGGAGAATTTGCCACCGGTTGCCTTTACCCACTTCAGATTGCCTGCAGAATCATACTTGGCGCAGAAGATCGGGCGGGAGGTGTTGCCGGCATTGACGGTGACGTCGCCGAACTTTGCTTCGCCGGCGATGGCTCCGGTGACGACGATGTCGCCCTTGGAATCGACCACGATTCCGTGGCCGTAATCGTAGCCTTTTCCGCCGGCGGTTTTGATCCAAACCAGCGTTCCGCTTGTGTCGTATTTGGCAATGAAGATGTCATAATCACCCGCATTCGGCAGTGTCTGGCCGTTGGCCTGGGCGTCGGTGCTTTGGTAATGGCCGGTGACGTAGGCATTGCCTGCGGAATCCGTCGCCACGCCGTAGCCGCGGTCCACTAGGCTGCCGCCGAGACTGCGGACCCAGAGGAACTTTCCTTCCGAGGAGACTTTGGCGAGGAAAAAATCCATGCCGCCGAGTCCGGCGCGCTTTTGGTCGCCAAAGGTGCCGTCGTCGGTTGCTTCACCCGCGAGGAAGACGTTGCCTTCGCGGTCAAAGGTGACTGCGCGGGTTTTGTCATTTTTGGCTCCGCCGCCTGCGGCGACCCACTCGAAGGTGGGGGTGGCAGCGTGAAGGGAGGTGGCAAGGAGGGCGAGGCAGAGCGTGCGCATGGGCTTACTGAATGGGTGAGAAGTCTGTGGCCTTCATGTAGATGCTCTTCACGCCGCCAGGGTTGATGGTCAGCGGGCCGTCTTTTTCGCTTTCGGTCTTGGCTTTGATCCAGTCGGGATCGGTGCGGAAGGCGGTGAAGGAGGCGAGACCGGCTTCCTTGCTGTCATGGGCGAGGATGTAGATCAGTTTTTTGCCGGCACCTTTGTCTTCATCTGTTGGGGTCCAGTAGGCGAGGTTGGTCATACCGTGCTTGGTGAAGAGTTTCACGGTGTGATCGCGGAAGCGGGCGAGCAGGGCATCCAGCTTGCCTTCGTTGGTGGTGTAGGTGCGCAGTTCGAACACGCGTGGCTTGCCGGCTTTGGCGATGGCCAGCGGCGGTGAAAAATCCGTGGGGGTCATGAAAATCGACTCCGGTGGCTTGGCGAGGATCTTGCCGGCCTCTTCGCTGGCTTTGCGTGCGGCCTGCCAGTCGGGATCTGCGCCGAAGGCCTTGAAGCTTTCCTTGGCGGCGTCGCGGCTCTTGTGTTCGAGCACGTAGATGAGGGTGGTTTCCGAGCCGTTCTCCTTATCCACGGGCACCCAGTAACCGACGTTCTTCATGCCGTGCTTTTCAAAGAGCTTGCAGGTGTGATCACGGAAGCGGGCCAGCAGGGCGTCGAGCTTGCCTTCGTTGCAGGTGTAGATGCGCAGTTCATACACGCGGCCGTCATCTGCGGCGTGGAGGAGCGGGGCGAAAAGACTGCCGAGGGCAAGGGCGAGAAAGGTGAGGCGCTTCATGAGGGATGAGAGGGAAACGCTTGGAGGAGTAAAGCTTATCAGGAGTTGTGATTGATTGAAGGATTCCCCGTTCTCGAGCACGGCTCGCCTCAGCCTTGCTGCTGGCGGGTGCGCCAGTAGGCGGCCATCCAGTGGACCTGGCCTTCGCAGAAGAAGACGTCGCGATAGTCATCGCCGGCGACGAGGGCGGGCAGTTTGTTGATGGGGAGGCCGCGGCGGATGTGGTAGAAGTCACCGCGGGTTTTGCAGGCTTCCATGCAGCGGCGCGCGATTTTATCATACCCTTTGCCGGGCAGCAGCCGATGCGCGAGGGCGAGGTAGTCGGCGGAGAAGCCGTTCATCTCAAAGGTCTTGTTCATCGGTGTCTCGTCCACACTGCGCGCCAGGAGGGCGGCCTGGTGAGTGAAGGCGGGCTGCCAGACGGAATCCAGGTCAGGCCGCAGGGTGCGGAGCTGCTCCAGACAGAGCACGGGGATGCCGTGCATGGTGGCGTTGCTGGGTTTGTCGATGGCGGGTTGCAGGAGGGTGGCTTTGAGATTGAGCCAGGTCTCGAAGCTCTGTTTTGAGTTCACGCCCGGACGCCAGTGTTCCGCCAGGGCGTGCATGTAGAGAAAACAGGCTGCCGCCATGGGGTGCCAGTCGAGCCGTTTCCACCAGATCGGCTTACCGAAGTAGACGCCGCTGTGATCGTGGTCATGCCACCAATCTGAGAATGAGACGACGATGTCTTCGATCTGCTTTTTCTCCGCCGCATCTGCCATCGTGCGATGATAGGCGTGCAGGCCCAGGGTGATGTCAGCGTATTGATCGGCGCTGCATTCCTCGATGCCGGCTACTTTGCGGATGCCGCCGTAGGGTTTGGGAAACCATCCCCGGCCACCGCCGCCGAGGCCAGCGGGCGGCGCGGCGTTGTTCCAGAGGATGACGATGGCATCAACGGTGCGGCGGGCAAGTTCACGCAGCTTGGGTTCACGCGTCACCTCATATTTCAGGCACAATGCGACCAGATAGGAACCGCTCGCCTGCCCTGCGTTTTCATAGTTGAGCCAGACGGCTTTCAATGCGTCCGGCATGGCGGAATGTTCGGTGTAGGATCCTTTGCCTTGGGGCCGGTCTTTGACCTCCGCGTTGGTCAAGGGTTGCATCGTGGCCCCATTGACGCCGCTGCGCAGGATGCCGTCTTCATCGCGAAACACCCGCTCGACGACTTCTTGTATCGTTGCCTCGATGGCTTCGTGAGTTTGACCGTAGTTCGCGGGTGGGAAGTCGCCGGTATAGACATCATGCGTCAGCGCTGGATTCGCTGCCTCTTGTGTCAGGCCGGTCTGAGCTTTGAGTGAAGCCAGCATCGCCGTGGCCCCCGCGAGGAGATTGCGACGTTTCATCATGGTTTAGGATTGGGGATCTGAGGGCTGGGAAAGGTCTGGAGCAGGAAATCTGCGGCTGCCTTATAGGCGTTATCGGGCGAGCGATGCCCGGCCGACATACCCACATGCAGTTGCACGGGAAAGAGGTTCATTTGCGGGTGCAATTTTCGTGTCGTGGTCACCAAACGACGGCTGAAGGTGATGCAGTCATCCGTGCTCACCCGGTCGTCCGCATTGCCAATGCTGATCCATACTGTGCGCCCGGCCAGCGGCTCCAGTGCCTGGTCCAGGCTGATGTACGCCACCTGCTCCGCTGTGACTCCTGCGAACTCTTTTAAGGCCAAGGGATTGGTCACGGGTGAAATGCCCACCACGGCCTTGATGCGTGGCTCCCGCGCCGCGAAGTGCAGCGCGCAGAAGCCGCCGCGCGAGACGCCCTGCACCGCCACCTGCTGCGCGTCCGTGACGCCTTCGGCGATGAGGTGATCGAGCACATCGATGCAGTTGCGCAGATAGGGCCCGAGGAAGTCTTCTCTCGCCTTGGCGTGGATTGCCCAACCGCTGAGTGACGAAGGCTGTCCAGGCTTCAGATCATGGCCCTCGCAGGCGGGGTCGAGCACCACATAAACCCAGCCCTTCTTTGCCAGGGCTTCTCCTGTCTCGAGGAGATAACGCATGTTCTCCTTTGCCAGCATCGCCATGGGATTGCCAATGATGAAGAGAGTCGGGGCTGGCTTGGCGTATTTTTCGGTGCCCACGGCGTAATGTGTGCCTTGGGGCGTCTGCATGACGCTGATCTCCCGTGCTGTGGCCGATGATGGCGAGAGGCTGTGTAACAATATGCAGGCAGCAAGTGGAATGATGGAGACTTGCATTGTGGTGAGGTGGGGAAGCAATGGGGTGGCGGAGTAACCTACGGCTAGGCGCATGGCATTTTGCAGCGGGTTTCAGGGGCGCTGAGCCGGCGCAACGCGGGCTGTGCGCCAAAGATGCGCCGCGGTGATTCCGGCAGATCGGTCTGTCCGGCGGTCATAAGGTGGTTTTGCCATCTTCCATGACTCGAACCGCAAGTACGGTGTGGGCAGCACTTCGCGAATTAAGAGGTGAACGAGAGCGATGACTACCGCGAAAGGACAAAAGGCACAGACACAACTCAAAGAACTCAGGATTCTATGGGAGCTTGCCAGCGCCAACGTATTTGGTTGGCGTGATGTCCGCATTCGCCCAAAGTTGGAGCCTAGGGAAGGCCACGCAATTTGGGCCATACTGAACTACTCGGCGGGCTTTGCCTGTTCGCTGCCAGACCATTTCGCACGCCCAGCTTTGAGCTGGCAAAATGCTCTATAATCATTTGATAATAAGCACTCTAAATAAACAGCACGTGACGTCGTTCTGCATCAAGCAAGATTTCCGGCTGGCTTTGCCCCCACTTAGGTTACCGCGAGACTGAAGCTTGGTATCCTTTCATATGAGTTCAGGATTAGAAGACGATAGACTTGATATATTTTACCTAGTATTCAGGGCAAATTTCATTATATTTGATCAAATATTCAAAAATCGAGCCTTCGAATTGAGCAAAATAGCTTTATGAATGACATAGAAAAACTGGTTGAGATATCACAGGGTGCAGACCCTCAAAGGTTTCTGGGCTTGCGGATAAGAAAAGGAAGCTTGGGTGCTGGAGGGCAAGGAACCGTTTTTCTGGCTACTAATCCCATAGGCAAACAGTATGCCATCAAATTTGTTAAACCGAGAATAGACGAGCCCGAGCGGGTGAAGGAGCGCGTCCGGAAGTTTTTTAATGAACTTAAGATCCTATCTTCGATCTCGAACAAAAACATCATCCACGTACACACTGGGGGATATTGCGACTTATCGCAATGCGATGAAAAACTTGCTCTGGTCGAGTCACTTGTGGCACCTCAATCAGATGAAGGCAATTATGTGTTCTTTTACACAATGGACTATTATGAGCGTTCTCTCCCAGATCTTTTCCCTTTAACATTGACACGAGATCATGACGACAAAGGAAGAGTTGAGTCACCGGAACGACAGGTCATTTTATTTGAAAAGCTCGTTCATCACATCTCCAAAGCCCTAGACTATTGTCACGCAAAAGACCTTTACCACAATGATATCAAGCCAGACAACATTTTATTTAGCGAGAGCGACGAAACGTTCATACTTGTAGATTTTGGACAAGCTCAGAAAAAGCCAACAACCAAAGACCATGATTTTATACGCCCATGGCCAATTTATCATCCGCATTACAAATTCGACAAAAAGCCCAAAGACAATGATTTGTATGGATTCAGCTTGATCCTATTCTCTATCCTTGAGTCCCTTCGCCGCGACTATGATGTTCCGAGGTACAATGCTTTGCATGCTATACTTGCAAGGGCCACCGATGTTAAAGTCGACACTTTTCCCTTCAGTAGTGCCAGCTCTCTAAAAGATGCGATGGGCCGATACTTTTTAAAGACAACCTGGAATCTAAAGCTTCATATAGGGGAATATCTACTTCCGTCCAGCAGCAGGCAATTTATAATCGACTCGAAAATCCGACTGCCAGTGTCGGGGTCGGTGTTTACAACCCCTGAGATACGCCGAATCATTGATTGCCCCGACTTTCAACGACTTCGAGGTGTCAAGCAACTCGGACCAACGGATTTCGTTTTCCCAGGCGCGACGCACACAAGGTTTGAACATTCCCTTGGAACATACCACTTATCCCTCCGCTATCTAGAATCTCTCACGCGAGTTCCTGAGTTCAATGAAACATGCTCCTCACAATCAGAGGTTATAAAGTACACTGCCTTAGCGGCTTTGCTGCATGATATCGGACATTACCCCTACTCGCACTGGATTGAGGAGATCGATGAGTTCCCCCATGGTGTGTCATTCGACAGCCACGAACGCCGTGCATCTCAGATAATTAGCTCGGGAAAAATCGGCGAGCTCATCGATAGAGAATGGGGCATCAACCAAAACCTCCTCTTTGCAGTTATAGGCCATGGGCAATTGCCTCCTGACCTCACTGTGATCAAAAGCGTAGTCGACTCAGTTCTTGACGTCGACAAACTGGACTATCTCAACAGGGATAGCATCCATTGCGGGGTAGAATACGGACGGAGCCTGGACATTGGAAGGCTCCTTGAATCCTTGCATATCGACAAAGACAACCTAAAAATATGTCTTACCCATAAGGCTAAAACATACATTATGTCGCTGTTGTCCTGTAGAAATATGATGTATACAGACGTCTACTGGCATAAAACGGTCAGGGCATTGACGGGAATGTTCAAATATTTCATTTATACACTTATAAACCTTAAAGTGGTGTCTAAGTCGGAGATGGATATCTGGCTTCAGGACATTGATTCGATTTTCATCTCTACCCTTATTGATCGGGTCAAGGAACACGGGAATAACCAACTTCTCCCCTTGATAGAACCCTTTGCGTTCAAGGGAAGAAATATCTATAAGCCAGCCTTTACATTCAACGAATCACATATCGGGGAACGCAAAAGTATAATAGAATTTTTCAAAAACGTTCTGTCCTCTAACTACGGCGGTCTCGTTAAGATGGGAGCCAAATTGTCTGGTGCAATCTCTGCGAAAAAGGGCGTTTATGTTGGGGATCATGACCTTATTATTGAGAAGACTCCTGCCAAGGAAGGGAAGGAGTGGTATGACCTCGAAAACCTTCGTATCTGGAACACACGGCGAGAAGAGTTTGAGCGCCAGCCGCGTAAGGTTTCTGGCCTCAATGACTTTCTGAATAGTAATCGACAGGCGTTTGTGCTATGTAGCCCGAGTATCTATCCCGTGCTTCGCTCGTTTTCGGTTTCAGATTGGGAAAATATTTTCGAACACATGGGCGCATATTAGAAATATTATTTTCCTTATGTCACTGCGCATTAATCTGCAACATGCAAGTTGGCTGGCTCATGTTTTCAGTCCCGGTGGGCCAGTCCCTGATTTGGACGATTCGAGGGATGGGGCGAAGAGGGACGTATTGCGTCAATTCCTTTATCAACTTGACCGAGGTTTCTATCCTGAGGCCGGACACGAACAGCGTTGCCATGAAGAGATTACTGCATTGGCGGATGTGGTTGATCCGTTTGGCCGTGATAGAAACGAGTTCTCTGAAAGATTAAACCGTGTACGCAGTATGTTGGGTTCACGGCCATGGACCGCGTTTATCGTTCCGTCTTCCATAAACCGTGAATTGGATGAGACACTGTGTGAGCCTGCGCTTCTACGTGAGGTAGTTCGTATTCGCCCCAGTAAAGGAGGCTTAATCTTTCAATTGCAGGAGCCCATTACGGACACCTTAGCATTAAGTAACTTGTTCCCTGCATTTACTACCGCGTTATCCTCTATCAACGAGTGGCCGGGGGTTCTCGTTTGGCTGGAATCGGGGGAGTCAATGTTTTTCCCGATTTCCGAGCTTCCTATCTTCTACAAACAGCTTCATTGGATTTTCTCTCAACTAGCGACGACGCAGATGATTGACTTGCAGCAATTGAGTGTTTGTTATCTAAAGGAGTTTGGAAAAGTATCAGCCTCGAAAGATAATGTTGCGGTAATACATTTAAGCGATCTCCATATAGGAAGTAGCGAGGCCAATAAAAAATTGCCGAGATTAAAGCAACTCGTTCTGAATATTGTTTCTGACTACAAAGAAACAGGGGGGGTTGTGGTTGCCATTAGTGGTGATTTAATGGACAGTCCTACCGAGCACTGTCTCAATGAGGTCCGTTTGTTTTTGGACGACCTGGCTGTGCTCACTGAAGAGTATCCGATAATTTGTTTGGGAAATCGTGACGTAAGAGAGGGAAGTGACCTTTGGTCGATGCCTAACATAGCGTCCCGCTTACCAAATCTGGCAGATAACATACGATTCTTTTTCGATAGTAGGCTAGGGATCGTTAGCTTTAACTCTGTGGGCCAAGGAAATTTGTGCAGAGGATTTGTGGGGGAACAGCAGATGGCAGACGTTGGAACCCGCTTAGCTCGTGAAATGCAATCCCACGAAGCGAGGCTTATTGGTATGATTCATCACCACCCAAAGCCCGTGGAAGTTCCCTCGTGGTATGCGCGTCCCTTTTATGGAAATTTTCTGGATGCGCCATTTGGAAAAACTGAATCAATGCATGATGCTGAGGAATTTATATCTTTTGTCGAAGCTCAAAATTTTGACTGCATTCTTCACGGTCACAAGCATATTCCACATGTTGGTAAAAGTAATGCAGGTATGCCCATCTATGGATGTGGAAGCAGCGTTGGCAAAAAGGGATCTATTGACGGGGACTCATGCATATCGATTAATGTTATCAGCTGTAATTTGAGCAACAATCGGCTTTCCGCACGCTTACTTGCCGAAGGTGAGGCGGATGGATCGGTGGAAAGTCACAGGGCAGAACTCATCAGTATTTCACGAGGCTGAACTCATCAGTATTTCACGAGGCTGAACCAGCCCAGGAATGATTTTGCGCAGGTATTTGGGCAGCATGACGGATCCGTCAAATCTAGCCCTATACGAAAGGGACGGTCTATAAGCGTCAGTGCCATCGAATACGGCTCTTATGGCTTGAGCCAGAAAATCAGCGATCATGAAACGCAACGTCGCGGGGCGTGCAGCTATTCGGCACCGGAGGCCGATATGAGGCATTGGTCTTCAAAATAGGTAGTGTTGACGCGCTGGGCTATTGCGCGGCCGCAGCCAGAATCCCTGCGGCTTTGTGCAGGGTTTCTTCGTATTCGTGCTGGGGGATGGAGTCGGCGACGATGCCGGAGCCGACGTGGAAGGTGATTTGATCGCCTTTTTGCACGGCGGTGCGGATGGCGATGTTCCACTGGCTGCGGCCGTCGAAGCCGAACCAGCCGATGGCACCGGTGTAGAGGCTGCGGGGGTGGGGCTCGAGTTCGGTGATGATTTCAGTGGCGCGTTTTTTGGGCGCGCCGGTGATGCTGCCGCCGGGGAAGCAGGCGCGGAAGGCATCGACGTGATCGACGTGGGGGCGGAGGGTGCCGGTGACGGTGGAGACGAGGTGGAAGACCTGAGCGAAGCTTTCGACGCGCCAGAGTTCGGGGACGGCGACGCTGCCGAATTCGCAGACCTGGCCGAGGTCGTTGCGTTCGAGATCGGTGATCATGAGGAGCTCGGCGCGCTCTTTGGCCGAGGCGGTGAGTTCGCGGACGGCGGCGGCGTCACGTGCGGGATCGTTGGCGAAGCGAGGGCGCGTGCCTTTGATGGGGCGTGTGGCGATGCGTGAGCCCTGCATGCGGAGGAAGAGCTCGGGGGAGGCGGAGAGGACGGTGGTGCCGGCGAGCTGCATGAAGGCGGCATGCGGGGCGGGGGAGACGGCGCGGAGTTTTAAATAGAGGGCGAGGGCATCGGCGTCCTGGGGCCATGCGGCCTGCCAGGGGTAGGAGAGGTTCACCTGGTAGATGTCTCCGGCGGCGATGTAGCGCTGGGCACGCTCGACACTGTGAATGAAGTCTGCGCTGCTGACGCCGGGTGTGAAATGAAGGCGTGGGGCGGCGGTGGCAGGCTGGTGGGCGGAGGGCTGCCATTTGAAATCGCCGAACTGGAACCATTTTGCGGTGTCATGATGATAAACGAGGCCATGGGGGTAGATGCCGAAGACGAAGTGGCCGTCATAGCCGACCCAGCCGTACAAACCGCCGGCCAAGGCGCGGGGAATGCGCAAGGCGGCCCGCACTTTTTCCCAATCCTGGTCGATGTGACCCTGCAAAACAGCGACGGGCTCGGCAGAAATCACGGAAATGGCACCGGGGGTGGCCAAGGAGGAATCCATCCACATGAGGCCTTCGCGATGGCACAGTTGTGCCGCGATTTCAGCGGGGGTGAAGGAAAAATCGCACGGATGATAGTGCGGCGACGTTTCTATGGCATGAGAGAACAACGGCAGGGAGTGACCTTCCGGCATTTTGAACGAAGAACCCTGAAACATTGACACTAGGAGGCCTAAATCGTACCATGAGTGTCTTTTTCAGCAACTTGTGACTCCTCCATCCACCATTCTTGCCTCCGACCGTGATCGTTCCTCAATGATTGCCTGGGGGACGTTGTGCGTGCTGGCGGTGGTGCAGATGTGTTTGGCGTTGAAACTGCTCACGTCCAGCCCTGCTCCGGCTGAGGGGATCCGACCCATGGCAGTGGTGCCATCTGCGACCGTGCCAGTGACCGCACCTGCGCTGAGCATGGTGCCGGAGATTGGCCAGATCTCCATGCCACCGAGTGCCAGTGCTCCGCCGCTGCCGGGGTCATTCATGCCAGCACAGGCTCCTGTTTCCAATGCTCCGCCACCCATTGGATCCTTCAGCATGTCTGGAACTGCGCTGCCACTTCCGGGCTCTTCGTACGTTCCCCAGGCTCCGCCGGCCGTCGCAGCACCCGTCGTAGCGGCAGCACCTGCGCCTGCACCGGCCCTGCCTGGGACGCCGCAGACTTTCGCCGCTCCCTCAGCGCCTGGCCTGTCTGCTGCTGGGTTCAAGACGACGGCTCCGCCCGGGCCCAACGCCAAACCTGATGCGGCCACGGCGTTGCTGAAGGATGTGAACTACGTCATCACGGCGGCGCAGGAACTCCGCGGTCTGAGTGACATGCAGGGAACATTGGAACTGCTGCGGAAGGCGGATGAACTGACCCCTGATCATCCGGCGATCATTGCCGAGATGGCGCAGACCTACGAACAGATGGGGATCACGGCCAAGGCGACGGACGCCTGGCGGCGTATTCAGCTCCTCGGAGACACGAAGGCGGGACGTTATTTTGAACTCGCTTCACGACGTTTGGGCGCGGGTTCGGCGGGGGTGGCAGCACCTGCGCTTTCGGCTCCCTCAGGTGCGGACGGCGAAAAGTTTCTGCGCCTCGGTGCCTGTCACGCCAACCGTGATTTTTCAGTCAACGCCGGCGAACGCTACGTGCTGCGGGTGCCCATTTCCCGGGCGGGCAATCGTCCGATCAACTCGCAGGAGCTGAATCTTGAGGTGTTCTTTTTTGACCGCGTGAACAACGAAAGAGTGGCGCTGACCATCGCCCCTGAACCGGTTGAATCCTGGCAGTCCGCTCCGGTGGACTGGAACGGCACCGGTGAGGAACTGCTGGATGTTGTTTATCACCTGCCTGCACTTTCCGCCGCCGAAATCCAGCAGCATGGACGCCGTTCGTACTACGGGTACATGCTCCGGCTCTACTACAACAACAAACTCCAGGATGTGGCTGCCGAGCCCCGCGATCTCCTGGAGTTTGGATCCACACCCGGCACTGCTCCTGCGGGTGTGAATCCACTGCTCCCACCGATGAGCAGATGATCGCCACTGACATGCCCGCATGACTCTTTTGTTTGTCGAATCCAACGCCGCTCTGCGCGGCACCCGAACCGTCTGGCTGAGGGACAATCTCCCTGGCTACACCGTGGTTGATTTTCCCAGCTCGTCTCTCGCGGCCGCATGGGTCGCGAAGGCAGACTCGCTGGACATCCTGGTGACTGAGGCGATTTTTGAAACGCAGGAAACCGGCTTCGCGCTGCGCGATACGGTGCGCGCACGTTTTCCGCAAACACGTGTGCTGTTCAGCACGCGCTATGACCTGACGGGATTTGAAGATCAGATCGCTGATGGTCTCGTGATCAAAGACGCCCCGTACACGCCGGAGAAACTGCTGGATCGCGTACGCGCCCTGCTGACCCTGCCGGTGGAGTCCAATGAGCCGCCGCCGGTGATGGTGCCAGGCACGGTGCTGGGGAACTATCAGGTGCTGGAACGGCTCTACATTGAAAGTGAGTCTGAAACCTACCGGGCGCTGCAGATCACGGTACAACGCCCGGTGGCGCTGGTGCTGCTGAAGCCGGAGTACCTGAAGCAGAAGGACGTGGTGGCGAAGTTCAAGGGACGTGAGCGGGTGAAGGCATCGCTGATGCATCCGCGCATCGCCCCGCTGTATGAGGCGGGTGAGACGAACGGCTGGCTGTTCTACACCCGCGAGCTGCCACGTGGCCGGAGTTTGTCGGAAATCGAACTGACGCATGAAATGCTCAACGAGCGGCGGCTTGCGGAGGTTTTGTTCGGAGTGGCGGAGGCCATGCAGTTTGCCACGGAGCGTGGCTATCATCACCGCAGCATTTCGCCACGAGATATTTATATCGACGCAGATCATCAGGCGAGCATCGTGAATTTCTTCCGACCGGCAGTGGCCAAAAAGCGCGATGCCCAGGCGGATGTGAAGGCATTCCTCGATCTGATGCGACCGGTCGCGGCCGAGGGCAAGTCCCGAGGACTGCTGCAGACGCTGTCAGCTGCGCACCACGACTGGAACGGGCTGCTGACTGCGCTCGATGATGTGCGTGACGACATGCGTGAGCGCAGCATTGTGCGCAAGATCGAGGCTGAGACCATGCCAGTGAGCGTGAACGGCACCAAACCGTGGTGGGTCTGGATGATGATCGTCTTCGTGCTGGTCGTGGTGGCAGGTCTTGGGGCCTTGATGAACGGCAACCATGCACCGCGAACCGAAAATGCTTCAGCGCTTCCCATTGAGCTGGTGCGCATCCCCCAAGGCACCTTCGAGTATCAAAAGAATGAGAAGGTGAAGCTGCCGGAGTTCTGGATCAGCAAGCATGAGGTGACCATCGGCCAATATGCCGACTTTCTGAAAGCATTGAAAACGGCCGCGGCGGGAGCCTTCGATCATTCCTTGCAACCCAAGACCAAAACCAGCCACGAACCGGTGAAGTGGAGCCAGTATTACGCCGCCGCCAAAGCGGGCACCACGTTCAACGGAGAAAGCATCACACTCAACACGCCAGTATCCCAGGTGGACTGGTGGGATGCGTATGCCTTTGCCAAATGGAACGGCCAGCGCCTGCCGACGGAGCAGGAGTGGGAAAAAGCCGCCCGTGGTGAGCACGGCCTGATCTACCCGTGGGGCAACCAGCCCAACAGCAAGGCCGCCAATCTTGGTGATGATTACGATGCCTCACCGAAAGGAAAAGGTGGCAAGATCGACGGGTACAATCTCTGGGCCCCGATCACACGCGTGACGCAGGACGTCAGCCCCTACGGGGTGTGTGACATGGCCGGGAACGTCAGCGAATGGACTGCGGGTGAGACCCAGTCCGGCGAATGGCCCTCACACCCGGATTACATCGACATCAAGGTGCCCGTGGTGCGTGGCGGACACTTCGGCCTGAAGTGCAACGACCAGCTGCTCACCGACAGACGCTTTCCTGAATCCGCAAACGAGGCTACTCTCGCGCGCGGCTTCCGCACCGCCACCAGCACAGTCCCCGCTGCCCACACCGCTCCTCCAGCCAAACACAATCATTGAAGCTTATGAACCGCATCCTTCTACTGTTGATCCTCTGCCTGTGCTGCGGCCAGGCCCGTGCCCAGTATGTCACGAATCTCACCCTGCTGAAAAATCAATTCCTCACAGGCGAGCCGGTGGTGGCGGTGGTGAGTGTCACCAACCGTTCCGGCGACAATGTGATCGTGGGCGGCCATGGTGCCAAGGACTGGCTGCAGTTTGAGATCACGCAGTCCACTGGACAGCGGCTCTCTCCCGTCACAATCGGTTCAGAGGAACCCATCACCCTGCCGGCAGGCGGTACGACCAAGCACACGGTCGAAATCTCCGGAGGCTATTCCACCTCCAGTCTGGGCACCTTCAGCATCATCGCGAACGTGCTGCATCCCCTCTCCGGCCAGTATTTCATGTCCAATAAAGTGCGCATGACCATCACGGACTCCAAGCCGAACATGTTTGACCAGCCGTTTGGTGTGCCGCAGGGCTTCGACGGTGCCGGGCGGCAGCGCCGCTACCAGGTGATCCTGTTTCGCGAGCTTAATGATTTGCAGCTTTACTGCCGCATCACCGATGACCGCAGTGGTTCCTACATAGCGACCTTCCTGCTGGGGCCTGCCATGATGGCGGTGCAGCCGCAGATCAGCATTGATGTTCATAACAAGCTGCATGTCTTGTTCCTGGCCATGCCGCATGTTTTCTGCCACGTGATTGTGAACCCGGATGGCAAGATTCACCAACGTGCCTACTACCGTGATCCGGAGGGCAACCGCCCATCCCTGATCATGACCCAAGGCGGCGCGCAGGTGGTCGGCGGAGAATCTTTTGACCCCAGCGCGCCGCCGCCGAAAAAGAAAACACTGCGCAAAGCCTCCGACCGTCCGGATCCGAAGGACATGGAAGCGGTGCCGAAAGCGAAGAAATAACGCAAGGATGGGATGTGCGGCAGGCGTTATGCATGCCCATGCCTTTTCGTTTTTCCCTCTGTCTTGCTCTTTCTTTCGCACTGAGCGCTCTTCACGCAGCCGACCCCAAACCGGCGGCGAAGACGAGTGCCAACGGGCCGAAGTGGAAAGCGCTCAAGCCGCAGACTCCGGCGGGGTTCACGCTGAAGACGCTGGAAGTCGCGCAGTATCCTGAGCACACGGTCGAGCTGTACGTTTATGTGCCTGATGCGGCGGGAACGTGGCCCTGCATCCTGGACATTCATGGGGGTGGCTGGAAGGCGCGCCAGGTGGAGGCTGACAAGCCGATGATGGAACGCCTGGCGCAGCGCGGCTTTGTCACGGCAATCGTGAGCTACCGTCTCTCCACCGAAGCGAAATACCCTGCGGCGCTGCATGACTGCAAAGCGGCGCTGCGCTGCCTGCGTGCACATGCGCAGGAGCTGAAGATCGACCCCGAGCGCATCGGCTGCATGGGAGGCTCCGCCGGTGGTCATCTCTCCGGCTTGACCGCGATGACAACGGGTCTCCCCGAGTTCGAAGGTGAAGGGCCGTTCAAGGATCAATCCAGCGGCGTCAAAGCGTGCATTGTCATGGCCGCCACGCAGGATCTCATCGCCGCCAACGCGGGAAAGAAAAATGAAGGCGCCGTGCTCTTCTTCGGCACCAGTGCCGACGAAAATCCCGGGCTCTACAAGGCTGCATCACCCATCACTCACGTCCGTGCCGGTGTGCCTTCCACGATCTTCATCGAAGGCGAAAAAGATTCGCTCAAAGTGGGCCGTGCCGAGATGATGGAGAAACTGAAGGGCCTCGGCATCGAAACCGACGTGCACACGCTCAAGGACGCGCCACATCCGTTCTGGATGAGCGATCCCTGGTGCGCGGAGACGGTGGATATTGCGGCGGCTTTCTTCAAGAAACACCTTGGCGAGCCGGTGCTGAAGTGAGCCGCGCTTACTTGCCCACCTTGGGAAGTGCCTGAACGAGCAGATTGTAGAATTCGTTTTCTTCGTGCGTTTCGCCGTCGCTCTTGAGGATGTTTTTCACCACGCCGAGCACTTCCTTTTGAACGGTCTTGGTGGTGAAGGCCTGCGCCTTTTCATTGATGTAATCGAACATGGCATCATCGCTCTCCGCCGCCTCACGGGCGCGGGCGAGGGACTCTTCGATGAACAGGCTCTTCGGGTACTCCGAATCCCAGCCTTCAGCGACAAAGGCGGAATCCAGCAGGCGCTCCTCGGTCAGTGAGATGTGGGCATCGGCATAGATGGAGAGACTGAGAAGGTCGAACAGGGCTTCGCGCTGAGGTTGTTTCATGATGTTCTATTTTGCAAACATGCGGCAGGTGATCAAGCACACTCTTGTTTACACTGAAATCTTCAGGGTTTGGAAGGCTGCGGACTGTGCTCCTGAATGAACCGCCGCATGCACCTGCCCACCGTTCACGGTGATCACGGCGTAGCCTGCTGTGTCGGCATATTCGAAGGCCGTCACCTGCTTGCGCTCGCTGGCGTAGATCTCACGCCGGAGCCCGGCCGTTTCGGGCGCATGCTTTGGCTCCAGATTGACCTGATCACCCGTGTAACCGGGCATGCCGTGGAGTTCGGCCTTGGGCTTTTGATTCAAGGCGGAGACGACGCTGCTGACGGCGAGCTGGGAAAAGCTCTTGCGGCCTGCGAGGCGTGTGAGCGCGCTGAACTTGTGCAGGTGGCCGCCGAGCACCATGGCCTCCTGCTGGCCGAGCATGTCGAGCAGCTTTGCGCGCTGTGCTTTTGTCTTTTCGCTGGCGTAGAGATGCCAGGTGGCGCGTGCGCCATAGGGGACGACGGGCGGGTGGATGATGACAAACAGATGCCGCGCGGTGCGTTTGGTTGCCACTGCCTCCAGCCAGTCCAGGCTCGTTTTGTCGTAGGCATCGAAGAATGCGAACTGTGCGTCGCCGTAGGTCATGGTGTGATTTGCCTGGGTATGGGTAGCGGCTGCATCGAGCTTGTGGGTTTCCTGGGCCATGAATGGGAGCAGCACTTCGTCGAAGGCTTCTTTGGCACCTTCGCCGGTGATATCGTGATTGCCTTTGGTGAAGACGAAGGGGAGGCCGAGGTCTGCCTGCGCGACGAAGGCGAGTGCCTCGCGGTTTTGCCGCGCTGACAGCTCCGCCGTCCCGCACAGGCCCTGCACAAGATCTCCCACTTGGATCACGAAGGCGGGTGGTGTGGCAGATTCACGCAGGGCGGCGATTTGTTGCTTCACGGCGGTAAACATGCCGGGCATCACCTCCTTGGTGAGCCGCGAGTAGTTTTGGATCTGGCTGAGATCGCCGCCGTGGTGCTGGTCCAGCCACTTCATGTCATGATGCGCGAGGTTGTCGTAGTGCAGATCTCCCAGGAGGATGAATGAGAAGGGCTTCATGACTTCCACAGCAGAGGAGATGACGGGGAGGGCGGCGGCGCTGCAGACTTGTAAAAAACGTCGGCGTGAATTCATGCGTGGAGAACGTCTGCCAGGCCACCCACCCTTCGAGATTCGTTTCGCTCTCGACCACCCTTCTCGCATGATATGCATTGCACGTAAGCGATCACCTCTTCATAGGGCGCGTCTTTAGTGGTCAATCTGTGCATTGACAGCGGGATTGGAATCCCGAGCATTTTGCCCCCAAAATTGAGCCAAATCGGTCGTGCATTGTCTCTGGCAACCTCGTCTGACCCTACCCTAATGTGTCGATTCCTTCTTACCTGTCTCCTGCTGTCCTCCACCTGTTCTGCCGCAGACATCTATTGGGATGGTTCCAGCAGTGGCGATTGGGCGAATGTCGAGAATTGGACCAGCGCGCTTAACGGGGGCAGCACGCCGTCTCTGGTGCCGGGCACCGTGGATCGTGCTTTTTTCAACGCGGACGTTTTTACCAACGCCATCACCACACTGGGAGCAGCCCAGAACGCACTGGGACTGGTATTCAATGGCAATGCCTCGGCGGGCACCACGCTGGGTACGCTGAATGATTACCTGCTCACCTTGGGCGCGTCAGGGATCGACGTGCAGAGCGGCTCACAGCTCATCAACTCCAGTCTGGCAGTGAGCGCCAAGCAGAGCTGGACCAACACGGGAGCTGGCACGCTGACGGTGGCCGGTGGCGTTGCGCTCAACGCGGACCTCACGCTGGCTGGCACTGGCGGGGTGAGCATCACCGGGGGGATCACCTCAACGACCAATCGTACGCTGAAGCTGTCCAACACCTCCGGCAGCGTTTCACTGGGCGCTGTCACCAACTCGGGCACGCTCACCTTCGATACGGACGCAAATACCAACCTGACGGTGAACGGCATTATTTCCGGCTCTTCCATCCAAAAGGACGGTGCGGGAACGCTGACCTTTAATGGTGCCAACAGCTTCACGGGCAACCTGCGCATCATGAATGGCACGTTGAAGGTGAACACTTCCAACGCTGCCGCAGCGCAGGTGATCTTCGGGCTGGCTGCTGGATCAGCCGGAGTTAATGGCGTCGGCATCCTGACGCTGGACAACACATCCGCCGTTTCCTTCCGGCTGAACAACCTGACCTACGTGCATCCCACAAGCGACGGTGCGATCATCAATGCAGGCGGTGGCGGCGCATTCTCGCCGATGCTTGCGCTGTATGGAGAACGCACCTTCATCGTCAATGAAACCCAGTCGGCGATTGACCTGCTGGTGGAAGTGGGGATCGAGAATGGTGACGCCAGCAATCGCGGCATCGTCAAGCAGTCCATCGGCACCATGGTGATGCGCGGTGTGAACACCTACACCGGGACCACCAGTGTGGAGCGCGGCACTCTGGTGCTGGACTACAGCATGAACAACAGCAACAGCCGCCTCAGTGACACTGCGGCGACCAACCTTCGCGGTGGCATCCTGGAACTTTGGGGGAACTCGTCTGCGGCCAGCGCTGAAACCATCGGCTCTCTCGCTATCGTGCGGGCCAACAGCACCTTTTCGCTGGTCAGCAACGGGCAGATGGTTTCCGTGACCCTCGCGAGCGGGCTGTCCCGCAGCATTGGTGCGGGGGTGGTGGATTTTGCTTCCAACGACTGGTCCAAAACCGTGGTCACTGCCACAGGCGGAGCGGCCAATGGGAGCACCGGAATTCTGGGTGGCTGGGCCACGGTGGACGGCGAACGCTGGGCGGCCAAGAATGGCAGCAACGTGATCGTGGCCGTGGGCAGCGTTCAGAACGACCGTTCGCAATGGACGGCGGCAGATCATGTGGTGGTGGATGGAGCCGCCACCGGCACGCTGCGCACCAACGAGATCGCCAGCCTTATTCTCAACGCCCCGTCTGGCGGCACGCTGACCCTGAACAACGCAGGCAAGGCACTCACGCTCAGTGGGAGTGCCTTTCTCGTCAGCGACAACGTGACCGGCAACACCACCCTCAGCGGCGGTCAATTGATGACGAAACAGCTCATTGGCGCGCAGTCTTCGGAGCTGATCATCACGAATCTTTCCACCGGTACTCTGACAATTGCTGCCAACATCGGCTCCAACAACACCCCGCAGAGCCTGCAGGCACAGCATCTGACGCTCGCGGGTCCTGGGTGGATTGTCCTCACCGGCAGCAACAACCTCATCGGCCACGTGAGCATAGGCAGCGGCAGCCAGACCAGCCAGGTGAACATTCAGGGCCTCGTGCGCGTGAGCGGCGGCAATGGCATCACCGACTATGGAACGCTTTCGATCGCCAGCGGAGCCGCGATGACCGACGGGGCGGTGCTGGACCTCAACGGCGGCAGTGAAGGCGTCGGCAACCTCACGGGCGGTGCAGGCGGAGTCAACACGTACGCCGAGGTGGGAATTGGAGAAATCCGCCTGGGCGCAGGCGGGGTGCTGACCGTCAACCAGACCGGGAACACGACCCTTTCGGCCAGCATCACCGGCACCAATGCCATGGTGATCAAAAAGGGCAGTGGGATACTGACCACCAGCACCAGTGTCGAGCACACCATGAGCGGTGAGCTCGCCGTGCTGGGCGGCTTGGTCGATCTCACGGGCGGAAACGTCGGTTTTACCGCCATCAACACGATCCGTCTGCGCGGCGGGCAGTTGCGCGTCGAGCAGAACAGTACGTCCGCGGGTATCAACAAAATCAACAACAGCGCCGCGATCATCCTGGAAGGCACCACCGGAAACGGCTTCAGTGTCACCAGCAATCAAAACGGCACGCGCACGGAGACGGCCAACAGCCTCGGCCTGGCCGGGGGTGCGAACGTCCTCACCTTGGACAACACGGCAGCGACCACGACCGCTGCACTGACCACGGTGTCTTTCGGTGCCACCACCTCCTTCAGCCGCACCAACGGCTCCACCTTGCTGGTGCGCGGGCCGAATCTTGGCGGCACTCCCAGCGCTGGCACTGATGCCACACGTGTCACCTTCACCACCGCTACGGCCATCAACAGCTATCTCGTCGGCACCAGCACCACCGCAGGCGCGACGAATCTGAAAATTCTTGCCTTCGCCATCGGTGAAAACAGCCCCACAGGTGTGGGTGACACCTTTCTCACGGTGGACAGTGCGACGGGCAACAGCCTGCGCACCCTGACCACTGCGGAGTACGCAACGAACTACGGCACGGCCACCAGCGACGCCAACCTCAGCCTGAGCGCCACGGCCTCAGCGCTCGGCACGAAAACGCTGAACTCCCTGCGGATCGTGAGCAGCGGCGGCTCGGTCAATCTGGCCGGCGGCACGGGCAGCACTCTCACACTCACCAGCGGCGGGCTTCTTGTCACCGCCGGAGCCACGGACAACGACGTCGTCATCAGCGGCTATGACTCCATTCAGTCTGGGAATGGTGAACTCGTTGTTCATATCACCTCCTCACACGCCACGGCCACCGGTGCCACTTTGACCCTGCAGTCTGCCATCATCGACAATGGCGGCGCAACCGGCCTCACCAAGACGGGTGCGGGCACGCTCATCCTCGGTGGTGCCAACGCCTACTCCGGGGCGACCACGATCAACCAAGGCATCCTCGAATTCGGTGCCTCAGCAGGAAATCTCGGCAGCGGCATGGTGCGCGTCAGCGGTGGCACGCTGCGCTGGGGTGCCAGCAATACCACCGACATCACTGCTGGTTCGCGGGCGGTGGAACTGTCCGGAGCCTCCGTCTATCTCACGCCGAACTTCGGTGGTTACATCCTTGAGGTCGGCAGCGTGTTTGATGTCGGAGCGAACAATGTGACGCTCGCCAACGCGATCGGCAACAACAGCAACGGCGGCCTGACCAAGACCGGCACCGGCACACTGACGCTCAGCGCTGCACCGACTTACACGGGAGCCACCGTCGTCAATCAGGGTGCCATGAATTTTCAGACCATCGCGGCCAACACCACCGAGGCGCTTTACCTGATCCAAACCGCCAGCGTGACGAGCGGGACTCTTTCCTCCACGATCCAAAACGGGATGAACCTCCAGTCCCTTGTGGTTGGCGGGGTGTACAACAGCGCTCCGGAGGTGAACGCCACGCTGACGGTTCTGGGCGGCGCGGTGAACATCGGCGATGGCGGCGGGGATGACTTCATCCTCATCGGGTTTCGTGATCCCACCGCAGGCGCGGCCACGGGCAACACTGTTGGCACCGTCAATTTCTCTGCTGCCTCGTCTGTCACCATCAATGTCAGCCAGATTCAAATGGGCGTTTTCAATGGTGCCATCTCGAATCCGAACAGCCGCACGACCACGGGCATTTTGACACTTTCCAACGGCACCAATTCCATCACCGCTAGTTCGATTCTCATCGGCAGTTGCCCTGTGGGTGTGGTGAACACCAACGCTCCGTCCACCCTGAATCTCGGTTCCGGCACCACGACGATCCATGTGGATACGTTCACCATCGGCGGGACTCGCTCCAGGGCGGATGTGACCATCGGCAGCGGGGGCTCTTTCACGCTCCGTGGTCAGCAGGGTGGCAGTACGGGTGCCAATCTTTTCATCGGTGACAGCGACGTCAACGGCACCGGCACCCCCAACAGTTCCTCCATGAACCTCACCAACGCTGCGGATGTGGACATGCTGATCAATCTGCTGGTCCTTGGCCGCATCGGCAACGGGACCAACTCCAACGGCTACGGCCGTGGCACGCTGACTTACGCCGTGGGTACGATCGTGGTCGATACGTTCCTCATGGCCGATGCCAACTACTCCTCTCCTGGCGCGACGCCGCTGAGCACCCAGGGCACCCTCAATCAATCCGGGACGGCCACCATGCGATTCCGTGACCTCAGCCAGGGAGACGGCACCGCCACCTACAACTGGCAGGGTGGCACCATTGGCAACATCTCCGACACCGACCTCACGAATCAGAACGTGACCATCACCCTGAACGGTGCCGGTGCGAGCACTGATGCCAGCCTGCGCAGCTTCGAAGTGGAAACCGGCCGCACCGCTACTTTCGAGGCTGATGCCGAAATCGCGGGCAGCGGATCCTTCACGAAGAAAGGAGGCGGAAAGCTCGTCTTCAAGGGGGTCAACACCAACACCGGCAATGTCAGCGTGTCGGCAGGCACCCTGTCGCTCGTTGCGGACGGCAGCATGGATGACGCCGCCTGGGTGAATGTCTCAGCCGGAGCAGCCTTTGACATCAGCCAGCGTACGGGCGCTGCATATACCACTGACAGTGTGATTTCTGGTGCTGGTACTATTGGTGGCACAGGTGCCACGCTTACCGTGGGCAGCAACGTGGGTGCCACCAACAGCACCGGCGTCCTGAAACCCGGCAATTCCAGTGTCACCAACAGTCTCGCATCCGCTGGCACCGTGGGGGATCAAACCGGCACGCTGTATGTGCTGGGAAACCTCACGCTGTCCGGTTCCGCCTCCCGTGTGGATCGTGCCCTGCTGCAGGTGGGTGCCACCACGGACAACGCTGCCTCCACCTTCGTCAGCTACGGCGGCGACACCGCCACCTGGGTCGACAACATCAGCACGGACTTTAGCAGCTTCCTCGCAGGGAACAGCGGCGGGCATGACCTCATCGCCTCCACCGGGATGCTCACGCTCAATCACAACGGCGGCATCACTGTGACTCTCACGGGCGGGTACACGGGTGTCTTTGGCGATGTGTTCAACCTCATCGACTGGTCTGACGTCAACTTTAACACCTTCACGGTGGGCAATCGGTTTCGAGATGGCACCGAGACCGGGCTGGATCTCCTGCTGCCTACGCTCGGCACGGGTCTGGTCTGGGACACCAGCCTCTTCGAGTCGTCGGGCGTCTTGGTCGTCGTGCCTGAGCCAGGGCGTGGTCTGCTGCTGTTGATCGCCTGCATGACTTTGGTCTGGCGCCGGAGGCGCTGAATCAGGCATTAGCCCGGTGCCAGTGGCGACTCCTTCTTGACCTAAGGACCATGCTCTTGACTTCTTGAGCCCTCCCATGTCTGACGCCACCGCCACTCCCATGATGAAGCAGTACCTCGCCATCCGGCGCGAGCTGCCGGAGGACGTGCTGCTGTTCTTCCGCCTGGGGGACTTTTATGAGCTGTTCTTTGAGGATGCGAAGACCGCCGCGCCCATCCTCAATGTGGCGCTGACGAAGCGCAATGGTGTGCCGATGTGCGGCGTGCCGCATCATTCGTCGCAGGGGTACATCGCCAAGCTGATCAAGGCGGGCAAGCGTGTGGCCATCGCGGAGCAGACGACGGATCCGGTGCCGGGGAAGATCGTGGAGCGTGCGGTGTCGCAGGTGCTGAGCGCGGGGACGATCAGCGATCTCAATTTGCTGGACTCGAACCGCTCGAACTACCTGGCGGCGGTGTTTCGCGAGGGGAAGAAGCTTGGACTCGCTTATGTGGACCACACGACAGGTGAGTTTGAGGTGGCGGAGTTCAAGGACACGACCGAGTTGGCGGATGAGCTGGAGAGGCTGCAGGCGAGCGAGATCCTGTACAGCGAAGATCAGGGAGATTTGATCGCGGCACTCGGGAGTCCGAGCTGTGCGCAGGCGATTGAAGGCTATCTGTTTTTGATTGATCAGGCGCAGCACAGTCTGACGCAGCATTTCAAGGTGCAGTCGCTGGATGGCTTTGGCTGTCAGGGGCTGAGTGCGGCGATTGGTGCTGCGGGGTGTATTTTGCAGTACTTGCAGTTTCAACTGCGGCGCAGTGTGGAGCACATCCAACGGCTGCGGTATGCGCAGATCAGTGATGTGGTGCTGATTGATGCTGCGAGCCAGAGTCATCTGGAGCTGGTCACGGCACGCGGTGGTGCGGCGCATACGCTGCTGAGCGCGCTGGACCGCACCTGCACGCCGATGGGTGCGCGCAAACTGCGCCACTGGGTGCTGCATCCGTTGCGTGATCTCGATGCTCTCACACAGCGACAGGATATGATCGCGGGCTTGCTTGAGGAGTCGATGCTGTTCAGTCAGATCCGCACGCTGCTGAAGGAAGTACGGGATCTGGAGCGCACGAGCTCGCGGCTGAGTCAGGGAAGCGGGAATGGGCGTGATTTGCTGATGCTGGCGTCTTCACTGGAAGTAGTGCCGGCTTTGCGTGCAGCGTTGGAGCAGCTCATGGTGGTGGGGGATGATGAGGAGTCTGCTGCTGAAGGAGGGATCAAGATGATCCCACTGCTGCTAGAGCGGCTGCATGATCTCACGGGCATCTCGCAGGAGATTCAGAGGTCCATTGCTGATGAGCCGCCGATGCAGATCAAGGAGGGGGGTGTGTTTCGCGAGGGCTATCTGCCTGCTCTGGATGAGCTGCGCGCGGCGACGACGCTGGGCCGGCAATGGATTGCGGATTTGCAAAATCGCGAGATCGAGCGCACGGGGATCAAGAGTCTCAAGATTAAGTACAACGCGGTCTTTGGCTACTTCATTGAGATCACCAAGGCGAACGTGGGCAGTGTGCCGACAGATTACCATCGCAAGCAGACGACGGTGAATGGCGAGCGCTACATCACGGATGAGTTGAAGCGCATGGAGGACAAGATCCTCGGCAGTGAGGAGCGCAGCAAGGCGCTGGAGTATGAAGAGTTCCTCGGCCTGCGCGGGCGGGTTCTGGAGCATCTGGCGCACATTCAGGAGACGGCGGAGACGATTGCGATTCTGGATGCGCTGGGGTCGCTGGCGGAGACGGCGCGGCTGTTTAATTACACGCGGCCCGTTTTGAATGAGACGCGCAATTTGTTCATACGAGATGGTCGGCATCCGGTGCTGGATCAGAATCTCACGAGTGGCGAGCGCTTTGTCCCGAATGATATCACGCTGGAGCCGGAGGAGAGTCGGCTGATTCTCATCACGGGGCCGAACATGGCGGGTAAGAGCACTTATCTGCGTATGACGGCGCTGCTGACACTGATGGCTCAAATCGGGAGCTATCTGCCGGTGGCGAGTGCGGAGGTGGGGCTGGTGGATCGCATCTTCACGCGCATCGGCGCGAGTGATGATCTCGCGCGTGGGCAGAGTACGTTCATGGTGGAGATGAACGAGACGGCGCTGATCCTGAACAATGCGACGGAGCGCAGCCTGGTGATCTTGGATGAGATCGGGCGCGGGACTTCGACGTTTGATGGACTGAGCATCGCGTGGAGCGTGGCCGAGCACATCCATGACAAGGTCGGCTCACGGGCCTTGTTTGCGACGCACTACCATGAGATCACGGCGCTGGCGCAAAGCCGCAGCGCGGTGAAAAATTACAACGTGGCGGTGAAGGAATGGAACCAGCAGATTATTTTCCTGCGCAAGATTTTACCAGGGTGCGCTGAGAAGAGCTATGGGATCCAGGTGGCGAGACTCGCGGGCTTGCCAGAGGGTGTGATTGAGCGCGCGAAGGAAGTGCTGCAGCAGCTTGAGGCGGGGCATCAGCCTGCGGAGAGTGTGAAGGAGGTGCCGGTGGCGACGAGTGTGCCGGCGAAGGTGAGGAAGAAGGCGGTGAGTGATGCGGACGCGGGGCAGATGGTTTTGTTTGGGTGAGGGAGTCTGCATTTCCACAGTGTAAGCATTGGACCTCAATTCATTACGTTATGAACCAAATCAAAATTGACTCACTGCCAAAATTCGTGAGCCACACGGATAACTTGGATATCTGGACAGATCTGATGTTATATCGTGGACAGCCGGTTCAAGGAAATCTTTTGCCAAGCATTGCGCGTCGAGATCGAAAACGCGACACAGGGGCTAAGGAGAAAAAGATTATTAGACAGCTTCAGCTACTTGGACATGCCATGCTTAACTCACGTAATGACAAGGATAATGTCTTAGACTTGCTTGTTTTAGCTCAGCACCATGGTCTTTCTACTCGATTACTAGACTGGACGAGCAATCCATTGGTGGCTCTTTGGTTTGCTTGCTCAGACAAATCCGACAAAGACGCGTACGTTTATGCGCTAGAGGCTGACAATCTCTTAATCGAAGATGTCTATGATAAAGATCCCTTTCAGACTTCTAGGACCAGAGTTTTTCAGCCCCGCCACAATAACCAGCGCATAATTGCACAAGATGGCTGGTTTACCTTGCATAGTTATTCCAAAAGCGCAGGAGCCTTTGTTCCCCTCGAGGACAATCCACGATCAAAACCATTGTTAACTGAGTTTCAAATTCCAGCCTCAAAAAAATTGAGTATTGTGAGCTCTCTCTCGAATCACGGAATAAGTAGCCGCACAATATTTCCGGATTTAGAAGGCCTTTGTCGGTACCTCGGGTGGAAATATGACGTGTAAGATTACGTTTGAAATGATGTCTCCACCGATGTCGCGACGGCATATGCCTGTTTAAAAAGTCATGCGGCCTGTCTGCGGTGGCGGAAGTGGTTCATGAAGGTATCACGGTCCATTTCGACAGAATCGCCGCGATCCAACTGATCAAAGCCCAGAGCGGCCTCCTGGCGCAGAAGTTCGAGAGCTGATTCACGTGAGTCCATCTGGCGCAAGGCTTCGCGCACCACCTCGCCTGCATCTTCATATTTTCCCGTGGCCAATTTTCTGGCCAGAAGAGCGTCCAAAGCTGGGGGCAGCGTGATGGTCATATGCAATGAATTGCCACAAAGTTCGCTGACTGCAACCGGGGCTTGCGATCATTGCCGCTACGATGAGAGGTCTGCGAGGCCTTGTTTACGGAGGCCAGGAGCGGAGCAACATTGGCGACATGGCGGCGTTTAACAGGTCTAACCACTATGCGCACGCTTCTCCTTCCTTTTGTTCTTTCGTCGATCGCCTTTGCGGACACGCCCCAGCTTCCTGGCGTTGGGGAGGCGATGCGGGAGATGATCGGCAAGGGTGAGGTGGCGGGGGTGGTGACGGTGGTGGCGAAGAAGGATGAGGTGCTGCATCTGGAAGCCAATGGGATGGCGGACGTTGAGAAGCAGAAGGCGATGAGTGTGGATACGATGTGCTGGATTGCCTCGATGACGAAACCGGTCACGGGGGTGGCGATCATGATGCTGCAGGACGAGGGGAAGCTGAACATCGCGGATCCGGTGGCGAAGTATCTGCCGGAATTTGCGGGGCTGAAAACGCCTGCGGGTAAAGCGGCGAATCTCACGATCACGCAGATTTTGACCCATACTTCGGGGCTGGGGGAGGCGGGTGGTGTGAAGGCGCAGGAGGCGCACACGCTCGCGGAGTTGGTGCGGATCTGGCTGGCGACGCCGATGCAGTATGAGCCGGGCGAAAAATGGCAGTACTGCCAGTCCGGCATTAATGCGGCGGCACGCATCGTGGAGGTGATCAGCGGGATGACGTTCGACGAGTTTTTGCAGAAGCGCGTGTTTGATCCGCTGGGCATGACGAAGACTGCTTTTTATCCGACGGATGCGCAGTGGGGGGAGATGGCCAGGGGGTATGCGAAGAATAAGGAGACCGGCAAATTGGAAGCAGTGCCGCCACGCGCTGACTTCGGGAAACGCGGGCGTCCGCCGCAGGGGAATGGCGGCCTGTATTCGTGCGCGAAGGATTACACACGCTTCTGCCAGATGCTGCTCAATGGTGGCACGCTGGATGGCAAACGCATCCTGAGTCCGGAGGTGGTGAAGATTCTCTCGTCTGTGCATACGGGCGATCTGCCCTGCGGCTTTTTCCAGAAAGAGGAGTTCGGCAGTCATGGCAAGAACTACGGCTGGGGCATCGGTGCGTGCGTGCTGAAGGAGCCGCATGAAGGTCTGGCGAAAATGCTTTCGCCCGGCACCTATGGTCACGGCGGTGCGTGGGGTACGCAGGCGTGGATTGATCCGAAGAAAGGGGTTATTTATGTGTTGATGGTGCAGCGTGCGAACTTCCCCAATAGCGACGCCAGCCCGGTGCGCGAGGCGTTTCAAAACGCGGCGGCGAAGGCGCTGTGGTAAAGGAGCGCCATCTGATCATGGGGCGGGCGTGTGGCGGGGCTCTTTGCAGACGCTGCTGGTGGGCCTAGGGTGTGGCGGAGTGCTGGGTTTGCTTTCCGGATTTGATGCCTTGTACCAGGGTAGCCTCGCCAGGGCTCGGCAACCCTTCGCTATGTTACGCAGCCCCTTTGGGGCTGGTGTGTGGCGGGGCGGAGTGGCGAACGATGGTGTCTCCCGCTCAGGAAGGTGGAGCGTGCAGCGTGCATGCAATGACACGAAGATTATTTTGAATAAAATGTCTAGATGGAGTGTCTGTCTCGGTCCAGAAATTGACACGCAATTTGAAGTCGTTGCCAAATTAAAATCTCGGGTCAACAGACTAGGTAACTAGTCTCAAAATAATCGAACATCTGCCATGAATTCGCGCCTGAATCCTCTTCGTCCCAATTTTGTGCAGCGTTCCCTGATGGTGGCTTTCGGGCTTGCCCTGCTGTTGCCGGGTGGTTTTGAATTGTTTGCCCAGCAGGGGCCTGCGCTGCGGTTGCCGCCGAACATCAAGCTCAACCGGATTCCAGATCAGGATCCGGAGGCGCTGGTGATGGAGGGTTTGAAGAATTACTCAGGAGTGCGGCAGATTGATTCCGCACAACTGCAACGGCACTCGGTCTCGGTGGGTGAAAATCAACTGATGGCTCTGTCTGAAGTGGCGGAGGGAATTTTGGCCAGCCATCGAAAGCTGGAGGCGGGTTTTGCGAGTGCTCCGCGTGCTTTGCTGGGAGGAAAGTCGGTGTCTGCGGTGGATCTGGTGGAGACGGATGAGACTTTCATTCTTGTGCGCAGCACGAAGGCGGTGGTGGTGGATCCGAAGGCGGCGAGTGCGGCCTCACCTGAGTTCAAGGAGTACCTGCAAAACGGTGCCCAGGAGAAAAAGGCGTCGATGGCCGACCTCACGCCTGAGAGTCAAAAGGGAATGGCGGAGTTCATCAAAAATGAACTGCCCACGCTCCCGGCGGGTGACCCCATCCGCATGGCGTATGAGCAGGGAGGCGAAAAGGCCATGCTGGAGGCCTTGGGGGAAGGCAAGGGGGAGCTGGAGATCACCGACACCTTCATCATCCCGAAGGCCCGGCTGGCGATGGCGAATGGGCAGTTGCGCATCCCCGCGCTCAAGAACGGAGTCTTTTCTTTCAAGCAAGGGGTGGTTTCGACCCTGCCTGCATTGCCTGAACGAAACATGGCGGCCCTTGGAAAAGTGAATCGGGAACACCTGGTCAAGGGGGATGAGATCGTGGCTTTGCGACTGCCGGGCACTGAGCCGGAACGCGACGCACCCGCAGGACGACGCCCTGCGTCCAGCAGCCAAGGCGGCGAGGAGCGGTTCAAGGCGGAGTTTCTGACCGGGTTTACGGAAGGCAACTCGTGGCAGTGGGAGCGGCGCTGGAAATTTTTCAGTGGCTCTTTCCGCATCACTCTGGGGGCCGGGTACGGGATCGGGCTGAGGGTGCCGATTGTGGTCAATGGCCGCTTCGGGCCCACGGAGCTCGACTTCAAGAGGCATTTCCCGGATCGTGATCGGAACGTGGGAATGGCGCTGAATGTCGATACGCTGGATGCGAATGCCGATTTTTACCGGCGTGTGGGTCTGGCTCCGGGGAAAGTTTTTTCGGGTCAGGAAACGGTGCTGCAACTGAAGGTTTATTACGGGCTGAAATTTCGCGCGCTCTGGAGCACGATTGTCCACATACCGACACGCGAGATCGGTTTTGATTTCGGTAGTGATTTCAAACCACCCTTTGGCAATAGCGACTCTGGATACCGACTGGTGATTCCGGCGAGCCTGACGGGAACGGAACTCAATCTCGGCGTGATCAAGGGCAAGGCGGAGACGGCTTTGTACTTCAGCGGGAAAGGAACGATCGGCCTGCAGCATGCGCCGGTGCGGGAAGGGATCGCCCTGCGGGCGAACAGTCTCAGCTTCACCAGCCCACAACGCCAGACGGTGGCCTACACGCTGCCGGCCGTGCCGCCGAACATAGCCGGGGTGCAGGAGCAGAAGTATGGGTTTCGCCTGACCAAGCCTTCCTATGCGCTGAATCTGACCGTGACACCGCAGGTATCGGTGGGACTACGAGTGGGCTATAGCTGGGTGAGCCGAAGCTTCAACACGGGCTGGATTCCGCTGAATGCCTTCAAGGTGAATCTGGGTAATGTACGCCTGAGTGAACACGAAGGAACGACGGGCTTTTATGAGTACACCGGAGGTCGCAAGACGTTTGAGCAGATCAGCTTTGCGCCGGGCGTGGTTCCTGGTACGCCCACGGACCCGAAGGCGACCATTGTCAGCACGGGTGCCAAGATACGGCCCAACGCTGTCGGTATCGGCTCGAAGGAACGCCCGGGGTTGCCTGCCAAAGGTGGCTTCAGTTTCCGTTCGGCGCAGAACCAGAAAGTCATCCGAGCGGGATTGGGTCAGGGCACGCATCTGGGGGCGGTGAGTCCAGGCAAGGGAGCCTGGGAAAGTTTCAGCGTGGTGAAGCTGGTCGGGAACCGGATTGCGTTGCGATCACTGCAGAACAACAAGCTGGTGAAGGTGGAGGCCACGCAGCAAAACCTGCTTGCCGCGAGCAGTGATAAGCTGGGTGAATGGGAAACCTTTGAGATGAAGGAACTGGGTGCCAACAAGTTTGCCCTGCGCAGTGTCCGCAACGGCAAGTATGTCCGGGCCGGTGTCGGCGCGGAATCCAAGCTGGCTGCGCTGAGTGATCAGATTGGTGCGTGGGAGATTTTTTTGAAGGAGTGAGGCTTGCTGGGGCACACTCTCGGGTTTCTCTCTCCTGAGGATCACGTTGAATGTCTTTTGAAGGGAATGCTCTGCGACCTACTTAGCTCTTAATGTGCCAATCACCGCCGTTGCAACGACCGGTCCACCATGCCTTCGTAGATTTTGCGGCGTTCGTCGAGGCCGAGGCCTTGGTTGCGGAGGCCGAACATTTGTTTGTTGATGTCTTCGCGCTGGGAGGTGCTGAGGCGGGAGAGTTTGGCGACCATCTCGGGGGGCGGGGCCTTGGGGTAACCGTCGGCGTTGAAGCCTTCCTTGTAGTTAACGGCGGCGGTTTTTGCCTCGGTCATCTGGGCCGTGCTCAAGGGCGGGGAGTTGCCGCCGGAACTGCCGGAACCGCCACCGCTCGATTTTGTGCGAGCGGGTTTGGGTGGGGGCTTTTGGTAGCGGATGGAGACGATCTCGCCGCCTGGAATCTGGATCTTGGCGGACCATGTTTCGATTTCGGCGGTGTGGCCTCCGACGTCGACGAGTTGCCAACCTTGGAAGTTGGGTGTTTTGGAAACGACGTGGGACTCGAAGGTTTTGGTGTCGAGAAGGGTGGCGAAGGTGTCTTTTTCGAAATGGGCGACGCCGGTGAGGATGAGTGAATCGGAGACACCGAGGGAGCGAGTGAAAGGTGAGTTGGTCACGAGGGCTTCGAACTCCTCCATGTTCACCACACGAGGGATTGCACCATCGTTGTCAGGTGGCAGAGACTGTGGGATTGTTTCTGCGGCAGGGAGCTTCACAGCCATGCCCAGGCACATGAAGATGGCGCAGTGCAGCGGCATCATGGATTTCCTTTGTGTCTCATGAGGCAGACGACTCATGGGTGAAGTACGGCAGATTATGAAATTCCTTCCTGCCAATGGCGAAACTTCCCATGCAAGGAATCCTGCGCCCGTTAGTTTATGGGGCAACTTCATCCACCAACCCATCCATCATGTCCACACGCCGTCATTTTCTTCACTCTGCACTGGGGTTTGCCGCCCTGCCACATTTTGCGCGGGCGGCGGCACCTGCGGGTGTTAGCCTGGGTTTCAGCCTGTATGGGATGAAGACGCTGACTTTGAGCGAGGCTCTCAAGACCTGTGCGGAGATCGGCTATGGGAATGTGGAGCTGGCTTTGAATGCGGGGTTTCCGAGTGAGCCGAAGGTTTTCACGACGGAAGCGCGGGCCGAGGCGAAGGAGCAGCTGACGGCGCTGAAGCTGGATCTGCCGTGCCTGATGGTGAACCTGAGTCTCACAGCGGATGACAAGGCGCATGCGCTGAACCTGCAAGGCATCCGTGATGCGGCTCAGGTGGCGCGTGACATGAATGTAGCGCAGCCGCCGATCATTGAGACGGTGTGCGGGGGCAAGCCGGCGACGTGGGAGCAGCAGAAGGCGAGCATGGTGGAGCGGCTGCATGCCTGGGCGGAGGTGGCGGAGAAGGAGAAGACCACGATTGCGATCAAAGCGCATGTGGGCAGTGCGGTGAACTCGCCGGAGCGTCTGCTGTGGCTGCTGGAGCAGGTGAAGTCTCCGGCCATTCAGGTGACCTATGACTACAGCCACTTTGAGCTGCAAGGCATCGACATGGAGGAAAGCATGAAGCTGCTGCTGCCGCGCACGAAGTTCATCCACGTCAAAGACGCGAGCGGTGATGCTGCGAAGTTCCAGTTCCTGCTGCCGGGCGAGGGGAAGACGGATTATGTGAAGTATTTCACGGCGCTGAAACAGCACGGCTACCACGGCCCCGTGGTGGTGGAGGTGAGCGGGCAGATTTTCAGCAAGCCAGGGTATGAGCCCGTTGCTGCAGCGAAGAAGTGCTATGCGGTGCTGGCGGGTGCGGTGGCGAAGGTGGGCTGATATTATTCGCCACTCTTCTCCCGCAGTTTCTGAAACTCCGACCAGCCTTCCCAGGCGATGCGCTGAAGGTCGGCGCGGTCTTTGTCATTGAACTTGCGGGTGATGGGGTTGCCATCGCGGTCCTTGGTTTTGTCGTTCCGTTCGCCTTCGAAGGAACGAGTGTCGGTGATGGAGTCGATGGGCAGGCCGACGGGACTTTGATTGAAGAGCGCGGCATACAGCGTGCACGCCGTAAGGTAAGCCATGGTCTGGTTGAGATGCGCGTCATTGACGAAGCGCAGCGTCAGATCTGGCCGCTGTGTCTGGCAGCGCTGTGCCACGAGCGCCATCGGGGCGACGGCTGCATCAATGCGATTGGCCAGCGCGGCGATGGCGCGTTCCTTGGCCAGGACTGGAGCGGGGTCGGGCACGGCGGTGAGCGGTTTGTCGTTCTGCGTGGCGGGCGTGGTCTCATACAGAATCACCCGTGCGCCCTGGGCTTTGGCGAGTTCGGCGAACTTTGGGGCATACTCGGCGTAGAGCGTGGGATCTCCTTCGATGTCATCGCGGTAGGACTGGAGGACGATGATGTCCCAGGGCTGGCGATTGGATTCGATTTTAGGGAGCAGCTCGCGATGACGTGCGAGGGCGCTTTTGGCGTACTTGTCCTTCGGGTCGGCGGCGACTTTCTCAAGTGCGGCGATGGTGGCCTTCTCCTCTGCCTCGGTGAGGGTTGACTGCTTGACGATGTTTTGTGTTCCCAGCCGCCAGTGATCCTTCAAGGTGCGACCGCCGTAGATGACATCGGTGCGGTTGAAGGTCAGCCCCGGATTGCCGGCCTCAGCCATGGCCTTCACAACAGTGGAGAGATTGTGCCTGGCAGTGAAGCTGTTGCCGATGAAGAGGACGTTCAAGGTCTTGGCGGCGTCTGCGGCAGGTGCGGCCAGGGGAAGTGAGACGAGGGCGAGGGCACAGAGGGCGAATCGATGGAAGGCACGTGAGATGTTCATAAATTGGCTGGATTGCTCGTGAAAACGTACGCGTGCAGTTTCTCTCTCATCGATTCGCGCTGTCGGCGAAATGGCGTTGACGATTCATGCTGGAGTCGTCAGCATTGCAGTTCCAATCACTCCCCACTTTTTCATGACACGAAGCACCTTCCTCAAATCCACCGTGGCCGCCAGCGGGCTCGTCGGTGTCATCCAAGATCTGCATGCTGCTGATGCGCCAAGCGGTGCAGCGCGGGAGTATTTTGAAATTCGCAAATACACGCTCAAGAGCCCGGAGAAGCAGGCTCTGCTGGATGCTTACCTGAAGGATGCGTCGATTCCTGCGCTGAACCGTCTCGGCGTGGGCAACGTGGGAGTGTTTGTGCCGGAGAAGGCGGAAGGGGTGCCGGTGGTGTATGTGGTGCTGCGGTATGGCTCGCTGGATCAATTCGCGAAGAGCACGGAACTGCTTTCAGACACCGCCTTGCAGCAGGAGGGCGCGGCTTACCTCGATGCACCGGCGGCGGATGCGGTGTATGAGCGCGTCGAAAGCTGGCTGACGCAGGGCATCGCTGGCATGCCTGCGATGGCGGTGCCGGCCAAGGGCAGTCAGGTTTACCAGCTGCGAATCTATGAGAGCCCGAGTGAGAAAACGGGGAAGAAAAAGATCGAAATGTTCAACATCGGCGAGCTGGCGATTTTCCAGCGCAGTGGTCTGAATGCGGTCTTCTTTGGCGAGACCATCGTCGGGCCGCTGATGCCGAACCTGACGTACATGCTGAGCTTCAGTGATGCTGCTGCGAAGGATCAGGCGTGGAACACATTCCGAGTCGATCCTGAATGGACGAAGCTCAAGACCACGCCTGGATTCACGGACAAGGAGATCGTGTCACGCATCACGAACATCGTGCTGGTGCCGACGCCGTATTCGCAGATCTGAGGAGCCGGGGATGACCCCGGCTCCGAAATCGCATCAGGTTAGGATTTGTTCGTCTTGCTCAGCACGCTTTGGAGTGTCCTGGCGAATTCCTCGGAGGAGGTGCCGCCGATCTGTTTGGCGACCTCTTTGCCCTCAGCATTGAGGAACTCGATGTGCGGGATGCCATTAACGCCATATTTGGTGGCGGCGTTTTCATTGCGCGGATCATCGACGTCGAGGTAGGCCCAGACGAACTTGTCGTGAAAGGCCTTCACTTCTGCGCTGGGATAGACGTCATGCTTCATGGTCTGGCAGGGAGGGCACCAGGCGGCGGAAAAGACGAGGATGACCGGCTTGCCGGATTGTTTCGCGGCACTCATGGCGATGGCGCTGCTGTCTTGGAAAGGCGGGCTGCCTTTCGGAAAGTCGCTGGCCAAAGCGAGGCTCGTGGCAGCGGCGATAAGGAGAAGGATGGTTTTTTTCATGGTTTGGGGGGTAATAAGGGAACGAATGGTGAGATGCGCTGGGGGCTGTTTTTATTCCCTCTATTTTGCGTGTGATCGGAAACTCACTGTTGAGATGGCCACTGTTTTTGAGTGCCTCCCTGAACGCAGCGACGACCGATGGGTATTGACTTGGCGTCAGGCTGAATTAAGCCCTGCGCCATGAGCATCTCACGACTTCCGGTCCTTCTTGTCAGTGCTTTACTTGCACTGACTCTTTCGCTGCAACCCAGCGTGGCCAATGAGGCGTTCTTTTCGAAAGACGGCAAGACGGTGACGATGGGCCTCGGCGGCAGAGGCCGCTCTGGGCTGGTGCAGGTGGACATCGCCACGGGAAAGATCACCCCGGCGCCTTTGCCTGCGGAGCTGAAGGATGAGAGCATCGAAAGCGTGGCCGCAGGAAGCGAGGGTGAAGCCTTGTTTCTGGCCAAAGATGGCGTGTGGGTGTGGACACCCGGTGCCGCCAAGCCGGTCAAGCACGTCTGCGCCACGGCACCTGTCGTGGGTGCCACGGATCTCTTTGTGTCCACCGTGCCGGGAACACCGCTCACGGATTGTCTTTTGGTCAGCGGCAATGAAAGCGCCGACGCGACGAGCATGGGCAGTTTCTATGGCCGCAAGCCAGGTGGCAAGAACACCTTTCTGTCCATTTTTTGCCGTCGTGTGAGCGATGCAACCGGTGGTATTTTTTCAAATGACGGCCGTCTGTTTTTCATCACCCAAGGCGATGTGTGGGAAGGTGGCATCATGGTGGATGATGATGCTGGCTCGGAGCGGCTGGGAACGCTGGTGGGCGCACGCATCGCCCCGCTGGGCATCCTGAATACGGATGAAGCCAACGGTGGCGGCATGTGGGTGCAGCACGTGGCTCCTGCGGGAAAATGGATCTACGCCCAGCTACGCGGACGCCACATGGCCGCCATCATGCGCGTGCCGCTGCCGGCCAAGCCGCTGCACTCACCTACCTCCGGCGATTCTCTCACGACGCAAGATCAGCTTGATGCCATGTCCTACTCGCTGAATAAAACTGAGATCATCTCAGAGGACATGGAATTCGCCGCTGGCTTTTGTGCCACTGAGGTGGGCGGCAAACCGCGGGTGTTTTATTTCGGTGATGCCGAGGAAGACAAAGGTCTGGTGATGATGCTGTGGGAAGGTGCGGGCAAGCCGCGTGTCATTGGCCATCTGCCGCAGGAGTGAGCAGGGTCAGCGACATAAAAAACGCCCGGAGATGATCTCCGAGCGCTGTCTTGATCAGATCTTACGGCATGCCGTTTCTGCATCAATGCATGCCACGAGGGCTGCCGCTGCGATGACCGCCACTGGAGTGGCTGGGGGCACCTCCCGATGGAGCTCCGCCAGAAGCACCACCCGAAGGATGACTGCTGTGGTGGGAAGCACCGCCAAAGCTGGAACCGCCTGACGAGCCGCCGCTAAATCCACCACGGGAACTGCCGCTGGAACGATGAGAGCTTCCGCCAAAGGAGGCTGTCGTGCTGCGGGGGGTACCGCCAAAACTGCCGCTGGGGCGATGGGAGCTCCCGCCGGAGGAGTGGCCGCCAAAGCTACCGCTGGACTGATGCGTGGAATGGCTGCGGGCCGGTGCCGGTGAGTAGCCGCGGCTGGAATGATGTGATGGTGCACTGGAGCCCCCGCCATTGAAACCAAAGCCGCGCAAGGATGACGAGGGATAGGAACGATTTGAATAGCCCGAATAGGAATAGGGGCGCGCGTTGTAGCTGTTAAAGCTGTTGTATGAAATCACCGGCCGCGAGTTGTAGCCACCACCATAGTAGCTGGGCCGCGATGAGTAAGAGGAGCCATACCCTGGCCCATACCCAGAGCCATAGCCGGAGGTGTAGGGACCGGCGAGCTGATCACAGGAAGTGAGAGAAACAGCGACAGTCAGCGAAGCAAGCAGGAGGAGCGTTTTGGGTTTCATAGTCCCCAACTCCGACGCATGGGCGCGAAGCTTATTCATATGATTGTTGCGGCAGGCGGCCGCCATCACGCCGCCAGCTCACCGGCCAGCGCAGTCGCTTCCGCAAGAAAGGCCTCGCCCAGCGGCGAAAGGCGACCTGTCCAAAGTGCTCCGAAGCACAGCGGCGGAAAATCATCCAGCGTGAGTGCTTTCACGTTTGCGGGAAGTTCCATGCGCGGATGGCGCAGCACGAGGCCTGCGCCGAAACCTTCCACGACGTAGCGAAGCACGAGATCGAAGCTGCCAACTTCGAGGCTGGGCAACCATTCGAGGCCGCGCTGGCGCAGGGCGGTCTGAAAGGAGCGCGACACCACATCTCGGGCTTCCAAGGCCACGAGAGGGAGATCGATGCGGTCCTTTTCAAAAATCTGTTCGGCCTTGGTGATGCCGCTTTGCTTTGGGACGAGCAGGGCCATGGGCAGCCGGAGCAGCTCGCGTGATTCGATGTTGGCCACCGTCTTTTCCATCAAAGTGCCGAATCCAATGTCCACCTCCTGTGCGGCCAGCAGGGTTTCGATCTCCTGCTGACGGCCATGGGTGAGCGTGAAATGGAAACCTTTCACTCGCTGGCGCATGCGGCCGAAAAGCTCCGGCAGGTAGTCGCGTTGCACGACCTCGGCTGAGGCGATGCGGAGCCGGTTTTGACCGCCGCCACGCAGGCGGTCTGCCATCTCCGTCAGGCCACCGAAGAAGGGAGCGATGAAATCATAGAGCGTCTGCCCTTCGCGAGAGAGCTGGAAGGGGCGCCGCTGGTACAAGGTGACTCCGAGCGCGTCTTCGAGCTGCAGGATCTGGGCGCTGATGGCGGGCTGCTGAATGCCGTAGGGCATCGCCCGTGCGGCAGCACTTACGCCGCCGTGACGCGCCACATAGTAGAAGAGTTCGAGGTGATGGACGTTCATGCCGGTGAAAGGCTATACGGTTTATCAATGATGCCACGTGGAAATATCAATTTCCCTTGTCTGCTGATCCTGAGAGACTGCGCAGCATTATGGATGAAATCATTTTTATTCTCGTGATCATCGGTGGCGCGGTGCTCATCATGCCCATCGTCGCGCTCGTGCTTGCCTCCAAAGCGCGACGGCGTACGAAGGAGCTGGGTGCTGAAATCGGCTCGCTTCGAGAAATTGCCGCACGCAATATCGAACGCGAGGCGCGGCTGATCCGGCGCATTGAGGTGCTTGAAGCGGTAAACAAGCTACCATCGCCGAGGGAAGCTCCCGTTGATGTTGCGGCCACCGCCGTGGCACCTCCTGAACCTATCGCTCAGGCTGCGCCAGTTCACGTAGCTGAACCAGTCTTTGACACAATTCGTTTTGCACCGCCACCGATTCCCCTGGCTGAACTGGTTGCTGCCAAAACGCCCGCTCCATCCCCTGCTGCTCGACCGCCTGTCGTACACATACCACGTCCCACGGCTGCTCCCAGCATCTCGCTCGAGCAGTTCATGGGCGCGAAGCTCTTCGCGTGGGTCGGAGGACTCGCTTTGTTTCTCGGCGTCATTTTCTTTGTGAAGCTGAGCATTGAGCAAGGCTGGATATCGCCTGAGCTGCGCACCTCGATTGGTTTTGTCGTTGGCACCGGGCTGGTCGTCGGTGGTGTGGTGATGCATCGACGCAAACGCTATGCCACACTCGGAGGCACGCTGACTGCCACGGGCGTCGTGGTGCTCTACGGCATGACGTTTGCCGCTCACTCCCTGTGGAAGATCCCGCCATTCCATCACGCGCTCGTCGCCTTTGGCATGATGACGCTGATCACTGCGGCGGCCTTCCTGCTTGCTGTGCGGATGGAGGCGCAGGTCGTGGCGGTGCTCGGCATGCTGGGTGGTTTTTGGACACCGATCCTATGCTCGACGGGCCATGACAATCCTTTCGGGCTGTTCAGTTACATCGCTCTGCTGGACATTGGGGTGTTGGCGGTGGCGAAGAATAAACGCTGGCTGCATCTCACCGGGCTGGCGGCCGCTGGCACGATTTTCATGCAGGCGGGGTGGATGGTGAAATTCTTCCACTCGTCTCTGTACGCCCTCGGTTCGGCCACGTGGGTTCCAGTGAGCGTGTTTCTCGGCTTCGCGACGCTGTTCATGCTGGCGGCCTGGTGGTCGCGGCAGCGGGATGATGAGGATGCTTTTCCTGCCGGTGCAGCGCTGGCGCTGTGCGGCAGTGCGTTGTTTACGGCATTCGTTTTCCTTGGCTTTGGCGCCATCACCGAGCGTCCCACGCTGCTGTACACCTTTGTGCTCGGCATCAACGCCGTCGTCATGCTCATCGTCTGGCAGCAGCCGCGGGTGGCTAGGGCTCAGGGCATTACTGCCACACTGACTTTTCTGCATCTGTCGATTTGGACGACGACGAAGCTCAATGCCGAGTTGCTGCCCTATGCATTGGGCATTTATCTTGGTTTTGGCCTGCTGCACACGGCCTTTGCTGTGCTGTGGCAGCGGCGGAATCAATCCGCCACGCTGTTCATGAGTTGGACGCCGGTGATCACGCTGGTGCTGCTGCTCATGCCGGTGCTGTGTCTTGATTCGATCAGCCTCATGATCTGGCCGGCGATCTTGCTGGTGGATCTGCTCATCATTGGTCTCGCGATTTTCACCGGCGCATTGGTTCCGGTGCTTGCCGCGCTGGCGCTCACGCTGATCACGGCCGGAGCGTGGTTGTTTGGTCTGCCTGCGAATACTGCGGGCAGCCTGAGTCAGTTCCTTATCGTGCTGGGTGGGTTCGCGGTGCTGTTTGGCATCGCCAGCAGTTTCCTCTCGCGCAAAATGCCCAAGGTTCAGTTTGCGTCGATGCTGCCGGTCAGTTCAGCGGTGCTGCCGTTTGCGCTGCTGATTCTCGCCACGCTGCATCTGCACGTGGCAGATCCTTCGTCGGTCTTTGGCCTTGCGCTGCTGCTGACGGTGTTTCTGCTCGGTCTGGCCTGCATCAGCGGCATCACGGTGCTGGTGCCGACGGCGCTGGGCTGTGTGCTGGCACTGGAGTGGGCGTGGCATCAGCAGTGCTTCAGCGTGGAGAATGCCACCATGCCGCTGCTGTGGTATCTGGGATTTTACGCGCTCTTCACGGCATTCCCGCTCGTGTTTCAGAGGTTGTTTGCTAAACGCCAGTTGCCCTGGATCGCGTCTGCTGCCGCAGGCTTGGGGACCTTTGGTCTTGTCTATCGTGTTGTGGGTCTGACCTGGCCGAATGAGATGATGGGTCTGGTGCCGGTGGCCTTTGCCATCGCGCCGCTGCTGTGTCTTGTGTTTGTGCTGAAGCAGCACAGTGCAGACAATCCTGCGCGCCTTGCGCAGCTCGCGTGGTTCGGGGGTGTGGCGTTGTTTTTCATCACGCTGATCTTCCCGATCCAGTTTGAGAAGCAGTGGATCACAATTGGCTGGGCGCTGGAAGGTGCGGCGCTGTGCTGGCTCTTTCGCCGCGTGCCGCATCCGGGACTGAGGGGCACGGGCACGGTGCTGCTGGTTGCCTCCTTTGTGCGACTCGCGCTCAATCCTGCGGTGCTGGGATATCAAACGCGCGGAGAGACGGCGATCCTGAACTGGCAGCTCTATGCCTACAGCCTCTCCGCACTGGCACTGTTTGCCGCGGCGCGCTGGCTCATTCCGCCAAACGATTGCTGGAACAAGATCAACCTGCGCGGCCTGTTTTGTGCCCTTGGCGGCATTCTGCTGTTTCTGCTGCTGAATATTGAGATCGCGGATGCTTTCACGCCTGCGGGTGAACGCTCGATCACTTTCGACTTCGACGGCAATTTTGGGCGTGACATGACCTACACGATTGCCTGGGCCTTGTATGCGCTGGTGCTGCTCATCATCGGCATCTGGCAGCGCAATGCGCCCACACGCTATGCAGGCATCGGCTTGCTGGCGGTGGCGCTGCTGAAGCTGTTTTTGCATGACCTTGCAAACATCGAGAGCATCTATCGCATTGGTGCGCTGATGGTGGTGGCTGTCATTGCGCTCGCGGCTTCGTTTCTGTATCAGCGCTTTCTTAGTGACGAAACCAAGTGATTTTGGAACTTTAACTTTTTCCAGTGACCGCCATGCGCCCGAACGAGCTAAAGCTCTGAACTGCTTTTTTCCCAACATGAAACCGCATCTCCTGTTTATTGCCTTGTGTGTGTCTTCGGTTGCCGGTGCGGCTGACTTTGCCGCGTGGACGCATCGTCAAACGGTGCGGATCGCGCAACCTGGTCTGACGCGCATTGAACTCGAACCTGAGCTGCTAGATGCTTCGAGGACGAAGGGTGGTACTGCGTTTCATGATCTGCGGATCGTCAGTCCGACGGGCAAAGCGATGCCGTACATCATCGCCTTGCCACGCATCATCCGGCCCGAGATGGTGGATGCCGGCGGATTTAAGACGACGCTGACTTCGAGCACTACGGTGCTCGAATTTCAGACGCCTGCGGGAGGCACGATCACGGAGGTGATGCTGCAAACGAATGCGACGGGGTTTATCAAATCCGCCACGCTTGAAGGCAGCAACGACGGCAGCCAGTGGCAGACACTGGCCAGCAACGAACTGATCTGCCGCCAGAATGGAACGGAGCGCCTGCGCTTCACTTTTGCCTCATCGGCATTGGCGCATTTTCGAGTTACTCTTGATGATGCGCGCAGCAGGCCTGTGGTTTTTACCGGTGCGCGTGTGAGGCGTGACCTGCCTGAGCTGCGTACGCTGGCGAAGCCTGTGATGATTCGTGACCGCACGGAGGCTGCCGGCGAAACGCATCTGAAAATCGATCTGGGCAGCGCCAACCTTTTGATCGGGAACATCCGGGTGCATACACCTGAATCGGTGTTTCAACGTGAAGCCTCGTTGCTGGACGCACATGCGACGCTCTTCCGGCTCCAGCATGAAGGTCGCAGTGGGGAAGATCTGGATATGGCTGTGCATCAACTGGCCACTGCGCGTGAAATCGAACTCGTCATTCGCAATGGCGACAGCCCGCCCCTGAAGATCGACGGCATCGAAGTCACCCGGCATCCTCTGCCTGTGGTGTTTCAAGCGGATGCAGTGGGTGAATGGCAGCTCTACATTGGCAACGCGCAGGCTGCGGAGCCGAGCTACGATATTTCTGCATTCGGTGACAAGCTGCGTGATGCCTCCGCGCAATCCGTCATGGCCAGTGCTGTGGGGGCTAACCCCGACTTTAGCAAAACGGCCACGGCACCGGAAGTGGGCGATGTGGGTCCAGTGATTGATGTCTCCCCTTGGTCGTTTCAACGGGAGGTGCAGTTCAAGGAAGCGGGAGTGATCGTAGTGGAACTCGCCCCTGAGGTGCTCGCCCGCGCTGCCAATGATCTGCACGATGTGCGCGTGGTGCGGGATGGTCATCAAATCCCGTTTCTCGCCAACAAACCAGGCTCGCAGCATGAAGTCGAAGTGGCCATTGTGGAGGTGACTGATCCCCAGGCGCCCACGTGGTCCAAATGGGATGTGGAGATGCCGTTTGCCAATTATCCAACGAGCGAACTGCTGCTGGACTCTCCCACGCCCCTGTTCGCACGCACACTCACCGTCAGCGAGCAGCTTGAGACGGAGAAGGGGCATTTTGAACGCATTTTGAGCAATGCCAACTGGCAGCGCCAACCTGGCCAGCTTGTGAGCACTTTCCATCTGTCGCTTTACACCGCCCCGCGCGCTGCATCGATCCGCCTCGCCACGGACAATGGCGACAATCCCCGGCTGCAAATTACCTCTGCTCGCGTCCTGTACCCCGTCGTTCGGCTGCTCTTTCGTGTACCCGACACCACCCCGGTGCAGCTTTGCTACGGAAACCGGCGTGCTCCCTACACACGCTACGATCTCCAGTTTGTGCGCAAGGAATTCGAAAACGCCACTCAGGTCGCCGCCACCCTCGGCGACGAAGAAAAACTCCCCGGCTACGAGGCTGACCCGCGCCAGCCCTCCGGGAAAGGGAGCCCCTGGCTGTGGGCCGCGCTGGCACTGGTGGTGGGAGCGCTGCTGTGGGTGGTGGCGAAGATGCTGCCGAAGAAGGTGGAGTGAGGAGGCGGGCGAGGGTCAAGACGGCTACTGGCACGACTTTTGACACCCTTGGCCTCTTGACGCGCCGCTCTTGACGAAGTTCCTCGTTCTTCACCCCTTGCAACCCCGGCCTGTATGCGGACGTTATCTCATTACCCCAACCATGAGCGATACGACCGGCCAGCCCCTTAAATTTACCAACGCCCTTGCCAAGGAGCGCTCGCCCTACCTGCTGCAGCATGCCCACAATCCGGTGAACTGGCTGCCGTGGGGCGAGGAAGCGTTCAAGAAGGCGAAGGCGGAGGACAAGCCGATCTTTCTTTCCTCCGGCTACTCGACCTGCCACTGGTGCCATGTGATGGAGCGTGAGTCGTTTGAGAACGAGGAGACGGCGAAGCTGATCAACGAAAACTTTATTCCGATCAAAGTGGATCGCGAAGAGCGGCCGGATGTGGATCTCACATACATGACCTATGTGCAGGCGGCGAGCGGGCATGGTGGGTGGCCGATGAGTGTGTTTCTCACGCCGGAGCTGAAGCCGTTTTATGGTGGCACGTATTACCCGCCGGAGAATACGCCGGGGCGCATCGGCTTTAAAAACCTGCTCAACGAACTGCACAAGGTGTGGACGGAAGATCGCAAAGGCATCGACGAACGTGCCGCACGCTCCGTGGAAAAACTGCAGGACCATCTGGACAACGAGAATACAGCGCTGGATGAGATCAATCATGAGACGCTGGTGCAGAAGGCCTATGATGACCTCTCGGGCTCGTTTGACTATCATGAAGGTGGCTTTGGCAGTGCGCCGAAATTCCCGCGTCCAACGACGCTGAACATGCTGATGCGCGTTCACCGCATCTTGGCGGAGCGGAAGGGGAATGACCGCGAATCCGAGAGCAACTGGGCGATGGAGATGACCGTGAAAACCCTGCGCGGCATGGCTAATGGCGGCATGCGCGACCATGTTGGCGGCGGGTTTCATCGCTATAGCGTAGATGGCTACTGGCACATTCCGCATTACGAAAAGATGCTGTATGATCAGGCGCAGTTGCTGACCGCCTACACCGAGGCGTGGCAACTCACGCAGAATGTACTTTTTGAAAACATCGTGCGCAGCACGGTGGCGTATGTGAAGCGCGATCTGCGGCAGAAGGATGGCGAATTCTTCTCCGCTGAAGATGCTGACAGCCTGGCCAGTGCCGATGCGGAGCACAAAACGGAAGGGGCCTTCTATGTGTGGAAGGCGGCGGAGATCGACGAGCTGCTGGGCAAGGAGGATGGCAGCATCTTCCGCTATGCTTACGGCGCCCGTCGCGATGGCAATGCGCGGCCGGAAAGTGATCCGCAAGGGGAGCTCAAGGGGCTGAACACTTTGTACCGTGCGATCTCGTTCAAGAAGACCGCTGAGTACTTCAAGAAGTCGCCGGAGGAGGTCAAGGGCATCATCGACCAAGGCGCCGTGACTCTTTTTGAGGCGCGTGCGAAACGGCCGCGACCGCATCTGGATGACAAGGTTATCGCTGCGTGGAACGGGCTCATGATTTCCGGGCTGGCCCGTGCGGGGGCGGCGTTTGGGGATGCTGATATGATCAAGCTCGCGGCGGATGCTGCGCAGTTCCTGCATGACCAGCTTTGCACCACGCCGGGCAAAGAGCTGCACCGCTCCTGGCGCGAAGGTGAGCGCGGACCGAGGGCTTTTGCGATTGATTACGCCTGCCTGATTCACGGGCTCATTGACCTCTATCAGGCTTCGTTTGAGGTGAAGTGGCTGCAATGGGCCACGGCGTTGCAGACGGAGATGGACGCGCTGTTTCTCGACACGAAACATGGCGGCTACTACAGCGTGCACACGGACATGCCGAACAGCGTCCTGCGCATCAAGGAGGACTATGATGGTGCCGAGCCGTCACCCAACTCCCTCGCGGCGCTCAATTTGGTGCGCCTCAGCGCGCTGCTGGCCAAAGACGAGTGGAAGAAACAGGCCGAGAAAATCTTTGCGCTTTTTGGTTCGACGCTGCAAAGCAGCCCGTCGTCCGTGCCGGTGATGGCCATTGCGTTTGACATGCATCATCGCGGCAAGCAGCAAATCGTGCTGGCGGGGGATGTGAGCAGCGCGGCGTTCAAGGTATTGGCCGCGAACGTGCAGCGGCGGTTTCTGCCCACTGCGGTGATTCTCTGTGCGGATGGGGGAGCCGGTCAGCAATGGCTGGCCACGTACAATGAAGTGCTCGCCGGAATGAAGCCCGTGAACGGCCAGCCAGCGGCGTATGTCTGCCAGAATTTTACGTGCCAGGCGCCAGTGACGACGGTGGAGGGGCTGGAGAAGGTGCTGGGGAAGTGACAGCGTATGCTCAATTTGTTCCGCCACAATCGAGCCGTACGCCAAGCGTATCAGTGCTATGATCGACTGGAGTATGCCCAAGCTGCAGTTCATTTTCGCCGTGCATGCACGCTACTTCCAAGTTCGTGGGAAGCGCATTTTGGCCTTGGCGTAGCAGCCAAATGGCTCTGTGATTGGGATGAATCCATTCAGGCATCCCGCCGCGCCGCGAAACTGCGGGAGGATTTTGCAGGCTCGTGGTGGAATATCGGCATTGCTGCGACAGCCCTGGGATTATGGAAAGAAGCCCGTGAAGCGTGGAACAAAGCCGGAGTGAAGGTCGAGGTTTCCGATGCCCCGTTGGAAATGAAACTCGGCCGCGTTCCGATCCGCTTAATAACAACCAACAACGAAGTGGTGTGGTGCGATCGCTTAGACCCTGCCCGAGCGAAAATCATAAACGTTCCAACCGCAGACAGCCTGCATCGCTGCGGGGACTTGCTATTAACTGACGGCGAACCCTCAGGATCGAGGTGGAATGGAGATCGTGAGGTTCCTGTCTTCAATGAACTACAGATTCTTCAAGCGTCCAACCTTGGGTTGTTTGTGGTGGTGGTTGAGCATGCATCGAACGTTGAAATCGATGCTCTGGTACAATTGCATTCCAACGAACTCCGGATTGAAGATTGGTCCACCATTCGCATGTTATGTCGCCAGTGCAGTGAGGGCCGACCTCATGATCATCATGATGAAGAGCATCGAGTGTCATCAGAAACCCAGCCAACTAGAAAGATTGCGTTTGCTGCGGCTTCTGAAGAAAGGGTTCGGGTCACATTGACGGCTTGGTCCACTCCCGATCGGGTTAAGATAAGCTCCATTGAATGTCTGATGCAGCCCCAAGTTTATCGTTAAATTGCAATGTTCTCCTTGGATCTGCTTATCCGTGAGGTGTCATGATCGGCGCCAAGCTATTCTGGTAAGGTCCGCAGTGTTGAATGCCTGATCCGTGCCTCCCCTCCGCCGAAGGCGCTCGCACCACGATTCCGAAGGGATCGCAGAAGGTAGCCAGGGGTCGAAGACCCCTGGAAAGCTCATCCACCCAGCCCTCTCTCAAGGTCGCATGCCGGAGGCATGCCAGCACCTCCCTTCCCGCACTTGATCCTCGCCTCAGTCCAAATACCGCTCCTCAAACTCCACGCCTGCACGACGCAGCATCATCACCAGTTCCTCACGGAATGTCCGCACCCGGTGATGCTCCTCCTGGTCATTGACGTAGTCCCGCACGGATTCGATTGCCGTCGGGCTGACGGTGAAAGCCGCGTATCCTTCCTGCCAGGCGAAGTGGGGTTGTTGGAGGGTCTCCTTGGTCCAATTCGTTGCGTCCTTTTTCAAGTCGCGCATGAAGTCGGAGAGGCAATGCGTCGCCTTGAGTCCAAAGAGCAGATGCACGTGGTCCGCCACGCCGCCGACACCAAGCGGCGTGCCACCCAGACCGTGGATCATGCCGCCGAGGTATTCGTGGAGACGCGATCGCCATGCGGCGACGATGAGAGGCTCCCGGTTCTTCGTTGAGAAGATCACGTGGTAGTGCAGCGAGGTGTAGGTGCCGGGCATGCGGAACAGATGGGACACCACATAATGCCGTGGGAGTGGGAGAATGGGCAATGATTTTCAAGGGCATTTTATCGTGTGGTGAGCACGAGGAGGCATTGCCGTAGATTTGGGGGCGGGGGGAGGAATGTATCGTGCTAGCATCCCTTCGGGATGCGACCTTGAGAGAGCGTGGGGTGGAATGGCTTTCCAGGGGTCTGCGACCCCTGGCTACCAGCTGTGATCCCTTCGGGATCGAGACGATAGAACCGCCGCCTTGTTCAAGCCCCCTGCTATGATCCCTTCGGGATCGAGACTGTGCCATAGTCGTCGCGGCCTTCCTTGATCTCCCGGGCTGGAAACACCACCTCCACGGCTTTCTTTTCTTCATCACGAGCGCCCGGTTGCCATGGAGGGGCGTATCGTTAGTCTCGCGCCCCCATGTCTCGTGTTGCCAAAAAAACTGCCGCCCGGAAGTCTCTCAACGATGTCATTCGTATTCGTGGGGCGTGGCAGAACAATTTGAAGGGGATTGATCTCGATCTGCCGCTTGGGAAGCTGAATGTGATCACGGGGCCGAGCGGGTCGGGGAAGTCGTCGCTGGCGTTTGATACGATCTATGCGGAAGGGCAGCGGCGGTATGTGGAGACGTTTTCGCCGTATACGCGGCAGTTCTTTGAGCGGATGGACAAGCCGAAGGTGGACTCCATCGAGGGGATCCCGCCAGCGATTGCGATCGAGCAGGTGAACAACATGCGCAGCACGCGCTCGACGGTGGGGACGATCACGGAGATCAATGATTACCTGAAGATGCTGTTTCCGCGACTGGCTGAGGCGACGTGCCCCTCCTGCCATCGGCCGGTGCGGCCGGAGTCGCCGGAGAGCATTCTCAATGAGCTGCTGAATGCGCATGCAGGCAAGCAGGCGCTGATTCTGTTTCCGGTGGCGGTGCCGAAGGACGCGGTGACGGCGGACTTTGCTGCGTTTCTGCAAGCGCAGGGTTTTCTGCGGGTGTGGCTGTATGGGAATGTGATTCGTCTGGATGAGACGGACGCGCTCAAGGGCCGCAAACTGCCGGCCCAAGTGATGGTGGTGCAGGACCGAGTGGTGCTGGAGGCGAAACAGCGAGCGCGTGTGAGCGAGGCGCTGGAAGCGGCGCTGCGCTATGGCAAGGGCAAGGTGGCGGCGAGCATTGAGGATGAGACACTGCATTTTTCCACGGACTGGTCCTGTGCGGACTGCGGCATCACGCTGCCGGCACCGACGCCGGGGCTGTTCAGCTTTAACAGTCCCATTGGAGCGTGTCCGACGTGTCGTGGCTTTGGCCGCACGCTGGGGCTGGACATGGGCAAGGCGATTCCGGATGAGTCGTTGAGCATCAATCAGGGGCTGGTGCGGCCGTTTCAGGGCAGCACGTATGGAGAGTCGCAGGTCGATCTGGAGAAGGCGGCGCGGAAGCGTGGCGTGGACATTCACAAGGCGTTTGAGGATTACTCCAAGGATGACCGCAAGTGGCTGATCGAGGGCACGCGGGATGATCCTGAAGATGCGTACAATCGCGGTGAGTGGTATGGGGTGCGGGGCTTTTTCAAATGGCAGGAGTCGCGCAGCTACAAGATGCATGTGCGGGTGTTCCTGAGCCGCTACCGTGCCTACACGGAGTGTGCTGATTGCGGCGGTGGGCGCTTGAAGAAGGAGGCGTATAATTTCCGCATCGGTGAGCACACGATTGCTGATCTTTCGCGGCTGCCGGTGGATGAGTTGCATCCGCTGGTGCAGTCGTGGCCGATCAAGGCGAGCGATCATGTGGCGACGATGCTGCGGGGAGAGATCGCCAGCCGCATCAGCTACATGGATCGTGCGGGCCTGGGGTATCTGAATCTGGACCGGCAGACGCGCACGCTGAGCGGTGGTGAGTTGCAGCGGGTGAATCTCACGACGTGCCTTGGTGCCTCGCTGGTGAACACGCTGTTTGTGCTGGATGAGCCGAGCATCGGGCTGCATCCGCGCGACATTGGGCGGCTTATTGGCGTGATGGAGGGGCTGCGGGACAAGGGCAATACATTGCTCGTCGTGGAGCATGAAGAGGCAGTGATGCGCAGTGCGGACAACCTAATCGACATTGGTCCTGGGCGTGGGGAGAAGGGTGGCGAGCTGGTGTTCAGCGGGCCGCTGGAGAAGCTGGGGGCGAAGGTGAAGTCGCTGACGGGGGATTATTTGTTTGGAAGGAAGAGTGTGCCGATTCCGGCGCAGCGACGGTCTATTTCAAATCCCAAGTTGGCAGATGCAGATGTGGCACCGGTTAAGGCGAAAAGCGGACGCAAAGGCGCGGCGGCAAATCAGAAGCCTGGGACTCTTTCAATCAGAGGCGCGCGTCAGAACAACCTCAAGAAGCTGGATGTGGACATTCCGCTCGGCGTGTTTTGCTGCATCACTGGGGTGAGCGGCTCGGGGAAATCGACGCTAGTCCATGATGTGTTGTACCGGAACCTGCAGCGACTACGCGGTGAGGTGTGTGAAGAAGAGCCGGGGCGTGTGAGCAAGATCACGGGCTGGGAGCAACTGCATGAAGTGGTGATGGTGGATCAGTCGCCGCTGGCGCGTACACCGCGTTCGACACCGGCAGTGTTTCTGGGGGCGTTTGATCATATCCGCACACTTTTCTCCGAGACGGATGATGCGAAGGCGCAGGGGATCATGCCGGGCTTCTTCAGCTTCAATTCCGGCGAAGGGCGCTGCGAACGCTGCGCGGGCAATGGCTTTGAAAAAATCGAAATGCAGTTCCTGAGCGATCTGTATGTGACCTGTCCTGAGTGTGAAGGGAAGCGCTACCAGCCGCCTGCGCTGAAGATTCTGCTGCATGGCCAGAGCATTCATGATGTGCTGGGCATGACGGCGGAGGCTGCGGTGGAGTGGTTCAGCAGCGCGCTGTTTGAGTCGTCGAAGAAGGCGAAGCAGATTGTGGCGCAGTTGCATCTTTTGAATGAGGCCGGACTTGGCTACTTGAAGCTGGGGCAGCCGCTGAACACGCTTTCGGGCGGTGAGGCGCAGCGTCTGAAGCTCATTGGCCATTTGATCGAAAATCCAGCGGGTAGCGCGACTGGCAGTTTGCTGTTGCTGGATGAACCGACGACGGGCCTGCACTTTGATGACATCGCGCTGCTGGTGAAACTGCTGCAGCGTCTTGTTGATGAAGGGCACAGCCTTCTTGTGATTGAGCACAATCTGGAAGTCATCAAATGCGCTGACTGGGTCATTGATCTGGGCCCGGAAGGTGGAGAGGCGGGCGGAGGTTTGGTGATTGCGGGGACGCCGGAAGAAGTGGCGGAATGTGCGGCTTCGCATACCGGGCGTTATCTCCATGAACTGCTTTCAGGTTCGAAGGGACATGAGGCAAGCCGTGTGGCGGAGACTCCGAGGAGAGAACTCTCGCTGCCGCAGGAGACCAGCAACACGATCAGCATTCGCGGCGCACGTGAGCACAATCTAAAAAACATCTCGCTGGATATTCCGCGGGATGAGTTTGTGGTGGTGACGGGACTGAGCGGTTCTGGAAAGTCATCGCTGGCGTTTGATCTGATCTTTGCGGAAGGGCAGCGGCGCTTTCTGGACAGCATGTCGGTGTATGCGCGGACGTTTGTGGAGCAGATGGAGAAGCCGGAGGTGGATCTGATCACGGGCGTGCCGCCGACGGTGGCCATCGAGCAGCGTATCTCGCGCGGCGGTGGCAAGTCGACGGTGGCGACGGTGACGGAGGTGTATCACTTCTTCCGCCTGCTGTTTGCCAAGCTGGGCACGCAGTACTGCCCGTCATGCAATGTGCCGGTGAAGAAGCAGAGTGTGCAGGCCATTCTGAAAACGGTGCAGCAGCATCTGCGCAGCGGTGGCGGGCATCTGCTGGCGCCGCTGATCAAGGCACGCAAAGGCTTCCACAGCGAGGTGGCGGAGCATGCGAGCAAGCATGGCATCGAGACGCTGCTGGTCGATGGTGAGTTTCGCGACACGGCGGGCTTCCAGCGCCTGGAGCGCTTTAAGGAGCACACCATTGATGCGGTGATCGGCAAAGTGGGCAAGAGCGATGACGCGGAGAAACTGCGGCCGCTGATCGAGTCGGCGCTGAAGATGGGCAAGGGCACAATCAAGCTGCGGCTGAATGACAAGACGATGCACGTGCTGAGCACAGAGATGAGCTGCCCTTCGTGCGGACTGTCGTTTGAAGAACTGGATCCGCGTTTGTTCAGCTTCAACAGCCCGCATGGCTGGTGCAAAGACTGCCGTGGCTTTGGCCTGAAGGGCCACAAAACGGATCTGAGCGACCGGCAGCCGGATGTCTCAGTTCTGGAGGCTGAGCTCGAAGAGGAGCGGCGTTTTGAAAGCGCGGCTGATGAGGGAGAGAAGCCGCGTGAGATTTGCCCAAGCTGCCAGGGCAGCCGCATCAATGAGATCGGCCGTGCCGTGCAACTGCAGGGGACGAAGATTCAGCAGTTCGCGGGATTGACCGCGGGAGATGCGGGCAAACTGCTGTCGAAGTTTGAGTTCGAAGGCACGGAGGGCATCATCGCGCTCGACATCGTGAAGGAGATCTCCCAGCGCCTGAAGTTCATGCAGGAGGTGGGGCTGGGGTATCTGCAGCTCAACCGCAGTGCGGACACACTCAGCGGCGGTGAAGCTCAGCGCATCCGCTTGTCGGCGCAGCTTGGCAGCAATCTGCGTGGCGTATTGTATGTGCTGGATGAGCCGACGATTGGTCTGCATCCGCGCGACAATGAGAAGCTGCTCGACACGCTGATGGCGCTGCGGGACAAGGGCAACTCGCTGCTGGTTGTGGAGCACGATGATGAGACGATGAGGCGTGCGGACACGATTCTCGATCTGGGGCCGGGTGCGGGCAAATTTGGCGGTCAGATCGTGGCGCAAGGCACGATGGCGCAGATCTTGAAGAACAAGAACAGCGTCACGGGAGCGAGCCTGCGCACGCCTTTGAAGCACCCTGTGCGTGGCTCACGCCGGGCACTGCCAGCGTTGAAAGCGAAAGAAGGCTGGCTGCGCGTGACAGGCGCGACGGCGAACAATTTGAAGAACATTGATGTATCTATCCCGCTCGGTCGTCTCACGGTGCTGACGGGCGTGAGCGGCAGTGGGAAAAGTTCGTTCATGCATGGAGCGCTTTCGCCGGCGGTGCGCGAGAAGATCAGCAAGTCGAAGATCAAGGTCGTGAAGGCGTGGAAGACGATCAGCGGCTTCGAAAATCTGCAGACGGTGCATGAGGTGGATCAATCGCCCATTGGCAAGACCAGCCGCTCGTGCCCGGCGACGTATGTGGGCATTCTTGATGACATTCGAGCTCTGTTTGCGCAGGTGCCGCTGGCACGTACGCGTGGCTACACGGCGAGCCGCTTCTCCTTCAACACCGAAGGCGGGCGCTGCGAAACCTGCGGCGGCAATGGGGAGATCAAGGTGGAGATGGCCTTCCTGCCGACCACGCGTGTGCATTGCGAGGCCTGCAATGGGCTGCGCTTCAATTCATCCACGCTGGAGATCGAATACAACGGCAAGCACATCGGCGATGTGCTGCGCATGAGCATCACGGAGGCGGCGGACTTTTTCGCGCCGGTGCAGAAGATCGCGCGTCCGCTCAAGCTGCTGGCTGATACGGGTCTGGGCTATCTTCAGCTCGGGCAGCCGAGTCCCACGCTCAGCGGTGGCGAGGCGCAGCGCATCAAGCTTGTCACGGAACTTCGCAGTGGCGATGGACGCACGAACAAGGAGCGACTGAAGGGCATCACCGTGGCCGGGAAGCGGAATTTGTATCTTATCGAAGAGCCGACCATCGGCCTGCACATGCAGGACGTGGCGCGTTTGATTGATGTGCTGCACCGCCTCGTGGATGAAGGACACACGGTGGTGGTTATTGAGCATCATCCGGATGTTTATGCGGAAGCGGATTTTCTCATCGATATTGGGCCGGAAGCTGGGCCCGAAGGTGGGAAGCTGGTGGCTGCGGGCACGCCGGAGCAGGTGAAGAAGTGCAAGGGGAGCGAGACGGCGCGGTTTTTGTGAAATGCGTGCCTCCTAACTCAGGCGCCTGAATTTGGTGAGCCGCTGTTTTCTCTGGTCTTCAGCTGCTGCCCTTGGGTATGCTGGGAAAGCTTCTATGGAAACGCCGCTCTCGCCTCTTGATTTCGCCCGCCGTGCCCGACGACTTTATGCTGACCGGGAGGCCGTGGTAGATGGCGAGCGCCGCTTTACCTACCGTGAATTCTTTGAGCGCTGCGACCGCTGGTCGGCGGCGCTGCAGCAGCTCGGGGTGCAGCCTGGGGAGCGCGTGGCGACCATCGCGCCGAACACGCATTCTCATTTGGAGGCGTTTTATGCCGTCCCGCAGATTGGGGCTGTCATTGTTCCGATCAACTTTCGTCTCACTGCTACTGACTTTGCCTACATTTTGAAGCACAGCGGCGCCTGTGTCGTGTGTGTGCATGCGGACTACCTTGATGCAGTGGATTCCATCCGCGATCAGGTGCCCGGGGTGGAGCGGTTTGTGGCTCTGACGGGCAGCAAGGCTGGGTGGATTGATTACGAGGTCGCGCTGGCAGCTTCCACCACCGATTTCACGGCTGCTGAAATCTGCGAGACGGAGATGATCGCGCTGAACTATACCAGCGGCACCACGGCGAATCCGAAAGGGGTCATGGTCACGCATCGCAACACGGCCTTCAACATCATGGGCCATCTCATGCATACCCACATCACGAGCGCGGACCGCTACCTTTGGGTGCTGCCCATGTTTCATGCCAATGGCTGGACTTTTGTGTGGACCGTCACTGCCGTGGGTGGCCGCCATGTCTGCCTGCCGAAGGCGGACCCACGGCTCATTTTCGAAGCGATCTCAAGGGAAGGTGTCACTCTGCTGTGTGCCGCGCCGACCGTGCTCATCGGCATGGCCAATGCGCCGGAGGACCTCCGCCAGAAAGCACCCCGTGGTGTGCGCGTTATTACTGCCGGGGCTCCGCCTGCCGCCGCCACCATTGAGCGCATGGAAGGGGAACTCGGCTGGGACATTACGCATGTGTATGGGCTCACGGAGGTGTCGCCTATCGTCACAATCAGTGAGTCGCGGCCTGAGCACGCGCAGCTCACTCCGCAGGCTCGCGCTGTGATCAAGGCCCGGCAGGGCGTAGAATACCTCGCGAATGCCGAGGTCCGGGTTGTTGACGATGAGGGCTGCGAGGTCGCCAAGGATGGCGCTGCGATGGGCGAGATCATCATTCGCGGTAATGCCGTGATGAAAGGCTATTACAACGACCCCTCCGCCACCGCGAAGGCCATCCGCAACGGCTGGTTTTACAGCGGAGATGCCGCTGTGGTGCACCCGGACGGCTACATCGAAATTCGCGACCGGTGGAAGGACATCATCATCAGCGGTGGCGAAAACATCTCCTCCGTCGAGGTCGAGGGCGTGCTCCTGCGCCATCCTGCGGTGCAGGAATCCGCTGTTGTCGGCTTGCCGCATGAAAAATGGGGTGAAACACCGCAGGCATTCATTGTCCTCAAGCCTGGTGCTGCCACCACGCCTGAGGAACTGAGGCTGTTCTGTCGCGAGCATTTGGCCCACTTCAAAGTGCCTCACGGCTTTGAGTTTATTGCCGAGCTGCCGAAGACTGCGACGGGGAAAATTCAGAAGTACGTGCTGCGCGGCGGGCGGGCGAACATTGCTGCGCAGTAGCCCCTAATGCCCGGCCAGCTGGCCGTCTTCTTGGTGCACGGTGCCACCGCGTACTTCGATCTTCTCGCGTGCCTGCTCCACTGGCACGTGGCGAGGCGAATTGGCCGCCGCTCCTTGCGGGCGTGCCCAGCGGATGCCGTTGGCGATGACACGCTGCACGTCCGGCAGGTGGTAGATGGGATACACTTCGTGGCCGGGGCTGAAGTAAAAGATGCGACCGCTGCCGCGTGTCCACGTGGCCCCGCTGCGCATCACTTCGCCGCCTTGGAACCAGGAGACGAAGATCAGTTCGTCCGGTGTGGGGATGCCGAAGGGTTCGCCATACATTTCGGATTGTTCGATCTCGATGCAGTCCCCGATGCCGGCGGCGATGGGGTGGCCGGGATTGATTTTCCATACGCGCTCGCGCTCGCCTGCTTCGCGCCAGCACAGGGCGCAGCTTGTGCCCATGAGGCGTTTGAAGACCTTGGAGAAATGGCCAGAGTGCAAAACGATCAGCCCCATGCCGGCGAGCACCCGTTCCTGTACGCGGGTGACGAGTTCATCACTCACTTGATCATGCGCCGCATGGCCCCACCAGAGGAGCACGTCGGTTTGATCCAGCACCACAGGGGGCAGACCTTGCTCGGGTTCATCGAGAGTGGCGGTGTGGACGTGGAAATCGCCGTGCTTTGACAGCGCTTCCGCCAGCGCGCCATGGATGCCGTTGGGATAGATGGCAGCGACGGTGGGATTTTGGCGTTCGTGAACGAATTCGTTCCAGATGGTGACGCGGATGGGGGGATTGTGCATGGATGATGGGAACGCTGTTTGAGAGAGAATTAAACTCCCATTTTCAACCGGGCTGTCACATGCTCCGTTCGCACCTTGGCGATATGCGTAGGCTTCTCGCGCCCCTGCCGGGGCGCATCCCTTTTGAAAGCGGTGAGGCTGTTACTGTCCGGTGGTTCCCGGTCGCTGCGCTCCCTTCACCACCGGCTAATTTCTTGCGAGCCTCCGGCTCGGCGACGGTCAGCTTTACGCAACCTCAATTACAGCTCCTCCGCTTGGAAAGATATGGTAGCCGCAATGCTCGGTAAAGACGCCGATCTCACCGAGATCTTCATCGCGAATGGCGAAGGCATATCGAAATCGGACCTCTGAATCATCCTCGAATCGTACAACGAGCGTGCTGTTGCACGGAAAGTCTCCCGCGCTGAGATGATCCCGCCCGATGCCGCGCAGATGCTCCAACAGCCTAACCTGCCAGTGTGCGGGCAGATCTTGAAACAAGGCTGTTGGAGTTTTCATGCGAAACTCAATGCTTCACCGAGCAGCCAGGCCCGACGGTCTGGAAGAAGTCGTTTCCTTTGTCGTCGATGAGGATGAAGGCGGGGAAGTCTTCGACTTCGATCTTCCAGATGGCTTCCATGCCGAGTTCGGCGAACTCGACGACTTCGACCTTTTTGATGTTTTCCTTGGCGAGGATGGCGGCGGGGCCGCCGATGCTACCGAGGTAGAAGCCGCCGTGCTTTTTGCAGGCGTCGGTGACCTGCTGGCCGCGGTTGCCTTTGGCGATCATGATCATGCTGCCACCGTGGCTTTGGAAGAGATCGACGTAGCTGTCCATGCGCCCTGCGGTGGTGGGGCCGAAGCTGCCGCTGGGCATGCCGGCGGGGGTTTTGGCCGGGCCGGCGTAGTACACGGGGTGGTTCTTGAAGTAGTCGGGGAGGGGCTTGCCGGAATCGATCAGCTCCTTGAGCTTCGCATGGGCGATGTCACGCGCGACGATGATGGGGCCGTTGATGAGGAGGCGGGTGGTGGTGGGATACTTGCTGAGCTCGGCGCGGATCTCGGCCATCGGGCGGTTGGTGTCGATACGCACGGCGTTGGTGTCTTTGCGGTGGCGCAGCTCCTCGGGGATGTAGGGCAGGGGATTGGTTTCGAGCTTCTCGATGAAGACGCCATCCTTGGTGATCTTGCCTTTGGCCTGACGGTCTGCGGAGCAGGAGACGCCGATGCCGATGGGCAGGGAGGCGCCGTGGCGTGGCAGGCGGATGATGCGCACATCCAGTGCGAAGTATTTGCCGCCGAACTGCGCGCCGATGCCGCACTCGCGCGCGGCTTGAAGCATCTGGGCTTCAAGTTCGACATCGCGGAAGGCGCGGCCGTGTTCGTTGCCGGTGGTCGGAAGGTTGTCGTAGTACTTGGTGGAGGCCAGTTTGACGTGCTTCATCGTCGATTCCGCGGAGGTGCCGCCGATGACGAAGGTCAGGTGGTAGGGGGGGCAGGCGGCGGTGCCGAGGGAGACCATCTTATCGCTGAGGAACTTCACGATGCTCTTCGGATTGAGCACGGCGCGGGTTTCCTGATACAGATAGGCTTTGTTGGCCGAGCCACCGCCTTTGGCGATGAAGAGGAATTTGTAGGCTTCGCCATCGGTGGCGTAGAGATCGATCTGCGCTGGGAGATTGGTGCCGGTGTTCTTTTCGTCGAACATGTTCAGCGCGGCGTTTTGCGAGTAGCGCAGGTTGTTTTCGGTGTAGGCGAGATAGACGCCCTTGGAGAGTGCGGCTTCATCGCCGCCACCGGTCCACACCTGCTGGCCTTTTTTGCCCATGATGATGGCGGTGCCGGTGTCCTGGCAGAAGGGCAGCAGTCCGGCGGATGCCACGTCGGCGTTTTTAAGCAGCGTCAGCGCGACCATGCGGTCGTTTTCGCTGGCTTCAGGATCGTCGAGGATGGCAGCCACCTGTTTGAGGTGCTTGGGGCGCAGGAAGAAATTGATGTCGTGAAAGGCCTGGTTGGCCAGCAGGGTGAGAGCCTCGGTATTCACGACGAGGACTTCCTTCTCGCCAAATTTCTGCACGGAGACGTGTTCCCTGGTCAGCAGACGGTATTCGGTGTCATCGGTGCCGAGTTCGAGGAGTTCCTGATAGTGAAAGGGGGGCGTGGGCATGGGGAGGGGAATTTGAAAGGGATACGGGTTCGGGCAACGAGGGAAAGGATCATTTTGCACGTTGTCAGGCGGTGCAGGAGAGGATAAACAAATGGCATGATTTTGGAAACGCTGCCCGTTGTCCAGCAGCTCAGTTCCCGCGACAAGCGGATGCTGGCAGAGGAGCTTTGGAACGCCGCCGATGCCGAGGACGCTGAGGTGATGGACGAGGCTGCCGTATTGAAACTACTGGATCGGCGTCTGGCGGACCATGAGGCCAGTCCTGAGGCTCTTGCCGCTTGGGAAGAGGTGAAATCACGCATTATAGCGGGGCGTGAAAACTGAGGTGAATAGCAGGGCGCTCAGTCCACAAAAACCGCGCGCTTCCAGATGGGCACGCTGGTCTTGATCTCCTTCAAATACCAGCGGCACAGGTCAAAGGACTCCGCGCTGTGCTTGGTGCGTACCTGGATGAGGATGCTCGGCTGCTCTGCGGCTACGAAGCCGAGGCGATGCTGGATGAAAACGCGGTGCGGACCGTGCTCGCGCTGGCCGCGTGTGACGAGGTCCTGCAGCGTTTTTTCCGCCATGGGCAGGTAGGCGCTGTAGTCGATGCCGGAGATGGCCCTGTCGTCCTCCACGCCGCGTACGATGCCAAGAAACTGCGCCTCGGCACCTTCACCGGCTTTGAACACGGTTGGGGTGTTTTGGATGGGCTCTTCACTGAGGATGACGACGGGCGGCATGGGCGCAGGATAAACAATGGTATGGCCGATTGCTCATAAAACTTGTCCGTCGGGGCGGGTTTCTGATAGCGTTTGTGTCCTCCAACCATGAAACGCCTGCTTTTCCTTCTCCTCGCCGCCCAGCTCCATGCGGAGACCCAGATCACTTGGAAGCGCCAGCAACTGCACGGCGACTTTTATTCCGAAGGAGCCGCCATCGGTGACATCAATGGCGATGGCAAGCCGGACGTCGTCGCCGGGCCGTTCTGGTGGGAGGGACCGACGTTTGAAAAGAAGCATGCCTACTACGAGCCGAAAATTTTCAGCATCAATGGCTACTCGGACAACTTCTTCGCCTATGTGCAGGACTTCAACGCGGACCAGAAGAACGACATCCTGATCCTTGGCTTTCCCGGGAAGGAGGCGCGGCTGTATCTGAATCCCGGCACGCATGATGACAAGGCCTGGCCGATGCACATCGTGGCGGATGTGGTGGATAATGAATCGCCGGTCTTCACTGACATCACGGGGGACGGCAAACCGGAGATCGTGTGCAGCACCGGGGGCTGGCTCGGTTGGTTCGAGCCTGACTGGGATAATCCAACCAAGAAATGGCTATTCACGGGCTGCCAGCCGGGCTCCCTGGGCATGGGCAAGTTCACCCACGGTCTCGGGGTTGGGGATGTGAATGGTGACGGCCGGCTCGATCTGCTCGAAGCGCGCCGCTGGTGGGAGCAGCCTGAGAACCTCACATTGCATGAAGTCCCCTTCACCGGTGGCTACATGTCGCTCAACTTTGAGCAGCACAACTTCGCGGCTGGTGTCGGCGGTGGGGCGCAGATGTTTGCGTATGACTTCGATGGCAACGGCACAAACGACGTCTTCACCAGCCTCGCCGCGCATCGCTACGGCGTGGCGGTGTTTTTGCAGAACAAGCCTGCGCCGGACCAGCCCAACTGGACCCGCGTCATGCTGGCCAGTGAGCAGCCGCAGGACAACGAATACGGCATCGTTTTCTCCCAGCCGCATGCGGCGTATCTCGCGGACATTGATGGGGATGGCGTGAAGGACATAGTCACCGGCAAGCGCTACTGGGCGCACAACGGACACGATCCTGATGAGCGCGGGGCACGTGTCATCTACTGGTATCAAACTAAACGCGATGGCAAGGGCGGTGTCGATTTCGTCCCGCATCTCGTCGATGCTGAAAGCGGCGTGGGTGTGGATGTGCAGGTGGGCGATGTGAATGGGGACAAGCTGCCGGACATCGTGGTGGGAAACAAAGCGGGTGTGTTCATCCTCACGCAGGAGCGGAAGGACAGCACGGCGGATGTGACACCGAAGAAGATGTATGGGCCTGCGCTGATGTCGCAGAAGGATTATGCCAAGGGACTGTCTCCGCAGGAGGCGCTGAAGGCTCTGCAACTCCCGGGTGGATTCAAGGCGGAGCTTATTGCCGCAGAGCCGGACCTTGTGCAGCCGATCGCCTTTACGTTTGATGAACGAGGGCGCATCTGGGTGGTGGAGGGAAACAGCTACCCAAAACCACGTGAAGTGGGTGCCGGGCAGGACCGCATCAAGATTCTGGAAGACAAGGACGGCGACGGTGTCTTTGAGACGAAGAAGATTTTTTGCGAGGGGCTGAATCTTGTCAGCGGTATTGAGCTGGGTTTTGGCGGCGTATGGGTGGGTGCGGCGCCGTATTTGATGTTCATCCCGGACAAGGATCACGATGACAAACCAGACCCCATTGAGGGCGAAATGGCGAACCAAGTCCCAGGCCTGAAGTTTCCAGCCCAGATTCTCCTCGATGGCTGGGGCAGCCAGGACACGCACGAAACGCTCAACAGTTTTATCTGGGGGCCGGACGGCTGGTTGTATGGCTGCCATGGCGTCTTCACGCACAGCAAGGTCGGCAAACCGGGCACGCCGGATGATCAGCGTAAGCCGATCAATGCCGGTATCTGGCGTTACCACCCTGTGCGGCATGAGTTTGAGATCTTCGCCGAGGGCACGAGCAATCCCTGGGGGCTGGACTACGACCAGTATGGCGAGTTCTTCGTCACCGCCTGCGTCATCCCGCATCTCTACCACATCGTACCGGGCGGGCGCTACCAACGGCAGGCCGGGCAGCACTTCAATCCTTACACGTATGACGACATCAAGACCATTGCCGACCATGCGCACTACGTGGGCAGCCTGCGCCCGCCGGGTCTCGACAAGACCACTGGCGCGGGCTTCGCCACCGCCGACACGAACGCCCTTGGCGGCGGACACGCGCACTGCGGCCTCGCCATTTATCAGAGCAGTCTCTTTCCGGCGACGTATCGCAATCAGCTCATCTTCGGCAACCTGCATGGGCATCGGTTGGTGACAAACTACACCGACCCGCATGCGAGCACGTATGTGGGCAAGCATGGAAGCGACTTCATGCGTGCCAACGACATGCACTTCATCCCCGTGACGCAGAAGGTAGGGCCGGATGGCGCTCTCTACGTCAGCGACTGGAGCGATGAACAGATCTGCCATCGCGGTAGCAATGCGGTGGAGAACTGGGATCGGAGCAATGGGCGGATTTATCGCATTAGCTATGCAGGCTGGAAACCGTGGAAGGGAGATCTGGCGAAGGAGAGTGATGAGGCGCTGGCGAAGCTCGCGGTGCAGTCGGAGAACGAGTGGGAGTCGCGGATGGCGAGGAGGGTGCTGATGGAGAAAATCACAACGATGCCAAACTCTCGACAAAAGCTCGTCTCTCTGGTCTCTATCTTTGATCATGATGAAAATCCTGCATGGTCTTCTAAGGCTGAATCATGGTTCAGACACAACTGGCTCGGCTCTTTGCTGATGCCTGATGTTTACCTCAGGAACCTCAATTTTGATGCCAAACATAATGAGCGACTAGTGGCTCAGTGCGTGCGTTCTGCAGCTTCTCAGCCAGATTTTTTGAATACAGATCTTCGAGTTTTGAGTGATGTAGTTCAGAAACATCCTTCCCCCATCGTTCGCCGTGAAATCGCCTCCGCTCTTCAGCGGCTGCCTCAGGATAAGCGCAAAGACCTTGCCATCGCCCTACTCAAGCGCGGCGAGGACAAGGACGATCCGATGATCCCGCTGCTGATCTGGTATGGCATCGAGCCGCTTGTCGGAGCTGACCCGAAGGTGGGGCTGGAACTCGCGCGGGTGTCGAAGCTGCCGAAGGTGACGGAGTTCATTTATCGCCGTCTGTCGTCGGATGATGCGGGAAGGGCTTCGATGCTTTCGGAGCTGACGAAGGAGCCGGATGCGGCCAAGCGTGAGGCGACGCTGGCGATGATTCTGAGCAGTGCTCGTGGTGCGGGCAAGCTGACCATGCCGAAGGATTGGGCGGCGACTGCGGCGAAGCTTAAGGCGGGTGGTTCAGGAGCCGGGACTACGGAACAGCTGGTTACCGAACTCAGCGCGTTGTTTGGCGATGCGGAGGCGCTGCAAACTTTCCGTGAGCGGCTGGCACTTGCCAGCGCTCCGGTGAATGAGCGAGAGAAGGCGCTCGGCGTTCTCATTCAGACGGGTGATGGAGGCACGGCGAAGATCCTGCAGCAGATCCTCACGCAGGACACTCCCGCTTCGCTGCGGCGTAAGGCCATTCAGGCGCTTGCTTCGCTCAAAGACGCTGGAACGCCGCAGGCGCTCGGGGCATTGCTGCCGAAGCTTTCTGCGAATGAGCTGCCTGATGCGGTCAATACGCTCGCTTCGACGAAGGAAGGATCCAAGGAGCTGCTCAAGGCCGTGGAAGCCAAGACGGTGCCTGCCACTGCGCTTTCGCCTTTCCTGGTGCGCCAGCTCACGGCCTTTGATGACAAGGAGATCAATGCGCTGATCAAATCTGCCTGGGGTGATGTGAACGCGCCTAAGGCTGATCTGGGCGAGCGGACGAAGAAGTATCGCGAACTGCTCACGTCCGCTGCTTTGGCCAAGGGGGATCTCGCGAACGGCAAGATGCTTTTCACTGCGACCTGCGGCCAGTGCCACAAGCTCTTTGGTGAAGGGCAGAACGTGGGCCCCGACATCACGGGGAGCAATCGCGCTGATTTGAACTACCTGCTCGAAAATGTGCTTGATCCGAATGCGGTGATCGGCAAGGCCTACCAGCTCAACTTGTTTTCCATGAAGGACGGGCGCGTGATGAGCGGTGTCATCAAGGAGGAAAGCCCTGCGGCCGTGAAGATCGCGATGATGGGCGGTGTGGAGTTTACATTGCCGCAGCCGGACATTGCGAAGCGTGAGGTGTCGAAGCTGAGCACGATGCCTGAAGGGTTGTTTGATGCGCTGTCAAAGGAGCAGGTTATTGATTTGGTGAAGTATCTGCAAAGCGGGGCGTCTCTCTCCGCCAAGGCTTCGAAGGACGAGAAAGCGGGGACTGCCATACCCGGGGCGCTTGAGGGCGAGGAGCTCAAAGTTCTTTCCAAGACTGGCGGCAACACCAGGCTGCAAGGCATGGGTGGATTTGGTGGCGAATGGAGTGGTGGTTCACAACTCTGGTGGGCTGGGGCCAAGCCCGGCGAGAAGCTGACGCTGGCGCTGCCTGTGAAGGAGACTGGGCGATATGAACTGAAGGCTGCGCTCACGAAGGCGAAGGACTACGGCATCATTGACGTGGCGCTGGATGACAAACCCGTCGCCACGGCTTGGGATGGCTTCAATGGACCCAAAGTCATCCACAGTGATGAACTTGACTGGGGCGTGCATGAGCTCAGCGCTGGGGAGCATCAGCTTACCTTCACCATCACCGGCAAGCATCCTGACGCTGTGCCGAGATATATGGTGGGGTTGGATTATGTGAGGCTGGGGAAGAAGTAGCTCGTGCTTGCGCGAGACAAGATTTTTGAGCACATTCAGCCGCATGAACATCAATCTCAGTCCCGCGCTGGATAATTTTGTCACTCACGGAGTGCGGGATGGATTGTTTGTCAGTGCGGATGCGGCGATTGAGGAGGGGCTGCAACTCCTTGCAAGGCAGACGAAGCTCAAACAATCCTTCACCGTTACGAGTGAGGACGAACTGCTGGAAAAACTTGATGCAGGGATTGCATCACTTGATGCAGGCCAGGGCCTGCCAGCCACTCAGGCTTTTGCGATGCTGCGGAATCAAAGCCGTTGATCCATGGCAGAGGCGATCATCTCTCCGGAAGCACTCCAGGACATGGGAGACATCCGCAGCTATATCGCCATGGACAATCCTGAAGCGGCGGCTCGCGTAGTGAAGGCCTTTGAGACCTCGGCTGCTTTGCTGGCGACACAACCTGAGCTAGGGCAGCACAAACCACGTCTGCGCGGACTGCGACTTTGGGTGGTCACGGAGTTTCCCAGTTATCTGATGTTTTATCGCGTGCGTGAAGGGCAGGTTGAAATTGTGCGTGTTCTTCATGGCGCACGCGATGTGGAGTCAATTCTGAAATAACCATGAGAGACCTGCAATCCACGAAAGCCATGTGGCTCAAGGGATGGCTGTTCCTGCTCATCGGCATCATGTCAGCAGCGATCCTGCTGGTGGAAAACTGGAGCTGGCGTACGGCGTTGCTGCTGGCGCTGTGCGTGTGGGGATTTTGCCGGGCGTATTACTTTGCGTTCTATGTGATCGAGCGCTGGGTGGATCCGCAGTTCAAGTTCAGCGGGCTGGGGCACTTCTTGGCTTATCTGTGGCGGTCGCGGAAGTGATCAGGCCTTGGCGAGGGCTTCGTCAAAGCGTGCGATCAGGTCTGCGGTGTCTTCCAGGCCGGCGGACACGCGGATGAGCCAGCGGCTGACACCGCAGCTCTCGGCCCAGTCGAGTTCTTCGTAATGGGCGAGGAGCGTGTAAGGGCAGGCGAGGGTGAAGTTGGTGCCGAGGCTCGGGCCTTTGCAGACGCGCAGGGCATCGTAGAACTTTGGGCTGGTTTGCGCGGGGTTTTTGAGTGTGAAGGAAAACAGGCAGCCGTAGCCGCCGTTTTCGCGGCGGATGAATTCGTAGCCGCTGCCGCCTTCTTGGCTGGCGTGCCAGACGCGGTCCACTTTCGGGTGGCTGCGCAGATGCTCGGCGAGCGCCTGCGCGTTGTGACTCATCTTGGCGGCGCGCTGCGAGAAATCGCGGCTATTGAGTTCCAAAGCCACGGCATCGCCGCGCCAGAGTTCGTGATCGGCGTGGACTGTGAGGAAGGCGGAGAAGGCCGCGTGGTGCGGGGATTTGCGATTCAGCACCACGCTGCCGGCGAGGACATCGCCCACGCCTGAGAAGCTTTTCGTGAGACTTGTCGTCACGACATCGGCCACGCGATGCGCATCCACATGCGCGACAGTGGAGATGGTGTCATCGATGATGATCGGCACGCCGGGCTGTGCTGCGGAGCGAATGGCGAGCAGGCGCTCGAAATCGACACAACGCAGCAGCGGATTGCTCGGCGCTTCGCAGAAGATGCCCGCGAGTGGCTCGTTTTTAAGCAAAGCGCTGAGGTCATTGTATTCGCTGTCCTTGATCAGCGGCATGAAATGCACACCGGTGCCGAAAAACTGCTGGAGCTTGAGCACATCGACATACGGAAAGTCGAGCTGCACGGTTTTGCGGTCTGGGAAAAGCTGCGTGAGCATGCGATGCACAGCGAAGTTTGCCGCCATGCCGGAGGGGAAGAGAAAGACGTCTTCCGGCTGCTGCCCGGCCAGTTGCGCGATGCGCTCGCGGATGGTGCGGTTGGCGGCCTTGCCGTCTTCGATGCTGGCGGTGCTTGCGTGTTCGCCCAGAGCAGCGCAGGCCTGGCGAGTGCTGACGCACTCGCCGCAGAAGCGCCAGAACTTGCGGGCCTGCACGTAGCTGTCGGCTGGAAAGACGGCGACGCCGAGCTGATGCGCGGTCCATTCGAGGGCGCGGCCGGTTCCGATAAACTTCACGCAGCGCTCTGCATGCACGGTGCGCGGAAACACGAGGCAGCGTTCGCTAGCAGCGGCGAATTCCTTTTCGGCCGCTGCAAACAGCCGTGTGATGGCTGGCGGGCAGCAGAAGCGTGGGTAGCCAGATTTGAACTTCGCGACTATTTCCTGATCGCCTTCCTCATAGCCGATCACATGCTCCCACAGCGGCAGGCACACGGACACGCCGAGGTCGTGGTCAGGGATCGCCTTGCCGAGGTCTTCGGCATTGCAGAGAGGGTGGGTGAACAGGTCGGTCATTTGCGGTTCTTTAATGCCGCATCAATGTCCTTCCACAAGTCCTCAACGTGCTCGATACCCACAGAAAAGCGCACGAGTCCGTCGGTGACGCCAGCGGCTTCGCGGGCGTCTTTGGGGATGGAGGCGTGGGTCATGCTGGCGGGATGGGCCACGAGGCTTTCGATGCCGCCGAGGCTCTCGGCCTGCGTGAAGAGGCGCAGGCGGCGGATGAAGGCGAGGGTGTCGGCGTAGCTGAGGCCAAAGTCGGCGAGGAGCATGCCACCGCCGGCGGTCATCTGCTTTTTGGCGAGCTTGTGCTGCGGATGGCTTTTCAAGAAGGGGTATTTGACGCTCTTGACGCCTTTGCGGCCTTCCAGACGGTGGGCGAGTTCGAGGGCGTTGGAGCAGTGGCGCTCCATGCGGATGGCCTCAGTTTTTGCACCCCGGGAGATGAGCCAGGTGTCGAAGGGGCTTGGCTGCAGGCCGATGGCTTTTTGAGCGAAGATCATCTTCTCCTGCCACTCGTCGGAATTGGTGCAAACGGCACCGCCGAGGGCGTCGCTGTGACCATTGGTGTACTTGGTCGTGCTGAGAAGGGAAAGGTCGGCACCCAGATCCAGCGGCTGCTGCAGCAGGCTGGAGGCAAAGGTGTTGTCCATGGCGACAATGCTGCCCACCTGATGTGCGGCTTCACTGATGGTCTTGATGTCCAGAATTTTCAGCAGCGGATTCGTCGGCGATTCAAGCCACACGAGCGCAGGCTTGAGCCGCGTGATGAGATCGTAGTTTTCGGGATTGGTGAGGTTGGCGTATTTGATTTTGACGCCGAAACGTTTCAGCACCTTTTCGAAGATGCGGTAGGTACAGCCGTAGATCTGCTGCTCGGAGAGAATCGTATCGCCCGTCTTGAGGGAAAACAGGATGGCGGAGATGGCGCTGAGGCCGCTGGCAAAGACGGTGCTGTGCTTCGCGTTCTCCAGGCTGGCGAGCGTGGTCTGGAGGTTGCGGAAGTTCGGATTGCCGGAGCGCGTGTAGTCAAAGCCGGTGGGATTTCCGCTCTCAAACGTCGAGGTCATGTAGATCGGCGGAATCACGGCGCCGGTCTCGCTGCGGTAGTCCTGGCCCACATGAATGGCGCGCGTTTCGAAGCGCGCGTCGTCGGGGATGGAAGGATTGTCTTTCATAACGGGATGTGTGACATGCAGAATTAGCTTTGCAAGGCCCCTGCGTGCATGCTTTATGAGTTATAATCTGATCTTTCATGCCTGACTCCACTGCTCCTCGAAAATTCCGTCGCGTTCTGCTCAAACTCAGCGGTGAAGCGCTGAGAGAGCCAGGCAGCCATGACAATATTTCTCCGCCCATCGTTGAGGACATGGCGGCGCAGATCAAAGCAGCCCACCAGACCGGCCTCGAAATCGCCCTCGTCGTGGGTGGTGGCAACTTCTGGCGCGGTGTGACTGCCAGCAACAAAGGCATGGAGCGCGCCACGGCGGACTACATGGGCATGCTGGCCACGGTGATGAATTCTCTCGCAGTGCAGAGCATGCTGGAAGCGATGGATGTGCCGACGCGGGTGCAAAGCGCGATCAAAATGGACAACGTGGCTGAGCCCTTCATTCGCCGCAAAGCGATGCGCCATTTGGAGTTGGGCCGCGTGGTCATCTTCGCCGCCGGCACGGGCAATCCCTTTTTCTCCACCGATACCACGGCGGCGCTGCGTGCCAGCGAGATCAATGCCGAGATCGTGCTCAAGGCCACGAAGGTGGATGGCATCTACGATTCCGATCCCAACAAAAATCCCGATGCGGTCAAATTCGAGCGCGTCAGCTTTCACGAGTGTCTGACGCGCCAGCTCAAGGTGATGGACTCGACGGCGTTTTCCCTTTGCATGGAGAACAACATGCCCATCGGAGTTTTCAGCATGAACGAACCTGATAACATCCGCCGGGCTCTCATCGGCGAATACATTGGTACGATGGTTGATGCCAAAGGCTGAACAATTTAACGAAAGACTGCTATGGACCCTGAACTGACGATGATGGAGGCCGATGAGGCCATGACGAAGGCTGTGGAGCACGCCATCCATGAATTTGCCACCGTGCGCACGGGCAAGGCCTCGCCGACGCTGGTGGAAAACATGGACATTCATGTGATGAGCTACGGCAGCCACATGAAGCTGAAGCAGCTTGCCATGATCACCACGCCTGACGCGCGTCTGATCCGCATCGAACCCTTTGATTCCTCCACGCTGCAGGACATTGACCGCGCGATCCGTGAGTCACGCCTTGGCCTGAACGGCAGCATTGAAGGCAAGGTGATCCGCCTGCCCATTCCCTCCCTCTCCACCGAACGCCGCGAGCAGATGGTGAAGATGTGCAAGACCCTCGGTGAAGACGCTCGTGTTCGCGTGCGCTCCGCCCGTCGCGACAGCCTCGAAACCATCAAGAAAGGCGAGAAGGAAGGCTTTATCACCGAGGATGACCTCCATCGCATGGAGAAGGAAATCCAGGTCATGACCGACAAAAAGATCGCCGAAATCGACCAGCATGTGGCGTCGAAAGAGAAAGAGATCATGACGGTCTAGCCGAACCAGTTTCTGATGTTCCCCGCCCGCGACTACCTCGATCTCACCCACACGAAGCATGGCATCCTTTTTCCGGATGACTCGCCTGTGTGGACGGCATTGACGCGGATCGAATCGTATCTGGACTTCCGGCTGCAGCGCGAGATTCGCGTGCAGGTGCCGCCGGGGGCGTTCATCGGCGAGGACGTGTTCATTGACGAAGGCACGACGCTGGAGCCCGGCGCGGTGATCAAAGGTCCGGCGTGGATCGGCCGCAACTGCCAGATCCGGGCGGGCTGCTACATCCGCGAGAATGTGATCATCGGAGACGGCTGCGTGCTCGGGAACTCCTGCGAATTCAAGAACTGCGTGGTCTTCGACGGCTGCGAGATCCCGCATTACAACTACGTGGGCGACTCGATCCTCGGCCACAAGGCGCATCTGGCCGCGGGTGTGATTCTTTCCAATGTGCGGCTGGACCGCCTGGAGGTCACTGTCAAGACCGACACGGATGTCATTCCCACCAGTCTGCGGAAGTTTGGCGCGATCGTGGGCGATTACGCCGAGATTGGCTGCAACAGCGTGATCAGCCCCGGCAGCATCATTGGCCGCCGTTGCATCATCTACCCCCTGACGCACTTCAGTGGGGTGCTCGATGCCGATCTTATGCTTAAGACGCGGCAGACGCAGCAGGTGGTCAAGCGGCGGAGGTAGCAGCAGGATTGAATACAATTCTGGCCGCGGGAGTCAGAGTAACATCCCACGTTTATGAAATTTCCTTTTCGACCGCTTTTTGTCGTTTCAGCCCTCTTGTCGCTGGCAAGCTGTGACAAACCCATGCCGCCCGCCGCTGTCGCACCCGTTGCGGTGGAGTCGGACAACCAGCTCGCTGAGGCACGGGATGCCTTGCAGCGCCAGGCTTTGGAGATTGAAACGAAGACGGCCTTGATGGACAAGCAACTGGCGGAGATGGCGCAGTCCCTCAAGGATCGTGAAAATGCGGAGCTGCGCAGTTCATTGGATGCCCTGAAGCAGCAGAATGACGAGCTGCGTGTGCAGGCGGATGCTGCGCGCCAGCAGAGCGACGCGATCACCCAGCGCATCGCCGTTGAACCACCGCAGAATGTGGTGACACAGCCCGTGGCGCTGCCTGACTATTCAGTGTTCTATGACGGCCTCGCGCCTTACGGCCGTTGGTTTGAGGTGAATGGCTACGGCTACTGCTGGCGGCCGACGATCACCGTGGCGGGCTGGCGGCCCTATGTGGATGGCTGCTGGGTGTGGTCATCGCTCGGCTGGACCTGGCAAACGAACGAGCCTTTTGGCTGGGCCACCTACCACTACGGCCGCTGGGTGGATCTGGCGCGCTACGGCTGGATCTGGGTGCCGGGCAGCGATTGGGCACCGGCGTGGGTGGCCTGGCGTCAAAGCCGCGATTGCGTGGGTTGGGCACCCCTGCCGCCGGAACCGGGCGCTTTCAGCGGAGTGTATCGCGACTGTGATACACGCTACGGCCTCGGCCCCACCAGTTACACCTTCATCAACACGAACCAGTTTGTGAGTTCGAGCTATATCAATGTGTATGCGCCGGTGACGCAGCAGACCACGATCTTCCAGCACAGCGTGAACGTGACGCAGATTGTGCCCAACCGCAGCCAGAAGCATGCGTTTATCAATCATGGGGGACCTCCCCGAGCCCAGATGGAGCAGGCTTGCGGCCAGCCGGTACCGCAGCGGCAGGTGCAAACCATGCACGCTGACCAGATGCCAGCGCATCGCCAGCAGCATGGGCGCAGGGATGCTGACGCACCCGTGGCCATGGTCGAGCTGCCAGCCGTCAGGCCCGGAGCCAGAGTCGTAAGCCCTGACGTGAAAGAGCATATCCAGCGCCCAACGCGTGTGAGCGGATTTGACGGCGTGCCACAGCGCGTCGCCACGGAGATTCGTGAGACCATTGCCAGAGAGAAAGACACGGCAGCGGTGCAGCAGCGGCCGATGCACGGGCGCATGCCGCATCAAGCTGGCCGGCATCCGGGCGAAGCGCCGACTATCGGCAATGGTGCGCCAAGAGTGCCGAACGTTCCGGCCCAGCAAACGGTGGGTATTCCCGTCGCTACGGAAAAACCGGCGGCTCAAGTCGTAGCGCCAGGGGAGACGCCGGCGATGCAACAGCGGCCGGGGCAGGGGAAAAGGCCACATTCCTTTCCGCGTCCTTCAGTTGAAGTGCCGGTTGTAACCAACATGCCTGCGGTGCCGGAAGCTCCGGCCCAAGAAACCGTGCGTCCTGCCGTCGCTGCGGAGCCCGCTGCGGAAACCACGAGGGAGACCCGCCCACATGGCCAGCCTGGAATGAGGGAACCCCGCAGGCCGAACCTGCCGCCTGAGAGAAAAGTTGCGGAGGAGCGCGCACCTGAGGCAGCCCCAGCCATACCAGCCGTGATGCCTGCCGTGGTCGAGAACAAGGCTGCTGAACCTTCGGCTGCCGCAGTCGTGCCTGTCATTGAACCTGAACGGACCGCACCTGCCGTGGTGACCGCTCCCCCCGCAGTCATGCCGCAGCCGCCTGCTGAACCCAGTGTTTCACCGCAACCAGCGGCAGCAGAGAAAATGGCGGCTGAGCAAGCAACCGCCATTGCAGCCGCCGAAGCGGAAAAAGCGCAGATGCGCTCTGAGCGGGAACAGGCTCGTGCCGCCGCTATGGAGCAGCGCCAGCAGCAGGGGGTGCAAGATCGTGGCATGATAGGAAAAAGGGCCGCTGAACAGGCGGCTGCGGATGCCGAAGCGGAAAAAAACCGCATGCAGGCAGCCGCCGCTGCTCAGCAGCAGGAGGCGCTGGCCGCCCAGCAGCAGCGCATGACGGCCGACCAAGCTGCCGCCGAGACTGAAAAGGCACGCCAGCAGGCCGAAGCTGCCGCAATGCAGCAGAAACAAGAGCTGGCTGCCCAGCAGCAGCGCATGGCTGCCGACCAAGCTGCCGCCGAGACTGAAAAAGCGCGCCAGCAGGCCGCTGCGCAGCAGCAACAGGAGATGGCCGCCCAGCAGCAGCGTGCCACGGCTGAACGAATGGCCACTGAACAGGCTGCCGCTGCGGAGGCTGAACGCGCCAAGCAACAGACTGAGGCCGCTGCCATGCAGCGCCAGCAGGAGGAAGTCACCCGCCGTGCCGCCGAAGAGCAGCAGATGCGTGCCCAGCAGGAGGCCGCGCAACGGGCGCAGGAGATGGTACAGCGTCAGGCTGAAGAAGCCGCACGCCGTCAGCAGGAAGCTGAAATGCAGCGGGCGCAGGAGCAGGCACGCCGTGCCGCTGAAGAGCAGCAAATGCGCGCCCAGCAGGAGGCCGCACAACGGGCGCAGGAGATGGCGCAACGTCAGGCTGAAGAGCAGGCGCGCCGCCAGCAGGAGGCCGAAATGCAGCGTGCGCAGGAGCAGGCACGTCGTGCCGCCGAAGAGCAGCAGATGCGCGCCCAGCAGGAGGCCGCGCAACGAGCGCAAGAAATGGCTCAGCGTCAGGCGGAAGAGCAGGCCCGCCGCGCCCAAGAGCAAGCGCAACGGCAGGCCGAAGAGCAGGCGCGTCGTGCCCAGGAAGATGCCCAGCGTGCCGCTGCTGAAGCCGCCCGCAATCAGCCACAGCCTGCACCTGGATCTTGAGCGGATGCATCGTTTCCATGCGATCCGCCGCACTTCCTTCTTGAGATGCAACAAGTGGGGGGGCTAACATCTGGCATGCGCTGGCTGCTTCCGATATTCCTGTTCTGCGGTGTATGGGCGGTTCGTGCGGATGAAGTCATTCGGGTCACCTGGAAGACGACGCATGCAGCAGCACCGCCGCAGTTCACCCGTCCGTCGGCTGATTTTCTGCCGATGTTTCGGCTGGCGCTGGCCACGCTGCCAGAGTCTGCGATCGTCACCCTGGCGCTCTCACAACCCGCGCTGCTCGGCCTGACACCGGCGCAGGCAGGCTTGATGCGCCCATTGGTGGCGGAGCGTTATGCATCGATCGCGAAATCACCGGTGTATACCGGCGTGGCGTCGGCGCTGCCGTATTGTTTTGCGGAAAAAAGTCCGCAGGAAGGGCTGGCGCTGGTGCATGTGCCTTCGGGTGCAGATGCGCGGACGCCCGTGCTGGTATTTCTGCACGGCTACGGCGGTAGCTTTCTCTGGTATCAGCATGTGCTGGCCGAGCATTTCGGCAATCACATCATCATTTGTCCGGCGTATGGCATCAACACCTCCACCATTTCCGGCGAGTATGTGCAGGAATGTGTAAAGGCGGTGGGTGTACGGCTGGGGCGACTGGTGCTGAAGCCGGTTTTGCTGGGGCTGTCAGCCGGTGGCTTTGGCGCATGTGATCTCTACACGAAGCACCCAGAACGCTTTAACCGCCTGATCTGCATGGCTGCGTACCCACCCGAGAACCTGCTGCTGAAATTTCCGCGTGAAGCGAAGGCTGCATTCATCGCAGGCGGCGGCGAATACTACGTGAAGTCAGGCGATTTTGCCCGGCGCATCGCGAAAGTGCGGCAGTTCGCAGCTACCACGCAGGCATTCACCGTGCCGCAGGCGGATCATTTCTTTCTGCTCAGCCACACGACACTGACGATGGCGAAGCTGCGCGAGTGGATGCCCGGCCCCTGACTCATACCCGCAGCATGTCCTTCACGACCTGCCAGTAGAGGAATAGGCAGCCGCGCCAGGAGTAGCGGAACTCGCCGTTGCCGGTGGGCTCGATGACGCCGGAGGTGATGTTGTGGTCAATGAGCACGCTCATGTCGCGCTCGATGTAGGCGTGGAGGTACTCGGTGTCCTGCAGGGCTAGATCTTCGAAGCGGATGCCTTCGTTGTGGAGAAAGTGTTCATGGCGCTCCAGCAGGTCTGAGAACGAGCCCGCATGTGTGAAGCGGTTGAGCCGCTGCCTGGGCGAGTGCTTCATCGTGGCGGCAAAGGGGTAGTTCGTCGTGGTGAAGGTGACTCCGCTGGTGGCGCGTGAGGTGAGGCTGACGTACGAAAAGCCAAAATCGCCCTGCTGTGCCAGTGCGATGGCGGCCTGCATGCGTTTTTCCCCATGGTAGAACAGCCGCATGAAGTAGTCCGTCTGGCTGAACTTCCAGCCGGTGTCACCGATCTCGGTGAATCCGTCGTCATCCGCCTCGCCGCTGAGCTCGGAGAGTTCAGGGAACACCTCACGGGAGGGAGGAAAGCGGTGTTTGACCTCGCTTTTGATCGGGAAGCGCAGCCGCCGGACGCGGAAGACGATCTCCATCCACGGCAGCATGAACCAGGCGCCGACAAAGATGGCGCCGCCGGCATGCGTGTAGGTCAGGTAGTAGCCGCTGAGATACGAGGCTCCGAGCAAGGCGAGCCAGCCCAGCTTCTGGATGAAGCGGTTGTTGAAGGAACGGCAGGCGACGGCAAAAACGAGGGCCGCCGCAACATACAGAATTTGCTGGAGTGTGGTTTCCATAAGGCCGCTGGGTTTGGAGCGAAGGTGAAACTAAGGGATGACTAGAGACAAAGCAACCCTGCATCCGTTCGTCCGAACTGTGTGAAAACGAAGAGGCCGGACCCATCTCCCGATGCGCCCGGCCCTCGACTCAACCTATGACCAACGAAACGGCTAGAAATTGACCTGAGCCTGCAGGCCCAGATAATCATAACTCACACTGTTGTAGGGGGCCACCGCCGTGTTGGTGCGCATGCCGTGCATGAACATGGCCGTGAATTCCACTTCCGGATAAGGTATGAAGCGGAAGCCGACGCCCACTTCGTTGACCTTGTCCTTGGGAGCGTTAGCGGCAAATTTGCGGCCGCCGTTGTAGGTCTGCCAGCGGACGAAGGGAATGAACTCCTTCTGGCTGGCAAAGACATGGCGATAGCTTGCCTGCACATAGCCGCCGCTCAGACTGGCGGAGGTGATGGTGCGCATGTCATTGGAAAGCTGCGGGCCTTTGCCCCAGTTCCATTCAGTTTCGATACCGAATGGCTGTGGATAAAGGGTGGCCGCAATGCCGACGCGTGTGTCGGTAAGGCCGCGGCCGGCCACGTTTGCAGGTGTGCCGACACCGGGGATGGCCGCCGTGGTGGTGGTAAATCTCCCGGCATAGCCTGAGATGCCCAGTTCGAGGAACTGGCCGTTGTCGAACTCGAAGGGATACGTCACGCGGGCCAGCCAGTGAGGCTGACCATTGGTGTCCGGCCTGTTGAGGCCCTGACCGCCGTAGGCGCCAATCGCGACCAAACCGTAGTCACCCGAACCCCGCAGACCCATGCTGACCAAGCCCTTGAAACGCTCGCGGATTTCATAAGGGGCCCACATGTAATAGATGCCGAGATCACGCTCGCCTTCCACGGCGGTGTTGGTGGCTTCCGCACGCTCCAAGGCGAGGCGATTCTGGGAGGACTGCAGATTGGAATGGCCATACGGCACTTTGGAAAGACCGAGGCGGATGCGGTGCTCACGGGCGGGATCCAGTGAAACATCGGCGTAGTAGTCGCGCGCCTGCACAAAGTTCTGGGTGCCATTGGTTGCGCTGACCGAACCAAAGAAGTCTGCCTGCAGGTAAAGATAGAGATGGTTGGTCAGATCCCCGCTGAAGGTCACACGGCCACGGCGGATGCCGATGCTCGACTGACTGTTGGCAAGCGAGTCATTTTGACTATGGAACGGGCCGCCGTCTTCGTGCATCAGGGAATGCGAACGCACCTGCAGGTAGCCTTTCATCTTCAGGCGCTCATACCATTTGTCCGCCAGCAGTGCATCGAGCTCGGATTTAGACATCGTGGCGGGGGAGGTGTTGTCTGTGATCTTGGAGATGTCCTCAATCTGCCCGCGAGTGTTGGTAAGGACGTTTTCGAGATTGCCCACCTTGCTTTCGGTCTGGGACAGCCGCTTCTCCAGCGCGGATGTGTTCGGGGTTTGTGCTGCCGGAGCGGAAGCTGTGGCGGGAGCTGGTCGTTCCTTGTCCTTTTCATCTGCCCGCGCGGCGGCGACGAGCATGTCATACTCGTCCTGGGTCAGGGAACCCTTGGCTTTGAGGATGAAAAACAGCTTTTCCATGGCCGGACTGGCGGCAACTGGCAAGGAGGGAGGCAAGGCGATGGCAACGGCTGCGAGGGCAGCCAGTACACGGGCAATGCGGGAATGTTTGAGGCGCATGTGTGAGATGTTCGGGTGAGGTTAAGAAGCTCCTCAAGGCGATTTGATACCCCTAGGGAAGGAATGTCACATGCCTGTAACCAAAGGCTCCTGCGAGATTCTTAATGTGACGCTTTTGTCACGGATGAGGGGTTATTCACATTGTAATTGCCGCTTGAGGGGTAGCGTCTGGCTCCGTATTTGGTTTGTGACGCTTTCGTCACAGTGTGCTTTTTGACCACTTGCCCCCTTCCTCCAATATCCGCCCTGTCACCCGCAAACTGGCGGCGGACAGTTTCATTGCCCCATCCTATCCTACAACCCTCATGAAGATCGCCTTCCTCACCCTTGCCACCACCTTGACCGCAGCGTTTTCGCTTCAGGCTCAGACCACCCTGCGCATTCGCGGATCCGACACTCTCGGTGCGAAGCTCGTCCCGCAGCTGGCCGAATCCTTCAAGAAGCAGGGTGGCAAAGTCAGCTTTGACATCGCAGCGGAAGGCTCCTCCACCGCTTTCACCAATCTGGCCTCCGGCACTGCGGAAGTCGGCATGTCCAGCCGCAAGGTGAAAGCGGACGAGCGCACTCTCTGCCGCAGCAAAGGGGTGTCTCTCATGGAATTCGAAGTCGCGTGGGACATGATCTCCGTGGTGGTGAACAAGAACAACCCCATCGCCGATCTCTCCAAAAAGCAGCTGCTGCAGATCTTTGCAGGCGACATCAAGGACTGGAGCGAAGTCGGCGGCACCCCCGGCCCCATCTCCGTTTACACCCGCAATACTTCCTCTGGCACGTACAAAGACTTCATCGGTCTGGCCATGAAAGGCCGCGAGTACGGCAAAAACAGCCAGAAGATGGCTGGCAATGAGCAGATTGCCGCTGAAGTCGGCTCCAATCCCAATGGCATTGGCTATGTCGGCTACGCCTATTCAGGCGCTAAAGGCATCAAAGTCGTCACCATTGCAGGCTCTGCACCCAACCCAGCGTCGGTGAAATCCTACCCGCTGTCCCGCCCGACCTTCCTTTACACCAGCGGCGAGCCCACCGGCACCACCAAGGAGTTCATCGACTTCTGTCTCAGCCCTGCGGGAGACGCCATCGTCAACAAGGCGGGCTTCGTTCCTTTGAGCATTGCGAAATAACTGTTGATTGACCGATTCACCAGTCCGGCGGAAGAGACCTGTCTCGACCGCCGGATTTGTTTTCAACTCTGGTGCATTCATTCCCCATTGCCGCATGACCAGCCTCCCGACGCCCAGCAGACCGCCGCTGCGCAGCGTGCTGCTCAGGAGTCGCAAGCACACGATTCTCGGTTTCGATCCCCAGAAGCTGATCAAGTACTTCTTCGGCAGCAATGCCAGCGTCGCCATCATCGTGCTGGTGCTCATCATGGTGTTCCTGCTGCGTGAGGGCATCGACTTCCTGCCCACCTACCAGCGCGAGCTGCAAACCTATCGCCGTGCGGGACTGGAGTTTTGTGATATCATTGACCAGCCGCTGCAGCGGAATCAGGCGCTCTCCAGCAGCCTGCGCCAGGCGGTCAGTGCTTCGTTGGAAACGCTGAGCAAACCGGCACGTGACAGGCGTGATGCCGCCTTCCTGCTCAAGCGCCGGGTGGAGGATAAAACCCTTCGGCCACGCGAATCACTCACGCAGGTGCTCGAAAAGACGCCGCCTGAACCGGAGCAGATCGAGGTTTTACGCCGTGAACTGGGCGCGGCGTCTGCTGCTGCTGCAAAAGCATTGGATTATCCAGCCTTCTTCAGCACGGCAGAACGCGAGCAGATGCAGCGTGAATTCAGCGCGCTCACCCCAGAGGTCACTGACCTGCCACCACTGTTGCTGACCCTCGTGGAGGAATTCAATGCGAAAGACCGCGAAGCACGCACCCAGTTTGCCGAACTCGTGACAGCTCAGGAGGAATTTGAAGAGGCTGCGGAGCCCCTCCAAGAGGTGCTGGACGAGTTGAAGGCGAAAGCGCTGGAGACCAAGGAGAAAGCCGTTGAGTTTGAGGTGCTCGAAACCAACCGCCAGCGTCTCCTCGAAGCCGCCGCCACAGAAACTGACCCGAAAGAGAAGGCCAGTCTGACCAAGGAGGCGGAGGAATCCGTCGCTGAAGCCGCCAATCTGGAGGAAAGCACCCGGGAAATCACCTCGCGCACCGGCGAGCTGCGCGAACAGGTCGAAAAATATGCCGTGGTCATCGAAAAGGCTGCCGCTGTGCTGCCCAAGGACGCGGGCACCGGCGCCGCACGGAAGATGGTCAATGACGTGCGTGAAAAAATCCCGGAACATGCCCGTGAAATGCGGGCCGCTGCCGCCACGCTCGAAGGCTGGCGCTGGGACAAGCCGGTTTCCATTTTCAGAGTCATCGGCGCCTTTTTCTTCGGCACCCAGTGGATCACGAACAGTTCATGGCAGGATTTTTATGGGTTTGTCCCGTTGCTGACGGGCTCGCTCGTCATTGCCGCCATTGCTATTTTGATCGCCACGCCGGTCAGTGTGGTAGCCGCCATTTACACGAACCAGTTCGCCAGCGAACGGGAGAAGGAACTGATCAAGCCGGTGATTGAATTCATTCAGGCCATTCCTTCCGTCGTGCTCGGTTTCATTGGCATCTCGCTGGTCGGCGATCTGATCAAAGACGTCAGTGAATGGAGCTGGCTGCAATGGGTTCCCGGGTTCCCGATTCAGGAGCGCCTCAACATGTTCAATGCGGGCTGCCTGCTCGCTTTCATGGCTGTGCCCACCATGTTTAGTCTCTCGGAGGATGCGCTGAACAACGTCCCGCGTGCCTACATTGATGCTTCCGACGCGCTCGGAGCCACCAAGCTGCAAACCGTCTTCCGCGTCATCGTGCCGGCAGGCATCTCCGGCATTCTCTCGGCCATCCTGCTGGGGCTCGGGCGTGTCGTGGGTGAAACGATGGTCGTGCTGCTCGTCGCGGGCAACCGCATCGCCATTCCCGACTTCAGCGCCGGGCCCGGCGTCATCTTCCAGCCGGCTCACACCCTGACCGGCATCATCGCGCAGGAACTCGGCGAAGTCTCGCGCGGCAGCTCGCACTGGCAGGCGCTCTTTATGGTCGGCATCGTGCTGTTTGCCATCTCACTGCTGGTCAACTGGTGCGCCCGCGCCGTGGCCCGCCGCTTTGAACCCCACAAGGCATGAATCCCGTCCCCACCAACGACAACCCCTTCGCCGGCGACAACTCCGGCATTCAGCAGCGCGAGACCGCTGCGCGCTGGGCGCTGCGCGTCGGCAGCTACATCGTCGTCATCATCACGCTGGCGATCATGCTGCACATTTTTATCAAAGGCGCGCCGGTGGTGTTCCAGTCGAAGTGGCCTTTTGTGAACACTCAGTTCCTCACCGAACTGCCTGCCACACTGCATGTCATCGAAGACCAGCAGGGCAATCACATCGAGACCGATGTGAATGGTGCCGATGCGGTCAAAAAGAAGCTGGGCGACGACTTCCGTTCGGAAAAAACCATCTCCTACTCGGGTGGCGGTATTCTGGGGCCGATCGTCGGCACGGCCTTGCTGGTGATCGTCAGCGTGGGCGTCGCACTCTTCCTCGGCGTCGCTTGTGCGATTTATCTCAGTGAGTATGCCAAGCACGGCAAATTCCTCGAAATGGTACGGCTGGCGATCTTGAATCTCGCGGGGGTGCCTTCGGTCGTGTTCGGCTTGTTTGGCCTGGGCGCATTCGTTTTGACCGCGCCAACCTTTGTCGATGTGCCGGCGGATCGTTCCGTGTTTGCCATTCCGCTGGGTTTCACCACACTCAGCTTTGAAGGCTGGGACACCTGCGTGCTCTCCGGCGGATTCACGCTCGCCTTCGTCATCCTGCCCGTCATCATCACCGCCAGCGAGCAGTGCCTGCAGGCGGTGCCGCAGGGGTTCCGTGAGACGAGCATGGCTCTCGGCGCCACGCGCTGGCAGACCATTCGTTACAGCGTGCTGCCCTTCGCCACTCCCGGCATTCTGACCTCCAGCATCCTCGGCATCGCCCGTGCGGCCGGTGAGACGGCCCCGATCATGTTCACCGCTGCGCTGGCTTTCAAAGACAAGCTGCCGTGGCAGAAGGATCTGCCGCCGCTGCCAGCCGATGCGTCGATCTTTGCACATTGGGAGCAGAGCGTGTCGCGCTTCCTCGGCATTTTCACCGAGTCAGTGCAGGCCCTGCCTTACCACATCTACACGCTCGCCGCCAAGATTCCGCAGAATGAGTACGCCGAGCGTGCGCAGTACGGGTCCGTTTTCGTGTTCCTTGTTCTAGTCGCCTCACTGGCCGCCAGCTCAGTGCTGCTGCGCAAACGTTTGCGGGCCAAGTATCGCTGGTAACTGCCTCTCCTTTCATGTCCGCCGATTCCACCGCCCAGTCCACTCCGCCGCCTGTCGTCCAGGTGCGTGACATGGATTTTTGCTATGGAGCCAGCAAGGCACTGTTCGACATCAATCTGAAGGTCGAATACCACCGCGTGACCGCGCTCATTGGCCCCTCCGGCTGTGGCAAGAGCACGCTGCTGCGCTGCATCAACCGCATGAACGACCGTGTGCCCAGCGCCCGCGTGACGAAGGGTGAGGTGCTCGTCAAAGGCAAGAACATCCACGATGCCGACGTCGATCTCACGCAGTTGCGCAAGCAGGTCGGCATGGTGTTCCAGAAGTCGAATCCCTTTCCCAAGAGCATCTACGAAAACGTGGCCTATGGCCTGCGCATTCACGGTGAGAAAAACAAAAGCGTGCTCGATGAAGCGGTCGAACGCTCGCTGACGCATGCCGCGCTGTGGGAGGAACTCAAAGACCGCCTGCATGCAAACGCGCTCGCTCTCTCCGGCGGCCAGCAGCAGCGGCTATGCATCGCCCGTGCCATTGCCACGGTGCCGGATGTGCTGCTGATGGACGAACCTTGCTCGGCGCTTGATCCCATTTCGACGCTCAAAATCGAAGAGCTGATGCACCAGCTCGCCCGCGAGTTCACCGTGGTCATCGTCACCCACAACATGCAGCAGGCCGTGCGTGTCTCGGATTACACCGCCTTCCTGCACCTCGGCAAGCTGGTGGAATTCGCGCCCACGGAAGAACTCTTCACCAATCCGCGCGAAAAGCTCACCGACTCCTATTTGCGCGGCACTTTCAGTTAAACATGGCCGCAGATACTCCAGATCCTACCGTCGCAGAGCCGCTCATTCAGGTGGAGAAGTTCAACTATGCCTATGGTGACAACCAGGTGCTTTTTGATGTCGATCTGAACATGTGCAGCGAGGATGTGACGGCCCTCATCGGCCCCTCCGGCTGTGGCAAGAGCACCCTGCTGCGCTCCATCAACCGCATCAACGACCTCGTGGACTCCGCCCGGGTCGTCAGCGGTAAAATCAAGATCGACGGCATCGATCTCTATGCGCCCGATGTTGATGTGATCAGCCTGCGCCGCAACGTGGGCATGGTGTTCCAGAAGTACAATCCCTTCCCGCGCTCCATTTTTGAAAATGCTGTTTACGGCCTGCGTGTCGCCGGGATCAAAGACCGCCACGATCTCGAAGAAGCCGCCGAGCGCAGCCTGCGCTCCGCCGCCTTGTGGGATGAAGTGAAGGACCGCCTGCACGAAGTGGCCACCGGGCTTTCTGGCGGGCAGCAGCAGCGTTTGTGCATCGCCCGTGCCATCGCCCTGCAGCCGCGCATTTTGCTGATGGATGAGCCCTGCGCCGCCTTGGACCCCATCGCCACCGCGCGCATCGAGGAACTGATTCACCAACTGCGCGGCCAGTACACGTTTGTCATCGTCACGCACAACATGGAGCAGGCCAAGCGCATCGCCGACCGCACCGCGTTCTTCTACAAAGGTCGGCTGATCGAGGAGGATGAAACGATGAACATCTTCCATCACCCGCGCGATCCGCAGACCGAGGCCTACATCACTGGGCGGCTGACCTGAGGGCGGCTGCGGCGGGCCGCTGTCCCACCCCGAAGTTGAAAAAATTGTTTCTTGCAGCACTGTGGGGGCGCATGAACCTCCGCCCCCTTGCCCTGCTCCTTGTCACCGCCTGCGTTGCCCGCGCAGGCGTGGAGGTGGACATTGAAAAATTTGGCACCAGCCTTGGCGGGTGGACCAAAGAAAAAAAGAAGGCAGCCGAGTACAAATTTTCGGAGGTGGACTACCGCACCTACAGGCCTGAGGTCACCGCCGCTCCTGATGGCGGCGTCTTCATCTCCGTGCGTGTGGACCACCTTCGCGGTATGTTTTCCTCTGACGACCATGCCAGTCTTGAGATGAGCTTCGCTCCGGATGGCACCCTCCTCTCCTCCCAGGCAGCCATCTCCATTCAATCGCGCCGCATCAGCAGCGACATGTTTCGCAGTGGCGGTAGTTCCGCTGCCAAGGCCGCAGGTGAACTCGCCGGCGGCACCGTTGAAAAAGCCGCAAAACTCAGCAGCAACATGTTTGCCAGCCTCGCCGGCAAGCTCCTCAGGGAAAACGTCACCGAGCCTGGCCGCATTGCCTACCCCGCCGCCCTTCGGCATAACTACAATTTGCTCTACCAATGCGTGAAATTCGTCAAGGACCCGCCCAAGGCCCTCGTCGTCGAAGGAGATCCTCTTCGCCCCAAGGAGGCGGCCGCCAAAGGGGCTCCTGAAAACATGTTCGATCTGCACACTTTTGGCGAGGCCCCCAAGGAGGAAAAGAAGGAAGAGCCGAAAAAGGAAGATGCTGCCGCCGAGCCTGCCAAGCCATGAGCCGGATGCAGTTGCTCATCGATGTCGGTAACGGACGCACGAAATTTGGCCTCGCAACGAGTGAGGCCATTCTCGAGCGCCGCGAGCATGCCACGCGCGAGCTTTCGCCCGATGCTGTGCGGGAGGTCACCCGAGGCTGGCAGTTTGAAAGCGCGGTGATTTGCAGCGTCGTGCCGAAAGCGGTGCCTGCGTTTCGCGAGGTGTTTGGCGGCCAGCTCATCGAGTTGCGACATGACACGCCCATGGGCATTGGCATTCGTTACCCGAAGCCTGAGAGCATCGGCCCTGACCGTCTGGCAAATGCCGTCGCGCTGGCGCACATGCATGGTGCCCCCGGCATCGTGATCGACTTCGGCACCGCCGTGACCTTTGACATCCTCTCTGCCGACCAATTCTACATCGGCGGCGTGATCGCGCCGGGGCTGCGCCTGATGACCGATTACCTGCACGAACGCACCGCCCTGCTGCCCCGGGTCGATCTGCGTGAGCCTGCCACGGCCATCGGCCAGTCCACCGAGGGGGCCATTCTCGCCGGAGCTGCTATTGGCTATCGGGGCATGGTGAAAGGCATCCTGGAAGCACTGAAGAAAGAGCTCGGGGGGCAGAAGGTCAGCATCGTCGCCACGGGGGGGGATGCGGAATGGATCATCTCCGGCATGGGCGAAGACATCGTCACGGACCCGGATTTGACCTTGCACGGACTGCGTTTGGTGGGGAACCTGCGTTCTTGACCGGTAGTGTGCTTGAGCCTATTTTCCGCTCATGCCAGATCCTTCTGATCTGCGTCCACTTCTGCATGAAGAAGTGGACCGTATGCCTCCAGATGATCTTGAGGTCCTTCATCGTGTGGCTTTGCAACTGGAGCTGGACCGGGTTGCTGCGACCTTGGACTTTGCTTTCGATGAAGACCGCCGCAGAGGACGATTGGAGGCACTGCCAGGCATTATCCAGGCCGCACGTGCGGCTTTGCGCGTGAAGGAGTCATGACGGTTGTCATCGACACGAACGTGATCGTTCAAATGTTCGGTTCACAGTCGCCTTATGCCAGACTGAAACAGGCTTTGAACAACGGTGAAATTCATCTCGTTGCCTCTACTTCCATCTATCTCGAATACGAGGAGGTGGTCGTGCGTTATGCGGATGAGGCGTGATGGAGGCAGGTGGCGCGTTTTCTGCAGTTGATCTCGATGCTGCATGACACGGTGGTCCATGTAAGCCCAACCTTTCGTTTCCGGCTCATCAGCCGCGATCAAGATGATGATGCTTTTGCGGACGCGGCAATTGCTGCGGAGGCCTCTTTTATCATCACGCATGATCGACATTTTGAGGTTCTCCACGGCTCAGGCTATCGCCCACGTCCCATCACCCCGGATGATTTTATCACCCGTTTCCTCTGATGCAGATCTGGATCTGAGTTCGCACAAGACCGGGCAGGGGACTCTTGGCATGGCTAGATGCTCTATTGGTCCCCTGCGGCCTGTACCCAGGATTTGACCTTGCAAGATCTGCGTTTGGTGGGCAATCTCCGCGCCCCGCTCTGAAGGCGGGACGTTATGGCTGAAACTGATAAAACCTCCATTGGCATCGACTTTGGCGGCACCTCCGTGAAACTCGGTGTGTGCCGTGGCGATGAACTGCTCGTCACCGACGAGCCCATCCCCACCACGCAGTTCCACGGACCTGCCGCACTCATTGGTGAGATGGCTGCGCGCGTCGCGAAGCTGCGGCAGACCTACCCTGACATCTGCGCCATCGGCGTGGGGGTTCCCGGGCTGGTCGATTTCGATCACGGTTTTGTGCATGAGCTGACGAACGTTCCCGGCTGGAAGCATGTGCCGCTCAAGGCCATCCTCGGCGAAAAGACCGGCCTGCCCGTGCTTGTCGAAAATGATGCGAATGCGATGACTTACGCGGAGTTCCGTCATGGGGCCGCACGCGGTCTGAAAAATGTGATTGGTCTCACCATGGGCACCGGCATCGGCGGTGGTCTGGTCCTGGACGGCAAGATGTTCCGTGGCAGCGGCTTCGTCGCAGGAGAGATCGGCCAGATGAGCATTCACTTTGACGGCAAACCCGGCCACTACGGCAATCTGGGTGCGCTGGAAAAATACACCGGAAACCAGCAGATCGCCGAACACGCCGTGTTTCGCTACGCCGAGGCAGGCATCGAAAAAGACATTGCCGACTGCACGCCGAAGAAGATTGCCGATGCCGCGCAGGCTGGCGATGACATCGCGCGTCAGATCTGGGGTGAAATCGCCGACTGGCTTGGCACCGCGCTTTCCAGCATCGCCTGGCTGCTCAATCCTGATGCCTTTGTGATTGGCGGCGGTGTGGCCCAGGCGGGGGATCTGATTTTCACGCCGCTCAAGAACAAGGTGCAGAGCATGCTCAGCACCGTGGTTTGGGAGCGCCTGCAGATTTTGCCTGCTCGCTTCAGCAATGAAGCCGGCATCATCGGCAACGCTGCGCTGGCGGCAGACGCAGTGTAAAGAAGAGCCCTGTTCCATTGGAACAGGGCTGTCTTGTTGCACAGCTCCAGGGTTACTTCTTCTTCGGCTTGGGTTCCCAGTCTTCCACCTTGATGATCGCTTCCAAATCCTTCTTGGCGTCGATGTCTTCCGGCAGGATTTTGAACTTGGTGAGGTAGCGCAGCGCCTTGGCCACCTGCATAATCTCGCTCTTCTTGGATTCGATCTTGTCGGCGGGCACCTCTTTCATCGCACTGGCGAAATCGCGCACGGTGGCGATGGCAAACTCACGGGCCTCGGCATTGTCCTCGTAGCAGAGGGACTCAAAGAGGTGCAGCATCTTCTCGTTGCCTTCGAGCTTGGCAGCAGACTCGCGGATGTTCTTGGCGATCTCCGCACGCTTCGCAGCGGTGGCGGCTTCAGTCATGTGGCTGGTTTCACCACCGTCGATGGCGCGTTTGGGCAGCGGGCGGTACCAGATGTTGCGGTAGCGCACTGGATTGCCGTGATCCTGCAACTTCAACGGGCCTTGATCAGGGAAGGCCTTCGGGGAGGAGCGGCGCATGTGCCCACCACCGCCTTCGAGCGGGGTGTGGTCCTGCGTGAGCACACCATTCACGAACACGGTGATGTAGCCGGGGTCGAGTTCCTTGCCGTCTTTGAAAATCGGGCGGCGGAAGACGATGTCATAAGTCTGCCATTCACCGGGAGCGCGCAGCGGATTCGCCATCGGCGGATTGATGCCGTAGATGGAGGAAGCCATGCCGTCCGGGTAGCTGGGGTTTTCGTAATTGTCCAGCACCTGCACTTCCACCTGGCCCATGAGGAAGACACCGCTGTTGCCACGGCCCTGGCTGTTGCCCTCGACTTTGGAAGGAGCGCTCCATTCAATGTGGAGCTGGCAGTCGGAGAATTCTTCTTTGGTGCGGACATAGCCGCTGCCTGGCACGCATTGCAGCACACCGTCTTTGACTTCCCACTTGGTGGGCTCAGCGGGTGTTTTGTCCGCCTGCCATTTTTCAATCTCCTCGGCCTTGCCGCCGAAGAGAATGACCGCATCCGAAGGAGGCGTACCCGGCTTCTCCTGCGAGCTGAAAGTGCCCGGCTCCACGCGCACCGGTTGCGGCCGGTTCATGTCATGGATCGCCCATGGATGCGTCGCGTCTGGCGGATCGCCGTAGAACGCGCCATCAGCGAGCGCAGCGGTGGTGAGCAGGGACAAGGCGAGAGTGTGAAGCGTGGGTCGGTTCATGGTGGTTGAGAGAGGTAGATGGGAAGGCGTGGGGAGCAATGAGGATTCGCACGCTGGTTAGTGTTAGCGTTCGAGGTTTTTGGTCGCCACTGCAAAAAAATAGGCCATTCCACCGATGCGGTAGAATGGCCTATCGTATTTTCAAGTGAATCAGCCGTTGGGCAGCAGACGCTCCCAGAGAATATCATTCATTAGGACGTTCGTGATGAATTCACGACTGCCGTCAACTGGAGCGATGGGGGCTGGAGCCACGGCGGGCACGACGATGTCGAGGACGAGTCCCTTGGCGCTCCGCTGTGAGGTGATGCTGCCGCCGAGATGGTACGCGAGGAAGAACGCCCCCATGAGGGTGAGTCCAGGGCCATCTTTGTTGGCATCATCGTGAGTGAAGAAGGGATCAAACACGGAGCGCAGCACTTCGCCTGCGAGCCCAGGACCGGTGTCGGTAAGGGTGATATGCAATGCTCCAGCGTCGGCGGCCGCAGTCGCTGTTTTGGCAGAGAGGGTGACGTTTGTGCCGGAGGAGAGCAGCGCCAGTTCCGTCTGGAGCAGCAGATGCAGCATTTTTTCAAACGCAGGGCGGCTGGCCTGGAGGGAAGGGAGAGCACCTTCGGCTTCGAATTTTAGCTCGATGCCTTTGGCGGTGAAGGCGGAGCGCTGCTGATCGATCAATGCTGTCAGGACATTCGCGGCATCCATCTTGTGCTCTGGGCCGGAGGCGGACTGCAGTTCACCGAGGAGATCGGCGATGCGGGAGGCCTGACGCACCACATGCGCGTGGAAGTCGCGCCAGAAGGTGGCCTGGCGCAAGCGATCGAGATCAAAGTTTTGCGGACTGAGTCTGCCAGGGGTGATGTCCAGGAAGGCATGCACGGCGCGCAGAGGCTGGTTCAGATGCTTGTTCAGTCCGGCGGCGACGACACCCAGACCCATGACGCGGTCGGTGATGAGCAGGTTTTGCAGCACGGAGAGTTTTTCCTGCAGCAGCCCGTCGCGCTCCTGCTGGAGGATGTAGAACTCCATGGCGCGGTGCAGGGTGTTGCGCACATCATCCATCTGGATGGGCTTGGAGATGTAGCGGAAGATGCTCCCGAGATTGACCGCTTCGACCGTGACATCGTAGTCGGCATAGGCGGTGATCATCATGCGCACGAGGCGGGGACGGAGCTGGCGGGCGCGCTCAAGCAACTGCACCCCCTTTTCTCCAGGCATGCGCTGGTCAGAGAGCAGCACGCCGATGTCTTCACCATGCTGCTCGATGAGCTTGAGTCCCTCAGCGGCGCTGATGGCGGTGAAGATGCGGAATTCGTCTCCGAAAGTTTTTTCGAAGTACTTCAACGCCTTCTCTTCATCATCAACATAGAGAACGGCATAGCGTTTGAGGTCGTATTGGTTTTGCATATGGGGGAGTCCTTCTAGGTATCGGCGTGGTGGTTGTTGGTGCTGTCGGTAGATGGTAGCTCGAGAATGAACTCGGTAAACTGGCCGGGCTTACTGCGCACTTCAATGCGTCCGCCATGGTCGGCAATGATGCGGTTGCAAATGGAAAGTCCAAGTCCCATGCCCTGGCCGACGTCCTTGGTGGTGAAAAAGGGATCGAAGATCTTGTCCCGGATTTCCTGCGGGATGCCGGGCCCGTTGTCCTTGATGGAGAAAATGGTCCTGTCTCCGCGTGTGAAGGCAGAAAGCTTGATGCAGGCGGACTCCCCCTCCGGGTATTCTTTGGTCGCCATGGCATCCAAGGCGTTCTGGATGAAATTGATGAGCACCTGCACGAACTGGTTGCTGTCGCCCCGGATTTCAAGTTCGTCGGGAATGTCCACCTCACGCTGGATGCCGTCTTTCCAGACATGAGCAAAGAAGCGCATGCAGGTGTTCACCACGTTCTTCAAGTCAAAGGCGTGATTGAGCTGGTTGGTCGTACGGGTGAAACCACGCAGGTCGGAGATGATCTGGATGACGCGGTTCACCCCTTCCTCCACATCTTTGACGGTGTCGGCAAAGTCGGCACGCTCATCCTCAGGCAGAGATTTGGTGGAGCGACTGATGATGCCCAGGCCCTGACGTGCGTAGTTGAGCGGATTGTTGATTTCGTGGATCAAGCCGGCGCTCAGGCGTCCGAGCGAGGCGAGCTTCTCGTTTTGCACGAGCATGGATTCCGTTTCCTTGATCTGCTCCAGCGCATTTTCAAGCTGTTGCTTTTGCACCACGAGCTCCTTCTGGAACAGGCGCGAATCGACGAGATTTTTCAAGCGCACCATGATCTCCGTGAGTGAGAACGGCTTGGACAGAAAGTCGCTGGCCCCGGCGGCGAGGCATTCCATCTTGGTTTTTTCATCTGCCCGTGCGGTGAGCAGCACCACGGGGATGGAGCGTGTGATGGAGCGTTCGCGCAGTTCGCGGCAGACCTGGAGACCGTCTTTTTCCGGCATCATCATGTCGGAGAGAATGATGTCTGGAAGGAACTGTGCGGCTTTTTCCACGGCTTGCTGTCCATCAACAGCCTCCAGCACTTCAAAGGTGCCGCTGAGCTGGCTCTTGAGGAAGCGCAGCATGTCGGGTTCATCATCAGCGATGAGCAGCTTGGGCTTGCGGCTGTGACCCACGCCGGTCTCCACCGGACGCATGGTGGCTTGCAGCGAAGTCATGGCCGGGAAGAGTTCGGCGCGGCGGTAGAGTTCGGCGATCCAGTCTTTATTCTGGTGACTGTCAGCGTCTGTTTCCTCGCTCGTATCAGACGGCTCATCTTCAGTGTCGGTCGGCTCGCCTTGGAGGAGAGGAATGTTCACCGTCATGGTCGTGCCTTTGCCGACTTCACTGACAGCAACGACATTGCCGCCCTGCGCTTCGGCGAGCTCTTTGACGAGGGCCAGGCCTATGCCCATGCCCTGGAATTTGCGCTGAGAAGAGGTGTCCGCCTGCCAGAAGCGGTTGAAGATGTGCGGCAGTTGATCCGCCGGAATGCCCATGCCGGTGTCACGCACTTCAATGGCCAGCCAGCCGTCAGTCTTGAGGGCGCTGAAGTTGACGTGACCATTGGCGGCGGTGAATTTCAGGGCGTTGAAGAGCAGGTTGAGGCAGATGCGCTCCAGCTTGTCCGGATCGGCAAGCACGTTGCCGAGATCCTCATCCACATGAGAATGCAGATGGATGCGCTTGTCCTTGGCGACGCTGCCGACGGCATTGGCGAGACCGCCGATGAAATCGTTCACATTCACGCGCTTGGTGTTTACCTGAGCACGGCCGGATTCCATGCGCACCAGATCCAGCAGGTCATTGATGAGCTTGAGCAGGCGCATGGAGTTGCCATGCATGGTGGCCATCAGGTCACGCTCTTCCTGAGGCCGGGTGGATTCAGCCCGCTGGATCAAGCTTTCCAGAGGAGCGATGAGCAGGGTCAGCGGCGTGCGAAGTTCATGGCTGATGTTGGCAAAGAAGCGGCTTTTGGCCTCATCAAGCTCACGCAGCTTCTGGTTGCTGGCTTCAAGCTCGGCGCGGTTAAGGTCAAGATCATGACGCAGTTTGAACTCGGAAAAGCGGATGGTGTTGTAAAACCAGGTGCCGGCGGTGGTGAAGACCCCGGTGACGAACAGGAAGTACAAGTTGTTGAAGAAGATGCTGCGATTGACGATCGGGCCATGGAAATAACAGGCCAGCAGATAGGATGTCACGGTCAGGACCACGACCAGTATGCTGTCCTGAAGCGTCCAGCGCATGAGGATTGCAGCTCCCAGCATCACCAGGTTCAACCCGGCATAATAGGGTGAGTCGGCACCACCCTTGGCGTAAATCATCCATGCTATTCCAACAATGAGAGGCATGGCCATGAGCAGGCCAAGCAGGCGGTGCATGTGCTTGCCCCAGGCGGTCGTCAAAGCCAGCCAGACAAGGATGCTGACCACGGCGGAAAGAACACGTGCGGGGAAGAACCGTTTGACGCCCTCCTCCTGAAAGACCACCCAGTCCAAGGAACTGCCCGCCAGCATGAACACCACGGCGAGGATGCCGCAGAGCTGGTAGTTGCGGACTCGGATGTCCTGCTCGTAGGCCTGGAAGTTTCCATCCAGGCCACCAGCTAAAACTGGAGAAGCATCAGGCATCGAGAGGTTTGCGTACTTCGAGGAAGATGTTCACGCCCGTGGCGTCTGGTTTCACCAAAATGGAGCCTGGGGGCGCGCGATCAGGCGCGAGTTTGAGAAACTGTTCTTCGTCTCGGTACACGAGATGCCATTCCGCGAGATACTCCATCCAGTTCCGCCAGGGATTGCTGGGGTGCACGTTCGTGGCGATCAACAATCCACCGGGCGCGAGCAGATCATAGAAGATCTCCAGGAGGCGGCGACAGATGCGGTCGGAGAGGTAGTCGAACAAACCGGCACAATAGACCATGTCGTAGGTGCCGGCCTGGGCCGCCGCACGTCCGGACTCTTTCAAAACCTGATGCACAGATTTTTTCTCAAAGCGCAGGCCGGTGCGCCGCCGATGGCGGTTGCGCAGATCTTCCAGCGACCGCGTCGTGTGCATGATGGTCTCATCATTGAAGTCCAGCAGCAGCAAGTCAGCCGAGTCGGAGATGGGCTCATGGGTGAGGAAGTTTTGAATCTCCTGAGCCGGGCCGCAACCCAGGTTGTAGATACGGGCGACACGGTTCTGGGCGGCAGCACGCGTTGTCTCGGCCTTGAGCTGTTCAACCAGGTAAACGATGCGGTTGCGGTGTGCGAGCACCGGCGGGATGTCCAGATAGAGCTTGTTGAGCAGTTTGGCAAAGATCGAGCTGCCTTCATACGGGTCACGCAGCATCATGCTGACCATTTCATAGTCACCGGCATAGCCGAGCGGCTTGTGATAGGTACGGTAAACAAACGGGGCGCAGAGCACCAGCGGGTGCAACTGGCGCTTGATGTAGCTGCGGTGCACCGGCTGCTGCTCCAGCGGTATGCTGGCGGCTGATTCCTCAAAGCGCTTCATCAAGGGATACACTGTGGGAACGATGGGTTCTTCCATCTGGAGGAGGACTTCACGCTCCGCCTGAATGCGGTCTCCCGTGGGCAGCGAGCGCACGCCCAGCTCCACCTGCTCCATCCAGCGGCGCAGGTCGGAAAGCATGGTGTGCATGTCTGCCACCACGATTTTAAAATCCGGCACGACGCGATAGCTCTTTTCCGTCTCGCGCAGGAACTCGGCGAACTCGGTCAGCAGGCGGCCTTTGTTCTGCGAGGGGGAGAGGATGTCGATGTCGATCCAGCCTTCATCTGAGAGCGAAGCCTCGCAGATGAGCATGATGCCGGTGTTCACCAAATTGGCGATCGTGGCCCTGCCGGTGTACACCACGCGGTCATTCATCATGATCCTGAAGTCGTTCAGAACTTCAGAGAGCTGGACAATGCTGTAGGGGTTATAGACTTCGAATACCCCTAGATAGCGTGTGAGTCGGTGCAACGTGCCGCGCACTTCAGCCCCCTGGCTGTTGCGGCAGATGATGAAACTGAGACGCTCTCCAGTGGAAGCGAGATTGGGCGGTGCGTTGTCGTTGTTCTCCATGTTACGAATCCTTTGCTAAAGCGGTTTGCGCCTTGATGACAACACAAGCCTTGTTGAAAAAGTTCGCCGCGCGTTCTGGCATGGCACCACAGTGGTGGTGGAGACATGCGAGGTAAATATGCATACTGTCATTTTTTTGAATTAAAACCGCTGCGTGACACTCAGAGACAGCACGTGCCATTGATGGGTGTAGCTCCCATCGTACTGGTTGGCAGGAGTGGAGGCGGCACCGCTGATCACGCGAGTGGGGTAGTAAACGTAGGCATAAGTGAGATCTACTCCTCTTGTTTTACCCCGCCAGCCCACACCCAGGCTGAAGACGTGCCTGTCATTGCCAGGGACCAGTGGGGTGTAGCTGTTCTGCGGCTGGGAGTTTTCTGAAAAGAGATAGCCACCACGTAGCGCCCAGTTTTCATTCAGCTGATACGACATCCCGGTCCCGAGATCGATGGAGTTTCTCCAGCCAAAGACGGTGCCGGTCGAGCCCCCCAGCAGAGGCTGATTGTTGCCGATCAGGATGGGAAGATCATCATGGGATGAGTTCTGGGCCCATTTGAAGTCAAAACCCACAGTGAAGCGGTCCGTCACATCAAACCCATAGCCGACGGAGATGGAGCCCGGAAAGGTTGTGTCGGACTGAAAGCTGCTGGACTGGCTGAAGGTGCCCGCCAGTGCTGGCGGAATGTTGGAGGCTTTGAAATCACCGCTGAGATTAACCTTCACTGGCAGCCGTCCGATTACTGCGAAACGATGTCTTTTGGCAAAGGTCCAGTTGATGCCGGCATAAGCGCCCATTCCCCAGCCTTGGCCGCGTATCTTGATGTCTCCTTCTGGCGAACCGGGAATGATATTGTTCCAGGAGTAGAACTGCTTCAGCGTCAGGTCGGCGTACAAGATGTCGAGTCCTACGGCAAAGCTGAGATCATCGGTGATCTTCACCGCCACCGCCGGGGTGATGTCCACCGTCAGCAAAGTCGCCTCATAGGGCAGCGCATAGCGCAGGGCACCGCCCATGCCTTTGGGATAGGAGGCGGCCATGCCATAAGGGGTGCTGACTCCGAGGCCGAAAGACAACCTGCCTGGAATGACGGGCTGCACAAAGTACATGCTCGCGGGAAACACCCACGGCCGGTTCATCGGTACCCCTTGCCCGCCATTTTGCGTGAAGTAAATGTCACCATGCCAAAGCGCTGTGTTGATCAGCAGTTCGCTTTTTTCGATCTTCAAGATGTTGGCTGGTGCGACCCGCACGGCGGAGGCATCGTTCAGATTGGCATACCTGCCGCCTACGATTCCCAGACCCTGGGCTGAATCAGGCACCACGGAGAAGGTTTCGGATGCCTGCACCGCTGCTGAGACCAGTCCTAGGGCAAAAATAAAATAAGATACCTGTGCTTTCATGGTTGGGGTGGGGGTGGAGTTAAGCGAGTCCGTTGGACTGGCAGTATCTGAGAATTTCGACGGTTCCTTTGAGCCCGGTCTTGCGACAGAGGTTGTGCTTGTGCACTGCGACCGTTCGCGGGCTGAGAGACAGATCGAGCGCCACCTGCTTGAGGCTTTTGCCACGGGCCAGCTGCATGAGGACTTCCAGTTCACGGTTGGAAAGTTTCTCATGCACCTGTCCGGAGGAGCCTTTGCGGATCGACCGATCCGCGAATTTTTGCGCCAGTTCTCTGGAGATGTAGCTGCGCCCTTCCAAGGTGCAGCGAATCGCATCAAACAGCTCATGGGGAGGTGCATCCTTGGTCACGTAGGAGCGTGCGCCGAGCTGCATGGTGCGTGAGACAAAAGTTTCCTCCTGATGCATCGAAACAGCGATGATTCTGGGCGGGGTGGGCAGCATGCGCAGCTCCGTGGTCAGCTCCATTCCCGAGCGGTCCCCCAGTTCGATGTCCACCAGGGCGATTTCATAATTGTGCAGACGGGCTTCAACCATGGCCTCCGCACAGGTGCCTGTGGAGACCACGGTGGCTTGGGGAAACTCTCCCTTCAGCATGCTCGTGAAGGCTTCACGTACCAGTGCATGATCATCAACAACCAGAATACGAAACGGAGGGGGAGATTGCATGAGAGTGTTCAATGTCGTGAGGAGGTTTATGCTGCGGACTGGGGCGGTGGCAGCGCCATCAGGGAAATTCGTGAACTGCCGCCCGGGCCGGCGCCCATGACCTGCATGCGGGATCCCAGCAGGGCACATCTGGCTTCGATGACGGCCATTTCCGAGCCGGAACCCATCTCATTCCAGATGCTGTCACCCCCATCGTGATCGATGGTGATTTCCAGCTTCTCAGCAGATGCCCGGCAGGTCACTTCCACCCATGAGGTGTCGGCAAATCGCACGCAATGTGTCAATAATGCCTGCATGATACGAAACAGATTGAGCCGGCTGGCCAGATCAAATGACGGCTCATCACCGCTGAGGTGTAGCACCAGAGAGCCGGCAAAATTTTCGCCCACATTGCGCACCAGCTGCTGCAGCGCCACATGCAGCCCGAATGCTTTTAAAACGGGCGGAAACTGCTTTTCAGTCATGTCGCGAACGAGTTGCAGCGTCTGCCGGAGAGTGGAATCCAGGCTGCCCAGCAGCTTCACGACGCTTGCTGTATTCCCACCGTTCGCCAGTTCGTGCCGCATCATTTCACCCAGCGAGGCGCAGGCCACCAAGCCTCCGGCCATGTCTTTATGCAACAAATGGGCAAGATCGGCCCGCTGAGCATCTTCTTCTTTTAACAGACAGCTCAGTGCCTGTAGCAGTGTTGCGGCTAAATTATTTTCCATTTCTAGGGCGGGTGGATGCATGCGGGGCTAAATAATTTATATTATTAAGTCGCTGCATTTAGAATGATCCACAGACCGCCTCTCTCAGCACCTAAATATTGGTTCAATATTTAGGCTGCGCCTAAATCGACATCGCATTTCAATTTTACAGTTTATTCGATGAGGTCTGAATTTTTTGCTAAAATAAATCTATTTTTATTAATATTATAATAATTTTGGGTTAATATACAGCACATGTATCTAAATACCATTCAGCACAACCTTAGTGCCTGCAGTCGGATTCTGATTTTGACCGAAGAGCGTTCCTTGCAGGAGGATCTGCACATTTCGAACACTTTGCAGAACATGAGTCACAGCGGCAGTTCCTCCGCTACGCTGGGTACTGAGCATGGCAGCAACAAAGCTAGAACTGCAGCTTCCGCCCCCGCTGTGGTCTGCACTGCAAGTGAGAAGGAAGCAATGGAGCTGGTTGAAGCTGCGGCGCAAGGACACAAGCCATTCTCTCTGGTTATTATAGATGGACGCCTTTTTTATGGGAAGGATTATCGAGGCATCATCAATCGCTTATGGCAGTCCCAGCGCGACTTGCATGTGGTGCTGCATGCCGTTTCCCAGCTGGAGTCATTCGAACAAATCCCGATCGACCTAGGTTCCAATCCTCATCTTCTGGTCTTTAAGTTCAGGCTGGTTCCCTTCGAGATCACCCAGCTCATCCGCACACTCACGATCAAGCATGGTGCAGAGAATCAAACCTCACACCGCAATCTCAGCCTGAATGCCCAGCTGCTGGAAGTGACCTCGCGTTTTGAAGACGTCAGCAACCGGCTCCGGCTTGAGCAGGACCACCGCAAACAGTTGGAGGAACAGCTGTGCCGGAACCAGCGCCTGGAAACCGTGGGGCGTTTCGCGGATGCGATGGCGCACTTTTTTAACAACTACCTGACAGTGATTCAAGGTCATCTGGAAGTTGCACAGCTCAACCAGAATGGCACTGGCTCCAGCACGCTGCCAACCTCCACTTTAAAAGAACTCATCCTCGCCACGCAGGGTGCGGCGGGCGTCACCTCACAGTTTGTGTCATTCAACAGGCGCGAATATCTGCAGCCGACTCCCCTGCATCTCGGACAGATCATCGATGGCCAGTCTGCAATGCTGCAGAAAGCGATCGGAGAGCAGATCGCCATCCAGATCAACCATCACCCCGATCTGCCGAGTGTCATGGCAGATCAGGCCGCCTTGGAGCAGATCATTTTCAATCTCCTCATCCATGCACGTGAATCCATGCCGGCAGGAGGCAGATTAATGATTCAAACCAGGCCGCTTTTCATCCCAGACGCTGAGACAGCCTGCCAGATCCATGCGGAGGCGAAACCTGGAGAATATGTTGTCATGACGATTTCTGACACTGGCAAGGGGCTGAACCCTGCCGAGCTGGCAGGGCTGTTTGATTCATCCAAACTCTCATCGGATCAAGAAGGTGGTGCAGACATCTCTTTGATCCTGGTGCAGGGCTTGGTGCGTATGCAAGGTGGCTGGGTCGAGGGCAGGAGCGTCTTGGAAGTCGGCACGGAGTTCTCGATTTACCTTCCAGTGGCCACTGGAACCGCGCCAACAACCGCTACACCGGAGAAAAAACTCCTGAGCAACAACACTGCGGACGAGGCATCAACCATTCTGATCGTTGATGATGAAGATTCCGTACGGCAGGTGATGGAATACGTTCTGACCAGCCAAGGGCACAAGGTGCTCACTGCCGCAGACGCCAATGAAGCCTGGGCTATCTGGCGCGAGAAGGCGGCAGTCATCAAGCTCGCGCTCATTGACGTCAAGCTGCCCGGCGGTGTCAGTGGTTTCGATCTGGAGAAAGCTCTGGCAGCCGAAGATCCCACCCTCCCGGTCATTTTCACCTGCGGTTACTCACCGACCACTCTGAACAACGCGAAAGAGCTGAAGGCCGGCGAAAATTTTCTGCCAAAGCCCTTCGGAATGGTGGAGTTGCTTAACATCGTGGGCCAGGCCCTGCTGCAGCCAGCGAGGTTGTAATGCTGCAAGGCGGTCAATCAGGGCTGCCCGTATGGGCCCCCACGATCTCCACACGACGAATTTGCCTTCCGCTGCAACGCGCGGGGCGCTTTTGGCCATGTACAGTGAAACGTGGCTGGTAGAGAGAAAATAAAGGCAGCCGGCACCGGCCATTAAAGAAGACGGTAATCGCCTCCAGCCTGCATAGTGGCTATGGAATTTTCCTAAATTGCCTGCGCTGAATTATTTGGTGCAGAGAATCTTGACCGCACCCGTCGATGGCCGAAGGAGCAGCATGGCCAAATTCATATTTTATTGCCCTTCTGTTACTTACAGGGGCAAATCTAATCCAAGGTCTCACACCTCCTGGCCGTTGTGTTCCCACCATGTGTCTCTTTGCGCATACACCACTCCGGCGTAAGAAATGCCCACGTATTATCTGACCAGTGGTGAGAACGAAATCATACCACATGGAGGTGGCAGGCTGGGAAGCCCCTCGGCCATGAAGTCTGCCAAGTCAGATTTTGCGCTGAATGTGCAGGCGCAGCGCCTCTCCGGCAGCATGGTCATCACGGTGGACCGTCATGGAATCATTCATGCGGTGAACGGCGGGCTGGTTCGCTTTGCGGAGGTTTTTGGCCAGGATCTGCGTCTGCCGGAAAGCAGCAGCAGCTGTTTTGACTTCTTTGCCATGGAATGCGAACCCCGGTTTGATGGGGGGGCACGATGGGCGCAGGCTCTCAAAGAGGTGTTGGATCAGCAATCGGTGGGCGCGCGGATCGAATCATGCCTGTCAGACTCGGCAGCAAGGTGCTGGCTCGAAATCACGATCATACCACTGCCGGTGGATGACAGTGCCGGGGCCCTCATCACCTGCATCGACATCACCTCACGCAAGCGGGCCGAGGAGACGTTTAAAAGCAGTGAGCTGCGCTTCCGCCATGCCTTCACGAATGCCAGCGTAGGCTTTGCGATCACGGACATGGGAGGGATCCTCCTTCATATCAACAAGCACTACTGCCAGATCATCGGCTATGCAGAAAACGAAATGGTCGGCAGATCCTTCGCCACCGTCACGCATCCTGACGATGCGGCACGCATGCAGGAACTGAACCAGAGGTTGATTGACGGAGAGATCAACGACTTCATCGTGGAGAAACGCTATCTCAGCAAAACTGGCGAGGTGGCCTGGGTGGAAAACAGCGTGTCCGCCATTCGGGATGAATCCGGGAGGGCTCTGCACATGGTGGTGCTCTGCAAAGACATCACGAAGTCCTGCCACAATCAGGAGCAGCTGCGACTGCTGGAGGCTTGTGTGGCCCATCTCAATGACGTCGTACTCATCACCGAGCCTGAGCCTTTGAATGAACCTGGCCCACGCATTGTTTTCGTGAACGACGCATTCACCCGGCAGACCGGCTACACCCGGGAAGAAGCATTGGGGCGCAGCCCACGCTTCCTGCAAGGGCCGGCCACCGACCGGTTTGCCCTGGGCCGAATGCAGGCGGCCCTCGCCCAAGGACTGCCAAGCAAGGAGGAACTGATCAACTATAAAAAGGACGGTTCGGCCTTCTGTGTTGAGATTGATATCGTGCCGATCACGGCCCTCAACGGTCAGACGACTCACTTTGTGGCGGTACAGCGTGACGTCACCGCGGGCAAAGAGGCCGCAGACCGGTTGTGGAAGAGCAATTTGCGTTATGAAAGGCAGCATGTCGCACTGGCCCGGATGATACGTGGTGGCGTGATGCAGGCGGTCCATCTGGAGTCGGCTTTTCGTCTGATCACCGAAGAAATCGCCCACGCCATGGAAGTGGAGCGTGTCAGCATCTGGCGGTATGACCAAAGCCGCAGCAGCATCTTCTGCCAGATGTTGTTTGAGGCTGGCGTGCGGCGTCACTCCTCCGGTCTTGAACTGCGTGGTGGGGATTCCCCGGCCTATTTTCGTGCCATGGCTCAAAATGAAACCATAGCAGCGGATGATGCGCGGAGTGATCCCCGCACCTGCGAGTTCACGGACAGCTACCTCGCGCCGCTGGGCATCACCTCCCTGCTGGATGCCCCGTTGCATGTGGGCGGTGTGCTGGCCGGAGTGCTCTGTCAGGAGCATGTCGGCCCGCCGCGGACCTGGCTGCCCGAGGAGAAGAGTTTTGCGACTTCCATGGCCAACTTCATCTCACTGGTGCTGGCTCAATGGGAGCGCAGACAGGTCGAGGACATGCTGCGCCAGCAGGCGTCACTGCTCGACAAGGCCAACGATGCCATCCTGGTGCGTGATCTTGACCACCACATCACCTACTGGAACAAAAGCGCTGAAATTCTTTATGGATGGACCGCCGAAGAGGCCAAAGGGCGCAAGGTGTCCGAACTGCTCTACGTCAATGATTCGCAGTTTGAGAAAAAGAACGGCAAGGTGCTGACCGAGGGAGAGTGGGCAGGTGAAATCATGCAGGTGACCAAGGCAGGCGAGGCTCTGACCGTGGAGGGGCGCTGGACTTTGGTTCGCGATGCCGAAGGCAGGCCCAAATGTGTGCTGGCCATCAACACGGACATCACCGAAAAGAAACGGCTGGAAGATCAAATTCTCCGTTCTCAGCGCATGGAAAGCATTGGCACGCTGGCAGGTGGCATCGCACATGATCTCAACAATGTCCTTACCCCGATCATGATGTCGGTGGATCTGCTGAACCTGCGCATCAAGGATGAGGTTTGCAGGGAAACACTGGAGACCATCGCCTCCAGTGCGCGTCGTGGCGCTGACATGCTCAATCAGGTGCTGTCTTTTGCCAGGGGCATGGAAGGGCAGAAGACGCCCTTGAAGATCAGCCGCCTCCTGCTGGATCTGGCACGCATCGTTGGTGACACCTTTCCAAAAAACATCCATCTCAGGCTGCAGGATGAGCTGCGTGAAACCGATGTCGTGTCAGGTGATCCGACCCAGATTCATCAGGTGCTGCTCAATCTGTGCGTCAATGCGCGAGATGCGATGCCTGCCGGGGGCATGCTCGCGATCAGCGCGGCAAACATTTTGATTGATGCACAATACGCCGCCATGAACATTGATGCGCTTGAAGGGCCGCACATCATGATCAGTGTCGAAGACGATGGCATGGGCATGGCGCCGGAAATTCTCCCGAAAATCTTCGACCCCTTTTTCACTACCAAGGAAATAGGCAAAGGCACCGGCCTGGGGCTCTCCACTTCCCTTGCCATCATGAAAAGCCATGGAGGCTTCTTCCGTGTTTACAGCGAACTGGGGCATGGCTCCTGCTTCCAAGTTTACCTTCCAGCGCAGCCGGCACAGGCCGAGACTCAGCCGGTGGTCGAAGAGCAGGTGCTGCCGCGTGGCAATCACGAGCTTGTCCTCCTCGTCGATGACGAGGCTGCGGTGCGGGAAATCACGCGCCAGACGCTGGAGGCGTACGGCTACCGGGTGCTGCTGGCTGCGGATGGAGCCGAAGCGGTGACCCTTTACTCAAAACATCAAAGCGACATCGCACTGGTTTTGACTGACATGCAGATGCCGGTCATGGACGGCTCCACCACGATTCAGGTTTTGATGAAAATGAACCCCCAGGTTTGCATCATTGCCGCCAGTGGCATCAATTCCAACAGTGGCATTGCGAAGGCCGCCGGTGCAGGGGTGCGGCAGTTTCTGCCGAAGCCCTACACCGCCGAAACCATTTTGCGGGCTCTGCACCACGTTTTGAACGAAGCCTGAGCCCGCATCAGACTCAGGCTGCCTTCCGTGCCAGTTGCAGCACGTCGCCGAGTGCTTCCAGCAAGGCGTCGGCATTGTAAGGTTTGCGCAGGAAATGCTTCACCCCCAGGCTGTTGACCTGCGCCTGCATTTGATGGCTGAGCCCGCTCGCGCCAATGATTGGCAGGGCAGGATGAATTTTGAGCAGCGCCTGGATGAGAGTTGGTCCGTCCATGTTGGGCATCATCATGTCAGTAATGAGCGCGGCCGGTTTTTCAGAGCCTTTCAGGAATGTCGCGATGGCGTCCGTGCCGTCACAGGCTGCGACCACCCGGTAACCAAAGGCTTCCAAGGTGTGCTTGGTGGCGGTAAGAATGGCGGGTTCGTCATCCACGACGAGGATCAGCTCACCCTGTCCAAGGCAGCGCTTGGATTCCGTCACTTGAATTTCCCTGTGTTCTATGTCCGTTTTGGCCGGCAAATAAATGCGAAACACTGTCCCTTTGCCCATCCGGCTTGTGAGATCGATGAACCCGTGGTGCGATTTGACGATGCCGAGAGTGGTGGCAAGTCCAAGTCCGGTGCCCTTGCCCATTTCCTTGGTCGTGAAGAACGGATCAAAAATACGATCCCGCACATCGACCGGGATGCCGGTGCCGGTGTCCTTCACTTCAAACACCACATGAGGTCCCGTATTTGCGTCGGGATGCATGCTGGCAAACTGCTCATCCACCACCACATTGTTCATGGTGATGTCCAGCTCGCCCCCGCCGGGCATGGCGTCCCGGGCATTGACGCACAGATTAAGCAGCACCTGGTGCAGCTGGGTGGGGTCTCCCTCCACGTTCCACGTCTCTTCTGAGCAGGAGATGCGGCATTTGATGAACTTGGGGAAGGTCTCATGGATGAGCTGCTCGATTTCCTGGAGCACATCCTGCGGCCGCAGGCGCATGTTGCGGCCTTCGACACCACGCGCAAAACTTAGAATCTGCTTCACCATTTCCGCACCGCGGTTCGCGCTGTTTTCCATGGCGTTCAGCAGTTCCACGTCGCGCGGCTGCTGCAGTTTCATGCGCAGAATCGTGAGCGACATCAGAATGGGGGTCAGCACATTGTTCAAGTCATGCGCCACACCGCCGGCGAGTGTGCCGATGCTTTCCAGGCGCTGATTGCGCAGGGACTGGGATTCCATGCGGCGTTTCTCAGTCACGTCGGTCATGAAGCCCTCGCTGTGCCGGATCACGCCGTCTTCGGAAGGAATCCCCTGACCGCGTTCCCAGATCCACTTCACCGCGCCTTCCGCCGTGCGGATGCGGTAGCTCATCTCAAAGCGCTTCCCTGCAGCGACGGCCTTTGTCACCGTCTCACGCACATGCTCCCGATCCTCCGGATGAATCAGATCACCGAAGAAGACTTCACCGCTGCCGGCGAACGTTTCTGCTTCGTAACCTGTGAGCTCCAAACAGCCTTCACTGATAAACTCAAGTGTCCATTTTTCATCGATGAGAGAGCGGTAGGCGGCACCGGGGAGGTTGCCCATCAGCGTCGAAATCATGCGTTCATTTTCGCGCAGTGCTTCGATGGCCTGCTGGCGCTCCTTCTCCCGCTCCACCGTTTCCATGGCGAAGGACAGGTCATTGGCCAGGGCGCTGAGCACGCGGATTTCCTCCTCCTGGAAGCAGTTGCATTCGTCGGCATAGATCAGCAGCACACCCACGGGAATGTTGCCTGGTTTCAAGGGGAAGGCGGCGCAGGAACGAAAGCCACGCTCCAACGCGCGCTCACGAAAGTAGAACGTTTCATCGTTCTCGATGTCATTGGAAATTTCATGGGTGCCGCCTCTAAATGCGCGTCCCGCCGGGCCGCGACCCGAGGGGTGATCCCCGCGTGTGATCAGCGTCAGGCCGTCGAGATAGTTCTGAAAACTGCCGGCGCATGCCGCCGGCTTCAAGCTGTTCGTCTCTTCATCAAAGAAGCCAATCCAGGCCATCTTCATGCTGCCCTTCTCCACCGCGATGTTTACCGCCGTTTCATAGAGCATCTGCGGCTCGCGGATGCGGACGATCGCCTCGTTGATGCTGCTGGACATCGCATGCAGCCGGTTCAGGCGCAGCAGGCGTTGCTCGTCCAGCTTGCGTTCGTGAATGTCCAGCGCAGACCCCGCCATGCGGTAGGGCTCGTCCTGTTTGTCCCACAAGGCCTGGCCACGGGCTTCAAACCAGCGGTACTCGCCCGACTTCACCTGAATGCGGTATTCGATGCAAAATTCACTGCGTTGCTCCAGATGGCTCTCCAGTGCTGCACGCACCAGCGGCAGGTCCGCCGGGTGCATTTTCTGCTCCCAGGCAAAAAACAGGCTGGGAAACTCCTCGTGGTTGTAACCGAGCAGCTCACGGAAACGTGCGGAATAGTATACACCACCGGTGCGGATGTCCCAGTCCCAGACACCACCCGTGGAACCCGTAGCCGCCAGCGCATAGCGTTCTTCACTTTGCCGCAGGGCCAGCTCTGCCTGGTGGCGTTCCATCTCCGCTGCCGCACGCACCGCAAAGAGCTGGAACATGGCCTGCAGGCGCTCCCGGTGGTCCAGCGTATGTTCGCTGAACACAGCGATCATGCCGATCACGCGCCCGTCCGTCGCGTGCAGCGGCATGCCCATGTAGCTGTTCGCACCCAGTTCCTGCAGGATCTGGTCGTCGGGAAAGTGCTGCCGCACATTGCTGGCATAATAACAGATCTCGCCACTGGCCACGTTATAACATGGCGTGCCGACCAAGGAGTAGGTCCTGTTGGGCAGCACCTTGCCCTCCGCGCAGAAACCCAGTGTCCGCACCATCCGGTCGCGCTCCGGCAGGAGCATCGCCACCGTGGCGTATTTGGCCTCAACGGTGCGGGCCATTTGCAGGCAGAGCGACTGGAAAAAAGTCTCGCCACTGCGTGCATCCACGCCTTCTGCCATCGCCCGCAGCGCTTCCTCCATTTTTTTCTCCACCGTGATGTCCGAAGCCAGTGAGAGGATTGATTGCAGTTCTCCCTCTTCATTCAGCAAGGCAGAATTATGCCATTCACAGACAATCACCCGCCCATCTCTGGTAATGTTGCGGTTGATGCAGGTGTTGCGTGACTCAGACCGGTCCAGCAGGCGGCCCTGCGTCATCTTCACCCGCAGCACATCATCGGGATGGACGAATTCCCAATCGCTGTGATCACGGCCAATGAACTCATCTTCGCTCCAGCCAAAGATTTTCTCCGCCTGCGGCGACCACCGGCAGATGCGGCCGTTCGTGTCGCACTCCACCAGCGCCAGTGAAGTGTTTTCCAGATGGTACAGCAGCGTGGCATGCGCCTGCTGCTGAAGTGCCTCCTCCTGCTCGCGTCGGGTTGTGAAATCACGCAGGTTGCCGATGATCGCCACCGGTTTGCCTTCGCTGTCTCTGACGACGGACCGGTTGTCACTGATCCAGCGGTAAGCGTCATTCTTGTGCTTGAACCGATACTCAAGGACAGGTTGAAAATCTCCGTTCAAATCACGGGCCATCAGTTTTTCCAGCCGGTCACGCTTCGACTGATAATCCTCGGGATGAATGCGCGAAACCATGAAACGAAGTCCGCCTGCGATGCACTCCTCGATGCTGAAACCCAGCACCTGTTCCACTGCTGGACTGATGTAATCATAAGTCAGCGTGGGCAGGCTGAGGCAGTACACCGGGTCCTTGGAGTTGCCGAGCACGGTCCGGAATCGTTCCTCGCTCTGGCGCAGTTCACTCTCGGCATGCTTCCGCTTGGAAATATCACGCACGGTGACGACCAGCCTGTCTTTCCCGAGGATCTCGGCCTTGCGCATGCTCATCTCCACCCAGAACACACGCCCGGAGCGTGAACGGGCCTGCCATTCGAAGAGCTGCGGGCCATCCTCTACCGCCTTCCGCATCCAGAACTGCGACTCCTCCAGAGTGTAAGGCGGGGTGTTCACGCTCAGCGCCGCCATGGAAAAGTTCCGCATTTCATCAGGCGCGCAGTCATACATTTCGCAGGCACGCTGATTGACCTCCAGAATCGTCCCCGTGACGACGTCGTGGATGAAAACTGCGTCATTGAGGCAGTCAAAGACACTGCGGAACCAATCGCCCTGAGCCTTGGTGTTCTTCAGGGCATCGTTGGCGGCAGTCGTCGTCATGGTGGGAATGAGCATGGATCAGGAGGTTCAATCATTCACTGGACTTGTGTCAGCACCGGTTCCTTTTCCTTCAATGCAGTTAGTTCAGGCACTTCGGCGCTGCAAATGGCAGTGATCTTTTCTGCAAGCGCCTTCAGACCCTGCTCTTTTGAGACATAGCCATGCACATCACTTCGGTTCAAAATCGGCAGCATGTCGGAAATGGAATGGCTGCTCAGCACGATGACTTTCACGCCTTGTTGAATGAAATACCCGCTTTGTTCCACCAGATCAATCGCAGATCCGTCTGGCAGCGTCATGTCAACGACCATCACATCAATTTTGCGAGACTGCAGCACGGGGAGCGCGGCCGCCACGCAATCCGCATCCACTATTTCAAAATGGGGCAAATATTTGCCCAGAGCGGCGCGCACTACCGCACGATAGATGTCATGATCCTCCACCAGCAGGATCACCCCGGAATTTCCTGAACAACTGGAATGCCAATTTGCCTGCTGCATAAATGCTCTTTAGTTTCTAATTATGACTGGAATCTGCAGTAACATACAGCAAATCTGGCACGTGTAGCGTGGAAGCATGATAATGAATAATGATTTAGACTCGCCTAAGCTTCGGTCGCATGACGCCATGCGGTCAAGTCTCTCGTTGACCGAGGGAACTATTACGGAGAAAAATGAATTCCTCGGCAGCATCGGGCATGAGCTGCGGAATCCGCTCTCGAACATCATCGCTCAGGCGGAAACGCTGATGGAAGATGTTTACGGACCTCTGGAAAGCGCGCAGAAATCGGCTGTCTCCGCCATTCAGGTCAGTGCGCGCCAGTTGCTTCAACTCATCGCGGACGTGGTGGATCTCGGCAGGCTCGAAGCCGGTGCATCTCCGCTGGCACAGAGCGCTTGCCTGGTGAGTGAGCCGTGTGCCGGGGGCGTGGCCATGGTGGCGGGGCTTGCGAAGTCGCGGTCCATTCAGATTGTCACGGAGGTGCAGCCGCCCAACCTTGGAGTCCTTGCCGATGCGCGCCGGCTGCAGCAGATCATCACGGAACTGCTCTCTGCCGCTGCTTTATCCATGCACACTGGCGGCCAGTTGCGGCTGTGCATCACCCATGACGAGGGCTGCCTGCAACTCCAGACTCTGGGCGGTGCCGGTCATCCTCCCGCTGAACCGACGCAACTCCTCAACCAGCTGGGGAAAGTCAAACCCATCGGGCTGGCCTTGCTGCAGCAATTGGTGCAACTTCACGGCGGCACCTTTGCCGTGCACAAGGCAGTCGGGCAGGGGGCCGGCATGACGATTCGACTGCCGCTGAGCCGGTCGTCGGCGCCAGTGTCAGCGCAGGAGCCGTGCCTGCCGGAATCTCCGGTCGGCAACGAAGCTCCGCTTCCGGCCTCTTCCCGCCAGCCCACCATCCTGATCGCCGATGATCAGCCCTCGCTCGTCTCCGTCACGCGCAACTATCTCGAAAGCGTCGGCTTCCAGGTCATCACAGCCCGGGATGGCAATGAAGCCATTCAGCAGGCCTGCACGCTGCAGCCAGATCTCATCCTGATGGATGTTCGCATGCCGGTTGTGGATGGCTTGAACGCCATCCGGCAGATTCGTGCTTCCACAGATCCTAAAACACGTGGCATTGCCATCGTCAGTCTTTCGGGGCATGCAAGTGCTTCGGACAAAGAAAAGTGTCTGGCCGCAGGAGCCACCGCCTACCTGAACAAACCATTCGGCGTGCGCGAACTGGATCGAATCATCGCCGACCATATCCGCCCAGATCGCAGTTGATCTGGGCCAGGTCCAGGCCTGGATAACCAACCCTTGTTGCTGGATTGAAGTATAAAGCTGGTCTGCGCGCAGAAATAATAAGATATTGGGAATTGTTCATGAACAAATTCATTCAGATCCGCATGATTCCGGCAGCATTTTTGGGGGTGCTGCTGTGTGCTGTGGGTTTGTTATGGCCGGAGTCTGAATACAAGAGGCCTCTAACGGTGGCGGTGAACATCTGGCCAGGTTCAGAGCGTCTGGTGATGGCTTGTGAGGCAAGCAATACAAACGATCTTCGGATCAACCTGGTTGAGATGTCATGGTCAACCGCGGTCCTGACGGCATTTCGCAAACATGTGGCGGATGCTGCGGTGGTGACACTGGACGAATTGATCCGGCTGGAAGCGGACGGGGCAAAGCCGCGTGCTGTGTTGTTTCTTGGAATTTCCAAGGGATCAGATGCAATCATAGGGCACGCCGTCCCGATGTCGATGCAGAGCCTCCGCGGCAAACACATCGGTGTCGAACTCAGAACTTCGAGTGAGTATTTGCTGAGACATGCGCTGACGGCGAATGGCATGTCGTTCGAGGATGTGGAGGTGGTCCCGTTAAATCTGGCGGAAACTGAAACCGTCCTCAAGGAAAAAGGGATCGAGGCGGTGGTCACTGCAGACCCCTGGAGCATGCGGTTGCAGGCCAAAGGTTCCTCAGTGCTTTATGATTCGAGCAAGATGGATCTGGAACTCAGCCGTGTGTTGGTGGTGAGGGAGGATGTGCTGCGGGCTTATCCACGTGAATTGCGTTCACTGGTGTCCGCCTGTCTGGGAATTAATTCTCAGGCGGGATTGCTGGTAAACGAAGACGTCCAGGGCGCTGTATTACGCCGTGAAGGCTTAAATGCGGAACAGTGGCGGAAGTCCCTGCAAAAGATGCATCTGCCTGACGCTGCCGAGAACAGGCGGTTGTTTAAACAAGAAGCGGGCGGGCTGGGGGAGTGTCTGAAAAAAATGAGCGTGGAAATGCTGCAGATGGGCTTGCTGAAGCATGAAGTCGATGTGCGCGGCCTGTTCACTTCTGAGTTCTTGGAGGAGAATCCGTGAAGCGTTTTCTCACCCTCCAGTTTCGCGTTTCCGCCATCGTGATGGTCTTTGGCCTGCTGATGATCATACTGAACATCTCGCGGCAGTATCATCATGATGTGAACGAACGGTTTCGAGAGATGCGGTTGCAGGCTTATGAGGAGGGCACCCGGTTGTCGAGTTTTGCACAGCACTTCCTCAGACGGCAGCTCTTGCAATCAGCCGATCTGGCCATCAGCTATGCCTCCGTGAATCCGGATCTTCTCCTAGGGGTGATTTCGGACGGAAATGATATCATATGCAATGCCACAAAGAAACAATGGCGTGGTCTCTCCGTTTGGGAATGTCCGCTTTCGATCAGCCGGCACCAGTTGAAGCAAGCTCAGGAGTCCAGCGAAGGGATGCTGAGTGAAAATCTGGCAAAAGGGCGCCTGACGGCAATCTTTCCATTCATTGATGTCAGTTCGGGGTCAAAAAAGGGATTGGTGGTGTTGGAATATGACCTGAACTGGTTCATCGCCGCCTCCGTGAGCCATGCCCTGCACGAATCCATGGCGCAGGCTTGCGTGTTGTTTGGGAGCTGCCTGCTGCTGTGGACACTGCTGCAGTTGTTGATCACAGAACGCGTGGCGGCGATCGTGGAGCAGGCGCAGCGCATCGGGCCGCATGAGGTGGTGCCCGAAGCCATCGGTGGTGGGGATGAACTAGAGACCATTTCAAGAAGCATTGAAGACGCCGCACACCGCCTGCAGGAGTCGGAATGGCGCTTCAGCCAGATCGCTTCGAACATGCGGGACATTTTCTGGGTGGCCCCCCCTGATCCCAAGGAGCATATTTACGTTAACAAAGCCTATGAGGACATGTTTGGCCGGTCTTCGGCGGTCCTGTGTGTGCGACGGTGGGACTGGCTGCGCACCGTGCTGCGCCAGGACCGTGCCGCTGCTTTAAAAATGCTGCGCGCATTGCGCAGCGCCCCTGTCGAGGAAGAAGTCGAAATACGCGTTCATATCAGGGACAGGATTGAATGGCTGCGCTGCCGCGGCTTTTCGACCGCGCGTACTTCCAATGAGGCGGGCATGCTCCAGGTGGCAGGCATGGCCAGTGTCATCACCGCAGAGAAGGAGATGGAGAAGATGCAGATCGAAGCGGCGGAGAATGAACGAAGGCGCATCGGTCAGGATTTGCACGATGACGTATGTCAGCGTCTGGCCGCCGCACAGTTGAAAAGCGGCGTGCTTGGCGGCAGTCTGAAACGAGATGGACATCCCCAGTCCGTGCTGGCGATGGACGTGGCGCGCGAGCTGGCTGAGGCTTCCGATCTTGCGCGAAGCTTTGCGCGCGGTTTGGCACCCGTGGCAGTGGGGCCGCAGGAACTGCCGGACGCGCTGGATGATCTGTGCAAGTTTCTTGCACGTGCTTTTGGCATTGATTGCCGTGCTGCGTGCGAAGATGTCTCGGGCGTGCTGAAAACAGAGGAGGCCGCATTGATTTTCCGCATCAGTCAGGAACTGGCCACCAATGCCGCCAAGCATGGTAAGGCAACCTGGATCGCCATCAGTCTGATACGCGACCGGAATTTTCTGCGCCTCGAAGTGGCCAACGACGGCGTTAGTTTCCAACCGACCGCGGGGACCAAGGGGAAAGGCATGGGATTATTCATGCTGCGACAACGTGCCGATGCCCTGGGAGCCGTGTTAACATTTCAGCCGCGTGATGTGGCGGGTGGCGGGACTCTCGCGGTCTGTGAAATGCCACTTGCATGTCGATGAGTTCTCGGGTTTCGAAATCATATGAGCACAAACACCAGCAAACCATCCATCGAAACGCCTGTCGTGCGTAAGCGTGTTGCCTTGCTCGATGACCATACCATGATGCGTGGCGGCGTTAAGGTTTTCATCGACAGCCTGCCGGATTTTGAATGCTGCTGGGAGGCGGCGGACTGCAAAACCGCGCTCGAAAAAGTGGAGTCAGACATGCCCGATATCATGCTGGTGGACATCACCCTGCCGGACCGCAACGGGCTGGAGTTCATCAAAGACGTGCATTCAGTGCATCCAGACTTGGTGATGCTGGTCATTTCGATGCATGACGAAGCCTACTATGCACATCGTGCCCTCAAGGCTGGTGCCAAAGGCTACATGATGAAAAACATGGGTTACGACATGTATGAAGCCGCTCTGCGCAAAGTGGCCTCAGGTGGAAGCTGGCTGAGTGATGCGGTCTCGGAGCAGATTCTCAAGGCTTACACCAGCGGCACCAAGCCTCGCATGGAGGGCGGACTGGACGCATTGACCGACCGTGAGTTCGAAATTTTCCAAATGATGGGAGATGGCCGCGGCACGCATGAAATTGCCGAATCGCTGCGCATCAGCCCAAAAACAGTGGATGTGCACCGCATGAACATCCGCACTAAAATGAAGCTTGAGGATGGTGCTGCAGTGACGCGTTTTGCCATCCGCTGGGTGGAGTCGCGCAAGCTCGGGCAGGCCTAGGCAACTGCTATTTTTTGTGACGAAAGCCAACGATGCGCGCCTTGCCAGGCTCGACTTCATAAAGCTTGGAAAGGTCCTGCAGCCGCATCAGCAGCCAGGGCGTGAGCAGGTTGGAGCCGTTCTTGGTGAACAGGAGATCGTCTGCCAGATAAGTGGCTGAATGAACGGCCCGACCATCCGGGGTGATGAACATCAGCACGTCTCCGTAGCGGTAGGGGGGCTCCACCTTGTCGAAATCCTGTTTCACCAGGCTCGTGGCGAGCCGTGTGTCCAGCAGGAAGGGCTGAGGGGTGAGGTTGAAAAAGTTAAGGCTGGTCCAATGGCAGTCGGGCAGTCGCCCTTCGGCTGCGTAGCTGATGTCGGGATAGGTGTAGAGCAGCTTGCGCGGCAGTGGCGGCACCAGGTGGAGCATGTCCAGATGCGACAGACCCTTGGTGTGAATGATGGCCTGCATCAGTGGCTCCAGCTCTTTCTGGCGCAGGCCAAGACCGGTGGACCAATAGTTCAGGAGATCGGGGATGGAGTCCTCCTTCGACAGTTCCAGCTGGGCCATCAGCGTGCGCACCCGTGTCAGTTTGCGCATGATGTAACGTGCTTCAGCCACGTCTTCAGCCTGACTGAGCAGCAGGGGGATGTCCGCGAACACCAGCGCGTTCCCCGCCTTGTAAGACAGGCTTGAAATCTTGCTGATGATTGAGGCGGAAAGTCCGGAATCCCGCGCCCATTCCTCCACCGAATCTGTCAAAAAGAACACCGGTGAGAACTGAAACACATTGGCAGGATTGCGTGCAAGCTCCGTGTAAATGATCGCCCTGTTCTCCGGGGTCAGACCTTCCAAGTCGGTGGTGGTGGGAAAGACATAGGCATGCTGAGAGTCTTTGACCACGCGTCGTGGAGCCAGAATTTGATCAAGCCTTTCCTGCGACAGTCCGGCGCTCTTGAGCAGGGGTTCGACGCGGTCGAACTCTTTGATGCTGAAAACCCACTTCGTCGTCGTGTTTGGCAGTGGAAATTTTTCCACCACATAGTCAGGTGCTTCAAGGTAGAAGTAATAGTAGCTGACTCGCCCCCACGGCCCGCTGGCACAGCTGAAAAGTTCATTTTGATGCAGCTCAGGAGCGTCCTCCGCGCCGGCCCGCCCGCTGACGAAACCCACCAGCAGCAGAGTGACAGCGAGAATCCAGGCCATGAAGTGAACGGGGTAGGAATGATGATTATCCCGGCGGGGAAGGATGACAAAACTTGGCGATGAAAATGGATGCATGCAGGGGCAGGTAGCGGGGAAGTAATGGATGATTCAAGCCCGAATGTCATTCGGCTGAACAACGGAAAAGCTTGTGATCCTACGTCGGGGAACGTTCAATTATTGTCTGAATCACAATGCGAAAAGTCGGTTTCAAGGTCAAAAACACCCGCCCTCATTGATCTAAGCAAAAGCTTCAGATCACAACTTGGCAAAAGTGTAATGACTGGCACGACCAAACTGCATTGATGTCCAAGCCACGACCCCAATAGGCAGAAATAATCATTCAGTCAGAATGAGCGGCAAATAACGGAGCTGTGCCCGGCAGCCCTGTCCAACCTCGTCCCCACTCATGAAAGCAATGTTACCACAAAATAACCGTACCCACGGCATTTATTTCCGCTCTGGCGCTGGAGAGATGAAACCCCGGGCCGGGCGCTCTCTCATGCTGCTGCTGGCAGGAACTTTGCTGTTGTCGATGGTTTCGAAAGCAGGTGCGCAGCAAAGCTCCTACGGCATCTGGAACCTCACGAGCGGAAATGGCAATTGGAGCACCACAGCCAATTGGAACATCCTTGACAGCGGCACTGATTACGTGAGCGGCGCGGGTGCCTTTGCGAACCTCGGCACCATCAACATCACGGCCAACAGCACGATCACACTCGACGTACCGGTGACGCTGGGGGATCTCACCATTGGCGATACTTCAGGCAACAACAGCTACACCATTGCGGGCGGCACGCTGACCTTTGATTCCTCCGGCGGAATTTCGTCTGTCACCAAAAATGACGGTGGCGGCAATGACACCATTTCTTCTGCCATCGTGCTCAACAATGAGCTCGATATCACGAACTTCGACACCTCCAATGCTCAGGGGCTGTACTTCACCGGCGTCATCTCTGGTGGCACGACCGGTCTGGTGACTATGAAATTCAGTGACGCCTCACCTGCGGGTGCGAATGGCTCTTTGAACTTTTTGTTAATCAACAACGCGAGCAATTCCTTCCAGGGCCAGATGGTGATCGATTCGGGCCTGCTGCGGTATGAGGGCAACCCTCGTGCAGCCGGCGCCCGAGGAGTGGGCAATGAGACGGTGGCCATCGGTGAAGGCGGCATCGATTTGCGTGACCAGGATTTTAACTATCAGTCCGACGACACAGAAATCTTCATGATAGCTGGCCGCGGGCCTAATGGTCTGGGCGCGTTGCGGAACACGTCGGGTACCGCTGTGATATCTCATCTTGTTGTCACGGATGATGCGCTGCTGAATTCGCAGGGAACCATCATATTGGAGAGGCGCCTCGGTTCGGATGGCACGACAGGGATCGCGCCCATTCTGGACTTTGGTGGAAAGAATCTGACCAAGATCGGCAACGCGGAATTCGTCATCCGCGGGGTTGATGTGCTGAACACGACCGATGCATCGCTGACGATCAACGAAGGGGAGGTGCGCTTCGAATCCCGCGGGCTGCTCGATGGGTCTGGGCCATCAGCCGGCATCAATCTGACCGGCCTGACGGTGAACCTCGCCTACAACCGGAATCCTTATGACAATGTTGATCTGGCCAATGGCAGCCGCACCACCAATGACCTGTATGGCGTCAATATGTTCCAGAGCGCAACTCAGGGCAACTCGGTGATTGACGCGCGTTTCAGCGTTGGTTCCTACTGGGGTGAAAGTGTCACAGGAACAGGGGCCCTGGCAGAGCAGACGAAGGAGACGCTGACCTTTGACAATATGACCTTCAACTTCAACAACGGTGTGTTTCAGCGTGAGGGCAATGGGGAAGTGGGGCGCACGTTTGACCACATTTTCACGAACGTCACGATCAACCTCGTTGGCGGTGGCATCAGTCCGGATGCGACAGGCAATGGCAACCTGTTTGACCTTAATGGCGGTTCCAGCGCCTACAACACCACGAGCGGCACCTTTGACAATCCGGGGGTGACGGAATTTGGCGGGGTGTTTGACAACACGTCCGGTAGCAACGTCGGCACTGGGTTCACGGTCCGTGGCTCCCGCGAGCTGCGTGTCACCGGCAATAGCACGAATTTCAACGGCGATATTCTCATCAAAAACCCGACCTACCGGTGGGTCTCCAACAGTTTTGATGTCCGCAATGGCGGTCAGGCCGCCTCGGTCTATTTCAACATGTCTCTGGCGGGTGCCGATGGCAGCCTCAACCAGGCAAACTCCATCACGATCACACGCTGGGGGTCATTGGCGCTGCTGAACAACTCCGCCAACCCGCTGTATGCCAGCGCAAACAATGACGACCGCATCAACGACGCCGGTTTCACCAATCTCCGCAACGGCTACCTGCTTCTGGAAACAGACACCACGGTGGCCAATCATGAAAACTTCGGCAACGTGGTGGCGGACTTCGGTACCAACGTGTTGTACCTCGACACGCGTGCAGGCGGCCAGTTTGACGGCTCTTTCCAGACTTTTGTGCGCAATAACAACGGCGTGCTCAAGATTTATAACACCAACCCGACGCATGCCTGGGGCATGGGGGTGGGGGATGACCGCATCGCGCTCAATGATGCCACCGGCCTTGTCACCGTGGGGGCGAACGCACCCGGTACAGCCACCCAGAACATCGTGCCCGGTTTGTTTGGCGGCGTGATGCCCAATCTGGCGACGGCGACCTTTTCCACGAACACCCGGCCGCTTGAATCAGCCCAGGGCAGCCTCATGTACAGCGGCTTCGGTATGAGCCTGATGACCTATGACAACGGCTATTTGCGCCCCCTTGCCGCCAACGAGTATGACACCGGAATCAACCCGACCGCAGGTACGAACTGGCTGGTCAACAGCTACGTCGCCGGGATCACCGGGGTGGAAAACTATGGGGATGCCAACAATTACGCCTATCGCAATGTCACGGCTGACACCGCGATCAATTCACTCACCATCAGTTTTGATAACTCGATCTCCGGTCAGGCGGTGGGGACGACCACGAAGGACTACGTCATCATCGAACAGGGCAAAACGCTGACGATCAACTCCGGGGTGATTAATTTCGCGAGTTTCGTGCAGGCCACGAGCGCGAACATGGAAGGTGTGATCCGCGGTGGTTTCCTGGACATGAACGGCGGTCCGACGCTGATCAATTCCTCGGCCGGCTGGTACGACACCGACCGCGACTCGCAGAACTGGTATGATTTCACGGTGGGCAACAGTTCCTTCATGCGCTCGCATATCATCAACACCACCGATCTGGTGAAAACCGGGCGTGACACGCTGTATCTGGAAACTTGGAACACGATCACAGGGAACATTTATCTCAGTGACCAGGGCGTCTTGGATGTGCGCAATCCAGGCGCGCTGGGTGTGGGCGGTGCCGGACGTGAGGTGGTCCTCGGGGGAAGTTCGTATCTGCTGCTCGAATACGGCACGAACATCAGCGGCATCAACCTGCGAGTGGCCAACACGTTTCAAGGATCAAACACAGTGATTCGCGCTGAGGGTGCCTCACAGAGCACCTGGGGCGGGGACATCATCCTGGATGTGGCGGATGCGACGGGCAGTTCTGATTTCCAGGCCTACACCATCACGGCTCGCAACAACGGCACGCTGTCGCTGTACGGCAACATCTATACCGATCACAACGCCAGCTTCATCAACAGCGATGCGTATGCGGATCCGCCAGTGATTTCGACCAGCATTGGTGAAGCGTACACATTGAATCTGTACGGCCAGTTCCGCGACATAGCGACGGGGAATCTGGGAACCGACCCAGCGAACTCAGCAATCACCTCCATCTCCTATACTGGAGATTCCGCCACCCGCCTGGATAGGAATCATTCACTGCGTTTTCAGATGTCGGGCTATGATGAAGGCAATGTGAATGTGTTTCAGCAGTGGGATGCCACGGGACGAATCGATCTGCGCCAGGGATATTTCCGTGTCATGTATGATCCCACCACAGCGTCCGGCTCAGGCGGGTTCTACACCGATGGAGCCCGGGCCCTGCTCTCAGCCAACGACTACTACACGCGCTTCGTGCTCGGCCAGGATGGCACCAACACTTCCAACGCTTACAACAGCCACCTGATGCTCACGCGTGCGGACCAGGTCTTCAACGCGCCCTATCTCTACGTCCACAATGACAATCGCAACGGCACCCTCACAATCGGCGGGGAGAACACCTCGGGATCCGTGTATTACGGCAGCAGAGACAATTCGATCAACTTCAGCATGCAGATCGTCAACCAGACTTCCGAGCGCGATGTGCGCTTCCTTCAGGTGCGCGGTGGTACCTTGGTCTGGAACGGCCGGCTCGCTGATGAAAACACCACCCCTGAAAGCTTCAACTCCTCGATTTCCATCGTCGGTCCGGGCACGGTGATCTTCAACCGCAACGCCATCGGCAACTCCAGCGTTGACCGCTGGAATTTCATGGCGGGCGAGGCGCATTGGAGCTCGATGACGGGCAATGATCAATTTGCCAGCAATTCGACGAATGCACTCGTGGGGCAGTCCACCTGGGGAGGTGGTCGGCTGGTCCTGGATGATCCGGGGATCGCAGTCAGCCAGCAGCTCAACAGTCACATCTGGCTGCTCAATGGCGCGAGCGCCATCAACACGCAGAACAACACCACACTCATCCTCGGCAACGCCGCCGCTAATTTGACCCGCAGAGCCGGTTCATCGCTGGCTTTCCTTGAAGATGGCAGCGGTGCGATCAAAATCAGCGCCACGGGCCTGAGCACCACCGATGGCGAGTTCCTGGGCTCCTGGGCAGTTTATGGCAGCTCCGCAGGTGTCACAGACTGGGCGGCACGGTCGGGCACGACCGATGTGCAGGCTTTCGCAGGCTATACCGATAACACCGTAGGTGCGGGAGTTCACACGAATGTGACCGGCGACCTGACTCTGGGGGCCAGCGCCAACACCGCCACGGTTCGCTTTGAGACTGCGGCGAATTTGGACCTCGGTGGCAGTGCGTTGACGGTGGACGAAGGCGGCATTCTGATTCCCTCGGCGGTGACAGGTGCCGTGAACATCTCCAATGGCACACTTACCAGCGGCTGGAGCACCGGCAGCGGTGATCTGATGCTTTACAATTATGGCACCGGCACCACCACCATCTCTGCAGGGATCACGGACAACGCCGGAAAGGTCAATCTGGTCAACGCCGGCAGCGGCACTACAGTGCTTCAGGGTGCCAATACCTACACCGGCAACACCTACCTCAACAATGGGGTGCTGCAGATCTCCAGCGAGGGGCAGCTTGGCGCCATCGACGGCAGCATTGACCGTTTGGCACGCGTTTACGTCGGCTTCAACAATGGTGCTTCCAAGACGAATTCTGCGCTCTACTTCCTCGGCGGTGGCGGTTCAGGAGCGGCAGGCCTCTACACCACCAATGGCAGCCAAAATGTGACGGCGACGACGCTGACCAATGGCGGCTCGGGCTACACCAGTGGTGTGTACGTCAACACTCTCTCGGATGGCACCGGCAACGCTGGCATCTGGGCTCTCATGAACAGCGGCAGTCTGCATTTCGATGGCGGCACGCTGGCGGTGACCAATGACATCACCCTCGACGGAGCCCGCACGATCTATCTGGGGGGCAACGGCGGCACGCTGGACGTGGCGGCCGGCAGCAACCTCACCATCAACGGCTATATCACCAGCGAGTTCAACCAGGTGACGGCAGCGAACGGATACCTCTACTCCGACCAGATCGGCGGCAGCGACCAGCCTGCCAGCGATCGCAATCCTGACATCGGGGATCTGATCATTCAAGGCGGCGGCACCGTGCTGATCATGGGGGCCCCGGACAACACCGTCCGCTCATACATGTACAACACCTACGGCGGCATCACCTGGATCAACGAAGGCACCATCAAGATCGCAGGCGCAGGCACTTCTGCGGCAGGCGCTCTCGGCACCAACCGTTCAGCGCTGGACGGCACCATCATCGGTGCAAATGGAACGCTGGAATTCGCCACCACGTCCGATCCCTCCATCTACGAGTGGCTCACTCTGGGCGGAACCGGCTATGAAGGCCGTGGCGCGGTGCTGACCACGGGCACCGGGCGAGTGGTGCGGCTCAACGGCCAGATGCAGTTTGACAGCCCCACGCTCTTCAACCTTGCCAGCAACAGCTATGGCTACATCCGGCTTGGTGAGCAGGGCGGCGCGCTGTATGGCAGCGGAGACATTCTCCGCACCGGCGGCAATGAATTCGGCTTTTATGTCAATGCGCCAGACTGGACGGGGCGCTTCCTCAGCGGCAGCGGTACGAACCGCGTCAGCGGGACGGCGAATCTTCAGGGCATGCTGGAGATGGAGCTGGACCGCAATTCGATCCTTTATTACAGCGCAGGGAGCACCGGCGTCGATGAATTCCGTGATCGTTTGAACGACAATTTGGTGACCACGATCAACGGTTACGCCAAAATACGAATCGAAAACTATTCCGGGGTGTTCTCGGGTGAGGAAAAAATCGGTGTCGTCAATGTGGACAGCGGTGTGTTTGGCATCGAATTCGCCCTGGGCGGAGATGTGATCAATGGTGCGGTGCGCCTGCAAGGAGACTACGGCGCCTGGCACTTCACCGACATTGTGCGCAAACAGGGCGCAGTCGTCATGGTGCGTAACTTTGACCCCGGCATGGACATCTCCTCTGGAGTCACGGACCTGACAAACCGTGCGTTGGTGCTGGTGGACAACGCTCCGACCTTGGAAGGCTCCGGCGACGGTGCCAACGGGAACACGGCGATCATCGCGGGTTTCTTCGGTGGCACACGGCCGACTCTGCTCAACACGACCACGGGCATCGCATGGGATGAGGACCGCACCTCGCGCTTCCTGATGACCTCGGTGCTCAGCACGGATCCGATCACGGGTGCGCCGGTGTACTACCTGCGTCCGCTCTCGGATGCGCCGGGCTCCACGGACTACAAGATCATCAGTGATGCCGGGACAGTGAGCGCAAGTGCGGGACCTATGGATCTCGCGACAGCGGGCATCAGTGCGGATCAAAATGTGCGCTTTGTTGGGATCACGGATGACACCATCGGCAATGGCTTCACCTCCCGCATCAATACGATCATGACGCTGGATTCCGTGGTGGAGGCCAATTCGGTTTCCTTCGGGGCCGACACGACTGGCACGAACGTCAACGGTGCCGGCAACCAGGTGAACCTTGTGATGACGCTCAACGGGGGGCTGAAGATCGACTCCGGGATGCTTATGTTTGCCAATATTGGCACCATGGACCGGCTGGGCAACAGTTCGAACACAGGCATCAATCTCGACATGAACAACTACATCCTCGGCGGGAGTCTCGACTTCAACGGCAAGGAGGCGATCATCTACGCTGGCAGTGAGTGGGCGCAGTACAATGTCTCGGGCAACACCGCCTACAACAACGCGGATGGAGACAACACCACCGCCATCATCCGCAGCAGCATCATCAATACGGGCGGCAATGGTCTGACAAAGACGGGTGCCTCCAGTGTGACTCTGGAAGCTGCCAACTACTACACCGGTGACACCACCGTGAACCATGGCAACCTCTATGCCCGCCATGACCAGGCGCTGGGGCAGAGCACCCGGCTCAACGTCACCGGTGGCGGCAACTTCATCCTTGGCTACAACGCACGTATCATGGGGGTGGATCTCTATATCGGTCAGATCTCGGGTAACAATCTTGGCCTCTACTCAGAGGGGGATGGCAACGAGTGGGGTGGGAATGTGATCATCGACAATGTGGACTCCACAGGCAGTGCCGGCGGCATTACCCGCACCTTCGTGCCGCGTATTGACGCTGCCTCTTCCAACACCGTCACGCGTATTAGTGGCAATGTCTATGGCGGCGACACAGTCGTGTCTCCTGGCGCGCAGGCCACCTCCCGCATCTTCACCACCCTCACCGGCGCGTCCTTGACTACGCTGGACTTCATGGGGCAGATCCGGGACAAGTCCACCGGAGCCATCAACCTCACAGCCGGAGACACGCTCAATGATGCGCTGCGCATGGAAGTGGCGGCGACCACCGACACGGCCAACGTGCATCTTTATCAGCAGTATGACGCTGCGGGTCGGATCATCATCGTGCGTGGGGTGCTGCGCTACATGGGCACCGGTAATTTCTACACCGACGAGGCTGCGCTGGCGACGGATCCCAACAGCGACCTGTCGGGTTTCCAGATGGGTGGTCGCTCGCTGATCGACAGCAACGCGGGCATTGGTGCCTCAGACGTTTCGTTCTTCCTGCACAATGAGGGTTCCGCTTTCAACCTTTCCAGCTGGTATGTGGGCGTGGACATCACCGATCCGGACAACAGTCTGGGCAACAGCAACTACGGCTTCGGCAACACCACTGGGAACACCAGCCTCGGCGGTGAAAACATCACCGGCACCATCACCTTCGGCACCGGCACCGGCAGCATCCGCTTCACCCAGGCGGACACGCTCTACGACCGCAATCTGAACATCTATGCCGCACGCGGCGGCACCGTGGACATGAAGGTGAACTTCCTCGACGGCGGCGACTTCGTGAACTCCTCCATCACCAAGGTGGGTGCAGGCACGGTGAGACTCCTCGGCTCCTCCGCCGGAGACAGCACGGTGGAAGCGCTCAAGATGCTCGGCGGCACCCTCGTGCTGACCGATTATGATGTGAATGCCAGCCGCCGAGTCGGCAATGGTGCAACGCTCACGCTCAGCGGCGGCTACATCATCGTGGATGCCACCGCAGGAACGGCGCAGGAAGACTTCAGCGACCTCACCTTGAACTCCGGCGGCTCACGCCTTGCCGTGCGCGGCAACGCGACGGTGAACATCAACTCCTCCCTCACGCTGAATCCTGCCTCGGGCGTCACCATGGCGTTCGTGGAAAACAACGGCGGCGTCATCAACATTTCCGCTTCTGGACTCACCACCACGGACGGTGATCGCTTTGGCTACTGGGCGGTGTACGGCAATGCGCTCGGTCAGGTGACCGACTGGGCCGCACGCGAAGGCACCACCGGAGTGAAAGCCTTCACCGCTTATGACGTGAACTCCTTTGCCAGCGGCAACAACACCGAGGTGACCACCGGAGCAAACTTTGCCTCCCACACCAACACCAATTCGATCAAGTTTGCTGCAGTGGCAGATTTGAATCTCGGTGGCAACACTCTGACGGTGGAAAACGGCGGCATGCTCGTCAGCTACGCAGTCGGCGGAGCGGTGAACATCACCAACGGCACGCTCACCCGCAGTGGGGCAGGAGACATCCTGCTGCATAACTACGGCACGGGCATCACCACCATCGGGGCAAACATCACCAATGACGGGGCCAATGCAGTGAACCTCGTGACCGGCGGAGTCGGTACGACCGTTCTCAGCGGTAACAACAGCTACACCGGCGACACTTATATCAATGGCGGAACGCTGCAGATCTCCAGTGAGTCGCAGCTCGGCAACATCGACGGCAGCATTGCGCGCCTGGTGCGTGAATACGTCGGCACCAACAACGGTGCCAGCGTCACGGATTCTGCGCTCCACTTTATCGGCGGCGGCAGCGGTTCCGGGGCGGCGGGCACCTTCACCACCAACAGCTCTCAGAATGTGACGGCGACGACACTGACCAATGGCGGCTCTGGCTACACCAGCGGCATTTTCGTCAACGCCAATGCGGGTGGCACCGGCAATGCCGGCATCTGGGCCATCCTCGACAGCGGCAATCTCCACATCGACGGCGGCACGCTGGCGACCACGGACGACATCACCCTCGACGGTGCGCGCACGATCTTCATCGGAGCCAGCGGAGCCACGTTTGATGTGGCCGCCGGTACGTCTCTGACCATCAACGGCTACCTCACCAGCGATGTGACCGACCTCATCCCCGGAGATGACAATCCGATCGAGCTCACACGTCCCCTGGTTGGTGGCCTGGCGGTTGAAGGCGGCGGTACTTTGGTGCTTACGGGAGCACCGGACAACACGCTGCGCAATTACATGTACAACGGGTACAACTCCCTGACCGCGATCAACAACGGCACCATCAAGCTCTCCGGTCTGTCCTCTTCGGCTCCCAATGCGCTGGGCACCTACAGCGGCTGGGCGGACAGCACTTACATTGGTCCGAACGGAAGTTTGACGATGAACGTGACGAATGGGGACATCGGCCTCTACGAATGGCTCACGCTGGACGGCCAGGGCTACCAGAACGGGGGCACGCTGAATTCCGTTGGAACGGCTCGCAACATCTACATGCGCGGCCAGGTCAATGTGCTGAGTGATGCGGTGTTCAACTTTCGCAATGGCAGCGGCATTGTATGGAACAGCGGCGGCGGAGAAATCTTCGGCTCAGGTGACATCATCAAGATTGGCGGCGGGCTCTTTTACTTCTACGGGAACAACCCCAACTGGACGGGCAACTACATTTCCAGCGCCGGCACGACCCGTCTCTATGACAATGGCCGCCTCCTCGGCATGTCGAGCATGACATTGGAACGCAACAGCTACTTTGCGATCAATGCGGACAACAACTCGGTGGATGAACTGCGCAACAGCCTGCCGGACAACCTCCCTATTTATACCGATGGATATATTCGCATGCGCCTTGAGGCCTACACCACGCAATTCTCGGGTGTGGTAACTGCTGGAATCGCCAACGTGAAGGGCGGCGTGCTGGGGCTTGAAGTCGATCTTGCTGCAACCATCCTCAATGGAGCCCCCGTGCTTGCGGGAGACTACGCCGGCTGGCGCTTCAATGACATCCTGCGCAGCCCGGGCACCGTGGTGCAGTTGCGGAATATGGATGCTGGTACAGGCTTTTCCAGCGGTGTCACCGACCTGGCGAACCGCGCTCTGATTCTGGTGGATAGCGACGCAAGCGTGCTCACCACCCTCGTTGGTGGAGATGGCACCAACGCCAACAACAAAATCCTCCCCGGTTTCTTTGGCGGCACGCGGCCGGAGTATCTCAACTCAACGACCAGCAACATCTGGGATGAAGACCGCATCTCACGCTTCCTGGTGACGGCCGTGGCCAGCACAGCTCCCGGCATAGGTGAGGCCGTGACGTATCTCCGGCCCCTGGATGAGTCCGATTACAAGATCATTTCCGATCCGGGCAGCATCGCCGGTTCCATCGATGTAGATCTGGCCACAGCCGGCATCTCCGCCGACCAGAACGTGCGCCTGGTGGGTTTGACAGACGACGTCATTGGCAACGGCGTGACCTCACGGGTGAACTCCATCCTCACGCTGGGCATAACCTCGGACGCCACGCTGACGGTCAATTCGTTGAGCTTTGCCTCCGACACGACCGGCACGAATGTCAATGGTGCGGGCAACAATGTGAATCTGGTGATGGGCCAGGGTGGCCGGGTGGTCATCAGCTCCGGTGTCCTCATGTTCGCCAATATCGGAACGATGGACCGTCTTGGAGCAACGTATAACGCGGACTTTAACCTCGACATCAACAATTTCCTCACGGGGGGGACTCTCGATTTCAATGGCCAGGAGGCCGTCCTCTATTCAGGCAGCAACTGGGCGCACTACAACACCGCCGACCAGCTCAACGCCTACAGAAACACCGATGGCAGCAACGCCTACGTTTACATTCGCAGCAACATTGCCAATACGGGCGGCAATGGCCTGATCAAAACCGGTGCAACCAACATCTATCTCGACGCGGCCAATTCATATACCGGCGACACGTACGTGAACATGGGCAACCTCTACGCGCGCCATGATTTCGCCCTGGGCAATCAGGGCAACACCGGTCCCAACACGCGGCTGAACGTGACTGGTTCAGGCGGCTTCCTCCTGGGCAATGACGCCAAGATTTTCGGAGTGGATATTTATGTGGGGGCGGTCAGCGGCAGCAATTACGCACTCTATGCCGAGGCTGCGAACTCGCAGTGGGGCGGCAATATCATCCTCGACAACGTTGATTCTTCCGGCACCGCCGGTGCCTATGCCCGCACCTTTGTGCCGCGCATTGAAATTGCCACTTCCAATGGCGTTCTGGTCATTGATGGCAACGTCTATGGAGGTGACACACCTGTGGCGCCCGGTGGCCCCACTCTCGACTCCCGCATCTTTACCACCTACACCGGCGCCACTTCGTCAGTACTCGACTTCTACGGGCATATCATGGACAACAAGAATGGCGCCATCGCCTCGCCGGTCACTGCGGAGAACCAGAATCAGGTGCTGCGCATGGAGGTTTCCGCCACCAACGATCTCGCGACTGTGCACCTTTACGGCCAGTATGATTCGGCCGGCCGCATTCAACTGGTGCGCGGTGTGCTGCGATACATGGGCGACGGTAATTTCTACACGGATGCGGCAGCCGCCGCGCTAAACCCGGACAACGCGATGTCCGGCCTGCAGATGGGTGGCCGCTCTCTGATTGACTCAAGCGTCGGCATTGGCTCGCAGGATGTTGCCTTCTTCCTGCACAATGACGGCAGCGCCTTCAATCTCTCCAGTTGGAATGTGGGCGTGGACACCACCGATCCCGACAACGTGAGCAACAACAGCAACTACGGTCTCGGCAACACCACCGGCAACACCAGCATCGGTGGTGAAAACATCACCGGCACCATCACCTTCGGCACCGGCACGGGCAGCATCCGCTTCACCCAGGCGACCACGCTGTACAATCGCAATCTGAACATCTACGCAGCACGCGGCGGCACTGTGGACATGAAGGTGAACTTCCTCGACGGCGGCGACTTCGTGAACTCCTCCATCACCAAGGTGGGTGCAGGCACGGTGAGACTCCTCGGCTCCAGCGCTGGAGACAGCACGGTGGAAGCGCTCAAGATGCTCGGCGGCACCCTCGTGCTGACTGACTATGATGTGAATGCCAGCCGCCGAGTCGGCAATGGTGCCACGCTCACGCTCAGCGGCGGCTATCTCATCGTGGATGCCACCGCAGGAACGGCGCAGGAAGACTTCAGCGACCTCACGTTGAACTCCGGCGGCTCACGCCTTGCCGTGCGTGGCAATGCCACGGTGAACATCAATTCCTCCATCACGCTGATTCCTGCTTCAGGCGTCACCATGGCTTTCGTCGAAAACGGCGGGGGTGTCATCAACATCTCCGCTCCCGGCCTGACTACCACGGACGGTGATCGTTTCGGCTACTGGGCGGTGTACGGCAATGCGCTTGGTCAGGTGACCGACTGGGCCGCACGCGAAGGCACCACCGGGGTGAAAGCCTTCACGGCCTATGATGTGAACTCCTTTGCCAGCGGCAACAACACTGCGGTGACCACCGGAGCGACCTTTGCCTCCAACACCGCCACCAATTCGATCAAGTTTGCCACGGCGGCAGATTTGAATCTCGGCGGCAACACCCTGACGGTGGAAAACGGCGGTATGCTCGTCAGCTACGACGTCGGCGGAGCGGTGAACATCACCAACGGCACGCTGACGCGCAGCGGGGCTGGGGACATCCTGCTGCATAACTACGGCACTGGCATCACGACCATCGGGGCGAACATCACCAACAGTGGAGCTAATGCAGTGAACCTCGTGACTGGCGGGCTGGGTACGACCATTCTCACTGGCAACAACACCTACACCGGCGACACCTACATCAACGGTGGCACGTTGCAGATTTCCAGTGAGTCGCAGCTCGGCAACATCAGCGGCAGCGTTGCGCGCTTGGTGCGTGAGTACAACGGTACCAACAGCGGTGGCAGCAAGACAAATTCAGCGCTCTACTTCCTCGGCGGCGGCGGTTCAGGAGCGGCTGGCCTTTACACCACCAACAGCGGCCAGAATGTGACAACGACGACGCTGACCAACGGTGGCTCTGGCTACTCCAGCGGCATCTACGTCAACACCCTCTCAGGCGGCACCGGCAATGTCGGCATCTGGGCCATCCTCGACAGCGGCAATCTGCACATTGATGGCGGCACGCTGGCGACCACGGACGACATCACCCTCGATGGTGCACGCACGATCTTCATCGGAGCGAGTGGCGCCACATTTGATGTGGCCGCAGGCAAGTCGCTGACCATCAATGGCTATATCGTGAGTGATGTGACCGACCTGATCCCCGGAGATGACAATCCGATCGATCTCTCCCGTCCCTTTATCGGCGGTCTGGCGGTTGAAGGCGGCGGTACCTTGGTGCTCACAGGCGCGCCGGATAACACCTCCCGTGACTACATGTACAATGGCTACAATTCGCTGACCTTGATCAACAACGGCACCATCAAGATCGCTACTCTGAGCTCCGCTTCGACGAATGCTCTGGGCACCTACAGCGGCTGGGTGGACAGCACTTACATTGGCCCGAACGGCAGCCTGGTGATGAGCGTGACCAACGGGGACAGCTTCATTTATGACTGGCTCACACTGGATGGCCAGGGCTACCAGGGCGGCGGCACAATCCAAACCGTTTCAGGCACCGGCACCGTGCGTGCGACCTACATTCGCGGCCAGATCAACGTGCTGAGTGATGCGGTGTTCAACCTGCGGAACGGCAGCAACATCTACCTCCAGAACGGCGGCGGCGAAGTGATCGGGTCCGGTGACATCATCAAGATTGGCCAGGGTGACTTCCGCTTCTACGGGAATAGCCCGCATTGGACAGGCAGTTTTTACCTGGCCTCCGGCACGAGCCGAATGTATGACGGCTCGGCATTGCAGGGCATGTCCGGCATGACCTTGCAGCGCAACGGCTACTTCGCCATCAATGCCGACAGCACTTCATCGGATGAGCTGACCGACCGCCTCGGTGACGACCTCATCGTGAATACGGACGGCTACATCCGCATGCGGATGGAAGCCTATAGCACCGTCTTTTCGGGCATTGAAAAGATTGGCATCGCCAATGTGCTCGCCGGCCAGCTGGGCCTGGAGTTCGATCTGGGGTCAACCATTGCTGGCGGCGCGGCGGTGCTGGGTGGTGACTATGCAGGCTGGCATTTCACGGAAATCGTGAGGAGTCTCGGCGCCACCGTGCAATTGCGCGGCCTTGATGCGGGCACCAGGTTTGCTGACAGCAGCTTCAACGCCAATGCGCCTTCCAGCGCCAATGCAAACGTCCAGGTGGTTCAGGTGGACATTCTGCCCACGATGATCGGTTCCGGCGACGGCAGCAATGGCAACGCCGCCATCGCCCCCGGCTTCTATGGCGGTGTTCGCCCGGACTGGTTCAATGCGGCGGGTACCGGGAATATTTACAATGAAGACTACATCGCCGGCCGTCTAGTGACAGCTGATACAAATTCGGCTGGCGAGCACTTCCTGCGTCCGCTGCTGGACTCGGAATACAAGGTCGTCGGAAGCCCTGACACCGCGCAGACGACCTCCATCAAGTTGGAGGATCAGGACATCAGCGCTGATCAAAACCTCAAGATCGTCGGTGTGACCAGCGACGGCCTCGGCGTCAATGAATTCACCAATCGCCAAAACTCCTTCCTCACACTGGGCTCGATCGCGGCCGACTGCAACCTGCCGACCGGCATCAACCTGACTGTCAACTCCCTGACCTTTGCGTCTGAATCTTTCGGCAGCGGCATCAATGGCAACGGGAACTGGACTTCCCTGATGATCGCGGACGGCGCCACTCTCAGAATCAATTCCGGCGTCATTCAGATGAACAACACCGGCGTGCAGAACATGCAAGGCGCTGCCTACGATGGAAACCGAAACATGGACATCCGCAGCTCCCTCAACGGCGGCTCGACGGACTTCAATGGCATGGAGGCCAATTTCTACATCGGCAGCCTCTGGGCGCATTACAACACCACGGACGCCATCAATGCCTACAGGGCCACGGATGGGGACAACAACTACTTCTACATGAATTCCAGCATCGTGAACGCCATCGGCCTCACGAAAACGGGTTCTGCGTCGTTGTTCCTCGACGCGGTGAATTATTACACCGGGCTGACCAGCGTGAACCAGGGCGCTCTCTACGTCCGGCACGACAAGGCGCTCGGCTACAGCACGCAGGTGAATGTGACCGGCGCTGGTACTTTGGTCATCGGATTGGGCGCACGCATCACCGGAGCGGACCTCTACATTGGAGCGCTCAACGGCATCAACACCGCCCTCCAGCTCGAAAACAACTCCATCTGGGCCGGCAATATCATCATCGACAATGTGGACGCTGGCGGTGCCACCGCCTACGCCCGCAGCTTCCTCCCGCGTATTTTCAGCAACACCACTGGCCTCGCCAGCATTGACGGGAACATCTACGGTGGTTCCACCGCCATTGGCTCCGGCGCCCGCACCGACTCCCGCATCTTCAGCACCTACACCGGTTCCTTCGGCCTGCTCTATCTCAACGGCGTGGTGCAGGACAATTCGGCAGGTGCTCTCACCGGCCCTATTGACATCTACACCCAGTCTCAGGTGCTGCGCATGGAAGTCACCGCCACCAACGATGAATCAGCGGTGCAGATCGGCCAGCAGTACAATGCAGCGGGCCGCATCAACATTGCTCGGGGTGCGCTCTATTTCTCTGGTGGCAGTGATTTCTACACCGCCGCTGCCGCCGCCACGGTCAACTCCGCTCCCTTGAATTCGATGATCGGCCTGCAGATGGGCGGCAGGTCCCTCACCTCAGACAACGGCCGCGGCGCTGCCAACCTGGGCTTCTTCCTGCTCAATGCAGGTGCGAATTTCAACCTGTCGTCCTGGCAGGTCGGTGTCGATACCAGTGATCCCGACAACCTCGCCGGCAACTTCGTTTACGGCGAAGGCAACACCACCGGCAACTCCACCCTCGGCGGTGTCAACACCACGGGCACCGTGTCCTTCGGCACCGGAGACGGCAGCATCATTTTCACTCAGGCGACCGCGGCTTATTTCCGCGACCTCGGCTTGTTTGCCGCCACGGGTGGCACAGTGAACCTCAATGTGAACCTGCAGGATGGCGGAAATCTCGTGACCTCCTCCATCACCAAGATGGGTGGCGGTCAGGTCAATCTCCTCGGCTCCAGCGCTGGTGACAGCACCGTGGAAGGCGTGAACGTCATGGGCGGTATTCTCGCCCTCGCAGGTTATGACACGAACTTGAGTCGTCGTATTGGCAGCGGTGCCATCCTCACCCTCGCAGGCGGCACGCTCGCCATGGACGGCAGCGGTGCCTCCTTCACCGAAAACTTCGGCAGCCTCAAGCTCAACCAGGGCGGCAACGGCATCGCCGCGGCTGGCAATGGCGTCAGCAGCTTTGGCACCATCAGCATCGCTGGGGCGTCCATCACCCGTGCGGCGGCCGGCACGATCCACTTCCAGTCCATCGCTGGTGGTGTTGTCAACTTCTCCGATGCCGCCATGAAAAATGTGGCCCGCATCGGCGCCTACGCGACCTATGGCGCAAATGCTGCCTTCACCGCCTACGCCACCGACTGGGCGGCGACGAATGCCTCTGGCAATGTCATCGCCTACACCGGCTACTCCACCGACAGCTTCGGCATCGGTTTGCAGACGGACATCCTGGGCACCGGGCTCGCCGCTGCCACCACAAACTCGATCCGCTTTAACAACGATGCTGGGTCGATCGCCAGCGGCACGCTCACTCTGAATGACGGCGGCCTGCTCATCACCAGCAACTACACTGGTGGCACCCCCGTCGCCGCAGGCGTGGCAGTCACCACGAGTGGCAGCGGGATCGACTTGCTGATCCACAACTTTGCCATCGGCGTCGTCAATTTTGACGGAAGCATCACAGGTGCGCAGAACGTCGTGTTCACCGGCACCGGCGAACTCGCCTTCACCTCTCCGAGCAGCGTCAGCAGTTCCGTGGTCAGCAGCACGACGGTCAACAATTCCTACACGGTCACAGTGGCCGACACCACCGGACTGACGGCCGGAATGGACGTCAGCGGGGCGAGCATCGCCGCCGGCACGAAAATCCTCAGCATCACCAATGGCACGACCCTTGTGCTCACGAAACTTGTGACCGCCCCCGGCACCAACGATCTGACCTATTCCACCACCTCATACACCCCCGCAAACACGTACACAGGGGCCACCCATGTCACCGGTTCAGCCGTCGTATCCTTCAATGATGTCGGGGCGTTTGGCTCGACCTCCGGCTTCTTCCTCAACGGTGGCACCCTGAATTACTCGGGGCTTGGCACCACCAGCGCCGCGCTCACGCAGAACATCACCCTCGGCGGCAATAACGGCATCCTCAGTGTCTCTGATGCGGGCGGTGTCCTGGTTATTCGTGGCGCGGTGAATCAGTTCTCATCGGAGACCAACAACATCATCGCCGCCTACGGCACCAACAACCCCAATGCCGGCGGTCTGCAGATCGTGGGCTCTGGCACAGTGCAGTTCGGCGACCGGAGCGGATTCTTCAACAACGATACGGAAGATCTGCTGGGCGTGGTGAACAACTACACAGGTCTGACGATCATCGGAGACGGTGTCAACGCCCTGCGGGTGGACATCCAGGGCAAGGGCAGCAACAATTCCTACTATAATATTTTCGGCACCACCCAGTCCTGGGCTGATGGCACCATCATCAAGAACAACGTGACCATCGAGTTCTCCATGGTTCGCGATTCAGCACGCACCGGTCAGCTTCGCTTCCGTGAGTGGTTCCAGATCGGTGAAAAAGCCGGTGATCAAATCCTCTTCGATGGCAGCACCCAGCGCCAGCCCACCTTCGACGGCATTCTCAACATCATCGGTGATCTGACCTTCCAGACTCAGGGCAACCGCTATGGTGATGCTGGCAGCACAGGCAGCTCCGAGTTCCTCATCAATCCCAATGAAGGCGGCGTCATGGGCAGTGGCGACATCCGCAAGCTCGGCGACGGCAACCTGCGCTTCTACACGCCACTGCAGGAGTGGACGGGAGATCTTTACCTCGAAGACGGCTTCACCTCCATGAACATGAACAACGGTGCTGTGTTCAATCCGATCGGCAAGATTTACATCGGTGATCCGACCGGCACCGAAACGTCGCTGGTGCGTTTCCGCATTGAAAACCGCTGGTATGGCAACAACACCGTCGGCATCGAATCCCCAGCCGGGGATATGACGGTCAACCGCGACATCATTGTACAGGACAACATCAGGCAGGAGGTTCGCATCGAAGCTGGTTATCTGCCAAACAGTGCGACAATCCACTACACCAACAGTATGTACGTTGGCTCGGGTTCCAGCAGCTTTGTTCGCATTTACTATGAGGATAACAACAACCTCGACGCCAGCCTCACCGGCCATGTGCAGCAGACGGTGTTTGACATCTCTGGTGACATCTCCGGCGGCAACACCATCTACTTCGACGGGAACAACAGCGGCGGCACTTTTGGCAACGGCGCGACCTTCACCGTCTGGCTGCGTGGGGACAACTCGGGCTACAGCGGTTTGATGTCCATCGGCGGAGACAGCGGCACCGCGATTAATCCCGGCCGCAATGCAATCCTGCGTATCGGTGACCAGGCCGGATTGACGGAAGAGAGTGTTTTTGGAACCGGCGTCGCGGTCGGCTTCCGCAACAACGGCACCCTGCAGCTGGCTGGCAACAGCATGACCTTCACCAAAAATTACCTGAACTATGCTGGAGTTGGTCTGTCGATTTCGGCAGGTATCGAAAACGCCTCCGACACTGCGGCCACCATCACCTTTGATTCAGGCACCCAGACGGGTCCGTTCTTTCAGGATATCGATGTCGGACTTCGCAATGGTGTCGCTGCCGGAATCTTCGGCAGCGGTTCTGCCGAGCTCTCGGTGGTAAAAATCGGTTCGGGAGTGACCGTGTTTGGAACCAGCACGGGCGGCGGCGACCAGATTGACGCATTCAGCAACTACACAGGGACGACACAGGTGCAGGAAGGCACCCTGTCTCCCGGAACAAACAATTCCTTCTCACCTTACTCTCGCTTCATTGTCAGCAGCGGCGCGACTCTCAGCCCCTACAATGATGAGGCCGGCACGGGCTTTATCGTCACCATCGGCTCTCTCGAAGGCGTGGTCGGTTCCTTGGTGAACATCGACAGCTCCACACTCAATGTCGGCTATGACGGCACCACCGGTGCGGATTTTGCCGGTGTCATGAGCGGCTACGGCAACTTTGTCAAAGTCGGTGGCGGTTCGCAGACACTCTCGGGCGTAAACACCTTCGCAGGCAGCTTGGGCGTGGTTCAGGGCACGCTCATTGGCAGCAACAACAGCGCCTTTGGGGATGCCTTCAATACCATCTATCTTGGAGGCTCCCCTTTCATCTCAACTGCACCACTGGATGCCAAAATAGAGCTGCTGCTTGCGGGCTCCGCTTCCAATGTGACAAACTCCGTCAGCATGAATTACTACAGTGGCAATGACGAAGGCATCACGGTGATCGGCACTCGTGAGACCAGCGGCAGCTACGGCTTCGGCACAGGTGGCACCGTGTCTCTGTATCAGGATCAGCACGAGGACGAGGTCACGTTTGATCCCATACCGAATTCGGGCACCAATGTGTTCTTTGAGGCGGATGGCACCTCCACCTTCAAGTTTGGGGACGCGGTGAATGATGCGGGCTCCAATGCAGCGACCAATGTGGTGAAGATTGGCACCGGCACGGTGGAACTGTACGCGGCAAACAACTACGGCCGCTTCGACTCCACCGACCCCTTCGTCCCCGCAATCCTCAGCGGCAGTGCCGCGATCGACGGCGGCACCGTGATCCGCCATGGCACCATCAGCATCTTTAACAAGGATGCGCTCGCCTACACTGCAGTGGAGCTGGGAGACACTCGGTATGACTTGGCCAGTGCCTACTTGGCCACCACGACCTCGCTCATCACCAAAGCCAACGGCAGCTATGATGTCAGCAGCGATGGCGCTGGAGGTGTCGGCAACGGCGCCTTCCTCAATGTCAATGCCCTGGTGGACGGGGAGGCAATCACCGCCGCTGACATTGGCAAACGCATCTTGGTGAAAGACGAAAGCACCAACCCAGAGTACAACGGCGTGTATCAAGTCGTCAGCGTGGACGCCACCTGCGGCCAGATGAATCTGGTCCGTGTGTCCGACTTCGATGAAGCGACCGAGATGCGCTATGGCAGCAGCATCGCAGTCACCAACGGCACCACTCAGGCGGGGCTGCAGTTCTTCCAGGCCTCGTTGGATGTGCTTAGCATGAACACCGCCACGACAGATCCGGTGCACTGGCTGCAGGACATTCCAAACGCCAGTGTGTCCCTGCTGGCAGCCAACGGCGGCTTGACCATCGTCAATAACATCGACATCAACGACACCAACGGCAGCGGCAGCACGATCCTCGGCGGCACCTTCACCAGCGGCACCACTTACTTCAGCGGCAACGTGACGCTGCAGCATTCCACCCTGCCCGGCGTGGACAACATTCGCGAGCTGACCCTCGTCTCCTCTTCGGATGATGAAAATGTGTTGGTGACAGGTGAAAAGGGCATGGTGTTCTCCGGCGTGATCTCCGAGGCCCAGGCCGGCGACACGCTGAGTGTGAACAAGCAGGGCACCGGCACGGTGACATTCACCAATGACAACACCTACACGGGCAAGACCACCGTCACCGAAGGCACACTGGCCCTGGCGGGGGCGGGTGATGTGTCCGGCACCAGCTGGATCGAAGTCAACAATGGAGCCACCTTTGATTTCTCCAATAGCACAGTGGCAGCGGGTGACTTTACCTATGACCACACCCTCAGCGGCTCCGGTACGGTGGAGGCTGGCACTGGCACTCTCTACGTCGGCACCAATGGCGGCGCCGGAGTGCTGCGTCCCGGCATGTCTTCGGATCCTGCCAGCATCGCCACTGCTGGAGACGGCATCGGCGTGCTGACCGTAAACGGTAATGTGGTGCTCGCAGGAGACACATCAGGAGTGGATCGTCTGACCCTCCAGATGGGTGCCACCAATGGCGCGGACTACAATGACGCCAATATCGCCGCGCATGCGGGGGATTTATCCGCCTATCTCACTTCGATGGGCAGCTTCTATGACACTCAGAAGAGCGGTAATCACGACCGCCTCGTGGTCACCGATGCTTTAATCTTGAACAGCGGCGGGCAGGTCTCGTTCACCGGCGGCATCACTGATTACCAGCCGGTCGAAGGGGATGTCTTCAATCTGATCGACTGGACCTCCCTTACCGCCAATGGTTTCGATGTCGGCAATGGCGGAAACTACCGCAGCGGCGGTTTGCTGGGAGATCTGGCACTGCCGGATTTGAATCTCAGCGGACTGTATTACGACACGAGCTTGTTCAATGACTATGGCATCGTGGTCGTGGTCATGGTTCCTGAGCCCGCGCGCATGCTTCTGCTGCTGTTCGGCCTTGCCGCCTTGTTCGGCGGTCGCCGTCGTCGTCGTTGATCTTGGTTAGAGGCTACATACTGGCTGTTAGGTAGCGTTAGATAATCCTGCGGGCGCATGAAGAACCATGCGCCCGCATGCTTTTTCTGCCCCATGCAGCGGCGGACACTTTGGAGCACCAGTACATGCAATGTTATTACTTTGTAAAAGCGTGATGCCCTCGTTTAGGCTGCCAGAACTTTCGTTCTGGCGTGAGCGTCCTGCTGAGTGAGTCCTGAAAGACCTAGGCACCCAGATTTCGGCAAGTGCAGCGCAGAGAGTGTGTACGAAGGCAAAAACATCGCCCAAGACGCGCCAGGCCACTGAAATAAGCAAAAGCTGTAGGCTAAAATAATCCGAAGCCTTGAGGCGTAGCGCGCTGTCGACGCATTCATTCATTAACCACGGCCCCATAGGCAAAAATTCTTCGATCGGACAAAATACAGTCAAACAAATGAACTGCTGTGAACTCCTTCGCAGCTCAAACCGTCCAGATCATGAATACATCATCCATACAAAGTATATCTTCGCAGCGCGGTCTTGCGGCCTTTGGAAGCAAGCTGCGCCGCCGCCGTGCGGTGGCCCTCATCACCGTGCTCAGTATTCTGGCCTTGACCATGATCCTGCTCACCGCGCTGCTCAGTGCCACTCGCGTTGATTACAATTCCACCGTGGCGCAGGTTGAGATTGCCAAGGCTCAAATGCATGGCGACTCCGTCATCAATCTGGCCATCAGTCAGATTCAGCAAGGAGTCCATCAGGATGCTTCCAATTCGGGTGTCGAAATCTGGGCCTCCCAGCCGGGCATGATCCGTCAGTACAAGCAAGACGGCGCTCTCCTGCGTGGCCTCAAGCTCTATTCTGACCGCAAAATGGTGGCGACGACCGAGACGGAGATCGCTGCAGACACGCCGCCGACAGACTGGGACAAAAAGCCCGCGCAATACGTGGATCTCAACGAACCGGTCGCACGCATGAACGCCAGCGACCCCTCCGGCGCCCCCCGGATGTTTTTTCCGATCATCGACCCCCGGGCCTATTCACAGACCCCCAGCCGTTCTGTGGAAGGCTTTAGCTACTCCACCTTTGCAAACGGAACTTCAGGCCAGGCCCTTGACGGTGTGGTGGCTCCGACCAGCGGTGGCAATGAATCCCTGCAGCGTCTGCCAATGCCGGTGGAGTGGCTCTACATGCTCAAAGATGGCACGCTGGGTTATCTCGATGACAGTGGAAAATTTGTGAGCAGCAATGGCAGCGGGCAGACCGCTACTCAGGATAACCCAATGATCTCCCGCGTGGCCTTTTGGACGGATGACGAATCCACGAAGATCAACATCAACACCGCTGGCGAAGGCACCCCCTGGGATACACCACGACTCTACCACGAGCGTGATGGTGAGTGGGCGCGGTTTCAGCCCATGCAATACGAGTATCAACGCTACCCCGGCCACCCCGCCTCGGTTTGCATGAGCACTGTGCTCTTTCCCGGCCAGAACATGTCTCCGCTGCAATCAGACACGGTCGCCTTCGCCAAAGCGCTCTCCTACAAAGAGGCGATCTATGATCTCATGCCCAAAATCCTCCCCGGCGGCTCCAAGGCCGGCTCGGTCCTCGTCCCGGTCAATCACACTTTCACCCCAACCAATTTCCAGGCGGTGCAGGATGCCCTCGGTGAGCGCTTGTTCCCCAGCGTGGATGAGTTCTTGCTGCGATCCAGCCCGCAAAGCAACGGCCAGCGCAACGAGATCAATCTCGGCACGAGCCAGATCTGGGCGGGATTGCAAAATTATGAGGTCGTTGAGCGCCTGCGCCCGTTTATGACCACGCGCAGCCGTGCCTCCGAGGCCAATCCCTTTGGCTATCCCAAGATCAGCATGTGGCCGGTGAATCGCACCAATTCCACCCGCACCCGCACGGTGTTTGATAACGCCATCGTGAACTGCTCCCAGATCGCCGGGAAAGATTATTTCTTCACCCGGCAGGACCCTCGCAGCCAGTCAGAGCTGTCCGCCATTCCTCGCAACAATCAGCTCTTCACCTATCTCATGAATCTGACAGGCCAGCCTATTCCAGGCTTTGGTGCTGCCAACGCTTCCTTCCTCTCCAAATACGGCGACAACCGTCAGCAAATTCTGGTCGAAATCTTCGACTACATTCGCTGCACTAATTTGTACGATGACAATCTCGCGGAGCGGAATGTCGGGGCCAATCCATCCATCACCGGTCTGCCGGATTCGCGGACGACGTCCAGTTCCGCCGGCATGGCCGCAGGCACTTTCACGCCGATGCGCGACTCGAACGGAAACAGTTTCCCGGGCCACGGCCAGGTCATGCCGACCGTGATGCCGAAGAGCAAAAGCGAGGTGTACCGCGGCATGGGCCGCTTCCTCACCATCAGCGAGGCGGGTCTGCATTTCATTGCCTGCGCTCAGGGCACCAACCAGGCCGGTGGTGTCAGTGCCATCAAGATCACGCCCGACAATGCCCCCGGTTACACCCCGCCCACTTGGCGGGGAAATGGCAGTGATACCGTGCTGGGTTGGGACAAATCAGCCAACTGGTACTCCAACTTCCCACCCCTGAGCGCCACCAATCAGGATCCCACCAAAGGCTTCTACAAATCCAGATACCCCCTCAGTCATAAGCTCGAAAATGTTGACGGGGACAAGGTCGGTCATCCCGGTTACAACCCCATGAACTGGAACTGGACACTGGACACAGACACCCCGCTGGCAAACGACGTGAAACGCGTGCAGGCCACTTTCCTGCTGGAATGGTTCTCTCCTTCGACCGGATGGACACTGATCAATCCTGACATCGCCATTGAGATCGACGCCAGTGCGCTGACTGCCGGTGGCAAGCGCATGTTCCCCGTCAATAACGGCAAGACGATTGTCCGCCCGTTCAAGCACATGAGCAACGCATGGGGAGTTTACCAGCGTGGCGGTACCATCTCGTATCGCGCATTCCTGCAGGAGCGCAAGCTGCCGGCCGTGGGCAGGGGAGTGAACGGCTACACCGCCGGCAGCATTTTTTTCCCCGACACCAACATACCTAACGACAGCCAGTCGCCATACAGCGGCGGTGTTCACTACACCTACTATTCCAACCGCTCCGGGGCGCTGCAGAACTGCAACCAGTACAATCTTGTCAGCGACTTCATCGACGTTCCCGGCGGCGATGCTGGAAGGATTTCGTTCTCTGGTGGCAACGTGATCGTGAAAATACTCAGCAACGACGCCACCCCCCAGGTGCTGCAGACCTTCAACTTTACTTTCCCAGGTGCCCAGTTCCCGTCTCCCATTCTGGCGACAAGAAGTGAGAACACGACGCATGGGACAAATTCAGATGGCTCCATCTGGGTGAAACAGCCTGTGCCTGCCCCTTACTGGTGGGCATTTCATTCCGACGGTGCCCTGGGCCGTGACAAAACGGGCCGTATCACCCAGCTCGCAGCCCGTCCCAAAGAACGCATGGGCGGCAGGTTCCGCTACATCGGCAATGAAATCGGAAATTATGGTGATCTTCCCTCCAGCGGCACCTATTACCGCGGCAATTTGGTGATTCCAGACGACACCCTTCAATCCATGGTGCTGCGCCACGGTGACCCGCGCCTGACCATGGGCCAGTATGTCGTGCCGGCCACCGAGTTCGAGCAGCACAGGTATTACGGCAAGCAACGTCTGGCCCATAACCTTGTTCTCGCTCACTGGAGCCAGGGCCCCGGCCTTGACCGTGGAGAAGACAAGAAAGGCTGGCGTCTGGTCAAAGATGCCGCTTACAACGCATCCTTCCTCCCTGATCATGCTTACACCGCCGCCACTGGAGCCGGACTCCAGAAGTATGGCGACTTTGACCGCGGCATCGCCAATCAAACCGACGGGGCCTACATCAACAAGCCTGATGAGGGCAACTCTTACAGCGTGCTCGCCACCAACGGCCAGCAACTGGTGCCCTACTTCTCCAACTCATGGGTCTCCTGGCTCGGGGGCTCAGCCTACTTTTCACCCAATCGTCAGGTGTGTTCACCCGGCATGTTTGGGTCTCTGCCCACCGGGGTCCACAATGGTGGTGGCGGAGGTGGCATGCGCCGGGAGCCTTGGCGCACCCTGCTGTTCCGTCCCCAGACCTGGAGCGCCAGGCAAGGACAGCAGTTTCACATTGGCGCACCGAAGCTGCTCAAAGGCTACGGCAAAAACGGCCTGCCCATCCAGGGTATCGATCCGCCCGACTATCTCTTCATGGACTTCTTCTGGATGCCCATGGTCGAACCCTACGTCATCAGCCAGCCGGGATCCTCCGCCGGCAAGATCAATCTCAACTATCAGATGGTGCCCTTCCGCCATATCCGCCGTGCCACCGGCCTCGCGGCTGTCATGAAAAGCGAGCTCCTCACCGCCGTGCCAACCAAGGATGCCAACATCTATCTGACGTATGCCTCCAGTCGGCCGGCAGCTCAGTCGGAAACCTGGTTCTGGAAAGATGACACCAGTGCCCAGGGAAAAAAATACTGGCACCGCCAGATCGACATTGATGCAACTTTGAAACTCTTCGACGAGCGCTTCAGTTCCGGGTTTGCCTTCATCTCTCCCGCACAGATCTGTGAGATGTATCTCCTGCCAAAACCGGTCAACAGCACCGATACCCTCGTGCCGACCACCTGGCCGACGACCATCAGCGCACTGCTCAAACCCACTGGCAACAGCATCCTCGCGTTCTGGGAAAATCACGCGCTGACCGCCGATAACCTCAAGGAGCGCCCCTACACCAACATGTATCCGCGTCTCACCACGCGCTCCAACACCTTCCAGATCCACATGCGCATTCAGACCATCCGGAAAGCGCGCTCCTCGAATCCCGCGCAATTTGTCACCGGTGTGGACACCATCGGCTCCGAGTACCGTGGTTCAGCGGTGATCGAGCGCTATCTCGACTTCAATGACCCGGCTTTGGATTCGTCCAAAAACCTCGACTACGCCTCCGGTAATCCGCTTTCCAAGCCGTCGTTGGATGACCTGCACCGCTTCCGCATCATCGCGCAAAAGCGTTTCGATCCTTGAACCACTCGCCTCATCAAACTCATGAAAACCTTGACCACAAGTCAGCGCTGTCTCCATCGCGTCAGCCGCCATTCAGCCGCCTTCTCCCTCGTGGAGGTGGCCATCGCGGTCGCCATCGCCGCCCTCGGCTTCATCACCCTTCTGGGTTTGCTGCCTCATGGTATCAACATGGCACGCAATTCGGCGGAGATGTCCGTCGGTTCCAAAATCATCCAGAAGCTCAGTGGCGAGATGCAGTCCATGGCATGGGACCGGATCACATGGACGGGCTATGGGCCGCTGCGGTACTTCACCAATGAAGGCATGGAAATGACCCTGGCCGACACCAGTCAGGAAGATCTGGACGCCTCGCTTACTTTCGTGGCCTCGGTTTATGTGCCGCAAAAGCCATTGGACGTCTACCTTCCCGCTGGCACCACTGGCGGCAGCAGCGGCAGCACCACGCCGGAGACCTACCTGCGGCGCGTGCAAATCTGCGTCGCCACCTCGGTCGATTCTTCTTTCAAGTTCAATACAGCCTCCCCTCTGCGCATCAGCTCCGCTTACGCCCTCATCGCCAAGATGGGGGATTGAGCACTCATCCAGTCGCAAACCACATTCTGCCCTATGAAACCTCTCCATCACAAACAACGGCGGCACGGCTTCACCCTGATTGAAGTCTCTCTCTCCATGGTGATCCTCTCGATCATCCTGCTGATCTCAGTTCAGGTGCTTGGCCTGACTCAGCGTGCTTGGAAGCGTGGCGTGGCACGCGTCGAGCAGTTCCGCGAGGCTCGCATGGCTTTTGAAAGCATCACTGAAAACCTCAGGCAGGCCCTCTTGAACACCTACCAGGCTTATCAATACAACACGGGAGACACGCCCACGATCCCGACGTCCCAGTCACAGTCTCCCAAGAAGTACATCCGTCAGTCTGAACTCCAGTTCGTCACCGGCCAGGCTCAGACATTGCTTCCCGGGGAGCAGGCATCAACGCTCGTGACCCAGGCCATGTTTTTTCAGGCGCGGCTCGGTCTGAGTGACCGGATCGGCTACGAAGGGCTCAACCGCTTGCTGTGCGGCCGGGGCTATTTCATCATGTATAGCAACAATGATGCTTTCCGTCCCCAGCATGTATCTGCCCAGAGTTCGCGCTATCGGCTCTGGGAATACCGCCCGACAGCAGAGGAGAACACGGTCTATTCAGTCAAGCCGGGCCAGTGGTTCCTCAAGGCACCGGCCAATGTCATCACGGCCAGCGAAACCATCACTACGCCCTCTGACACCAGACCCATCGCAGAAAACATCATCGCCCTGATCATCTCTCCCCAGGTGACTACGGACGACGCTGCTCTCAAACAGGCCACTCCGTGGTGGATCGCACCCAAGTATGCCTTTGACTCCACTCAGCTTGTCAACGTCTCCACCGACAGTCCGCAGGGCACCCAGCATATGCTGCCTCCAAGAGTGGTGGTAACACTCGTGGCCATTGATGAAGCCTCCGCCCGCAAACTGGCGGAGAAATATCCTGACACCATGCCTCAGCTGGTTCCCACGGGCGCCTTCACCCTGGCTGACAACAGGCAGAAGGATCTCAAGGATTTGGCGACGAAACTGCGCGCCGAGCAGCTCAACTACCAAGTTTTTTCCACAACCATCAACATGCGCAATTCGAAATGGGGCCTCCTCCGATGAACACACTTATTCCTGCTCAACATTCGTCCTGCTCTCCACGCAGAGATTCTCATCGCACGCCAGCCGGCTTCAGCTTGGTGGAGCTGGTCGTCGTGATCGCCATTATAACCATGCTTATGGCCCTCGCCATTCCCTACACGCTGGGTGCCATGCAGTCCGCCAATCTCACTTCCGCTGGCGACACCCTGATGCAAAAGCTTGCCATGGCCCAGCAGCGGTCTTTGACAGAGAACCGCCCTATCGGGCTGGATTTCTACTACTACACCCATGATGGCATCAAAGGCTGCCAGGCCATCCAGATGATTTCCTGGGATCCTGCCACCAATCTGGCCACACAGCTGGAGCCCCCCATTTACTGGAGCAAGCAGAATGTGGTCATCGTAGAGGGCGCTCTCTCACCCATGTTCAGCACCAACCAGACGGCGACCAGCACCGGGCAGGCCACGCTGAATCCCTTCAAGTCACTCAGCGCCACATTCCACCGGATCATTTTTTATCCGAATGGCTCCACCAGTCTGCGCGTGCCGCTGCGCACAGCCTATCTCACCCTGATTCCCACCAAGAGCTACAAGGCGGATCTCGCCGAGGCTCCTCCCAATTATTACTCGGTGCAGATTGACCCTGTCACCGGGCGCGGACATTCGTATCGCCCGTGATGCGCAAGTGCCGGAGACAGGACTCGAACCTGCACTAGTTTCCCAACCAGATCCTAAGTCTCGTTGTTGCGGGTTTCGTTAAGTTTGCTAATGTTCGCTTGTGAGCGATATAAATGATTATGTATCAAAGGATTCGGAGCCATCGACCGACTACTTGAGCGATCACGCGCGAGCAAAGATGGACAAAAAAAGTGGCCAAGAAGTGGCCAAGGTTGTTTCAGGTCACAAGAAAACGAAGGCGAAGACGAAGGCCTTGCCCAAAACAGACTCCCGGTATTGGCTCGCACGCTTGTTTCGAAATAGCTATCAAAACGGGGATGAAACATCGCTCACGCGAGATTGGTGCGCGCGCATCGCCCGCGCAGGGAGGCGCGAAACTTTTAACCTCGGCTCACCGAATCGTGATGCGGCGGCACGCACCGCACAGAAAATTTATTCATCTCTGCTCACTGACGGATGGGAAAAGACCCTGGCGGAATTCAAACCGAAGGCCGCGAAATCGACGCATATCGCTACCGTCGGAGAATTCCTCGCGGAGGTGAAAGCCACAGCAGGATTTCGTGCATCCACGTTCACAGTTTATTCTCAGAGCTTGCGACAAATAACAGCGGAAATCTGCGACATCGGCGACCAGCCCGCTCTGGATGAAGATGGACAACCCAAGCGCGACCGCAAAAAACGGATCGTTTATCTTTCGCGTCGGGACCACCAAAGTGGTGGGCGGTTGGCATGGGTGGCGAAAGTGGAGGCGCAAACGCTGGACATTTTAACGGCGGCTGCCCTGCAGCGCTGGAAACTCGCATACATCGAGAAAGCAGGTACGGCACCCGATGCAATTCGAAGAGCCACCAACACAGCTGGATCCCTCCTCCGAAGTGCCAGAGCATTGTTTTCAGAGCGTGCGCTCAAATACGTGCTCGACACGCTCACCCTGCCCAATCCACTTCCGTTTGCCGGGCTTAAAATACCCAAAATGACCGGTACTCGTTACGTTTCCCGGATCAACACCCACTCGCTGATAAAGACGGCCCATGTCGAACTGAGCGGCGAGCCATTTAAGATCTTTTGCCTCGGTTTGCTCTGCGGCCTGCGAAAACGCGAGATCGACACGTTGTTGTGGCGGCAGGTCGATTTTCACAGCGGTCAGATTTGCATCGAGGCAACGGAGCTTTTTCAACCCAAGAGCGAGGAGTCATTCGGAGCCGTGGATTTGGATGCTGAGCTTCTGGGGCTTATGAAAGGCTGGAAAGCCAAGGGCAAGGGAGAATTCGTTATAGCACCGGACCTAAAACCGCAGCAGCACATGTCTCGCTCCAATTATCGTTGCACCCGCCATTTCAAAGCGCTGTACGCGTGGTTGAAGGGCCATGGTATCAGCGACACCAAAAAGCTCCATACGTTGCGCAAAGAACTGGGTGCAGTCCTCGCGTCAGAGCAGGGCATTTTTGCCGCTCAGAGCGTGCTCAGGCACGCGCAGATCAGCACGACTGCCGCATATTATGTCGACAAGAAAAAGCGCATAACAGCCGGCTTGGGGGCACTGCTTGCCAATTCGGATTAATTGAACTGAGCATTCCAACCCCACCTCAAAATCGTGAATACCAGAAACGAATCGCCAAAGGATGTGCCGGGATTATTTCGCTTTGTGCAGGAATTTGGCGGGAATAAATACAAAGCTTATATGCAGCCTGAGTTGGCTAAAAAGTATGATGAGCTGAATTTAAATGCGGAAGCTCGGGATCTGAATCTTTCCAATGCATTGGACATTTCCCTTCGAATTTCTCCGGAATCACTCGAAAGGCTGGTGCGGCACAATCGCCATATTCTTTTGGCGATGTCCGATGAAGAGTGCCTGGTGGAGTTCAATGAATCCTTGAGTCCCGAATCGAAAGAGGGATTGCTTTTCATGATGCACCAGTGCTGCAAAGTGGTTTTGAATATTCAACAATCTCTCGGCAAAGAACTCTCAATTTTGATGCAAAAGTCTCTCCTCCCTCCGAATATGGGCGGAGAAAATGAATTATCACATCTCAGTGAATCCGAAGCAGTGAGGATTTTGAAACACAGATTTGCCACATCTTTGGAGATTCTTTCAAATAGTAGAAAAACTCCGCAGCGTCCCCTATTTGTCAGCATTGAATATGCTGAAGGAAAAAAAGACAAAGTGCTCCTTACCGTCAGGGCAATTGATGTTGCTTTGGAATTAGCTAACGAGCTTCAAAGGTGCCCAATTAAAAAAGAATTAAGCGATGAGTTGGAAGCAAGGCACCATCAAGAGTTGGTTGTAGAACGCGACAAGAAAAATCTTTCGCCTGTAAACTGGAGTGACCAATTCGAGCAAGCGGGGCTGAAAAACTTGCCGGTTAAGTGATGGGATTATGTCGGTAAGACGCGTTATCGCCAAAATATTAATTTTTGGCGATACGCTCATAACGCGACTTTAGGAGACAGACGGTGAAAAAGTCGGGCCGCATGAAACCAGAAACTCCCTCAGTCACAATTGAACTTCTGACGCCAGCTCAGCTCGCAAAAAGGTGGTCTATTAATCCTATCACACTCCGGAGGTGGCGCCGGTTAGGCCGAATTCAAGCCCTCCACCTTGGCCGGGGAATTCGCTTCTCCCTTGCTGACGTTGAACGTTTCGAGGCCCAAGCACGCGAATGAGCCACCGCCGTTCCAATCGCATTTTGACCTCTGTCTGATTTTTGATTCAATCCCGCGCCTCAACAACAAGCCCGACGCTCCCCCGTCAGCGGAAGCGCAAAGCCAAGCCGGAAACCCCGGTGGGCCAGCGCGAACTGATGGCTCCCCGTTTGCAGGACTTCCCTTCCTCCAACAGCCCGCTGTAAAACCCGGGGCTCGAAAGCATCCGCAAATTATTGGGAAAGGACGCTTTTCTGGCGATGAACGAGCTCGGAACCAATCTTGCTTGGTTTCAGATGACTCAGGCCAGAGTGGCCGAAATGACCCTGCTAAGCGAACCGCCTGCGACAAGGCGATTTAGCAGATGGTCCAGGCCGACTACATCAAGCGCGTGGAGTGCCGGAATGCTAGCAAACGTTTCGGCCACTTCCTGCACTCCCGGCTGGAAGGGACCAGACAGAAGTTGGAAAGGCAATGTCACCCACTTCTCTCTGATGCCAACACGAAGCAATCAGCCACCCTCCGCACGGGCCAGAAGGGCGTCCGTGCCGCTCACATAACTCGGGAGATCTAGATCGGCCTAGAATGGGCAGTAAATGCAAGCGCCGGGCAGTTGGTAACGAGGGCGCAGCGGCTACAGGGGGGAGCAGGTACAGAGCCCCCCTGAAATGGGGGGCTCTGTACCTGCTCCCCCACTCCCCCTATAAAGGTAATGTACAGTAGAGGAGGAGAATGAATCTCTCCCAACCTCCCTTTCCCGGGGGGAAAGGAAGGAGCTCAATCCTTTTTTTATCCAGAAGGTTCGTCGGTTGGGGTTTCGACGGTTGGAGGGAAAACCCAGGCGGTTGACCGTTCACCCTGCGCCTTCGGCGTTCCAGACGCCTTCGGCGACCCGGAAGCCTCCCGAGGCATCGTCTTGGGCGTACTCCCGCCTGGAAGGAGACCTTCCAAAGCCGGAAGGCTATGTCGCTCACTTTTTCCTCGATGCCAATGCGGAGCAAAGAGACCCCTTTCTGCGCGCCGGAAGGCCGGTCGTGCTGTCAAGGTGCCCGTCGCCGTCCAGGCTGGCCTAGAACGGGCAGCAAACGCAAAAGCCGGGCCTTCGGCAACGAGGCCCCAGCGGCTACTGATGCCGGAAGGCCATCCCTACCAAGCTCAACCTGAGCAACCCAGACCGGCCTAGAACGGGCAGCAAACGCAAGCGCAAGGCCGTCGGCAATGAGAGCGCAACACCCGCTTCCACTTTTCTGCCCCCTGACGCCCTGTCCCCCTCTGGGGAGGGCACCACAGGGCCTGATCCCTTGTACCCTTATAATGGTAATGTAACAGAGGAAGGGGAGAATCAATATCTCCTAACCTCTTTTTCCGGGGAAAAAGAGGAACTCAATCCTTTTTTTATCCAGAGGTTCGTGGTTCGTCGGTTGGAGTTCAATAGGTGAGGGGGTAGGCTCCAGGAGGTTGTCCCTTCACCCGGCGCCTTCGGCGATCCTGACGCCTTTGGCGCGTTTGAAACCCTCCCGAGGGTCAAGGTCCCGGCGGGGCATGCCGACGCCTAGAAGTGGGAATTCTGCGCTATCAAGCAGCCAGAGCCTGGCTCGTGGTGGAACTCCTACGCCTAGACACTTATCGCCCCCATCCAGGATCGCCCGTATGTCTAGCCTCGGGTGCCGATGAAGGAACGCGGTCATGGGCCGGAATGGACCATGAAGATGCTAACCGAAAGTTCCGCCAGGAATAACCGAGACGATTTGTCACACCATGTTCATAACGCCATTTAATTCCCATAAATTCATGCACAACGACTGTAAAAGCGGAATTAAAAGGTGTTTTTTGAGCATGATTTCCTTCACAAAGCGGAATTTGTTTCTTATTGAACCACAATGGATTAACTGCCTCTTTCTCAGTAGTGAGAGCGGAATTCAAAAAAGGACGATTCCGGGTAACAATCGTCATGGATTTACCCAGTGAAATGGAGATTTTCACCTCAGAATCCACGCAGAATATGAATTCAGACAATAACGTCATCACGCACGTGCCCGTTTTTGGTAGTGCCTGAAGCTCACTTGGAACTACAAATGCGAACATGAGGCTACGAATTCAGACCCGGAAAGGGCAGGAGCAATCCACAGGCTTCTGAATCAATGACTGCCTGGATACCAGGCAGTCAGCCTCATGGAATATGCATGAACAGGTGCCAGCGTGATGCGCTCACTTCGCCGGCGAAAGATGAACCCACGGTTGCCTATCTTGATTGATAGCTAGGCACGGGTTTGGCTGTATTCGCGCGCTTCTGTGCATCCGACACATTTTTCAGCCAGATGGCAACTGCTATGGCCAACCATATGAATGGTTTGCTACGCTTCCACAAAACGAGACCATAGATTGCACCGCAAAATACGGTGGTCCAAAACATGACGGGCAACCAAGACGTCGCATTAACAGTTTCGTATTTATCGCTCGAAAACAGCCCCCCTCGTTCAACCAATTTTTGTTCCTGATTTACAAATACGAAACTTGAAAACACGAACACCGACAAAATAAAGGCAACGACTGCGGCGGTAAAGGCGCAACCCCTGTTCGGATTTCCAACAGATTGTAAAACTGACGAATTATCTCCCGGAGATTGCGTACGTTGATCGTTCATGATTTGCAAAATATTGGAGTGTGCAGCGAATTCAGTTCTGCCCTTGCCATTTGGGAGAGCCTCTTAAATTCGCTAATTCCCTCGCAGAAGGCTATTCACGGCGGCTTTGCCCAAAAATGCCCCCGCATCGAAAAGGACCCCATTCACATCCTTGTTCGTTGTGCCGGTGCTTTCAATTATTTCAACGGATGTGACAGAGTCGATTTTGGTATTGTAGGCCAAACGCAATTTCGTCGTGCCTGTGGGTTTGAGAATCCCCTGCCAATATAAAATGTAATTGAGCCTGAATTTGTGAATGTCTTCCAGGCGTCTGCTTTGTGTGTCGGTCTTCCAATCCACATCGACGCTTTCAACCCAAATGCTGATTCCCGCTCCAGCAGGATGAATTGATTTGAACACGTTTTGAGCACCAGAAATGGATGACCCGTCAGACTGTGTGACCGGATCATTAAATCTGGTTTCAAGAATCAGTTTAAGCAGGCTGAGGGTTACATTCGCGTCGTAAGGCTCGTCGGCTTTCCAGCCGCCCTCCGGGGTTACGCTCCATTCCCCAACTTGCCGGGGCAGGCCGGCATGCGCATTAATGAAATATTCCCCAGAGAGCTTTCCATTGTGAAAATCTCCCTGCCACTCAATAATCAGCCCTGTGCGATCTGTCGTGGTGAATCGGAAGTTTGTTCCACTACGCGTGCCGGTAATGTTTCCACCGCCGCCCAGCCAGCCGCTCACCGACACAAATCCCCCGAGCTTTGCTCCTTCCTCAGTGAACACGAGCTTCAAGTGACCATCAGCGTTGCCCGTCACGTTGTGACACGTTCCCGCGAAAGCTGCCAGATCTACGGCCCTCAGTGCAGACGATTGAATGAACACTAGCAAAGCGAGGAGAATAATTCGGCAAAGAGTCATAAAATAGTCACCTGAGATGGTTCAATAGAAAATTGCAATGTTCCCCCAGGGGAACCAATGCTTGGCCTGCTTATGCAAATGTCAAGTTCCCAATGGGGAACACATGAGCCAACGCTTCCGAAACATCTTGGGTCCGAACATCCGCAAATGGCGGAAGAAGGCCGGTTTATCCCAGGATGATCTGGCGGCCAAATTGCAGCTCGCAGGTTTGGAAAACATCGACCGGGTGGCGGTGGCGAAGATTGAATCTCAGATCCGCTCTCTCTTTGATTATGAACTGATTGTAATTCGAACAGTTTTGAAAATCTCTCCAGAAGAATTGCTCGCCGTCCCAGACCGAAACTTGCGTGCCAATTTACCGATCTTATGTGGTGCCAGGCAGAGGGACTAATGGAGGCGTGTCGTGACTGGCATTCCGCGTGATACCCTGTACAGGATCGGAGCCTGTTTGCTTGCGCCGGGTAAAGATGCTGTGGGCATGATGCTCGCCAAAATCCTTGACTGTAAAATCACAGATCTTTTTCCGACTAACACCAAATCCGTTCTGCCAGTGCTGCGGCCCCGCAAATGACGCGCAAGAACACTACCTTACTCGTCTTTGACTCTGCCCCTTAATTTTGATTTAGAAACTTCAAGGATGAGTCAGGCATCCATTGAAGAGGAGTGTTTCACAAGACTGAGCATCTGAATAAAGATTACCCCCTAGCCCTTGCCATCGGATTCATCCCGGCTTTCATAAACATCCTCTTGGTGGCCTGCGCTTGCGGGAAGCCATGCACTGGGATAACCCCCAATGGTCACCTCCTGCACCGCATGCTTTGCGAACATTGCGCAGATTATACAGGCTCATCATCGCAGCAACATGATCAACGCCATCGCGAGCATCACGCCATCCTCGATGATGGTGACGGTGGACATGGGAAGCTGGAACACGGTGCCGAGGCAGGCGCAACGGATGGCGCGCTTGGAAAACACCGCGCGCAGCACTCCGGCAAGACTCACCGCCATGACCACAACAGTGATGCCATTCACTACCAGCGGGTTTGCATGAGCGAGATAGGCAATGCCCAGCCCGAGTTCGATGAAGGGATAGATGGAGCCGTAGCCGGGCCATTTCTTGGCGACGAGGTCATAGCTCCGGTAAGCATCGGCAAAGCCGCGTAGATCGAGCATCTTGAAGAAGGAGAAGGCGACGAAGAAGCCGCCCATGAACACGCGCATGGCGAGCATGGTGTCCCAACTGTCCGCCGCGAAGAGCACACTGGCGGTGACTGCGAGCAGATAGACCAGCAGGATGATGAGGGGTCGATAGGTGGTGGCGTCCTTGGCTGGCAAAGAATCGCCAGACGGAGCGGCGTGCGGCGCGGCTTCGGCGGTGACACGGTAATGGCCCAACGGTGCGAGCCACGTATTAAGCTCGTCGTTCGACAAGGCCCGCCTCGTTCGCACCTCAGCCTGCGGCGGCTGCAAGGTGACGGTGACTGATTCAATGTTGGGATGCTCGCTCAGGCGCTGCTGCACTTTGGCGACGCAACTGCCGCAGGTCATGCCGGTGATGGGGAGGGTTTGAGAGGTGTTCATGGGTGGGGATGGTTTAAGGTGAATGAGAGGCATCGTGATGAACCGCGCCCCCACCTGCTGCACACGCGCGACGCGTAAAAGTGTTACAGGATGATTTGGCTCGGTGATGCGCGTATGTATGGCAGCATGTCCACCGCTCCGCTTCTTCACCATCTCGATGCGTTCATCGGCTTCGCCCGCTCGCGCACTGGCGATCCCGAACTGGCCGCCGATCTCGTCCAAGAGTGCCTCCTGAAGGCCCTGAAGGCCGATAACGTGCCCGAGGATGCCGAGGGCGTCGTCACCTGGTTCTACCGGGTCCTGCGTCATGCCATCATTGATGCCCACCGTCGCCGCACCACGCGTGATCAGGTGTTGGAAAAGCTGGTGCATGAGCTGCCGGAGGCACTTGAGCCTGAGGATGAAAAAACGCTCTGCCAATGCGTGATGAAACTGCTCCCCGCATTGCCGGAGGCCGATGCTGAGTTGCTGCGCCGCATTGATCTCGGTGGCGAATCCGCCACCGACATCGCCAATCGGACGAATCAACGGGTGAACACGATCAATGTCAGGCTGCTCCGTGCCCGCCGCCGATTGCGTGAGCAGGTGGAGCGCGTCTGCCGAACCTGCGCCACCCATGGCTGCTTGGACTGCGACTGCTCGTGAAAGGGAAGCACTTTTGAAAAGTGTTCATGATCGGAAGAACATATGGGACGGATAGAACCTGCCGGAAGAGTGGTCTCTTCCGGCAGGGGCGATCAAGCCGCTCACTTCTTCGGCGCGGCGTCCTTCACCATTTTGGTGAACTTGGCGGGGTCCTTGTCGAACTCCTTCACGCACTTCTTGCAGCAGAGATACACGTCGGTGCCTTCGTGGGTGACTTTCACGGGCTTGCCCATGGCGTCGAGTGCTTCGTCAGAGACGGGGCACTTTTTCAGCGGGTAGTCGGCTGGCACGTCTTTCGGCTTGGCGTCTTTGTCAGGTTCGGCGGCCAGGGAGATGCCAGTGCCAAGAAGGGCGATGGCGAGAAGGGTCATTAGTGTAGTCCGTCCAACAGATTGATATTTATGAGCTGCTCGTCACGTATGATGAGAGATGAGAGCTGCCCCGAAGATAACGTTAACAAGCAAGGAGCGCCGGAAGCTGGAGTCCTTGAGAGCCTCGCGCAAGACTGCGCTACGCCTGGTCGAACGTTCGGCCATCGTGGTGCTGGCCGCTGACGGGGTGGAGAACAAGGACATCGCCCAACGCCTCGGTCTGGACCTCGGCAAGGTGGGGCGCTGGCGCAGCCGCTACAGCAAGTTCGGGTTCGCAGGCATCGAGCAGGACGCGACGCGTCCCGGGCGCATCAAAGCCATCGCCCCGCGCAAAGTTTCCGAGGTGCTCAAACTCACGCAGTACAGCAAGCCGGAAGGAGCCACGCACTGGAGCCGCTCAACCATGGCGAAAGCGGCCGGCATCAGCGAGTCGAGCGTTGGACGCATCTGGGCGGCCCACGGACTCAAGCCTCATCGCGTCAAGACCTTCAAGATATCCAACGACAAGCGCTTCGAGGAGAAGCTGCGCGACATTGTCGGGCTGTATCAATCGCCGCCTGAGCATGCCATTGTGTTTTCATGTGACGAGAAGAGCCAGATTCAAGCGCTGGACCGCACGCAACCCGGGCTGCCCATGAAGAAGGGCCGCTGCGGCACGATGACCCATGACTACAAACGCAACGGCACCACCACACTCTTTGCGGCCATGAACACGCTGGACGGCACCGTCATCGGCAAATGCATGAGCAAGCATCGCCACCAGGAGTGGCTTGCGTTCCTGCGGCAGATCGACAGGGCGACGCCTGCGGACAAGCCAGTACATGTGATCTGCGACAACTACGCCACGCACAAGCACGCCAGGGTGCAGGCCTGGCAGAGACGGCATCCACGCTTCACCTTTCACTTCACCCCAACGAGCGCCTCGTGGTTGAACATGGTCGAAAGGTTCTTCCGCGACCTGACCGAGAACAGCGTGCGCCGGGGAGTTTTTCACAACGTAGACCAACTTGTCGAGACCATTGAAGAGCACATCCGGGTCCATAACCTCAATCCCAAGCCTTTCATCTGGACCGCCTCTGCAAACGACATCCTCCAGAAAGTCCGGCGCGGCCGACGCGCGTTGGATAAAGTGCAGTCCGATTGACGGACTACATTAGCTTGCGGGTTTTCATGTTGTATGTGTGGCTTGGGTTTGCGTTGGGTTTTCGGGCGCGTGATTGCGCCGAAAGGGTTTGGGTCAGTGCATCTGGCAGCCGCCGAGCTTGATGCGGCCTGCGGAAACGATGTGGGTGGCAGCGGTCGCGGGTGCGGTGGTGGCGGCTTTGGGATTGATGCCGTCGCGCTGGAGATCGGCCTCGCTGGCGGGACTGGCGACGGTGCCGGGCGGGCTTATGAACCAGCCGGGATCGCTGCCATCGGCGGGGAGCGAGTCGCGCACTTTGAGAATGGTAAACATGCCGCCCATGGTGATGTAGTCGTATTGGCCGGGCCCGCCGATCATGGGCAGGGAGTTGGCGGGAACGTTCATTCCCATATCGCCCATGTCCCCCATGCCGGTGGCTCCCATGCTCATGTAACCGGGGACGAGTTTGCGAATCGTTTTGTCCAGTCCTGTATCGTTGATGCCAATGAGATTGCCGAACTTATGCCCCATCTGGTTCATCACGTGATGCAGCATGTGGCAGTGCATGACCCAATCGCCCGGATAGACCGGTCCCACCTCGAAAGTGCGGGTGCTGCCAGTGGGCATGATGACAGTGGTTTCGGGCCACTGCCCAGCCTCGGGAATGTGGCCGCCATCCGTGTCGGTGACTTTGAAAAAATGCCCGTGCAGGTGGATGGCGTGATGGCTCATGGTGCTGAGGTTGCCGATGCGTACGCGGACGCGTTCGCCAGATTGTGCGAGCAAGGGCTGCGTGCCGGGGAAGGCGCGCCCGTTCATGGTGAAGATGTTGAAATCCGTCATCTCGTTGGGATCAGGCCGACGTGCGCCCACTTCGATCAACCACTCGCTGAGCATGATGGCGTAGTCGCGATCTGGCGGGTTTGGCTCCGGCACTGCCGGGTGAATGATAAACATTCCCATCATGCCCAGCTGCATCTGCGTCATCTCATCGTGATGGCTATGATACATGAAGGTGCCGTGCTGTTTGAGCGGGAACTCGTATTTGAAGGTTTCGCCAGGCTGGATGGCCTTTTGACTGACGCCGCCGACGCCATCCATGCCGCTGGGGAGGAGCAGGCCATGCCAATGAACGGTGGTAGGCGCGTCGAGGCGGTTGGTGACGTAGATGCGAACCCTGTCGCCTTCGACGGCTTCAAGCGTGGGGCCATGAATGCGGCCATTGTAACCCCAGCACTCGGCAACGAGGCTGGTATGATCATTCATCGCGGGGATGAATTCATGAGACACCGGCTCCGCGACCAGATGAAAGACCTTGGCACCATCAACCATCTTCCACGGCAGCGTCATGCCATTGGGCGTGATGACGGGTTTGTAGTTGATGCCGGGCGGCGCAAAGACTTCGGTCTTGCCCGTGCTGACGGCGGCCTGGGTGTTCGGCGGCTTTTGATCCGCAGTGGCGGCGGGCAGTTTGTGGCCTGCATGCGGGTCTTGCGCGTGCGCGGGATGAAGCAAGGCACCGCCGCCGATCAGGGCTGCTGCACTGGTGAGCATGCCACGCCGGGTGGGGTTGAGGGAGTCAGGTTCTGGATTCATGGCGTTGGAGTGAAAGTCAGTGCTGATGATGCGCGCTGGAACTGGCTGGTGTCGTTTTGACAGGCGCAGCGGGGATGGCTAATGCGGGGCTGCCGCCCGCTTTGCTCTCAAGGCTGCCGCCCGCCGCTTTCTCCAGTTCCACGCGGGCGATCCAGTAATCTCGCAGGCTGGTAAGCGCCTCCTTCTCGGCTCGCAGTTCCTCTTCCTTCGCGCGCAGCAGGGCGACGTTGCTTTTTTGCATGGCGTTGTATTGCAGCAGGGTCTCTTTGACGATGCTCCGGCGCTGCGGCAGCAAGGTTTGCTGATGGTATGCCGCTGCTTCACGCGCCAGACGCAGCGTGGAGTGACTGGCAGCGACATCATTGCGCAGCTCTGCTTCCACCGCTTCGGCCTCGGCTTGTGCTTTGCGCAGTTCTCCTTCGAGCTTGCGCATCGCCGCCCTGCCCCAGTTGAAGATGGGGAGGTCGATGCGGAGTTCGGGCCCGGTCAACTGGGTGCCGTTCGTGTCACGCTCCGTGTCCAAACCCAGTTCCAGACCGGGAATGAAGCGTGTCTTGCGCTTGATGGCCAATGCCCCTTTGACGGCTGCCACATGGGCGTTGGCCGCTGCTAAATCTTGACGTTGTAACAGTGCAAGGGCCTCCGCCCGTGCGAGTGAGGGATCACTGGCTGGCAACCCTGGCAGCTCACTGGTGGCAAGCTGCCACTGCGTCTGCGCACCGCCCAATCCCATCACCCGGTTCAACTTCGCCCGCTGTGCGGCCAGTTCGGTGCGTTCCCGCAGGATGTCCGCCTGCACCTGCTGCCCGCTCACCTGCAATTCCATCAACTCCAGATTGTTCAAGTTCCCTGCCTCATGGACACGTCTGCCGAAATCCGCCACCGAGTTATTCACCAGGCTGATGTCGCGCAGCTTGCGCAGGTGCTGCTCCCCGGCCACGACCTGGAACCAAGCGGTTTTGGCCTCCGCCGCGAGCTGCATGATGTCGTGCGCCACCCGCCGTTCTGTCTGCACCAGTTTGTGTGCAGCAATGCGCTTTTGCAGCGGCAGCATCAACAAGCTGATCAACTCGCCCTCCAGTCCCAGCTCCGTATTCGGTAAACCGCCCGGATTTGACCAACGCGGACGGCCGTGCAGGACAGGATTGCGCGGGGTGCTGGCTTCCACCAGTTCCGCTTGGGAAATGCCCACATCCCCCAGTGTAGCCCGGAGCCGTCGGTTGTTCAGCAGGGCTATCTGGGCGGCGCTGTTCGCCGTGAGTGGCCGCCGCAACAATGAGTTCACTAGTGCGGTAACTTCTGCCGACTCCTGATCGCTGGTCGGCACGGCGACATCATACCCAAGACGCTCGCGAGACTGTGAACGCACGGAATTCAAAGGATCGCGTGACAACGAAGCGCACGATGAGAGCAGCACGACAGGCAGCAGGTGGAAAGACCAGTTCATGAATGAAACGACGAAAGATGGAGTACAAAAAAATGCGGCCGTGGCGGCACACCAAGCATGACCATAGTCCCCATGGGGGCCGCGATGCGTGGACACAATGCGTGTGTCAAAGACCCTCGCTCACATCAGCAAAGCACCATACAGAACCGGCAGCCGGACGTGCGGCTGGGTAAGAAGGCTGCATGGTTCCATCTCCGTGAGTCCTTGTAACTCAGCGGCATAGCGTGTAGCAGGGGCTGCAAACTGGTATGGGATCGGCCATGCCCCACGGAAGAGAGATTCGCGGTTCTGCCCTTGTGGCAGCAGGGGTTGGCGTTCGGGAGTTGAGTCCGGAGCCATCGCGCAGCCGCAAGCCGCAGGAGTCTCAATTTCTGCACAGCAGCAATGGCTGCCGCAGCATGCCGTCTCGCTGCTACCCAAAGCATAGGACCCATCCGCCTGCGCTGCGTGGCTCAGCAGCAGCAAACACAGAAGGATGGCGGCACGGAAGTTCACAAGGTTAGAACGTAATTCAACAGAACAGTGGATGGGAAGTATTCAAGTTTCATCTTCGCCGGGTCATCTCAGCTGGTGAGCAGGATCATTTTCATGGGGTGTGCTCACCTTCATTGGTGTGGTTTGGCGGTTTACGGCGGAATGAGCTGCGGGTCTATGCCTCCTTGCTGCGTCCAAATGATTCGTGCAATGAACCTTTCCTGAACTCACGCCCGCGCAGCCATAGGAAGACGACGGGAGTGACAATAAGAATATGGATCAAACTGGAGATCATGCCGCCGATGACGGGCGTGGCAAGGGGTTGCATGACCTCCGCACCCTGACGATGGCTCCACATGATCGGCAAGAGGGAAGCGACGATGGTGGCGACGGTCATCACCTTGGGCCGTAACCGCAGACGTGCACCGTCCTTCACAGCCTGTACGAGATCGGCATAGCCAAAGGCCTCACCGAGCGCGGTCATGCGGGCTTTTACGGTTTCTTCAAGATACACGACCATGACGACACCCGTTTGCACCGCCGTGCCAAAGAGGGCGATGTACCCCACCCACACAGCACCGTTGAAATTGTACCCGAGCAGCTTTTGCAGCAACACCCCGCCGCTCAACGCAAACGGCACGGCCAGCATGACATGAGCAGCCTCCAGCGCACTATGATACACGATGTAGAGCAGCACAAAGATGATGAGCAGCACGATGGGAAAGACGATCTGCATCGTCTGCACAAAGCGGCGCTGATTCTCATACTCGCCGGTCATCTTGTACGTCATGCCTTCCCAGTCGATGGTCTTGAGCTGCTGCTCGACCTCCTGCACGAAGCCTCCAAGGTCACGGTCCTGCACGTTCGCCTGCACGTAGGAGCGCAGGCGTCCGTTCTCGCTGGCGATCTCGTTCGCACCGACTTCACGCGTGATCTTCGCCACCATGCCGAGCGGGATGTAGGCGATGGTTGCGGCATTGCCAGCTGCCGACATGGCCCCAGATGAAGCGGCGGCACCGCCGCCCGCCATGCCGCCACCTGTTGCAGGTGCGCTAGTAGCGCTCATGCCGGAGCGTGCGGCGATGAGGATGCTGCTGAGTTTTTCAATGTCATCACGCTCAGCGCGCTGCACGCGAATTTGAATGGGGAAGCGCTGCCGGCCTTCGATGGTGGTGCTGACATTTTTGCCGCCGATGGAAACCTCCACGGCATCGAGCACGTCTTTGGCACTGAGGCCGTAGCGGGCCATCGCTTGCCGATCAACCTGGACATTGAGGTAGGGCTTGCCCTGCACCCGTGAAGGCGAGACTCCGGCTGCTCCTTCGACGCGGTTGATGAGCTTTTCGACTTCGAAGGCTTTGCGCTGAATCTTGTCGAGGTTGTCGCCGTAAATCTTCACCCCTACTTGCGCACGGATGCCGGTGTAGAGCATGAGGATGCGGTTCTCGATGGGTTGCAGGAATGCGGGCACATAGCCAGGCACCTGCTTCATCTTCTCGGTGAGTTCGGCTTTGAGTTTGTCCACCGTCATGCCGTCACGCCATGCAGGATTGCGTTTCACGCTCCAGCGACCATCAGCGATGTATTCGGGCTTGAGCATGATCGTGGTTTCCAGCATCTCGGTGGGCGCGGGGTCGGTGGCGGTTTCAAAACGGCCCAGTTTGCCCGCGACGGATTCGACTTCGGGAGTGGCGGCGATGACGGTGTCCTGCCAGGACATAACGCGCTGGATTTCTTTAAGGCCGGTCTTCGGCATCATCACCGGCATGTAGAGCAGACTGCCTTCATTGAGCGGTGGCATGAACTCTTTGCCAAAGCCCGTGACGGTATCGGCCAGACGCGGATAGCCTGCATCTCGGAGTTGTTTCACCGTGGCGCGTGGCAGGCCAAAGGCGATCACCAATGAGACGGAGAGAATGAGGAAAGCGGATGCGATGACCGTCTTGCGATGACTAAGCGCCCAGTTGAGCGCTGGTTCATACACGCGCAGCAGGAACTTCATTACGATGTTGTGCTCCTCCGAATGAAACGGGCCGCGCACGAGCAATGAGCACAGCACAGGCACCAGCGTGACCGCGAGGAGTGTGGAACCGATCATTGCAAAGGTCTTGGTGAAGGCCAGCGGATGAAACAGCTTCCCTTCTTGTCCCGCGAGGGCAAACACCGGCACGAAAGCGAGGATGATGATCGCCATGGCAAAGAAGATGGGCCGTCCGACCTGCGTGCAGGCTGCGAGCGTTACCTGCCACGTCTCCTTGGCATCTAGTGGGGAACCTTTCTGTTCCTCGGCCCTCTCACAATGCCGGATCACGTTTTCCGTGACCACGATGGCCGCATCCACCAGCACACCGATGGCGATGGCAATGCCGGTGAGCGACATGATGTTGCTGGTGATGCCGAACTCCTTCATCAACAGGAACGAGATCAAAATCGAGATCGGCAGCGGCAGCGTGACAATGAGGATGCTGCGGAAATGCCAGAGAAAGATGATGTGAGCGAGCGTGACCAGAATCATCTCCTCAAGCAGCGCGTGCTTGAGAGTGTCGATGGTGCTGTCGATCAGTTCGCTGCGGTCATAGAATGACTTGATAGTGACGCCCGGCGGCAAGCTCGGCGCGATCTGCGCGATCTTCTCCTTGATGCGTTCAATGACCGCCTTGGCGTTTTCACCGGTGCGCATGACCACGGTGCCGCCCACGGCCTCATGGCCGTTCAAATCGAGCGCACCACGGCGGAAATCACCACCGATCTGCACGGTGGCGATGTCCTTGAGGTAAATCGGCGTGCCTTCCATCGCCTTCACCGTGACGAGTTCGAGATCTTCAGGATTTTTGACCAAGCCAATGCCGCGCAGCACAAACTCAGCTCCATTTTCCTCCACCACCTTGCCGCCGACGTTGAGGTTGGCGTTCTGCACCGCCGTCATCACATCCATGAGCGTGACGTTCGTCATGCGCATCTTGGTGGAGTTCAGCTCAACCTGATACTGCTTCACAAAGCCGCCGATGCTTGCCACTTCGGCCACGCCTTGCACACTGGCGAGCTGGTAGCGCACATACCAGTCTTGCAGCGAACGCAGTTGCGCGAGATCATAACCGCCATCCGTGGCCTGCGTGGAATCGACCGCGAAATAGTATTGATACACCCAGCCGAGACCCGAAGCATCGGGGCCAAGTTGCAGCTTCATGCCCTCGGGCATCGAGCCTTGCAGGTAGTTCAGCCGCTCCAGCACCCGGGCACGGGCAAAGTATGTGTCCACCTTGTCCTCGAAGATGATCGTGACGAGCGAGAAGCCGAACATGGAGGTTGCCCGCACTTCTTTGACACCCGCCAGACCTTGCAAGCCGGTGGAGAGAGGGAAGGTCACCTGATCTTCCACCTCCTGCGGACTGCGACCCATCCACTCGCCATAGACGAGCACCTGGTTCTCCGTGAGATCAGGAATCGCATCCACCGGCGTGAGGTAGATCGCACGCACGCCCAAGGCGATGAGCAGCAAGGCCGCGCACGCGACAAGGAAGCGGTTTTTCAGGCTCCAGCCGATAATGCGTTCGATCATGGCTGCGCCTCCCCAGGTTTGATTTCCTTCACGCACTCCAGCATGTCCTTGCCGAAGTAAGGGTTGTGGCCTGGTCTGCCAGTGAGTTGCAGCCAGTGGCTTTTGGCAGGCACGTTGGGAATGATTTGATCCACCATGAAACATTCCCAGACTTTGAAGTCGGGTGCGCCTTTGACGGTGCGCAGCGGCTCCAGCAGGGCTGTGGCGGCTACCGAGAAGGCATGGAAGGCAACGCGGGCTTTCTGGATGTCATCGAAGCCGTGGAAGTGCCTCGACTGGTCCAGCGCATCAAGTTTGGGTTTCCAATCAGGGTTTGACTTCAAAGTGTCGATCAGTTCCCCGGTTTGCAGCATCGTCGGCTCACTTGCCTTATTGAACGCGGCGAGATCATCGGCGGCAAGCGCCGCCGCCATTCCATCTGCCACTTTGATGAAGCCGCTGATGGCATTGTTTTGCGCATCTGTCAGAGCCGCGAGAGGTATGCCGACAACAGGTGTGGCAAACGAACGGTTCATCTCAGCCTGACCGTCGATGAGCAGATTGCCGTTCGTCACGACCTTGTCGCCTGCCTTGATGCCGGAGACGATCTCCAGCAGCGCGTCACCACGCCGCCCGAGCTGCACCACGCTGCGTGCATAAGCACCACCGCCATGATCGACATAGACCACAGCTTCGGGTCCGGTTTGCATGACGGCTGACTTCGGCACGGTGAGTACTTCTGGCAGCTCCACCCTCACGGCACCTTCAGCATACAGACGATGCAGCAGCTCACGACGGCCTGCGACCATCGGATTCGGCAGCTCAACGCGGACCTGGGTAGAGCGTGTGGCTTCATCGAAGTTCGGATCAATGAATGTGATCTTGCCAGCGAAGACCTTGCCCGGCACGGATGGCGTGCTGAGTTCCACCGTTTGTCCGGCTTTGATCCACGGCATATCCTGTTCGTAGGCATTGAACAGGAACCACATGATGCTGAAATCAGCGATGGCGAACAGCTTCTGCCCTGCGGTCACATACTGGCCTTCATAGACATCGTGCTCCACCACGGTGCCAGTGAGCGGGGCGAGAATCTCCGAGTTCAAGGCATCGTCGGGCTTGTCTGATAATGCAACGATCTGCTCCGGTGTGAGCCCCATCTGCCGCAAACGCAGCGCGGTGCTCTTTCTCAATTCACCCGTGAGCTGGCGATACTCACGCTCCGTCTGCAAGAGTGTGGGACTGTAGAGCAAGGCCAGAGGCTCACCCGCCACGACTTCGACGCCGTGATGATTGGCAAAGAGCTTGTCGATGCGGCCATCCACATAGGTGCTGAGGATGCGGTGACGGCGTTGATCATCATTGATGACACCGGCAACCCGCAGCGTCTTCGTGAGCGGTTCTTTCTTCACTTCAACCGTCTGCACTTTGAGCACCTGGATTTGCGATTGCGTGAGCGGTACGACATCGCCACCGGCGGCATCAAAACCTTTGTCGCCTTCATAGACAGGTGTCAGCTCCATGCCGCAGATCGTGCAGCGGCCCGGCTTGTCGCTTTTGATCCACGGATGCATGGCGCTTTGATAAAACAGCACTTTGCGTTCGCTGGATGAAGCTATCGGGGGGATGCCGGGAGAGTGACTGCCACGCAGGAACCAGCCTGCGCCGAGTGCGGCGATGATGAGAAAAATCGTGATGAGGTTTTTCATGGGATTAATGGGCTGAAGGTGTTGCGAGACTGCCGGTGAGTGCTGCAAGCGCCTGTGCGGCGACGTTCTGTGCAGCAAGGGCGCGTTTCTGTTCCTGCCGTGCTTGAAGCAAAGCGCGTCTGGCTTCCAGAACTTCGAGCAGCGTGGCCTTGGATGACACCCAGGCGTTTTGTAGCGTTTCGACGGTCTTCTCCGCCTTCGGCAGCACCTCGCTCGTGTAGGCTTCCGCCAGACGGCGGTTGTTTTCCGCCTGCGTCATCATGCTGGTGATCTGGGTGTAGAGCAGGCGCTGCTCGACTGCCAGATCGCTCTGCGCCGCGCTGCGCAAGCTCTCCGCACGAGCGATGTCGGCTTTATAGACCGAGCGGTTGAACCACGGCAGGTTCATGCCGAGCGTTAGCATTGTCATCACATCACCGCTGTTTCCCTGCGAGTAGGAATTGACCTGCACGCCCACAGTAAACGCCGGCTTGCGCTTCTCGCGTGCCGCATCGGCCTCTGCTTGCGCGCCTTCCACCTGATGACGCAAGGCATCCAGCCTGGGATTATTGCGCTCCAGCCGCACCTTTAAGGCAGCGGCGCTGGAAACATCCTGCGCTTTGACTGGCAGCGAGAGCGCCTGCCAGTCGCGCTCCACGGAACGTCCCAGCAGCAGGTTCAAGGTGGTGGCATACTGGCTGCGCTGCCGCTTTGCCGCCGCTAGCGTCTGCGTTTGCACCGCGAGTTCGCTTTCCAGTCGCAGCGACTCCGTAGCCGTTGCGTCCGGGCTTTTGGCGCGTTCTCCGGCGGTTTTCACGATGGTTTGCAGCCAGCTTACGTTCTCAGTTTGAAGACGCACGACTTCATCCGCTAGCGCCAGTTCTAGCACGGCCTGCGCGACAGAGAGAGCGAGTTCATTCGCTGTTTGCCGCCGTGTAGCCTGCTGTACCTGCTGTTCTGCGATGGCGCGGCGTTTCTCCGCCTGATAAAGTTTAGGGCGCGGCAGCATCTGGTCGATGCCCGCGATGAGGTCGCCATTGCCCTGGCGATTGATTTGACTGGCAAACATGCCGCCCAAGCCGAGTTGCGGATCTTGCCATAGCCGGACGGCACCAATGGCAGAAGTGGCAGCCTGCGTGCGCGCCTGCGCCGCCTCAATGGATGGATGCGTGGTGACGGCCTCCTGAATGAGACGATTGATGAAAACTGAACTAGTAGGCGTGGAAGCGTCTTCGGCATGAGCCGTCAGCGCCAGGGCCAGAGCCAAGGCAGATAAATATGAAGGAGTGTGCATGATGTGTGAGTCGTTGAAGGTTGGTGAAACCAAGCCCAGCAATCGCATGGTCCGGCATGGGACCGTGAGGCATGGGCACAATGCGTCTGTCAGAGACGCCGACTCAAATCAAGATGGCGCAGTACATCACTGGCAGCCGGACATGCGGCCTGGTGTCGGCACTGCGGTCACGAACCCATGCAGAAGCTACCTCTGTGGATGTTTCCAACTGCGGGAAAGACATGAATGCCAGCCACAGCGTGACAGGAACCAGTTCGCGACCCGTGACCGGCGGCGTGCTGGCCGGTGCAGGCTGCACGGGAGCCTGCGCAGGTTCCGCACAGCAGCAGAACATCTTCTGCGCAGCACAACACGTCATGCCGCACTTTGGCTGCACCTCACCCAACGCCACGGCTGGCACAGGCAAAGCCTGTGCCACGAGGACGATGATAAGAATGATGGCGCGGAGGAGTCGCATGGTGGCAGGAAACAGCAGGATTCGTGCAATCTAACTCTGAGAGAAGTCCAAACCCTCAAAATTTCATGGAAAATGTTTGGAGGTCGATATTAAGGCACCCCGGAAGACAGGAGCTAAAACCGGAAACCGACGCCTGCACCCCAGCCATATTGATTGTGATATTGGGCCACGAGAGAAAGATTCTTGTGCAGGAAATAAGCAGCTCCAAAAGTGGTCTCCCACAGCGCTTTGGTATCGTACTGAGCGCGGCCAAACAGAGAGAAGCGGGCGGTGATGGGAAAGACTTTGCTGACGGTGAAGCGGAAGTCACCATCGGTGTCCACGGAGGCTTGGGACTGGATCAGGAACGGCAGGAGATAACGGGTGCCGAACATGCCTCGATTCCGGTTGATGCCGGTGCTCCACTCGTAGCTGGCAAAAGTGCTGAGATTGGACGTGAAGAAGCGGTCATAATCGAGTCCAAGCTCGTATTGAGTCCGGCGACCATTGCCGATGCGGGACTGCCAGTGGGCCATCAGGCCGTTGCGATTGTTTTCCCACGAGGCAGTGCCTTCGGTCATCTGGGACAGCAGGAGACCTTCGCCAAAGAATAGCTTTGGATCATGCTCGGTCATCATGGCACCCGTCATGAGATGCGGATTAGGTGGGGCATCCTCATAGTGAACGACACGGGCCATGCCGATGGCGAGGTGATAAAGGACGTGGCAGTGCATCATCCAGTCGCCCGGCTCATCAGCGGCGAACTCAATTGTGTGGCTGCTCATGGGCGGCACATCAATGGTGTGCTTCATAGGCGAGTAGGCCCCTGCTCTGGTAACAAGGCGGAAGAAATGTCCGTGTAAATGCATGGGATGGTGCATCATCGAATCATTGATGAAGGTGAAGCGCACCTTTTCGCCCTGGCGCACGTTGATCATGTCGGCCTCAGATATAGTCTTGCCATCCAGCGTCCAGACAAAGCGGATCATGTCTCCTTGAAGACGGAAGGTGTATTCGCGGAGTGGGCGTGAGTCGGAGATCACGGTGGAGTGGAGAGCGCGCAGTTTTTCATAAGGACTGCCAGGACGCTCGGGGTCGTCCATACCCTGCATTCCAGCCATGGGCGGCATGGCTTTCATGGTGGCACTTCTTTGCTTCTCGGCCGGCATCGGCATCGTGCTGTGGTCCATGCCTTTCATGTCGGCCATGGCGTCAGGTTTCTTCATGGGTTCAGGTCGCGACATGCCTTTCATGCCTGCCATCGTACTGTGATTCATCGCGGGTGCAGGGGCAGCCATGTCGCCCTCGCTCATGCCTGCCATGCCACTGTGATCCATACCCTTCATGTTATCTTTGCCTTTCTTGTCAGACATGCCGCTCCTACCACCCATGTCTCCCATGCCAGCCATCGTCTTATAGACATTGGGCTTCGGCACATCAGGTGCGGCGTGCCGTTCTCCCTGGCCGATAAACAGGCTGCTGTGGCCGGTGCCATCCTGTGAGGTGGCGCGTAGTTCCCAGGCTCCGCCGCGTTGCGGAACCTTCACCAGTAAGTCGTAGGTCTCAGCGATGGCGAAAAGAAAACGCCCGCTCTCTACGGGCTGAACGTCGGTGCCATCTGCGGCGATGATCTTCATCGGCCCGCCTGCATATTCGAGATGATAGTAGCTCGCGGCGCTGGCATTGATCAAACGCAGGCGCACCGTTTCGCCGGGCTGCGCTGAAAACTCAGCGGCGGGTTTGCCGTTGGCGAGAAAGGCATCATAGCCCACGTCGGAAAAGTCCATCGGGGGCATCCGCTTCATCGAGCGCTTCACCATGTCTGGCAGCGCATCCCGCTGGATGGCACCGACGATGCTTTGCACCGTGCCTTTCTTGATCTGCTGCCACTCAAATCCCGCACGGAGCTGTGCTAGCACGTCATACGGACTTTCGTTGGTCCAGTCGGAGAGCACGACCACGAGATCTCGATCCGTCTTGATACGCTCGCCGCCTTTAGGAGTGATGGCTATGCTGCCATAAATGCCCAACTGCTCCTGCAGGCCACTATGAGAGTGATACCAGAATGTGCCTGCATGCCGCAGGCGGAAGCGGAACTCGCGTGTTTCGCCGGGTGTGATCGGTGCCATGTTCACATGCGGCACGCCGTCTTGATCGTTCGGCAGCAGGATTCCGTGCCAGTGCAGGGACGTGTTTTCTCTGAGATCGTTCTTCACCCGGATGACGGCATCATCGCCCTCAGTGAATCGCAGCGTCGGTCCGGGGATCGAGCCATTGATCGCCATCGCACGTCTTTCCTTGCCGTTGAAATTCACCGTCATCTCTGACAGGTTGAGGTCATAGCTGACGGTCTTGGCAGATGCGGATAGCGAAACGGCAGAGAAAACCGCGAGAGCTAGAAGATGACGGGTAGGCATGATGGGCGGGTAGATGGGCAGGGCGTAAGTGCAAGACGGCGGCATCCGCTCTTGGATGCCGCCGTGTGAGGCGGGCTACATCTTCATGCCTGGCATGGAGCCGCCGCCCTTTTCATGTTGGCGTGCTCCTGAGCGGACATGCCGGGCATAGACTGCTGCGGTGCCGAGTTGCTGGTGGAGCAACTGCTGACGACGACAAGCGTGACGGCAGCAAGGGTAAGCGTGGTGAGTTTGGTCATGGTCGTTTGTGTTTGTTTTTTGGTGTCCGGCAGATTTTACTGCCGGAAATTGATGTCATGATTATTCATGCGCGGCATGCTGATGTCGCGCCTCCACCGCCTCAGGTGGAGGGCTATCGCGAAACTCCGGGTGCCTCACACGTCCGCCTTCATAGCTGATCCAGCCGCCGACACCCATGCTGGCGGCGGCGAAAGCCAAAGTCGCCAGTGTCAGCGGCATGGTGGTCTTGGGCTTCCATCTGGGCGCCACGAGCGCCGCTCCAGCGACGAGCATCAAGGCGTAGTAAATGTAGATCGTGTTCTCCGCCCGCTCCATGTGTACGTCAAGCCACTCCTGGCCAGGCTCATCGGCGATGCCACGTACGGATTTGTAGGCTTGCTGTCCGAGAAACAGCACGGGATATGCGGCTGCGGAACTGACCAGAACGACGGCTAGTGCCACAATCTGCGCCTGTCTGCTTTGCAGGAACAGGGCAAGAATGAGCGCGAAAATTCCCAGCCCGACGCCAATGACGAGCACATGATTGGAAATGGCGTGGAGATATTCAGGCTTCATGGGGCGGCTGCGGGTGGATGTTGCGTGAGAGCTGACCTAAATCACAGCTTGAACTCCGCTGCCTGCAAAACCCCTCCAACTAATTTATGCACCAAGTCTCTGCTGCAAAAAAATGGCAGGCCATGGGGTGTTCACCCCATGCTCGCTCGCCAGGCTCATAGCCTCACACTCCTCAATCGCAGTGCATTGGAAATGACAGACACGGAACTCAAGCTCATTGCGGCTCCGGCAAGCATGGGGCTGAGCAGCAGGCCGAAAAAGGGATACAGGACGCCCGCCGCTACTGGAATGCCCAGTGCGTTATAGAGAAAGGCAAAAAACAAGTTCTGCCGGATGTTGCGCATGGTGGCGCGACTGAGACGGATGGCCTTGGCAATGCCACGAAGGTCGCCTTTGACGAGAGTGATGCCTGCGCTTTGCATGGCCACATCGGTTCCTGTGCCCATCGCGATGCCGACTTCTGCTTCGCTGAGTGCGGGGGCGTCGTTAATGCCGTCGCCGGCCATCGCGACGTGCTTGCCTTCTTCACGCAGCTTCTTCACATGAGCGACCTTTCCAGCGGGTTCGATCTCGGCTTCCACGGCATCAAGGCCGAGTTGCTTCGCCACTACAGCGGCGGTGCGGCGGTTGTCGCCGGTGAGCATGACGATGTTTAAGCCAAGCGCTTGAAGATCGCGGATGGCTTCGGCGGTTGTGGATTTGATCGGGTCGGCCACAGCGAGGACTCCCGCAGGTTTGCCATCAATGGCGACAAACATGGCGGTCTTGCCCTCTTCCTGGAGTTTTACCGCCGAGGCTTCAAGCGAATCCAAGCCAGTGACCTTTTCGTTGCGCAGGAAATCGGGTTTGCCGATCATCACCACGCGACCCGTGATGGTGCCGATAACACCGCCCGCCGTGACGGAACGAAAATCTTTTACAGCATCGAGAACAACACCTCGATCCTTCGCGCCTTGCACAATCGCGGCGGCGAGCGGGTGCTCGCTGTTCTGCTCCAGTGAGGCCGCGAGATGCAAGAATTCCTCTGCGTCAAAACCCCCGGCTGGATGGACATCCATGAGCTTGGGTTTGCCTTGTGTGAGTGTGCCCGTCTTGTCCACGACCAGCGTGGTAATCTTCTCCAAGCGTTCCAGTGCCTCGGCATTCTTCACCAGCACGCCCTCTTGTGCGCCGCGCCCGACACCGACCATGATGGACATCGGCGTCGCCAACCCAAGCGCGCAGGGGCAGGCGATGA
>DLGZ01000038.1:111785-118929 GCA_002482965.1 Verrucomicrobiaceae bacterium UBA7681 | reverse complement strand
CGCTCCCAGTACAGACTCCCGCGCAGCTCGTTTCCCCTTTCACCGTCACGAAGAACTCAGCCCGCTTGAATCCCGCACATTTCCTCGTTCATTGGCCGATGCCCTGCCCCACCCGCGTCCGCTACCGTGTTGTCGGCTTCATGCTGGCGCTCGGGGCCATCACGTATCTGGATCGCGCCTGCATCGCCACGTTGTCGCCGGACATCTGCCGCGATCTCGGGCTGAGCAAGGACCAGATGAAATGGATCTACAGCGCCTTTGCCATCGCCTACGCGTTGTTTGAAATTCCCACGGCCTGGTGGGCGGACCGCATGGGCACGCGCCGCGTGCTCACGCGCATCGTCGCGTGGTGGTCGGCGTTCACCATCGCCACCGCTGCTGCGTGGAGTTTCGGGTCGATGGTCGTCATCCGCTTTCTGTTTGGTGCTGGCGAGGCAGGCGCGTGGCCGGGCATGGCACGGACTTTTTCACGCTGGATCCCACGCTCGGAGCGCGGCACGATCCAGGGCGTCTTCTTTGCCGCTGCGCATGTCACGGGCGGGCTCACGCCTATGATCGCGCTGAGTGTGGCGGGCCTGTGCGGGTGGCGCTGGACGTTTGTGCTCTTTGGCATTCCCGGCATCGTGTGGGCCATCGCGTGGCATCGCTGGTTCCGCGATGATCCCGAGCAGCACGCGGCGGTGAATGCGGAGGAGTTGGAAAAGATCGTGGCAGGTCGCGATCAAAGCACCGGGCAGCACGAAGGCTGGGCCTACTGGCGGCAACTGCTGCGGCACCGCAACACCCTGCCGCTCTGCCTCATGTACTTCCCCAACAGCTTTGGCTTCTACTTCTGCATCACCTGGCTGCCGACTTATCTTCAGGAGCAGCACGGCTTCCACTCCATGCGCCTCGGCTTCTTCGCCGGCCTGCCCCTGCTGCTGAGCCCGGTGGCCGACCTCCTCGGCGGACTCGCCACGGACGCCGTCACGCGACGCTTTGGCCTGCGCATCGGGCGTGCCGGTGTCGGCGCGGCCTCCTACCTCATCGCTGGCAGCGCCATGCTGCTGGCCACCACCACCGCGCAGCCGGAGCTCGCGGCCTGGTGCATCGCCACCGCCGTGGCAGCGAGCATGTTCACCCTCGGCGCCGCCTGGGGCACCGTCATCGACGTCGGCGGCAGTCACACCGGCGTCGTCGGTGCCGCGATGAACACCAGCGGCCAGATCGGCAGCGTGATCTGCCCGCTGATCGTCATCTGGCTGCAGCAGCACTACGACTGGAACGCGCCCATCTACCTCATCGGCGCTCTGTTCCTGGTGGGTGCCGTCGCGTGGGCCTTCATCAATCCGCAGCGGAAGATTTTTGAGTAGGCGTGCCGGGAGACGCATCAGGGCATCACTCTCAATCCCTCAGCACTGGCAGCAAGTCGTTGACGATGATCAAGGCTCAGGAAATTGGCCGCACCGAGTTCAAGCGCGGTGGCGATGTGAATCAAATCCAGGCTGCGTGTGCCTGTCGTGGCGGTGTGCTTCTGCGTGAGTGCCAGCGTGCGTGAAAGCACGGCGGCATGGTCAAGGGTGGCGATCTCGAAACGGCCTGCAGCAATGTCGGCACTGAAATCCTGCCAGAGCTGCGTGGCCTGGGCAGCCGTGATGCGGCCATTCTTCACGGCACGCTGAAAGGCATTGGCGATCTCCACGCGGTGCCAGTCTGACAGACGAATGGGAGGCGGCATTGCAGAGCAAGCGGCATCCGCACGGGTGGAGTCCTCCTCTGCGAGGTAAAGCGCCACGATAAGGCTGCTGTCAGCCGTGGCACTCATGCGCCGCGATCTTCATCAATCAGGGACTGGGCCGCGCCAGCGGGAAGCACGGTATCGCCAAAGACAGCACGACGTCGTGCGGCAAAGTCAGGCCATTGCGCGGGAGTAGTCGCAGAGGCGGGCTCGTCGTGGGCGGCTTCCGGTGGCACCAGCCGCGCCACCTCGTGCCCGCCATCCATGATGGCCACGGTTTCACCACGCTGCACCAAGGCCAGCCAGGAAGGCAGGCTTTGGCCGAACTGCTGGACGGTGGCGGTGCTCATGGGCGGAGATTACTCACGGCATGCAGGCGCGGCAAGGGTGAAGTGCGGGGTGGCTTCAGTGCGGGCCTCCGGCAAAAAACAGCTCACGCTCCGTAAACTAACCACCGAAACCACCGAAACTAGGTTTTGGTGGTTTCGGTGGTTCATTCTGGAGGGGGAAATTTTTTCACAAAGAGACTAAGCTGGATAATTGATGCAGGAACTCCTGTCTCCATTTAACCATTTGAAATCCCGCAACAACGGACGGCTTTCATCCATCAGACTCCGCCAATACACCATTAACTAAGATTGGTTTCTGAGGCCCCGACTCATAGGCTAGGCGCAAAGATTGCCAAGAAACACTAAACCGATATTCGAATGGACGAGAATCGCGAGAGTAGAGCTTTATCTCGGCCGTGAATGACTCGTCATCGAGAGGCCACGAGCTGCCACCAATTCGGTTACTGTTCAGCCTTATGTTGATAATCTGGTCGGGGTGAATTGGCTTTGTATAGCCAGCAACGTCAGTGTAGGAGGTGAATTCCCAATTCTGCGCATGTTTTGGAAAAATTGGATGGCCTGAAAGTCGAACTTGAAGTTCGTTCGCAGATGAATAACCCGCATTCCAAATCCGTAAATCAGGACTGACGCTTATTCCTGCGTCATCCTTATAAACCTGTATATGAAACCGAGCGCACAGGATTGGCCCCAGGGATGGCTGAAACTGCCTTCTCAAGGCTGCATAAGGGGTTGGCATGCTACTGTCCTGGCATCGAATGTAAAATTCTCGGCGCGGAAACAAAGATTGATGCGGCGCGAACCTGCTCTCCGGAATGAAACAAATGACGAAGCCCTCCGGGCCGGCATCTTGTAAAACAGGAGTAATTAAAACACCGGGAACATGTGGTTGAATAACACTGTTCAAGGTTTCACCAAGACGATCAGCCAGCCTTGCAGCGTCTTTCGCGAGAGAAATACCGTTAGCAACTTTCTGAGGGGCATTAATCCCCCAAATCAGTAGTCCTCCGCTGGAATTAGCGAAAGCTCCGAGAGCTTTGCTCCAAATCTCTTTTACATTGTCCTCTTTTGTATCCAATTGATGAGCCCCTTTGAATTCCATCCACTCGTTTTCTTCGGCTTCTGTAGTGACCAAGGTCTGCAAAAACGAAAGTCCGCGGTCAGGGGCAGCAATGATTTGCTCATAAAGAGCACGAGCGTTGGATGGCGTGGTTGTCATTTGGCGTCACTAGCAAGGCGAGGTTTAACATAGCTTTAACCCGCCGCACAGTTTTTATCTAACGTGACACCCCAAGTCAGCCCTTTGCAAAACATCCTCTTCCCTCACCCTTCGAAAAAATATTCACCCTCTCAAAAAGCACCACCGAAACCACCGAAACCGGTTTTGGTGGTTTCGGGGGTTCATGAACGAGAGTGCGCGGTGTTTTTCGCCTGCGGATTGATGCGATAGGTGACGGTGGGACGTCCGCCCTTAATCGAGCTGGATTGCGTGGAGGCGATGAGCCAGCGGTGATCGGCCAGTTGTTCGCATGCGGACTCCGCATCCTCGGGGCGTGTGAGGCCGCTCCAGTTTTTCTGGCGCACATCACGCGCCTTAAACTCCGCCGGCAATCCCGCCGTGCCATCGCACAGTTTTTTGAGCAGGGTGTGCACGGCATCGCTCTCGGCGATGACGCCGGAGCCGAAGACGCGGAGGGCGTGGGATTCGAGGCAGTCGGCCATGGCGATGGCGCGCTCCAGGGCGGCGAGGTGGACGTGGGCGAGGGAGGATTCGCTGGCGTGGATGAGCACGGCGAGGGCGGGCACGAGTTTTCTATATTTGCCGAGGTGCGCCTCAAAGGCGGCGGGCAGCCTGCCGTTGCGGAGGCGGTGCTCCAGATCGTGGCGCCAGTGGTCGAAGAGCACCTGCGCATCGGGCGCAAAGTGGAAGGTGGGGATGCCATCGTAGTTCAGCGGCACGCCGGATTTTTCCAGCACCTGCGGGCTGAGGTTTTCGAAGTAGAGGAAGGTTTTGGAGGCTTCATACTCGGCGCTGCGATCCAGCGGACGGTCGATGTTCTCCCAGTTCGGGTTCACGTCCGGCCAGACCATGAGCGAGAAGCGCTGCAGGAAGCCATCGGCCCCGGCGCTGTGCCCATTCGCGGCACGCACATGCGCGGCGATGACGCCGGGCTGGATGCTGCCGAGCAGGCTCAGAACGCAGGACTCGATGTGCCTGCGGCCACGCCCGATGCGGTCAAAGGTGAAGCCCTCCTTGCCGCTCCAAGCCTGCAGCAGAAAGGCGCGCAGGGACTGGTTGCCATCCTTTTCCAAAAGAGCGAGCAGACCGGCCAGCTCATCCTGGTAGAGCAGCGTGCCGGTGGGATTGTCCCGCAGCACTTCGCCCAGGGCCTCCACGCTGGCGTCATTGACAATGAAACGGCGCAGCGGCGAGGTGCCTTCCTCTGCGATTTCGGTGAGCTTGGAGTAGTCAAACTCTTCGCCATTCTTCACGGCTTTCTTCGCCGCAGACTCCAGCGCGCTGCGTTTGATCTTCGCGGTGATCTCCGCCGTCTGGCGCTGCATTTCCATTTCATGGTAGTTTTTGAAAGCCTCCTTTTCCAACTGTCGCAGCGGGCGCATGGCCGCCTGCATGGCGGGGGATTTCATCAGCGAAGGATTGCCGATGAGCATGGCCCACAGGTGCGGAAACTCCGTGTAGGACTCGTCCTGCGCCTTCGGCTGGATGCAGAAGCGCCGCCCTGCCACGCTGGAGAGCGCGGCCATCGCCGCCATCGCGGGAAACTCCGGCGGGCACTGCATGCGCTCGGCGATGTCTGAGATCCACGGGCGGAAGTCATCCGGCAGCCACGCCGTATCGAAAGGCTTCACCGGCGGCAGCGCCCCGCCCAGCGGCAGAGGTCGCGGCGCATCCTCCCCGGTGGAGTAGGCGATGTGCTCCAGCTTCTTCAAATTCTCGCGCAAAGCCGCCGCCATCTGCTGCGGCCCCGCGTCTGCGTGCTCGGCCATCTCTCCCGTCTCGGCCAGGATGCGGCGTGCCTGCGCATGGGCGATCTGCCGCGCATGCCACAGCGCCACCTTGAGGCTGAAGATGGCGTGCGTTTCGATGAGGATCAGAAAACGCTCATTCGCATCTGCCACCGTGTGATTCCGGCGCAGCACCACGGACACTGTGTCCACGCTGATGGGCTCCTGCCGGCTGTGCATTTCCAGCAGCGTCTCCCACACGCTGCGGCGGTCCGGGTCCACAAAGGCCTCGGGGCTTTCCAGGATGGCGCAGATCGCAGGCAGCCAGTCCGCGTGATCATCGATCACCGCAGCGATGATCTGCTGCTCACTGTCCGTGGCGATGAGCTGCGCCCCGGTGAATTCAGCGGGAAGGTGCATGGCGTTCAGGCTTGGGTGGTTGAGGGTTCGCTGCTTCCCTGCCCTGCGTCCGCAGGCCCCCGTGCCGCCCACGTGAAAGCGCGCCCGCAGCGTGGCCTCCACCTCCGCCAGATCGTAGCGGACGGACTTGCCGATCCTGTAATGCCCCAGCACGCCGGAGCGTGTGAGATTGTCGATGAAGCGAACGCACAGGCCGTAGTGAGCGGCCACCTGTTTTCGCGTGATCTTCCCGGCCGGAAGGCTGGAAGCGGTCAGTTGTTGTGTCGGTGATGAATGATTCATGCCGCCTATTGTACTTGGGTCCGTTTTTCAGAGTGCAAGCGAAAAGATTGCATTTAATTGCATGGCGTCTGATTCCATCCCACGAAGAGCTATTCAAAAGCAGGGTGTGGTATGTTGTTTTCTCAAGAGAGACGGATTCTGAACCGCAGAGGAAGATTCTGAATCCGGGCCCTGTGCGGCAGCTTTGGAGGCTCTGCTGGGTCGTGAATAGAAATGAATGCGGATTGAAAGCGTGGCTGCTTGCGGAGCTTTCCAGAGCCGGTTAAAAACCAGCGCTCCCAGTACGGATTGCGGATGAGCGAGCTGCTCTCGAGTTAAAGCTCTCGACTACTTTAAGCACCCGTGTTTAAGAGACGGCTGTGAATCCCACCGAACATCTCGACACCTTGCTGGCACGGCCTGAGCCGCTGCTGGCGCTGGCGCCGATGCAGGATGTCACGGACCTGGAGTTCTGGCGGCTCATGGCGCGCTATGGCGGGGCGGATGTGTACTACACGGAGTACTTCCGCGTGCATGCGGACTCGCATTTGGACAAGCCGATCCTCGCTTCGCTGATTCACAATCCCACGGGCATGCCGGCCATCGCGCAGATGATCGGCAATGACATCCCTTCCCTGGTGCGCAGCGCTAAGGAACTGCAGCACTACAACATCGCGGCGGTGGATCTGAATCTCGGCTGCCCGGCACCCATCGTGTACAAGAAGTGCGCAGGAGGCGGCCTGCTGCGGGACGTGCCGCGCATCGAGGGCATTCTGGGGGCGTTGCGTGAGGCGATTTCGATCAAGTTCACGGTGAAGACGCGGCTCGGCTTTGACGACACGGAGACCATCGATGCGCTGGTGCCGCTGTTTGCCAAGCATGGCGTGGACCTCGTCACCATCCATGGGCGCACGGTGCTGCAGATGTATCGCGACGGCGTGCGCTATGACTTGATCGGCACGGCCACCTCCAACCTCCCCTGCCCTGTGCTGGCCAATGGCAACATCAGCTCCCATGTGGATGCCGCCGAGGTGGTGCAGCAGACCGGCGTGCGCGGGCTCATGCTCGGGCGCGGGGCCATCCGCAATCCGTGGATGTTTGATCAAATCCGCCAGCAGGTGCGCGGCCAGCCCATCTTCCAGCCCACCCCCGCCGACCGCCTGCGCTACGTGGAGGAGCTGTACGAGTGCGTTACACTGCCTGACACCCGCGAGCTGGACATGGTGAACCGCATCAAGAAACACCTCAATTTCTTCGCCTGGGGCCTGGCTGATGCCGAGACCTTCCTCAGCACCATGCGCCGCTGCACCACCCGTGCGGGGATCATGGAAGTGTGCACGAGGGCGTTTGGGGTGTGAGGTGCAGGGAATCACACAGCGGTGCCGCAGAGTGATGTTTGCAAAGTGAACGTGGAGACGCTCGGCGGCGGCTT
>DLGZ01000038.1:76160-111765 GCA_002482965.1 Verrucomicrobiaceae bacterium UBA7681 | reverse complement strand
TGAGGACAAGCCGCCCTACCTCGCTCTGGGCGCTCGCGATACCCGGCGCAGGTAGGGCGGACTGTCCTCAGTCCGCCGCGTGAGGCCACGGAACGTTGAGCGTGCATCGGGGAATACGAAGCCCACCAGCCTGCGAACGACGGCGGTTGCAGAAACAGACGGCCAGCCTCATCTTCATTCCATGCCAGACGATGATCTGCCGAATCGCAAACATCTGCGACATGACACGCCTCATTGGGTCGATGAGGGGACATCGTTTTTCATCACCGTAAACTGTGCTGAGCGAGGCCCCAAACAGCTCATCCAGGAGGCCAATGCGTCAGCACTGCTTGATGCTGCTCGGTTCTATCACGACCAACGGAAGTGGCATATCACACTTTGGCTGCTCATGCCCGACCACTTCCATGCGATCCTGAGTTTTCCACGAGATGCCGTGATGGCGGACTTGTTCAGACATTGGAAACGCTACACCGCACGGCAACTTGGCATCGTCTGGCAGGATGGTTTCTTTGATCATCGTCTGCGCAATGCCCATGAGGAAAACACCAAGCATCATTACATCCGGCACAATCCTGTGCGGAAAGAGCTTTGCACCAGTCCCGAGGATTGGCCTCATCAACTCCGGTGGTCCAACGGCGATTTGTTGATCGGCGGGTAGCCGCGACAGGTAGGGCGGACTGTCCCCAGTCCGCCGCGTGAGGCCACCGGACGTTGAACGTTCCTCGGCGAATACGAAGCCCCGACTCGGCCGCGTGGAGACGCCCGACGGCGGTTGGAGGACCAACCGCCCTACCTGCGCTGGGCGCTCGCGATACCCGTCTCAGGTAGGGCGGACTGTCCCCAGTCCGCCGCGTGAGGCCACCGGACGTTGAGCGTTCCTTGGCGAATACGAAGCCGCGACTCGGAAACCTGGAGACGCCCGACGGCGGTTGGAGGACCAACCGCCCTACCTGCGCTGGGCGCTCGCAATACCCGTCTCGGGTAGGGCGGACTGTCCTCAGTCCGCCGCGTGAGGCCACCGGACGTTGAGCGTTCCTCGGCGAATACGAAGCCCCGACTCGGCTGCGTGGAGACGCCCGACGGCGGTTGGAGGACCAACCGCCCTACCTGCGCTGGGCGCTCGCGATACCTGTCTCAGGAAGGGCGGACTGTCCCCAGTCCGCCGCGTGAGGCCACCGGAAGTTGCGCGTTCCTCGGCGAATACGAAGCCCCGACTCGGCTGCGTAGAGACGCCCGACGGTGGTTGGAGGACCAACCGCCCTACCTGCGCCGACCGTCGGTCGGGCGGACTGACTCATCCGCCCCCTGACTTCAGCGTAATTTTACACAGTTTTCCTCGTATTGGACATCCCCCCAAGCCTATGCTATCGCCCCGACCCATGTTTTCACCACGAACACTCCTTTCTTTAATGGCCCTGGCTCCCGCGCTTTTGAGCGCAGCGGAGAAGATCGATTTCAACAAGCAGATCAAGCCGCTGCTCGAAGGTGCCTGCACGCACTGCCATGGCGAGAAAGAGGACAAGGGCGACTTCCGCATGCACACGCTGGAAGACCTGAAGAAGGGCAATGAGAACGGCCCGGGCCTCACCCCCGGAGACCTGAAGAAGAGCTCCATCTACACCACGCTGCTGCTCGCTTCCGAGGAAGACACCGCCATGCCACCGAAGAAGGAAGGTGCGCTGGAGAAGTCGCAGATCGAAGTGATCAAGACGTGGATCGAGCAGGGTGCTGAGTGGCCTGAGGGCGTGGTGCTGGAGCAGACCCCGCGCATCAAGTTTGAAAAGCACATCCAGCCGATTTTGGAAGAGAACTGCGTGTCCTGCCACAACGCGGACAAGGCCAAGGGCGACTGGGTCATTACGACGAAGAAGGAAGCCTTCAGCACGGGTGAAAACGCCCCAAACATCATCCCTTTTGACCTCAAGAGCGCGATCTACCATGCCACCACGCTGGCTGCTGATGAAGACGACTTGATGCCACCGAAGAAGAGCGGCGGCCCCTTGAGCAAGGAGAGCATCAACTACCTCAAGCTCTGGATCGAGCAGGGCGCGCCATGGCCGGACGACCTGAAGCTGACCGCGAAGGAAAAGAAGGGCCCGGCTTCCACGAACCCGGACAACATGGAGCTGGTGAAGAAAATCCACGCCTTCATCGTGCAGACCTCCAAGGAGAAGACCGAGGCGGAGATGAAGGCCTACGATTCCAAGATCCCCAAGACCGGCATCCCCTTCAGCATGGTGGTGATCAAGAGCGGTGAATTCACCATGGGCAGCCCCGACAGCGAAGCCGACCGTGGCGATGACGAAGGCCCGCAGGTGAAGAAGACCCTGAAGCCCTTCTGGATGGGCAAATACGAAGTGACCTGGGACGAGTATGAGCCCTTCCAGCTCACCAGCATCGGCCGCAACAAAGACGGCTCCCGCCAGGTGTTCAAGCTGACCGACAAGCCGGAAGACCTCATCTCCCAGCCGACGCCTCCGTATCAGCCGATGGACTTCGGCATGGGCCGCGATCACCTCCCCGCCATCTGCATGACGCAGCACGCCGCCAACAAGTACTGCCAGTGGCTCAGCGCCCAGACCGGCCAGTTCTACCGCCTGCCCACCGAGGCCGAGTGGGAATACGCCGCCCGTGCCGGCACGAAGACCGCCTACTTCTTCGGCGACGACAAGGCGCAGCTCAAAGAGTACGCCTGGTACTTCGACAACGCCCCGAACTTCCAGTATGCCAAGGTCGGCCTGAAGAAGCCGAATCCCTGGGGCCTGCACGACATCTACGGCAACGTCTGCGAGTGGTGCCTTGACCAATACACCCCGACCACACCCAGCGCCGCGATTGCTGGCAACGACTGGGTGCGCTCCAAGACCCCCTACCCGCACGTCGCTCGTGGCGGTACTTATGACGACGATCCAGAGCTCCTCCGCAGCTCCGCCCGCAAGGCCTCAGATCCCCTCTGGAAGCAGCAGGACCCGCAGCTCCCGAAGAGCATCTGGTACCTCACGGACGCCACCTGGCTCGGCTTCCGCATCGTGCGTCCCCTGGAAATCCCCACGGTGGAAGAAATGTTCGCCGCCTGGAACAACGGCGTCGCCAAAGAATAACGCCGCCACTTTCCCCTGAGCCCATTCACAGGCCGCTGCCACCCAGCGGCCTGTTTTTTGATCACACGCGACCTCCCGACACGTTTAAGCCCACTCCTCTCAACTCCCTACCGACGCACTCATGACCGACACCAAACCTTCCAACAAAGGCGCCATGGCCGCCCTCATCGCCGCATTCCTCGGCTGGCTCTTCGACGGCTTTGAAATGGGTCTGTTCCCGCTGATCGGCAAACCCGCGCTGCAGGATCTGCTGCCCGAGGCGACCGCCGTGGTGCAGGGCCAGTGGTTCACTGTCATCATCGCCGTCTTCCTCGTCGGTGCCGCTACCGGTGGTGTGCTCTTCGGCTGGCTGGGAGACAAGCTGGGCCGCGTCAAGGCCATGACCCTGGCCATCTTCACCTACGCCATCTTCAGCGGTCTCTGCGCCTTCGTCACGGAGGCCTGGCACTTCGCTGCTTTGCGTTTTGTTGCTTCTCTCGGCATGGGCGGCGAGTGGGCTCTGGGCGTTGCTTTGGTCAATGAAATCTGGGGCAACAAGAACCGCGCCTGGATCGCAGGCATGATCGGTGCCGCATCAAACATCGGCTTCCTGCTCACCGGCCTTATTAGCTGGCAGCTCAATGCCAGCCTGGACGTGGTCACCCACTGGATTCACTCCATGGGCCTCTCCCCTGAAAACACCGAGTACCTGCTGCACAACCGCGCCTGGCGCTTCATCGCCGTCAGCAGCGCCCTGCCGGCCATCATCAATTTCTTCATCCTCATCTTCGTGCCCGAGTCCCACAAATGGGAGGCGGAAAAGAAATCCGGCAGCACCTCACATTGGGCCACCATGGATCTCATGGGCGTCCTCATCGCCTGCATTGCAGCGTTGGGCATCATTTACGTGTGGTCACCCATGACCACCGTCGGCGGCGCTGTCGCCGGAGTGGTGACGGTGGTCGGAATGGTCATCGCTCTCTGGGGCTACATGCACCCGGTGCGCCAGTACATGGCCCGCTCTGTGGCTGCAGGCAGTACGCAGTCGGCTGACCGCAGCGTCATCATGCGCAATCTTCTCATCGGTGCAGGCCTCGCCGCCGTGGCCCTGCTCGGCACTTGGGGCTCCGCCCAGCAGGCCGCCCGCTGGGCTTCCGATCTGGCACCCAAGGGCAGCACGCTGCCAGTCATCGACTACGTCGTCATCGCCACTGCGCTCGGTGCCATTCTCGCCACCTTGATCACCCCCTTCATCGCCGACAAGCTGGGACGCCGCGTCACCTACACGCTCCTTTGCGCCGCCGCGCTCGTGGCATCCGTGGGCTTCTTCCGCATCAATGTCCCCTTCGTCGGTGACGCCATTCCCTCCACGCTGATCCTCACCGCCTTCCTGCTCGGCGGCATCACCGCCTCCTTCTACGGCTTCTTCCCGCTCTACTTCCCGGAACTCTTCCCCACCAGCGTGCGCGCCACGGGCCAGGGCTTCTGTTTCAACTTCGGCCGCCTCGTCGCCGCCATCGGTGCCTTGCAGCTTGGCAACCTGATGATGATGTTCAATGGCGAAAACGTCACCGCCGTGCAATCCGCTGCCAATGCCTACTCCGTGCTTTCCTGCATCTACCTCGTGGGCATGGTGCTGGTGTGGTTCGCACCCGAGACTAAGGGCCGCTCCCTGCAATAGCCTCCAATTGGGGGGCTTGACTTGCACGGCTGCATGAAAGAATGTTTGCCAAATCTTCTTCCATGGATAATAATAAGCTTACATTGACCTCTCATAAATAAGAAATTGTTATTCAAGATATGCAAAATCTTATGGAGAATATGATTTTACCTTGATCCTACCAATAGAAGTTGTTACATTAGTCATTATTCAAGAATTTCTCGGAAACCATAGCTCTAAGGACTCCCTCCATGATTAACGGAACCAAAAACCTCGCCAAAGACCACGCCAAGCTGGCAGACTTCATCCTCTACAGTCAGCGTGAGTTTTTGCTGAACCTCTCCCGTGAGCTGAACCGCGATAACATCTCCTTCGCTCAGTTCTTCCTTCTCGGCTATCTCGCCACCTCGAAAGAGCTGACCATGACGGACATCGCCCGCAAGATGGGACATTCCACCGCAGCCGCCACCGGCCTCGTGGACCGTCTTGAAAAGCTTGGCCTCATGGAGCGCACCCACGCCGTGGATGACCGCCGCAAGGTGCTCGTTCGCATCACCTCCCGTGGCATCGAGCTCGTCAGCCGTCTGCGCAATGAGCTGCAGAATCAAATCGCCGACGCCATGACGGAAACCTCTTCCGTGGACGCCGACAGCTTCATGAATTCCTACGGGATGCTGGACACAGCGGCAGCAGCGACCCGCTAAACGTTTCCCCATTCTTTTTGCAAAGGCGCCCGGTTTATCCGTGCGCCTTTGTTTTTTTCATGGCAGAACAGTCTGGAGATGAACCACCATCAACCTTGCATGACTTTCCCCGCCCTCGAAGCACTGCCCGGATTTGCGCATCGCTTCACCCTGCGCCATCCCGACATCGATGTGGCGGACGAGCGCGCCGTGGTCGTGGCCCGGCTATGGGACTGGCATCGCGCCCAGGCTGAAGAAATCGGCTTTTCAGGTGGCGCACTGTGCATCGCCGAACAGGTGCATGGGCGGGAGGTCGCGGTGCTCACGGCACCCACGAGTGAAATCATCGCAGGCACCGACGGCATTGTTTCCAACGTGCCCGGCCTCGTCATCGGCATCTACGTCGCCGACTGCTGCGCCGTCTATCTTGCCGATCCGCGCAGCGGAGCCTTCGGCATTGTGCATTCGGGAAAGAAGGGTTCCGAGACCGGCATCACCACGCACGCCATTGAGAAAATGCAGCAGCATTTTGGCACCCGTGCGGAAGATCTCATCGTCCAGCTCAGCCCCTGCATCCGCCCACCGGCTTATGAGATCGACTTTGCCGCGCAGATCCGTCAGCAGGCCCTCGATGCCGGAGTTCCCGCCGCGCAGATTCACGACACCGGCCTCTGCACGTCTTTGGATTTGCACCGCTTTTATTCCTACCGCATGGAGAAAGGCCGGACCGGGCGCATGCTGGCTCTCCTCGGCCGCACCGCTTGATCTCCCATGACTTTTCATTCACCCGCCAAAATCAATCTCTGGCTGCGCATCCTCGGCAAACGTCCGGATGGTTTTCATGAAGTGCAGACCCGCCTCTGCCGGCTGGCCCTGGGAGACACCGTCGAACTCGAGCATCGCGGCTCAGGCACCGCCGTGGAACTGACCTGCTCAGACCCCACCGTTCCGCTGGATGAAACCAATCTGGCCATGCGCGCCCTGCGTGCCTTTGAAAAGCTCAGTGGCAGGCAGTCCTCCTGGCGCATGCATCTGGAGAAAAAGATCCCCGCAGGCGCAGGTCTCGGCGGCGGCAGCAGCAATGCGGCCACCGTGTTGATGGGGGCCAATGAACTCGCAGGCTCACCGCTCACGCAGGCCCAGCTCATCGAACTCGGCGCACAGATCGGCTCGGACATCCCGTGTTTCATTCTCGACAGCCCCGCCGCCGATGGCGCAGGCCGTGGCGAGCAGGTCACCGAGGTGGATTTCCCCTGGCAGCTCCCGCTGGTCCTGATCAAGCCGCCCTTCCCCATCCCGACTCCCTGGGCCTACAAGCGCTGGGCCGACTCCAAGGAAATCCCCGGCATCCTTTACACCCCGCAGCTCTGCGCCTGGGGTGCCATGTCGAACGATCTGGAGCGGCCCGTGTTCGAGAAACATCTGCTGCTGCCCACCTTGAAAACCTGGCTGCTGGAGCAAAGCGAAGTCCACGCCGCGCTGATGTCCGGCTCCGGCAGCACCATGTTTGCCATCACCGAAACGCCTTCTCAAGCTGCGGAACTGGCGGAAAAAGCACGCGATTGGTGTGGCGAAACGAGCTGGGTGCAGTGCACGATGACCGGGGAGTGAGAGGGGGAGGTCAAGGATGGCCGACAAGGCAAGTCTTGACCTCTTGACGACGCAGCCTCTAAAAAATTGAGGCCGGGCGGCTCCCGATTCCGCCCGACCTCTGGTTTGATCAACCTCAACTTAGTCCTGCGGTGAAGCAGAGTTTCAGTTAATAACCAATCACTCTCAAGACTCAGTCCATGGAGGGCTGATACCCCGCATAAACTGTTAATGGGTTAGAGTGCGGTCCGTGAGAAGTGTTGAAAAATGATGGAATTATTTTTTGCGCCGCACGCTGGTCATCTCCCGAGGACGGAATAAATTCCGCGCTCCAAAGATGATTCTCATGGCCGCCCCCCATATGGACTGCGGTCGCGGAGTGAGGAACGAACGGAGCTACCGCTTTCGACGGACTCGGTGATACACACACGAGCAGGAAATATTCGAATGCGGGAGCCGACTGTTCTTCGCAAGCCGGTCAGCCCACGCACACCACAAGACGCTCGAAAGCGGCAGCTCCACCCTTTCAGGGTTGCGCAGCACGCACTCCAAAAAGCCTCACCTGCTCACGCGCCCATCTAGACCACTTCCGCGCAGAGCGAAGGAACAAATGACGCCCGAAGCAGCAGAGCGGCTGAATTTTCTTGCTCAACGTCTCCAGCCCCCTTCGTTCTCTTGTGCCTCTATGCCTGAACTCCCCCACCTGACCGACCAAGAACGTGCCATGTATGAATGGCAGATGTGGGTGCCCGGCGTCGGTGAGGAAGGCCAGCGCAAGCTCAAGGCAGCCTCGGTGCTCATCTCTCGCGTCGGTGGGCTGGGCGGGCTGGTGGCGCTGGAACTCGCGGCAGCGGGCGTGGGCAGGCTGGTGCTGGCCCACGGTGGCGATTTGCAGCCGTCGGATTTGAACCGCCAGCTGCTCCAAACTCACGATCACATCGGCAAGCCGCGCATGGACTCCATCGTGCGTCGTCTGCGCGAACTCAATCCTCACTGCGACATCGTGGGCGTCGCGGAAAACGTGACGGAAGCCAATGCGGCCTCTCTGGTGGCTCAGTCGGACATCGTGGTGGACGCAGCGCCGCTGTTTCAGGAGCGCCTGGCATTGAATGCCGCCGCCATGCGCGCAGGCAAGCCGATGGTGGAATGCGCCATGCACACGCTGGAGGCCAGTGTCACGACGTTTGTGCCCGGCAAATCAGGCTGCCTGGCCTGCTACGTGCCCGAAGTTCCGCCCACCTGGAAGCGGCAGTTCCCCGTGTTTGGCGCAGTGTCAGGCACTGCGGCCTGCATCGGGGCGATGGAGGTCATCAAGCTGATCACCGGCATCGGCGAAACGCTCTGCGGCGAGCTCCTGTCCATGGATCTCTCCAGCATGCAGTTCCGCAAGATTCGCCTGCCGAAACGGGACGACTGCGCGGTGTGCGGCTGACTTATTTCCCCACGAAGTCCAGCACGCAGGCTTTGTCGAGCAGCGGCTTGAGCTTGGCAACAAACGCCGAATGCTCCGGGTGTGGCAGATAGACGTCCAGGCCGGCCTTGTCTTTAAAAGTGACCAGGAAGCAATGTGTGAAGCCGTCATTGAGACCTTCCGGGCTCACATTGGTGCCCCATTCAAAGGCGGTGACCGTATCGACTTTTTTGGTGAGTTCGACGAAGGCGTTTTCGATGCCCTGCACCTCCGCGGGTGTGGCGCTGTCCTTGAATTTGAAGAACACAACGTGGCGGTAGGGGGCGTCTGCGGCGGTGGCGAGGGTGGTCATGGCGGAGAGGAGAATGGCGAGCGCAAAGAGGGCGGCTTTCATGGTGGCCGAGAATGCCGCAGGGCGCTCCATGCGTCAATGGCTCAAACAGGTTGCGCCGTGGCACCGTGCATGCTCCTTAACATCACTTATGAGCCATTGGGACCGCTTTCAAAAACACTTTGTTCGTTACTCAAACCTGGGATTCTCCATCGACATCAGTCGCATGGCTTTTGAGGACGACCTCTTCAGCACCATGGCCGGACGCATCGAGTCCGCCTACAAGTCGATGATCGCACTCGAAGCCGGAGCCATCGCCAATCCGGATGAGCAGCGCATGGTCGGCCACTACTGGCTGCGCAATGCCCGCCTGGCCCCGAATGACGCCATCCAGCATGAGATCAGCGAGACTCTCGCCGCCACTCTCAAATTCGCCGCTGATGTGCACTCCGGTGCGATCCTCGCAGCCAATGGCAAAAAGTTCTCCCGTGTGCTCGTCGTCGGCATCGGTGGTTCGGCACTCGGCCCCCAGCTCGTGGCACAGGCCATCACCCCGGCCAATCCGCCGCTGGCGATCTCCTTTGTCGACAACACAGACCCTGACGGCATTGACCGCTTGATGGCCCAGATCGGTGACGAACTGGCCACCACCCTCACACTGGTGATCTCCAAATCCGGCGGCACCAAGGAGACGCGCAATGGCATGCTGGAAACCGAGGCCGCCTACAAGGCCAAGGGGCTCGACTTTGCCAAGCACGCCGTCGCCGTGACCGGTGACGGCAGCGAGCTGGACATGCACTCCTCCGGCCAGGGCTGGCTGGCCCGCTTCCCGATGTGGGACTGGGTGGGCGGACGCACGAGCCTGATGAGCGCCGTGGGCACGCTGGCCGCTGCGCTGCAAGGCGTGGACGTCCTGCAGTTCCTCGCCGGTGCCGCAGCGATGGATGTGGAAACACGCCAGCGTCCCGCCATCGAAAATGCCGCGATGCTGCTGGCGCTGATGTGGCACCAAGCCGGCAAAGGCAAGGGTTTGAAAGACATGGTGGTGCTGCCCTACAAGGACAGGCTGGTGCTCTTCAGCAAATACCTCCAGCAGCTCGTCATGGAAAGCCTGGGCAAAGAGCACGATCTCTCCGGTGCCGTGGTGAACCAGGGCATCGCCGTCTATGGCAACAAAGGCAGCACCGACCAGCATGCCTATGTGCAGCAGCTCCGTGACGGCGTGAACAATTTCTTCGTCACCTTCATCGAAGTGGGCAGGGCCCGCGACAAGGCCTCCATGGAAGTCGATCCCGGCTTCACCACCGGCGACTACCTCCAGGGCTTCCTGCGTGGCACCCGCAAGGCGCTGGCCGAGAAGGGCCGTGAGTCCATCACGCTCAACATCGCCGAACTCAACGCCTTCAGCCTGGGCATGCTCATCGCCTTGTTTGAGCGTGCCGTCAGCTTCTACGCCAGCCTGGTGAACATCAATGCCTACCACCAGCCCGGCGTTGAGGCGGGTAAAAAAGCCGCTACAGACTTCCTGACTCAGCTTGCCAGCGTGCGCGCTACGCTCACCGCTACAGGCAGCACTGCGGATGCCGTGGCCGCCAAGCTTGGCATTGATGCCGAGGACGCATTCCACATGCTGAACCACCTTGCCGCCAACGCCCAGGCGCGAATTGTTGCCACCGGTGACAGCCCGGCGCTGGATCAATTCGCAGCTCCGTGACAAATCGCCGTTTGCACACATATCGTGGGCAACTTATAAATCGCACCCCCTTGAGGCCAGCCGTCCTCCGGCGATAACGACATGCGTGACATCCCCATCCACTACCAAATCGCCTGCGTCATTCTGACTGCCCTTTTCCTTTGGTCATTCAGCATTGCACGGGAACCACGGGGCTGGCGGCGGCTGTTTCAGTCCATGTTCTCCAAATCGGAGACTTTCTCCGTCAACAAGAACAAAATCATCGATGAAGCCTTGAAGCGCTATGGCATCATGATTGCCATGGCCATTCTGGTGGTCGATGTCACCTGCTTTGTGCTGGGAGTGACTTACAAAGACCGCACCAAAATTCGTGATTTCACTCCCGAGCAGCGCGAAAGCATGCAGGAGATCAACAAGTATCAGCACGGTGCCAAGCCCGGCATTGCTCCGTGATCACACTTTCCGTTTAGTCACCAGGGTTTCGGCGATCATATCGTGCAGGCAGCGGCGGTCTTTGCGGAAGATCATCAGTGAATCGGCTATCAGCAGCGCGACTCCCACACCTCCGAGTGAAAGGGATCCCGCAAAGATCAGGATGAGGAAGAGCATGGACCGCAGCAGCACGGCCTTGATAAAGCCTGCCCGCGTCCCTTCAGGAGAGCGCACCACCTGAATGCCCAGGCATAGCTTCCCAGCCGTCTGACCGCGCAGGGTGAGCAGCACCACATTGAAGATCAAAGTCACATCAAAGATCAGGCTCATGACGGCCAGCTTCACGTCGCCCGAGGACTGGATCTGCTCAGCCCGCTTCTGCATGGCGTTCATCACCGCAGGCGGATCGTTCTGCAGTTTCTGAATTTCCTCCACAAACGCCGGGTTAAAAAACATCGTGAGAATGACCCACAATGGCACGATCAGCAGGGTGGAATCGATCAGCTTGGCCGCAAATCTCTGACCCAGTGAGGCCAGTTCCAGGTGCGTAACCTGTTCCTGCCGGACTTCAGCACGCAGAGCCGTCATGGAGGGCGACTCTGGAAGTGGCGGCGGCATGGCAGCTTCTTCCGGGTTCACCTCCTGCAGGTGCACCCCCAGCGGCTGCCATTCCGGCATGCCTTCGGCCCAGCACAGGTCCGTGGCTTTGAATCGCCCCTCCCGCAGTCCGGCGCTCACATCCAGATCATTAAAAGTGCCGAGTTGTTCCTCGCCGCGTGCCAGATGGTATTTCATGTATATGCCTGTTGCTGTAAGTCGTATGCTAGATAGCTGCTAACCCGCCAGCATCAAGCTCCCATCCCGATTGAAAACCATCGCCCGCGTCTTTTCCTACCTTCGTCGTTACCCCTGGCTCGGCTCCGCCCAGATCGCCTGTGCCATCATCGGCACCCTGATGGTCATCGTCTTCCCGTCCATCACCCGTGAGGTCATGGACGTCGTCGTCCCCGGCAAGCAGTGGGACCGCATCGGCCCGCTCGCCGTCTGGGCGCTGGCCGCCTACTTTGCTCAGCATCTGTTCAATTCCCTGCGCATCCAGCTTAACAACACCTTTGAGCAGAAGGTCATCTACGATCTCCGCAGCGACATCTACCAGCGCCTGCAAACCCTCCCGCTCCGCTGGTTCGACAACCGCCCCTCCGGCGACATCATGACCACCGTGGCCGAGGACATCCCCTCCGTGGAGCGTGTGCTCATTGACGGCCTTGAGCAGGGGCTCATCTCCATTCTGCAGATCGTCGTCGTGGGTGGTTTCATGCTGCAGGCAGACGTCACCCTGACGCTCTACGCCCTCATTCCCCTGCCCTTTCTCATGGCTGGTGCGCTGCTCTACACCCGCACCTCCAAGAACCGCCACCGCAAGGTGCGCAAGGCCAGCAGTGCCATGAACTCCCTGCTGCAGGACAACGTCTCCGGCATGCGCCAGATCAAAGCCTACGCCATGGAGCGCGAAGAGCATGACCGCTTCAACCGCAGCAGCGGCGCGCTGCGCACCGCCACGCTGCACGTCATGCGCATCTGGGCTGTCTATCGTCCCGGCATGAACTTCCTCACCAGCACCGGCATGGTCATCGTGCTCTGGGTGGGCGCACGCCAGCTCATGGCAGGCCAGATTCAAACCGGGGACCTCACCGCCTTCCTGCTGCTGCTCAAATTCTTCTACGATCCCATCGAAAGCCTGCACCAGCTCAATCAGATCCTGCAAACCGGCCGTGCTGCCGGTGAGCGCGTCTTTGACATCCTCGATGCCGAACCCGAGGCCGATACCACTGGCGGGCGCGAACTGGCTGGGATCAAGGGCCACGTGCGCTATGAAAACGTCGGTTTCAGCTATGCCGGCAAAACACCCACCGTGCATGGCGTCTCGCTCGATGCGCATCCCGGCCAGACCATCGCCCTCGTCGGCCCGACGGGCGCTGGCAAATCAACGCTGATCAATCTGCTCACGCGCTTCTACGAGTACGATGAAGGCGTCATCACCATCGACGGTGCCCCCGTTCACGAACTCAACAAAGCCTGGCTCCGCCGCAACATCGGCTACGTCACGCAGGAGAGCTTTTTGTTCAACGGCACCGTGCGCGAGAACCTTGTCATCGGCAAACGTGACGCCACCGATGAGCAGCTCTGGGAAGCCCTGCAAAGCGCCAACGCCGATGCCTTTGTCAAACGCCTGCCCAACCTGCTCGACACCCATGTGGGCGAACGCGGCGTGAAGCTCAGCGTCGGCGAAAAGCAGCGCATCAGCATTGCCCGCGCCCTGCTGCGCAATCCCCCCATCCTCCTGCTCGATGAAGCCACCGCCAGCGTCGATACCGAGACTGAGCGCCAGATTCAGGAAGCGCTGGAGCACCTCATGGCCCACCGCACCAGCTTCGTCATCGCCCACCGCCTCAGCACCGTGCGCAATGCCGACCGCATCTACGTCCTCGACCTCGGCCGCATCATCGAGCAAGGCACGCACGATGAACTCATCGCCCAGGACGGCATGTACGCCCGCCTCTGCCGCACCTCATTGATCGCCACTGAGGTGGCGGGATGACAAATCTCACTGAAAGATGCGCGGATCGCCTGGCTTGTAATAGTGATCATGCATCGGAGGCCAGGAGTCCGTATTGGATTCCGTGTAGATGAAGCTCATGCGCGAACTCAGCTCGCGCAAGCCTGCTGCGCGACGTTGTGTGATGATGTAACGCTTCAGTCTGCGACTGCGTGCTGGCTTGGTCACGTCTTGCGTCCCGCCGATGGTGCACCAGAACTGATCCCATGAAGGAATCCGGCCGTGCTCGTCATGCACATTCGTGGGCTCCAGCCCCTGTTTTTCACGAATAATAGCCAGGTCATAGGAAGCTTTGTATTCGCTGTCCGGCACATCGCGACCCATCACATTGATCTTGCCGATGCAACTTGCCAGCAAAAGGGCAGCCAGCAAACACAGCCGCATGATCATTGGGATACACTTGGTGAGAGGTTCAGATTTCATGGTTTAAAGTCCTCGATTACTCACACAAACACCGGCGGAAGAAATCCACCGTCATGCCCAGCGCCTGGCTGGCCACCTCGGCATCGTAGCGCAGACCTTCGTCACGCAGAAAGGCATGCGCGGCATTGAACTCATGCCAGGTAAACTGCACACCAGCAGCCGTCAGCGTCTGGTAGATCATGGCACGTCCTTCAGCAGGCACATGCGGATCCTGCCGGCCAAAAACCAGCATCAGTTCACCCTTGATATCAGCCGCACGGGCCAGCGAATCATCGTTCATGCCCGCCCCCAGGCTGCGTTTGTGCAGGTCCGTGGGGTAAAAGCACGCCGCAGCGGAAACATCCGGCTGCAAGGCCGCACGATAGGTCAGGTGCCCGCCAATGCAGGGGCCAAAGGAGCCCAGCCCCCCCGTGCAATCCGCGTGGGCTTTCAGGTAGTCCAGCACCGCGCGGTTGTCCGCATCGTAACCAGCCAAAGGTTTCTCTGTCTTCAGCTTGTTGCCCACATCCGAGCCCGCCTGATCATACGCAAGCACCGTTCCCGCAGGCAGATACTCATGGTAGATCTCCGGCAACGCCACGATGAACCCATGCCCTGCCAGAAAGGCCGCCGTGCGGCAGATCGGCCCCGTGTTTTGAAAAATCTCCGAGTGAAACAGCAGCCCCGGAAAACGCCCCGCCCCCGCAGGCCGCAGCACCAGCGTGCGCATGGGACCAGTGGGCGTGGCGAGTTCAACAATTTCAGGTTCGCGGAGAGTCATGGGAGAAAGGGCGTGGAATTTGCCCTCACGATGGCGAATGCTTGGGATGCACACAAGCGCTCGTTCCTTTGCGTGCAGTTTTCAGTCCCCCTTTGTGCCGGACAAACGTAATCTGCGCGACATGACTCCCGACCTCTCCTCCCGCCTTGCAGGCATGCTGCAAGGCAGCTTCATCGCCGAATCCATCTCCCTCGGCGTCCACTGGATTTACGATCCCGCATTGATCCTCAAAAAGCATGGTCGCGTCACCGGCTACCTCGCCCCCGGCACCGATTCCTATCACCCGCACAAGCAGGCCGGTGACCAAGGCCACGCCGGAGATCAGGCCCTTCGTCTGCTCACGTTTCTTCAACGCGAACACCGCTGGGACGCCAGCGCCTTCCTCGCCGACTGGCAGGCCATGTGGCCCACCTACAATGACTACGTGGACAAAGCCACCAAAGGCACGCTCGCCAATCTTGAAGCCGGTGCCACCGCCGCCACGAGCGGAGTTCCCTCGGACGAACTCGCCGGCCCAGCCCGCATCGCCCCCCTCATGGCCCTGCTGGCCGACCAGCCCGAGTCCGAAGCCGTCGCCGCTGCCATCGAGCAGACCGTGATCACGCATCGCTCACCCGAAGCCATCGAATGCGCCGAATTCCTCGCCCGCGCCACCCATCGCCTGCTTCAGGGTGGTGAATTGCAAAGCGTCATCACTGCCACCGCACCCGCATGGGCCTTGCAAGCCGCCGAGGCCGCCACCGATAGCGATGCCATCGGCCAGCTCGGCCGCGCCTGCCCCATTCCTCAAGCCCTGCCCGCCGTGCTCTGGCTCGTTCAACATCACGGCCAAAGCTTCGAGACCGCCACCATCGAAAACGCCATGGCCGGCGGCGACAACTGCGCCCGTGCCCTCGCTCTTGGCATGCTACTGGGTGCTGCTCACGGCATCGAAGGCATTCCTTCTGCATGGCGTGAGAGCCTGCTCGCCAAGCCGTTGCTTGAACGCCCTCTATAAAAGGAGCGCATCCGTCAGAACTTACCGATCACTGAACAGCACGGTTAAGGATCGAGAGTTCGTGTGACGTCAACTGCGACAGAGAACTCGACTGACGCATGAACGACAAAGGCGGCACTTCGCAGTGCCGCCTTTGAGTTTTCAAACTTTGATATCTCGTGCTTAGAACTTATAGCCCAGGCGCACGCTGGCGAAGTGGGCCTGCAAGTTGTCACGGAAGATCTGGGTCTGGTAGCTCAGCAGCAGGCCGACCTGGTCCGTGAACTGGAAGTTCACACCGGCACCTGCGACCATGTAGCTCTGCCCAGGGTTTTGATTGCCACCGGCTGCTGTGAACGGCGCGTTGATCAGGGACACGCTGGTGCCGTTGTTGGTGAGGTTCTGCCGCTCATAACCCAGGCGCACCTGGGGGGTGATCGCCGCCCAGCTCGTCTGGATCTTCTTCGTCGCCGACCAGCCCACGCGGGTGACGAGGGACTGATACGTCTGCCCGCCATAGGTCAGTGCTGCCAGGCCGCCGCCTGTCTCGCTGTAGCCGTTCACACTGCCGTGCAGGTAGTCGATGCCTGCGAAAGGCCCGGTGACGAGCGTGTTGTTTTGAAAGCGGAAGTTCCAGCCGGTGTTGTACTGCACCGAGTGGGTGTAGGTACGCGTTGTGCCAAAGGCCTGCGCGAAGCCGAAGCCTGGATTGCGCCGGGAGTCGAGCTGGTAGCTTCCGAAGCTGTAGAGCAGGCTGCTCCAGAAGTTCTTGCGCGCGAAGGACGCATAGGCGGAGAGCGCCGGACCTTCGAGATGCAGACGGCCGAGACCACTGGTGTAGTTCTGATCGCTGGTCAGGAAGGTGGTGGCGAAGCCCACGGCAAGGCCACGGGAGAGATGACGCTCAATGCCGACGCTCGGAGCCCAGGAATCAATCTGCACGCCAGCTTGATTGTTGACCGCGTTGAGTTTGACGTTGCCGTAGTTCACGGTGGTGAAGATCTCCCATTGGCGGGAGCGCTGCACCCGCTTGGCAATGGGTGACTTCGCATCAGGATTGCCATCGCCCTGGCCGATGGTGACACCCTCATCCATCAAGGCGGCGACACTGTCATTGGCGTCTTCTTCACCATCGCCGGCACGGAGATTGAAGAGGTGGCCGTTGAGGTCATTGGTGACGGTGCTGCCGGCGCTGATGAGCATTTGCCCTTCCGCATTGGCCATCGGCAGACCACTGGTTTGTGCAGAGAGTTCCTCGGGTGCCGGTCCACTAATGGTGAATAAGAAGTTGTCGTACCCGAAAAAGTTGCCCCCAAGACGATCGATGCTGACTTGGGAGAGATTGGTGAAACCAACCAAGTTGTAAGTGCGGAAAGCTCCGCCAGTGGTGCTTACATCATCAAATGTGACCGTGGACTGAATGGTGCCTCCCCCGCTGAAGGTCCCTGTGATCTGCACATCCCCAGATCCACTGCCAAACAGTGCACCACCGTCAAAGCTGGTGAAGCTAAAGGGCGTCGCATGCGTGAACGTCAAATTCGTCTCATCGTTCTGCCCGAAAGCAAAGCCACCCGCTCCAGGCAACCCGCCCAAGTATCGGTTGTCCAGTATCCGAAAGGCGGAAGAGGCAGTCATGTCAAATCCGGCTTCCGAATAGGTCGTCAAACCAGTAATTTCATCGCCAGGTGCAGCCTGGCCGTCAAAGGTAATGACTTCGGCGTTCACAAGCCCGTTGAAACCGAACATGGCGAGGCCAAGAAACGACAGAAGAGCCTTGCGCGTGAGAAGAGTACGGGCGAGCCGGGGCTTAGAGAATTGATGATTTATAAGCATGTATTGAGGTAGGGGGAAGCAGGCGCGAAATACGACAATATTGATTCAAAACAAGAAAAAAGATGAAATCTGATGGGCTGTGAATTTAATCTCAATGTCTTACCTCATGTCGTTCTTCCCACCACTCATCTGTGGCGTTTTCAGCGACGGTGGGATGACTACCCCCTCAGCAACAGTGTGCCTGCCTCATTCTCGTGGAAACCACCCTTTCAGAGCTGTCACCAGCCTTGCATGACCAAGACGGCTAAGGCCGAAACGGACTCAAGCCGCAACCCTCCCTACCACTCACTAAACGGCACCGCGCAGAGATTCGAGTTCGTGTAGCGCATGTCGTGGCTCACTTCCTCGCCAACCCACTCGGGCAGCGCAAACGGCGTGTCTTCCGCAGGCAGTTCGATCTCCGCCACTACGAGGCCGTCATTTGCGCCGTGAAAAACATCCACCTCCCACAGCATGCCTTCATGCACAACGTGATGCCGCGTCTTGTCGATCAACGGCTGGTGGCAGAGCAACAGTAAATCCCGCGCATGCTCCAGCGCGATTGGGAATTCAATTTCAGTTCGCGTGATGCCCGTGCGGCGGCTCTTCACCGTCATGAATGCTTCATCACCCACAAGCCGCACACGCACCGTGCGGTCAGGATCGCGTGACAGATAACCCTGCGCCATGCGACGGCCGGCACCGGTGGGTTGCCACTGGCCGGGCTTCAGCAGATACTTGCGTTCGATCTCGGTGCCCATGGGGTGACTCAAATCTTGGACGAATAGAGCGCCACAAGTGCGGCACCGATGGACTGAGAGAGCTCACCCAAGGTCGCAGGCACCAGCTTGAGTTCAGCACGCTGTTTGGGGAAGAGGTAGGGCAGCGCCGCCTCGCGGATGCCACCGAGGTAGCGCTCGCGGAACTCGGGCGTGGTGCTGTCAGGGTCCATCAAGCCACCGCCGATGACGACGATGCCGGGATCGAGAGCCATCGACATATTCGCCACATGGATGCCGAGGGCGCGGGCCTGGATGTCGAAGATCTCAAGCGCGAGAGGATCGCCCTTTTGCGCAAGTCCACGCAGCGAGAGGCCTTTGTTCTTCGGCGTGTCGCTGCTGGTGGCGAGTTCGTGATCAGGATACTTCGGCAGGAAGAACTCAAGGAACTGCGGCAGCCCGGAGATGGTGGAGTAGGCCTCGATACATCCCCAGTCGCGACCGCAGCCGCAGCGAAATGCGGGCACTTCATCCAGACCATGGCCCAGCAAATGACGCGGGATGGGCATGTGCCCGCCCTCCATGCCAGCCAGATGATCGCCGCTGAGCGGGAGCCCGTTGGCATCAATGTAAGCCGTCCCCAACCCAGAGCCCGGAGCCAGCAGCAGCACGGTCGCATTCGTGTCGCCACGCACACGCGCCGCCTCACCCACACCACCGAAGTCGCCATCATTCCCCACATACAGTGGGATCACACGACCTGCTGCCTGCGCAATCGCCGCCGAATACTCGACGTGAAATTTCCAGCCAATGAAACTGTCCGGCAGATTGGAAGACTTATCCAGCACACCATAGCTCTGGTAAGGTCCCGGCAGAGCGAGTCCCGCAGCAGCCACACGATCCCACGAAAGACCATTGTCCTTCAGAAAACCCACCGCGCCCTCAACCCAGCCAGCCACCACAGCCGCCGTGCCGTTCTGCGAATTCGTCGAACTCTGGCGGAGCTGACGCGAGACAGGTTCACCATTGGCGAAGACGCCGCCGGTCTTGGAAGTGGTGGCTCCGGAATCGGTGCCGAGAAAGATGTCGCGGGTAGCAGTGGGCATATCGGGGTGCGAATTTGGAGAGCAAATGGCCGGTGGTCGAGAAGAATGCGTGTAGATGAGCAAGAGACCTATGCAACCCTTGTTATCAGCGATCAAATGACTCCACTCTGACTGCCCTTGGATGCACATTGACAGCCCGCCGGGGGCGGACGACTGGCAGCGCCTTCTTCTCCTCCATCATGATCACACACGAGCTCGGCCGTCGTCGGTTTCTGCACATGCTTGCAACCAGCCCGGCTCTTGCGGGTGGCCTTGGACTGAGCAGTCTTTTCAACGGGATCTCCCATGCGGAAGAAGACCTGATCGCTGCGGCAGATCAAGCGGTGAACGTGCTCGAGTTTGAAGCCGTGGCGCGCAAGAACCTCCCGCCCTGGCACTACGCCTACCTCGCCACCGGCGTCACGGATGACTCCACCCTTCAGGCCAATCGAGATGCCTTTGCCCGATATCAGCTTCGCACACGGCGGCTCGTTGATGTGGCGAAGGTGGACATGTCCGTGAAGCTCTTCGGCACCGAGTGGGAGTCTCCCATCATGCTCTCGCCTGTGGGCAGTCAGCGCGCGTTTCATCCTGAGGCGGAGCTTGCCACAGCACGCGCCGCCGCCGCGCAAAAGCACAACTTCATCGTCTCCACGCACTCCTCCACCAGCATTGAAGACGTGAACAAAGTCATGGACCGCCCCGCGTGGTTTCAGCTCTATCCTACGGATGATTGGAACGTCACTCGCGCCGTGGTGAAGCGTGCCGAAAAGGCCGGATGTCCGGTCATGGTGCTCACGGTCGATTCCCAAAACGGCGCGCTGCGGGATACGCTCTTCAAAGTCCGCCGCTCTGCTCCGGTTAAGTGCACCGACTGCCATGTCGGCGGCTTTGCCTACAACAATGTCGCCAGCCGCAGGCCGATGTTTGCCGGGCTCGATCTCTCCAAGGTCACCACGCAGCTCCCGCTGAACATGACGTGGGAGGTTCTGCCGCGCCTGAAGGAACTCACATCGATGAAGCTGCTCATCAAAGGCATCGTAACCCGTGAAGACGCCGCACTCGCGCTGCAGCACGGGGTGGATGGCATCATCGTCTCCAATCACGGCGGCCGCAGCGAGGACAGCAAACGCGCCAGCATCGACTGCCTGCCCGAGGTCATCGCCGCAGTAAACGGCAAGGTGCCCGTGCTCGTGGATGGCGGCTTCCGGCGCGGCACCGATTTCTTCAAAGCCCTCGCCATGGGAGCCAGCGCCGTCTGCATCGGCCGCCCCTATCTCTGGGCGCTCGCCGCCTTCGGCCAGACCGGCGTCGAAACCGTGCTCACCTTGCTGCGCAAAGAACTGCAAATCGACATGCGCCAGGCGGGTGCAGCGTCGATTGGGCAGATCACGCCAGCGTTTCTAGTGCGGTGAAGGAGGGCGTCGTCAGTCCCAGTCGCCCTCGCGCAGTTCCTTCATCCAGTCCGCTGTGGCATATGGCGTACGTCCACCTTGCTTCGCAAAACCAATCATCGCTCGCGCTCCGAGCGGACGCTCTTGGGGCACTGCAGTTTTGGCCGCAAGCTGCTCATTGAGGCCCGCAACGCATTGGATGGCGGGGTGAATCTTTCTCATGGCCAAAGGCTAGTACAAACCGGCGACATGGGCAAGCGGCTGATCAGGCACGAGTCGAAAGGCATTAATCCAGCCAGTTTTCCACCCTCAGCCCCGGCACCTTTTGGAAATCGACCAAATTGCGGGAAAGCAGCAGTGTGTTGTGAGTCAGGGCCAGGCTGGCGATGCGCAGGTCCATGGTGCCGATGCGCACGCGTTGAAACTGCAGCATGTCGAAGGTGTCTTGGGCGGCTTGCGTCCAAGGTAGAAACCGCCACTTGGCAAGAGTGAGCAGGCCGTTAAGAAAAAGATCGTAATGCACGAGCAGACGATCCCTGTCGGCGGCGATTTGGGCCAACCGACCGCGCAAGACTTCCTCAGCGGTCAGCACCGTGAGCCAGGGCTGCTCGTTGCGGCTGAGAAGGCGTTCGCGAAGCTGTGCTCCCATCGGAGAGCCACGATCCAGCTCGGAATAGTGGTTGGTATCAAGAATGACCATCGCTGCGGTCCATCTCTGCCAACGACTGGCGGTTCACATCCTGACGCCACTGCTCACCGAGCTTCATGGCTGCGTCGTAGTCGGGATTGTTCTTCGCCCAGCCAAAGGTGCCCAGCCAGCTCTCATCTGTCGCGTCAGTGTTGGCAGCCAGGGTCTGCGACTGCGCCAGCAGACCTTGCGGCGGCTCGGTGGTGAGTGCGGCGACTGTTGGCAGATTCATGAGGCTAAGATGCTCCTGTTGTGGCTTTTGGCAATGCTGACTACAGGACAATTCATCGGCGTTCCGGCCAGAACGGAGCACGCCGGGAGGTCGGGGGTGGGTGGAGCGAACTGGCAGAGCAATTGGGACGTGGCTGAGAGGAGATTACCTGTCGCTGGTCTATTGGCTGTACCTGACATCGCTTCCCTGAAGGTGTTCTCTGCAACATCTCCCGGGAAAATGCTTGCCTTTGCATTTATGCCCTCTTCAAATGTGTCCCGAACCAATCCATGCCCAAATAATGAAAGCTCTCGGCTACTCTTTTACTGCTCTAATTGGCCTTGTTCTTTTCCAAATTACTACTGCCGATGCCCATGAAAATGAGGCCGCCAAAGTGATTAAACACGACGTGCCCGTCCTGATCGACAATAAGTTGGGTGAGGTTAGGAAAGAAATGGAAGCCTTGAAAAGAACGACTCAGGAGGAGATCGCGGCAATAAAAAAAGAAACAAATGCGAAGTTGGAGGAGCAGCAAAAGCAGGTGACTCAGTTGACAAAGAGGGTCGAAAAACTTGAAGCTCAAGTGGATACAATTTTGCAACTGGTAAAAAAAGTAGTGAAGTAAGTGAAGAGTATAGAGTCTTTGCGAGTTTCAAGCGCCTCAAGTAATTGGAGAAGGAAAACGGCAGGCTTAAGAAGCTGGACAATGCGATGCTAAAGGGGCTAATCCCGAAGAGTGCACGATCCATTAAGTACACAAACGCGGCATGTAATCACATCGTGCGAATCTTACAAAGACTAAAAAACAATACCTAGCAATTCACTGCTTCTTTCTCCGTCCGCTTTTTTTGATCGCAGAAAACAAGCAGGATGTGTTGCAGACACAATGACTATCGCAACAGTGATCAGTATTACCCGTGAATACGACACAGAGGTCCTTGAGAGTGTCGAATCAGCGGTAAATAGAATTGAAGCTAGTAAACTGCTAGGTTGGTAAATTCAGACAGCTTGCTGTGTAAACATCACCCCACCGCCTCCACACAACGCCCACAAAGCGTCGGGTGCTGGGCATTCGCTCCCACGTCCGGCAGATACTTCCAGCACCGGCCGCATTTGCAGTGGGTGGATTCCTGCACGACGGCGGAGAGATCGCCGCCGCGAGTGATCTTGAGGTCGCTGAGGATGAGGAATTCGTGGAGGGTGGCGGGCTCGTTGAAGACGGGGTGGTCGAAGCCTTCGGCGGGGAGCGTGAGCGCGACGGTGGCTTCGAGGTTGGAGCCGATCTTCTTTTCCTGGCGGGCTTTTTCGATGGCCTGCTGGATGACGCCACGGACCTTGAGCAGTTCATTCACCGCGAGGGTGGCATCGCTGCCAGGGAAGGCCGGATTGGGCTGCGGGAAGAGCTCCATGTGGACGCTGTCCGTGTGGCCGAGGTGCTCCCAGGCTTCGTCCGCTGTGAAGGCGAGCATGGGGGCGAGGAGGCGGCACAGAGTCTCGGTGATCTCGCGGATGGCGGCCTGCGTGGCGAGACGGCGCGGGCTGGTGGCGGCGTCGCAGTACATCCGGTCCTTGGTGATGTCGATGTAGAGGGAGCTGAGATCGCCGGTGATGAAGCTGTTGATGACGCTGAAGACCTTGCGGAAGTCGTAGTGAGCGTAGGCGTCCACACACTCCTTGGTGATGGCGTGGAGGCGTTCGAGGATCCAGCGATCCACGAGGGTGTACTGTAGCGCAGCCGTCCCGGTTGCAGCGGCGTTCTCACCACTCAGATTCCCCAGCAGCACGCGCAGGGTGTTGCGGATGCGGCGGTAGTTTTCGCTGTTCTGCTTGAAGAGGTCTTCGGAGAACGGGACTTCGTTTTGATAGTCCACACTGGCCACCCAGAGGCGCACCATGTCGGCGCCGTAGGTGTTGTAGTAGTGGTCGGCGGTCATGGGCTTGGCGCTCTTGCCCGCGCCCTGGTCGCTCTTGCTGATCTTCTTGCCGCTGGTGTCCACCACGAAACCATGGGTGATGACGGCTTTGTACGGCGCGTGCCCACGGGCGATGATGCTCATCATGAGGCTGCTCTGGAACCAGCCGCGATGCTGGTCCGTGGCCTCGATGTAGAGATCCGCCGGAGCGTGGAGTTCGGGGTGGCGGTCCAGCACGCTGACGTGCGAGCAGCCGGAATCGATCCAGACGTCGAGCGTGTCATTGCCACGCTTCGTGCCCGCAGGCAGGCCGACTTCCTCAGCCCACCACGCGTCGTCTTTCTCAAACCAGAGATTGCTGCCGTGAAGCTCGATGATGACGGCCACCTTGGCGATGACCTCGGGATCCATGATGATTTCACCACTTGCGGAGTAGAACACCGGAAGCGGCACGCCCCAGGTGCGCTGGCGGCTGATGCACCAGTCTGGACGGCTCTCCACCGTGCCGTAGATGCGATTGCGCCCCCAGGCGGGCATCCAGTGGACGGTGTCGATTTCGTAAAGCGCCTTGGCGCGGATGTCGTCGATCTTGATGAAGAACTGCTCCACCGCACGGTAGATGATCGGCGTCTTGGAGCGCCAGCAATGCGGATACTGATGCACGTACTTCTCGTTGCCGAGGAGCGCGCCTTTTTCTTCTAGCAAGGCGACGATGCCGTCATTGCTCTGGAAGACATGTTTGCCCACGAACTCGGGCAGCCCACACTCAGCGGTGTACTTGCCATCGGGATCGACAGGCGAAAGGATGTCCAAACCATGCTCGCGGCCAGCCTGGTAATCGTCCGCACCGTGGCCGGGGGCGATGTGCACCGCGCCGGTGCCGGTGTCGTCGGTCACGAACAGAGTATTGATGACCTTCGAGGTGCGCGGGAGGAAGGGATGCTGCGCGTCGAGTCCATTGAGCGCGTTGCCCTTGAGCTCTTCGTTGGCGTGCTCGGTGTTCAGCTTGTAGCCGGTGGCAGCCTGGAAGGCCTCGATGCGTGACTTGGCGATGACCAGTTTCTCCACCCGGCCGCTCTCATGCGTGAAGGTACCGCTGACGTAGTCAAAGGTGGGGTGCAGCGCGATGGCGAGGTTGGCAGGCAGCGTCCACGGCGTGGTGGTCCAGATAACGAGGGATGCGCCATCGCAGCCGGGCGGTGGATTCACCAGCGCAAACTTCACGTACACCGCAGGCGAGGTTTTCTCCTTGTACTCCACCTCGGCCTCGGCCAGCGCGGTCTGCGCGCCGTAGCTCCACAGGACGGGGCGCTTCATGCGATAGACGAGCTTCTGCTCCACGGCCTTGCCAAAGGTGCGCAGGATGCCGGACTCGTAGCCGGGGTCCAGCGTGAGGTAGGGATTGTCCCAGTCGCCGAAGACGCCGAGGCGTTTGAAGCTGTTGCGCTGGATGTCGATGTACTTGCGTGCCTCTGCCTCGGAGCGCTGGCGCACCTCCACCGGGGTGAGGCCGGCGGCGGATTTGACGACCTTGAATTCGATGGGCAGACCGTGGCAGTCCCAGCCGGGGATGAAGGGCGTGTGAAAGCCTGCCATCGTCTTCGACTTCACGATGAGGTCTTTGAGGATCTTGTTCAGCGCGGTGCCCATGTGCACGTCGCCATTCGCAAACGGCGGGCCGTCATGCAGGATGAAGGTTGGCTTGCCTTTCGACTGCGCCACGATGCGCTGGTAGAGCTTCCCCTCCTGCCATTTCGCCAGGCGCTGTGGCTCCCGTGCAACGAGGTCGGCCTTCATCGGAAAGTCGGTCTTTGGCAGCAGGACGGTGTCTTTGTAGTTCTTGGCAGTGTCAGGGGCGCTCATGGGTCGGGAAAAGGAGCACGAAGCCTAGCGAGATGGGGGCGCGTGGCAAGGGCGGAGGGAGTTGGGAAGTTCGTCCTCGTGCTCCTACTCGTTCTCGTCCTCGATCCTGCCACTTACTTTGGCCCAAAAGCCGCAATTCCCGCCCACAACACCCATTTGCCCTCGCCGCCGCATGGCGTATCGCTTCTCACCCATGTTCCTGACACGTTCTCTGTTTCTCGCAGTCGCCGCAGCCGCACTCACGACCACCCATGCCCTGGAGGTGCAGGTCTCCCCTGCCCTCACGCTGCCTCAGGCTCTCAATCAAGTCCGCGAAGCCCGCAAAGGCGGCGACAACTCCCCGGCGACGATTCTTCTGCCAGAAGGAGTCACCGAACTGACGCAACCGATTCAACTCGAAGCGCAGGATTCCAATCTCACCATCACCGGCACCAAAAGCACGCTTGTCGGCGCACCGCTCGTCACCGGCTGGCAGCCGCATGAGGGCCAGATTATGAAGGCGGATGTCTCGAAGCTGCTGCCGAAGGGTTTCATCCCCAAGCAGCTGCTCAGCAACGGCGAGCGGCAGATCCTGGCGCGCTACCCAAACTTCGACGCCAAAGATCCCCTCTACGGCGGCTGGGCCTTTGTGGCGGAGTTTCCTGCCGCAGGCGCTCCCGAGGGACACCTGTGGAAACGCACGCTTTATGTGAAGCCCGAAGATGTGCGCACATGGGCGCACCCCGAGGACGTGGAGCTCGACATCTTCGCCCAATACGGCTGGTGGAATTTCATCGAGCCCGTGGTTTCGCTCGATCCACAGACACGCAAGCTGACGCTGAAGAAGGACTGCGGCTACGACCTCCACCCGCACAACCGCTACCATTTCCAAAACGCCCTCGAAGAACTCGACGCCCCCGGCGAGTGGTTTTACGACAAGCACACCGGCATGCTGTATTTCTGGCAGCCAGCCAGCAAAGACAACCCGGAAGTCCGCCTACCCACGCTGGAGAGCTTCTTCAAAGTGAAGGCTGGAGCAAAGAACATCACCATCCGCGGCCTCACGCTCACCGGCAGCCATGGCTCCGCCATCACCTTTGAGCGAGCGGAGGACTGCCTCGTGGAGAAATGCATCATCACTCAAGTGGGTGCATTCAGCGGCAGCGGCATTGGTGTGAGCGATGGCAAAAGCGTGCGTCTATCGCACAACGAGATCAGCTATACCGGCAGCAACGGCATCGGCCTCAGCGGCGGCGACCGCAAGACACTCACCGGCCCCGGGCACATCGCTGAGGACAATCACATCCACCACATAGGTGTCTTCAACAAGAACGCCTGCGGCATCAGCATGTATGGCGTGGACAACACCGCCGCGCACAACCACATCCACGACGGCCCGCGCATGGGCGTGCAGATGAGCGGCAACAACCTCATCGTGGAGTACAACCACCTGCACCACCTCTGCCTTGAAACGCAGGACGGCGGCGCCATTTACACCGGCGGGCGGGATTGGATCAGCAGCCGTGGCAGCAAATGGCGCTACAATTTGATCCACGATGTCATCGGCTGCGGCCAGGAATCCGGGGGCTTGAAGCACCCGTGGTTCACCTTCGGCCTCTACCCGGACGACAACAGCGGCGGCATCGACATCATCGGCAACATTGTCTATCGCGTGGCCCACACGCCCATCCACATGCACAATTCACGCGACTGCATCGTGGAGAACAACATCTTCGCTCTCGGCGGCAAGTTTCAGTTCGATCTCCATGGCTGGACGAAGGATCAGCGCTTTTACACCAGCCACCTCGAAACGATGATCAAAGGCTACGACTCCGTGGCTGGCCTGCCCGCATGGAAGCACATGCGCAATATGGACCTTCACCCCAAGGACGCCATCCGCGAAGACGGCACCATGATGAGCGGCAACAGCTTCCAGCATAACATCATGTTTGGCGACACCCCCGGCGTGAAATACGGCGACATCCGCAACGCCACGCCCAAGTGGAACACCATCGACTACAACCTCGCCTGGAACAGTGGCCACCCCATCGTCACCGGCATCAATCAAGTGGGCCCCGACAAAGGCGAACCGTTCCTCACCGAGACCTTCGACAGCGCCGCGCCTGACAAAACACCCAAAGGCTGGGGCTTCAATCACAAGCCGAACAAAGACGTGCAACTCGTCGTCGCCGATGGTGCGCTGCGGGTGGACTGCGCCCTCGGCGCCGACCCCAAGAATCCGAAGAGCGTCTTCCACGGCCCTGATGTGCCGATCAAGCCCGGTGCCGCGTATCGCGTGAAGCTCCGCGTCAAATCCACCGAACCCACCGCCAAGATCAGCCTCGCCTTTGCCTCCTTCAAAAACGGCGAAGGTTACTGGCAGGCCGGCAGCACCAGCATCACCGCCACCAGCGAGTGGAAGGAAGTCGAAGCCACCGGCCGCATGCCGCGTGAAAACGAATCCACATGGAAACCCTGGATGACCGCCTTCTGGCTGCGCGTTGATTGCCACGAACCGAAAGGCCAAGTCTTCCTCGACGACGTGCGCATCACTGAAGCCGAACCGCTCAATGAGTGGTCTGCCTGGCAGAATGCAGGCTGGGACAAGCACAGCCTCGTCGCCGATCCGCTTTTCGTGGACTGGAAGAACGACGACTTCCGCCTGAAGCCTGAGTCACCGGCTTTCAAGCTGGGATTCAAGAAGATCCCGGTGGAGGAGATTGGGGTGAGGCAGGATTAAGTCTGAGGAAATAAAGGAAACATCTTATGACAGAAACTATACCGGCAGAGGTCGTCCATGACTGATACACCACTCCTTGTAGCCAGTGTTACAGTAAGGATGTGCCACACCACCGTTATCCATTGATCCCAGCCCACCATTCCTGACATTAACGATGTGGTCTATAGTGTTTGAATTGGGGTGATACCGAGATTTACAAATATAACAGCGACTAGCGTTTTTTAAAGCATCTCTCAAGCGAATGGCAGCCTTGGTCTCTTTACCAAAATTCTGACTGCTAAGCTTTTCGCCCGGGTTAATCTCCTTTAAACGAGAAGAAAAAGGCGGGGTTGCAAGCACCAATTCTTTGATGTCTTCATTGCTTTTGCCATTTCCTATCTCATCCAGGATAAGGAGGTACAGGTCAAAAAGGTATTTTAAAGCTCTGGTATTCGCCCCGTAACTCGAGATAAGCTGATTAAGAAAGTATTTATAATTTACAATAAACTCCTCAAACTGCGCCCTCTTCGGAATAAAGTCGGTGAATGCTTTTCTGGCATTCAAATGTTGAACCAATTGCACCTGCGCAAAAAAACCTGTAGGCTGAAATTTACCCGTGGCACTGTAACAATAAACCGCCGGATGCAGCCCCAATGACTCTGGCTGATTGCTGGTGATCATGTTGACCGTGTCCCTCACAGCTTTCAGATATTGTATGGTTAATTGACCATCCGGGTCACGTTTAGCGTCGTCTTTTGGGAGCGGTTCAAGCGTAGTAGCGCTCCCCTTCGACTTTTTCTGCACATTGCGTTTCAAATTGTTAGCCAAGTGCACAAATTCAAAAAGAATGGCTAGAGCTTCCGCTGAATAACCTTTCCCAGCCATTGGCAGTTCAAGTGTGCGAATAGGCTCTTCTATGTCTGGCCTGTAAAGGGTTGAATAAATGTTTGCAGCTAATTTCTCAATTTGCGTGCGCACATCATCGGTAAACTCCCACCAATATTGATGTCCTGATCCTGCCCTCAACAACGCCCGCGTTGCTACTGCCTCAGGTCTTCTTCTCGCGTGAATGATCTCTTTTTCTGTGTCGTCAATTCTCGCGCCACCTTGATTAATACGGTAAAATGACGCCTCTGCGTGAGACGCATCGTTTCTCACGCTTTGGACAATAATATGTGCGCTGGCTAGATTTTTTGCACGCTTAACTTGTAAAGGGGTCCCGCCCATTGATCTGTACTTTTCCAAGTCAGCAAAGGAACCAATCTCGGCTTCAATAATTCTCTGCGTGAACTTGGCAGCCAAGATCTGCCCTTTAGGAATTGCATCAATGCCTCCGTAAAACTTTTGAGATATTGGACCACTGCCGTAGTCGTCGTTAATCCAAGCCATCAAAGCACTTAATCGGTGCGCTCCATCGATGACAAAAATATCGCGATTCGGGGCTTTCCATACGATCACTGCGGGAACCAATTCATCATCAAGGGTGTTTTTAACCAACTCAACGATCTGTTCAGGCGTCCATTCGGACGTTTCACGCTGAAAATCAGGCTTTCTAAGCACCTCAAACATGCTCCTGCCATGCCTCAATTCCATCAATGATATTGCAGGCACGTCCCCACCAGGCTTATCGGCATCGGTGGCATTAATTTGCAAATCTTCCCGTTTAATGAGGGCATCTAGGTTTACATGATGACTTGGCATAGTGAGTTCCCATACTTCAGAAGGATGAGATAATTATTCTGTCTCATTGTCCTCCTACAAGTCAACGCCGATTCTGCGACACAAGTTCTGAGCTTTCAGAATTGGAGCAAGCACCATCCATTTGCCACTCAACCACTCCGACCCACTGTGCAGAAAGCACAGCCCCATTCCCTTTCCCCAACGTAATTCCTTCACCATGTCCCAGTTTCTTCAATTCGACCGCACCGGCAATCCTGCTGAAGTTTTGCAGCTCCACGAGCGCACCCTTACACCGCCTGAAGGGCATGAGGTGCGAGTGCGCATGCGGTATGCGCCGGTGAATCCGGCGGATCTTAATTTCATCGAAGGCACCTATGGTCGTGCGGCGCATCCGCCTTGCATTCCGGGGCATGAAGGCTGTGGCGAAGTCGAGGAGGTGGGCAGCGCGGTGACATCGTTGGCGAAAGGCGATGTCGTCATCCCGCTGGTGGGCACCGGCTGCTGGACGCAGCACCTCACGGCGGCGGAGCATCACTTTGCCAAGGTTCCTTCGCAAATGGACGCCGTGCAGGCGAGCATGCTGCGCATCAATCCGGTCACCGCCTGGGCTTTGCTCAAGCACTACACCGACCTGCCAAAGGGTGCCTGGGTGGCGCAGAACGCGGCGAACTCCGGCGTGGGCCGTGCCTTCATCCAACTGGCGCATCACTTCGGCCTGCGCACGATCAATTTCGTCCGCCGCACCGAACTGTTTGATGAATTGAAAGTACTTGGTGCCGACCTTGTCATGCTCGACACCGACGAAGGTATTGCTGAAGCCAAATCGATCATCGGCGATGAGCCCGTGATGCTGGCCACGAATGCCGTCGGTGGAGACAGCGCCATCCACATGATGGACCTGCTCAGCCCCGAGGGCATCCTCGTCACCTACGGTGCCATGAGCCGCCGCAGCCTGAAGGTGCCCAACAAATTCCTCATCTTCAAAAACCTCCAGCTTCACGGCTTGTGGATCACCAAATGGTTTGAGAAAGCCAGCACGGCAGAACTTTACGAAGTGCTCGAACCTCTGACTGCCCTCATCCAATCCGGCGAACTGGTGACCGCCATTGATGAGATCGTGCCACTGGCCGATTTCAAACAGGCGATCACGCGTGCGCAGGAAGGCTCACGCGGCGGCAAAGTGATTCTTGATCTCGCGTAACCGATGCACGTACTCCTCACGAACGACGACGGCATTTCGGCACCGGGATTGCAGGCCTTGGAAAACGCGGTTCAGCAGCTTGGATGGGACTGCACCATCGTGGCTCCGGCCACAGAGCAGAGCCAGTGCGGGCACCGCGTCACCACGCATCAGCACCTCAAAGTGGAGACGCTGGGAGAGAACCGGCATGCCGTGCATGGCACACCAGCGGACTGCGTACGGCTCGCCTTGTTCGCGCTCGATTTGAAACCCGATTTGGTGCTCTCCGGTGTGAATGCCGGTGGCAACATGGGGCAGGACATCGTCATCTCCGGCACCGTGGCCGCTGCACGCGAGGCCGCCTACCATGGCATTCGTTCGATGGCGCTGTCTCACTACATGATCCGCGAACTCACAGTGGACTGGCAGCGCACCGCCGCATGGATGGCGGAGATCGTGAAGGAGACGCACGCCCAAGACCATGCACGCAGCACCTTCTGGAACATCAATATCCCCCATCTTCCAGTGGATCAGAGCGTCCTGCCACCGCGCATCCTCTGCAATCCGGCGCGTTCACCTTTGAATGTGAGTTATCGCAAAGAGGCGCAGGGCTACGCCTACTCCGCCTCCTATGCCTCACGCCCGCGTGATCCCGGCTCGGATGTGGAGACCTGTTTCAGCGGCAAGGTCTCCGTATCGCTGCTGCATGTTTGAGGCGGGTGGCTCCTCCCATGCGCCGTCTATTTGGAAGCCTTGGGCTTAAGGATGAAGGCGTAGGATTCAGCCGTCACTTCCAGCCCCGCGAGTTCCGCCGTGTATCGCAGCGCCTCGGTGAGCGGGATGGTTTTGAGATCGAGGGAGATGTTCACATTTTGCGGGATGTGTTCGGCCCGGATCAGGATGCTCACACCTTTCTTGTCAGGATCAAACTCACGCGCTTTGGCGCGCAGGTACTCCAGCGCTTCAGGCAGCGTCGCGCTGCGGAACTGCACCGTCGGAATGACGATAGACTCTGCTTTGGCAATCAGGGGTGACTTCGGAGCTGCGGGCGCAGCAGGGACCGCGGCTCCTGAAGGCCCGCCTGCGTCTCCTGCCACAAGGGTGCTGACTAGGTCTTCCACAACCCGCTGCTGCGCCTGAGTATTTCTAACCACGAGCTGAGTTCCTTCGGCGACGAGCGCCGCTGAGGCGGCCCCTTCAAAGACCACCCCCTTGCCGCCAAGCCATTTCCTAGCATTGTCGACTTTGGCCGCAGCACCCGCAGGCAGCTTGTAGGAGCGCGTGACCATTTCCCCCTGCGCGGGCATGGGAGCGATCACAGTCGCCATGGCCTCATATCGCACCACACGGTTGCTCAAAGAAGCGACGTAGGACAGAGCTTCAGCGAGCGGAATGTTGGTGAGATCGAGCGTGATCCTGGGACCCTTTTCATAGTCGGGCTTTTCGATGACGAGGTTCAGTCCCTTGTGCTCGGGATCCTGTTCAATGGATTTGGCCTGCAGGTACTCAACAGCCTGCAGCAGAGTGGCGTCACTGAACTTCACCTTGGTCAGGATGATCTCCCTGGCTTTGTCGCGGAGCTTGCTGCCGTGTGCCGTAGGCTGCGCCGCTTTTTCATCAGCCCCACGCAACTGCGCCGTGGCACAGAGGGCAAGCACCGCGAAGGCGGAGGCAAGACCGGTGAGCGCCCCGCGCAGGCTGTAAGAGCTGCGATTTCGCGAGTCGTCCATGATCGCCGAGAGCCGTGTCTCCAGGGTGGAAGGCTGTGCCATGGCCATCACCGGAGCACGCAGTCCTCCGGCCGCCTGCACACTGCGTGCGGCATCGAGCAGTTGCAGCGCATAATTTTCCGCCACTGCACCCGCGCTCATGACAAGATCATCCGCCGCCTGCTCCTGAGCGGTGCGCCATGCTTTTGCGGCCAGCCAGACGAGCACGTTCGGCCAGTAGAAGGCGGTGATAAAACAGGTGATCAAACGCGTCAGCGAATCGCAGTGGCGGATGTGTCCCATCTCATGCCGCAGCGCGTCCTCCAGGCGTGCCTCATCCCACGCCAGAGCCTCGGCAGGCAGCAGCAGGACCGGTGAAATAAAACCCCACGTGAGAGGTACGGTGACGCTGGATGACACACGCAATGAGATGCCTCGCCCCACACCCAGATCCGCCGCCACGCGCGCCATGCATGCGATAGCGCGCTCGTCTTTCACAGGATGGGTTTGCGATTTCAAACGGCGCAGTTGCAGGCAGCCGATCAGCCGATGAGCAAGGAGGCCGATGAAGCCCGTCAGCCACACCAGCGCGCACCACTGCCCAGCACTCCATGAAGGCAGCCACCCTTCGGCCTCAACCTGCGGCGTCGCCGCGATGAGATCTGAAGTTGATTGCGTCACTGTCGTGATGAGTTCAGGCAAGGGCACCTGGGCTGCAGGTTCCATCAGGGCGATGGACCAAAGCGGCTGCGCTAGCTGCGTCACCGGCAGCAATAGCAAAACCAAAAAAGCGGCCAGCCACACCGCCCCCCGTTGTGCGGCAGACGCGCTGCGCCAGAAGTTCAGCGTGGCGAAGGCGAGAAGTACGATGCCAGCACTCTTGGCCAGCAGATCGATGACATGGAACAGCAGTGGATTCATAGGTTGGTTGAGTTAGCGGTTCTTGGCCTGTTTGATGATGGACTCGAGGCGTTGGATCTCCTCGGGTGAAATTTTTTCCTTGCCGTCCACCAGCGCGGCGACGGCATTGACGAGCGAGCCTTCAAAGAACGTGTTCACAATGTTCTTGAGCGCAGAGCGGCTGGCTTTCTGAACGGGCTCGGTGGGCAGGAAGATATAGCGCTTGCCGTCTTCGCGGTGTTTGAGCATCCCCTTCTCCTCCAGAATGCGCAGCAGGGCACGCACGGTGGAGTAGCTCGGGGCATCCGTCATCGCACCTGCGACCTCGGAGGCGGTGGCCTCTCCCTTCGCGTAGATGATGTCCATGATCTGGCGTTCGCGACGGCTTAACTGACTGGCTTTTTCTGACATGCTAAATTATTAGCACATTATGCCAGATCAATGCAAGCCCAATGTGCTAAATAATTAGCACATGATTCATGCAGAGCTGTTTTCCCTCAAGCGTGGCACTTCACCCCACCTGCAAACCATCGCGGCAAAGGCGGGACCCACATTCCCTGCCTATCCACATTCTAAGGACAGCGCACCTTTTTCAGCGCCCGCGATGCCACAGACCCGACACTTCGGACCCGCACAGCGGTTCCCTACCAGCCCTGCGGCACGCGCTACTCTGGGTGGTAGGGATGCGCTGTGCGCGTCCCTGGAATCCTTCGTCCCATCTTGGGCTGCCGCCTCATTGTATGCACCCTTTCCAAAAGTCCCCGTCCCCAGCGCACACGTGCTGGCCTTGCTGCGTCTTTGAGCAGCTTACTTGGGAGCGTTTTGCAGGGTCGTAACGAGCTGCTGCAGTTCTTTCGTGCTGGGGTGATCATCACCCAGTTTGTTCTTCGCCATCGCCAGCCCCGCCTCAGCTTCCTTTTTGGCCTCGGCGTATTTCTTTTCAAGTGTGAGGCACAGGGCGAAGTGATAGCGAAACGTCAGCGTATCCACATGCGCCTCTCCAGGATTGATGTCCATGAACAGCAGCACGGCGCGAAACTCCTTCTCGGCCTCCGCCAGTTTGCCCTGCTCGCGCAGGTTCACAGCCAAAGCTCCCCGGGCCATGAGAGTCGGCTGCTTGTCAATGCCGAGCACGCGCAGTTCAATCTTGACGATCTCCTGCAGTTCCTTCTCCGCCTCCGCGTATTTCTTCTCATCACCGAGCACCACGGCGAGGTTGGTCCGGTTCAGCAAGGTCGCAGGATGCTCGGCTCCGTACACCTTGGTCATCTCCTGCACCACCGCCCGGGTCTCCTTCTCAGCCTCGGCGTATTTTCCTTGCTGATGCAGCGTCTCCGCCAGGGCATTGTGCATGCGCAGCGTCTCCGGTTTGTCCGCCCCTGAGTACTTCACGTGCCCCTCCCATGCCGCGCGGAACTCCGGCTCCGCCTCAGCCAGCCGATCCTGCGCACGCAGGCAGGTACCCAGCGCCCCTTGGCACTCCGGGAGCAGTGCATTGCCCGGACCGAAGAAGCCCTTGAAACTTTCAATCAGGGCGCGCAGCACCTTCTCGGCCTCCGCGTATTTTCCCGCCTGCATGTACTCACGCACAGACGCCTGCTGCTTCTTGAACTCCAGCGCCTGCTGCTTGAGTTCCGCTGGCAGGTTTTCCGGCAGTTTGGCGTCAGCAGGCGGCGGTGTCTCCGCGGCGAGCAGGACGGCAGAGCCAGACAGGAGTACGGCAAAATGGAAAGCGACGATGGTTGACTTCATGGCAGGCCGCAAAGAACGCCAAGAGCGCCGGATGTCTTGTATTTTCAGCGTGATGTTGCACGAAACGCCCGTCCCTCAGGCAAGCTGGGCGATCACCTGGGCCGCGACAATGCGCAGCAGCATCGTGAGCGGATACACCGTGGCGTAGGCCACTGCGGGTGAATCACACCGTGCCAGAGTGGTGGCAAAGGCGAGCGCAGGCGGATCTGTCATGCCACCGGAAAGCAAACCGCACAGCGTCATGAAGTTAACACCATGAAATTTGCGGGCGATATAACCGACGATGAGCAGCGGTAGCATTGTGACGAGAACACCGAGCAAAACCCACTGCAGGCCCTGCATCGA
>DLGZ01000038.1:63664-76076 GCA_002482965.1 Verrucomicrobiaceae bacterium UBA7681 | reverse complement strand
TCACGCAGGGCGCGGTTCGCATTGATAGGCATGTGCATGATCATGGGCCCCAGACGCCCAAGATGACTCATCAGAATGGCCACGATAAGCGGCCCGCCAGCCAGCCCCAGCCGCACCGGCGCTGGCAGGCCATTGATGTGAATGGGGTAGAGGCCGAGCAGAACGCCGAGGAGGATGCCTGCGAAGATGGCGGCAAACTTGGTTTCCTGCAGCATTTGCACCGCATTGCCCAGCCTTTGCGTGGCGGCGTTGAGAGAATCCTCATCCCCCACAAGCTGGAGCATGTCGCCAAACTGGAGCCTTAGATCGGGCAGCGCGGTGAAGATCAAATCGCCACGACTTACACGTGTGACGGCGACGCCGTGAAAATGGTCGAGGCCGAGTTCTCGCACCCTTTTCCCGAGCAGCTTTTTGTTGGTGAGCACCACGCGGCGGTACGTGATCCTGCCGGGAGCTTTCATGAGATTCTCCGGGCTCACACTGCCGATGACGAGACGAAACTGGTCCAGATGCGACTGCGTGCCGACGACCATGATCACATCCCCGACGTGCAGCTTCGTCTCCTGCGTGGCAGCAGTGACCTCCCCACCCAAGGCCGGGCGATGCCGAGAGATGATGACACTGGTTTCCTGAACACCGGGAACCTTGGCAATGCTGACACCTTCGAGATTCGGATTCTCCACCCGCAGGTTCATGCGTTGCAGAGGCTCAATGCCTTCGCCCTGCGCCCGCCGAAACAGCTCCACCTCCTCCGCCACATCCACCTTGAAGAAGGCACGCAGAACGATGAGTGACAGAATGATGCCAACAATGGCCAGCGGATAAGCCGCTGCGTAGGTAAGCGCCGGCAGCGTGACCAGCGCAGGGTCAGCATGAGCAGTGGCAAGCGCCTGCTGTGCGGCACCGAGTGCAGGCGTGTTGGTGGTGGCTCCGGCAAACAAACCCGCCACAGCAGGAAGCGGCATGTCAAGCATCCAACCACCTGCCAAGGCCACAACGGCACCCAAAACCACCAGCAAGGCAGCGTAGGCATTCAGCATGCGCCCCTGTCGCCGCAGCGAGGCGAAGAAGCCCGGCCCCATCTGCATTCCGAGCGCAAACACGAAAAGAACGAGCCCAAACTCCTTCAAAAAGTGCGCCACTTCCGTTTCAGGACGCAGTCCAAAGTGCGATACAGCCAGACCGACGAACAGCACGCCAGCAGTACCTAGTTTGACACCCCGGAAACGAATGTTGCCAAGGCCGATGCCGCCAAGAATGACGATGCTGAAAATGAGCAGATCACAGGCCACCGGGGCGTCCTGATGCAGTTGCTGAAGGAATGACATAATGCTTCCATAGGCATGATTGATGCCAGTGGCACGACGGTTTTGTACACCATTTTTGCGTGTGCATCACGCGTCTTCTGGCATTCACTGCGCCTGGTTTGTCAGGAACCGCTTTGCATCGGCAAGACGGTGCTGTTTGTGCTTTAGCGGGATGCATGAAGCCCAATCCCCCTTCTCTCTATGAACGTCTCGGTGGCGAAGATTTGATCACCGCTCTCATTCCCGCCTTTTATGTCCGTGTGCTGGCTGATCCCGAACTCGGACCCTTTTTTAAGCACACCGAACTGGAAAAACTACACGCCATGCAGCGCGAGTTCTTTGTGATGGCCACCGGCGGGCCGATCCAATACAGCGGCCGCCCCCTGGCGCACACGCATCACGGACGCGGCATCACCAGGCAGCATTTCGCCCGTTTCACCGGGCATCTGGTGGAGACGCTGCTCGACATGGGCGTGACCCAGGAAGAGGCGGATGAAGTCATTCAGCGGATCAATGCCATGACCAACGAAATCGTCGGCACCTCCTACTGAACCGGCCGATGCGCCTGCTGCTGATATTGCTGTGCCTTCTTGCCGTCGCGCCTGCGCAGGCCGACGAGTGGTGGGCGTGGAGCACGGTGGATTTTTACCGCAAGCCGCCGTGGAAGGCCAGCCTCTACATGGGCAACTTCGCCGACGAAGTGGACGGCTCCTATGTGCAAATCGTGAGTCCGCGCGTGAAGTATGCTGCGGCAGAGTGGCTTGAACTCGGTCTTGGGTTGTCGACGCTCAGACTCGAAAACATCACCACGCACGAGCGCTACGGCCAGCTTCGCCCGGAACTGGAAATCAATCCACAGTTCGATCTGACAAAACGACTGCGCGTGGAGTGGCGCAACCGCATGGAGTGGCGCGAAAACGAAGGGCAGGCATTCAGGACGAGCCGCACCCGGCACCGTATGCAACTCGCCTGGACTCTGCCCCAGCCGCTAGGTCCGCTGACACGCATCTTTGCCAGCAACGAGTGGCTCCAAGACCTGCATCTACGACGGCACACGGAGAACCGTTTCGTGCCGCTGGGGCTCACGTTCAAACTCAGTGAGTCGGTGGACCTCGACCTCTTCTACATGATCGATTCCAAGCGCGGCAAGACGAACTGGAAACACGAATCCGTACTGGTCTCCTATCTGCGGGTGCGGTTTTAGCGCAGGGACAAAATCGTGGCTTTGCGTTGCCCGCGTCATGATTTGAAGCGTAGAGAGACTCATGCCTGAGCATTCCAATGCGCGCCTGTTTGTCTGGTTCCGAATCCTCTTCAACTGCCGGTTTTACTACCCGGTGTTCACCATTCTGTTCCTCGATCTGGGACTGAACATCGGGGAGTTCGCGGCGCTGAACGTAGTGTGGGCGCTGACCAGCGTGGTGCTGGAGGTGCCATCCGGCGCGCTGGCAGACCGCTTTGGCCGCAGGCCGCTGGTGGTGGCGGCAGGCGTGCTGATGGTGCTGGAGATGGCGGTGCTGTGCCTGATGCAGCCGGGGCACCATGATCTTGTCTTCTGGCTGTTTGTCGCGAATCGAGTCCTCAGCGGTGCCGCCGAAGCCTGTGCGAGCGGCGCGGATGAGGCCCTGACTTATGACTCCCTGCCAGCAGCGGAACGCACGACGCTGTGGCCGCAGATCATGGCGAAGCTTTCACGCGGGATGGCACTGGGATTTGTAGTGTCCTCCATCATCGGATCGGTGCTGTATGATGCGCAAACTTTGACGACGGCACTGCATTGGACAGGCCTCGATGTGACGGTGCCGAAGACGGTGGCCATGAAACTGCCGCTGCTGCTCGGCCTGGGCACGGCGCTGGCCTGCCTCGTGGTAAGCCTGCGCATGACCGAAGTTCGCACACCTGTCCCCAAGACCTCGCTGTTGCAGAGCATCCGTGAAACCTGGGTCTCCATCCTAAAAACAGGCGGCTGGATGTGGCGCACGAAAGCAGCCTTTGCGCTGATCGTGTTCGGGCTGGTCTTTGACAGTGTGATCCGTCTGTTCCTGACGGTGGCCAGCAATTTCTACCGCCTCGTGGGCATCGAGGAAGGCTGGTATGGGGTGATCGGTACTGTTGTGTCACTGCTGGGGCTGGTGACAGCGAGCCTGATGGAAAAGAGCGCCAAGGTCATGACTGCACGGCAGAACTTCACCTGGCTGGGCCTCGTGGTGTTTGGTGGCTTGATGGCTGCGGCGCATCCGCAGCCGGGCTGGGCGGGCGTCGCTCTGGTCGTGCCACTGTTCCTGAGCATGCGCTTTCTCCAGTTCTTCCTGTCGAATTATCTCAATGAGATTGTGGATTCAGAACAGCGGGCCACAGCACTGAGCTTTCGCGGGCTGACGATCAATCTGGCCTACGGAACACTCACGCTGCTTTTCGGCTGGCAGACGAGCTGGGTGGCCGGCCATATGAACTTGAGCGCGGATGATCCGCGCGTGTTTGCCGCAGCGCTCAAACTGTGGCCGTGGTGGTTTGCCGGCAGCGCACTCCTGGCAGGCTGCTGGATGCTGCTGCGCAGTTTTTCCATCCGTAAAGATGAACGAATCGTACAATCTGCGGGTCCTTAAGTACAGTTCGACAAACAACTTCACCGGCACAAACTGCTCCCAACCATGAAAACGCCATCATTTCTACGCCTTTGTCTGGCTGTGGTCATTGCCACTTTTTTCGTCCAGTGCGCTTCCACACCCCAGACGCGCATCGAGAAAAACCCGGAGATGTTTTCCAAGTTGAGCGCCAAGGACCGCCAGCTCATCTCCCACGGCTTGATCCGTGAGGGCATGACACGCGATGCGGTTTTCCTGGCCTGGGGGCGTCCTGACACTGTCTCGGTCGGCGTCAATCGTGGAAGGCAGAGCGAGAACTGGACCTATGAAGGGCAGCGTCCCGTGCGTTCCATGAGCATGAACATGGGATTTGGCTACGGCGGCTTCGGTTATGGCGGATACGGCTACGGTGGGTACGGCGGCTTTGGTGGCTTCGGCCCCTACGGCTACGGCGGGTATCCCATGTGGGGCGGCGGCAGTGCTGTGACTTACATCCCCTACACCGCAGGAACGGCGGATTTTGTCGGCGGGCGGGTGGTGAGTTGGAAGTCCACGGCACGCTAAACGCAATCTCCCAAGCCTATGAGCGTGCCCGAAGAACACCTGGCGTCACGCCGCAGCCTAAAATCCCGCGACACTCGCTGGGCGCATGCACTGGCCAGTTGGCTGGCGCGTTCAGGTCTGACACCGAATGCGATTTCACTGCTGAGCGTGCTCTTTGCCGGTGGTGCGATGGCCTGCTTCATGGTCGCCGGAGATCAAACCAGCAACGCCGGCATTCTCGCCGCATGGCTGGGAGCCCTCGTCTGCATTCAAATGCGGCTGGTGTGCAATTTGATGGACGGCATGGTGGCCGTAGAAGGCGGCAAAGGTTCGCCAGTGGGAGCGATTTACAACGATGCACCGGACCGCGTGGCGGATGTGCTGATCATGGTCGGTGCGGGCTACAGCGGCGCGGGAGATCCCGGGGTGGTCAAACTATTCCAGGTGATTCCGCTGGGCTGGTGCTGCGCGGTGACGGCAGTCTGGACGGCCTACATCCGCGTGCTGGGGGCATCCCTGACCGGCAAACACGACTTCCGCGGCCCCATGGCCAAACAGCACCGCATGGCCGTGCTATGCGGCGGGCTCTTGATCGAAATGATCCAGCATCTGACCGGGCAGGAACGCTTCGGCATCCTGCTGGCGCTGACGCTGATTTTTATCGGCGGAGTCTGGACCTGCTGGCGGCGGCTGGCCGTCATGGCCCAGGCGCTGCGTTCCGGAGACAAAACAGCTCTTTAAAAGAGAGGCTGCAGGAGTTGAAATATTCCTCCCGTGGCTTGCGTCCCTTTCCGTGCTCCTCTCATGAAACAAGCCCTGCTTCTACTCACCATTCTATTTTCGATCAGTCTCCATGCCGCTGACTTTCCCGCAGGCAGCCCGAAGTTCTTCACCACCACAGCCGGGGTGCTGAAAGCGGCCAAACAAAACGGCAAGCCCGTCATCATCGTCTTCTCCGCCTCCTGGTGCGGCCCGTGCCAGTCCATGAAAAAGAGTGTTTACCCGAGCAGCGTGGTGCAGCCGTTGCAGGACAAATTCAACTGGGCCTATCTGGACATCGACGATGAATCCAACAGCAAACTCGCCGAAGGCTTTCATGTGGACACCATTCCCCACCTGTTTTTCCTCGACCCCACAGGCAAGACCACGCTGGACGACCTGAAGGACGTCACCACCCCCAAAGATTTTGCCAAAAAGCTGACCAAGGTACTGAAGAAGGCGGAATCGGTCAAAAAGAGCTAGGCGTGGCCTGTGGTTGCGTCTGAAATGGGGCCAAACCCATGCAGGGAGCCTCCTGGCCTTCTTTCCCTGCCTATTTTTTGGGGTTCTGCCCCCCTTTCAAAAGGGGGCTGAAAATCAAAGATTGATTTCAACGCAGATTTACCCCACAATAAGTATTCTAAAAGGAAAGTTAACAATCTGTTATTGTTAATAAAAATGCGATACCACACACTCCTTCTCCTCGGCCTCTCCGCCTGTTTTCTGGCGTCTTGTGAATCCACGGGCGGCCGGGGCACTCGCATCACCTCAGTTCGCACCACCGCCTACACGCATGGCGAGTCGGACCACATCATTTACGGTGCTAAAACAGCGGTCGGAACCCAGCTCAAGTATGGGAACGTTCGCAGTGCTGCTGCCGACTGGTCAGTTTATCCGGTAGGCACTATCTTCCAGATAGAAGGCCTGCCCTACGTCTATCAGGTGGACGATTATGGTTCCGCCCTAGTGGGCACCAACACCATCGACCTCTACAAGCCGGACAAGGCCACCATGAATGCATGGGGAGTCCGCAACGTGAACATCCGTGTGATCAAATGGGGATCGTTTTCCAAGAGCCTCTCCATCATGAGGGAGCGCATGAGCTATGAGCACATCCGCCGCATGGTGGGCCGCATTCAGCGCAGTTCTTAGACCCAGATTTACACCCAGTGACCAAGCAGGAGCGTGCGGATTACGTTCGGAATCGATTGGGGCAGTTGTACCCGGAGACGCCTGTTCCACTCGATCATGAGGATCCTTTTACCCTGCTGATTGCCGTCCTGCTCTCGGCGCAATGCACCGATGTCCGTGTCAATCAGGTGACACCCGCCTTGTTTCGTCTTGGCCGCACGCCAAACGCGCTGGCTGCCGCTCCACTTGATCAAATCGAATCGATTGTGCGGCCCTGCGGATTGGGTCCGCAGAAAGCCAAGGCCATCAAGCAACTGTCCGGCATTCTGCTGGCTGAGCACCAAGGGCAGGTCCCCGCCTCACTGGAGGCCTTGGAGCGACTCCCCGGCGTGGGCCATAAAACCGCCCAGGTCGTGATGGCTCAAGCCTTTGGCATTCCTTCTTTTCCGGTGGACACCCACATCCATCGCCTAGCCCAGCGCTGGGCTCTGACCGATGGGAAATCAGTGATTCAAACAGAGCGTGATTTGAAGCGCCTGTTTCCCATCGAATCCTGGAACAAGCTGCATCTCCAGATCATCTTCTATGGCAGAGAATTTTGCAGCGCCCGTGGGTGTGATGGCACGGTGTGTGAGATCTGTACCACCTGCTTTCCCAACCGCCGAAATCCTGTGAAAAACAAGAAGGCGTAGAACAAGTTCTCCCCCGCTGGGAACTACCAGCGCAGACGCAGACTGGTGCGGAAAGCACGGGTCGTATTGCCAAAGTCACCACCGATACCGATGTCAAACATCGGCAGCACGCGGAAGTAGGAGGTCAAATCCACCATCTTGCTGTCGTATTTGTCCGCGCTGCTCACCGTCACGCCAGCCTGCAATTCCAGCCAGTTCAGAGGGGTATAACGTAAAGCAGGACGCACATAAATGGAACCGTCGCTGAAACTCACCGAGGTATCCTGTGCTCTCAGGCTGGCATACATGAGGCCGGCCTCCGCCACAAACGTGAGCTTTTCATTGATCAGCGAGGTGTGGAAACCAACCCCTGCCTGGATGCTGGCGAAGTCATAATTTCCCTTGGTGGCACCGGTAACACTGCCGCCGCCGCCGCTGCCCCAGGAAGCGCCAAATTTCAAATACAGTGGGTTGAACAGCGCCACGGTCAGGGAAGCTCCAATGGTATTTGCCCCGGACAAATTATTAGCCTTGGGGGCAACATAACGATAATAAGCCTCCAAGTTGTTGAAATTGACCATGTTAGGACCAGTCGGTTGCGTCCCATAAGCCGCACCATTTGGCGGAGAACTGTAATTGCTGACTCCCTGCGGAGCGTAGGATGACACCTGCCCTGGCGCTGGCGCAGTGGCATAGGGATCAGCATACGGAGGCGGAGCTGTCACATTTGACGAAACGGATGAGGGCGGCAGCGAGTTGGGATAGGCAGGCACGTTCGGCGGTGTGCCGTAGCCTGGAGGAGGTGTACCATAACCAGGCGGAGGAACCCCCATCACGCCATATCCAGTCTGGCCCACAGCACCTTGGCAAAAGACAACGCCAGCGCTAAAAGCGTAAAATAAGGTCCTTTTCATGAGAAGTGGGGGCATCTATTGATTATTTAGATAAGTTAAATATTCTCTTAAAATCATGGATTCGGCAAATCATTTTTTCAATTTTGAGATTTCCATTCCATCCAGTCGCTAGAGAGAACCTGAATGGCTTCACTGGATGCGGGCACGGCAGGTATGTAATGGGCCATATAGGACCTATGAAAAAGCCCCCTTCACGCCATTGAATGTCCGGCTGGAATGGCACTCAGGCAGGGGCGTGTTTTACTGCTTTTCACGCGCCCGCAGCGCCCGGTGGCCTCAAAATGCTCCAGGAGCGCGGAATTTATTCCGTCTTGGGCTTCGTAGCCTTGGCGAAGAAGGCAGCTCTCCGCCGAAGCACCAGCCTCTTATAGCGGTTCGCAAAACTCATTTCCGTTTAGCGGGCTGCTTCTTTCTCGAAGATCGTGGGCTTCGACGGCGGCTGGTTGAGGACAACCAGCCCTACCAGCGCTGGGCATGCGAGCGCCCAGCGCGAGGTAGGGCGGCTTGTCCTCTAGCCGCCGCCGAGCGTTTCCACGCTCGCTTTCCGGAAATCAGTTTCGGAAAATGCTCTAACGATGCATCATTCCCTTTAAATCGAGGATTCCCTCGTCTGTGGTATGCGAGGTGGAAAGCAAGTTCGTTGGAGCGGCGATGCTGGTGGGCTGACGCTGGAAGGCGGAGGTGGGGTACTCGCGGAACCGAGTGAAGCGAGATAGACGACCGCAGGGAGCCCGAAGGGGAGCGAAGCGAATCAATGCTGCGGAATAAATTCCGCGCTCCGGGGCGCTACTTTCTTAGCCAGCGTGGGATCAGTACCAGCAGGACCAGACCCACAGCCATGCCCGCCATCAGCGGACCTTTGTGTCCAGTGGTAGGTATTGCAGGATCGTCAGGCGTGAATTTCACCACCTCAGGAACCGTCGTGGGGTCAATCGTTGCCAGGAGTTCCGAGGGTGGCGGGCTGGTCGTCTCAAACGCGGCCGGTTTGGGTTCGGGGGCAGCTGCTGCGGGCAGCGCTTTTTCCCAATCAAGATTGAGCAGGATGTCCCAACCGGGGCTTTCGTTTTTCAGGCGGCAGCCGCAGCGGCCCACGAGGAACATGCTGGCGTCTTCCAGCGAAGCGTCATCCAGAACATCGAGCGGCCAGGCGCCCAGCACCCGGCCCCGGCCAAACACCGCACTGGCAAAACTGGTCGTGGCGGGGTCAAATTTTCCCTGCGGCCCAGCGAGCATGTGCAGCAGCATACGCTCGGCGGGGTCATCTCGCCGCAGCCTGAGGGTGGTGAACTTCAGCTTCAGCGGCGGTCCGGGTCCGAGCTGGCTGTCGGGATCATCAGGGTCCTGGATTGGCAGGGAGGCCACCTGTTCCAGAAACTTGAGCCGTTTCTCGATGCGCTCCACCTCCAGCACATCCACCGGCGATCCGCTGTCGGCGATCACCCAGATAATGGAATCTCCGGCGAGCAGTTGTTCGACGAGTTTCTTGCGGGCGGGAGAATCCAGCACGGCAGAGAGCGTGGCCGCGTCCAGTTTGCCCGACCACACCTGCTTGTCGCTCGCCCGTGAATAGCGCAGGACGGCGTCCTTCTGGTTCGCGTCAGTCGCGGTGGCAATGTCGAGGTTGGCTTTCCCATTGGCACGCAGCGGCCGCAGCAGATCCTGCATCTCCGGAGCCTGGGCCACCGCAGATGGCAGCACCAGATGAAACTTGTCCGCCTCCCAGCGGTCCAGCGCAAAGCGGAAGACCGGGATGGTGCAGGCGCAGGCCCCGCTGGTGCAAATGGCGATGATGAGAGTGGCGAGGCGCATGACGTTTATTTCCCAAAGCACTGCAGCCTGCCGTCCATGGTGCTCACAAACACACAGCCCTGTGCGACGGTGATGCCATCCCAGACGGCGGGACTTGTGAGGTCAAGTCCAGCGCTTTGCTCGCCGGTTTCGGTATTGACGGCCCACATCTTGGCACCGCGTTTGCCTTCGAGCGCTTCGTCCTGTTCCTTGAGCTCCTCCAGAATCGCGGGATCCCTGGCGGCGAGGCGTTCAAAGGCGTACTCTTCGTCAATCGTGTCGGGTGCGCCGCTGACGAGCACGGTTTTACCAGCCAGCGCCATGCTGCGGGCGACGATGGGCACAAAGCGATCCCAGGTGTGCTTCACAAAGCTGCCACTGTTTTTGCCACCTTTGGCATCGCTGCCGCCTTTGAACCACAGCGCGCCGCCCACCTTGCCTTTCCCCGACTCGACGCCAGCACCGACCCCATGCACTTCATTGCCGGAACTGTCGCGCGAATCACCGTTGTCGAAGTTGCAGAAGAGCACGGCATCCGTCGGCTTCACGTCAGGCTGCTCGAAACGCTGCTGCACCTCGGCGGCGCTCAGGGCTTTGTGATAGATGGCCAATTGATCAAGCAGACCACTGTAAGCACCGGCAGCTTCCTCGGCGACGCCGTTGCCATTGCCCACGATCAGCGGATTCGCCGGCTTGGCGGCAATCAGTTCTCCCGCCATGCCTTCGGCCACGAGCTTGCCGTCGATGTAGAGAGTCATCTTTTTGTCGGCAGCAAGGACACCCGCAATGTGGTGCCAGCCGTCGGTCAGGGCTTCGGCGGAGACAATGGTGCTGACCTTGGAATCACTGCGGATGTGGAACTGCGGTTTCTTGTCATGGAAATCGAGCGAGACACCCAGCCTCGGGCCGCCGTGGTTCAAAATCGTGCCGCTCGGCTTGTCCGGCAGCACCCAGGCTTCGACGGTGATCGGCGTCTGGGTGGGATCAAGCACAGGCACATTGGGGAACTGCACGCTGCCCGGCATTGGCGCACCACCAGCCTTCGCGGCGGCTTTGGCTTCGCCTTTTTTGCCTGCCCCGCCGTTCTTGCCCTTGCCCTTCTTCTTGGCTTCCGCCTCGGCCTTCATGGTCTCACTATGGCCCACCTGCGATTCCTTCTTCGGCTGCACCGCGAGCGGCACGCCCTTTTCATCAAGCACCACGCTGTTGCCCTTGCGTTCGGTGGTGGCGGACTCGGTGTCGTAGGCTTGCTCCGGTGGTGCCTTGGGCGTGGCAAAGAGCGTGTACTCCATCGTGGTCGTCCACTTGTAGTACTGCGCCTCGCGGCCATAGGAGTACACGTTCTTGTCATCGTGCACGAGGATGCGCCCCGCTGGCGCGTACTTGCCAGCCTGAAAGTAGCCGCCGTGACCACCGGCGAAGCTCTTGCCATAGACCCAGTAGCTGCGGTGGAAATTGGAATCATCAAGGAAGCCCATCGGCGCGAAGAGGTGCTGCCCCTCGCCTTTGTGCGCACCGCCTTGCTTGTCGAAGTCTCCGCTCACAGGGCCGACTTCCACGCGTATGCCATCGTCCCCGATCTTCTGCGTGCGCAGGAAGGTCCACTTGCCGTCGCTGCTCAGGATGTCATTCAAAGCCACCGGCATTTGCAGCGTCTTATGGCGGTCATTCAAGTCGCCACCGGTGTCAGGATCGCGGTCATCGTAGTTGATTTTGACCTTCATCTCACCGGTCTTTGCATCCACGCGGTAGAACCACAGGCCGCCGTCGAGGAAGCATGAATGCCCGGAGACAAAGCTCACGAGGCCTTTTTCCACCAGCACGCTGCCGTGCACGGGCCAGACGCTTTCCATCATCTCCCACGCGCCATGACTCATCATGACTGGAGCGCCCTGAAACTTCCACACCAGCGCCCCGTCTTTCGCACGCAGGCAGTACACGTTGCCGTCATTCCCGCCGATGTACACCCTGCCCTGCCAGTAGCTCGGTGGTGAGTCCATGCGACCACCTGCGATGAAATGCCACGCTTCCTTGCCGGTGGCGGAATCGAAGGCATGCAGCGTGTGCTTGTCCACTTCGGAGACAAAGGTCAGTCCGGCGGCGCTCGTGGTCGTACTAAGGGGCGGAGTGAGCTTCACTTCCCAGGCCATGCTGAGATCCTTTTTCAAATCCTGGTTGGAGAAGCCGCTGCGCGCATTGTCAGAGCGGTAGGTGGGCCAATCCTTGGGATCGGCAGGAGTTTCAGCGATGGCCTCGTCATAGGCGGGTCCTTTGGTCAGACGCGCCGAGTCAGCGGTGTGCGGCGGCATGGGGTAGCGCGGCGCGGAGGCCATCACGCTCATGCCGTCCAGCTTCGCTTCAGGGTAGCAGGCGCAGTTGTGCGGTCCCGCGTAGGTGAGGCCATTGCAAGGCAGCACGCCGTAGAGGCAGGCACCGCGCACCCAGTGGTTCAGATCCCAGTGCTTCTTCTCCATATCGACATACTCAATGCCGGTGCGCGACGGCATGAGGAACTTCTCCGTGGCCTTCGCCATGTAGCAGCGGTGGTGGAACCAGTAGGTGCCCTGCGGCACGTCGGGGAAGAACTGCTTCTTCACCTCGCCTGTCAGCGGATCGCGGCCCGTGTACTCGCCGGACTGATTCCCCTGCGTGGTGCCCGCATTCCACACGAGGCCCTGCGCCACGATGACATCTTCCATGCTGCGATAGCCGCT
>DLGZ01000038.1:0-63621 GCA_002482965.1 Verrucomicrobiaceae bacterium UBA7681 | reverse complement strand
GCCATCGCCTCCGGCGTACAAGATCACGTCATCATTGAGCACCACGCGTGGCGCGAAGTTGAATTCATAGAGCTTGCGGCGGGCCTCCGGCACATCGGCAAAGAGCACTGCTCCCGTCTTCACGTCGCGGCTCGTCAGGCCATCGCCGTTGTAGTACACCATGCGCTTGTCATCCAGGGCAATGGTGATCGGGCCGACCTTGTCGTCCACCTTCCAGAGTGTCTTGCCGCTCTCCGCGTCGATTGCCATCAGATGCCGCGTCTTGCCATCCCAGTTGAACTCCGTCTCCACGCGCTTCTGGTCGCTCTGCTGCTTCACGGCAAACTCTTCATTCAGACGCCACGCTTCGGGGTTCACCAAGGCATACAGGGTGCCATTGCGGAAGAGCAGTTCTTCCGCACCCTTGGTCTGCGGATACTCGCGAATCACTTCACCTGTCGCACCATCGAGGCAGGTGATGGGGTCGGCAATGCCCAGCGTCACATAGACCTTGTCACCAATCGAGGCGAGACGGCGCGTGAGCTGCGTGGGGCCGGACTTCAGGGGCCACAGATGGGTGCTCCACTGCGTGATCGACTTCTTCCACAGAACAGTGCCGTTGAAGGCATCGCGGGCGATCAGCGCAAACTTGGCCGGCATCAGGATGGAGATGCGGCTGCCCTCATCCATGATGTAATAAAGACGCCCGCCCGAGCTCACCTCGGCGCTGACCGAAGACATGCGGTCATGGTGGCGGCTCCATCGCGGATTCCCCACCCACTGCATGCGTGACGGTGGCCCCGTGAGCACGTCCTTGGAGGTCGGATTGCCCTTCGAGTCGTACGCATAATGTGTCCACTCATCCATGCCCTTGGGCCACGGCTTCACGATCTTCTCCCAACCGCCCGCCTTGCGCACCATCGCCACCCCCAGCGGAGTCAGCACGCGGTCGATCTCTTCCTTCGCCACCGCCCCTGCGTCTTCGATCACCAGCAGATTCACATAATTCTCAATGTAAGGCAGATGCGTTCCATCCCAGGAATCCACCGCCACCGGGCCATACTTGCCCGCCAGATGAATCGTTTCACGAATCCCCGGCAGCGCCGCTGCATCCTTCGTCAGCCCCTGGACCTGATAGCGCTCACTGGCCCGCAGGCCTTGCGTCACCTTCCCGTCACCACAGCCCACATGCACCACGATCCCGCCTTTGACCCCGGATTGGGAGATCAAGTCGGCGGCATCATCAGCCAGCAGAGAGGAGGAAAACAAGAGGCAGGTCAGGAGTCGTTTCATGGTGGAATGGCAAGCGCGTAACGAAGCGCGTATGTGGGATGTTTCCGCCCATTTAACGCTGAATCAGATTCTCGACAAACCGGACCAACCTTGATACAATCAATCCACCATGACCCAAGTTGCCATTCAACTTCCCGATGAGCTGAGTCAGTTCGTGAACAAATCGGTTCAAGCAGGTGATTTTCACAATGCGGACGAGTTTTTCATCAGCGTCGTATCCATGTACAAGGATCAGATCGAAGAAGGCCGCAGCGAAGCTGAACAAAAAAAGCTCGAAAGTCTCCGCCGTGACATTCAAGTCGGAGTGGATCAACTCGACCGTGGCGAAGGAAGCGAAATGGATTGGGATGCGTTTTTCGCAGATCGTCACCGCGCCTATGCAGATCGTCAGGGCGTCTCATAGGTCATGGCCAGAGTCGTCTATTCAGATATTGCCAAGGCGGATCTACGTGAGATTTGGGACTATGTCTCTGACGACAGCCAGCTCCAGGCTGATCGGCTCATCGAGCGGTTTCGATCAAAACTCGAACACCTTGCCCAATGGAACACCCTTGGCCGCCCTCGCCCAGAAATGGCGCGGAATTGCCGCAGCTATCCCTTCGGCAAATACTGTTTCTTTTTCCGACCAATAGACGATGGAATTGAGGTCATACGCGTGATTCACTCTGCCCGTGATCTCGATCAAATCGAGTTCCCTGAATAACACCCTGCGATATCAAACGGTGGATTTACTCCTTTGGCTGTGAGACAGCATCCGCTCACTCCTTTTCTTTTCCATACCCATGCTGCGCTTCACCCTTTTCGGCTTTTCAATTCAGATCCACTGGATGTTCTGGTTGAACACCGCACTCATGGGTGGCGGCATGAGCGCCAGCACCCCCGAGCAGTTTCGCGGCCTGCTGGCCTGGGTGGCGGCGGTACTGCTGTCCATCTTGATTCATGAACTGGGGCATGCGCTGGCCATGCGAAACTATGGCGACCGCATGGTGGGCATCGTCCTCTATGCCTTCGGCGGGCTGGCGATCGGCAGCAAGCCACGCACCCGGCAGGAAGACTTCCTCGTCAGTGCCGCAGGCCCGGGGCTGCAGATCCTCTTCGGTCTTGCCGTCGGCTGGTACATGACGCTCTGGCCGCCGCCATGGCTCTGGCTGCATCAGATGCTGGATGCCTTCACCGTGGTCAGCATTTTCTGGGCATTGCTCAATCTCGTGCCCGTGCTGCCGCTCGATGGTGGCCACCTTTGCCAGGCTTACCTCGGACCGCGCAAGAAGCGGCAGGTTCTCACCATCAGCATTGCGTGCGCGGTGAGCCTGGCGGTGCTTTCCGTGACCAGTGATCTCTGGCTGCGCCTGCAAGATGGCATCCTCCATCTGCTGGACATCGACGCCGGGATTCGCGTGGGCAGCGGCATTTTCACCCTGCTGCTGTTCGGCATGCTGGCCTGGAATAATTGGAAAGAGTTGCAGAATGAGCCGCAAATTCCTTGGATGAACGCGCGTTGAGAGTGCATTGGACAGTTTCCGTCCCCTGATGCGCCTCCTCCGATCACTTTTTATCCTTTCTGCGGCAACCACACTTGCCGCCGCCCAGTCCCCCAAGCCGGAACTGATCTCCCCCCAGGTCAAAGCCTCGGTGGAAAAGGCCGTGGCATGGCTGATCAAACAGCAGAAATCGTCAGGCTTCATCGTGGATGAAAAGACCGACGCCAAGCCGAAGCGCGGCGATCTGCCCTCCCACAGCGCGGCGATGACCTCGCTCGCCCTCATGGGCCTGGCCTCCGTGGGCCACATGCCGGACGATCCCACACCCGAAGGCATCGCCTGCGGCAAGGCCCTGCGCTTTGTCGTGGAAGGCGTGGAGCCCGATGAAAACGGCTACCTCGGGCGCAGCGACCGCTCGCGCATGTACGGCCACGGCATCATGTCACTCATGATGGCCGAGATGGTCGGCCACGCACCGGATGAAGCCACGGACAAACGCCTGCACAAACAACTCGAAGGCGCGATTCAACTCATCATCCGCTCCCAGCAGGTGCCGAAGAGCGAGGCCAATCGCGGCGGCTGGCGCTATGAGCCGAGCTCCAGCGACAGCGACATCTCCGTCAGTGTCTGGCAGGTCATGGCGCTGCGTGCGGCCAAGAACGCCGGATTTGAAGTGCCCAAAGGAGCCATCGACAGCGCAGTGGCCTACATCAAGCGCAGCTACCGCGTGGAGCGCGACTCCAATGGCAATCCCAAGAGCGATTCCGCCGCCTTCAGCTACGAGCCCTACGGCGGACGCCAGACCTTCTCCACCACCGCCGCCGGACTGCTCTCCCTCCAGGTCTGCGGCCAGTATGAAACCGCCGAAGTCCTCGGCTCCGCCAACTGGCTGCTCAAGTCCCCGCCCGAAATCAACGAGCCCTGGTACTTCTACGGCTGCTACTACTACGCCCAGGGCATGTACCAACGCGGTGGCGACTTCGCCGCCGTTGCCCGCCAAAAGACTGAGCAGACCCTCATCGCCGCCCAGGGCCAGGATGGCAGTTGGTATCCACGCAATGGGAACGAGAAGAGCGCAGGAGCGGTATATGCAACATCACTCGCCTTGCTGAGCCTGAGCGTGCATCATCACTTTTTGCCGATTTATCAGAAGTAGGGGGGAGTGGGTGGTCAAGGCCTGCCGACAGAGCAAAATCGTCCTCGTCCTCGTCCTCGTCCTCGTCCTCGTCCTCGTCCTCCTACTCGAACTCGTCCTCGATCAAGTCGCTCCGTTCAAGTTTACGGACTCAAAGCTTCACCCGCCAACGCCTCGGGCCTTCTTCTTTGACGACGGATCAGCCATTCGACGAGCAGCACGTTTGGAACAAATCCAAGCCAGGCCACCAACCGGTAGAGATCCATGGGGCGCGGCTCAAAAAGAAACACCAGCGTGTACTTCCAGACCCTGAGAGTGAGGGCCGAAAGGGTCAGCGCATAGCTGCGCATCATCCATTCCCTGTGGCGCTGCCACTGCCTGTGCAGAGCCAGCCGCCAGCCCATGCTGGTGGTCACGATCCACCCGATGGCCAAAGTGATGAACGCCAGCCGCGAGGTGATTCCGCCATTGGCATAAAACGCCATAATCAGGCTGGCCGGCCCCGTCACCAGGCAGACATTCAGCACATAGCATCTCCCCATCCAGCGGTGGAGCTTGGGCATGCGACGCAAAACCCATGGGGCAAACTGAGTGAAGCCCGCCGCGAGCGCCAGCATGCTGGTGAAGACATGAATCCAAAACGCGGCCTCCCAATGCCTGATGCCGAGGTACTGCTGCTTGATCTGGAGAAAGCCCGCATCATCGCGCACGGGCCAGTAATTCAGGGTGATCTCCAGCATCAGCCACGAAAGCCATGCCAGCACAGCGTAGCAGAGCACTCGCAAGCTTGTTTGCAGCGCAGCAGATTTTTTTGTATTGGAAAACAGCATTTCGCCCAACATACTGGGCACCATGAGCATGCCACAAAAGCAATTTGCCGCCACCGCCCTTCTCTCGGTTTTACTTTCCAGCGCACCGCTTTGCTTTGCACAGCAGCCTGTGGACAACGCGGATGTTCAATCCGCCGACAAAAACGCTGCTGCGATGGTCGGGACCTATGTGGGAGCTTTTGGACCGCACAAGATCACCCTCAGCATCGAGAAAGTCGTCGGGCGCACGGTTTTGGGCTACAGCATTGTCACGGCCAATGAACGCGCCTTCAGCGGCTCATGGCAGGGAGTTCCTGAAGGAATCGCTTTTAAAGCGAACGAGCCTGGAGACCATCCCGAAGACGGCAACTTCAGCATGACTCTCAATGTGCAGACCAAGACCCTCAACGGGCGCTGGGATGCCAATGACAAGAACAAGCCGTCAGTTGAGATGACGCTGACACCACGAAAATTCAAATATGATCCCAAGGCAGGAACGTATCCAAAAACCTCCACCAAGCTGCTGAAAGAGGCCGATGTGGAAAACATGAAACCTGCGGAACTACGCCTCATGCGCAACGAGATCTATGCCCGCCATGGCTACTCCTTCATCATCGAAGATATGCAGAAGCACTTTGCCAATGTGGACTGGTACATGCCGGTCGCTCTGGATGTTTCGGCCAAGCTCACCCCGATTGAAACGAAGAACGCAGCTCTGATCAAACGCTACGAAAACTACGGAGCCAAGTACTACGACAGGTTTGGCCGATGAGCCCGCCTCACAAAATCGCACTGCATTTGGAAGACCGGCATCAAGTCTGAACCCAGTGTGAGAATGAAGACAACCACCTCATTAGACCACCTCCTCCTGCTCCTGCTTGCAGTCGCGAGTTCCACGAGTTGCACCTCCACTCGTCCGCAGCCGGACATGAGGTACCGGACCTTGCGCATCTGGCATCAAACGGATCCGAAATCCGCTCACAACTTCTGCCCGTATCAAAACGAACTGGAGATGTTTGGCTGCACGGCGGCTGAATATGGAGCGATGCACATGGCTCGCGTGGAGGTCTTGCGCATCGGCAAAGGGGCAGATCAGTATCAAGGCGCTGCCAGCCGCCCGATTCTTCTGAATCACGAGGAGGACGGAGCCGTGCTCGGCAGGCTGCTGGACTACGACAGCTACGGCGAGCCCACTCTGTGTGACTTTGAACCCGCCATCCGTGTGACGGTGAATGCCCCACATGGCCGCTACCAGTTTGAGGTCTGCTTTGCCTGCAATGGCATCTTCGTGCAATCACCCCGCCCGCCCAAAGGCCGCAAGTCCGGCTCATTCATGCTCACCATGTCCCCGCTGCTGCGCCGCGACATGGTGCGGCTGGCACAACGCTGCTTTCCCGATGATCGTACGCTCACTCCGGTTTATCGAAAACAGGAGTGAGGGTTTCATTCAGGCTCCATTGCCTGGGATTCCAGGCTTGAACAGCTGGGTAGAGGCGATGTGGCAGGAAAGCGCAGCACGTGGAAGTCATCAGGCCCGACAGTCAGTTCTGTCAGTTGTGTCAGTTCTTTTTGGAAGGGGTAGATATTTTTCAGGCGGCTGGAGCAGGCATGTAGCGAATAGCCGGAAGGGGTTTCGTCGGTTTCGTCGGTGCATTTGTAGAGGCGAAATATTTTTTTTACCGCGACTCAGGTGTGTGGGTAGTCCGCTGGAGGGGTTTCGGGGGTTTTGTTGGTTTTGAGGGTGCTTTTTAAAAGGGGGAGTGTTTTTCCACTGGCTGGAGAGGAAGACCGCACCGGAGTGTGTACAGAGGGTTTTGGCAGTTTTGGCAGTACCTTTTCAAGGGGGACACTTTTTATATGGCTGGCCAATCATGGGTGGTGGAATGGAAAAGGCCGGGGAGGTCAGGGTGAAAACAACCTCAATCCACCTCCTGCCATGACTTGCATTCAAGCAGCCCCTGCTGGTGCGTAGCGAGGATGTCTGCCCCACAGGGGAACTCCATGCTTCTAATAACCACTAAGTGCTACTTTAGTGCACTAAATACCTCAGCCTATCCTGACCTGTCTTACCATGACAGGCCGGTTTGTTAACCGGCTCTTCTTTAGAACACATCTGCCAACTGGCACACCACCAGCCAGAGCCGATGAAACATCAAGGCTACGTGTTGGAGTTTCAGCCCGCCACTGCCCGCTAAAAAAATGGGACCCCTTTAAAAAAGCACCCTCAAAACCAACAAAACCCTCAAAACCCCAGTTTCGTTGGTTTTGCTGGTTCGCTTTAGCACGCTCCGCCACTCGCGAAAAAATTCTCCCCCTTTTAAAACTCACTGCCAAAACCGCCAAAACCACCGAAACCTGCCTTTGGTTGCCTGCCTGCCGCCCCTTCCGCCGCCGTTTCGCAACTGGACACCTCAGGCTTCGTGCGTCTTGATGCGCCGCCGATGACTCTCCCTCCTGCTCTTCGCCTCCCCTTCCTCGCCTGCCTGCTGGCGCTCTCCGGAGCCTGCGCACTCGTGTACCAAATGGCATGGCTGCGCGAGTTTCGGCTGGTCTTTGGTGGTGCCACGCCTGCCACCGCAGCGGTGCTGGCCATCTTCATGGGCGCGATGGGCGCAGGTAGCGCGCTGTTTGGCCGCAAAGCAGAAGCCTCCGCGAATCCGCTGCGACTGTATGCCTGGATTGAACTCGGCGTAGGCATCGCGGCATTGCTGACGCCGCTGCTGCTTTCGCTGGTGCGCTCCCTCTATCTCAGCACCGGCGGCATCGCTGCGCTGGGTCAGGTGCCTGCGACGCTGCTGCAACTCCTTCTCGCCACCGTGGTGCTGGCACCGCCCTGCCTGCTGATGGGCGGCAGCCTGCCTGCGGCCTTCAAATGGGTGGAGACTGATCAGGACACCCAACGTGGCAGCCTCGGCGTGCTGTATGGAGTCAACACCCTCGGCGCGCTCGCAGGCGTGCTGGCCAGCACCTTCTGGCTGCTCGAACTCTGGGGCATCCGCACCACCGTCATGGCGGCAGCGGGGGTGAATCTCCTCATCGGAGCGGCGGCGTGGTTCGTTTCACGTGATGAGATCTTAGCTAAGCCAACGCCACTGCCTTCCAACAGCGAGACTGCCACAACCCACCCGCTGACCGTGCGCTTTCTCTATCTCGCCGCAGGCATCACCGGCTTTACCTTTTTTCTCAGTGAACTCGTCTGGTTTCGTATCCTCTCGCCTTTGCTCGGCAGTTCGGTGTACGGCTTTGGTCTGATCCTGGCGCTGGCACTTGCTGGTATCGGCCTGGGTGGATTGCTCTATCGCATGCTCTGGGCGGCACGCGCCGGTGCGGTCACGCTCTCGGCTCTGGCACGTGTGGCGGCATGGCAGGCGTTGTTTCTGGCCCTGCCTTTCGCACTGGGAGATCGCATCGCCGTCTTCGCCATCGACGTGAATCAACTGCGCTCTTTGGGCCTTGCGGGCCAGATCACCGGTTGGACTTTGATCGCCAGCTTGCTGGTGCTGGGACCGTCCATCCTCGCGGGCGTGCAGTTTCCGCTGCTCGTAGGTTTGCTCGGCAGCGGTAGTCGCGATGCCGGCAGACATGTTGGCTATGCCTATGCAGCCAACACCCTCGGAGCCATCACCGGCTCGCTCGCCGGAGGTTTCATCCTGTTACCATGGCTGACTGCACTCGGAGCCTGGCGCTGGGTCTTCGTGCTCACCTTGCTGCTGAGTCTGGGCGCTGCGGTGCTCGGAGCACGAGCCACTTCAAAGCGGGCATGGCCTGTGATCGCAGCCCTATGGCTCAGCGCAGGCTGCCTCATGTTCATTCCCACAGGCCCCACGGCGGCATGGCGGCACAAGCCCATCGGCTATGGCCGCGTGGAGTCGCTGCCCAACTCCATCAATGGCCTGCGCGGATGGCTGCATGCCAGCCGCTGGAAAATTGCCCATGAATTTGAAGGGCGCGAGGCCAGCGTGGCCGCTGTGGACAGCGACGACGGCTACTGCCTCTACGTGAACGGCAAGTCCGACGGCTCTGCCTTTGGCGATGCCGATACACAGGTGATGCAAGGCCTCGTTCCCGCCATGCTGCATCCCGCACCGCATACCGCCTTCATTGTCGGCCTCGGCACCGGCACGACGGCTGGCTGGGTGGCCGATGTGCCTGAGATGAAGCAGGTGGATGTGGTGGAACTGGAACCCGCCATGGCCAGCCTCGCGCGCCATCACTTCTCCCCCGTGAACCGCGATGTGCTGAACAAAGCCAACGTCCGCCTCATTCCCGGCGATGCCCGCGAAGCCCTGCTGGCGGCAGGTAGCCACTACGACCTGATCATCTCCGAGCCTTCCAATCCCTACCGCGCCGGTGTCTCCACCTTGTTCACGCAGGAGTTCTACGCCGCTGCCAAAGCCCGGCTCAATGAGCACGGCCTCTTTGCCCAATGGGTGCAGGGTTATGAAGTCGATGCGCAGGCCATCCGACAAGTCTATGCCACGCTCACCTCCGTGTTTCCTCATGTCGAGACATGGATCTCCGGACCCAATGATCTGCTTTTCATCGGGCATCTCACTCCACCTGCCTACACGCTGGAGCAACTGCGCACGTGCATCACTCAGCCGCTGATGACCGAAGCACTCAAGCGTGTGTGGCTCACAAATTCGGTCGAAGGCGTGCTCGCCCATCATCTGGCATCGCCTGAGTTTGCACGCACTCTGCTGCAGACCACGCCTACGAACATCAACACCGACGACCGCAACCTGCTGGAGTACGGCTTTGCCCGCGCCCTCTCCAAAGACAACTCCTTTGAAACCACACAGGTGCTCGCCATGGCCATCGAACAGGACATGGATGTGCCCGCCCATCTCGCGGCGCAGATCAACCACACACGCCTCACCTATGAGCGCCTGCGCATGCTCGCCGCAGACGGTGCCACGTCCTCCATTCCATCCGATCTCGATGGCGATGATCAACGCCGCGCTGAAGCTGTCGCCGCCTTTGCCAAAGGAAACTTCGATGAAGTCCTCACCACGTGGGTGGGCACTCCCACCAGTCCTTTTGAGCAATTGATGCTACTGGAGTCCGCCGCCCAAGCAGGCACTGCCGAACAACTGCCGCCCTACCTTGCAGCCGTACGCCAGGACTGGCCTGCCGACGCCCTCTTTGCCGCCGCGCTGTCCTCCTTCCGGAATGAGTCCTATGACGATGCCGCGTCTCAGCTGCTCGATGGCTTCAAGTCCCTGCGTCCACAAGTCTGGGTACGACTCTCCTCGGTGCAAACCGCCCTCTCACTGGTCCCACCGCTCGCAGCGAACAATCGGGATCTCGTCCCGCAGTTTATGGCCGTCCTCCAGCAGCCCTTCCCCGGCGGTTTAGCCGAGCCAACTCGACTGAACACACTGATCCAGATCATCACTCTGCTCACCGAAGTGCAGCAGATCGAAGTAATGTCCCTCTTTGAACCCAATCCTCCCTGGCAGCGCCAATTTCTGGAGTTTCGCCTCAAAACCTATCGTGCCGCCTCACACGCTCTCACGCAGCAGGCCGAGCGTGATTTGCAGGAATTTCTGCGCCATGCCGACCGCCGTTTGGATGAACCCGCCCCCAAAAGCCGATAAAGAGCGCGGAATTTATTGATTCGCTGCGCTCTCCCTTCGGGCTCCTTTCAGTTGTCTATCTCGCTCCGCTCGGTTCCGCAGCACGCCGCCAGCATCCCAAGCTCCGCATTCACACCTCCAGCGTCAACCTGCTTGCCGCATGCAGCGCGCATAAACAGCCTTCCCTGCGTGGGCGACCTGCTGCGGACTAAAGTCCGGGCTCCCGGGCTCTTTGGCCTGCAAAGCTGAGCGGTCGAAGCGCGTTAATTTCATATGTTCACCACCCTTGTCGTGATCCTCGCGGCTGCGACGGCTGAACCGCAGCCCAATACGCAGATCGAAGCGCTGCCACTCTCGGCCGCGTTGCCCGGCGACACGCCTGCGAAGATCGCCCTCGGCCGACTGCTGTTCTTTGATCCCATTCTCTCTGCCACTCGCGATGTCGCCTGCGCCACCTGCCACCATCCGCAGCATGGCTGGGCCGATGCCAGGCCGACCCCGCTCGGCGTGCATGCCAGCGGCATCGGACCCACGCGCAAACTTGTCCAAGGCGCCGCCTTTCTACCCCTGACACGCAATACGCCCTCGATCCTCAACGTGGCCTTCAACGGCATTGAATCCGGCAAGCCGTTTGATCCCGCCAAGTCGCCCATGTTTTGGGACAACCGAGTGCACAGCCTCGAAGCACAGGCCTTGGCACCGATCCGCCAGCGCGAGGAAATGCGCGGGGATGTGTGCCGCGAAACTGACGCCATTTCGGCGATGATCGAGCGCCTGAAAAAGATCCCGGAATACGTCAAACTCTTCGGAACTGAAATCACCGCTGACAAAGTCACGCAGGCCATCGCCGCGTATGAGCGCACTCTCATCACGCCCGACGCCCCCTTTGACCGCTTCATGCGTGGAGACAAAACCGCGATGACCGCCGAGCAGCAGCAAGGCATGGCTGCCTTTCAGAAAGCCGGATGCGCCCTCTGCCACAACGGCCCCATGCTCTCCGACTTCAAGCTCCACGCCATCGGCCTCACCGACTCCGCCACCAATCGCACCGAGTTCCGCACGCCTTCGCTGCGCAATCTGAAACACACCGCGCCCTACATGCATCACGGCGGCAATCTCACCCTCGATGAAGTGCTGCTGTTTTATGACCGCCTCATGGATCAAGCCGCCGAAACCCTCGAAGGCGCCGACACCAGCACCCTGCCCCCGCTCGATCCCCTGCTCCGCCAGATGAACATGCTCCCCGAAGATCATGCGCCAATCAAAGCCTTCCTCGACGCGTTGAGCAGCGACCACTACGACAAGTCAGTGCCCGACCGCGTGCCGAGTGGTTTAAAGCCTTGAGATTGATGATCGCAAAAGTAAACAAAAAGGATCAGACTGGTGATGTCTGATCCTCTCTGCTTTTTTGATCCTTTTGCGTCTCTTTGCGGCCATGCCGGCTCACGTCACCACGCATCCGTCCTGAACGGCTGCGCAGGCAGTCCATCCTGATTGAACAAGTTCGCCCACTGAAAGGCATTGCTCCACGCATAGCGCACCGCAGCAGGCTGAGGCACGTCTTGGCTGGAAACCACGACGGTGTCGCCCTCGATAACGGCATCTGCCCAGACGAATTTCTTATCGGCACCGGCAATCGAGAAGCCTTGCAGCTTGTCGCCATTTTTGAAGGCAAGTCCCTTGCCGCTGTGCTTGAATTTCAGCGTCACTTTTCCTCCAGTGATCGTGTGTGAGGCAAGCTGCGGGCCGAGGTATTCATTGCCTTTGTCATACGCCACCGCCAGAGCCACCTGCACAGCACGCGCACCGTAGCCAGACTTGTTCGGCGGATGAATGCCGTTGCCGAGATCGCTGCTGATGACCATGTGTGTGTTCGGATACTTCATGATCTGCTCAAAGGCGACGTGCGAGTACTGCGCATCCGGATTGTTCGGAATCGTCTTCGGCAGCGGCGCGAACTTCTCAGCGAGACGGTTCATCGGTTGTGAATAGTCGAAAGCACAACCGCCACCGCTTGGCTTCTGCACGTAGAGAAATGGGAAATCACCCTGCCCCCAAGCCTTGCGCCAGCCGCCAATGAGAGCGCCCATCAGCGTCACCTGATCCACGCCCACGATGTTCGTGCGGCTCTCGCCCTGATCCCACAGCACGCCTTTGATCGCATAGCCCACGTAGGGGCGAATGAAGGCCTCAAAGAGCTGGCCGACTTTGCCGGAGTTCGTTTCACCCGCCTTGCCTACGCCCTGAGGCGCACGTGGTGCAGGAGGCAGCGGTTTACCCTCTTTCTTCGCGGCATCCGCCAGCGGTTTCCAGGCGGCGAAATCCGCATCATACTTGGCCTTGTCCACGGCATGCTTCGCCACGAGTTCGTCATACTTGTAAGTCGGCGCGAAGGCCTTCACTGCCGCAGCACTCGCGGCATCGCTGCGATACATCTCCTCGCTCAACCAGAAGCCCGAAGGCGTGCCACCGACTGCGCCCACCATCAGGCCGACCGGTACGCCGAGTTCCTTCTGCAAGGGAAAACCAAAAGAGAACAACAGCGCGCTGAACTTCGGATTCGTCTCCGGCGTGGCCTGCTCCCACGTGGCGCTTGCGTCTTTGCGCAGCAGGCGCAGTTGCGGATAGTCCTTGGCGGCTGCCTCCGCGAGCACCGGATCATCCTTGGTATAGCTGGCCACCACCATGTCCATGTTCGACTGCCCGGAGCCGATCCACACATCGCCCACCAGCACGTCATCGATCTTCTGGCTGCCGATCGTCAGCGTGCGCGGCTCCGCGCTGGCTTTCAGCGCATCCAACTTCACGCTCCATGCACCTTTGTCATCCGCCGTGGCCGTTTGGCTCTGCCCAGCAAAGGCCACCGTCACCTTCTCGCCCGGAGCCGCCGTTCCCCACACCGGCACCGCCATGCCACGCTGGAGCACCATGTGCGGTGTGAAGACCTTGGAAAGCTTCACTTCGGCATGCAGTGCCGAGGCCAGCAAGAGGACGGAACAGAAAGTAAACGATGATTTCATGTGGAAAGGCAATACGAACACCTCCGCACAATCTTCCGCGCATTGTAGCACAAGCCTCCGGCTTGTGTTGCTCAGCCCCCCTCACCAGGCCGGAGTCCTGATCTACAGCTTTGAAAACGACCACGCAAGAATGCGGCTCTTCTTCTGCCCCTGCGCCATCTCAATGACCTTCACCTGCGCCGCCTTCACACGCCGCAGTGCCTGCTCAAGCCTCGGTAGATGCTCTTTCTTGGAAACCAGCGTCGTAAACCAGCCGCATTGCCCTGCAAACGAGGTGCTCTCTTCGATCATGCGGCGGATGAAACCAAGCTCGCCACCCTCGCACCAAAGCTCGTTGGCTTTGCCGCCGAAGTTAAGTCCCGTCTTCTTACCGCCGAGATTGCGCAGTTTCCGCTGCGTGCCCTCTGCCGCTTCGGCAGCGGAAGAATGAAACGGCGGATTGCACAGCGTCAGGTCAAAATCCTCCCCCGGTTGTATGATGCCTTGAAAGCACTGCGCCGCTGACTTTTGCAGCCGACACTCGATCAAGCCCGCCACACTCGAATTCGCCGCCACCATCTTTTGCGCCCAGCGGCACGCCGCCGGATCGACTTCCGCGCCGACAAAGCTCCACCCATACTCACTCGCACCTATCAGCGGATAAATGCAGTTCGCCCCCGTGCCGATGTCCAGCACGCGCACCGATGGCCCGTGCCGCAGCGCGATGAGATCCGCCAGATGATGAATGTAATCACTGCGCCCCGGAATGGGCGGGCAGAGATAACCCGGTGGAGTGTCCCAATGCTGCAAGCCATAGGCCTGCTTCAGCAGCGCCTGATTCAGCGCCTTCACCGCCAGCGGTTCCGCGTAGTCGATGCTGTCATCCCCATACGCATTCAGCTTCACAAACGCCGCCAGCGCCGGACTGTACGCAATGAGCTGTGGAAAGTCGTAGCGCGTGTTGAACCGATTGCGCGGGTGCAATCCCGCTTTGAGAACGCTGTCACTCCTCACCTTCCACCTCCCGGTGGCGTGCGCTCATCCCCAAAGTACTTCTCGCTGCGATAGCGCAGCCACACGCGCAGCACCTGCGGCACCTTCTCACGCTCCGCCTCACTCAGCGCCTCATAGAGAGCCATCGCCTTCTCCCGCTCGCCCCGGCAGGCGCGGTTGTTGTGCGCATCCCAGTAGCCCCGCGCCACGCGGATACGGCGGCACACCTCCTTGATCAAGGCGGCGCCGGTGAGCGGCTTGGCACTGGCTTTCTTCTTCGCGGGCATGCAGGGTTGGCCGGGTCAATAAACGCAGAAGCGCGAAAAAGCGAGGGGCGCAGTGATTTGCATTGCCACCGAGCCATCGAATCTCATACACCTTCCTCATGCATGCTCATTGGCGGCTTGGACTGGTACTCTGCCTGGGATTCGCTTTTCATCTGAAATGCGATGCGCAGGAGGCTGTCAATCTCATCACCGCACGGATCACCACCGTGAAGGAAAGCGACTGGCAGCGTGAGATGGCGCATGCAGCGAATCCAGACGGACTGCGCCAGCGGCTGCAGGCGCGCACGCTGGTGGAACTCACCGGGGCGATGACCGATGACGAGGTGCGACTCCTCAGCATCGGTCAGGAGCGTGGGTTCGTCACCCAATGGGGCCGCACCGCAGACAATCAAGGCGTCGCAGCCAAGAAAACCGAAAAGCAGCTCATCGGTACCGAGATGCGGGTGGAGCGGGTGTCCTTCGATGAAGACACGCAGGAAACGCGGTTGCGCATCACTCTGACGCATGACCTCCAGCCTCCCCAGTTGCAATCCATGTCCTATGCCACGGCAGCGGTGGGAGCCGAGCGTGACAGGCTCAGCGTCACCGCACCACGCTTTGAGCGCCTGCGCTGGCAGGGAGAATTTTGGGCGTCGCAGCAGGAGCGCATGCTCGCCAGTTTTCCATCGCCACAGGATGCCGGCACGCGGATCGTCGTTTTCCTCCAGGGCGGCGCTGCTGCCACCAAAGCCAAGGCAAGCACCACCTTGCAGCAGACGATTTACCGTGTGCCTGAACTGGACATGGTCGAGTGGCTGCTGAAAGACGCCCATGATGATGCAGCGGTGATCCACCATCTTGAGGAAGCCCTGGCAGCGGGACAAGCCAGCATCGTCTCCAGTGCAACTCTGGTGATGGCACCGGGCGCACGATGGGAAGCGCAAGTCGGCACTGAGCACTGGGTGCCCACGGAGATTGATCAAAATTTTGATCTTCTCTACATGACACCCGTCTCCTTTATGCCAGTGCTGCAGGGCACCCGGCTGGCGCTTAAGCAGGATGGAGTCATCACAGGAGGCAGCAGCACCTACGCGCCACGTGCTCCGCTTGCCGTGAAATGGCCCACCTCATGGCTGCGTGTACGGGACGAGAAAGGCGTGCACAGCAAGGCGATTCACGGCTGGATGGACTGGTATGACCGTTTTGAAGAGCAGTTGGAGGGAAAAATTTCATTCCGCAGCGCGGCTCCACATCTCGTGGCGATGATGCCCCCAGCGGATCAAGTCTGGGGCACAGAGCGCAAAGAACGCTGGCTGGATGTAACCGTGATGCAGCAACCGGACTGGACTGCCGAGCCAGCGCCAAAAGCCAGCGAAACGACACCACGCCGCTTGTTCATCGGCATCGCTCTCGACACGGATGCCGCGCACGCCCTGCTCGCCACGCGCAAACCCGAGCAGGATGAAGCCCCGCTGCTGCGCGAGCTGCTGGCACGCGCCAGAGACGGCAAGGCCCGCGTGATGACCTGCTCGCTGGCCGCACATGAGACCGCCCGCCGCAGTCAGACCAGCGCACGCTTGCATGCCTACCCCACGGAAATGCCCAGCATTCCCTCGGCATGGAATGAGATTCCCGTCGGCACCCAGTTGGAGATGGATGAGGATCTCGTGGCCCTCACCCAGCACCTGGCCCCGCCCGCCCGCACCGAATGGAAACTCGCGCGTGACATGCCAGAAGCAATCATGTGGGAGCCACGTTTTCGCACCCTGTCCATGGGCACCACGGCTATCGTTTTGGCCATGCCCGGCACACATCTGCTGACGGCCGCTGATACTCCTGCGCTGATGGCCAGCGCTGATCTCCCGGCGCACGAAACGGTCCTCCTCTTCAGTCACCTCGACTCCAGCACTGAGACCCCTGCGGCCACGGGATACGACTTCGAAATCGACGCGCTGATCTTTGAAGTTTCCGCTCAAGATGCAGCGGCATGGCAGGGAGTGAAGACCGATGATTTTGAAAACTTCTCCCAGCAGCAGGTCAAGAGTGGCCGCGCCAAGCTCCTGTCTCTGTCCCTGCTGCGGACCCGTCCCTCGCAGTCCGTCAGGCTGTCAGTCATTGAGGAGTATCAGACCGCCACCGAATTTGATCCTCCAACACCTGAAGCCCCCTTCCGTATGCGGCCCACCGCATTGGAAACGCTCCCCGTCGGGCTGCAAATTGAAGGCGACTTGATGGAAGATCCCGACGGCAATGTCAGACTCAACGTCAAGCTCCAGCACTCCACGGCCAAGCCCATCGAGCCCGGCCTGGAAGAAACCCTCCGCATCTCTGCCGATAAAAAGGCGAAATTCCCAGGCGCGAAGCACGAGTTGGATCAATGGACCGAAACCCTTCTCCTCACCCCCGGCAAGTTTTACCGCCTCCGCCTGCCCACCACCGTCGGCGGCACAGGAACCACACGCAGCGCCTGGGTGCGCGTGCGCCCTGTGAAATGAGGCTGGCCACAAAGAGACGCAAAACCTCAAAATAAGAAGCGCTTGTTCAGCCTCGACTCCTTCAAGTGCATGCTTTTTCTGCCTGATCCCTTGTGCTTTTTTTGCGCCTCTATTCGGCCACTCCATCTTCATCTTCCAATTCCGACGGAGTGAAGTCATCGCCAAATTATTTCTCGCTGGGGTAGCGCAGCCACACACGCAGTTCCTGCGGCACCTTTTCCCGCTCCGCCTCGCTCAACGTTTCCTAGAGCCCCATCGCCTTCTCTCGCCCCGGCAGGCGCGGTTGTTGTGCGCATCCCAGTAGCTCCGCGCCGCGCGGATGCGGCGGCACACCTCCTTGATCAAGGCGGCACCGGTCAGCGGCTTGGCGTTGGCTTTCTTCTTCGCGGGTATGGATGGGGTCAGATAAGCGAAAAGCCTCAAAAAAGTGAGGTCGGCTCGATATTGTCCTGCTGAAACCCTCGACAAGCCCTCCGGTTCGTCTCTAGTCAAGACGACATGAAGTCCCGGCCCACTCTCTTCCTCAGCGGTGTCTCTCATGAGCTCGGTTCCTTCCGCGATGCGGTGGAGAACGAGATCGAGATGAAAGGCTGCTTTGCCGAAAACCAGCCCGGCTTCCCGCCCGACTACCGCACCGTGGAGGAGATGCTGCGGCGTAAGCTCCACGACTCCGACGCAGTCATTCACATCGTCGGCTTCCGCTTCGGTGCGGAGCCGAACCAACGCCCGGCGGGAATCGCGCGCCGCTCCTACACCCAGATGGAATTCGACATCGCGCGGGAGATGGAAAAGCCGGTGTTTGTTTTCATCTCGAAGGCCGCCACCGTGCGCCAGCCTCCCGCGTCCGATGAAAAGCCCGAGGATGTCGAAGCCACCGCGCTCCAGCTCGCACATCGCGAAGCCGTCACGAAGACCAATCACCTCTACTACTTCTTCAAGGACGAGGAAGAGCTGTGCAAACGCGTCGCCGAGATTCCCATCGTCGCCGCTGCGGGTTTCAACGCCGACATCTCCCGCATCCTCAAATACGCCCCGGCGGATCTCATCGGCCGCGAATCCGAGACGAAGATTCTCGACGACGCGTGGCTCAAAGCCCGCCGTGCTGAATCGCACCGCCCGCACGTGCTCATCTTCGTGGCCTTGGGTGGCGAAGGAAAAACGTCCCTGGTAGCCAAGTGGGCTGCGAGCTTGGCCCATGACAACTGGCCCGGCTGCGACTCCGTTTTCGCGTGGTCCTTCTACAGCCAGGGCACGCGCGAGCAGACCGCCGTTTCGTCCGACTTGTTTCTCGCCGAGGCCCTCACCTTCTTTGGCGATGCGGCCATGGCGGGCAGCGCGCAGGGCGCGTTCGAGAAGGGCAAGCGGCTGGCCCAGCTTGTCGGCGAACGGCGCGCGCTGCTCATCCTCGATGGCCTCGAGCCGCTGCAATACGCGCCCACCTCGCCCACGCCGGGCGAACTCAAGGACCAGGGGCTCGGAGCCCTGCTCAAAGGCCTCGCCGCCACCAGTCACGGCCTGTGCCTCGTCACGACCCGCTATCCGCTGCCGGACCTGCGCGCCTTCCTCGGCCGCACCGTGCGGGAGGAAAAGCTCGCGCGCCTGGCGCGGGCTGCGGGCGTGCAGTTGCTGAAAGCCCACGGCGTCACCGGCAGCGACCGCCGGAACCTCCCGCTCCACGACGGCGACGCGCAAAGCGAGGTGGTCAGCGAGTTTGAAAAGCTCGTCGAAGACGTGGACGGCCACGCGCTCACGCTCCACATCATGGGCTCGTTTTTGAAAAAAGCGTTCGGCGGCGACATCCGCAAGCGCGACCGCGTGACCTTCGCCAAGGCCAGCCAGAAGACCGACAACGGCCACGCCTTTCGCGCGATGGCCGCCTACGCCCGGTGGATGGAGGACGGCAGCGACGAGGCGCGACGCGAACTGGCCATCCTCCGCCTCATGGGCCTGTTTGATCGGCCCGCCACCGCCGATTGCCTCGCGGCCTTGCTCGCCGCCCCCGCCATCCCCGGCCTCACCGAACCGCTCACCGGCCTGCCAGAGGAAGACTGGAATTGCAGCCTCGAATCGCTGGTCGCCGCGAAACTGCTCACCGTCAGCCCGGAGACCGTTTCCGTTCCGGCTTGCGCATTCCCACTTCCGGCTTCCCTCGACGCACATCCGCTCATCCGCGAATACTTCGCGGAAAGGCTGAAAAGTAGCCCTCTCGCTCCGCGAGAGGAGCCTGGTGCTCCCGCCATGGAGCAGACACTCGATGAATCCAAACGCCATGCCGCAGCGGAGTCGGCGGCTCATCTCGCGGAGCGAGATGGCTACTCTGCCTGGCGCGAGGCCCACCGTCGGCTCTACGAACACCTCTGCGCGACCACGCAGGAAGGCGACCAGCCCACGCTCGAAGTCCTCCAACCGCTCTACCAAGCCGTGGCCCACGGCTGCCAGGCGGGCTTGCAGCAGGAGGCGTGTGACAAGGTTTACTTCGCCCGTATTCTGCGAGGGAACGACCACTACACGTGGAAGAAACTCGGCTCGTTCGGTTCCGATCTGGGAGCCATCACCTGCTTTTTCGACTCCCCGTGGAGCCGAGTCTCGCCCGCGCTCACGGAATCCGACCAAGCGTGGCTGCTGGGGCAGTCCCCGCTTTACCTGCGCGCGTTAGGCCGGTTGCCCGAGGCCTTCGAGCCGATGCGAGCTGGGCGGGAAATGTATGTCCAACTAGAAAACTGGAAACAAGCCGCGATGACAGCCAGCAACCTGAGCGAGCTGGAGCTGACGCTGGGCGAGGTGGCCGGGGCGGTTGGGGACGCCGAGCAGTCCGTGACCTACGCCGACCGCAGCGGCGATGCGGGTCAGGCGATGATCAATCGCACGACCCATGCCGACGCCCTGCACCAGGCGGGCCGCCGGTCTGAGGCGGAGGCGCGCTTCCGCGAGGCCGAGCAGATGCAGGCCGAGCGCCAGCCCGCCAGCCCGCTGCTGTATTCGGTGCGGGGATTCCGGTATTGCGACCTGCTCATGGCGGAGTCGGAGCGTGCCGCGTGGCAAAAAGTAGTCCAGGGCTTTAGCCCGACAAAGCATCCGCAGGCCGAGACGGGCACGCCTCTCGAGAAACGCACGCCTGACGAGCTAAAGCTCGGGAATACTTTGGCGGCGCTCCGCGCCGTCTCCGAGCGCGCGTCGCAGACGCTCAAGTGGGTCGAGTCGTGGCAACAGGACATCCTCAGCATCGCCCTCGACCACCTCACCCTGGGCCGCGCCGCGCTCTTCGCGGCGATCCTCGGGAACTTCGAAATTCACAATTCGTCATTCGACATTGACTCCGCCGTCTCCGGACTCCGCCGCGCCGGTACGACGCACCACATCCCCCGCGCCCTCCTCACCCGCGCCTGGCAGCGGAGCCTCACCGGCGCGCTGACTTCCGCGCAAGCCGGCCCCGACAGCGCGCAGAGCGACCTGGACGAAGCCTGGGAAATCGCCGAGCGCGGGTCGATGCGGCTGTTCATGGCGGACATCCGCCTCACGCGCTGTCGCTTGTTCGGAGTCGCCGTCAAGACGGGTCAAGGAGTCAACGGTCAAGAGGTGAAGTATCCGTGGGAGTCGCCGGAGAAGGATCTGGCGGAGGCGCGGAAGCTGATCGTGGCATGCGGCTATGGGCGGCGGATGCCCGAACTGGAGGACGCGGAGAAGGCGCTGAAGTCGCGGGTTTGAGCACGTTGTTCACGCTTTAGCGTGTGCAGGCAGGGGAAGCACGCTGAAGCGTGAACAACGAACGGAGCGCCGAATCCGTGAGCGGCAGGAGAGTCAGGCGAGCAGAATACTCGCGCTCCCGGTTGCTAGCATCAATTCCCCGCTCTATCTCGGCGCGTGGAAGACACCGATTACAAAGTTAGACTCGAGATTTTTGAAGGCCCGCTGGACCTGTTGCTTTACCTGATCAAAAAGGAGGAGATCGACATCTACAACGTGTCGCTGGAGCGCATCACGCGGCAGTACCTGGATTACATCGACACGTTCCAGGCGCTCAACATCGAGCTCGCGAGCGAGTTCATCGTCATGGCGGCCAATCTGATGTACATCAAAAGCCGCGAACTCCTGCCGCAGGCGGTGCAGCCACCGGAAGAGGATGCAGAAGAGAGTGACCCGCGCTGGGAGCTGATCCGTCAGCTCATGGAGTACAAGAAGTTCAAGGAAGCCGCCCACTTCCTCGGTGCGCAGGAGGTGAAGAGCGATGAATTGTTCGTCACCACGCCGGAACTCCCCGACCTCGACGCCCCGGTGGAGACCATCGGCCAGGTGGGCATCTTCGACCTCATCCGCGCCTTCCAGCGCATCCTGAAGCGCTTTGAAAACGCGAGCGACTTCCGCGAAATCGTCAATGACCGCTACACCGTGGCGGACAAGATTGAGCACCTGCTCCAGATCGTACTCGTTGGCACCAAGGTGCGGTTTGAAGACCTCTTCACCAGCGCCGCAAGCCGTGGCGAAGTGATCGTGACCTTCCTGGCCATGCTGGAACTCATCAAGCTCAACCACCTGCAGGTGGAACAGGAGCAGATGCTGGGGGACATTGTGGTGGTGAGACCGGCGGTGTAGGCGAAGTCGCTGGCAGATAGGAAGCTGCAGCGCCATGCAATGACGAAGTAATGTCGAAGCGCCAATGACGAACTGCGAACAAGTGGCCGCAGATGGCTGAGGTCGTTTTCGGCATTCGAGCTTCGGATTTATTTAGTCATTAGCACTTCGACCTTCGTCATTCTGACCGCCCGATTACTTCCCCTTCGCCACAGCACCCACAGTCACCGGTGGCGATGGTCCCACCCGGCTGATCTTCGTCTTCTTGCCGAGCACCCAGAACATCCCGCCGATGCTGCCCATCAAGGCAAACGCGGCCAGCACGGTCCAGAGGCCGGGGAGGAGTGGTTTGCGGTAGCGTCGGCGTCTTGCCATCGCCAAATGTGACACGACTTGCCGCACTGTGCCAGTTCGGCTATGCTTTAAAGATGCTTCCATGGTTCGAAAATGACCGCTTTCCCCTGTATCTGGCCCCCATGGCCGGGGTCACGGACGTGATCTTCCGCCATTTGTGCAAGGAACAGGGCGCGGATGTGATGATGACGGAATTTGTCAGCGCCGAGGGCATCCTGCAGCGCGATGACCGCACGCGGCACTACACCGATTTCGACGATGCACAGCGCCCGCTCGGCGTGCAGCTCTTCGGCTCCGACGGCGTGCGCATGGGCGAAGCCGCACGCAAAATCATCGACTGGAAGCAGCCCGACTTCATCGACATCAATTTCGGCTGCCCCGTGAACAAGGTCGTTTCCAAAAACGGCGGCTCATCCCTGCTCAAAGACTGCCCGCTCCTCGCCAGCGTGGCACGCGAAGTCGCCAAGGCCGTGCCCATTCCCGTGACCGCCAAGATGCGCATCGGCTGGGACGCCAGCCTCGTCAACGCCATCGAAGTCGCCCGCATTCTTGAAGACTGCGGCATGCAGGCCATCGCCGTGCATGGCCGCACCCGTGCACAGGGCTACACCGGTCTCGCGGACTGGGATGTCATCGGTCAGGTGGCGGATGCCGTGAAGATTCCCGTCATCGGCAACGGCGACATCTCCAGCGGTGTCGATGTGGAAATCCGCCGCGCGCAAACGAACGTGAAGGGCGTCATGATCGGCCGTGCCGCCATGGCGAATCCCTGGGTCTTCAAAGAAGCGAAGCATTACCTCGCCACCGGCACCCATGCCCCGCACGCGACTGTGGAGGAGCGCTTCAACTTCATGCGCCGCCACTGCAAACTGGCCATCGAGCGCAACGCCCACATGGGCGAGCTACCGACGATTCGCTCCATGCGCAACCGCCTCATGAACTACACCAAGTCCATCCCCGGCGGCAAATGGCTCCGCCAGCGCTTTTCACAAATCGGCAGCGTGATGGAGCTGGAGGACATCTTTGCCTCGTATTTAGTGCATCAGGCCGAGCACGGGCATGAGCATACGGTGCATGTGGAGACAGGGATTGAGAACATGGGGACATGAACGTGGACGGTCGGTCGGTCGAGTGTCGTCTGCGTTTTCGATGGCGGATGAGGCAGCTGTGAAGGTGGTGGGGTGTTTGTGCTTCAGGGGGCCGTCGCCAGAGCCGGTTAAAAACCAGCGCTCCCAGCACCGAGCTGGGCGAAGCTCTTTGCTGGGAGCGCTGATGTTTCATCGGCTCTGGGCGAGCGTCCTTGCCGCCCCGACACGGAATGAAGTTCTTATCGATCCCATGAACTCAATAACCTTGGTTTAAGGCACAGTTTGATCATGCACTCACATCCCAAACACACCCTTCAACCACGCATCCACGACCGGAGTCGCCGGATAGGAAGGATCCCCCAGCTTGCGATTAATCTCCGCATGCCCTTGCAGACCGCGCCCCTCAAAGCCTTTGACCTCGGCGGCTGTCTCCGCCTTGCGCAAAGCCGCACCTAGCGCGTTGGATTGAGCCGTTCCGTCCTCGCGCTGCACATGCAGGATGAGGAAGGCACGGACATTCGGCGCGGCTGCCTGCACTGTGGGAGAGAGACCTTTCTGCCGGTTCGGCTCGGTGCCAAAGGCTTCCAGGTAGGTGTCATGCATGAAGTTGCCACCTTCGGCGATCTGGCGCGGCACATCATACGCAGCACCATCGAGCAGGATCGAGCCGCGCAGATTCTTCACGTCCACTTCTGCTATTTTCAAAAACCGCAGGTCCGTGCTGACCAGCCCCACCAGATGCGCTCCAGCGCTATGCCCCATCAGCGCGACACGCTTGCCGTCGAAGCCCAGCTTCGCCGCATTCCTGATCAAATAGGCGATGGCATTCGCCACATCCTGCGCCTGTTCCTCCACGGTGGCGGCGGGGACGAGCCTATAATTAACGGACGCAAAGGCATAGCCCTGCTGCAAGGCGTGTGCGCCCTTGACGCCCACCGCGTCCGTTTTGTCGCCGCGCTTCCAGCCCCCGCCATGCACAAAGATGACCAGCGGAGATCCCGGAGTCGTGGGCTTCCAGTAATCCAGCTTTTGCAAAGGAGCCGTGCCATAGCTGAATTCCTCCCCACCCGGTTCGGCTGCCGCCTGCCTGCGCTGGGCGATCCGGTCACGCAACATGCCGCCGATCTGTGCTGATGCCGGGGTGATGCAAATGAAGGTAAAAAGAAGAAGGAGAACTTTGGACATGGCGTGCTGGTTTGGAGGTGGTCATTGATTGAACTGCCGCACAGCGCGAGTGGTTACATTATTTTTTGGCCAAGGAGCGGGACTTGCCAAGTCCCTTCTGGACGGGCACCGGCGGCAAGTTCTGGGCTGACTGTCTCATCCCCCCCATTGGGCCTGCCGGTGGGTAAAATGAGTTCAAGGTTCACGTGGGTTCAAATCGGGTTCAAAATGGAATTTGAACCCATTGGGTTCATGGGTTCACGGGTTCATACCCTATATATAGGGTATGAACCCGTGAACCCAAACCCAGCCTCCAACGGGTGAACCTGAACCTGACCCTGAACCCAATGGGTGAACCCGAATGAACCCAACACCCGCCGCCGGGGCACTGATGCAGTCTCGTTGGGACTGAAGGGCTGCTGAAGAAAGGCTGCCCAAAGACGACAACGACGCGTAACTCAGTGCCATTCGTGCTTGTGACCTGTATCCCCCAGCATTACCAAAACCTGCCCATGGGCTGGCATTGAAGCGCCAAGCCCCCGTCCCCTCTTCTCATGTCTCTTTCCAATCCCTGGTTCATCGCCGCCCTTGTCGGAGTGCTTGGTGTGTTTCACCTCGAAATCGTCGCCACTTTTTTAAATCTCGGGCAGTTCCGCCACGCTTTGCCCCAGCGATTGAAAGCGATTTTCACAGACGAAACGGTGCAGAAAGCCGGTGAATACGCCGGTAAATCAGCTCACCTCGATCTGCTGCGCAGCACCTTCTCGGTGGGCGCATTGATTTTGGTCTGGTGGGGCGGCGGCTTTGACTGGCTGCAGCGCTGGAGCACCGGCTGGGGCTGGAATGCCGTGCCGACGGGCGTGGGCGTCATCGGCCTGTTCATGCTGGTGCAAAACGTGCTGTCCCTGCCCTTCGATGCCTATGACACCTTCAAGATCGAAGCCGAGTACGGATTCAACCGCACCACCCCAGGCACCTTCATCAAAGACCGCCTCAAAGGGCTGCTGCTCACCGCCCTTCTCGGCGGTCCGCTGCTGGCGCTGATCCTGTGGTTCTTCCAGACCCAGCAGCAGGCGGTGCTCTACACCTGGCTCACGGTTGCCAGTTTCAGCCTTGTCATGGCCTGGCTCTCTCCACGGCTGCTGATGCCGCTGTTTCTCAAATTCAAGCCGCTGGCCGATGGCCCGCTCCGCGAGGCGCTGCTGGCGCTGGCGGCACGGCTCAAATTCCCCGTCGTCGATGTTTCGGTGGTGGATGGCTCGCGTCGGTCCAGCAAGGCGAATGCCTTTCTCAGTGGCTTTGGCAAAAACAAGCGCATCGCCCTGTTCGACACCTTGATCGAAAAGCACTCGCAAGAAGAACTGGAGGCGATCCTGGCCCACGAGATCGGACATCACAAATGCCGTCACGTACCGCAGCAGTTGGTCTTGGGCCTGCTGGAAAGCGGACTGATGTTTTACCTGCTCCATGCCGCCTTGCAGTCGCCCGCGTTTTTCCAGGCCTTCGGCGTCACGGGGCAGCCGTTGGGTCTCGGACTGGTGCTCTTCAGCATCCTCTATCAGCCTGCCAGCCTCCTGCTGGGAGTGGTGAGCAGCGCCCTAAGCCGCAGACACGAATTCCAGGCCGACGCCTTCGCCCGAGCCGCCTGCGGCAACACGCCTTTGATCGCAGGTCTGCAAAAGCTTTCGCTCGATCACCTCACGCACCCAAATCCCCATTCGCTGACGGTCTGGCTGCATTACTCCCACCCGCCCATTGGTCAGCGGCTGGCGGCCTTGGAGGCCTGAAGGACTTTATTCACAGTGTTTTTTCGCACCTTTGATAAATGCATCCCCTTTGGCCCGTAGCTTGAATAACCCCTTGATCCTACCCTCTATGAAAAGCCCCGTGCGAGCTTCTCTCTTTATCCTCGCCATCACTTCCTGCGGTCTTGCTGCTGATCCTGCAACTCCCGCAGCGCCAGCCGCTGCCCCCATTGTAGCAGCCGCACCGACAGCAGCCGTCCCTGCCGCCGTTACAGGTGTCGATTTTGCACGTGATGTGCAGCACATCTTGGAAAACAAGTGCTTGGAGTGCCACAATCCCAACAAGATCAAAGGCAAGCTGCTGATGGATTCCGCTGCCGCTCTGCTCAAAGGCGGTGCCGCCGGCCCCGCCCTCGTCGCTGGCAAGCCTGATGACAGCGAGATGATCAAGCGCGTCATCCTTCCCAAAGATCATGACGACATCATGCCACCGAAAGGCGGACCGCTCTCGGCGAATGAGATAGACGTGCTCAAGCGCTGGATCGCAGAAGGCGCAAAGTGGCCGCAGAACCTCACCCTCCAGTACAAAACTCCGGAGCAGCGCCAGGCCCTGGCCGAGCTGCAAAAGAAGCTGCCCACGCTGAAGAACCTCCAGATTCTGCCAGAGAAATACTCGCTGGAAACCAAGCGCGACTTCCACAAGGTGGTCGTGCTGGCCACCTTTCAGGATGCCACCACCAAGGACGTTACCGGCGTCTGCGACCTCAGAGTCGCCGACAGCAAGATCGCCGCACTCGATGGTTTTACCTTGAAGCCCATCGCAGATGCAGGCAGTACCGAACTCATCGCCACCATCGGCGGGCAGACGGTCAAAGCCGCTATCAATGTCAAAGATGGCACCAAGGATCGCGCCATCTCCTTCCGCCTCGACTGCATGCCAGTGTTCATGCGCGGTGGTTGCAATCAAGGCGGCTGCCACGGCGCCGCTCGTGGCAAGGACGGCTTCCGCACCTCCCTCTTTGGCATGGACCCTGCAGGCGACTTCCTCCGCATCACCCGTGAGATGCCAGGCCGCCGCATCAATCTGGCCATCCCAGAAGAAAGCTCACTGATTGAAAAAGCCGTGGGGGCTGTGCCACATTCAGGCAACCAGTGCTTCGAACCAGACTCAGTCTATAACAAGGCACTGCTCGAATGGATCACCGCAGGTGCGCCGGATGACGCTGCCGATGTGGCCAAGGTCACCGGCATCGAAGTCTTCCCCAGCCAGATCGTCATGGAAGGCAAGAACGCCACTCAGCAGATCACCGTGCGCGCCACCTACTCCGACGGCACCGACCGCGATGTGACGAACCTCGCGCTCTTCATGTCCAACAACGACCCGACCGCGACTATCGACAAGCAGGGCCTCGTGACCTCCGGTGATCGTGGCGCTGCGTTCATGCTCGCCCGTTTCAATGTGTACTCCGTCACCGCCCAGGTGCTCGTGATTCCTGCGCAGCTTAAGTACGAGAGGCCCAATCTCGCCGAAACGAACTACATCGACACCTTGGTCGATGAAAACCTCCACAAGCTCCGCATCCTGCCCTCCGGCATCTGCACGGACGAAGAATTCGTGCGCCGTGCCTTCATCGACATCGCCGGTGTGTATCCTGAATCGAAGGACATGCGCGCCTTCCTGGCCGACACCAACCCCAACAAGCGTGCTGCACTGGTGGACAGCCTGCTGGAGCGCAAAGAGTTCACCGAACTGTGGGTCATGAAGTGGGCCGAGCTGCTGCAGATCCGCTCCGCCATCAACAACAACACTCCGCCGTTCTACAAGAACGCTCTGCTGTATTACAACTGGCTCTCCGAGCGCATCGGCAAGAACATCCCCATCAATGAAATCGTGGTGGAGCTCCTCGCCTCCACCGGCGGCACCGTCTCCAACCCTGCGGTCAATTTTTACCAGACCGAACTCGACCAGCTCAAGCTGACGGAAAACGTTGCCCAGGTGTTCATGGGCATGCGCATCCAGTGCGCCCAGTGCCACAACCATCCCTTCGACCGCTGGACCATGGATGACTACTACGGCTTCAAAGCCTTCTTCGCCCAGATCGGCCGCAAAGCGACCGACGATCCGGCTGAAGTCATCATCTACAACAGCAAGGGAGGAGAATCGAGGCACTTCCTCACGCAGGCCGTGATGAAGCCCAAATTCCTAGGCGGCGACACGCCAGAAATGAAACCTGGCGAAGACCGCCGCAAGGTGCTCGCCGGATGGATGGCCTCGCCAAGCAATCCCTTCTTCGCCCGCAACATCGCCAACATCGTCTGGTCCCACTTCAACGGTGTTGGCGTGGTGGAGCCCGTCGATGACGTGCGTGTCTCCAATCCGCCCTCCAATCCCGCTCTCATTGCCGCCATGGCCGAGCACCTGACCGAGTACAACTACGACATGCGTAAGTTCGTCCGTGATGTCTGCAACTCCCAGACGTACCAGCGCAGCACCAAGGTCAATGAGACCAATGCAGGCGACAAACGCAACTTCTCCCACGCCCAGGTCCGCCGTGTGCGCGCCGAAGTGCTGCTGGACGCCATCTCACAGATCACCGACACGCCCAACAAGTTCCAGGGCCTGCCTCTCGGAGCCCGCGCCGTGCAGATCGCCGATGGTGCCGTCTCGAACTACTTCCTCACCACCTTTGGCCGTGCCAAGCGTGAATCCGTCTGCTCCTGCGAAGTGAAGATGGAACCCACACTCTCACAGGCTCTGCATCTCATGAACGGCGACGCCGTGAATGACCGCATCAAGCAGGGCCGCGTCGTCGCCAAGATGATTCAGGACAAGAAGAACGACCGCGAAATCGTGGAAGATCTCTTCCTCCGCGTCTTTGGCCGCATGCCTCTGGACAAAGAATGGACCAACGTGCAGCAAGCCATCGCCGAAGACGCCGGCGCCCGCCAAAACGTCCTCGAAGATTTGTTTTGGGCACTGCTGAACTCCAAGGAGTTCTACTTCAACCATTGATCGGCTGCGGTATCTGAGTTTCGAAGCGGGCGGTTGGGCATCAAGCTCACCGCCCGTTTTGTTTTAGCAAAGCGATTTTCTACCGTCGCGAACTCGCGAAGACATTCCACCACATGGTTTCCTTGGGCAGGATGGGACGCCAGCACGCAGCCCAAATCTTGCCTTCAATTTATTTCGAAAGATGGCGCATCTACACTCAAAGACTGCGGCCAGCCTCCAGAGCGGCTGCTCACTTGATCCCGGGCATCAGCTTCGTGATCCAGCGTGCGAGTATCAGCAGCACGACCCCGGAAATCCCGGCAGTGATCGCCACATGGAAGAAGCGCTCGGGCATCTGCGCGGTGGCATCACCCGTCACACCGCCAGCCAATATTCCCGCGAGAATGTCGCCCAAGGAACTGCCGAGAAACCAGATGCCCATCATCTGACCTGTGAGGCGTGGCGGCGACAGTTTGGTGACAGCGCTCAAACCGACCGGGCTGAGGAAGAGTTCACCGAGCGTATGCAGCACCACCACGGACATCAGCCAGGTCGGAAATACCGGCCCCGTGGTCAGGGCGCGATGCGCCGCCCATCCCGCGACCACAAACCCCAGCGCCAGCATGAGCAGCGCCCAGGACATCTTGGTCGTCAGTGACGGTGCACGATCACTGCGCGCCAGCCGTGACCACAACATCGCGACGAGCGGAGCCAGAGCGATCACACAGAGCGGATTCAGCGCCTGAATCCAGCTCGCCGGCACTTCCCACCCACCGAATTTCCGAATGGTGAATCGTTCAGCGAAAATACTGAAGGATGACCCCACCTGCTCAAAGCCCGCCCAGAACATGGCCGAAGCCAGAAACAGCACGAGGATGACCACCATCCTCTTCTTCTCGACCCCATTCAGTTTGGCCAGGAAAAACGCCCAGAGGAAATACAGCAGCGCCACACCGGAAATGAACCACGCCGTGTGATGGGCGAACCTGATGGCATCAATCTGGATGAATCCACCCACCCCCAGCGCAACCAGGCCGACCACCACAGCCAGCGCCACCAGCAGGAGCGTCCATTCACGCCTCACATTCTGCCCCTCATGCACCACGCGTTCACCGATCTGTGACACATGCTGGTGCGTGAATTTGAACTGCACCAATCCTAGAAACATGCCCACCGCAGCCGCCGAAAAGCCCCAGCGCCAGCCCACTTCCTCTCCCAGCCAGCCGCATAACAACTGGCCAAACAAAGCCCCGACATTGATGCCCATATAAAACAAGGTAAAGCCCGCATCCCGCCGTGCGCCGCCCTCAGGGTAAAGCTGCCCCACCAGCGCGCTCATGTTCGACTTCAGCAACCCGGAACCGAAGGCCACCAGAATCAGGCCAATGAAAAACGCCTGCGTGCTATGAATGCCCAGAACCACATGCCCCAGGGCAATGATGATGCCACCCCACCACACCGCACCTTTGGCTCCGAGCAGCCGGTCTCCCACCCAGCCTCCCGGCAATGCAGTCATGTAAACAAGTGCCGTGTAGAGCCCGTAGATGGCAGCGGCCATTTCATCCGTCAGCCCCATGCCGCCATTGTTCACCTCCGCCACCATGTACAGTACCAGCAGTGCCCTCATCCCGTAGTAGCTGAACCGCTCCCACATTTCCGTGAAGAACAGCGTGTAAATGCCGCGAGGATGGCCGGTGGGTGCTGAGGTCATAGGCGTGAGAAGGCCGCCATCCAAAGACAGCAAGCACCTCATTGCGAGCTTTTACTTACTCAGCCGTCACCAGCTTCGCCTTAAACTTCACCATCGCCTGCTGGATCAGCGGGTCGTTGTAGAAGTCTTCGGGGGGCTTGGGAGCGGCGGCAGGCGCATCCGCCTTCATGAGTTCCTCCTGGTGCGCGGCTTTCACCTCGGCTTTAGGCTCCGCCTTGGCTTCAGCCACAGGCTTGGCCGGTGACTCGGGCTCATTCAGCAGCCCCAGATCCACCTCAGCAAAAGCCGGTGCCTTGAGGTTCGAATCAAGCACAAACTCAAACTTCATCGTCTTCCCCGTCAGCTCCAGCGCCAGACCTTCGAGGAAATTGACCTGCGCAGGGCGCATCAGGCTGTCGCGTGCATAGCTCTCACTTGGCGGGAAGCCCACTTTGATCGTGTTGCGTGAGATGTCGAGCAGCGTCGCGGGCTGCAACCATGGCGCGATGAGAAGACGGCGCGCTTGCACCTGCGTGACGAACTTGGTCCAGAAAACATCCTGGCTAAACAGCTCTCCCGGCTCATCCACCGCAGAAGGCTCTTTGACCTTCGCCGCCGCCACCGGGGCCGGTGCAGGTGCTGGCTCAGGCGCTTTCTCCACGACTGGTGCCGGAGCTCTCTCAACGACTGGCGCGGCCTTCGCTACTGGCTGCGGCTCGGGCTCCGGTGCCTTCGCCACGACGGGTGCGGGCGCCTCTTCACGTGCCACAGGCTGCGGCTTTACCGCTGGAGCCACTTTCAAAGGCTCCGCCGCACGTCGCAGAGGTGGTGGTGCCGCCTGCACACGCGGGGCCTGCCGGGTCAAGCCCTCACCACTGCCCGAATCCAACGCATCAATGACATCGCTGATCGAAACTTCATTCAGGCTCTGCACGGAGGCGATGACACCCAGTTCAAAGTGCAGGCGCTTGTTGCTGGCCCAGCGCATGCGCGCATCCACATCGGCCAGACCATCCACCACGCGCAGCAGTTGCTCCGTGTTCGCCATCTGCGCCTGCGCCACGACTTCCTCGGCAACTTCCGGGCTCAAATCTTCCGCCGCTGCTTCAGGATCGGCCTGCTGCACCAGCAGCGTGCGGAAATGCTGGATCAGATCTCCCAGAAAACGTCCCAGTTCCTTGCCGGCTTCGTTCTGTTCATACACGGCGCGCAGAGCGCCCACAGTGTCGCTTTCCAAAATGTGCCGCGCCAGTGATGCCACGGACTCACCCGAAGTGAAGCCAAACACATCCAGCACGTCCTGTTCGGTGATGTGGCCACCGCAAAAGGCCACGAGCTGATCGAGCATGGACTGCGCATCGCGCATGCCGCCTTCAGCGCCTTTGCCGATCGCGTAGGCCGCCTTTTCATCCAAGTTCACCCCCTCAAGTTCCGCGATGTGGAGCAAATGCTTCGCGATCACCGCATTCGGAATCCGGCGCAGGTCAAACCGCTGGCAGCGGCTGATGATCGTCGGCAGGATCTTATTCGGCTCCGTCGTGGCAAAGATGAACTTCACGTGCTCCGGCGGCTCTTCCAGCGTCTTGAGCAGCGCATTGAAGGCCCCGGTGGTCAGCATGTGGACCTCATCGATGTAGTAGATTTTGTAACGGCAGCGCGACGGGGCGTACTTCACGTTGTCCCGCAGCTCGCGCACCTGCTCCACGCCGTTGTTGCTCGCACCGTCGATCTCCAGCACGTCCATGCAGCGCCCTTCGGCAATCTCGATGCTCAGCTCGTCCTCGGGGTCAAAGTCAATGCTCGGCCCGTTCTTGGCGCACAGCGCCTTGGCAAAAATACGCGCCGTGGAGGTCTTCCCCGTGCCACGCGGCCCCACAAACAAATAGGCATGCGCCAGCCGCTGCTGGGCGATGGCATTGCGCAGCGTCCGTACGACGTGGTCCTGGCCGAGAACGTCTGCGAAGGTCTTGGGGCGATATTTGCGGGCAAAAACTTGGTAACTCACCCGTTCAGACTAACGAAGCGTATTCTGGAAGCCACCGGAACTTTAGGCAAGCCCCCAACTATTCCAAACAGCACCCCGCACAGGCCAAAACACCACAAAGAAAAATCAAAAATCAATTCTCTGCGGCGTTCCCATCTCTGCGGTGTAAAATCCGGCCTTCCAACCTGCCCCCATGCTCCTTTCCCTCACCTCCCGCATCCTGCAAACCGTCGATCCGCTCTGCCTGGCCAAGATTGGCTGGAATTTCGGCTACAAGGGCGCGCGCTCCGTCATGCTGCACAAGCAGCGCATGAAGCAGGGCCAGTATTTTCCACCCTTCTTCTACATCTCCATCCTGAACTCCTGCAACCTCCGCTGTCAGGGCTGCTGGGTGGACGTGGACAAACCGCGCGAGTCGCTCAATCTCGATGAGCTCAACAAAATCGTGAACGACGCCAAACGGCGCGGCAATTCCTTCTTCGGCATCCTCGGCGGCGAGCCCTTCATGCATCCCGAGCTGTTCGACTTCCTCTCGATGCACCCGGATGCCTTCTTCCAGGTCTTCACCAACGGCCAGATGATCACCCCGAAGGCCGCCGAAACCATGCGCAAGCTCGGCAACATCACCCCGCTCGTCAGCATCGAAGGCACCGAGATCGTCAGCAACGAACGCCGTGGCAACAAAGACGTGCTGACCCGCACTCTTCGCGGCCTGCAGAACTGCCTCGATGCCCGCGTCCTCACCGGCGTCGCCACCAGCCTCTGCAAAACCAACATCGACGACCTCCTCACCGAGAAATGGCTGCGCCGCCTCATCGACATGGGCGTGCACTACGCCTGGTATCACACCTACCGCCCCGTCGGCCCCAAGATCAGCGCCGACCTCGCCCTCACGCCCGAGCAGATCACCCAGGTGCGCAAATTCGTCGTCAACATGCGCGCCAAGATGCCCATCGCCATCGTCGATGCCTACTACGACCACAACGGCCAGGCCCTCTGCCCCATGGCCAACGGCATCAGCCATCACATCAGCCCTACTGGTGCCATCGAGCCCTGCCCCATCATCCAGTTCGCCAAAGAAAGCGTCCGCACCAATGACGACCTCTTCGACGTCTTCACCAAAAGTGAATTTCTCCGCGACTTCCGCAACATCGCCTCCGCCAACACCCGCGGCTGCATCGTCCTCGAGCGCCCAGATCTCGTCAAAGCCGTCGTCACCAAGCACAGCGCCAAAGACTCCACCATCCGCCAGACCGCCATGGCCGAAATCGAATCCATGACCCCACGCACCAGCCAATGGCGCGAAGGCGAAGAGATCCCCGAAAAGCACTGGATGTACTGGCTCGCCAAGAAGTTCTTCTTCAATGACTTCGGGGTGTACAAAGGGCTGGGGAAGAAAACAAACTGAGGCCCTGTTGAAACCGAAAGCCATTGGGCGTTATTTCATCAGCGCGTATTCCTCCTATGACGGTTAAGAGGGACAGCGCCCTGACGTTTTGCCAAATTAACGAGGCAAATTTTGAGACTGTCACACCTTTTAACTTGAAGTGTGATCCGAAAATCGCTCTAGATTAATCCTATGGATCAAATTTCATTCTCTCCTGTTCTTGCTCGTGGTGGTGTCGGCGGCATCGTTCGCTGGTTCATCCAGATCGTCATCTATGACATCTGCATCACCGGCATTCAGGATATCCTCGGCGTCAGCCGCATGGTGGCCCTTTTCATCTTCCTGGGCATCATGATCCTCATCAGCATCGGCGGCTACATGCTGCGCAAGAAGATGAGCGGTCAGGCTGACTCCGACATTTAGTCATGCGACACACGGTTCTTCATTCCCCTGCCTTTTCGACCTTGCGGCTTGATATGGCGGAGGGCGAGACCATTCACTCGCAGCCGGGCAGCATGCAGGCCATGACGCCCGGTTTTCAGATCGACGTCAAAGCCGGTCTGCACATGGGCGGCAAGCGCGGCATGCTCGGCGGTGTGCGCAGCCTTTTTGGCGGCGAGAACTTTTTCACCGTCGTTTACAAGGCCAAGCGTGACGACCAGCACCTCATGCTGGCCCCCGAACAGATGGGCGATATCCGCGCCATCGAAGTCACGCCTGAAACCGGCCTGAAACTCGCACGCGGTGCCTTCCTGGCCTCCACGCCAGAGCTCACCTTTGATCTGCACAATGCCGGCATGCAGGGCATGCTGGCCACACGCGGCCTGTTCTTCCTGAAGACCGTCGGCTCCGGCACGCTCTTCCTCTCCAGCTACGGCGGCGTCATCGAGCAGGACCTCGCGGAGGGCGAGCGCTTCGTGCTCGACAACCGCAACATCGTCGCCTTCACCGACACCATGCCCTTTGAGTCCGTGGTGATCACCCAGTCGCTCAAAGACTCCTTCCTCTCCGGCGAAGGCTTCGTCGTCCGCTTCACCGGTCCCGGCAAGGTCATCTACCAGACCCGCTCGCGGCCCTCCCTCGGACTCATCCGCGGCTTCCTGCAAACCATCACTTAAGCGGCATGGAGAGCGTACTGCCAGCGCCGCGCCGTCTCGTCACGCCCACGCGGGATGCCCTGCTGCGCAGCTTTCAGGCCAACGAATCGCGCTCCATGCTGTGGCTCGGCCTGGAACTGCTCGCCATCTTCGGCGGCTTGGTCTGGTGGGTGGCGCAGCCGCAGCACATCCCCGGCTGGCAGTTCGCCCTGTTCTTTGCCTGCGCCTTTTTGGGTCTGTTTGATTTCATCGTCACACAGTACCTCGCCAACCGGAAGCGGCTTGAGGACATCCGCCCGGATGCAAAACTCGGACATCACACGCGCGACTCCCTCATCGCCGCAGTTCGCCGAGTGCAGGAGCGTCTCGGCCTCACCGGCCAGCGCATCCCTGTCTATCTCGCGCCGGAAAAGGACGTCAACGCCTTCGCCATGCGCCTGGAACTCCTGCCCGGCTGGCACCTTTTCAATAGTGTCCAGCTCAACCGATCCATCGTTCACCTCCTCGATGAAAAAGAGCTCGAATCCGTCATCGGCCACGAACTCGGCCACGTCTTCCCATACTCGCCAATCGCCAGCCGCTGCATGCTGGTTCATGCACTGCTATCCGGCGTGCTCGCACTCGTGATCGCGCAAGTGCTGCAAGACTACGACATCCGCTGGGGCTCGCCTCTCCTGGCATTGGGCGCCGCGCGCTGGGTCGCCTTCTCCACCTGGGTCACGCAGATCCGCCTCGTCGAGTTTTTGTGCGACGACCACGGCGCGCGTGCCGCCGGCCTCGTCCCAGCCATCACCACCGAAATCAAACTCGGCATCGAGCATGAAGCACGCAACTCCCTCCTAGCCCACGTTCTCAAGGCCAAAGTCCGCCACACCGGCGTCCCCATCACCCAGCTCCTCCAGGAATACGAAGACGCCATGCCCTTCGGCAGCGTCCAGTCCGCCCAAGCCCGCGCCCAACTGGAACAGGGCATCAAGCGCCGTCTCACCGAACACGACGAATCCTCCATCAAAGGCTTCTTTCAGTTCGCATTCAAGAGCGACAACACCGACCACGACGCCCTCAAAGAAACCCTGGTCGAAATGGAAGCCGTCACCCGCATCGCCAAAGTCCCCGTCTCACTCCCAGACGTCCTCAACGACACCCGCCTGCTGCCAGACCTCATCCAGCTCATCGAAGCCCACCCCGACCACGTCCTCTTCCACCTCGAGGCCGAACTCAACGACCGCAATTCCACCCACCCCAATACCTCCCGCCGCATCCTCTACCTCTGGCGCAATCAGCAGGCTATTGCGGCTGCTGCGTGAGCGGAGGATTGGCCCATCAACGGATCGAGGCATCTTGCCTTTGATTCTGAACCTAAGGCGAGACGCCCCAGTCAGCAGTCAGGCCAGAGGCCTAACCTCCGTGTCACCGCTCAATCCTCGGCCCAATCTGCAAGCACCTCAGTCCCCCACCCTGCAACCACCCATCGTCATTCCGTAAAATCACACGCAGCGTCTTTGGTGGTTTGTTGCCAAGGTAGGTGTCCGCTTTGATAAGAGTGATGGTGAGACTGCCGTCGGTATGGCGCAGAATGCTCTGCGGCTTGTCAGTATCAAACCAGCCGTCTTCAGTAAACGCGATGATATGATCAGCTTCTCGCTGATTTTTACTGAGCCGGGCTTCAGCAGTGGCAGGCTTGATCGCCAAGGTGATCGTGTCACCCTTCTCTCTGGCGGTAGAGGTCCAGGCATCGCTGGCCTGTTCGCCACGGGCGCGTTCGGCATCGAGCAGTTTGTGCCACTTCGTGTTCAGTTCAGCAGTAGCCGCAACAGGCAAGGTCAGGCTGAGATCCATCGAGCCGGGGTGGCAGGTGTTGCCGCAAGCCATCCATGACGCAGTGCCGTTGAGAGTGATGGATTCACCCACCTTCAAATTCGCCGGTGGCGTGATCTCAGCACGCAGCATCACATCGCGATCAAAACCCTGCGCCTTAATCTTGAACATCAGCGTGCGCTCCGGCTCCGGATAGATCAGTTCGCCCGCATTCCAGCCACGCGGTAGCTGCCACTTCATCTGCGTAGGCACCCCGACAATCCCGGGAAACCGCCAATAGGTGTGATAACCGCGATCATGCTCCAGCCAAAGCCCAACTGTGAAGGGCTTTCCAGGAACAATGGCGGACAGCTCAGAGACAAGTTGCAGTTTGAGCCCTTGCTGAGCCATTGCTGAATGGCGAAGGACAAAGGACGAAAGCAGCACCACGAGCAGCAACCAGCGGCGGCTCGGACCATTCGTCATTTTGCATTGGGCATTCGTCATTTTTCAATATGCAGCATGCCCCGGCGTCCGCGCAAAGGGAATGACGTCTCGGATATTGGGCACCCCGGTGACAAACATGAGCAGGCGCTCGAAGCCAAGACCGTAACCGGCGTGCGGCACCGTGCCGTAGCGGCGGAGGTCAGCATACCAGGAATAATTTTCAGGCTCCAGCCCCTGCTTCGCCATTAGCGCCTCCAGCACATCCAGCCGCTCCTCGCGCTGGCTTCCACCCACGATCTCGCCGATGCCGGGGACGAGGAGATCCATGGCGGCGGCGGTTTTGCCGTCGTCGTTCTGGCGCATGTAGAAAGGTTTGATCTCCTTCGGGTAGTTGAAAATGGTGACAGGCCCTTTGACGTGCTCCTCCGCGAGGTAGCGCTCGTGCTCGGTCTGCAGCCCTTCACCCCAGACCACGGGATTTTCAAAGCTGCGCCCGCTCTTGAGCAAAATCTCCACGGCGTCCGTGTAACTGATGCGCTCGAAGGGCTTGGAGAGCGTTTGCTTCAGCCGCTCAATGAGCCCCTTGTCGATGAACTTGTTGAAGAATTCCAGTTCATCCGGGCACTCGTCAAACATCGTCTGCACGAGGTAGCGTACCTGCTCCTCCGCCAGCGTCATATCAGCGGCGAGATCGTAGAATGCCATCTCGGGCTCGATCATCCAAAACTCGGCGGCGTGCCGCGTGGTGTTGCTGTTCTCCGCACGGAACGTAGGACCAAAGGTATAAATATTGCCAAGCGCACAGGCAAACGCCTCGCCCTGAAGCTGCCCGCTGACGGTGAGATAAGTCGGACGCCCAAAGAAATCCTGCTCAGGCTTCGTCGGCGTGTTCGGCTTCAGCGTCGTCACCTGAAACATCTCCCCTGCCCCTTCGCAGTCACTGCTGGTGATGATCGGCGTGTGAACATAAAAGAACCCGCGTTCCTGGAAAAACCGATGCACTGCATACGCCATCTTGCTGCGCACACGAAACACACTGCCAAACAGATTCGTGCGCGGTCGCAGATGCGCGATAGTCCGCAAGAACTCCGGCGTGTGCCCCTTCTTCTGCAGCGGATACGTTGCATCTGCCTCACCCAACAGCATCAGTTCCTTGGCCTGCATCTCCCACTTCTGCCCAGCGGCAGGCGAAGCGATCAGATCCCCCATCACTTCCACAGATGCCCCCGTCAAAATACGCGGCAGCAGCTCAGCCGAAGGCAACGCAGCATCCACAACCACCTGCAATCCCTTGAAGCACGAGCCGTCAGAGATCTCAAGAAAGGAGCAGGCTTTGGAGTCACGCTTCGTGCGCACCCAGCCTCGTGCGATGATGCCTGGCCGGGCCGTTTCGGAATGAATGAGGGAATTGATGGTGTCGAGAGACATGGGCCTGAAAGCTAGCGCACTCGCGCCATGGGGCAAGCCGAGAGCAAGCAGCCAGTGACAGATAGGTCCTATATGACCCATCGGACCTATCTTCGCGGTCCACGCCCCCTACTTCCCGAAATACCCCTTCACCTTGACCTTGCGACCATAGATCTTCTCGCCGCCAGCCACGTAGAGAATGTCGTGGTCTTTGCCAGCAAACTCAACGCTGACCACCTTGCCCATCGGATCCGGCTTCGCGATGATCCCAGACAAACGCCCTGCGGTGTCGAAAATCTGCACGCCGAGTTCCGTGGTGACAAATGTGCGGCCATTGGCCTCCGTCGTCGAGCCATCGCCCGCCGCCGATTCTTTGCCCACAGGCAGCCACATGGTCATGTAGGGCGCGCCACCCGTCAGGGTGCCATCGTCTTCGATGCGCCAGGCCCAGACATGCTTGCCGCCGTACTCGGACACAACCAGCGTGCGCTCGTCCGTGGAAATGGTGATGCCATTCGGCTTCACCACATGCCCCTCGTCTGCGACCACGTGCTTCTTGTCCTTCGTGATGAGGTGAATGCGCTGCGTGGGCGTCTCGGTGAAATACAGATTCCCCGTTTTGCTAACCACAAGATCATTGCACTTCACATCGGTCAGCAGCACCTCCACATCACCCTTCATCGTGATCGCAATGATCCGGCCTTCCTTATTGTGACAGGCATAAAAGCGCCCATCAGGCCCAATCTGCAGTCCGCTGATGCCCGGCAGATTATCGAGAAACAAATCCACCTTCCCCGTGGCAGCATCCAGCTTGTAGATACCCTTCCCGCCCTTCACGTCAGTGAAAAACAAATTACCTGCCGCATCACAGCACAATCCATCAGTGAAGACATAGCCACCCGCAACCTCCCTCCACGGCTCCCCCTCAATGAGGTAGTCATGCAGCGAGGTGTCCTGGGAGAACAGCGAGGTGGAAAGGAGGCAAAGAGAAAGGAGCGCGTGCTTCATGATGACTCTGAATTCAATGTTCAATGTTGAGTGTTCAAAGTTCACTCCCCCTTCTTCCACAGCCAGCGCAACGTATCCGGCAGCATGGAGCCGCCGTGCTTGCCGTTGTGCGTGCCTTCGCCGAGCACGAACTGGAAATCATACCCCGCAAACTTCAGCGATGCCGCCATGTCCTGATTCGCCAGCGGCCAGTTGCCAAACTGGTTGTCGAGATCGTTCTTGCCATCCTGAAGGAAGACCTTGAGCGGCTTTTTCTCCGACTTGCGGATCAGCGCCGGATAGACATAGCCGCCACGAATATTGGTGAAGGAACCAATATGGCTGATCACCTTGCGGAAGGCGTCAGGGCGCTCCCAGGCCACGGTGAAGGCGCAGATGCCGCCGCTGCTGTTGCCACAGATGCCACGGCCTTCGGGATCGTCGGTCAGCTTGTAGGTCTTGGACACTTCAGGCAGGATTTCTTCGATCAGGAAGCGGGCGTGCACATCGCCGAGGGAGTCATACTCAAAGCTGCGGTTGCTGCGCGGCTTCTCCTTCGGGTTGGTCGTGGGAAACACGCCCGGATTGATGAAGATGGCAATCGTCACCGGCATCTCCCCCTTGGCGATGAGATTGTCGAACACCACCGGCACACGGAACTGGCCATCATTTTTCACGAAGCCGCCGCCGTCGCAAAACACCATCACATTCGCCGGTTGTTCGGCCTTGTACTGCGCCGGGACATACACCCACCAGTCACGCGTCGTCCCCGGATAGATCTTGGAATTCGTCCACGCCGGCATCTGCGTCACCTTTCCCTGCGGCACCCCTTCCTTGACCTGCGAATCCGGCCCGAGGACATACTGATCATCCTGCGGAGCGGAATGGGCGAGCGAGACAAGGAGCAACGAGGCAACGGCAAAAGGGAGAAACTTCATGGACGAATCCGAACGGGAAAACGGCGCCACATCTTGCACTTAAGAGCGGGCAGTCCTCGATCCGTCGTTATAAAGGGCCCTCATGGCCGGCCAGAGGCTCTTCAGTACAATTTGTCATCGAGGCAATGCCGAGATTTTAAGATTGCTGCTTTCCTCCGAATGTAGTTTTAATGGTGACTTATGAGCTGTGTGTTCCGCCATCATTTACCAGCTGCCCAGGCGCATATTTTGGCAGGGGTTTTGTCTTCCGGCGGCATCTCGGCCGCAGTGACGGGCGATATCGCCGACCAGCTCTATGGTGGCATGCCGTTGCTCGACTGCCTGGTGATTGTGCCAGAGGACGAGGTGGAAGAAGCTGAAGCCTATTTGCGGTCGGACTTTAGCGAGGAACCCCTGGATGCGGACATCCCTTTCGAGTCGTGCCCGCCGAATGGCGATCCACCCGGCATTGGTGCCATTCTTTTTGGCACGTTGTGTCTCGCTCCCTTGGCAGCTCTCATTCCCACCCTGCTTGTCGGATTCCGCATCCTTGGATATCACTCAGCTTCACTGCACCCAATTTTAATGGGGATGGTGCACACCTATTTCTCAAGCCTGATTCTCCTCATCTGCTGCCTGCCAATTTTTGCCATCGGGGCCGGACTGCTGCTGCGCATTCTTCGTGGCTACTGCAGCGGTTCCAGGGTCTTCAGGGTGTTTGCCTCCATTCCCCTCTTGGGGATCGTACTTCTGCTCATAACTGCTGCAGTGCTCTCTTCTGCCAACAAATGAGAATGACATGATCGCTTCGAGTGACGCAGACATACGCATTTGAAGGCATCCCAAAGCAACCAGCGAGATTTTGCCTTCACGCGACGTTCGTCCTTTGAATGCGCTTCCCGATCCTCTTTCTCCTCCCTGCCGCTGCTGCCACCGCCGCCGTCGATTTCTCCCACCAGATCGTCCCGATCCTGCGGGAGCACTGCGCGGAATGCCATGCGGGGGACAAGAAGAAGGGCGGATTCTCCTTCAATGACCGCGAATCCCTGCTGAAAGGCGGTGAAGATGGCGTTGTAGTAGTGAGCGGCAAAAGCGCGGAGAGTGCGCTGATCCAAGCGATCCTCTCAGCCGATCCCGATGACCAAATGCCGCCCAAGGGCAAGCGAGTGCCACCGGAGAAGATCGCGCTGCTAAAGCAGTGGATCGACGAAGGCTTGTCGTGGGAGGAAGGTTTCGCCTTCAAGAAACCCGCGTATGAGCCGCCGCTCAAACCACGCATTCCCGTGCTGCCTGCGGTGGCGGACGGACGAACCAACCCCATTGACCGCATTCTTGACCAATACCTAGCGCAGAAGCATCTCCCCCGCCCTGCAACCATCGACGACGCCACCTTTGCACGCCGTGCCTACCTGGATCTCATCGGCCTGCTTCCCTCTCCGCAGGATCTGGAGACCTTCACCAAAGACCCCTCCGCCGACAAACGCGCACACCTCATCGACACCTTGCTCAAGCGCGACATCGATTACACCGAGCACTGGCTCACCTTTTGGAATGACCTCCTGCGCAATGACTACGGCGGCACCGGCTTCATCACCGGTGGGCGCAAGCAGATCAGCAACTGGCTTTATCACGCCCTGATCACCAACATGCCCTTCGATCAATTCGTGCGCGAGCTCATCGCCCCTCCGAATGACGAAAGCCGCGGCTTCATCGACGGCATCAAATGGCGCGGCGATGTCAGCGCCGGGCAGACGGTGGAAATCCAGTTCGCCCAGAGCGTCTCGCAAAGCTTCCTCGGCATCAACATGAAGTGCGCATCATGCCACGACAGCTTCATCGACCGCTGGAAACTCAGCGAAGCCTACGGCCTCGCCGCCATCTATTCCAGCCGTCCGCTGGAGATCAACCGCTGCGACAAACCCATAGGCCAGCAGGCCGTGGCATCGTGGTTGTTTCCAGAAATCGGCCAGGTCGATGCCAAGGCTGCACAGCCCGAGCGCCTCAAGCAGCTCGCAGCCTTGATGACCCATCCGCAAAATGGCCGCACCCCCCGCACCATCGTCAACCGCCTCTGGCAGCGCCTGATGGGACGTGGTATCGTGCATCCAGTGGATGCCATGCAGACAGAGCCATGGAGTGCAGATCTGCTCGACTATCTCGCCACGCATCTCGCCGAGCACGCGTATGACCTGAAACAGACCCTTGTCCTTATCGCCACATCACAGGCCTATCAATCACACTCTCAAGTCGTGACAAAAGGCATCGATGACCACGGCTACGTCTATGCCGGCCCTCGCGCAAAACGACTCACCGCAGAGCAATTCGTCGATGCCATCTGGCAGATCACCGGTGCAGCGCCGACGAAGATGGACGCAGGCCTACTGCGTGGAAAAGTCGATCCGGAACTCGCGAAACAGATCAAGGTAAAGGGCGAGTGGATCTGGGGCCACAGTGCCAAGCCCGGCAGCACACCGCCCTCCGGCGAAACGATCACGCTGCGCAAGACGATCAAACTCGACACCGAACCCGCCAGCGCCAGCGCGGTGGTCACCTGCGACAATGGCTACACGCTGTTCGTGAACAACCGCAAGATCAGCGCCGGAGATGACTGGACGAAACTCGCCGCCGTGCCGCTGCAAGCTGCGCTGCGCAAAGGCGCAAACTCCATCCTCGTGATCGCCACCAACGCGGGCAAAGGCCCCAACCCCGCCGGATTTTTCTTCGATGCCCGCGTGCGTGATGCCGCAGGCAAAGAAACCACGATCAGCAGCGACGCCACTTGGGAATGGTCGGCCAAAGCACCGCCCGCCAAAGAAGGCCGCGTCGGTGCCTTTGACGCGAAGGACTGGCAGCCCGTCACTGTCGTGCAAGCCCTAGGCTCATGGCAGCAGACCATCAATGCTCAGGCCACCTCGCTGCTGGCGCAAGGAGCCGCCGCCTCAGACCATATGATCCGCGCTTCGCTGATGAAATCCAACTTCCTTATGCGCACGCTGGGCCGGCCAAACCGCGACCAGATTGTTACCGCACGTCCAAATGATCTCACCACGCTGGAGGCCATCGATCTCGCGAACGGCAGCACTTTGTCCGATGCCATCGCCAAAGGCGCGCAACGGCTGCTGACGACGAACCACCCCTCCCCGGCCGCTTTGATCATCGGGCTGTATCACCAGGCGCTTTGCCGTGAGCCAACGGCCAGCGAACTCGCCACGGCGCAAAGTCTGCTCGGCGCAAAGCCTACTCAACAGTCGCTCGAAGACCTACTGTGGGCCGTTTGCATGCTGCCCGAATTTCAAGTAGTGCGGTAGTGGGCGGTCCATGCCCTACGGCTTCGGCTCTTGATTTGAGTCTGAGGCTGGGAAAGATGCGAATCACTCTACCAACCTATGAAACCCGTACAACTGCTCGTTCTCCTTGCCGCCACCGCTGTTTCACTCCAGGCCGTCACGCCTGATGGGAAACAAAAACTCGTATTCATCGCCGGCAAGCCCTCTCACCCACCGGGCATGCATGAGTTCCGCGCGGGCACTATGCTGCTGGAAAAATGCCTCAAGAGCGTGCCAAATCTGGTCGTGGACCGCCACGAAATGGGCTGGGTGAGCGATGAAAAGACCTTTGAAGATGCAGACGCCGTGGTCATCTACTCCGATGGCGGCGGCAAGCACCCCGCCGTGGTGGACGGCCACCTCGAAACCCTGCGCAAGCTCATGGCGAAAGGGGTTGGCTTTGGCTGCATGCACTACGGCGTCGAAGTCTCTGCAGGCCAGGCCGGCAAGGAGTTTCAGGAGTGGCTCGGCGGCTATTATGAAAACGCGTATTCCTGCAATCCGATCTGGGACGCGAACTACACTCTGCTTCCTGCACACCCCATCACCAGCGGAGTTCTGCCATTCGCAACAAAAGACGAATGGTACATCCACATGCGCTTCCGTCCGGCCTTCGGTCATGGCGGGGCACCTGTCGCAGATGGCGCGGTGAAGTTTGCACCCATCCTGGTCGCAGTACCGAGTGAAGCGACTCGCAATGGCCCCTACGTGGCACCAAAAGGCCCCTACCCGCACATCCAGGCGGAAAGTGGCAGCCCTGAAACGACCATGTGGACCATCGAACGCGCCGATGGCGGACGCGGCTTTGGCTTCACCGGCGGCCATTTCCACGCCAATTGGGGCAATGACAACGTGCGCAAGGCAGTGCTCAACGCGCTGCTCTGGGTGACGAAGGTCGAGGTGCCTGCCAATGGCGTGTCCTCCACGGTGACCCCCGAAGAACTGGCGCAAAATCTGGACCCAAAATCCGCGCCCAAACCCAAGAGCGCCAGCAGCGAAACACCACGCGTGTTTCAGCGCGTGGCGACCCGCTGATCAGAGGTATTTCTTCTTGAACAGGATGGCCTGGAAGGATTCGAGGCGTTTGAGGATGGCCCTGAGCATCTCCTGCTGCTGGTCAATCATGGCAAACTTCGCAGGCTCCGAGAGCTTCATGTTTTCACACTGCAACTCCACGCGCTCCACGGCTATCTTGAGCTCCTTGAGCTTCTGGCTGAGTTCAGGGGTGATCCGGCCTTCCTTGACAGTGTTGCCCAGAATTTCGGCTTCACGCGAGAGATACTCCACCGTCTTCGGCAGTGCCGCACTGCCGCCGACCAGCGCTCCGCTGTAGCTATCAACCTTCGGTTTGCCTGCCATATGCGGTCTCTGGGGCACCACAGACTGCGGCTCCGCTGGCAGCCCGCCGTTACGCCCATCAATGATCGTCGGCGTGATGAAGAGCATCAGGCTCTTGTGGTTCTTGCTCCGGCTCTTGTAATCGAAGAGCCACTTGAGACCCGGGATCTTGCTCAGGAAGGGCACCCCCGCTTCAGATTCTTTTTCAGTCGCCTCATCAAGTCCACCCACCGCAACTGTGTAGCCCGACTCAATCTCCACCGGCGCACTGTAAACGCGGGAAGAAGCAATCGGATAAGGATTGCCGGAGATCACCTGGGTGCCAATGATGCTGGAGACGGTGACCGCCATGTTCAGCAGCACTTTGTCCCCCTGCATGCGCTTGGGCAGGATGTTCAACACGGTGCCGATCGGCAGATACGCCACCTTCGTCGTGGTGGTGGCCCCCACCGCGCCTGCACTCGCCGTGGAGCTCGCGTCCAGCACCGGCTGGTTCACCACCGCACGGATGGCCACTTCCCGGTTGCTCAGTGTGACCATTCGGGGATAGGACGTCGTATTGGTTTCCTGGTCGCGCATCATCGCACGCAGTTTTACATTCACATCCTGCGCACTCAGGATGCTTGTGGCGGGAAATCCGAGCGTGGCACCCACATTATTAAGGTTCGCTCCTGTCAGCAAATTGGCGAGGTCAGTGCGGTAGCCGCCCGTCGTCGGGGTGTTGGTGTAATTGACCGTCGAGGTCGGCAGTCCGGTGGTGGTATCAGTCGAGGTGGTCACATCCTGCACCTGACGGAAGTTGCCGCTCTCCAGCGTACCTGTCCAGTCGATGCCAAACTCACGCGAAGGGTCACGTGAAGTTTCGATGAATTTCACCTCGACGGCGATCAGAGTCTGCGGTTTGTCAGCCGCAGCGATGTAGCCCTCCACCCACAGGTGCTGGAGGCGTGTTGCCACGATGTAGAGCGTGTTGGAATCAGATTTCCAGATCACCTTCGGTTTCCGCACCGAACTCATCTCATTTGAATTCATCGCCCGCGCGGCATTTTCATCCGTCCCAGCACCGCCCATTCCAGGCACGCCGGAGCCAGCCTGAGCTCCATCCATTTCCTCAGGTGGCAGTCCCAGCAAGGTACGAATGTCATTGATCACTTCACTGCGTTTCACCTCAAAGGTTTGGCTGCTACCCTGAAGACTCATCCCTGCTGCCGCACCGCTGAAGCCGCCGCTGCCGGATCTGCCGGACGAGGAGGAGGAACCTGAGCCTGATTCCACACGCGACACCAGTTCGACCGCATTGTTCTTAATCTCATAGGATTTGCCAATGAGTTCACGATCATCCGCAGGACGAATGTACCAAATACCGTTGTCGGGAATGATCGCCAGACCATTGGCTTTGCACAATGTTTCCAGCACCTGGAAAGGACTGGATCTGATGGAAAACGTGATCAAACGAGCACCATCGGCGCTGTCATCAGGCAGTGAAAAGAACGAGATTCCAGCATCTGTCGCAAGAAAGCGCAGCACATCACTCAGCATGGCTTTTGAAAAGTCATATTGTTGTATGGGGGCTGAGCGGAGCCTGTTCGCCTCCATCTCATGCTCGGGCGACATCACGTGCAAACTGCCCTGATTGAACTGAGCGCGCAACGTCGTCCCCGACAAGCTCGTCAGGACGAGGCAAACCAGGAGTTTGATCTGGAAAAGTGCTATAAAATGACGCATATTATGGAAATTATACCCACAATGGAAAAACAAATCAAATGGCATTTATCAATGAAGTGTATTGATTTTACGTTTTATATCAAATATTCAGCCGTCTAAATATTTTTTACCACATCCAATATATTTTCCATATCTTTCCTTGAATTTAGGGGATTTTAACTATTTAGTATCACATCAATGATAGCCGCTAGAGTCACAGCTTTGCGCTCAGATGTACGCAGTTCACACTGTCGTGGCGGATTCTCATTGCTCGAACTCATCATCATGATCACCATTATTGGAGTGATTGTAGGCTTGGGAGCAACCCTCCTCACGGATGACTCTGATTCCGCCCGTGTGGCCAAGCTTCAATCGGACGTCGCCACACTGAATCAAATGGTGACCCTCTACGTGGCAGATGGCGGCAGTTTGGCAGGTCTCACCACCCCCCAAACGGTGATCGATAAAATGAAGCGTTCGCGCCCTCAGTCAGAATGGCAGCAACATGTAGGCATAGTTTCAGGCAGACTGATGGATGTGCGGTTGCGGGCACAAATGACCACCCAGCCGGACAGTTCCAACAATCCCCGAGCCTTCTGGGACCGAACCAAACAACGCTTTTTCATGAGAAAGGGGGCTGGCAGTGCGGCGTCTGATTTCTATCTGGATGAATCTCTTGCCAGTGCCGACTTCGGCACCGAAAAACGCACAAAGTCCGTTGTCACTTTTAATTCAAGCAACAGCGGCTGGGTCTGGGGTGCCTCGCCGTCGAACCCCGCTGCCAGCTATTTGGATCCGCAGCCTTTCACCTCACCAGCTCCAGGCACGGCTTTTAATCCTACAGAAACAGCGGACCCTTCATCGACTCCTCCAACCGATCCCGGCGGGGGCAGCGGCGGTGGCAGCGGTGGCGGCGGCACCCCGACCCAGCCGACTCTGGCACTTTTACCCATTCCTATCATCTCCCCTGTTGGCGGCACTTTCGCATTCTCGAATTTTCCAAATTCAGTCTCCATCAGCTCCAGTGCCCCGCCAGAAGTCTCCACCCTCATGTACAGCATCAATGGCGGAGCTTGGCAGGAATACACCGGCAGCAGCATTCCCGTGATTCCTGCGATGAGTTTGCAGGCACGCAATGAAACGACACGTCCTGCCGAGTACGCCACCAGTTTTATCAACACGCAGACTTACTACCGGCTCACCAGCGGCTTCAGCGGCACGGGTGAAGGCAGTTGGGGCAATGCCCTCGGCGGTTCCAATCTGGTCACCACCATTCAGAACAGCAGCACCACTTCCACTTTCAAATCCGGCAACACCAAACTCGATCTCGGCAATGGCACCTACCTCGATGCGGGTGTGGAAAACTCGTTGAGCTTCACTCCTGCGGGCTTCGACAAAATCACGCCGAACACCTGGTTCGATTTTGGAGCACTGCAGATTTTGAACGGCACCACTTTCTACAACAGCGAAGCCACAGGCGTCACCCTCACCGTCAATCTGAACCTGACCCAGCCCGCGATCAGTGTCACCACGTATATTAATCTGGGCCTCATCAGCACCACCAACACCAGTGACCGTCTGGCAAGCGCTGACATCGTCCAGTTGATCAATCCAACCACGGACTTCACGGTCATCATCGACGGAGTCCAGTATCGGCTGGAGCTTCAATGGGTCTCTCTCGATTCCAGCACCAGCGTTGTGCAGGGCAACAACATTCTCGTCTATGAAGGTGCTACAGCATCTGCGGAGCTGCGCGCCCGCTTCACCAGCAATTACTAAACCACCATGGAAGACATTCACGAACGCAGTCAGCTTGGTTACCGGATGCTTCACCTGTCGAAGGATTCGGGAGTCAGCGACTTCTATGTCACGCCCTGGGAAGCCCTGACCTACAAACGCAACGGCAAGCTGTTCTATGACTCCTTCATCTACCAGCCGGAACGCCCGCTGGAGTTTACCGCAGGCTGCATCGACTACGCGCTGCAGCTCGGGCCGCGACGTTATCGTGTCAACCGCATGGTCACGCGCGGTCGTCCCCGCTGGGTGCTGCGTCTGCTCCCGGAAAGCATCCCTGACATCGCCAAGCTGATGGTGCCCCCTCCCGCCATCAAGGCATTCCTGGAAGCCAAGAACGGTCTGTTTCTCGTTTGCGGCGCCACCGGCTCCGGTAAATCAACGACCATTGCATCCATGATTCTTGAACGCGCCAAGCGCCGCCAGGAACACGTCCTCACCTTCGAGGACCCCATCGAGTTCGTCTATCCCTCCGGCATTCCCTCCCTGGTCTCTCAACGTGAGATCGGCACGGACGAACTCGACTTCAACAAGTCCCTGCGCGCCGCCCTGCGTCAGGCACCCGACGTGATCCTTGTGGGAGAAATTCGAGATGGTGAGACAGCGGAGATCGCCCTGCAGGCTGCCGAAACCGGCCACGTCGTCGTGGCCACCCTGCACACCTCATCCGCCGCGCAGACCGTGCAGCGTTACCTCAAGCTCATCCCAAGCGACCGCATGGAAAATGCCATGCTCTCCTTCGCTGACTCCATCCGCGGCATTCTCTGCCAGCGGCTGCTCTTTGACGAAGCCAAGGGCAAACGCTTTCCCATTCACGAACTGCTGCTGCCCTATGACTCCGTGTGCGGCATGATCCGCCGTGGTGAGTTCAAGAACCTGGACCAGGAGCTGGAGGCAGGTTTCACCCGCGGCATGGTGAGTTTCGAACGCTGTTTAAACATGCGCATGGCCGACGGCTGGAAGCCTTCCACCGCACGCAAGACCGGCTACACCGAACATGAGGTGTACGACTTCCTTTCCAAAGAACAACTCACTTCTATTTATGCTGTTGGATGAAATCAAATCTGTCCTGAGCTTCGCCGCTTTCAAAGCCGACCCCGACGACTCCGCAGTCCCGTGGGGAAAACGCTTTGAAGCGCGCAAATCTCTTCTGCTTAATGTCAGCCGCGGTGCGGTAAGCTGGCGCTCCGTCAATAAACGCGGACGCTTTGAGGAGAGCGGTTCTCAGGAGGGTGAGCTCGCCGACACCGCCCCCACCAAGGGCGAAGAATGGCGTGGCATGGCCGAAGGCGGCTGGTGCTCCGTTTCCGTAAACCACCGCTTCATCATCAGCCTCGAAAACAACCTCATGCGCGGTGACAACTGCGTGAACCTGCTGCGCACCAACCCCCGTGCCGTGCTTGGGCCCAAGTATGACCGTGGCAAGCGCTATGCCATCTGCCATCATCCCGAGACCACCGCCAGCCTGCTGCTCGCCGTGGAGGAGTCCCTGGTCAAAGTGACCGAGGACGTTCTCAAAACCGTCCAACTCAAGCCCGGACGCGTCTCCTGCGGCCTGTTTGCCATGCTCGAGCATGCCATCCTGAGCATCTTTCGCGCAAGCTCTGGAGGCACCCCTTCGGACTTCGTCCTCATCGCCGCCTGCGAAGGCTCACTCGCAGTGCTGGTGCAGCAGGAAGGCCAGTGGCGTGATATTCGCTGTCGCAGCGGCCTTGGCCCCGAAGCCGTGGAAACCGCACTGCAAATCATCAGCCCGCTGCTCGCCAAAGTCCCCCAGGGCAGCCCCGTGTATTTTGTCGGCGACGGCCATGATAGCAAATTCCGCACTGAACTGATGGTGCATCTTGAAAAGGTCGGTGCCGCCGATCTCACACAGGATGATCTGCTCTGGACCATCATCGGCGAACACTAAGTCACCCACTCCCATGAACGAATATCTCTGCCATGATTTCAAAACGCCGCGTGTGGACACCTCGCGCCGTCTGCCTGCGTCATTCCGCGCCATTCCCGTCATCTTCTATGTGGCGCTGGTGGGCAGCGCCTACGTGATGACGATGGATTACTTCAACTACAAAAAAGCGCTCAAGCTGAAAGTGGATGCCCAGGAGCGCCAGGCACTCAGCGAAACCCAGCGCGACTCGTACAAAAATGAAAAGGCCGATCTCGAGTCCGAGGCCACCAAGGCCGAGAAGGTCGCCCAATGGATGGAAGGTGCGCGCAATATCCAGCCCATCGCCGTCAAGATCGCTCGTGCGGTGCAAAGCGACACACGCATCACCCAGGTGGCCCTCGAACGCAGCGAGCAGGTGCCCGCCAACATCGCTCTCACCATCCATTTGAACGGCTCCAAAGTGTCCACCGAACTTGCCGCCATCGAAGCCGCGCTCGGGCAGCTCCTCTACCGCTCCTACTCACCGCAACAGACCAAGAACGGCGACGTCGTCGAATACCATTCCACACTCGTCCGCCAGGCGGATTAACCCTTTCAACACTTTCCAGCATGAACCCCAAGCAACTTGCCTGCGTCATCCTGCTCATGATCATCGGTGCCATAACTTATACGGCACAGATCATCCACAAAACGGTGGTCACCACGCGGGCCGAGGCTGAAGATGCTGAGACCTCCGCCGTCACAGCCGAGAACGAACGCGCCACCGCTGAAGTCGAAACAGCAGTGTTCAAAGCCAACACCGAAGAAGTGCGGCGCTTTCTCCGTTCCTGGCTGCCCGCCATCGAGCACGTGCAGACTCAGCAGGAGGCGGAGCAGACCATTGAACTCAGCCTGCGCGAACGCGGCATCAACCTCGTGCGCTCACGCAAGACCGAATCGAAACAATCGGCAGGCAACAAGCTCATTCCCAGATCCGTCATCACCACACTCACCATCGAGGAAGAATTTGCCAAAGTACTCAACTGGCTGGGAGACATCGAACGCCGCCTGCCCACCGCACGCATGAAAGTGGTGCAGATCACCGGCGGCAGCACGGGCACCCAGTTGAAAATGGAAGTCTCTTTTGAAACGCCCATTTTTGATCTTGCCGCTGCGGATGCAGACAAAAAAAAGGCCCAGGCCAAGCCCAAAGTCAAAAAATCCTAGCCCATGAATTTTGCATACAGATTACTGCTGCCGGGCCTGATCTTCACTTTCATGGCTGTATCAAGCCATGCTCAGGAGGCCACCAGCGAGGAGGGAGACAAGCGCGTGCAATATCAGCTCGTGCTGCCCGAGGAGAAGACCCCGGAGAACGTGAAGCCTGAGGAGCACAACCCCTTTGAATCCGAAAACGAGGTGATCAACCGGCAGTCCCCCGGTGACACTGAGGAAAACCGCGTTCGCGACAAACTTCTCAAACTACCAGTGGTGGGCACGAAGCGCATGGCGGACGGACGCATGCGCGTGCTGCTTGGCGACATCATTTTGGAGACCGGATGTATCGTCCCCCCCGTGCTGCCGGAACAGATGGTCGAGTTGAAAGTGAAAAACATCACGGCTGAGTCCATCGAGCTCGCCTGGCAGGAAAAGCGCCTCACCGGCCTGCCGCCGAAGCTCATGACCATTCCGATCAACATCGCCCCCCAGATCCGCTATCAGATGTTCGGGCAAACCGATGCTGAAGCAAAAGAAATCAAGGGCCCCAATGCCACGATGGAACTCCCGCTGCGCGATCCTGCAGCCAGTCCGAAAGTCTTACCGCCAAGCTCTCCACCGGCCATTCTTTCTGCCGAACCTATTCCACCACGTGCGCAAGTCATCGCGGATGATCCCCGCCCCTTCTCTCCACCACGCGTGGTGAATCCCCCGGCCCCACCGCCACCCTCGCCCCAGCCTGCGCCTAAACTGGCCGAAAAGCCTCTGGAGCCCCCACCGCTGGAGCCCGAACCGCCGGCCGCCGCACCTCCTTCCCCCGCCGTTGAGTCCGTCGTACGCATGCTGTTTGGCAATCCAACACCTGCACCTAAATGAACCGCCGCGTCCATCAGCCGGGGGGCTTCACCTCCGTGGAGCTCCTGCTGGTCCTCGCGCTTTCTGCCGTGATCCTTGGCGCGGCTGTCGTCTCTTACGGCACGCTTATGCGTAGCCAGCCAAGCGTCTCCTCCATGGTTGCCGTACCGCTTGGGGCCACCCGTTCGCAGAATTTTTACGGCACCCTCAACAGCACGGTCGAGGTAGGCATGGCTCCCCAGTACGGCGCACTCTCGCTGGCCGAAGAGCTGCGTGAACAGTTTCTGACGGACACCCTCAGCGCCACCGCCGTTTACTGCCTCCCTCGTGACGGCATCAACACTTGGAAGCCCTCCATGATCGCTTACAATGCAAGCACGGACGACGAACTCGACACCCCGCAAAAGTTCCGCGCCCACATCATCGCTCACGCCAGCGTGTCCGCATCTCTCTACCGCGACTATCGCAATCCACTCAATGACGCGACGTCGGTCCCCCAGAACGCCAGCATCTTCGTGCTCGGCTACAGCAAGTATTCCGGCTTTCTCAAGGTCAACGCCATTTACGACATCGACATCATCCGTTTCACCGGCGCCACTGAACCGAATGGCATCCATGCCTCCGTCAAACGCTACGCTGATTCCACCACGAGCACGTCCCCGTCCACACTGACCTACATGGGCGGTTACGACGTGTTTTTCCCACCCTCCATCCCCAGCCCCACCAGCGCCTCCCAATGGTCCACCGACAGTTTCACGCCGCTGTTCATCACCTTTGAGCGCGCGTCGCGTCTCGCCTTGCGCGAGACTCCCACCACGATCGACCGTTTCAAACGCGCCTACGAACGCCCCTTCTACTTCATCTGGTGGCCGGATCCCGCCACCCGTCATCTCGGCCAGATCGCCAACACCCTCGCCTCCTCCGATCCACGCCAGGCCTACAACCAAATGGCCGGACGCTCCTCCTTCATGTTTACCGTGCCCATGTTTCCGGCGCTTTAAACTTCCGCATCATGCGCATCACCCGACATCATCATCGCAGCACGCGCGGCGCCCTTATGGCGGCAGCGCTCATGCTCATGATTGTCGGCGGCATTTTTGTCACCTCCTGGGTCACCCTCATGAGCACACGCGCCTCACAGGTCAGTTATCTGGAAGAGGTCAGCAAACGCCACATCGGCGTCGAAAGCTCGCGGCTCCTGGCCTGGCAGTGCATCACCACCAAGGCTTTTGATCGCAACAACACGATGGCCGCCAGTCAAAACACCATGCTCGGCAGCGACATTGGCGGATTCAACACCGGCAACGGCTGGGACAATCTCAATGTTTACACCTCCAGCGACACGGCAGGAGGCATGAGCACCGTCTTCCCGTTTAATCATACCGGACTCCGCCCCGGAGCCACCTACATCAATGTGGAGCACTTTACCCGTCCCGCCGTCGGTATCGCGGGCAACATTGATGACTACAACGCATGGGAATTTCTCAAATCCATGCCGCCCGTCCTCAATGGCGACGTCTTCTGCATCTATCGCAAGCCTGACAACGTCACCACTCAGCTGGATGTGTACGCCAACGGCGGTTCCGGCGGCGCCGGGCATCATGCCAACTGGACCGTGGAGGGACGCACCGTCCTCCATCATCCGCCTTCCTTGTTTGTGCGCACCACTCCCAGCCCGCTGCAGCTGCCGTTTCTCACGAAGTCGCTCTACATCCAGTCACACTCGACGGTGGAGCCACCTTCCATCACCTACCCCGTTTACGGCACCGACCTGAATGGCAAGGCGCTGCTGCCATCCAACATGCCCGTGGTTCCCAGCACCACAGGTCCCATCGACAGCACGGGAACCAGCAGCTATCTCGGCTACCTCGATGTCGTGCAAAATAACAACAATCCTGACAACTCGCTCTGGCACTTTCAGGATCGCGAAGCCGCGGCCGGCCGCACAGACACCGTCATCATCGACTCGCCAAGCGTTTTCAATTCCTCCACGGAAGCATACTGGGTCGCCGATCAAAAGACACCGACCTACCCGCCCTCGGACTGGGGGAATTACAGCACTGATAAGTGGAAGGTGCTCTTCATCAAGCTCGACAGCCGGTATCTTAAAAACATGCGTATCAATGCGGCTGGGGTGGATCAGATCATCTTCGTGGGACAGAGCAATGCCACTGCTTTTAACAACGCCGCGTCCCTCAAGCCCGTCATCATCACAATTTTTTACGGTGGCGGCAGCATGGTGAAAGACATTCGTTTCGAACGTGAAAACAATCGGCGTCATGTGCTGGCCTTTAAAAATACAATGTCTACCAGAGATACGCCGCCTGTGATCCGACTCTACTGGGTCAACAATCCAATCGGTGGCACTGAATTTCGCTGGCGCAGTGTGCTGGTGAACGAATACACAGCCGTCTTTTTCAACATGCCCACCACGATGACTCAAAGCGTGCGCTGGATCGGGGGTGTCATGACCAACTGGACCGTGAAACGCAGCGCCTCCGGCGGCACTAACCCCAGCCGCCTGCTGTTCACCAGTGACAATGATCCTGAGGTCCCAGCAGCCACCAACGCCGGCCCCGCCTTCGCCACCTTTCTGCCGCGTGACGCATGGCTTGAATCCTACTTCCTCCCTGTGCCACCACCATGAAGCTGCAACGCCACATCCAGCGGGCACAGCGCGCAGCCTACACGCTCATCGAAGTCCTCGCCGCCGCCAGCATCATGGCCATCGGCACCACCGCCATGGTCAGTCTCTCCTCCACGCTCATGCTGCAGGAAGAACTCGCCAACCGCGTCGCCATCGCACGCAACTATCAGGAAAACACCGTGCGCCTCTGGCAGCTCGGCCTGTCCACATTGCAGATCACCGCGCTCATGCCATCTCTCGCGCAAAACACCCTTCTTCAACAGGCCATGTTCAACAATCCCTCGCTGGTTGAAAACGGCCTCACCACCGTCAACGGCGTCGTCATGGAGACCGCCCTCTGCACCGCCATCATTAACATCTCACAGAATCCCTCCACGAAAGCCGCCGGAGCCTCCTTCACCCTCACCGCCTACCGCCCGCGTCTCGTCACAGATCTCCGCACCGCTCCGCCATGACTTCGGCAGTTGCCAAGTTGAAATCCCCCAGCCTTCAGAGCCATGCTTAAAAAAGTAAAAATCACCAACGTTCACTCCGGTAAATCCACCGAAGCCCTCGTGGACACGGACACCGATGACAAAGCCCTCATCGGTGCGGGAGTCGCGCAGAACGAAACCACCACGATTCAGACCATCACCGGCATTGATGAAAAGCTGCACCGTCTGACCAGCCCGAAAGCCGACACCGATGACAGCGCCGCCTTTTTCTCAGGTCTCGGCCGCTGTCTTGAGCGCAATATCTCGCTCACCAAATCGCTGCTGCTCCAGACCAACCGCGTCAAATCCGCCACTTACAAAGGCATGATCGCAGACGTCGTCCATGCCATCTCCGTGGGCGATAAATTCAGCGATGCCATCTCGAAGTTTCCCAAGCTCTTCCCTGATGACATGCTCTCCCTCATCCTCGCAGGTGAAGAGGCCGGCCAGCTTTCGAAGGTCTGCAAGCGCATCGCCGTCTCGCAGAAAAAATCCTCCAAGGTCATCAAGAAGCTCAAAGGAGGTCTCATCTACCCCGCCGTGGTTATCGTCCTCGGCGTGGCTGTCGTCATCGTCATGAGTTTCACTCTCGTGCCCGCCATGGCCAAGCTCTTCGCCTCCTTCAAGACCGAGCTTCCCATGGGAACCAAGGTCCTCATCGCTCTCTCAGATCTTTTTCTTCACCGGCCCTACATGGCCATCCTGCCATTCGCCGGCCTCTACGTCTTTTTCTCCAACTGGGGAAAAATCAGTGCTTTGCGCCCCATGCAGGATCTCTTTCTCAAGATCCCCGTCGTAGGTGTCCTCGTGCGCAAATCCGCCGCAGCCACCGGCTTCCGCACCCTGGCCATGCTCACCGAATCGAACGTCCGCCTCAGCAGCGCGCTCGACATCACCGCCCAGGCAAGCTGGCACTATCATTACAAGGAATTGTTCATCCGCCTGCGTGAGCACATCGCCGTCGGTCGCACTCTGCACGAAGCCTTCCTCATGGAAGCTCACTGGCTCGGCCCCGATGCCCGCAATCTCTGCGGTCTCATCGAACTCGCCTCCGAAACCGGCTCCGGCACCGAAATGCTTTCCGAAATCGCCGACGACTACGAAGAGGATCTCGACAACCTCGCCGCCACGCTCGACAAGATGATCGAGCCTCTCACCATGTTGATTCTTGGTGTCATGGTCGGCTTCCTCATCTACGCCATCTACGGCCCCATGTTCAGCCTCGGAGACGTCATCTTGAAGAAGAAGTAGCCACACGAAGCAGTGGTGCTCAGCTCACAAAAAGGAGCACCGCTCTCGCCCAGTCTCTGATATGGACTGCGGTTGCGCAGCGATGCGAAGCTACCGCTTTCGCAGGCCGGTTCAGCTCACGCCTACCAGAAAACACTCGGACACAGCAGCCTCTGATTTCCCGCAGGCCGTTCACCTCACGCCCGCCCGAAAGCATCACTCCCCCATCACCCCGGCCCACTCTTCCAGATGCCGTTCCCAAGTCAGGGACAGCACCGTCTCACGCGCGGCATCAGAAAGCTCCTGCCACGCAGCAGCATCAAAAGCCAGCGCCTCCTGAATGCGCGCCGCGAGTTCCCGCGGCTGCTGCGGGTGGTAAAGCATCAGTCCGTTCTCACCATTACGCACGTGATCCACAGCACCGTCCATCACAGATACGAGGCCGGGCAGTCCACACGCCATGCTTTGCAGCACCGTGTTGGAAAAGGCGTCATACTGCGTGGGATGCACAAACCAGTCGGCCGACTGATACAGCTCCACAAGGTGGCTCGTCACCGGCACCACACGGATGCGTGCGCCGATGCCGAGGCGCTTGATCCTGTCATTCAGCGCCGGGCTCAAATTCTTGCCCACGATCCACAGCGTGGCGTCAATTTGCGCCATCGCCTCCAGCAAAGGCTCAAGACCACGACGGCGATGGCTCACCGACACAAACATCAGCACAGGCTTCGCCGCATCGGTTTGCAGTTTGCGGCAATAAATTTCGCGGGTGTTGGCACGGTTCTCAGCCGGTCGAAAGAGCTGGGTTTCGACGGGTGGCGTTAGGATGCGGAAGCGTTCGCCATGAGTCCCATAGACCCCCTGCAACTGCGCCGCCACGCGTGCGGAACTGGTGACAAACTTCGGCGTCTCTCGCCCCTCGCAAAGCCGGCGTTCCAGATACAGCTCGTAGAGATGCTTCACACTGTAGCGCTGCCACAGCGGCAGCAGATTGCCATAGAGCCGGTGGCAGCCCGTGCCATTGCGGTGAATGTCCTGCACGCAGGTACGGCCAAAGCCGATGCTCAGATCCACCCCCGCCGTCATTGCAGCGCGCGGAGCCAGACGGTTGAAATGCCACATGCGCGTCGTCGCCGACCCACGCAGACGTGGCAGCAGTTCCCATCTTCCGGGCAGCGCAGCTCCGATCTCCGGCGTCGTCAACGAGGTGATGTAAGTGATCTCATGCCCGGCCCTCGTCAGACGTTTGGCAAATTCGATGAGGAAGTTCTCCACACCGGAACCCCGAATGATTTGCGGATGGATCAGCGCCAGCTTCATCCCTTTACTTCTTCCCCGCCTCCGCTTCGTTTTCATACATCCGGCTGTAGCGGTCAAACGTGAAAAACGCCGTCGCTCCTGCGATCCAAAAACCAGGAAAGCCATCCAAAAACCCAAGCTTCAGCACGTAAGCACGCGTGAACCGCCACCACGGACGAAACAGCGTATGCAGCAGCGACCACCGCTTTCCCTTGCTCTGCTGCGTCTGCAAAAACACCGTCGAGTACTGCACATGCTTCACCAGGTAGTGCTGGATGTTCTTGAACGAGTAATGCAGCAAATCACCTCCCAGCGTCGTGCATGGGCCGTCCACATCCAGCCGCTCATGCACCTGCCCGCCACCATCAGCAGCCCACTGGCTTTTCTCACGCCGAAACAGCCGCACCTTGCGGTCAGGATACCAGTCCCCATGATGAATCCACCGGCCCATGAACCACACCAGCCGCGACATCCACGCGCCGTCAAAACGCTGGTCATCCCCATTCGCAAAAAAGCCCTGGATCGACTCACGCAGCGCAGGCGTCAGCTCCTCATCGCAGTCCAGCGCCAGCACCCATGGCTGCGCGCACAGAGCCAGACAGTGATTCTTCTGCGCCGTGTAGCCCAGCCAGTCCTGATGCACAAACTTCGCGCCAAACTCCGCCGCGATCTCCGCCGTACGGTCCTTCGATCCCGCATCCACGATCACGATCTCCTGCGCCAGATCCCCCACGCTGGCAAGGCAGCGGCGCAGGTTGTCTTCCTCGTTGAGTGAGATGATGGAAATCGAAAGCGGCAGTCGGGTCATGCAGTGGGTGACTTTCGCGAATCCACCGCCGGTGCCAAGCACGAATCAAACCACCCCCAAAGACACCGCCGCATTGTGCCCGCCCATGCCGGACGCCAGTTTGACCACCCGATCCCCCGCCGCCACCTTCAGCGGCGCTTCATTCAAAGGCAGTCCACAGGCCGGCGGCGTCAGTCCCGGCAGCACCGCAGGCAGCCAGCCCTCTCCCATGCACGCAGCCAGCAGCGCCACGTCCAGCAGCCCGCTCGCGCCCAGCGTGTGCCCCGTCTGCGGTTTCAGCGGCAGCAGCGGCACCCTTCTGCCATCCAGCGCTCGCAGCAGCGCTGGCGGCTCCACACGCGCGTGGTTCAGCGTCCCCGTCGCGTGCGGGCAAACAGCCACCACTTTGCCAGCATCCCCTGCCTGCACCGCAGCACGCACGCAGTCTTCGATGCCCCCTCCGTCCTCCGGAATCATCAGCGTATCGTAGGCGTCGCTGTTCGCGCAGTAATGCTCCACCCGGCACAGCTTCGGCCGCCCGGTGCCGTCACGCTCCAGCGTCACCGCCACCGCCGCCTCTCCTGGAAAAAATCCGCTCGTCGCATGTCCCTGCCCCACCGCAAACGGATCATTGACCCCATTGCTCGAAAGCAGCCCTGTTTCTCGAAAATCCTGCAGCAAGGCCGCGATCAGCGGCAGATCCACCGCCACCACCACCGCCCTCGGTGCCAGCCCGCTGCCCACCGCCATCCAGGCCATTCCCAGAGCATCCAGACCGGAGGAGCATCCATTGGAAACCATCTGCCACGGCCCGCGAATCCCCAGCTCAATGCTGACCGCCGCAGGTATTTCACAGTGCATCGTGTTGCTGGCACTGAACTTGCGTAGTGGTCTTCGCCATGCATTCACCCCCAGTATTTCCCCTGCATTGCCACGACTGCTGGCCCCATACAGCCAGGACTCGCGGATCTCCTCCGCAGCCCACCCCGCACGCCTCACGGCTGCGGTCGCTGCTTGCACCGCTGCATTGCTGGCTGCCCCGTAGCGCCGACCTTTCACCAGTCCGCGTGACGGCAGCGCCCCCACCGGCAGCCCGGCAAAGTCCATCCCCGGCATGTCGTCAGAAAGGGCCAGCCCCCCACGCCGCTCACGCAGCGCAGTAAGGCAGTCCTCCATCCGCAAACCAAGAACACAGGCCGTCTCCACGGCTGTGATGAACACAGATTCCATCATGACTCGATACAGCCCCAAAATGCCCCCACTGCAACCTCTCCCCGCAATAAACCTGTTACAGCTAACTGACAAAAAATAAGCAAGCCAAAGATTGACACTCAACTTAATAACCAGCTATATTTTAAACCTCATGCTAAGGCAAATCATTGGACAACCCGAAGGGCAAAAGGAAGACAGGCGTTCTGAGGCATCCGCACCGGCTCCCGCAGTCGAACGTGCACCCATTCTCTCCACCGCATCCTCTCCCGCTGCACAACCCCAACGCTCACATCAAGCTCCCTCCATGACCACCAGTAAAAACGTTCTCGCCAACGACGTCGAAATCAAAGGCTCCATCAAGTTTTCTCACGACCTCATCATCGACGGCAAAATCGAAGGCGAAGTGGTTTCCGACGGCAGCCTCACCGTGGGTGAAAACGCCCTCATCAAAGGCGAAGTCAAAACCCGTTCCGTCATCATTTTCGGCAAGGTCGAAGGCAACATCACCGTCGCTGAGCGTTGCGAACTGAAGAGCAACGCCATCCTCGTCGGTGACATCGCTGCCGGCACCCTCGCCATCGAAGAAGGCGCCACCTTCATGGGTCAGTCCCAAGTCGGCAAAAAGGCTGAAACCAAGCCTGCTTTCGGCGGCGCTCCAAAACAATCTTAACTTCTACCTGAGTGTTCGGACGGTTCTTCACCACGAAGACCAGCATCCTTCCCACGCCACCTAAGAATCAAATCGAAGTGGTGTGCCCTTCTTGTGGCGCGGCTCAGTATGAGCCGCGCCTCGTTGTTTCCACTTTTTGTAAAAAATGCGGGGTCCACCTCACCGTGGAAAAACGCCGCGTCATCGCCTCCGAGGTCACACGCTCCGGCGCTGGCATGACGGACGCCTGGGCCACTGAGCCAGACGCCGCAAGCCCTCCCGCAGCAAAGCCAGCGCCAGCCGCCAAGCCGGCCGCATCTCAGCCTGCTGAACAGGCCACTTCCGAGCCCGCACCCACAGCAGCCGACGGTTTCGGCGCCTTCCTGCAAAGCCAAAATCTGCCAGCACCCGCCGCTGACTCCCCGCCCCCCGCACCTCCCGTAGAAGCAGCAGCCCCTTTAGCTGCCGCAACGGTGCCAGTCACAGCGGACCCTCCCCCTGTCACAGCCGCCCCAGCCGCTGCTCAGCCTGTGACCCCGGGTACGCGCCGCGCACAGTCCAATTCTCCGCCCCCCACACCCGCTCCCGCCCCGCATACCGCCACCTCTCTGCAAAAGATGAAGGAGCAGGGCATGTACCGAAACGGGTATTTCAAAGACGCCGAGTGCTTTGACTGCGGCCACAAATTCAAAACCGGGCGCTCCGCCAAGTCCGCCAACTGCCCAGCCTGCGGTTCCTACATCTCCTTGGAAGATGTCGAGATCAACATGACCTCCACGCAGCCCATCAAGACACGTGGCAATGTCCTCATCCGCAAACGCGGACGCCTCTCCGCCACCAGCGTCCAGTGCCGCGATCTCGAATGCCACGGCGTCATCGAGGCCAATGTCACCTGCTCAGGCGATGCCTCCTTCCGCACCACCGGCAGCATCATCGGAGAAATCCACTGCCAGCGTTTCGTCGTCGAGAAAGGTGCCGACGTCGCCTTCCTCAATTCCGTCCATGCCACCGAAGTGGACATTCAGGCCCGCCTCACCGGCACCATTTACAGCTCAGGCCCTGTGCTCATCAACAGCAACGGCTCCATCAATGGCGACGTCACGGCACGCTCCGTTTCCATCGAACCCGGTGGCGAACTCAACGGCGCGATGAACATCGTGCGCGGCAAGAAGCCCGCACCTCCGCCCGCCACCTGATCCCGCCCGCGCCATGAAAATGCGCACCCTCCTGCTTGCAGCCGCCCTCATCGCCGCCTGCATCCTCGCCGTACGTGCCAATTCGCTGACTGCCCTTCATTCCTGGCTCAACTACGCCATGCAAATACTCACGCGCGAATCCCATCCTCTGCCCTACCCAGCGCCACCTGCACCGGACGAATGGCGCAGCATGCAGCCCCCGGATCGCCTCGCCAATGTGCGCGCACGCCTCCTGCCCAAACTGCAAGACGAACTCGCCGCCAAACAGTGCCAGCTCGGCCAGCCCGCCTACATCCGCATCTTCAAAGAAAGCCACGAACTTGAACTCTGGCTACAGCAGGCCACCTCGGACTGGACCCTCTTCCGCACCTACCCCATCGCCTGCTTCTCCGGCACCCTCGGCCCCAAAACCCGCGAAGGCGACATGCAGGCCCCCGAAGGCTTTTACAGCGTCACAGCAAAGCAGCTCAATCCCGCCAGCAGCTACCATCTCGCCTTCAACATCGGCTACCCCAACGCCTACGACCTCGCCCAGCAGCGCACCGGCAGCCTCATCATGATCCACGGCGACCTCTGCAGCGTCGGCTGCTTCGCCATGACCGATCCCCTCATCGAAGAAATCTACCTCATCGTCGAAGCCGCCCTCAATCACACCCCCAGCGTCCCCGTCCACAGCTTCCCCTTCCGCATGACCCCGGAACGCCTCAGCACCGCAGACCCAACGCACCTCGAATTCTGGCAGGGCCTGCTCCCAGCGTACGAGCTTTTTGAGAAAGCTCACCGCGTCCCGCCAATCACAGTGGAAAACGGCCTCTACAAAGCCCACTAGAACATTTAAATGGTTTTTATGTCCGATGAATCCAAGGCAGCCAAAAGCGGCTCACCCTCTCCCCGCCCCTGACGCACGACGACAAAAAATATTCTCTTCGGGGAGAGGGACGGGGTGAGGGGATTCGCTGTGTGTCCGTACCGATGTGATCCTCAGCCCTCCCACCATTCCCCTCTCCGTATTCGTCATTCCCCCTCTCATGCTCTCCCTCACTCTCACCGCCGCCAAAACCTTCACCTGGACCACGATCCCCGAAGCCTCCCAGCCCGGTCCAAACGAGGCCCTCGTCGCCATCCGTGCCATCGGCATCTGCGGCACCGACTTCAGCGGCTACCTCGGCAAAATGCCCTTCATCGAGTTCCCCCGCATCCTCGGCCATGAGCTCGGCGTCGAAGTCCTCGCCATCGGTGAAGGCGTCACCCATCTCCAGCCCGGCGACCGCTGCTCCGTCGAGCCCTACCTCAACTGCGGCACCTGCCACGCCTGCCAGCGCGGCAGCACCAACTGCTGCGAAACCCTCCAGGTCCTCGGCGTCCATTG
>DLGZ01000028.1 GCA_002482965.1 Verrucomicrobiaceae bacterium UBA7681 | reverse complement strand
GCATCAGCGTCATGATGACCTTCGTGATGTCCGCCTCGAAGGTCATCATGACGCTGATGCCGGGGCTGATGATGGACTTTCCAGGGCCAGGAAAACTCCGCGCAGCGGCAAACGCGGCCACTGCGGAGAGCGGAATGAAGTATTTTCAGTTTGAAACGGCGGTGCTCCAGGTGGCCTATGGTTTTAAGAAGGCGTGGTATGAGCTGCGGCTGGTGGATGAGCGCATTCGCGTGAACCAGGAGATGGTGACACTGCTGCAAGACCTCGAAAAGCTCGCGCAGTCGCGCACAGAGGTGGGCAAGGGCACGTTGCAGGATCTGCTGCGCACCCAGATCGAAAAGGAGCGGCTACAAACTGAACTGGCCAATCTACGCGACTCACGTCAATGGTTTGTGACCCAGTTCAAGGCCGCGCTCGGACTCGGCGCTGGCGATTCGACCCCGCCGCTGCCACGCGCGCTGCAATCGTCACCGCTTTCCACCAGTGGCGACCGGATTCTCGCAACGGCGCTGGCGCGAAATCCGCGCCTGAAGGCCATGGAGGCCGATGTGCGACGTGCGGAGGCCGCCATCACGCAGGCGCAGCGCACACGCATCCCTGATTTCGCGCTGGGAGTGATGGCCGATGTCAAGGCGTCTCCCCTCATGGTGCGTCCCTTGGGCGGCATGACGCTGCCCATCTGGCGCGACAAGATCGCGGCGGAGATCGCAGGCGCTCGCCATCTGGAAGGCGCATCGAAAGCCCGTCTCTCCAATGAACGTCTCACGCTGACCGTGGAGGTGGCGATGAAGAGCTACCAGTATCGCGAAAGCACCCGGCTGCTGGCACTGCTGCAAAACAGCCTCCTGCCGAAGGCGAAGCAGTCGCTCGACGTTGCGCGCTCGGGTTATTCCACTGGCGGGACGGATTTCATCAACCTGATCGATGCCCAGCGCACGCTGCTGGAGTTCCGCCTGGCCGAGGTCGAGGCACGCATCAAGCGCGAGCTGGCGCTGGCCGATCTGTCACTGCAAGTCATGGGCGTGCCACCGTCCGGCGCTCCTTTTCTCGAACCATCCAGGAGGTAACATCATGTCCGCTTCATCCATCCATCGCATCCTGCTCGCCAGCATCGCGGCGGCTCTCGTGTTTGTCAGTTTGAGTTGCGATGATGACGGATCGCCTGCTCCCGCCGGTCAGGTCTGGACCTGCTCCATGCATCCGCAGGTGCGGCTGCCAAAGTCCGGCAAGTGCCCCATCTGCGAGATGCCGCTGATCCTCACCAAAGCCACGACAGCAACGCCGAAGAAAGAAGGTCAGGCAGCCCAGGAGCCGGAGGCCATGCTCACGCTTTCCGAACACGCCCGCGCCATGGCCAGCGTGGAAACCGTGCCTGTGGAGCGCCGCCAGATCACGCATGAAATTCGCGCGGTCGGCAAGGTGCAATACAACGAGTCCGCGCTCGCCGTGATCAACAGCCGCGTCGAGGGCTACATCGAAAAGCTCTACGTGGACTTCACTGGAGTGCAGGTGAAGAAGGGCGACCATCTGGTGGAAATCTACAGCCCTGACCTCGTCCTCGCGCAGAAGGAACTGCTCGTCGGCCTCGAAGGTCCGGCCAACAACGCCTTGATTGAGGCATCGAAGCTGAAACTGCTGCGCTGGGGCCTGACGCAGGAGCAGGTGGACGATCTGGTGCAGAAGCGCAAGGTCAGCGAACGCGTCACTTTGTTCTCCCCGATCAACGGCACCGTCACCGAGCGCATGGCCGTGCAGCAGGCCATGGTGAAAAGCGGCGAGATGCTCTACAAGCTGGCGAATCTGGAGTCCCTCTGGGTCTATCTCGACATCTATGAGTCCGAGCTGGGCTGGGTGCAGCAGGGGCAGGCCGTGACGATCCAGGCGGAGGCTTATCCCAGCGAATCGTTCACCGGGCGCATCTGGTTTATCAATCCCGTGCTCACGGAAGAAAGCCGCACGGTGAAGGTGCTCGTGAACATCGCCAACACCGATCAAAAGCTGAAGCCTGGCATGTTTGTCAGCGCGACGATTCGTGTGCCGGTGCTGGCGGATGGCAAAGCCGCGCCCACCGGTCTCGGCGGCCAGTTCACCTGCCCGATGCATCCGCAGGTGCTCCAAGCGCAGGCGGGCGCGTGTCCACGCTGTGGCATGGCGCTGACCGTGATCCCGGGTGGCAAAACCAAACCCACGGATGCCGATCTCAGCGTGCTGGCCGTGCCCATCGCCGCCGTGCTGGACAGCGGTGTGCGCAAGCTCGTGTATGTGGAGCATTCTCAAGGTGAGTTCATGCCGATGGAGGTGAAGCTCGGCCCACGCGCCGGTGAGTATTACTCCGTGCTCGCCGGTCTGAAGGAAGGCGAGAAGGTGGCGGTGCGCGGCAATTTCCTGCTCGACAGCCAGTTTCAAATTCAGGGACTGCCCAGCTTGTTTTACGCGGAAGGCCAGGCTCCCGCCGCAGGTCATCAGCAGCATGGTGGTGCCACCGGGCCGAAACCCGCTGCCGCACCTGCCGCACCTGCCGCACCTGTCGCAGCCACAGGCCATGAAGGACACGCCACGCCCAAGCCTGCCGTCGCACCTGCCGCAGCCGCAGGCCATGAAGGTCACGCAGCTCCGAAGCTCACCGAACCCAAGCCAAAGCCATGATCGACGGCCTGATCCGCTGGTGTCTGAAGAACGCGTTCCTCGTCGTTCTTTTCATGCTCGCCCTGGTCGGCGGCGGCTACTACGCGGTGCAAAACATGCCGGTGGATGCCATCCCCGACATCGGTGAGAAGCAGGTCATCGTCTTTGCCGACTGGCCGGGCCGTTCGCCGCAGGACGTGGACAATCAAGTCACGTATCCGCTCACCACGAGCCTCACCGGCACGCCTGGCGTGAAGACCATCCGCAGCATGTCGGGCTTCGGATTCTCGATGGTCTTCGTCATTTTCAAAGACGACGTGGACTACTACTGGGCGCGCTCAAGAGTGCTGGAGCGCATGAACGTGGCGCAGCAGCGGCTGCCGAAAGAAGTGGTCCCCGTGCTGGGTCCCGATGCCACGGCGCTCGGCCAGGTCTTTTGGTACACCGTCGAGGGCGAGGGCTTCGATCTCGCCGAACTGCGCAGCATCCAGGACTGGTATCTGCGTTATCAGCTCAATGCCGTCGAAGGCGTCAGCGAAGTGGCGAGCATCGGCGGTTTCGTGAAGCAGTATCAGATCGACGTGCATCCTGACAAACTCCGCGCGCAACGTGTGACGTTGTTCGACGTGTATGAGGCCGTGCGGAAGGCCAACATCGATGTCGGCGCGAAGGTGCTGGAGAAAAACGGCCTGGAGTTCTTCATCCGTGGCGTCGGCTTCATCAAATCGACGGAGGATTTGGAGAAGGTTGTCATCCGCCAGGAACAAGGCACGCCGATCCAGTTGAAACACGTCGCCACTGTGACGCTCGGGCCGGATTTCCGGCGCGGTGCTCTCGACAAAGGCGGTGTCGAGGCCGTGGGCGGCGTGGTGCTCATGCGCTACGGCGAAAACCCGCAGCACGTCGTCGAAAAGGTCAAAGCGCAGATCAAGCAGCTTGAAGCCGGCCTGCCGCAGAAGACGCTTGCTGACGGCCGCATCTCAAAGGTGCGCGTCGTGCCGTTCTACGACCGCACGGACATCGTCAATGAGACTATCGACACGCTCAAAAGCGCGCTCAGCGAGGAGGCGCTGATGGCCGGTATCGTCATTCTCATTTTCCTGCTGCATCTGCGTAGCACGGCGGCGGTGCTCGTTACGCTGCCGTTGTCAGTCTGTCTCTGCTTCATCCTCATGTTCGCCTTCGGTGTGGACTCGAACATCATGTCGCTCGCCGGTCTCGCCATCGCCATCGGGGATGTGGCGGACATGGGCATCATCATGACGGAGAACATCTACCGGCACATCGCCACGGGTGATCCGAAGAAGAGCCACTTCCAGAAGGTCTATGACGGCGCGACGGAGGTCGGCGGCGCGATTGTCACCGCTGTCTCGAACACCATTGTCTCCTTCATCCCGGTGTTCTTTCTCCTCGGCCAGGAGGGCAAGCTGTTCCGTCCGCTCGCCTTCACCAAGACCTTCGCCATCGGCGCCAGCGTCATCCTCGCGCTCACCGTCGTGCCGCTCATCTGCTACTACTTGTTCCAGCCGGTGAAGTGGTCGCGCCGCACCGTGTGGAAGATCGCCCTCAGCATGGGCATAGCCTCCGTGTTCGCCACGCACACGATTTTCATGTGGGCGCTTGCGGGTTCGCATTACAGCGGCTGGCCGATGTCCATCGTCGTCGGCGTCATCGTCGTGCTGGCCGTGGTGCGCATGACTCGCGAGCGCTTCCTGCCGATGGAGGAAAATCCAGTCTCTCGCAGAATCTCACGCGTCTATGTGCCGGCGTTGCGCTGGGTGCTCGACAACAAGAAGACCTTCATGATCGCCCCGGCGGTGATCTTCTTCGTCGGCATGAGCATCTGGCTCGGCATCGGCGTGACCTTGAAACCCGTCGAGTGGATCGCCAACCTCGGCGCGGACGAGCCGCGCGTGCAATTGGGCGAGCTGCGCTGGCAAAAAATCCGCCACGGCGACGAACCGCCCACCCGCCGCATGCTCTGGCGCAAACAAAGCGAAACCGATGCGCACAACGAAACCAAGGGCGGGCTCGCTGTCGTTTCGGAAACTCGCATCGTGCCCGGCATAGGGCGCGAGTTCATGCCGCCGCTGGATGAAGGATCGTTCCTCTACATGCCCTCGCTGCTGCCGCAGGGCGGACTCGGCCCCGCCATCGAGGTGAATGCGAAGCAGGACATGGCCATCGCCACCGTGCCCGAAGTGGAAAGCGTCGTCGGCAAGCTCGGTCGTGCTGAGACCGCGCTCGACCCCGCGCCCATCGGCATGATGGAGAGCATCATCATTTTGAAACCCGAAGACGAATGGCGGCAAATTCCGGTGCAGCGCTGGTTTTCAAACTGGCCCGGCTGGCTCAAGGCACCGCTGGCGTGGATCGCGCCGGAGCATCGTCAGATCACGAAAAACGAGATCCTCACCGAGTTGCAGGAAAAGACCGCCATCCCCGGCGTGCTGCCGACTTTCCTTCAACCGATCCAAACGCGACTGATCATGCTCCAGACCGGCTTCCGCGCCATGATGGGCGTGAAGATCTACGGCGGCGACCTCGGCGAGATCGAGCGCCTCGGTCTGCAAATCGAGTCTCTGCTCAAGGAAGTTCCCGGTGCTACCGACATCGTGGCCGACCGCATCGTCGGGAAGCCTTATCTCGAATTCCACATCGACCGCGACCGCATCGCCCGTTATGGCGTCAACATTCGCGACGTGCAGGACGTGATCGAGGTCGCCATCGGCGGCATGAATCTCATGGAGTCCGTCGAGGGCCGCGAGCGCTATCCCATCCGCGTGCGCTATCTGCGCGAGTTCCGCGAGGACATCCCCGAACTGGAAAAAATCCTCGTCCCCACCAGCAGCGGTGCGCAGATCCCGCTCGCCCAGGTCGTCACCATCAAAAGCGTGCTCGGCCCTCAGGAGATCAAAGGCGAGCGCGGCCTGCTCGTCGGTTACGTCACCATGAACACGCGCGACCGCGATGAAGTCAGCGTCGTTGAGGATGCCGAGCGGCTGTTGCAGTCCGCCTTGAAGGACGGACGCCTCAAGCTCCCCGCCGGTTATTACTGGGAATGGAGCGGCCAGTTTGAGAACCAGGTGCGCGCCACCAAGCGCATGCAGATCCTTGTCCCCATCTGCATCGCCATCATGTTCGTGTCGCTCTACCTCGGCTTCCGGCGGAAGTGGATCGCTCCGGTCATTTTCATCGATGTCATCGTCTCGCTGGCCGCAGGTTTCCTGCTGCTGCCGCTGTGGGACGCGAACCTCTCCGTGGCCGTGTGGGTGGGCTTTCTCGTGCTGCTCGGCGTGGTGGATGACGACAGCGTCGTGCTCTCCACCTATCTGGAGGACATATTCGACAGCAAGGAGATGCAAAGCGTCGCCGACATTCGCGAATCTGTGGTCCAGGCCGGGCTGAAACGCATTCGTGCCAACCTCATGACCATCGCCACCACCGTCTTCGGCCTCATGCCCGTCTTTTGGGCGACGGGTCGCGGCGCCGACATCATGCAGCCCATCGCCCTGCCCTCCCTCGGGGGCATGGCGGTGAGCGTCGTCACCATGTTCATCGTCCCCTGCCTTTTCTGCGCCATTGAGGAATGGAAGTGGAAACGTGCTCAGTCTAATCCTTCCCTCAAAACTCGAACCCACATGACTGAGGCCGACAATACAAATGATGCCCTCCTCAATAACGTGAAGGGATGAACCAAAAACAAATGATCCACACTCTGAACCAGACATCGGCGCTCACCTTTTCGACTGAAGCCTCCAACTGATCCTTAATCTCGTCGCAGTGTTCCAGCATTCTAGCGCCCGTCTTCCTCCAAAGCCTCGGCAGATGGCGATGAAAAAGGGTGAGCGTTGGAAATCTCACCTCACGCGCAGTCACAGTCCAGGCAGCCGTGCGTGGCGCAGGCGCGGCACACGCGCTCCACCTGTTCGCGCAATTTTTGGCGGGCGCGCAGCAGCCGCACGTTGAGCGTGTTCACACGTTGATTCGTCGCGTTCGCGATCTTGGTGGCGGATTCACCGCCGAGGTCAATGCGGCGCAGCAGTTCGGCATCGGCCTCCGGCAGTCCTGGCAGGAGCCTCATCACACATTGGCAGAGCACCTTTTCATCTTCAGGCTCCAATGTCTCCGGCAGCTCATGCACGAGCTTTTCCAAGGCCACATCCCGCGTGGTTTTGCGACGATGCGCATCAATGATGGCATGGCGCAGCACGCGGTAGAACCAGGTGACCACACCTTCGGCATCCTCGGGCACGTTGTCTGCCTTCAGAGCCTTCATGAGGCACTCCTGCACGAGATCAGCGGCGAGTTCGGGATCGCCGGTGCGCGACCGGGCAAAGCCGACGAAGGCATCGAGATGCTGGAGGAGTGGAGCGGTGGACATGGGGCGGGGAGTGGAATCCAAGATACACACAGACAAGCGGCAAACCAGCACGTAACAAGTTTACACCTCGTGCGTGGGCACAGGATGAAGGGCCAGTCCGGCTCCACCTCAAATCATCACCCATTCACTTCATGAAGACACACTCTCACTCCCACACACACGAACCTCAGGCTCAGGCCTCCTGCTGCCACACGGCCCCTCAACCCGCGAAACCAAGCTGCTGTCAGCACGAGCACAACGCGCATGAAGCCGTGAAGCCGCCAGCCATGGCCAGATACTTCTGCCCGATGTGCCCGGGCGTTGAGTCTGACAAACCAGGCGATTGTCCCAAGTGTGGCATGGCCTTGGAGCGCAATCCGGCGTGGAAGCCTTCGTCGAAGACGCTCTACACCTGTCCGATGCATCCTGAAGTGGTGCAGGATCATCCTGGCGACTGCCCGAAATGTGGCATGGCCCTGGAGCCGATGACACCTGCGCAGGACGAAGACGATGAGGGCAGTGAGGAGCGCGATCTGCGCAAGAGGCTCTGGTTTGCGGGCCTCCTGACTCTGCCCGTCTTCATTCTGGCGATGGCGCATCTCTGGCCCGGTCTTGGACACAGTCATTGGATCAATGGCCCGGTCTCGCGCTGGATTCAGGCTGTGCTGAGCACGCCTGTGGTGCTGTGGGCTGGGGCACCGTATTTCCGCCGGGGCTGGAATTCGCTGCGCACCGGTCACTGGAACATGTGGACACTCATCAGCATCGGGGTGGGTGCGGCCTACGCTTACAGCGTGGTGGCTTTTCTTTTCCCCTCGCTGTTTCCGGCCTCCATGCGGATGCAGGGCGGCGTGGCTCTCTATTTTGAGGCGGCGGCGGTCATCATCGTGCTCGTCATCGTGGGCCAGTGGCTGGAGGCACGCGCCCGCAGCCGCACTGGCAGTGCTATCCGTGCCTTGCTCGACCTGGCACCACCTACCGCATTTCGTATCACGGATGTCGGCGATGAAGAAATCCCGCTCGATGCCGTGGCGGCCGGTGATCGCCTGCGCGTGCGTCCGGGCGATAAAATACCAGTGGATGGCACAGTCGCCGAAGGTGCGTCGTCCGTGGATGAATCCATGCTGACCGGCGAGCCCTTGCCGGTTGACAAGGCTGTTGGCGACAGCGTCTCCGGGGGCACGCTGAACACCACCGGCGGCTTTGTGATGAAGGCGGAGCGCGTAGGCAGCGAGACATTGCTGGCGCAGATCGTGGACATGGTGGCCAATGCCCAGCGCAGCCGGGCGCCGATCCAAGGACTGGCCGACAAGGTCGCGTCAGTCTTCGTGCCTGCAGTGCTGGTGATTGCTCTTGTCACATTCGGCCTCTGGTGGTGGTTCGGCCCCGAGCCACGCCTCGCGTTTGCCGTCGTCAATGCCGTGGCCGTGCTCATCATCGCCTGTCCGTGTGCACTGGGACTCGCCACGCCGATGTCCATCATGGTCGGGGTTGGACGCGGGGCGCGTGAAGGGGTGCTGGTGAAGGACGCCGCCGCCTTGGAGAGGCTGGAGAAAGTCACGACGCTGCTGGTGGATAAAACGGGCACGCTGACAGAAGGTAGGCCGCGCTTTTCGCAGGCCATTCCAGCGGGCGCTGAATCGCCTGACATATTGCTGCAACTCGCGGCGTCTCTGGAGCAATCCAGCGAGCATCCGCTAGCCTCTGCGGTGGTGAAAGCCGCGCAAGACGCCAGGCTGAAATTGCTGACGGTTGAAGGATTTGAGTCCAGCACCGGCGGTGGTGTGGCCGGCCGGGTTGATGGTCGCGCCATGCTCATTGGCAAAGCCGCGTTCTTGCGAGAGAAGGGCATCCCAGATCTCGAAGCGATGGAAGCGGAGGCAGCGAAGCGCCAGGAACTCGGCGAAACCGCTCTTTTCTTGGCGCTCGATGGAAAAATCGGCGGGTTGCTGACAGTTTCCGATCCGATCAAGACCACCACCCCCGAGGCACTGCAAAGCCTGCACGCGCTGGGAGTGAAGGTCATCATGCTCACCGGCGACCACGCCCGCACCGCCGGCGCAGTCGCAAAGACGCTCGGCCTCGACAGCTTCAAGGCCGGAGTCACTCCTGCCGACAAGATCGCCGAAGTGAAGCGGTTGCGCGATCAGGGAGAAGTCGTCGCGATGGCCGGTGATGGCATCAACGATGCACCGGCTCTCGCTGCCGCCGATGTCGGCATCGCCATGGGCACCGGTACCGATGTCGCCATGCAGAGCGCCGGTGTCACCCTGGTGAAGGGCGATCTCCGCGCCATCGCCAAGGCCATTTACTTGAGCCGTGCCACTCTGAGAAACATCCGCCAGAATCTCGTCTTCGCCTTCCTCTATAATGCCCTCGGCATCCCGCTCGCCGCCGGATTGTTGTATCCGTTTTTTGGGGTGCTTCTCAGTCCCATCGTCGCAGGCGCAGCGATGAGTTTGAGCTCAGTGTCAGTCATCACCAACGCCCTGCGTCTGAGCCGGGCCAAACTGGGTGGTGTGTGATGTGGTCTCGGTGACGGTGCAGCGGGGGAGGCGGATACCGCACGCGATAAGCGCAAGCTCGTGTTCCCCATCGGCTTGCAGGTGAGCGCCTACTCAGCGGGCAACAGCCGCGATGTGATGAACATGCCCACTATGAGGATGAACTTGTCGTGGTTCAACCGCCCCGCCTACAAGCCGACATCGCGCGTTTTTGAAGCCACACAAGATCCTTCTGGACTGCCACGCGCTTATTTGGATCGTCAGGAACGATGGCATCTGGTACAATGAACAAATGATGGTGTCTCCGCTGCTTCACTCGCTTCGGAGAGTGACAAAATGCATCGGATTCCTATGAGGTTAGAAAGCTTGTGGAATCAAGGCATCAGCGGAGGTGCATGTACAGTTTGCATACCTCCGACCAGTTTCAAAAACAGTGCTTCATGCCCAAAGGATCAGAGATTTCCCTTTACTGATTCAACCGACCCTCTAGCCTCTGGACAGTTCAGGGAGACCTGAACCGGGGCTTAAGAACCTCGCACGAACCGGCGGACATGTGCCGGAAACATGTCGCTTCCAGACCATGAAAATGGCCGGGAGGCGGCGGTTATGTCCAGGCCTCGCGGCTAAAGGCCGTCGCGGTCGTGTTCGCGCGGCTTCTTAACTCTCCGGTCACCACGGCGGGGTTTATCAAACTCCGCCTTCTTGGTGGCGAGTTTTTAAGCCTCCCGCCATGAACTGCCAAATCTGCAACGCGATCATTCCTGAGGGTTCGAGTGCCTGTCCGAAGTGTCAGAACACGCGACAGCCTGCGGCAACGTCACAAAAGCTACCGTTATGGAAGCGCTCGAAGGTGGTCATAACCCTTCTATGTCTCTTGGGTCTATGGATGGTCTCAGGAATTTCAGGCTTGGTTTCCCCGAAAGCAGCTCAAATTGCATTGGTCGACGTCTCACCGAAGAAGGAGGTGAACGAGGAGCGGTTCCTTCTGTTCGTCCTAGAGCATCAACTGGACAGTATTCTCTTTTTCTCTCATCAAGCGCCGGAGAGGGCAGCGCCAGCGATTGTGGAGATAAAAAATTACGCCCAGTCAATTATGGCCCACCTGCAGCACCATCCTGTGGAAAACAATGGCATCTTGGGAGGGTTTCAAAGGGTCGTCGAAGTGGCTGATGCGTATGAAGGAATGCTCCGAGATCTTGGTGTTATGGATGTTGCCGCCAAAGGGGAGAGAGGAAAAATGGTTTTAGAGACCGGAGCAAAAAGCGCACTCTTGGGATATGGGGCGATGCAAATGCTAGACACTGGAGACGGTTCAACGTTGGTGCTCGGTGCCTTGACTGGAGTTGTTGGCGCATGGTACGAAGGCCAAACGATTGAGGCGAATCGGAAAGCGCAGATTGAACGAGTGACAGCTGGGTTTTACACCAAAGTGGAACAGGCTCGCGCGGATGCAGTGGTGGTTGCTGATGACGTGGCTCAAAAACATTCGTGGAACAGAGCATCCGTTGGATTTGTCAGAACCCAGAAATCCTTTGGGCAGGAACAGATTGATCGTCACTCCAAAGACCTTCCTCCGGTGCTGGCAGATCTGATTCGTCAAAAACCGCTTAATCCGTTCCTTCAGTCCCACAGCATTCGACTGGAAGACTACCTCGACGGCGACAATACGACTCAGCAGAAGCACATGGAATGGTGCGCAAAGTTCATCGACCTTGCTCGCCTCGCTCCATCTGAGGCTGTCTATGACGCTTTTCGTTGGCGGTACATGATGCGCGCTGGTACGATGGCTTTGGCGGCGGCTGAGCAGGAAGGGGAGGGGAAGAGGCTCGGAGAAAACTCAAAGGCCGCTGTTATCGCTGCTACATGTTGGAAAACGGCCCTGAGCATCAACGTTTCTGACCCAAGTGGGGAATTGCGCTGGGGCTACGGTCACAGTCTGGCTTTGGCCGGGAACCTCAATGAAGCCAGTGAGGTGTTGACTGAGATCAAAGAGCACGTCGCTTCAAATCCAGATTACCACTACGTGCTTGCTCGGCTGTCTTCCATCAATGGTGAGCAGGCGGAGGCGCTGGAACACCTTGTAGCTGCAATCGCCAAGGGGTTCGATAAAATCTCAGAGGCGAAAAAATCCCAAGATCTGGAAAATCTTCGAAAGGCCCGTGGTGGCGAGGTTGACGCCCTCTTGGCTGTTAAATTTGGTTGGAGTGTCACCTATGGGACCTTCAATGACGACATCACGATCACGAACCAGTCTGCCTTTCCCGTGACGCATCTCGTACTGTCTCCTGTCATCAGCAATGCCAATGGCAGCTTCTCTCCAAAAATGCCACTGACTTTGGAAAAGCTCGGTCCCGGAAAGTCTCACACATGGGTCAATTGCGTCTCTGTAAAGGGTGGCGGGGACAAGGACAATCGAAAGGCCGGTCTCCAGTGTGATCAAGGAAGTCGTTAAGCATCCCCCCTCCATCAGATCCATTCATTGCGGGTATAGCATATTGAACGGGAAGCATCGCCTTCCTGAAAACATCATCACACCCACCAGCAATGAAAACAGCACTCGCCATCCTCTACGTCATCGTCGCGGTTCAATCCCTCGTCATCATCGTCGCCTTCAAATTCGGCGCTGACTCCATGAAGGCGGCGTTCCGATATTCACAGGATGCCACACTCGAAATCTGCGACCAGCGTTATCAACCACGGTAATGCCATGGCCAGACCAACGCACTACAGCCCGCAAATCAGCAGGTTCCTCGTCTCAGTCCTCTACCACCAAGCCAAACACCTGAAGATCCCCATGACCAAACTCACGGACGATCTTCTTCGGCAGGCGCTTCAAGGCACTGAAGGATGGGTTACAGCGACGACCCTCAGAGAAGCGGACATCACCCTCCCACCACGTTCTGAGCTGTCAAAAGCGGCTTAGAACTCAAAGCAGCACCAATCCCACGCATCAAGCCAGGCCATCCACGGTCTGGCTTTTTTCGTGCCTTCATCCCACCACCACCCACAGAACCTCAAACACCATGGCCATCAAACTCAGCGCCAACTACAGCAAAAAACTCGGACTGCCACAATTCAGCAGTCACAGTTTCAGTGCATCCGTCGAAGTCGAACTCACCGACATCACCCAAGTCGAAGCGGAAATTCAGAAGCTCTATCAGCTCCTGCAACAAAGCGTCGATCAGGAAATCCAACACCCCGGCTTTGTTCCTGAAGCCAATAGCCGTCCACAATCCAACGGGAACGGTCGGACCTACCAGCTCAACGGCAATGGTCGTCAGCACAGCAACCAGCAGGCCAAACCTGTCGGTGATGCCTGGAACTGCACGGACGGTCAGAAGGGGTTCATCCTTCGCATCGTCAATGAGAACCCGAGCATCACCAAACAAGTAGCCGAGGATCTCTCCCAGATGCTCTTCGGCATCGGCGTCAAACAGCTGAATAAAATGCAGGCCTCCCAGTTGATTGAGGATCTGCTCGTCAAGGCCGGTAAACCAGCACCCCGTCAAACACGCTGGCAACAACATCAACCCACCAACCACCAAGCAGCATGAACACACTCGCTGAAGCTCCACCCAAAGAGCCCAGCGAGAAGGACATCATCACCGGTTTGCAGGAAAAGGTCTCGGCTTCGCGGCTGTCCCTCTTCCTGCAATGCCGGCTGAAGTTCTATTTCCGCTACGTGCTCAGGCTGAATAAACCAAAGACACCCTCGCTCCATGTTGGCAATTCGGTTCACGCCGTCTTGAAGGCATGGAACAAGGCTCGTTGGCTCCAAAAGCCGCTCACGCTCAAACAGGCCCATGATGCCTACACAGAAGCATGGTCGGACACCTCAGAGGGCACACCTTTCTGGGAACCCGGTGAAGAGGAAGGCGAAAAGACCACTGGATGGCGTTTGATCGACACCTACCTGCGGGAATCCCATGTTCCTGCAGATTTGAAGCCAGACGCCGTGGAAGTCCCTGTCGAGGCCGATCTGATCGACCATGGTTTACCACGGTTGATTGGGATCCTCGACTTGGTCCAACGCCGTCAGATCATCGATTACAAGACCTCTGCCACCACCCCCAATGCGGACAAGGTCGCACACACCACTGAGATCCAGACCAC
>DLGZ01000018.1:34634-41662 GCA_002482965.1 Verrucomicrobiaceae bacterium UBA7681 | reverse complement strand
ATAATCTTGTGTTATCCTTCACTGAGGCGGACGTGGGAGCGGAATTGTCTGAGTTGGGGTTCAATTGTTCAGCAAACGGCGCGGATGGCGTTGATCGAGAATCTCTCTTTGGGATTTCTGAGTCACATGGACGTAGATCGTGGTGGTGACGATGGAACTGTGGCCCAGAAGGTTTTGGATGAATCGTAAATCCACTCCCTGCTCAAGCAGCATGGTGGCGATGGTGTGGCGAAAGACGTGGGGGGTGATTTTTTCGAGTCCGGCGGATTTCACGTGCCGTGCCAATGCCAACCTGATGGATTGCTCTGAAAGCCGTTTTCCAAGCCGGTTGGTGAAGAAGAAGCGGGTTTCCCGTGATTCTTTGGCATGAACTTCCGCGTATGCGGACAGTGCTATGAGCACTTGCTCACCACAGATCGGAATGACGCGCTCTTTGCTGCCTTTCCCGCTGACCATGATGGATGCCCGCTCCAGATCAATCGACTCTCTCTCCAAATGGGAGATCTCTGAAACGCGCATTCCTGAAGAGAACATCAGCTCAAATAGAGCGACATCCCGCAACGCCCGATAGGCGGCTTTGCTGTGGGGTGGCTTGCTGTTTCTGGTTGCATAGATTTTGCTGAAGAACCCATTGAGGGTGTTGAGGCCTACCGTTCGTGGCAAGGGACGCCCGACTCGTATGTTGAGCCGAATGTTGGCCATGGGGTTCTGCTCAATCAGTTCTTCGCGCTCGAGGAAGCCAAAGAAGGATTTCAGGGCAGCCATGCGTCTGCGCTGTGTCCGGGGTTTGAATGTGTGCTGCTTTTGGGCAAAGCCTTTGATCGTATTCCTCCTGATATTCAGAGGCTCTCCTGAACCAGCGTTTTCCTTGGCGAAAAGGGAGAACTGATTGAGGTCAAGGCGGTACGCTTTCAACGTGTGAGCGCTGAGATTCCGCTCGAATTGGCAATGCTGGAGAAAGGTGGTGATTTTGGCTTGTAGCTGATCCATACCCGGACTGGGGCAATGCCGCAGATGAATGGGCAACCAAAAAAATTTGGGTTAGCTTGAAGACCAACATCACTCAGCCAGAAGTCGGTGGGGAATTTGAGATCCTGTGGGGGATGGACAGCGGCATGCCGCTGTTGCTGGTTTAGGTATTCCAATCGGCAGCCAGGAGTGGCTGCCGCACTTTTCGGCGCAGGAGATAGGGAAGAGAATAGGGCAGAGAGGGCCTATGTTTTGGATGGCCACAGTGGGGGGCGGCTCTCCATGGCGCTTGGTTTGCAGGCATGCGCTGCCCTGACGCGACACCTTGTGGTGCGGCGCCAGTTCTCAGGCCTGCGGTTTTTTTAAGCAGCGAGCCGTAGCGCGGCACGGCGCATCTCCTCCTGGATTGCCTGTGCAAGCTCCTCATCACTCGCATGATTCATCTGGTGGAAGGCCTGCATTTCCATGAGCCGCTTGCTGGGCTTGCGGCCCAGCCGCCGCGTCAGCAGCACCGCGCAGATCAGTGCTGTGTAGATCTGGATGGCCACGCCGTTCTCGCTTTCTGCCAGCCAGTGCCGGCAGGGCAGCAGGCATTTGAGCCAGCGGAAAAATTCCTCCACCTCCCAGCGTCGCCGGTAGGGCTGCGCCAGTTGCGCGGCGCTGCCCTTGATGGCGCGCTCACTTCGCCTTCCTGAAAGCAATGATGCCCTGGGCGATGCCTTCGGCGATCTTCGCCCGGTACTCGCCCGTCAGCATGCGTGCACGCTCGGTGGAGTTGCTGACGAAGCCGCACTCGACGAGCACCGCCGGGTTCTTGTTGGTGGCGCGGATGACGTGAAACCCGGCGCTCTTCACGCCGCGATTCAGCATGGTCGTGCGCTGCACGAGGTAGGCCTGGATGTAGGCCGCGAGCATGTAGCTGGAGGAAAAGTGGTAGTAGGTCTCCGCACCGGCGCCGCTGCCACCGCGGTTGTAGTTGTAATGAATGCTGACGAAGATGGCGTTGCCCTTGCTGTTGCCCAGCGCGGAGCGGTCATGCAGCGGGATGAAGACGTCGCGGCTGCGGGACATGATGACCTTCAGGCCTTCTTTTCGGAGCAGTTGCTCCACCCGGCGTGCTGTGTCCAGCGCCAGATGCTTTTCATAGACGTAACCGATGGCCGCGCCCCGGTCATGGGCGCCATGGCCGGGATCAAGAATGACGGTGTCAAAAGCCTGAGCCTTGCTCATGAGCATCAACACCGTCAGCGCAACCCAGCAAGAGCCTGTGAGCAGGCGGTTTAAGGCATGGCGAGGAAAGGTGAAAGTCGGCATGTGATTCGTGGAGGTGACGGCAGGTTTCGCATGAACAAGCCTGCAAGCTCATCAGAGGTACAGTAATCGAAGATGCGGCGAAAGGGTCAAGTGGTTTGCCGGTAAACCTTGAGGGCAAGGTATAAAAAAACCGCCGGATGGAGCACATCCGGCGGTATGGATTGTCTTCAGTCTAAATGATGATTTAGAGGCCGGAAGGTGGCAGGCCACCAGGAGCGCCAGGAGCACCACCGCCCAGAGGAGCAGGAGGGGCACCGCCGGGCATTCCACCAGGGAGGGGGGCGCCAAAGCCGGCCGGAGGGCCATTAGGATTCAGACCGCCTGTTCCAACACCATTCGTCATGGTGTTGTTGCCGTAAACCACAGGCAGGATGCGCTGTGGGATGCCCTGTGAGGCCTGGGTGAACAGGTTGAAGCCACCTGCCATGATTTTCGGACCGACCATGCCTTTTTTGCCAGCGAGAGCTTCCACGGCAACGCTGCCATCATTGCGACCAATGATGATCTTGCCACCAGGCCAGGTGCGGCCGGGCTGGATCTGACCTGCCACGTCGGCATTCCAGAGAGGAGGCCAGCTGACGGAGGTGGGGTTTTCAAACACGATGGGCATGTTGCCCTGGGTGGTGTCCGTCTGGTTTCCGGTCATTGCCCAGTGGTTTTCACCGGGCATGAGGGCGTTGCCGTAGTTGGGGGCCTGACCGATGTTGTTGTCCGGGTTGAGACCGGCAGGGCAGCCGAAGATGCGTTCGTCAGTCACGATCTGTTCCTGGATCATGAAGCGGAAGGCGTCATTGGCGTTCTGGGCCAGACTTCCTGTCAGTGGGTTGGCCACCGAGTCGGGATACTGGCTGTTGTTGTCCTTGGAGAACTGCTTGAGCGAGAGGATGACCTGCTTGGCATTGTTCACCCCTTTCATCTGGTTGCCTTGGGTCTGTACCATCGTGAAGGCAGGCACGGCCAGACTCGCGAGAATGGCGATGATGGTGATCACCACCAACAGCTCGATCAGAGTGAAGGCTTGGTTTCGTTTCGTTTTCATTTTCATTGTCTGGGTATGTTTTTGGTTGGGTATGATGTTATTAGGACACCGGAATTAAATCGGCACCCATGGATTAGACCCAACCAAGGGCTGAAATGCGAGAAAAAAATGTCACCTTTCGAAGCACGGGGGCAAAGTCATCAAAAGTGCTACGCAAGGGGCAGGGGATCGCCTGCAAACCCAGGCACAAAAAAAGCCGCCGGATGGCGTGCATCCGGCGGCGTGGAGTGTCTCTAGACTTTATGACTGCTTACAGTCCTGTAGGAGGCTGGCTGGCGGGTGCCTGAGGAACGCTGGACGCTGCACCGGGGAGTGGGGGCGCAGAAGCGAGAGGTGGGATGGGGTTGGGCGTAATGACTGGAGGAGTCGGTCCGACATTGCCATAAACCACCGGCAAAACGCGCTGCGGGATGCCGTCTGAGGCCTGTGTGAACAGGTTCACGTTACCGGCCATGAGTTTAGGGCCAACCATGCCTTTGGTGTCTGCCAGAGTTTCGACAGCGACGCTGCCGTCGTTGCGACCAATGATGATCCTGCCACCGCTCCAGGTGCGGCCCGGGGCGATCTTGCCTGACATGTCGGCATTCCAGAGGGGAGGCCAGCTGTTTGAGGCTGGGTTTTCAAACACGAGGGGCATGTTGCCCACCGTGGTGTCCGTCTGTCCGGCCGTCATGGCCCAGTGGTTTTCACCGGGCAGCAAGGCATTGCCATAGTTGGGGCTCTGACCCAGGCTGCCATCCGGATTGAAGCCGGCGGGGCAACCGAAGATGCGCTCATCGGGCGCGAGCTTTTCCTGGATCATGAGCCGGAACGCGTCATTGGCGTTCTGGGCCAGGCTCCCCGTCGCCGGATTGGGCACGGTGTCGGGGTACTGGCTGCTGTGGTCCTTTGAGAACAGTTTCATCGAGATGATGATCTGTTTGGCGTTGTTGACGCCTCGTGCCTGATTGGCCAGCATCTGAACGTAGGTGTAGGTGGGCACCGCCAATCCCGCGAGAATCGCGATGATTGTGATCACCACCAACAACTCGATCAGAGTGAAGGCGTGGTTTCGTTTCGTTTTCATTGTATGCGTATGTTTATCTATCGTTTGTTTTATTATGTTATGTGAATAACGGAATAATCCGCTATCCACCGCCATTAGACCCAAACGAGGGCTGAAATACGAGACAAGAATTGAGCCGTCCGCAGCGTGGCGGCAGGCGTAGGGGAAAACTCAGGCGAGAGCCAGGAGGGTGACTTTGAGCTCCTGACAAAGCCGGAAAACTTCCTCACGCCCGAGGAGCAGGGTCATGCCTGACTCCACTGCGATGAGATCCACCCCGGCAGCCGCTGCCGTGCGGATGGTGTCCGGGCCCACCACGGGTACATCAAAACGCATGTCCTGCTTCGGCTTCGAAACCTTCACCATCGTCGCACCGCCACGGCCGAGAGAGCCGCCGCGCTTGACGGCTTCGTTGGTGCCTTCAAAGGCCTCCACGGCCAGCACCGTGCCGTTCTTCACCACCACGGTCTGCCCGATGTCGAGGCGGCTGCTTTCCTTGGCAATTTTGAAGCCGTACTCCGCATCCTCCTGCCGCCGTTTTTTGATCTGAGGTCCCGCCACATGGCCGGGGCCGGGCATGAGGTCTTCGAGAAAAGTCGTGGCAGGCAGCAGGGTGATGCCGTCCTTCGCCAGTTCATTGGCGATCCCACCAAACAGCGTCTCCGCGTTCCGCTGCTTCAGCTTCGCCATCATGATCAGCGTGCGGAAGTCTGGGCGCAGATCGAAGAGGTTCTTCGGCGCGATCTGCCCCACCATCACCGTCTGCGTCACACCCTGCTTTTTGAAAAAGGAAATCATCTTCCCCAGCTGCCCCACGCGAAACCACTCGATGGCATCCACTAAGCCTGCGAGTTCTGGCTTCGTCTCATTGGTGAAGGCGGCCGCCACCAGCTTCTTGACTCCGGCCTTGCGCGCCGCAGCCACGAAGGTTTCCGGGTAAATGCCGTTTCCGGCGATGAGGGCGATGGTGTCGAGGTTCGGGGCGGTCATACGGACAGCGCCTACGCTATGGCGGGGGCTCCAGGGAGCGCAATGGCGAAAGAAGGACGGAAAGGACGGAAAGGACGGAAAGGACGGAAAGGACGGAAAAACTTCGGCGTGAACTTTAGCCTTGTCCTTTAAGTCTTTTTTGTCTTTTCTGTCCTTTCATATGCCCCCTGACGACTCACCCGGCTTCATCCCGCCGCACGGCGGCTACGAGAAGCTGCTGTCCTACCAGAAGGCGCTGATTGTCTTTGATGGGACCGTGTTCTTTACGAAGAAGTGGCTGCCCAAATACGGAGACCGAACGGTCGATCAAATGGTTCAGGCCGCGCGCTCAGGGAAGCAGAACATCGTGGAGGGGAGTGAGGCTTCCGGCACCTCCAAGAAAATGGAGATCACACTGACGAACGCGGCTCGTCATAGCCAGGGCGAACTGAAGGAGGACTATCAGGATTTTCTGCGAACACGTGGCTTGTCTGAATGGCCAGCCATACACCGCTATGCGCGACGTTTGAGAGAGCTCAATCGATTACCGGGAGCGACCTATGAGGATTTCAAGAAGGGCATCGAAAGCGACGATCCGGAGATCTCGGCCAATGTACTGCTGGGCCTGGTGAAGGTGACGCACTTCTTGCTTGGGAAGCAGATCAAGGCGCTTGAGCAGGTGTTCTTAAAGGAGGGCGGAATGAGCGAGCGGATGACAAGGGCGAGGCTGGCAATCAGGAACAGGCAGTAAGAGCTGAGCCTTGACCCTTTTCTGGCAGCCAAGCGGCCAGCCCTCCCGTGGCTGTGCCGGCGGGCGGCATCCCACACGAAGTCCTTTTGGTCACTTTCGTCCTTTTCGTCCCTCAGACAAGAGCACCGCTCATTCCATGGCCTCCTCCTCCTGGCAAACCCTCACAGCTTAAACTTCTCGCACTGCCCCATGAACGCACGGGGATTATCCCACGCCACGCGCTGAATCATCTCAGTCGTCCAGCCGCGCTGGCGCATGGCTTGCATGGTCTTCGGCACGGCGAGGGGATCGGAGATGCCCCAGTCGCAGGCGCTGTTCATCCAGATTTGTTCGGCGTGGCGCTGTTCGAGCATGTCGATGGCGCGGTTGGGGGTGCATTTGCTTTCGGGGTAGAGGGTGATGCCGGCCCAGAAGCCGTGATCGAGGACGTGGTCGATGGTGTGCTCTTCGACGTGGTCGATGATGACGCGCTCGGGCTTGATCTTGGGGAAGTTTTTCAGCGCCTCGACGATCAGGCGCGTGCCTTTGAGCTTGTCCTCCAAATGGGGCGTGTGGATGAGAACGAGGGCGTCGTAATCCTGCGCCACCTGCACGTGCTGCTCGAAGATTTTCAGCTCGTTGCGGCTGTTCTTGTTGAGGCCGATTTCGCCGATGCCGAGCACGCCGGGTTTGTCGATGAACTGCGGGATGAGGGCGATGACGTCGTCTGCGAGTGCGAGATCCTCGGCTTCCTTGGGATTGATGCACAGCCAGGAGTAATGCTGGATGCCGAATTTCGCGGCGCGCTTGGGCTCATACTCGGTGATCTGGCGGAAGTAGTCGTAGAAGCCGTCGGCGCTGGCGCGGTCGAATCCGGCCCAGAATGCGGGCTCGCAGATCGCCTGGCAGCCGGCGATGGCCATGCGCTCATAGTCATCCGTGGTGCGGCTGACCATGTGGCC
>DLGZ01000018.1:8080-34592 GCA_002482965.1 Verrucomicrobiaceae bacterium UBA7681 | reverse complement strand
TTGCCGTGGTTGAGCAGCAATCGCAAACGACTGCCCACTGCGGCAAACCTCAGTTCTTATACGCTCCAATCGCGCCCTGCATTGCCGCTTTCTCCACGGGCGTGGTGCTGGGGTCGCTGAAACTCAGCAGCACATCGCGGGCGCGCTGGGGCTGGTCCTGGGAGAGGAGGGCGATAGCGTTTTTCAGCGCCTGGACGCGGAAGTCGCCTTCCTGTCCGGCACGCTGGACGCGGTCGAGAAAGGCGGCGAGGTCGATGAGCTTCGAACGCGAGTCCATGAAGCCCAGATCGACCAGATTGACTTCGGTTGGGGGTGTCCAATCAGGCATGCGGGGAATCTAAGCCCGAGATGCCTCACCGCAACCGCTGGATGATTGCGCTGGCGATTCTGCATGCCATGGTGGGAGGCTCATGTCCGACCTCACCCCCGACGAACTGAGCCGCTACGCGCGGCACCTGGCGATCCCTGAATTTGGGATCGAGGGCCAGCGCAAGCTGAAGGCGGCGCGCGTGCTGTGCATCGGGGCAGGGGGGCTGGGCTCTCCCATCAGCATGTATCTGGCGGCGGCGGGCATCGGCGGCCTCGGTTTGGTGGACCCGGATGTGGTGGAGATCACCAACCTGCAGCGCCAGATTCTCTTTGGGCAGAAGGACCTCGGGCGCAAGAAGCTGGACGCCGCGCGCGACAGGCTGGCGGACATCAATCCGCATGTGGACATCCAGATTTATCCCGAGCTCTTCACGGCGGCGAATGCCATGAAGACCGCGGCGGATTATGATGTCATCATTGATGGCACGGACAATTTTCCCACGCGCTACCTGAGCAATGATGTGGCCGTGTGGCTGCGAAAGCCGAATGTGTATGGCAGCATCCTGCGCTTTGATGGGCAGGTGGGCGTGTTTGCCCCGCATCTCGGTGCGCCCTGCTACCGCTGCATGTGCCCGCAGCCACCGCCTCCGGGGATGGTGCCCTCCTGTGCGGAAGGTGGCGTGCTCGGCGTGCTGCCGGGTCTCATTGGCACGATGCAGGCGCTGGAGGCCATCAAGCTCATCACCGGCATCGGCCAGCCCCTGCTGGGCAAGTTGATGCACGTTGACACGCTGAGCATGCGCTTCCGCACGCTGACCCTGCGCCGCGATCCGACCTGCCCTGTTTGCGGAGACCAACCGACCATCACCGAACCCATCGATTACCAAGGCTTCTGCGGCATCACCGCCGCCGCCTCGCCAGATGTTCCCACCATGACCGTTCACGAACTCAAAGAACTCCGCGAAGCCGGAGACAATCACTTCCTGCTGGATGTGCGCGAGCCGCACGAGCAAAGCATCTCACGCATTGAAGGCGCCGTGCTCATTCCTCTGGGCGAACTCGGCACCCGCACCGCCGAACTGCCGCGCGACAGGCGCATCCTCGTCCATTGCAAAAGCGGTGGGCGCAGTGCGCGTGCCGTCAGCCTTCTGCGCGATGAGGGCTTTGAAAACGTCTGGAACATCTCCGGCGGCATCATCGCCTGGGCGCGTGAAATTGACCCCTCCATGGCTGAATACTGATGCAAAACGAAACCCAATGGCTCAATGATTTCCTGCCCCTGATGCGCTGCCCGGACACGCACCAGCCCCTGCGCCGCGCGACGGCGGAGGAGTGTGTCGCGAACAAGGTGGACGCCGCCCTGGCCACGGCGGACGGCACGCGGATCTTTGTGATTGATAACGGGATTCCGATCTTGCTGCCGAGGCAGTGATTCAGGAGTGACCGGCACTCAATGAATGCTCAGCCGATGACTTCGGATGCAACACTCCGTTGATCGTGCGCAGGAGCATGCCGGAGTTGTAGGGTTTGTGCAGAATGGCTTCCACTCCCAGGGCAAGCATGGCGTCGAGCTGGGTTTGATCACACATGCCGGTGGAAGCGATCACGGAAACGGTGGGTTTGATTCTTCGCAGGGTTCGCAGAAACAGCACGCCGCTCATGACCGGCATCATGATGTCGGTCAAAACGACCGCGATCTCCTGCGGGCTCTTGGTGAACAAGAGGAGGGCTTCGGTGGCATCTCCTGCGATCAGGACGCGGTAGCCACTGGCCTCCAGAACGGTTCGAGCCGCCTGCGTGATGGCGGGCTCGTCGTCCACCACGAGCACGAGCTCCCCGTGGCCGGTGGGTGGTGGGGCGGAGGCTGCTGCGTCCGCCACCGCCGCCTGATCCAGGGCCGCAGGCAGGTAGACTTGGAAGGTCGTGCCCTGGCCCGGTGTGCTCTTTACCTTGAGGCTGCCGCCATGGCTCTTGACGATGCCATGCACCGTGGAAAGGCCGAGTCCTGAGCCTTTGCCAATTTCCTTGGTGGTGAAGAAGGGATCAAAGATACGCTCCAGGACTTCAGGTGAGATGCCGGTGCCCGTGTCTCTCACCTCCAGCACCACATGCGGGCCGGGGGTCACTTCCGGCAGCATGCTGGCGTAGCTGGCGTCGATGTCCAGGTTGGCGATGCTCAGCCGCAGCCTGCCTCCCTGGGGCATGGCATCGCGCGCGTTCACACAGAAATTGAGCAGCACCTGGTGCAGCTGGGTCGCGTCTCCAAGCACGGGCCACAGGTGCGGTTCCTTCACGCACTCCAGGGAGATGTCCTTGGGGAAGGTGCTGCGGATCATCTGCTCCATCTCATCGACCAGCATGTCCATCTGCAGCGGATGTTTTTCGCCCTCCAGGCCGCGGCCAAAGGTGAGCACTTGTTTGACGATCTGCGCGCCGCGCGCGGCACTGGCCTCGATGGTGTCGCACAGGGCGTCCCGCTTTTCGGGCGGCATGCCCAGGCGCAGTACGGCCACGGACATCATGATCGGGGTGAGGATGTTGTTGAGATCGTGCGCCACACCACTGGCCAGCGTGCCGATGCTCTCCATGCGCTGCGCGCGGAGGAACTGCTGCTCCAGCTTCTTGCGCTCCGTGATGTCGTGGAAGGTCCACACCCGCCCGTAGTAGGTGCCGTCACTGCCGCGCACAGGGGCGTAGTGGCGCTCCATGGTGGTGCCATCCAGCAGCTCGACGACATCCGTGCTCGATTCTTCCGGATGCGCATTGAGGTAGGCCAGCTTTTCGGCAAAGACCTGCGGCTCGCAGATCCGGCTGAGCACAAACTGGATCTGCCTGGAGTCATCAGGGTCTTCAACAATGTGGGGTGGGATTTTCCACATCTCGTTCATCCGCTTGTTTTGGAGCAGCTTCCGCCCTTCGTTGTTCACCACGAGGATGCCATCGATCGCGGAATGCACCTGCGCCTCAAAGAACGCGGTGCGCCAGCGCAGCTCCTGCTCCGCCTGCCGGCGTTTGGCCTCGCCTTCGCCCACCTCCAGCGCAAAGCCGATGTCCATGGCCAGTTCATCCAGCAGCAGCGTTTCCTCCTCGTTGAAGAAGCCGGTCTTGTCCGAATAGAGCATGAAGACGCCGACGATCTTGCCCCCGACTTTGAGCGGGAAACAGGCGGAGGAGCGGTAGCCGCGCTTCAGCGCCTCCTCGCGCCACGGCACCAGCATCGGGTCCTGCTCCATGTCATTGCAGGTGATGTGCTCTGCGGAGGTGAAGCACCGCCCCGAGGGGCCGCTGCTCCGCACCTTGTCGCTCAGGTCGATGTTCAGCAGCTCCAGATACCCCTCCACCACGCCCGCAGAGGCCACCGGCTGCAGCTTGTTCGCGGCGGCGTCGTGCATTCCGACCCACGCCATGCGGAAGCCGCCCTTCTCCACGGCGATCTGGCAGGCCTTCGTCAGCATGCCCTGCGTCTCCTTCTCATGCACGATGGTCTGGTTGATGGCGCTGAGCACCGCGTAGATGCGGTTGAGCTGCCGGATGCGCTGCTCGGCCTGCTTTTGCTCCGTGATGTCCTGGTTGGTTCCCAAGATTTTGCCCGTCCGGCCTCCCGCGTCCATGATGATCTGGGAGCGCACCAGCATCACGCGTTCCGTGCCATCCCGGCGGGTGATGCGGTGCTCAAACTGCCGCCCGAAATTGGGATCGTCCGCCGCGATCCCGAGCGCCACTTCATGGGCCACGATCCCGGCGTCCTCCGGGTGGACAAACCGCCGGATGTATTCCTCCGGAGACATGGAGACTGCCCCTTCCTGCTCTGAGGTGGTGCCCAGCAATTGGAAAATGTGCTCGTCGGCAGTGACGATGTTTTTCACCACATCAAACTCCCAGTGCGCGAGCTTCGCGATGTCCATCGCCAGCAGAAGCTGCGCCTGCTTGTCCCGCAGCGCTTCGTCCGCCTGCTTCTGCGCGGTGATGTCCAGCTCGATGCCGTCCCACAGCACATGCCCGTTGGCGGCGCGGCGCGGCGCGGAGGTAAAGAGACTCCAGCGGTGGGCGCCGGAGGGGAGCTGCATGCGCACCTCCGCAATGAAGGGTTTCATGCTGGCCAGTGCCTCGGCCTCAAGTGAGGCTACAAGCGGCCGGTCCGCCTCCACAATCTGCCCATAAATTCCCATCGCGTCCTGCAAGACCCCTTCCGCCGTGAGTTCATGCAGCTTTTCCACCCCGGCACTGACGTAGGTGAAGCGCCTCTCCCGCCCGTCCGCCCCCATGTCCAGCTGGTACATCATGCCGCTGGGCAGGTTGTCTCCCAGGATGCGGATGCGTTCTTCGCTTTCCCGCAGGGCCTCGGCCGCCTGCTTCTGCGCGGTGATGTCACGCGTGATCTTGGAGGCGCCTGTCACCTTTCCATCGACGTCCTTCAGCGGGGAGATGGTGGCGGAGATGAAAATCTTCCGCCCGTCTTTGCAGACACGCACGGTCTCGAAATGCTGCACCGTCTCCCCACGGGCGATCCGCACCAGGATTTCCTCCTCCTCGTGTTCGAGCTCCGGCGGGAAAAGCATCAGCAGCGGCTTGCCCACGGCCTCGGCCGCCGTGTAGCCAAAGATTTTCTCCGCTCCACGGTTCCAGCTCGTGATGACTCCATCCAGCGTCTTGCCGATGATGGCATCATCGGAGGATTCAACGATGGCCGCCAGCTCCACCTGCTTGCGTTCCATCTGCTTGCGCACGGTGATGTCACGGGCGAAACCGCAGTTGAACTCCCGGCCCTCAAAACGCACGTAGGAGGCCACGATTTCGACCGGAAACTCGCTGCCGTCTTTGCGGCGGTGCGTGCCTTCACTGGTGAAGAATCCGGATTCCCTCAGCTGCCGCCACACCTCCTGCATTCTTTGTGAATCGGCGTTGGGGGCGATCAGTGTCACCTGCTGGCCGAGCAGTTCTTCCCGCGAATATCCCACGGATTTGCAGGCGGCATCGTTGACGTAAACAATCTGGTTGCTGGTGTCCATCCAGTAGGCCGCGTCAAAATGCTTGTCGATGGACACCTTCAGCATCTCGTTCTGCTCCATCGCCTGTTTGCGCTCGGTGATGTCATCGATCAGCGTCACCATGCACCGCCTGCCGCTCAGCTCGATCAGTTCGGCATTGAGCGAGACGTTTTTGCGGACGCCATGGCGGGTGCGTGCCAGGATCTCCTGCGTGTGCAGCGTGCCGCCGCTGAGCAGCGGCTGAATGATGCGGCTGCGCTCCTCCTCGCTGTTCCAGATGCTTTTGTCGTGCGTCGTGTACCCGATGACCTCCTGCGGCTCATAGCCCATGATCCGGCAGAAGCTGTCGTTCACCTCGATGTAGCGTCCTGTTTTGATGTCATGGATGGCGATGCCGATGGGATTGGACCGGAAGGCCTTGGAGAATTTCTCCTCATTCTCCTCAAGTTCGGCCAGCTCCCGGCGCCGTATGGTCAGATTAAAAACCAGCACCATCGCGCAGGCGAGCGCCAGCACCACCACGATGGCCACCACCCAAAAAAGCTGGTTCACACTGCGGCGGATCGCATCCGAGAAGCTGATGCTGTTGGCGTGGTTGTATTTGATCAGATCCTCGGCGGATTGGATCGCGGGTAAAAAGGCCGGAAGCACCTCACGCTCCAGGAAGGCGGCCGCTGCGTCACGGTCTCCGGCTACAATCAGCGCCTCATAGTCCTTGCGCTTCTTGTAGAGTTCGGCCTCCGTTTTTTTCAGGCGTTCCAGCAGCTTCTGGTCATTCGCCGGATTCATCCGGATGGTGGCCTCGTAACGCTTGAGCTCATCGGCAAAGGCCGCATCCGCCTCTTGCACGATTTTCAGGCTCGCATCCCGTGACTGCGCCGACTGTGCAGAGGCTGCCGCCAGCGCCCAGCCAATGCTGCGGGACATGGCCATCCGCATGTAGTGCGCGTGGATGGTGCCGGGCACCGCGTCCTGGGCGATCAAGTCACTGTCCGTCTCCACCTTCCGCCCGCTGTAATAAGCCACCGCAGCCAGCGCGATCAACAGCCCCAAAATCGTGATGCTTGCCAGCCTTATCTGGAGGGAGGTGCTGCGCTGTCTTTTCATCAGTGGCGGTGGATTTGGGCAGATTTGGGTGGTTGGATATTCCTCATCGTCAATCCTGTCTAAAGGTTTGCCTGTGGGTCTGGGAACTAAAAATGAGGATCATCTGTTAGTCTTAGGTAATTAAATACAGGCTTACATATTTTCATAACGAAAAAAGCAATTAGGCAGCCTATGGATTGATGCTGAGTGCCTCAGCAGGGGGGGGCTGGGTTTGATGCCGATGTGAGGCGATTCGCGGGTCATACCCCGGCATGCGTGTTTGAACTCAAGCCGACCTAAACCGATGTCATGTCAAATCCACTGCACCCTTGCCCTATTCCACCGGCACTTCCTTCTGCAGCGCCGCCGTGATGATCTGCTCCGCATGCGTGATGGGCAGGGAGTAGTGGCCGTCGAGTTCGGACCAGTGGGTATGGGCCTGCGGGATGAGTTCGGCGATCTGCTGGGTGTACGTCCAGGCGATGTTGCGGTCCTGTTTGCCATGCCAGAAACGAATGGGAAAATTGATCTGGCTGACCTCAAAGCCCCATTCGCTGAGATAGATGTCTGCGTCCGCGATGACACTGCGCGCACCGCGATCCAGCGCGCCGAGCGTCGCCTCACGCACCACGTCATAGATGCCGGGTAGCAGCAGGACACGGCGGTCTTCGACGCCGAGCAGTTTCATCAGCCAGCGCAGCGGGGCCTTCTGCGGATTCCCCTTCGCAGCCATGCCGCCCAGGTGCAGCACCAGCCCGAGAATTGTCGGGAAATAATGCCGCAGTTGAATCATGAAGCGGTAGAGCCAGAACATCTGCCGGTCTCCCAGAAACTTCAGCGGTGGTGCACCGCAGATGATGCTGGCGGACAGCAGACGCCGGTGCAGCTGCAGTGCTGAGACGAGCACATAAGGCCCGCCGCCCGACCAGCCGATGACGTGGTAGTTGTCTGCACCCACATGCGCGGCCAGCTCCTCCAGCGTATCAGGCCAGTCAGACAAGGTGCGGCCCGGCTGAAAGTCGGAGAGGCCGATGCCGGGGCGGTCCGGGCAGATCAGGCGCATGCCATGCTTTTTGGCATGCTCATGAAACAGGGAGCCCTGCCCGCGTGAGGAGGGCCAGCCGTGGAAGTAGAACGCCACTTCGCCCCGAGGATCACCGTACTCGCAATAGCCCAGCTTGAGGCCGTTGGAGAGAGTGAAGGTGTGATCGGTCATGCGCGGGGCGGAGTGTGCTGTTTCAATGCGCGCCTTCAAGCGTCTTTTCTCCCAGCAGCGGATTGCTCTGTGGTACGCGATAACGACGCAGGCCGAACTGTTTCACCGCCTTCTCCTGCAGATGGGCCACGGCCTCCTCCACCGAATCGGTCCATTTGATCAAGTCGAGATCTTCCGGGCTGATGGTCGCGCCTTTGAGCATGTGCTCCATGAAGTGGCGCATCTCCGGCCAGAATTCAGCGCCCATGATGACGATGGGGAAGTTCTTGAGCTTCTTGGTCTGGATGAGCGTCAGCGCCTCAAACATCTCATCCATGGTGCCAAAGCCGCCGGGCATGATGATGAAGCCGTAGCTGTATTTGATGAGCAGGGTCTTGCGAACGAAGAAATGCTCCATGGTCACCCAGCGGTCGAGATAAGGATTGTGGCTTTGTTCAAAAGGCAGGCGGATGTTGCAGCCGACGCTGCGTCCACCAGCATCTTTTGCGCCACGATTGGCGGCTTCCATGATGCCCGGGCCACCGCCGGTCAGAACGGTGAAGCCCATTTTCGCAATCGCCGCACCCATGTCCCGCGCCAGCTTGTAATAGGGATGATCCTCCGCGAAGCGGGCTGAGCCAAACACGGTGATGCACGGGCCCACGAAATGCAGCGCCCGAAAGCCGAGAATGAAATCCTTGGCCACACCGTAGAGCAGTTGCAGATCCCGCAGGCGGCGGTTTGGGCCGCTGAGCAGCGCGCGGTCTTCCAACTGTTCGCAGAATTTTTCATCCGCATGGATCTCTGCTGGAGTGGCTGGTGCCGTGGGGGGGCTGGTAGCGGCGGCTCCGGGGGCGGGTTCACGGTCGAGAAGAGTGGGGGCTGGCATGGCTGGGTTTGATGAGATTGGAGGGCAAACGCGGTGTTTTTGTTCACCGGGATGTTGAATTACTACAAAAAAAGCCCGCAGGTCCATTCGAGAACCTGCGGGCGCAATGAGAAAAAAATCAGTCGCTCAATCAGGCTGCGTGCGCCTCGTGGCTTTCGGCCGGAGCGTCGGAGTCATCACCACGGGTGTTCGGCTTGGCACCGCTGAGCTGCAGCGGGCGGCCCATGAAATCCTTGGCGCTGAGTTCCTGCACGGCGCGGCGTGCTTCTTCGACGCTGCCCATGGTCACAAAGGCAAAGCCCTTGGAGCGCTGGGTGCGGCTGTTCACCACGACTTCGGCATTCTTCACAGCACCGACGCCGTTGAAGAGTTCAAACAGATCGCTCTCGGTCGCGTCATAGGACAGGTTGCCGACGTAGAGGCGATCCGTGGTGATGTCTCCTGGGTTCACCGAAGGAGGGGCTTCACGACGCTGACGCGGCTCACGCTGCGGGCGTGGGTTGTCATTCGTGGAGCGCGGGCCGGCGCTGGGGCCACGGTCGGCCTGTGGGCGGGCCTTGGACTTGGATTTGCCGAGGCCGAAGAAGCCGAGGATCTTCTGGAGGAGAGAAGGGGGGGCGGCATTGCGGCTTTCGCGGCCTCCTTCACGGGTTGGGCGCGGACCTTCAGGACGGGGGCCACGCGGGCGGTTGCGATTGCGATTGCGGCGATTGCCGTTGCTGCTGTCTCCGCCATTGCGGTTTGGATAGTCGGACATGAGTTGTGTTAGTGTAGCGGTGGGTTGCGTGTTCGAGCAGGGCCGGGGTGCTGGGAGGGGCGGCGGGCGGGAACGGGCGGCTTGCCTCTTCCACGGGTCCGCGGCACGCGGCAGACCGCACGAGCGGCCAGCCACAGCACCACCACGGGCTGCTGCAGTTTTCAAAGCTGGGCCGCACTGGCCCTGCCTGCTCAAAAGTCACACCCGCGTGCACTTGCCGCACGTTGGAGCTTACTTTCTGGCGATCCATCCGTTGGAACGGTTCCTGCTGCGCTGTCGTGAGTCGAAGAAAGCGCATGGGGAGTTGTCGTTTAAAGGGACGGGCTTCGGAGCACTGAATGAAGGCTCTGAAAACAGCGGGCGGATTCTAATCAGGGCACGGGGGTGGTCAACCGCGAATCTCTCACCCATTGCTTGCCCTTGGCGGCCTTTCACGGCATCATGCCGCCATGATCAAACCTATCGTCTATGTCAAAACCGGCTGCCCCTGGTGTGAGGAAGTCACCGAGTATCTCGATGCTAAAGGACTCGCCTACGAAGCCGTCATCGTTTCCGGCAATCGCGAAGCCATGCAGGCCATGATCGACCTCAGCGGCCAGAGCAAGGCCCCCACCATGGACTGGGACGGCGAAGTGCTGGCTGACTTCGGTGTGGATGAGTTGGTGCCGTTTTTGAAGAAGAAGGGGGTGGTGTAGGTGATGGGAAATTTATGATTTACGATTTATGATTTATGATTTTTCGGAACCGGAGTTCGCCTGCGTTCTCTCGCGTCGCCTGCTGGGCCAAATCATAAATCGTAGATCATAAATCATAAATGGTCGTCCCCGCTTCTTGCCTTGCGCCCCAGAACCTGCATCTTGCCCCCATACCTTCCGGCCCCCACGCCCCTCTTTCCCCATGACCTCCCCTGATTCCCGCCCCGCCTCCCGTGCCTTCCTGCTGCCGCTTGCCTTGATCATTGCCGCCGCCGCCTTTCGCTGGGCCAAGCTGAAAGGCTACGTCACCCTCGACGTGCTGGAAAACTTCTCTCCATGGATGGCGCTGGCCTTCACCGGTACGCTGATCTTCTCCAAGCGCGTTCCCTTCCTGCTCATCCCGCTGCTCCTCATCCTCATTGACACCGCCGCCACGGGCGCTGGGGTGCTGCACTGGGAGGCGCTGGTGGTCTATGGCTGCTTTGCCGCCGCCGCACTTCTCGCCAGCCACAAGCGTGGGCAGGTGGGCCTGCTCGCCAGCCTCGTCGGCGTCGTGGCCTGCGCGCTCGCCTTTTATCTCATCACCAACACCATCGCGTGGATCAGCAATCCCGTGTCAGCCTACTCGAAGGATCTCGCGGGCTGGCTGCAGGCCATCACCACGGGTGAGCCCGGCCACCTGCCTTCCTGGTGGTTCCTGCGCAATTCACTCGTGAGCGATCTCGGCTTCAGCCTGCTGCTCCTCGCCGCCTACAACACCGAAGCCTCCTTCCGCCACCAGCAGCGCATCCCCCTGCGCCAGCCACTGGCCGCGTGATCTGCACGGCCATGAAGCGCCTCGCGTTGCTCTTCAGCCTGGTCTGCGTCACGCTCGGGGTGCAGGCCGAAACCCTGCACCTCTACACCTGGGCGGACTACATCAGCCCTGAGGTGGTGCAAAAATTCGAGCAGCAGCACCGCTGCAAGGTCGTCATCGACACCTTCGACTCGAACGAAAGCATGTTTGCCAAGTTCAAGGCCGGAGCCACCGGGTATGATCTGGTATTTCCCACCTCCTACATGATCCAGGTCATGCAAGGGCAGGGGATGCTCGCCGCGCTGGATCACAAGTTGATCCCCAATCTGCCGAATATCGACCCCTCCGTGCTGGCCAAGGTGAAGGATCAGGCCATGGCGCACAGCGTGCCCTACACCCTGGCCTACGCCTGCATCGCCGTGCGCAAAGACAAGATGAAAAGCGAGCCCGCCGAAGCCACCTGGGCACTGTTTGACCGCGCCGCCCTCGCCGGACGCATGACCCTGCTGGACGACATGCGCGAGAGCATCGGTGCCGCTTTGAAGTCTCTCGGCCACAGCATCAACACCCGCGACGAAGCCCAGCTCGCCGCCGCTCGCGACGTCCTCATCCGCTGGAAGAAGAACATCGCCCGCTTTGACAACGAAGGCTACAAATCCGGCATCGACTCCGCCGAGTTCCTCCTCGTCCACGGCTACAGCGGCGACCTGTTTCAGGTGCAGATGGAAAATCCCAAGATCGAGATCCTGATTCCGCGCGAAGGCGTCACCCTCGGCTGCGATGCCATGGTCATCCCCAAGACCGCCAAGCAGTCCACGCTCGCCCACGCCCTCATCAACTTCCTGCTCGATCCCGCCATCGCCGCCGAGAACATGGAATGGATGGGCTACTACTGCCCCAACAAACCCGCGCTGGAGAAAGTCAGCCCCGAGTTCCTCAAGAACCCCGCCATCATCATTCCCGCCGAATTGCAGGCCAAGTGCGAAGTCATCGAAGACCTCGGTCCGGATCTCGCGAAGTACACCAAGGTGTGGGATCAGGTGAAGGCGGCGAGGTAGTCTGTACTGGGAGCGCCGTTCATTGCTGGGAGCGCTGGTTTTTAACCGGCTCTGGGAAGTTCCGCAGCGGGAACACGCGCCGCTTTTCCCGTGAGCATCATTTCATTTTCGAAGCCATAATGACGCCCGCCCAGAGCCGATAAAATATCAGCGCTCCCAGCAAAGAGGCTTCCAGCAAAGAGCTGTCCCACTCACTTCACCGGAGCTTAATCCCCAGCATCCTTCGCAGCTTTCGGCTGGGCTTCATGGATGATTGAGTAAATCTCGACATCGATATTATGGAACTGGGTTTGTTTCCAGAGTGTCATGCCGATGGCGGCGGCCACCCGCTTGGACGCTATGTTCTGCGTGTCAATAATAGAGATGAGACGTGAATGGCCCAACTCAAATCCGAAATCGCGAATTGAACGGGCGGCTTCCGATGCCAGCCCACGCCCCCATACACGCGGCGATAGCAGATACCCAATTTCGACTTCGGCTACACCATCGATCTCCTGCGAGAGAAGTCCGCAGCGTCCAACAAGCTCACCTGAATCTCGCAGAATCGTAGCCCACAGGCCAAATCCGTGACGCTCATAGTAGTCCAGGTGCCTGGCAATGTTGGCACGCTCGGCTTCGACTGAATCGGGCGGCCCCTTGGAGAAGTATTTAAAAACTCCCGGTTCGTAGTAAATCCGATGCAGTGCCTCAGCATCATCAAGAGTGAGCTTCCGTAAAATGAGGCGCTTGGTTTCTAACATGACGGAGCGTGGAAAAGACGAGTTCACAGACCTGCAAATGATGATGCAACTACACGATGCCGATCCGCAAGAGGAATGAGCCGTGATGGCATCTCAGTCACATGGCAACACCATTCATCGCAGCGTAATCCCCAGCATCCGCCTGCGCAGCATGTCCAGCGCGGCCTGCGAAGTCAGAAGCTTAAACCGATCTCGCGAGCCGGGTGAAAAGCGTTTCTGCGGCCACGTCTCCGCATTCTTGCTCGCCAGCGCGATCCACACCGTTCCCACGGGTTTCTCCGGCGTGCCTCCGGTCGGGCCGGCGATGCCGGTGACGGACAGCGCATGATCGGCACCGCTGTTTCGCAGCGCGCCTTCCGCCATGGCGCGTGCGACTTCTTCGCTCACGGCACCGTGGGTTTCGATCAACTCCATCGGCACGCCGAGGTGCTGGTGCTTGGCTTCATTCGCATACGTCACCCAGCCGTGGCCGAAGACGCGTGAGGCTCCGCTGACATCGGTGATGCGGTTCGCAATCGTCCCGCCCGTGCAGGACTCGGCTGTGGAGAGCGATTCGCCGCGCTCGCTGAGCAACTGCACGATGACTTCTTCAATGATGCGGCGGTCTTCCGAGACAATGCAATCTCCCAAAGCCGCACGCACCACGCCTGCCGCTTCGTCCACAGCGGACTGCGGACCTGCGAGGCGCACATCCACATCGCCATTGCGGATGCAGTAGCCGAGATCGAGATCCGCGATGGCTTCGAGCTGTTTCTCCACCGCTTCCACGATGTCTGACTCGCCCACGCCGGTGACTTTCAGATACAGCACACGGCGTGAGATGCCGTCCGGCAGCCAGGTGCGCAGACGTGGCTCCACCTGGCTCTCCACCATCGGCTTCAGTTCGCGTGGTGGTCCGGGGAGGAGAAAGAAGTGTGAGTTCCAGCCCTGCGATGCGCTGAGCTCCGCCGGGAAGTACAATCCGGGAGCGGTGCCGAAAAGATTGGGCATCACCACCGCGCCGCGTGGCACCATGGCCTGCCGCTGCGTGGCGAGGCTGACCGGCTTGCCGCGTTTCGCAAAGTAGTCGCTCAGATGCTGCATCACTTCCGCATTCAGCTCCAGATCGAGGCCCAGCAAAGCCGCGGTCGATTCGCGCGTCAGGTCATCATTCGTCGGGCCCAGCCCACCGGAGACGAGCACCACATCCGCCCGCTGCGCCGCCTCGGCGATGGCCGTGCGAATCATCGCGCCATCGGGCACAATCGTCTGCCGTGACACCTGCACCCCCAGCGCCGCCAGCCGCTGACCGATCCAGGCCGCGTTGGTGTTGATGGTGTCTCCCAGAAGGAGTTCGGTGCCGGTGTTGACGAGTTCGACGTTCATGCACCAGTCTTTACGCTCGGCGAGGCGGTGGGATCAATGGTTCTTTCGCTGCGGGGTGCGTCAGGGAATGGTAGGGAACCGCTGCTCGGGTCCGTGGTTATGGGGCTATGCCTGCGCAGGCGATCAAAAAAGGTTCGCCGTCCTTGGAGCTTCGACAGCAGCAGGAGGAGGCGTCTTGAAAGGGGGGAGAGCTGCAAGGCGGCAGGACGCGCTGGGGCGAAGGATTCTACGGACGCGCACAACGCATCCCTACCAGCCCTTCAGGACGCGTCAGGGAGGGTAGGGAACCGCTGCGCGGGTCCGTGGTTATGGGGCTATGCCTGCGCAGGCGATCAAAAAAGGTTCGCCGTCCCTGGGGTTTTCGGCAGCGGCAGGAGGAGGCTATTGGAAAGGGGGCGAGCTGCATGTCGGCAGGATGCGCTAGGACGAAGGATTCCACGGACGCGCACAGCGCATCCCTACCAGCCGTTCATGGCGCGGCACTCCGGGTTGCTCGCCATCCTACCGCTTCTTTCGCTTCGCCTTCGCCTTGTCCTTCGTCTTGCTCATGAGCTTCACCACGATGTCGTCCAGCATCGCCAGGCCGAAGGAGATCTTTTTAAAGAAGGAAACGTTGTGCGGCACCAGGACGAAATGCGGGTGCTGCGACCACAGCTCCCGCAGCTTGCGGTCCAGCTTCACTGCCTGCTCCAGCGACTCGTTGCGGATGGGATTCCCGCCTTCGATGCTCATGTGGCCCACGGCGGCGCTCTCAAAGAAAATAACCGCATCATAGCGTGCCAGCTCACGCTCCAGCGTGCTGCTGATGTCTTTAAAAAAGCCGTCGCTGCCGTGCGGCCAGTAGGCCGCGCCATCCACGGTGCCACGATCACACAGCAGGATCTGCTCCGGGTGCTGCGCCATCACCGCCTCCTCCAGATGTATTTGCACATGGTAGATGGCCCGCTGCGCCGCGTGCACGGCATCCGGCAAATGCACGCGCGGAAAGCCGCCGCTGAACATCATCGTGGCCGCCTCCGGCACCAGCACCACCTGATCTCCCATCTCGCGGCGAAACAAGTCTCCCGCCGTCGTCTTGCCACCGCCAGGGCCTCCGGTCAGAACGATTCGGTAAGGGCGCTGGGCCGGTGGTTTGGGTTTGCGGGGCATGCAGGCAATGTGGCTGTGGCTGCATGGCGGCGTCAAGCATGCGCGCAACTTTGCACAAACTCGGTGTAGCTTGTTTTCAGCGCAGTCGATAGGCTCGCTGCATGATCCTGCGCTTTATTCCCGTCCTTTTCGTCCTCACCGCCTGCTCACTGCTGCCAGCCGGCAGAAGCGAACGCGCAGGCTATTTCCACACCCAGGTCAAACCGGTGCTGCAGCAGCACTGCCTGCAATGCCACAATGGCAGCCTGCCGCCTCCCGCGCTCAATCTCGCCAGCAAAGCCGCCGCCTTCAAACGCAGCGCCAGCGGTCGCGACTACATACTTGCGGGTGCGCCTGATCGCAGCCTGCTGATCAGCGCCGTGCAGCGTGGCGGCACACATCCTCAGATGATGCCCCGCACCGAGGTCAGCCTCACGGATGATCAGATCGGCATGCTGCGCGAGTGGATCGAAGACGGTGCCTACTGGCCCGAGGGCCCAGCCGGTACACTGCATGCGCAAAAGAGCGCAGAGAATCCCTAAGTACACCCGCTTCTCGTGCGTTCACCTCCCCTCATCATCACAATTATATTGACGGTGAGACAAATCGTATGCGCACAAAAATACCGCGACAAGCTGCAAAGCGAGTAGCGGCATGAAGCCGGTACCTCCACAATCATTCCATGGGCAAAGAATTCAGCATCACACCACAGACTGTTCCTCACGTCGAAACCAAGCACCGCCGTATCTGCACACCCCTGCCGCACCCGGACTCCATCGCCACGTTGGAGAAGCTGCGCCACTTTGAGCCCCAGTCCATGCGCGGCATGCCGCCCATCGTGTGGGACAAGGCCCTGGACATCCACATCTTCGACAAATACGGCAACAAGTGGCTCGACTGGAGCAGCGGTGTGCTGGTGACCAACGCCGGCCACGCCGCGCCGGAAATCTGCAAGGCCATGATCGACCAGATCAACAGCGGCCTCATTCACAACTACGTCTTCCCCAGCGAAGAGCGCGCCGCAGCCGCCGAGATCATCGCCTCCGTTTCCCCCGAAGGATTGAAGAAAGTCTTCCTCCTCAGCTCCGGCAGCGAGGCCACGGAGTGCGCCATCAAACTCAGCCGTGCCCATGGCATCAAAGTCGGCGGCAAGTCGAAGATCGGCATCATCGGCTTCACCCGCGGCTACCATGGCCGCACCCTCGCCAGCCAGCAGGCCGGCGGCATGGCCGGGCAGAAGGAGTGGATCGTCAATGAAGACCCCGCCATCATGAATGCGCCCTTCCCGGATGGCTACTGGACGGAAGACATCAGCTTCGAAAGCTTCCTCAAAGCCGTCGCCGACAAAGGCCTCACCGGCGACAACATCGCGGGCGTCATCATGGAAAGCTATCAGGGCGTCGGCCCCGACTTCGCCCCCGTCGCATACATCGAAAAACTCCGCGCCTGGTGCGACAAGTACAACGTCGTGCTCACCTTTGACGAAGTGCAGTCCGGCTTTGGCCGCACCGGCAAATTCTGGGCCTTCGAGCACTATGGCGTCACGCCAGACCTCATCTGCTGCGGCAAAGGCATCAGCAGCGGCATGCCCCTCAGCGCTGTGATCGGCCGCGAGGTCATCATGGATCAGTTTGGACCCGGCAGCATGACCAGCACGCACACCGGAAATCCCGTGTGCTGTGCCGCCGCCGTTGCGAACATCAAAAAGCTCCTCGACGAAGACCTCACCGGCAACGCCGCCCGCCTCGGCCCCATCCTTCTTGAGCGCTGCAAAGCCATTCAAAAGCGCCACCCGCAAGTCGTCGGCCACGTCACCTGCGCCGGACTCGTTGCTGGCATGCAGATCATCCAGCCCGACAAAAAAGAGCCGAACCACGATCTCGCCCATCGCATCATCGAACTCTGCTACCAGCGCGGCCTGCTCCTCTTCGCCCCCGTCGGCGCCTGGGGCCAGACCGTCAAAATCTGCCCACCGCTGACCGTCACCGAAGAGGCTCTCATCGAAGCGTGTGATGTGCTGGATGGTGCCGTGGATGACGCCGTGGCCGGGAAGTGATTTAGTAGGTCATTGCGTCGTCGAAGCAAAATCGTCCTCGTCCTCGTTCTCCTACTCGTCCTCGATCATAGCGCGCCGCAGGGAACAGCGCTGCCCAGCATCTCATTGCTGGGAGCGCCGATATTTTATCGCCTTCGGGCGTGCGTCCCTGCGGCATCGACATGGAATGAGACTCACTGAAAATGCGGCGCTCGTTCGCATGGCGGAGCTTCCCTGAGCCGGTTAAAAACCAGCGCTCCCAGCACAGAATGCCGCAATGCGCTGCCTTCATCTCAGGGCTGGAAGCGCCGCCACTTTGCCCCTCTGCGGCAAAGCCGAACGTTTCAGCCATATCCCGACATGCAGTAGCGTCTTGACCCTTTCGTGCTCTCAGGATATTCTCACCTCATGCCTGCTGCCCCCAAACCACTCCGAGTTCGCGCTCTCCAACTGCCTGCGAAAAAACGCATGAGTCTGGCAACGCTTCTGCTGGAGAGTTTTGATGAGGAGCCCGGGCTTGATCGCGCTCTGCTGACCGAATTGAAGCAGCGCGCCGCCGATCTTCGCAGCGGCAAGGTGAAGGGACTCAGCACCGAAGCTGCGTATGGCTTTTCGCTATAAGCTGACGCACCACCCGGCTGCTGCTGCGGACTTTCAACGCGCGAAGGATTACTTCGCGGAAATCGATGGCGATCTGGCCGGACTGTTCCAAACGGACTTTCGTGCCGCTCTTCGAGGCATAGCGACAGGTCGACTTTCAAGTCATCTCTATGCCTCAGGGTATACGATTCGCTGGGTAAAACTCAGTCGGTTCTCCCATAAAGTCTTCTTTGAGCCTGAAGGTGAGGACGAGCGGTTCATTTTAGCCGTGGTAAGCGGTCGAAGGCATCCCACGCGTATTCAGGGCATGCTGACTCGTCGCCGAAAATCGAAATAGTTGGGTTGATTCATCCTCTGCGTCCGCCGCCACTTCGCCCCTCTGCGGCAAGCCGAACGTTTCAGCGTATCCTGTCATGCAGTGGTGTATTGACCCATACAACGAACGACCGAGCTGGCATAAAAAACGCTGGCTTGCCCCATGTCACCCGCTTTGCGCCGCTGATGCAAGAGCCAAGCCGTCCGCCCCGTATTTTCAGCACATGATCCTTCGCCCCCATTCACGCATCGCCCTTGTGCTGCTGGCAGCCGCGCCCGCCTGGGCAGCGGCGGCACCCGTGATGTTTGAAAAAGACGTGCGTCCCATCCTCAAGACCCACTGCTTCCAATGCCATGGCGAAGAGGGCGAGATGAAGGGCGGCCTCGATGTGCGCCTCGCACGCTTCATTCTCAAAGGCGGCAAGGACGGCCCCGTGATCGTTCCCGGTAAAGTGGCCGAGAGCCATCTCATCGACCTCATCAAAAAAGGCGACATGCCGAAAGGTAAAACCAAGCTCAAGGATCAGGACATCGCCACGCTCGAAGCCTGGGTGGCCCAAGGTGCCAAGACCGCACGCCCGGAGCCCGAGAAGCTCGGCCCCGAACACGCCTTCACGGACGAAGAGCGTGCCTGGTGGTCGCTGCAGCCCATCCATGCGGTGAAGCCCCCGGTGGAAAAGAAGAGCGCCACGAACATCGACGCCTTCATCGCCGCCAAGCTCAAGGAAAACGGCCTCTCCTTCTCACCCGAAACCGATCCCACCACCTTCATCCGCCGCGCCAGCTTTGATCTGATTGGCCTGCCACCCACTCCCGCCGAAGTGGACGAATTCGTCGCCGCCTACATCAAGCATCCAGAATCCAGCATCCAGAATCTAGTCGACCGCCTGCTCGCCTCACCGCACTACGGCGAGCGCTGGGGCCGCCACTGGCTGGACACCGCTGGCTACGCCGACAGCGAAGGCTTTGGCGAACGCGATCTTGAGCGCCCGTGGTCATGGAAGTATCGCGACTACGTCATCAACGCGTTCAACAAGGACAAGCCCTTCGACCAGTTCGTGCGCGAGCAGCTTGCGGGCGATGAAATGGTGCCGATGCCTTATAAGGACCTCGCGCCCGACGCCATCGAAAAACTCGCCGCCACCGGCTTCCTGCGCATGTCCCCCAATGGCACCGGCGAGAAGAACGATGCCGCCACGCAAAACGCGAACATTGCCGACACGCTCAAGATGGTGGGCACCTCCCTCTACGGCCTCACCATCGGCTGCGCGCAGTGCCATGACCATCGCTACGATCCCATCTCGCAGGCCGACTACTATCGCCTGCGCGCCGTGTTTGAGCCCGGCTTCGACACCAAAGCCTGGCGCGCACCCGGCGGCCGCCTTGTGTCACTGCTCACGCAGAAGGAAATCGCTGAGTCAGCCACGATCGAAGCCGAGGCGAAGAAGCTCGACGCCGCACGCCTTGCCAAGGCCGAGGAATTCATCACCGAAGTGTTGGAGAAAGAACTTCTCAAAGCCCCCGAGGCAGACCGCGCCCCCCTGCGCACCGCCTACCGCACCGAGATCAAGAAGCGCACCGCAGATCAAACCAAGCTCCTCAAAGCCTGGCCCCGCGTGAACCAGCTCAGCTCCGGCTCACTCTACCTTTACGACACCACCAACAAGACCAAGCACGCGGACACATTGAAGAAGATGACCGAGGAAGCGACCGCTGTGCGCGCCACCAAGCCGAAGCAGGAATACCTCCACGCCTTCACTGAACTGCCCAAGAAGCCCGGCACCGTGCCTGCAACCTTCATCTTCAACCGCGGTCAGTTTGATCAACCCAAAGAGCAGGTGAAGCCCAGCGATCTCACCGTGCTCGCCGCCTTCCGCAAGATCGAGATCCCCGAGAAAGACCCCGCACTGGCCACCACCGGACGTCGTCTGGCGCTGGCCAAGGAACTCACCGACGGCAAGCACCCCCTCGTGGCCCGCGTCATGGTGAACCGCGTGTGGATGCATCACTTCGGCAAAGGCATCGTGGCCAGCCCCGGAGACTTCGGCCTGCTCGGCAGCCTGCCCACCCACCCCGAACTGCTCGACTGGCTCGCCACCGATTTCATGGCACGCGGCTGGAGTTTGAAACAACTCCACCGCCAGATCATGACCTCCCGCACCTACCGCCAGACCTCCACGCGGGATGCCACACGTGACCGCATTGACCCCGACAACAACTACCTCAGCCGCATGAACGTGCGCCGCCTCGAAGCCGAGATCCTGCGCGACAGCCTGCTCGCCGTCAGCGGCAAGCTCAATCCCCAGGTCGGCGGTGCGCCCGTGCCCGTCATGTTCAATGAAGAAGGGCAGGTGGTCATTGGCATCGACACCACCGACACCGCAGGCCGTCCCTCCGGCAAGATCGTCCCGCTCAATGGCGCTGAATTCCGCCGCAGCATCTACGTGCAGGCCCGGCGCTCACGTCAGCTCGAAATGTTCGCCACCTTTGATGCGCCCCTCATGGAGCCGAGCTGTGACATCCGCTCCGTCACCACTGTCAGCCCGCAGAGCCTCCTGCTCATGAACAGCACCACCATGCGCGTGCATGCGCAGCAGTTTGCCCAGCGCGTGCAGGCTGAAGGCGGCAAGGACATTGCGGACCAGGTGCGCTATGCGTTCAAACTCGTCAGCGGCAAAGCCCCGTCCGAATCCGACGTGCAGCAGAGCGCCGAATTCGTGCAGGCGCAGACCGAGTTCTACAAATCGAATCCCACACCGCTCGAAGTCGAACTCGGTGCTCCGTCCAAGACTCCCGGCGATCCCGCCTTCCTAGGCCTCACCGCCCTCTGCCATGCGCTGCTAAGCTCCAATGCGCTGCTGTATGTGGACTAGTGGCAGGCTTACCACCCCAGCACCATGAGTCTGGGTTTCGAAATGCCGGACTCGATGAGAGTGTAGGTAAGCCACAGTTCATGGGGATTGGTGCGCGGGGCAAATCCGAAACGGTGAGTGACTTCTCTGGGGGAAACCTTGTCAGTTCGGCTTCCTCGATAGGCCCCAATTCCTGGCCAGTTCGGGGTTTGTGCGGTTTGCTTCAAGATGGCGATCATGCCTTCTTTAGTTCCGATTTTCTTCTCAACTTCTTCCCACTTGTCATCGTTAATCAGCGCAACCATTTGGCACGCATCAGCCAGTGAAACCGCTTCGATCGTGGCATAGTCAGCGGTGGTTGAAGACGTGTTGCCCGTAGCTGCCAGGATGCATCCGAAAAGGACCGCCACTGCGATGAAGGAAGTGACTGTTGTTTTCATGTCGATGGAACAGGGGAGTTCCTTGCTTGTGTTTTCCTCTTGCCTGCGTTTTTCTACATGGACTGGCCAAACGCGCTGAGCCACTCGGTGCTCTTCAGCTCCAAGCCTGACGTGAAACTCGCCGTGGGGTAGGGGGGCTCAGCTTCCGACATCCAAAAATCCTCCGGCACCGTGGCAAACTCGAATCCCAGGTGCAGCCCGCCATCCGGCGTCAGCGTGATGCCACTCGGAGTGAACTTGACCGCCGCACACCTCTGCAGCGGATGCGGCTCGGTCAGCAGGGCCTGCGTGGCGGTGGCGATCATTTCATCATATCGGGCGATGAACTGCGACCAGAGCGCGGCCTGAATATCGGAAGGTCTGCTGCCCTGGCCGTCCAAACTCACAGCATGGCCCGTCGGCAGCATGGGTTTGGCATGCCAGGTCTTGAAATACGGCGAGTGCTCAAAATCACCCATGATCGGATGGTGCCCTGGAATGCGGATATCCTGCCGCTTTCTGCGAGCCGATTCATACAATGACAGGGTCGCCAGCAAGGCTCCGAATACCGTCGCTACTTGAAAAATGATGCGGGCTGCGACCGGAGTCGAAACCGCAAGTATGGCAGAGACCGACGAGAGTTTGACGGCTGTTGCTCCAAGTCCAATCAGCCACAGGCCGAGGCAAAGCGCCGGGCCGATGATCCAAATGATGAGAAATCCACAGGCGAAGACAAAGAGCCAGCCCCGAATCGTGGGGTGCTCAAATGCAGTGGCCGTATTATAGCGGAAGATCTTCATTGCAAAGCGTGCCTGAGTGGAAGCCTGAGAGCCCGAAACCAATTAAAGATTATTTTTATCATTTCACCTTTCGGCGTGTCGAGACTTTTTGCGCGAACAAACAAAAGATTAAAGTCTTCGCTACGAATCGCAGCTGCAGACAAATTGATCGCAAAAACATTCGTCAATCTTCATTCGCCCTTCATCATTGTCTCATGGCTCAGGCAATCATGAATCCCGAGGAGGTCCGGCGCTTTGCGCAGGAATTGAAGCGCTTCAACACGGAGATGCAGCAGCGTTCCGCCTCCTTGCAGGGCCGCTTTGCCGCCCTCGGCGAGACCTGGCAGGATGCGGAGCACGAAAAGTTTGCGGGCGAGTTCACCTCCACCATGAAAGCCATCAAGCGCTTCATGGAGATGTCCGAACTCCACACGCCCTTCCTCCTGCGCAAGGCACAGCGCATCGAGGAATACCTCAGTCAGCGTTGAGTTCTGGAACCTCGGACACCGCACTGCTGAAACATGGCTGACCAGGCACGCATCTCGAATCTCGACTCCATCGAGTCCTTTCGTGTTGCGCTCATCGTCTTCATCAACAAGACCCGCCAGACGCTCGACTCCATCCAGGACACGGTGAAGAAGACGCGCGGCTGGGTGCAGACGGAGCAGCCCGCCTACTGGAACGCGCAGATCCGCATGCGGCAGAAGAAGCTCGACATGGCGCAGCAGGAGCTCATGAGCGCGCGCATGTCCGAGTTTGTGGATAATCCCGCCACTCAGCAAATGGCCGTGCGAAAAGCCCGCGCCTTGCTCGAAGAGGCCCAAGCCGGGGCCGCGCGCACCAAGGCCTGGGGGCGTGATTTCGACCGCACCATTGATCCGCTGGCGCGCAAAACGGACTCCCTGCGCGACTACCTCGACAGCGATCTCACCAAGGCCACGGCGTATCTCGTCGAAATTCAGAAAATTCTCCAGGCTTACAACGAAACTCCTGCCGCACCGGCGAGTTCCGACTCCTGACGCTCTGAATGCCCACTTGGGCTCACCGTCTGCCACCTTTTCCTGACCATCCACCGCCTGCTGCTTACCGTTCACCACTTACTGCTTACCGTTTAGCACCTTCTGCTTATCCTCCATTGCTTACCGGCCTATGAATCTCGTCCAAAACGCCCGCGAACTTTCCGAGCACTGGCATGCCACCAAGGTGCACTGGCGCGACGCCAAGGCGCTGGAGTTTGAAAAAACTTATCTGGAGCCGCTGCCCGGGCTCTTGACCAAGACCGGTGCCATGATCAACGAACTCGAAAACCTGCTCCGAAAGATCCGCAAAGACTGTGAACAGCTCCCTTGACCTTCGCTCCTCGCGCATAGCCTCCCTGCACACATCGCTGCGTGATACCATCGGCGACTTTGCCACGCGCAGCGAGCAGATCGCCCGCGAAATCCGTTCCAAGCGTTACACCTCCGAACAAAACCATCTGCAGCAGATGGAGGCCTTCGATGCCAGGCACACCACCACCGTCAGCGAAGTCGCTGCACAGTGGGACGAGTACGTGAAGACCATTCATGCCCGCCATGCGCTGCGCACGACCTCCTTCAAACGCTACGAGGACCGCATCAAACGCGATCTGCCCGCCATGACGCAGAAGGAGCGCGAGCGCTGGCTCGGACGGCAGCAGATGCGCCGTGTGCATGCCGATGCGATTCGCAAACGCGGCCTGCAGCAGCTTGATCACAACACAGACGCCCTGCTCGCGCGTCTGACCACCGCCAAAGAACGCCTGCTGGTGGTGCTGAAGGCGTCAGGAGAGCGCCTCGGCCGCAAGACAGCGCCCGAACCGAATACCCGCCTCACGCTGGCGGACATCCCCGCCCGCATTGCAGACATCGAGGGCCATGCGCAGAGCCTCGAAGAGCAGCTCGGCTCCGGCAAAAGCTCCGGCATGTTCAAGATGTTTTCCAAGCCACGCATTGATCTGCAGGAACTCAGCAGGGCGGTGCTTGATTACGAAACCTGCCTGCAGGAATTGAACGCCGCCAAGGATGCCGCCGCGGCGCAGTTGCTGGCGGACTATGAGCATACCGATGCCCTCGTCACCGCCGACTGGAACCGCACGGAAGAAGTCGCGGAGAAATTTCGCGTGGTCATGCGGAGGCGGCTAGCCACGCAGATCCCCGCCTGTCTCGCACGCAATGAGCGTCTCCTTTCCCGCAATCAGCAGCGCTTTGAAGTGCAAAAAGCCGCCGCCATCGCGCAGGTCAGCGGCCCCCTCATGCAGCAGCGGCAGCAGTTGAATGACCAGCATGACGCTACGATGCACGCGATGCAGGCAGTGGCACAGCAGCGCTGGTTCAAGCTGCAGGCCGAGTGGAATGAGAAAATCCCGCCGCTCCTTGCCGCTGTGGATGAGATCAAACAAGATCCCGCTGCGGAGTTCGAACCCTGGAGCTCCACGTATCAGCCCCGTGACCTCTTCCCATACGCCGTGCGTCTGGGTGCGCTGGAACTCGACCTCCGCTCCGTGGCGGCCATGCTTGCCAAGGAGACGCCGTTCGAGCTCAGCGGTTATGAGAACATCTCCCTGCCTCTGGCGCTGGCCTTCCCGCAGGAAGGCTCGCTGCTCATCGAAACCGACGACGACGGCGGCAAATGGGTGGCCGATGTGATGAATGAAGTCATCTTCCGCCTCTTCTCCCAGACACCTCCCGGCAAGGTCCACTTCACCATCATCGACCCCGTCGGTCTGGGGCAGAACTTCGCCGGTCTCATGCACCTGGCCGACTACGAGCCCGCCCTCATCAACCGCCGCATCTGGACGCAGCGCGAGCACATCGAAGAGCGCCTCGCCGAACTCAACGAGCACGTCGAGAAGGTCATCCAGATGTACTTGCGCAACGAGTATGCGACCATCACCGAATACAACGAGCAGGCCGGCAGCGTGGCGGAGAAGTACCACTTCCTCGTCATCGCCGGGCTGCCCACCGCCTTCAATGAATCCTCGATGGCACGTCTGAAGAGCATCGTCATGAGCGGCGCACGCTGCGGCGTCTTTGTGCTCATTCACTGGGACAAACGCCAGCCCCTGCCGGAAGGACTCAGCGCCGAGGATCTGCGCAAGAACTGCCTGCGCATCGTACGTGAAAAAGGCGTCGTCAGCTTCAATGGCATCCGCACTCTCACGCTGGATGCCCCGCCGCCGGATGTCGTCGCTGCGGATCTCGCCCATCAGATCGGCCAGTCCAGCATCGACTCCAATCGCGTGCAGGTGCCGTTCAGCGTCGTCACGCCGAAGGAGTTGTGGGCGGAAAGCACCACCAGCGAACTCCGCGTCGCCATCGGCCGCACCGGCGCCACGAAGCTGCAATACCTCGCCATCGGCAAAGGCACGCGCCAGCACGCGCTCCTCGCAGGTAAAACCGGTTCCGGTAAATCGACCCTGCTGCACATCATCATCACCAATCTCGCGCTTTCGTGCAGCCCAGACGAGATCGAGTTCTATCTCATCGACTTCAAAAAAGGCGTCGAGTTCAAGTGCTACGCGGACAACAAACTGCCGCACGCCAAAGTCATCGCCATTGAGAGCGATCGCGAATTCGCGCTCAGCGTGCTGCAACGCATCGACGAAGAACTGCGCCGTCGTGGCGAGCTCTTCCGCAAAATCGGCGCGCAGGATCTCGCCGGATACAAACGCGCGGGCGGCACCGAGCCCATGCCGCGCTCCATGCTCATCATTGATGAGTTCCAGGAGTACTTCACCGAAGACGACTCCGTGGCGCAGGGCGCTGCGCTGCTGCTCGACCGCATCGTGCGTCAGGGCCGTGCCTTCGGCATCCACGTCTTCCTCGGTTCGCAGACCCTCGGCGGTGCCTACACCCTCGCACGCACCACTCTCGGCCAGATGGTCATCCGCATCGCCTTGCAGTGCAACGAAGCCGACGCCGCCCTCATCATGGACGACACCAACACCGCGCCGCGACTTCTCTCACGTCCCGGCGAAGGCATCTACAATGACGCCGCCGGTGCCGTGGAAGGCAACAGCCCCTTCCAAGTCGTCTGGCTCACCGACGAAGAGCGCGATGCCAACCTCCTTAAAGTCACCCAGATCTCCAAGGAACGCGGCTTCAGCAACAAGCGTCCCATCGTCTTTGAAGGCAACATGCCCGCCGACGTGCGCGACAACGCCCTGCTCTCCGCAGCCTTGGAAAATCCACCCGTCAAAGCCCCCGCCGATCCCAAGTGCTGGCTCGGCATGCCCAATGCCATCAAAGGCCCCACCGAAGCCATGTTTCCGCGTCAGAGCGGCCGCCATCTGCTCCTCGTCGGTCAGAACGACGAAGCCGTCGCCGCCATCATGGGCCTCGGCATGCTCGCGCTTGCTGCGCAGCACCCGCGTGAAAATCCGCCCAAGTTTTACCTCATTCACGGCGCCCTCACAGGCACACCCGATTGTGAATTCCTCGAAAGCATCGCCCAAGGCCACGCGCAGATTTCGCAGGGGCACGAAGC
>DLGZ01000018.1:0-8023 GCA_002482965.1 Verrucomicrobiaceae bacterium UBA7681 | reverse complement strand
CATGGCCTGCAAAAGTTCCGCAAACTGCGCTACGAAGAAGATTTCTCCTTCGGCGGCGATGATGCCCCCAAGCCCGGCAACCAGCTCAACGAGATCATCTCCGAAGGCCCGCCGCACGGCATCCACCTCATCACCAGCCTCGACACCCTCAACAACGTCAATCGCTCCCTCAGCCGCAAGTCCGTCAGCGAACTCGGCATGCGCGTCCTCTTCCAGATGAGCGCGAATGATTCCGCCAGCCTCATCGACTCCCCCAAAGCCAGCATGCTCGGCCTCCACCGCGCCCTCTTCTACAGCGAGCACGAATCCCGCCTCGAAACCTTCCGCCCCTTCGCCCTGCCAGACGCAGGGTGGGTGGCAGAAGCCGTGGCGCAGCTGGGGTAGTAGGGGCGCGGAAATGTAGCACGGAGCGTTTACAGACAGAGTTCCATTCATCACCAGACCAAGTCTGGAGGCTAGCCGCGCTCGATTCAGCAGTGGAAGCCCGTCTGAATTACAACGCTCCAATAATCAGCCAGCTCCAGCTCAGAGGGCTGACACAGTCGTATGATAAATAATGCCAGGCATTTAGTCATTGATTCTTTCAAAACCCAGTTCAAAGATAGTTGTATGAAATCGACTCACTCTGCTGATCCTCAGTCGCTCCCGCTCGAAGAGCAACTCATCGGTGTGAATGCGAAAACGGGGCTCTATCCTGGCGCGCGTTCTTGGTCCGGTGGCAGGTTTCGCATTCTGGGAAAGGGGCCGCTGGAGTCCTATTGCTATCATGTGATGTCGCGGACGTGTGGCGGGGAGGTGCTGTTTGATGAAGTGGAGAAGGAGGCGCTGCGCCGTGTGATCTGGCGGATGGCTGAATTCTCCGGGGTCAAGGTGGCGACCTACTGCATCATGGGGAATCATTTCCACCTGCTGGCGGAGGTGCCGCACAGGCAGACGTGGCTGCAGCGGTTTGAGGGTGTGGACGGCGAGGCGCGGCTGTTTGATCACCTGCGCACGCTCTACAGCCGCGCCTACCTGGGCTTGCTGCGGGATGAGTTGAAGGATCTGCGAGAGAGGGGCATGGCGGTACTGGCGGAGCAGCGAGTGGACGCATTGAAGAAGCGCTTCTGCGATCTCTCCCTCTTCGTCAAAGAAGTCAAAGAACGCTTCAGCCGCTGGTTCAACAAGCGCCGTGGTCGCCGTGGCACGCTCTGGATGGATCGTTTTAAAAGTGTGATCGTGGAGGGCAAAGGCGAAGCGCTGCGGACGATGGCGGCGTACATCGATCTCAATCCCGTGCGCGCTGGGCTGGTGAAGGACCCGAAGGACTACCGCTGGTGCGGCTACGCGGAGGCGCTGGGCGGCAGCCGCAGAGCGCAGCGTGGACTCTGCAAAGCGCTGAGCAAACCAGTGGATGGTTGGAAAAGTGCGGGCGCAGCGGAAGCGTATCGCTGCCTGCTGCATGCGGAGGGTCGCGAAGTGAAGGACGCGCAAAACGAAAACGTGGTGCGGCGCGGCGTGAGCGTGGAGTCGGCACGTGCCGTTCTGGCCAAGGGAGGCAAGCTCAGCTCTGCGGAGCTGGTGCACCTGCGGGTGCGCTACTTCAGCGATGGCATCGCGCTCGGGAGCAAGGAGTTCGTGGAAGGCCTCTTCATGGATCAGCGGGAGTGCTTCGGGCCCAAGCGGAAACGTGGCAGCCGCCGCATGGCGGAGTCAGACGAGCCTTTTTATACGCTGCGGCAGCTCCGCACCCGGCCTCTGAGCTGACAAAAGGTCCCCCACTCAGCACAAAAGGGTCTTTACAAAGCACCACCTTCCTCACTCAATCTCCCGCCCAAACTCCACCAGCGCCTCTCTCAGCCGCGCGATTTCATCCGTCACCTCCGCGAGCAATTTGCCCGCTTGCAAGAGGTTACCATTCCGCGTGCATTGAGTCAGCGCCGACACCGCAGTGAAGGCCGGTATCGCGGCGTAATTGCCCACCAGTCCCTGCAATGAATGTGAGGCGTGATGCAGCGCTTCCGCATCCAGTTCATGCAGTGCCAGGCAGGCATTGCCGAGCATGGGCTGCGACTCTTCACAAAACAGCCGGATCAGCTCCAGCATCAGCGGAGCATCACCAATGTTCTCGCTGAAAGTGTCGGCGTCGAATACAGGCGCTTCACGGCAAGCACCGAAGGGCAGGATATCAGCCTGGGGGTTCTCGCTGAGGCTGGCATATTTTTCCAGCAGGGGATAAAGCTGCGTCGAGTGAATGGGTTTGGCAATGTAGTCATCCATCCCGGCGGCCAGACATTGCTCACGGTCACCTTTCATGGCATTGGCCGTCATGGCGATGATGATCACATGACGGTCGGTTCCGGCCTCCTCTTTGCGAATGGCCAGCGTGGCCTCAAACCCGTTCATCTCGGGCATCTGAATGTCCATGAGGATCGCATCGAAACTCTGACTGGCGAGCATCGTCAAGGCCTCACGTCCGTTGCTGGCCAGCGTGACCTGATGACCCCGGTCTTCGAGCATCTTGATGGCGACGAGTTGATTCACCCGGCCATCTTCCGCGAGCAGCAGTTTCATCGGCGCCACGCTCTGCCGTCCGGGCAGTTCGTGTGCGATGCCAGTTTTGTCATCGGCAATCAGGCCCCCCATGACGCGGCTGATCGTATCGAAGAGATCCGAATGCTTCACCGGCTTGGTCAGGCAGCGCTCATAGCCCAGGTCTTCATCACCGATTTCGGCGGTCAGGTTGCCTCCTGAGGACAGGATCAAAATTTTGGGCGCGCTGCTGCTGAAGCGTTGCTGGATCTGGCGGCAAACCTCCGCGCCATCCATCTCCGGCATCATGTAGTCCAGCAGCATCAGCGGGATGGGCCTGCCATCGGCCTGCGCCTGCTCCAGGATTTCCAAAGCCTCGGCACCACTGGCGGCAAGGACCGGCCGCAGCTCCCAAGTCTTGAGCATCTCTTCGAGGATCGTGCGGTTGGTCGCATTGTCATCCACCACCAGCACTTGGAAGTCGCGCAGCTTTTCCGGCAGCAGCCGTGAGGCGTGAGCTTTCTGGCACCCCAGTTCAAACTGCGCGGTGAAGTGGAAGACGCTGCCTTTGCCCGGCTCGCTTTCCAGCCACATGCGCCCCTGCATGAGCTCGACCAGTTGTCGTGAAATAGTCAGACCAAGCCCCGTGCCACCGAAACGACGCGTGGTGCAGCTCTCCGCCTGCGTGAAGGATTCAAACACATGCGCCTGCTTGTCTTTGGCAATGCCGATTCCCGTGTCCGACACCTGCACATGCAGCGTCACCTGATCCTCGCTCCGGCTCTCCACCCGCAGCTCCACCACGATTTCGCCACGGGGCGTGAACTTGATGGCATTGCCCACCAGGTTGAGAATGATCTGTCGCAGGCGGCAGATGTCGCCAATCAGACAGTCGGGCACGTCCGGCTTCACGAGGTAGGCCAGCTCAATGTCCTTCTCCGCAGATCGTGTCGCCAGCGTTTGCAGGGTGTCCCCGATGGCGTCGCGCAGATCAAACTCATGCTTGTCCAGGTCCATCTTGCCCGCTTCGATCTTGGAGAAATCCAGGATGTCATTGAGCACCGTCATCAATGAATCCGCCGACTGCCTCACAAGGTTCAGGTAGCCTCGCTGATCGCCGGTCATGCGCGTGTTCAGCAGCAGCTCAGTCATGCCCAGCACCCCGTTCATCGGTGTGCGAATCTCATGACTCATGTTCGCGAGGAAGGTGCTCTTGGCCTGGTTCGCCGCCTCGGCTGCTTCACGCGCCAGGCGCAGCTCGTCTTCCGTCTGGATGCGCTGGGTGATGTTTCGCGCCGCCGCATAGATCGCCGTCTGGCCCGCATTGGGTGCGGCGGTCCATTCGATCCACAAATAGCCGCCGTCCTTGTGCTGGTAGCGGTTGATGAAATTGACCAGGTTCTGCCCGGCGGCCAGTTGCTCCACTGCGGCCACGGTTTTAGGCCGGTCCTCAAGATGCACAAATTCGAGGAAGGGCTGGGCCAGCATCTCTTTCTCCGTGTAGCCCAGCGTGGTGCAGAAGGCCGGATTGATGCGTTTGAAGTAGCCGTCCATCCCGGCGATGCAGAGCATGTCCAGCGCCACCTGAAAGAAGGGGCCCAGTCCGCTGCTCGCCTCTTCGGCCTCACGCTTGGCCCGCACGAGCTCGTCTTCCACCCGCTCACGCAGCGCCAGTTGCTGCACCAGTTCCAGCTTCGTCTGCTGCAGCTCCGCCATGGATTGCTCCAGCAGCGCCTTCTGCGAGGCCAGTGCGGTGTTTGCCTTGTAAAGCGCCTCCTCGGTCTCCTTGAGTGCCGTGATGTCTTTGGAAATACCACAGGTGCCGATAATGCCGCCGTCGGCATCGCGCAGCGGGATCTTCGTCACCAGCGCCCAGCCCGTGCGTCCATCCAGCAGCCGCTTTTTCTCCTCTTTGCCGGTGATGGATTTGCCCAGCCGCATCAGCTCCTGCTCATCTTCCAGAGCGGCCTGCGCCAGAGAGTGCTCGAAGAAATCGAAGTCCGTTTTACCGATGACCTCCGCTGGTTCCGCAGCTCCCAGATACTCAGCTTCAGACCGGCTCACCAGCACAAACGCCCCCTGTTTGTCTTTGAAATAAATGCGGTCAGGAATGTAATCCAGCAGGCAGCTCAGCAGCTTGTAGTGCTCTTCAACGCTGCTAAGACTCGGCGCACAGAAAGCCTCATGGGCTCTGTCCGCCGGTGCATGGGCTGGCTTGGCGACGTCAGGCATTCGGCATCTATTACGTCTCCTCAGCAAAAATGGCAAGGATGGGGTGCAGGCATTACTGGCATAAGCAGCTCAACGACATGGAGCACTCGGCTTTGCCGCAGAGCCAAGATTTCCCCAACACGGTGCGGCAAGTTCCGTGCTGAGAGCACCAGTGTTTTACGGGCTCTGGGAAGCTCCATACCAAGACTCACTCCGCATTTCCACACTGCTTCTTTAGCGCTTCTCCGAAACCGACTTCCCGAAGTCCCACGCGCGACCCCAATTGGGTATGGAAGCTTCAGAGCGCAGAGCATCAATCAACCTCCGCCAGCTCTGCGGCACAAACGCACGTGCCTGCACGGTGTCTTCGCAAATGGCATTCTCTGCGGAAAAATGGAAGTTGGGTGGAAGCTGCGAGAGCTGTGGTGGCGTTGAAGGAGAGAGCTTTTGGAAAGGAGCGAGAGTGAACAGGGCGGCAGCTCGAGCTGGGACGAAGGATTCTAGGGATGCGCACAACGCGTCCCTACCAGCTCTTCACGCGTGCGGAGCTTCAGGGATGGTAGGGATGCGCTGCGCGCGTCCGTGATTTCGTGTCTGTAGCATCGCAGGCGCTCAAAAGGCTGCGCCGTCCTTGGAGCCATGAACACCAGGTCTCAGGTCTATTTCCCCGAGGGTATGAGATTTCTCTGATTTGCAAAGGCACCGTTTGGTACTGCCGACCAGCCAGCATTGCATCCGTCCCTCAAAACAACTCCATCTGCCCACCCGCATCCCTTGGCCGCCGAAACGCCTCCGCACTCACTTCCGGCCTTCGGTGCAGCATTCCAGCTCGTTTGATCGACACCTTAAACAGCGCCGCGATCTGCTCCGACCACACCCCCACGCCTTTCAGCCGCTTGCCAAATTCGCCATGCGACAAGCTCTTGCCCTGCGTCTCCTCAATGCGGCTCAGGATCTTGTCGCGCATGCCAGGGAAGTGCTGATCAAGCCACGCACGAAACACATCCTTCACGGCAAAGGGAAGTCTTACCACCGTGTAACCGGCGAACTGGGCCCCGGCTGCGCGCCCCGCTTCAATGAGTGCGGGAATCTCAGAATCGTTCAGCCCGGGGATGATCGGCGCGGTGGAAACCCCCACCGGCACTCCGGCTTCATGCAGGATACGAATCGCCTCCAGCCGCATCTTCGGCGATGACGCACGCGGCTCCAGCTTGCGGGCCAGTTCGGAATCCAGCGTGGTGATCGAAATATAGACCGCCGTGGCGGAATGCCTCGCCAGCTCCGCCAGCAGATCCACATCCCGCGTGATGAGATGGTTCTTCGTGATGAGCACCACCGGATGCCGGCACTCCGCCAGCACCTCAAGGCAGCCACGCGTGATGCGCAGCTTTTTCTCAATCGGCTGATAGGGATCGGTCACGCCGCTGAGCGACAGCGTGACCGGCTTGTAGGAGAGCTTGCTCAGCTCGGCCCGCAGCAGGGCAGGGGCGGTCTCCTTCACCATGATGCGCGACTCAAAGTCCACCCCCGCAGAGAAGCCGAGGTACTCATGCGTGGGCCGGGCGTAGCAGTACGAGCAGCCGTGTTCGCAGCCACGGTATGGATTCAAGCTGGCCTCAAAAGGGAGATCCGGGCTGCTGTTCCGCGAGATGATGCTGGACGAGTGATCCCGCAGGAACTTCGTCGCCACTTTCTCCGGCGCTTCACCGGCATCGTACTCCACATGCAGCTCAGCGAATCGCTGGTCCGGATTCCCCGCAGCCCCGCGCCCGCGAATGCCCTTCACGTTCGGCACGCCGCGCGGAGATTCTTCATGGAGCGAATCCAAAGACATAGGTGATCTTACGCCGCGCACGCCGCAAAGGCCATGGCCCTCATTGCTGGGAGCGCCAGTTTTTAACTGGCTGAAGCGGTCACGCTGGCCACCTCTTCCTCGCCGCCTCCATAGCTTCCTCCTCGCACTTCGCGCTTCGCACCTCGCCTTGGGACGTTCGCCCAGAGCCGGTTAAAAACCAGCGCTCCCAGCAAAATCCCACCGCTCCTCCATTGCTAAGCCGCGGCTACGGCGGCAGCTTGCGCCACCGCACGACGGGCCAGGAATTCATCTGCGAGCGCCCGATAAGCCACCGCACCACGTCCCGAAGGTTCGTACTCGATGATGCTCTTGCCAAAGCTGGGTGCCTCACCGAGGCGCACGGTGCGCGGGATCAGCGTCTGATAGCAGGTCTCGGCAAAGTAATTGCGCACGTCATTCACCACCTGGTTCGCCAGATTGGCGCGGCTGTCGTACATCGTCATCACGATGCCTTCCAGCAGCAGGTTCGGATTCGCCCCGCAGTCGCGGATTTGCTGCACCACATTGACGATCTTGGAAAGACCTTCGAGGCCGAAGTACTCGCACTGGATAGGGACGATCAGCTCGTCCGCCGCCGCCAGGGCGCCCGTCATCAGCACGCCGAGAGACGGCGGGGTGTCGAGAATGGCGTAGTCGAAATGGCCGGAGTCACGCAGCGGGGTCAGCACCTCACGCAGCCGGGCCATGTGGTTGCCCGCCTGGGCCAGCTCGATTTCACAACCGGCAAGCTCCTGATGCGAGCGGATGATGGAGAGATTCGGCAGGCGCGTGCTGCGGATGGCGAGGCGCGGGTCTGTGCCTTCCACGAGGGCGGAGTACAAGCTGCCGCCGTCCTCCTGGGCTAGGCCGAGCCCGCTGGTGGCGTTCGCCTGGGGGTCAAGGTCGACCAGCAACACCCGCACGCCGCGCTGGGTGAGGCACGCGGCGAGGTTCAAAGCAGTCGTCGTTTTACCGACTCCGCCTTTCTGGTTGGAAATGGCTACGATCCTCATAGTTACTTGTCACTGGACTTTGCAGATAAACCATGGGACACGCCAGCACGAAATGGAAATCACAGAGAAATGGCTCGGAGAAATCGGTGGATGGGCGGTGATGAAGTCCGCCCGCTCCTTGGTGGATGCAGGAATGGCCGCTGTCACCAGCAGCAGTGACGGCATCATTCGCGGCACCGCAGGCTCCGGAAAGATGAAATTCACCACAGGCCTGCGCATCCGCACCGCCTCCGACGTCGAGAATCTCTGCACCTGCCCCCACTCCCGCCGCAGCGGCATGATGTGCGAACACGCCCTGGCCGTCGCCCTCGCCCACGTCCGCGAACAAAGCGGCTCCCGGCCCTCTTCTGGCCCCACCGTACGTTCTGTAGTCCCGCCTTTAGGCGGTTCCGGCGGTCTACGCCCCTCATCAGCCGGTTCTGGAGGGGGTGGCGCGTCGCATGCCAGCGGAGCT
>DLGZ01000033.1:15840-26160 GCA_002482965.1 Verrucomicrobiaceae bacterium UBA7681 | reverse complement strand
CATCTCCAGCGCTTCTTCGTCTCCTACTACTACAACTACTACTCGTCCTCGATCCTGCCGCCCCGCCACACCCAAGACATGCGCGCCAAGCCAGGCACGTATTGTAGTCCCGGCTTTAGCCGGTCTGGTCGCGCTACCCAGGGTCCAGATACCTCTTCCTCGATCCTGCCACTCCCCCATGCGCAAGGTGCCACGCGCCACGGCCATCCAAGCCAACCCACCATGACGCGTCAACCCATCACCACGAATCAGTTCATCGCGTACTCAGTGCTCACCACCCTTGCGTTTGCCTTCCTTGTCATCGCACAGGGCGAGCTTCCTTTGCCTCTATTACTCATCCCGCTGCAAGTCGCCACATTCGTGATCATGCCTGCGGAGGCTTACAAACGGCCTTGGACATTCAGGCAGGTGCTTGTGGTAGTGGGTGTTTTACTCGCCATTTTCACATTGATCTGGTGGCTCGCCACGCATGCTACCCCTGAGCGTGATGCATGGACTCGTTCACTCGGCCATGCATTCCATGACCCCAGCGTGGCAGTCCCACTATGGCTCGGCTTCCTGTATCTCGGCTATCGCCGCTGGCGGATGAAGCCACCGCTCAGCGATGCACCCACCCCCGGCCATGAGTAGCCTCGCCTCCATGAAAGCCGTCGTCCTCCTCTTCGTGTAGGTCCCGCTCCTCATCATCGCCGGCAACATCGAAGCCAAAGGCAAGCAGTCCGGCCTCTGTACCCTGTCACAGTTCCTCTCCTGCGTTGTCATTGCCCTCCTGGGTCAGGAAGCGCCCCAGCCATTCAGCCTCGGCATCCTGCTCCTCATCACCAACATCCTCCTCCTCATCCGCCTCGCCCGCAACGCCGCCCGCTTTGATAAAACATCCGCCGCCAAAGCCGATGAATCCCCCCCCGTGAGTGACGCCACCGCCCCATCCTCCTCACCTCCGACCCCCGCCTCAACATCTTCCAGTCCGAGAAAGCGCCCGAGTTCTAATTGTTCTTGTAATAACAGCTCGACATAGATACTAAGCATATCAGCACATCCAGCACCATAACTGAACATGCCCACGCCCGCCTTCCGCCCCAAAGTCTTCGTCAGCTACTCCCACCGCGACCGCGAGCTCAAAGAAAAATTCGACGACAACCTCCGCGTCTTGCGTGACCAGCAGATCATCGACTGCTGGACCGATGGCGAGATCCTTCCCGGCGACCACTGGCCGGATGAGATCACCAATGCGCTCAATCAAGCCGACTTGATCCTCTTCCTCGTCAGCAATCACTTCCTCGCATCCTCCTTCATCCGTCAAAAAGAGGCCCCCATGTCCATGGCGCGCCAGAATCGTGGCGAGGCCGTCATCGTCCCCATCATCCTCAGCAAGACACCCGGCTGGCAGAAGGAAGACTGGAACACCCTCCAGGCCCTCCCCAGCCAGGTCAAACCCATCGACCACCCCGACTGGCGCACCCCCGAAAACGCCTTCGCCGAAGTGGAGGAAAAGCTGCGCGAACTCATCGAAAACCTCCCCGAAAAACTCGCCAAACAAGTCACACAATGGCGCGCCGCACGCAACGGCGATGAAGCCCCCACACGGCGGCCTTCCACAGCACCGGACCCACATCCCGTCAAAGCCTCCCCACTCAAGTGGCTCGCGGCTGCCGCAGTGCTCACGCTCGGCGTCTATCTGGGCGTCCAGTTCCGCCAGCCTTCGTCCGCATCAGCATCCGCACCCGCGCCCGCACCCGCCTCTCCTCCCCCCATCTCACCAGAACTGCAGGCCTGGCTCAAAGCCCCCAAGGTAGACCGTACAGTGCTCGAAGTTTTTGCCGCCAAAGGCAACGGCCTGTTTCAAAACGGCCTGCAGGAACTGACCACCGGCACAGAGATCGTCGCCGCACGGCGTGCGCATCAGCTCGACTGGGAGGACGCCGCCGGCAAACCCCTGCGCGCCGCCAACGGCCTCGCCTGGGAAATGGTGATCAAAGGCGTCGCAGCACCCATCACCAAGCCGCTCACCATCACCACCTGGTTTGCAGCCGAAAAGGCCAGCTCATCCAATGCCGGCAGCAGCGGAATCAAGGTCGATCCCGACGACATGACGAGCTACACCCCCAGTGATGCCAGCAATTCACCACCCGGCTTCAACTATGCCAATTCCACCATCAACATTCCCGCCCCGCAGTGGGAGCATCCCTCCGTCAGCACCAACTTCTTTGTCGGCACCCGGGGCAGCATCCCCGGCGGCATCCATCGTGCCGCGTTTGAGATCAGGCAGGAGGGGCGGTTGGTCTATCGCGGCCTCATGAACCTCAAAGTCCCGCCGCTCGTTTATTCGCAGTCACGTGAGGAATGGGTGCGTGATGTGCCCAAATCCAAGCTCGACGTCAGCCTTGTGCCGGCCTCCTCCTCCTGGCCTTCGGCGGAGACTATCTCATGGAAAGTGCAGATCAAAGGAGACCCGGCGGAGTCGCTCACTCAGCTCGCCTTCCACTGCTACTACACAGCCAGCGATGCTCACAGCACCCAGCCGCAAGCCTGGATGGTGGATCCCCACCGGGGAGCCCCCTCAGAACGTTCCATCGAGATCGATGGCTTCAACCGTCGCGAGTTCCAATGGGGCAACGGCTGGGAAAAAGAGCCAGTGTCTGTCTTGAAAGACGGCAACGCCATCCAGTTGTTGAGCCTGCACGGCGGCCCGCGCGGAAAATTCCAGGGCGGCACGCATGAAGTCGCGGTGGAAATGTACAGCCATGGAGACCCCGTCTGGCGCGGCTTCCTCAAGCTCGACCTCCCGCAGCAGCCTTGGTCCCTGCCCGAGGAAAAAAACAAGCTCACCCTCACCGACATCAACGGCAAGGACGTGCGCGGCACCTACATCGCGGGTCGGCGCGCCAAGCCATTCATCGCTGAAGGCAAAAACCGCCCCGTCGGCCTCTCCTTCGGCCCGCTGCGTGTCGTCAACAAAGGTGAGGCCCTCACAGGCCCCTTTCTCATGCTCTTTCATCTGAAAGCCACCGCCGCCCCGCAGAAACCGACAGGCTTCGCCACCATGAGCGTCGGCACCAAAGTCTGCCCCATCACCAGCCCGCCCAATGAAGGAGGCTTCAACGCCGTGGCCACCGGAGTCCTGCCCCTGACCAATCAAACCGGCGTCAAAGGCGCCTTTGATCAGATAGAGCCAGACATCTACGTCGGCGATACCAGCGACCACCCCGGAGAGATCCCCGCCGGCCTGCATGAAGTCGGCATCGAAATCGTCGACAAGGACAACGTCCAGCTCTATCGCGGCACCGTCTACGTGCAGTTGCCGTGAGACCGCACACATCTCGGCATAGCGCGCGCAAAGCAGAACAATCCCGGGAGCCCGGGCCTCCAAACCCGCAGCAGGAGGCCCGCGCTTAGATCGGACTCAGTTCACACAGCGCGCCGCAAGCAGCATGGCCTTTGCGGCTTACCTCGCAGATGCGTCATACAAGGCCCCACTCATGTGCGGAGTCCTTCGGGCTCGCCCCCCCTCGCACCACACATCCCAACCACAAAAGCCCGCATGCAAACACCCCCACGCTGCGTACTCACCCCATTCCATGAAGCACCTTCTCACACTCTTCACCACCCTCATCCTCTCACCGCTGGCCGCCCTGCACGCAGCTGACCCCGTCACCCTCTCCGTCGATTCCCCCGCCATGCTTTTCTCTCCCGGCAACTGGACCGGCGATGCCGGCCGCAGCGGCAATCTCTTCCGCCAGACCTGGAATGCCGGAGCCTACTTCCGCGTCACATGGGAGACCACCAACGCCAAACCCACCGCCAAGCTCCAGCTCGACACCTCCACCTTACCGCCCGAATTCAAAGGACCTCAAATAGCCTACTGCATCGATGGCGTCTGGAAATCCAAGATCCCCTGCGCCAATGAAATCCTCATCGAAGACCTCCAGCGCGCAGGCCCGCATGAGCTCTGCGTCGTCTTCCAGTCATCGCAGCAAAAAGAGCGCTGGGGCAGCCCCGGAAAAAGCGGCCTCAATGTCCTGCGCGTCACCGGCCTGCAGCTCGATGCCGAGAGCCGCCCCGTGCCCGCTCCACCCGCCGCCAAATGGGCCATGATCATCGGCGACAGCATCACCGAAGGCATCGGCGCCACCGAGCTTTCACCGTACTCCCAGCTCATCGGCCAGGCCCTGCAAACCCAGGGCTACGAATACTGCATCAATGCCTGCGGCTGGAGCGGCTGGATCAATCCCGGCGACAACCCACCCGGCGATGTCCCTGGCTACTACGTCATCACAAACTCCGCCAACGGCACCGGCGGCCAGTACAACGACGCCGCCAGCCGCTGGAACAAGATCGACGGCAACAACCACTCCCTGCTCGACTCCCAGGGCCACCTCAGCGCCGATGGCCAGCCCGGCCACGAGCCCGCCCTCATCCTCATCAATTACGGCACCAACGACGCCCTCCACAAGTCCAACCCCAGCGACACCCAGGCCAGCATCATCCAAAGCCTCGCCGCCCTCCGCCGCAGCGCCCCCGACGCCCACATCATCCTCCTCATCCCCTTCGGCCAGTACTACGCCAAAGAGCTCAAACAAGCCGTCGCCACCCATCAGCAAACCCATCCCACCGACAAAAAACTCTCCCTCATCGACCTCGGCCCCACCGTCGCCCGATCGCTCGCCCCCAAAAACGGCCTCCTCGGCGGCCTCCACCCCAACGACAAAGGCCACGCCCTCTTCGCCGCCAAAATCATCCCGCAGGTGCTGGGGATATTGAATGGCGGGAAGTGAAACTTAGCATCCGAAGATCAGTCAAGCGTCGATTGAAACTTGCCTCATGCGCTGCGACTGGCATTGATAGGCCATGTCTGAGCCAACCAGCACTGCCAAAGTCCGCACCAAAGCCTACGAACTTGTCGCTGATGCTCCAAAAGGAATTCGCTACATGGATTTGCACCGAGCAATTGCCGGTCTGTTTCCTGAAATCCCCAAAAACACCGTCCACGGTGCTCTTCACAAGTTCCGCACAAATCTTCCTGGAGACATCCAGGTCGTAACCAAAGGACTTTACCGGCACATCAAGTTTACCCAGGCACAGGAAGCAGCTGCGGTGGAGACGGCTAAGAAACCAAAGATAAAAGAGGAAGACTTCTACCAACCCTTTGCCGACTGGCTGGAGAACGAATTAGAGGAATGCACAAAAGCCATCCCACTCGGCGGCTCACGCTTTGCCAACAAATGGGGCACGCCGGACGTCATTGGCGTTCGTGTAGCCAGCCGGGACGATCTCATCAAGTTCCAGGAGGAAGTCACAAGTGCCGAGATCAAAATTGACACTCAAGGTCTCATCACCGCCTTTGGTCAGGCTTGCGCTTACAAGCTCTTTTCCCACCGCAGCTACATCGTCGTTCCCAGCACGAGCCCGCAGGAGGACAAGGACCGCCTCACAGCCCTGGCACAAATTTTCGGCATCGGTCTCGTCTTTTTCAATGCCAACAGCCACGAGCGGCCCGAGTTCGACATTCAAGTCCGGGCAGCCCGCAACGAACCGGATTACTTCTACCTCAATCAGAACCTGCGGCTGGTGAAAGAGGAGTTGTTTTGACAACTCAAGTTACGTTTCATTCCGGCGACGATATGTGACGCCCGAAATAATTGGCAGGTTTGGTTCATCTGAGACGACCTCTAGCAGTTCAATCTTGGGATTTGCGCAGGCTGACCCGATTTCCACTTCAAAATACGGGTATTCGGGGGCATTTGGTTTAATGGGAATGGCAGAAGGAATCTGTTGGGTATCCAGCAGTATTCGGCATTCATTCTCATACATATAACGTCCCAAATAAAAACCAATAAAAGTGCTCCAGGAATTGAAGTTGATCTGGTAGCCATGTCGTAGCCTGATGGACTCGTTTATCTCGCGGAAAATCTCCGCAGAGCTTCCGTCAAGATCGTATTTAATCTCTTTAAAATGATAGGGTGCAGCAGCGCCGATCCTGAACTTGAATCGTGCCCCATCCTTTTTCGCGAAAGAATCCCATAGCTTTTGCTCGTCACTCACATTCAAATTGGCTTTCGCAAATGAGGTGTAAAATTTTGATCCCGCCATTTGATCCAAATTGTTTGTTGCTGAAGTGAAGTTGGGAAATCCGAATTTCTCGAGGAAGTCAGTTAGTTCACCTTCGCTATAACCGCCACTCGAGACTCGTTTGGTCATGCTTGTTAGGCGCAGTTTAGGTGGACTGCTTTCCAAAATTCCTTGAGCAGCCTTTCTTGGTGCAAAGTGATAGACTTCAACCTCTCCGACAATTGTCGGAAAAAGATCTTCGATCATCAGATTGTAGAGGGGACCATCTGAATGCTCCCACACAGCCTTCGGTCCTCCGGATAGTTTTTCAGGTGAGACCTTGATGCGATGTCCTGATTTCTGTAGAATCGTGTTAATCAGTTCGGCGATTTCCCTAACTGGCGGATTTCCTCGCGGACCATCCAGTATTTTAATGTAATCGCTCATTTGCTCGCTATCGACTGGTTCAATTGCGGAAGATGGGCTGACTTGAGGAGTGCTTGTGGATGTAGAATTAATTTGCATAACAAAGTCTATTTACTCCAACGCTCCTGTTTTTCATTTTCCACATTTCAAACACTTGAATTAGCGGATCATGCCCGTTGCCGTTGCTTACGTTTTTCGACATCCTCAGCACCAGCAGATAGATTTAATCACTTCAGGCAGATTTTTTTTGCATCTGAATTCGCAGCACCGGCATGAAATCCGTCTCTCTGCGGCTCGGAATCCGCCAGGTTAACGGCTTCAATTGCTATTGATAGCAGAGTGCCAGTTCGAAAATTCGAGTACTAGGTCCCCCATCAATCATCCCCCTGCAAGCTCCCCCAGCCTCCCTCCGTAAATCATTTGAACCCACCCGCCTCCTGCGGCAGGTGCGCCACCGCTTTCACCTCGATTCCGCCTTCGTCCTGATCCATCCATGAACTACCCAGCCTCCCGCAGTCAGCCTCGTTTTCGATTGAAGTCCGCCCTGCTCGCACTCGCCCTCGCGTACCTTGGTCAGGCTGAGTTGGCCTATGGTGCCAAAGACCCCACGGACGTCACCGCCGTCGTCGCGGGCGCGGTGAAGGATGACAAGCTCTCGATCACCGCTGGCAACGATCTCTTTGGCGACACCGCATCAGGCGTGCCGAAGAAACTGCACATCGAGTACACCCTCGGCGACGAGAAGGTCTCGCGCGATGTGGGCGAGAACCGCAAGCTGGAAATCGCAGCGCCTGCGGGCAAGCACCTCGTCATCACCAAGGCCATCTATGGACCTGCGGATGGCTCGAAGCCGAAGACCGTCGCCGTCGTCACGGAAAATCCCGGCGAGCTGCTGGCCACGCTGCCGGGTTTCAAGGTCGAGCTCGTGCGCAAGGCGGACGCGGCCACGGAAGGCTCGTGGATCTCCATCACGAAAGATCCCAAAGGCCGCCTGCTCCTCGGCGCGGAACCGAAAGAGCCGATCTCGCGCCTCACGCTCAAGGACGGCAAAGTCACCAAGGCCGAGATCCTCAAAATCCCGCTCAGCGAAGTCATGGGCATGCTCTTCGCCTTTGACAGCCTCTACATCAATGGCCGTGGCAATGGCCCCGATGGCAAGAGTGTCTATGGCCTCTGGCGCTGCACCTCTACCACCGCCGAGGAAGCCTTCGACAAGGTCGAGTTCCTCCGCGAATGGCGCGGCGGCGGTGGCGACCACGGCGCGCACACCATCCTGCTCAATCCCGACAAAAAGCACCTCAACGTGCTCTGCGGAAATTTCGTGGACGTGCCTGCCGATGTGCTGCCCACCTCCCCGCACAAAAACTACGCGGACGATCTCGTGCTGCCACGCGCCGAAGATGGCAACGGCTTCGGCGCAGGCCGCAAGCCCCCAGGCGGCTTCGTCGTCCGCATGGACCCCGATGGCAAGAACTGCGAACTCGTCGCCAGCGGCGAGCGCAACACCTACGGCGTCGCCTTCAATCACGATGGCGAGCTCTTCGGCTTTGACAGCGACATGGAGTGGGACTGGGGCACACCGTGGTACCGCCCGGTGCGCGTCTATCATGTGACCAGCGGTGCAGACCATGGCTTCCGCGAAGGCGCCAGCAAGTGGCCTGAGTACTACCACGACAGCCTGCCCGCCACCGTCACCATCGGCATCGGCTGCCCCACCGGCGTCGGCTTCGGCACAGGTGCCAAATTCCCCGCCAAGTACCAGCGCGCCTTCTTCATCCAGGACTGGACCTATGGCCGCCTCATCGCCGTGCATCTCACACCGCAGGGCGCCAGCTACGGCGGCACCTGGGAAAACTTCGTCGCACCGAAATCACTCAACGAGAAAGGCGGCAAGACCCCACTCAATTTGACCGGCCTCACCATCGGCGACGACGGCGCGATGTACTTCACCATCGGCGGCCGCCACACCCAGGGCGCGCTCTTCCGAGTAACCTACGAAGGCACCGAATCCACCGCACCCGCAGACCTCCACGAAGTCGCAGGCGATGAATCCCGCACGCTGCGCCACAAGCTCGAAGCCTTCCACGGCCACGAAGACGCCGCCGCCGTGGACAGTGCATGGCCGCATCTCGCCAGCAAAGACCGCTTCATCCGCTACGCCGCACGCATCGCCATTGAGAGCCAGCCCATCAACTCATGGAAGGCACGCGCCCTGGCAGAAACAAACCCCACCGCAGCGCTGACCATCCTCCTCTCCGTCGCACGCCTCGGCGGCACCGAAGCCCAGGGCGACCTCTTCAAAGCCCTCGCGAAGGTCCCCCTCACGCCGACCAATCTCTTCAAAGATTCCGAAAAGATTCCCCTCGTGAAGGCCATGAGCCAGGAACAGCAGCTTGAGCTCATCCGCGTCATCGAAGTCGCCATCAGTCGCATGGGCAAGCCCGCCGCTGAAGTCGCCGCGCCCATCATCGCGCTGCTCAGCCCGCTCTACCCAGCGCAGAGCGTCGCGCTCAATCGCGAACTGTGCCAGACCCTCCTCGCGCTCGATGCGCCCGACACCATCGCCCGCACGCTCAAGCTCCTCGCCGCCGCACCCACGCAGGAAGAGCAGGTCAACTACGTCGTCGCCCTGCGCACCATCACCACCGGCTGGACCCCGGAGATGCGCCGCCAGTATTTCGCCTGGTGGGCCCAGAAGCGCACCACCACGCAGCATCCCGAGACCACCCTCAAGTGGTTCACCGATGCCGGTCGCGACTTCAGCGATGGCGCCAGCTTCGGCAACTTCCTCGTCAAGATCCGCCGCACCGCCATGGCCAACGTGCCGCCCGAAGAACTCGCCGCGCTGCAGCCCGTGCTCGATTCCTGGATCGAGCCCGCACCCAAGCTCAAGAAGCCCAAGAAGGACCGCACCTTCGTGAAGAACTGGCAGATGTCCGATCTCATCGGCGATCTCGACAAACTCAGCAAAGGCCGCAACTTCGCACAGGGCCAGGACGCCGTGAACGGCACCCTCTGCCTCATGTGCCATCGCATCGGCGATGAAGGCGGCTCCGTCGGCCCGGATCTCACCGCCGTCGCCAGCCGCTACTCGCCGCAGGTCATTCTCGAAGCCCTCATAGAGCCTTCGAAAGTCATCTCCGAGCAATACGCCAACACCGACATCACCCTCAAAAACGGCAACTTCTTCACCGGCCGCATCGTGGGAGACACCGATGACAAAATCATCCTCCGCCCCAGCATGCTCTCGCCCGACACCAAGGAAATCAACAAGGCCGACATCAAGACCAAGGAAACCTCCAAGCTCTCCCCCATGATGCCCGGCCTCCTCAACACCCTCACCAAAGAAGAAATCCTCGACCTCCTCGCCTTCTTCCAAGCCGCCGGGAAGCCTGAGGGCGAGGCGTTCAAGAAATGACGCCGCCCATCTGGACTGCGGTCGCGCAGTGAGGAACGAACGCAGCTACCGCTATCCGCAGGCCGGTCAGTAAACGCATACCACGAAACACTCGAAAGCAGCAGCCAACGCAGCCGCGTTGATTCGCCATCGCTCACCCCTTCGGGGCAGCCTGCGGCTGTCTATCTCCACTTCGCTCCGGTTCCAAATCCGCATCCTCCGCATCCTCCGCAGCCTCCCATGAAACTCCCCTTCCTCACCCTCACCTCCCTGCTGCTCGCATCACACGCACTCCTGCCCGCAGCAGACACCACGCCGCCCTCGCTCGCCCAGGCCGTTGACCAGGCACACACCGAACTCTGGCGCCGCTTCGTCGATCCGCATGGCATCATCCGCGACTTCGTGGGCGAACTCCCCACACCCGAAGACTGCACGCTCGGCAAGCCCAA
>DLGZ01000033.1:13827-15796 GCA_002482965.1 Verrucomicrobiaceae bacterium UBA7681 | reverse complement strand
AACGGCCCCATGTTCACCGGCATGTATCTCCCCGCCGTCTGCGAGCGCGCACGGCGCAGCGGCGCTGCCAGCGATGCCGAACAGGCACGCCGCCTCGCGCAGGGACTCATCAAATGCGCCTCCGTCTCGGATGTGCCCGGCTTCCTCGCACGCGGCATCGGCACCGATGGCACCTGCCACTACCCGCTCAGCTCAGACGATCAGGCCCATCCCTGGTTCCTCGGCCTGCACGCCTACTTGAAAAGCGGCCTCCCCACCGCCGCAGAGCGCCAGCAGATCGTCGCCAAAGTCAAAGAAGTCGCCAACGCATTGGAGGCCACCCACTGGCGCATTCCCTGCGACGGCGCATTCAAAGGCGAATTCCGTGGCGGCTTCCAAGGCCACCTCTTCCGCGATGCCGTCCGCTACCTCTACATCCTCCGCGCCACCCACGAAATCACCGGCGAAAAAATCTGGCTGGAGCGCTACCACACCGCCCGCGCCGAGCGCCCCGCACCCGGCGGCAAAACACGCTCCGAACTCTGCGCCGAAGGCTACCCCTTCGACCGCGAAGCCATCGCCCACATCGACGAATCCCAGCTCTGGATCTACGTCGGCAGCCAGTACTCCCTGAGCTACCTCATCGCCATGGAAACCGACGCCGCCCTCCTCGCATTCTACCGCACCGGCCTCACCGTCAATGCCACCAATGCCCTCCCCTCCATCAAGGCCCACGCCACCTTCGACAACAACGATAAAAAAATCTTCGGCAACGCCAACTGGCGCAAAGTGTACTCCACCTGGTTCCCCCAGCCCACGCAGGAAGACGCCGCAAAGCTCGCCAAAATCTCCGACAACGCCCAGCGCGGCGAACGCAAATCCTACGAAGTCCGCTACATGAGAAACCCCCTCGCCGCCGCCACCATCGTCGCCCTCCTCAGCGACGGCACCGAACGCGCCCTCATCGAGACCGCCCTCCGCCACTACGACTACACCAAAATCAACATGGCCGAACTCTTCTTCGCTGAGTGCGCGTATTACGCGCTGCCGGTGGTGAAGTAAGCAGCACCACCAAGTAGTCCAGTTGCGCCCGCGACTGGTCTGCGATTGGTCATCCAAAAGTGCTTCCTTGACCCAGCTCTTGTATTTGATGCGGCACCTCAGCCGTGTCGATGAAATCTGAGACCATCAAGGCTGTCATAGGGAAAGCATGTGTCGGTTGGGTAATTGGCTTCACTGGCCGCGTAGCCCGTCCCCTCATGAACGAGCGTCAGAGCACGTTCCCCGTAATATGACCCTAGACGCAGACGGCCAGTTGAAAGCTCCTCCCACCGGCCAGGTACGCTAAAGCTACTGATGAATCCTCCCGGCACACTGCTTGCCACCCCCGCATCGAAAGTGCCTCGCAGTAAAAAATACCCGCCACGGTGAAGCGAAAGCCTGAAGTGCCGGGGGCCGTCAACGGCAGCGAGGAGAGTTTGCCGCGTGAATGAACTCGTATGCCAGACCTCGGCAATCAGGCGAGGAGCAGCGGCCACCATCGCAAAGAGTGTGTAGTCAGTGAACAACCCGAGCCACCAATAGGGTCGAGTTGAAGCCATGAGTGCCAGCCCCAGTGTGGTGAGAAGAGACGGCGCAGGAAATGCAGGCGACATAAAGCGCCGTTTACAGAGCGAGCCCAAGAGGCAGAGCCAGTTAAGCGCCGAGAACAATACTCCAACGCAAATGAGACCCTTTGCGATGAGGCTCACAATGGTCATAAGGCGGTCACCTCTTCCAATATCTCCCGCTTCGCGATCTCCCAGTCGATGTACTTGGCCGTGCCTTCGGCGGCTAATGTCTCACGTTCATCCAGCACTTCCTTATGCCACTGCGGCACAGTCAGCTGGTGAAGAGCATCGAGAGCAATCATGCCGAAGCGTAAACAACGGCGATGAACTCGCAACGAGTTTGATGCCCTGACCGCGAGAACCAAGAACCAAGAACCAAG
>DLGZ01000033.1:0-13735 GCA_002482965.1 Verrucomicrobiaceae bacterium UBA7681 | reverse complement strand
ACCAAGAACCAAGAACCAAGAACTCAAAGCTAATACCTCCCACTCGACCACGCGGGCCAAATCCCCACCGGCTTCCGCCCCTGCGGTCTCATACGTTCCAGCAGCACCAGCGCGGTCTGCGCCTGCTGATGAATCAGCGATGGCGCGTCCTGATTGCGCAGGCTGGGGATGTCGTAGTTCGTGATCGTCGGTTTCGCAAAGAAGGCATCCAGCGCCAGTGGCAGGAAGATGGACTCCACGAAGTTCGCCGGCACAGGCAGCGCCACGCCGGGGTCGGTGTGGTCTGCGTCGTTGTTGTAGACATCCGCACGCGTGATCTCGCCCAGCGCGGTGCGCGCTTGAAACTCCAGCACGGTGTCGGTGCTCACGTAGCCGGAGATCATCATGCGCAGCTTCACCGCGCCATTCGAAATGGCGGACTCAATGAAGTAGCGCACATCGCCGCAGCTCTGCGACAGTTCTTCACGACCACCCGCAGCGGTAAGCACGCGCTTGCTGCCGCGAAAGCGCACCGGCTCCAGCACGGTGATGATGTCTCCATCCAGCTCCACGGTGTCCACGTTGACGGTCGCGGTGCCGCTGCTGCTGTTCGACAAATACGGAAACTGCAGCGTCGCGGTGGTCCCCGTGATGGAAAGGATGCGGTTCATCGCAGGATCACCGGGCAGGTCCACCCAGCAGCCTGCCGCCCATGCGGGAAAACTCCCTGTGGCTGTCATGCCGCCATGCGTCAGCCCGCTGACCGCCACCGTGGTGGGCGCACGGAAGTAGGCGCTGCGCTGCTGCTTCGCCGCAAAGAGCGGGCCCAGCGCCGCCATCCGCTGCAGTGCCGCATTGCACGCGGCCAGCGCATCCGGCAAAGGATCTTCATAGTCGGAGCCCCCGGCGTAGGGGATGGCGCGCTGCTCCACACGAAGGTAGCTCAGCATAGTGGCGATGGTATCTCGTACAGTCATAATCAGAGGGTGGTGAGGGGTGTCGTGCGGGTTTCAGGAAGGCTGATGCTCACGTTGTCCAGCGTGGCGATGATCTCCGTCTCAAGCGCCAGGCGGTAGCTGCGGCCGCTGCGCATGAGCTCGCCACTGGCGTAGCGTCCCACATACACCTGCGTACCGCAGTCCAGTGCCCTGCACTCGCATTCAGGCCCGACTGCGACCACGACGCCCTCCATGCGTGTGCCAGCTCCCTGCACGGAGGTCGGCAGCACGATGCCTGCTGCGGTAGTCTGCTCCTGCGGCGTCACGTCGAGCAGCAGATGATTCGTCAATGGGTGGATTCCGGGTGGTTTCATGTGTGTGTGGTGGGTGCGTTTTGGTATCTTCTGGTATTTGTGTTTCAAATAATAATGCAATGTCAGCAGCGGCTCGTCCTCGTCCTCGTCCTCGTTCTCCTACTCGTCCTCGATCCTTCAGCGCCGCTTTCACCTTGTAGGGGAGCACGTTGCGAATGAGGCGAATCACAGGTCATATAAGACATAGAGTACATATCTTCAGTCAGTTCAGGTCAGTGGTTTCATGGGTTCACGCCTTCCGACGCACCCACCCCGCATTCGCCAGCTCAATCCGCGAATCCGGATGCGCGATGCCCGCACGCAGCTCGCCCTCCGCCACACCCAGCAGCGCAGCCAGCGCCTTCAGTCGTTTCGGCGGCTCCACCAGATCATACGCCGCCTCATGCAGTGGCCTGCCCGCGATGAGCGGCGGCGCCTCTGCCTGCACGCTCGTAGCCGCCACGGTGGCGGGGGATGCATCTGCCACAGCAACCTGCACAATCACATCCGTCTCACCATTCAACGCCCCATCCTCCGACGTGTCCTCCGTAGCTTTAGCGGAGGGGGAGGCGGGCGCAACGGTCGGCTCAGCACCCGGCCCAACCACGTTTCGGGTGTCAGTGCGCGTGTCCGTTGCGCCCATTTCGGTGAAATTCGTTGGCGGCGTGGGCTTTGCCGCAGTCGGGGCATCCAGCGTCACCACCATCGCGTGCGGCAGTCGGCGTTGGTCCATGAGATCATGCGCCAGCCGTCCCTTCCCCGCCTGCCACAGGTGCAGCGGCACACGCAGAATGTGCCCCTCCAGCGCCGACTCAAAGCGGAAGATGTACGAGCGCGTGCCCTTGTCGTGAAAATCATACGGTGCCGTGTTCCCCACCCCCACCAGCTTCACGACAATGAGCGGATCATCCGCGCGGCGATGCTTCGCCAGCAGCGCCGAATCAACGCGCCCCGGCAGGGTGATAACAGTGGTGAGAGAGGGACAGGCAGTGGTGTTGGGCTTCATAAAATGTGAAAGTAAAAAAGGCTAAGTGAAAATTAAAAAGGTCTTCGAAGTGGTTCAGTATCGTCCTCGTCCTCCTACTCGAACTCGTCCTCGATCAATCAGCTCCGCATTCGCATTGAGAGAACGTGCTTTGCTATCAGTGAGTCATAAGTCGGGTCAGTCGGATCGGTCAGGGTGTATGGTAAGTTAGCTATTCCCTGTTTCCTCCCTGGGGCGCCTGCCAATGGCCGCACCCGCTAGGGAGGCAGGAGGAAAAATGCAAAAAAGGAAAGTCGTGTCAGTCAGGTGGTAGTTTCTGCTATATTCCCTCACTCCTCCTCCCTCGGCCAGATCGTCTGCGGCAAGAGAGGAGGAGTAAGAGAAAGATCAGGGAGTGCTAGCCCGCACGGCGCTCATTCAAGACACCGTGCGGGCCGCTGTATCGCCTTACGCGCTCAGAGTCGGCACTTCGAGACCGGGGTGCTGGCCCGCGTGGCGCAGCAGCGAGTAACCGCTGGTCTTGCCATCCGTGCGGATGCACGGTGCCTGGCCAAAGATGGTCTCATAGCCGCCGCCATCCACGAACGAGTAGTCGTCCTTGTCGCCCACGAGGAGGTCATCCCCCACATAGGCGCGCACGGCCGTGTCCTGGCCGAGGATGAGGCTGCACATGTCCACCGCACCATTCGCATTGCACGGAATGATGTAGGCACCCGCATCAAACTCAGACGTCCAGACAAAGTCCGCCGAGCAGTTCGATGAGCCACCCACACCACCCGCCACACGCGTGTAGGCCGTGCCGGCGGTGTTCAGGCCCCAGGTGTCCCCGGTGGCGATGAAGTTCCCCAGCGTGGCCACACCCAGCGTGGAGTTGTCGGCCGTGTTGTCCGGATTCAGGATCGCGTTCACCGTGATCTGATTGCCGTTGTTCCCGGTGCCCAGCCAGCTCACAAAGCCGACGGAGCCATCCGGATTGATCACCCAGCCATAATAAGTGGCGGAGGTGATGTTGCCGTAGAAGGTCGTCCATGCCACACCGCCGGGGGCGGTGAGAGCCGTGCTGGTGGACTGACCTTCATACCACTCATAGGCGTAGCCGCCCATCCACGCCATGTAAGGCGTTTTGGTGTCCGTCGCATGACTCTTGAGAATGCAGGCCCCGGCCGTGGAGTCCACACCGAAACCGGTGGAGAGCATCGCACGTGGTGCCAGCGGATCAGCGCACTGATCGTTCTCAGGATCCACCGACGCATGCTCAAAGAGGCCCACGCCGTTCCAGTCCAGCAGCTTGCCGGAGAAGAGCGGGTTTTCCTCATTGCTGCGTGCGCCGCCGTGCAGAGCCGCCTGCTCATAGCTGGACGAGTTCTTGATGCTGGCGATCGCCGCATCAGGAATGTACACCATCGGCTTGTAAACCGGAGATCCATGCTTGCTCGTCACCACGATGCTGCGGCCACCAAGACGGCGCCACTGCGGGATCGCATTCGTGATGCCCGAAGGCGTCAGCGTGTCCAGCGCATTCAGGCTGGCCAGCGTCTTGCGCGCATTCGGATAGATCGTGTTGCCCACGCCCTGCAGCTTCAGCGCCATCTTCATGTCGTTCATGCGGCGGCGTCCCAGCTTCTCGCGCAGGGACAGCAGCACGGCAGATTTCACCCCGCCGCCTCCCGCCATGAACTTCAGCTGCTTCTTGGTAAACTTGAAGGCATCGCGCCAGAAGTCCACCACGCAGCCGAAGGTCTTGAAGTCCACGCTGGACTCATTCCCACGGAGCGGCTGCTCACCACGCGCACCCGGGCCGCGCGGCTGGCTCATGACAGTGAATTTGACCTCGTCTCCCGCATGTGCGGAGGCGATGTCCTTTCGAACGATGAAGGGCTTTCCGGAGCCCTCCCCGCCCTCAAACATCGAAAAGTCATCCACCGAGCGCGCACCCTTGCGGAGCTGCTGGGAATAGACTTTGGCGACGACGGACGGATCAGCCGCGACAGCGGCTGCGAGTGTTGATACGACGGATTCAGCGTGATAGGCGCTCATATTAGTTTCTCAGAACGAGATGTGTTGTCTGTTGTGTTTAGTTGATTTTTAACGTGTGGTATCTTGCGGCAGTTCATACCATCCTAAGACCGAAACAAACCGTCTAGTGCCGCGCTTTCGCGGAGGTCAGCTTGTCCAGGCTGTGGATGAATGCGTCCTGCTGCTCAGGTGTCAGCTTGTCGATTTCCGCCATCGCCGTCTGGGGAGACAGTGCGCCAGCGGAGAAACCGGGGCCGACGGGTGAACCGGGCAGCCGCAACGAATGTCTTGGCGCGGGCGGTATCACTGACGAGCCTCTCGCGTGACCTGGGCTCTGCGCCGCGTGTCCTTTGAAAAACTTGTCGATCACCCGCCGTCCGATCTTCTCAGGCCAGTCAGGATAATTTAGGATTGGGTCGTTTTTTGCCTCTGCAAGCAAAATTTCATCATCACAGTGAGGAACAAATTCGGAACCCTCATCCGTGATCAAATCCGAGAACATGTCCATCGCTCGCGTGTGGCTTTCCGCCTGCTGGCCCTGCCAGTGATTGTTCACCACAGCCTCCTCACGCCGCGCATCCCGCAGGTCCATCTTCACATCCGTCATCTGCTCCATGATGTCTGATGCCACCGGGTCATACGACTCCTTCGCCTGCTGGTACTGCTGCTGCAGCAGAGACAGATGCTGCTCCAGATCCGCCACCTGCGGCACAGCCTCCTGCATCTGGGAATAATCAGGCGCCTCATCGTAATAGGCCCCATCCTCCTGCGCATAGCCCTCCGCCGCCTGCCCCTGCCCCGTGATGCCAAACGCCTCCGCAAACGCCTCTGCCGGCGTGCTCCCAGCGCGGATCAAATCCAGCGCCTGCACCGTCCGTGCGCGGTCCTCCGGCTTCAGCGCCTTGATGGACACACGCGCCGGAGCCAGGGCACTATCCTCCCCCGCACCACGCGGCTTCATCTGCGCCGCCAGCGCAGCCTCCACCCGCTCCGGGTCACCGCTCTCAAAATCCCGCACCTGCGCATCCGTCATCTGCGCCAGGTCCGCACCCTCCAGCGCCTCATCCAGCGAAGACAGGCCCGGGATCACCTCCCCTGAAGAAGCACCTCCAGCACCCGGGGCATCGCTTCCAGCAGACAGGCTGTCGAGCACCGCGCTCGCATCAGCCTCCGAAAGATTGTCAAAAACAGCCCCCGCTTCAGCAGCAGTGGGGGAGGATGGAGTGTAGTCGTCAGGCATGTCAGTGTGTGGTTGTTTGTGGTAGTTTGATAAATCAGAAAATGCTTGAGTTGTGGAGTGCTGCTGGCTGCGTCATTCCCCCGCCCCGGCACCCGGCGGAAACCCCGCATGGCTCATGCTGTGGTCAGGCTTGCATGAGAGAAGTCTTGGGCCCGTTTTTCAGGAGTCAAGAAAGATTCTGAAAAATTATCACCCATGGCACTGGATCTGGTCTTTTGTGGTAGGTCCTGCGGTAATCGCAGCCCCTCAAGCCTCGCAGGAGAGGGATCATCCTGATCCCTCCACGCCCCGCTTTCGCCTGCCACGCACCTCACTCCCACCCCAGCCGCACAAACTCCGCCGCGCCACCGTTCCACAGCGCCACATCTTTCCCCGCTTTTCCAGGCACATGCGCGCAGAGCCCCAGCTCATCGATCTGCGCCCAGTCCTTCAGCGGCGTGCCCTTGTCAGAGATAAAATCAGAAGGAACAAGCATCACGCTCTGCACCTCCGCACTTCCAGCGATCTCGCGCGTGCACTGGTAGCTCGCCCGCGGTCCGCGATAGCTGCGCCAGTCATTCTCCCGCAGCACGAAGGTAAGCCGGTTCGTCTTAGGCATCTTCAGCGAGAGCTTCAGCCGCGCCCCCTCGGGTGCACGATACAGCGGATCTGTCACCTTCCGCGTCCACGTTTCCTGATGCGTCAGATTTCCAGCGTTCAGCACATACCAGTCCCGCAGCCCGTGTGAGAAATCCTCGATGACAATGCTCGGCCGCGCCGTCGCCACCGTCCCTGCCACGCGCAGCGCATCCGGTTCCGCATGTTGCAGCAGACTGCTGAGGCACACCTCGCTCACCTCGGCCCCATTGCCGGGCAGCGCCTTCATCGACACCGCCTGCGGCAGCGTGTGGTACACATTCGCAAAGGCAAACAGCGGCAGCCCCACCGCATGCAGCGGCAGCACAGCCGTGTAGCCCTCACCACTCTTCACCACCTCCGCGCTGCGCCAGAAGCGCGCACGCGGGTCCGCATCCACACTGTAGTAAATCTCCACGCGTGAAATCGGCATCGCTTTCACGTCCGGCGTCACACGCAGCATCGGCACGCCATCCGTCGTCTTCAGCACCAGCTCGCACCCAGGCGTCTCCGGCAGTGCCGGTCCGCCTTTCAGATATTGGTCAAACCACAGCGGCATCGCCACCGCCACCTCTGGGATCAGCCGATGATTCAGATGCGGCGACCAGCAGTAGCGCGTCGGCTGTCCCGCGATCAACGCATTCGTGCGATACACATCATCCATCCACCCGTGGAAATCATTCGTGCCGCTGCGGTGCAGCACCGGGCAGCCAATGCGCGGCGCATAGCTCTCAAAACTCAGCGTGCGTCGAAACACCTCCACATCCCCCAGTATCTTCTCCTGCTGCGCCGTCCCACCTGCAAACGCATGCGCCTCCCAGCGAAACCCCTGCCCACCCACGCCTGGCACCGCTGCCTTCACACGGTCATCACTTCCCGCCACATACATCGTGAGATTTCCCCCCATGGAGAAGCCATGCACGCCCAGCCGCTGCGCATCCACCTCCGGCTGCTGCTCCAGAAACGTCAGCCCGCGCCTGCAGCCCAATGTCAGGAGATACCAGTTGTTGTTCTTCGGATGTTCCCGGTCCTCATAGAACTGCTTCGGCCCCGGCAGCATCGAGGTATAACCCGGCACATTCAGCTGCGTGGGATCCACCGCGCCCCAGTCCGTGTTCGCATCTCCAGGTTGAGCGCCCTCCATCGTGTTAAATGGCGGCCGCCCATCGCCATCGCCACCCCAGTTCACGGAGAGCGCCGCATACCCGCGCCCCACCAGCAGCTTCACCTCGCTCAGAGACGCCCGCTGCCCCCCGCCATGGATGTGCATTACCCCCGGCACCTTCTCCTTAGCACCTTCTGGAAATCCATAGATCGCCGCCATGCGCGCCGGCTTCCCTTTGAAGCTGCCGATGAAATAACGCACATGCCGATACACCCCGCCATCTTCCTTCCACTCCCGGATCAACTCCTCCTCCAGACCATCCTTGCGCGGATCAAAGTCCGCCCACAGCTCAGCCACCGATCCTGGCACCTCCGCCGCCTGCAAGAAAAGAGCATGCGTCAGAAAAAGAGTGAAAAACAGAGCGAGACAGGCGGGTTTCATGCGGTGGTTTGGGGAGGAAACAGAGAGCAGCTAAGACGAACGGGACGCGTGTGGACTTTTGAGCATTCGCGAGGCATGTTTACTCTGCTTTTTTTGAGCCTGCGAATACTGCTCAGCCACTCTGCCGGACACAAGCGTGACACCTGCGCAACAGGCCCACCCAAATGACAATCCTCGCACACTCACCGCCATTTACTTGGCTAATTCGCCAAATACTCTTTACACAGCCACCGGAGGTGTACACCCCATGGCGGCGCAGCCCCGAGATGGGCACCATTTCACCCCCCCTCCCCCCCTCACCCCCATGAAAAGCATCCAAGTCTATGACCCGCCCATGTGCTGCTCCACCGGCATCTGCGGCACGGACATTGATCCAGACCTCGTGAACTTCGCCGCCATGCTCTCGCAGCTAAGTCAGGCCGGCATCAAGGTCGAGCGCTACAATCTCGTCCAGCAGCCCATGGGCTTCGCGCAGAATGACGCCGTGAAGTCCCTCATGATCGCCGAAGGCACCACGGTGCTGCCCATCATCTTCTGGGATGGAGAGCTCCACCTCAAAGGCCGCTACCCCACCAAAGACGAGCGCCCCGAGTGGTTCCGCGCCGCCTTCCCCCAGCATGCGGAGGTAGCATCATGAATCTCCCACTCTACCAGCCCACGGCCGCCACCTCCACGCGCTTCCTTTTCTTCACCGGCAAAGGCGGCGTTGGAAAAACCTCCCTCTCCTGCGCCTGCGCACTCCGTCTCGTCGAGGCCGGCAAACGCGTCCTCCTCGTCAGCACAGACCCCGCCTCCAATCTCGATGAAGTTCTCGAGACCACGCTCACCAACGCGCCCACGCCCATCCCCGGCGCACCCGGCCTGCACGCGCTGAACATCAATCCCGTCGCCGCAGCCGCCGCGTATCGCGAGCGCCTCATCGGCCCCATGCGCGGCATCCTCCCCGAGACCGCGCTGCGCAGCATGGAGGAGCAGCTCTCCGGCTCCTGCACCGTCGAGATCGCCGCCTTTGACGAATTCTCCGGCCTCATCGGAGACCCCGCCGCCACGCAGGCGTATGATCACATCATCTTCGACACCGCACCCACCGGCCACACCCTCAGGCTCATGAGCCTCGCCAAGGCCTGGGATCAGTTCCTTGATAAAAACACCAGCGGCACCTCCTGCCTCGGCCCCCTCGCCGGACTCGAAAAGCAGCGCGTCATTTACGAAGCCACCGTCAAGACCTTGGCCGATGCCACCGCCACCACCCTCGTCCTCGTCAGCCGCCCGCAGGCCGCCGCCCTGCGCGAGGCCCAGCGCACCTCCGCAGAACTGCGCGCCATCGGCGTGGGCAATCAATGCCTCGTCATCAATGGCACCTTTGAGACCACCTTCGCCTACGATGTTACCGCCTACGCCATGCAGCAGCGCGGCGCTTCCGCCATCCATGCTGCGGGTGACTTCATCCACAGCATGCCCAGCTACATCGTCCCTTTGCGCTCCATCAATATCCTCGGCATCGGCGGCCTGCGCGTCCTTCTCAGCACCGATGTAAAGCCGCAAACAGGCAGCGAAACCACCCACCTCAGCGCCAGCGAGCGCACCAGCATTCAGTCCGCGCCAGCACAGCGCGAAAGCCTGCGCACGCAGCCCGCACAGCCCGCGCAACCCGTCTGGACGCCCCCCGAGATGGAAAGCCTCGCCAGCCTCGTCTCCACCCTGGAGCAGCAGGGCCACGGCGTCATCATGACCATGGGCAAAGGCGGCGTCGGCAAGACCACCGTCGCAGCCGCCATCGCCGTCCTCCTCGCCCAGCGCGGCCACCCCGTCCACCTCAGCACCACAGATCCCGCCGCGCATATCGCGCAAACATTGCACGGCCAGGTCCCCGGCCTCACCCTCAGCCGCATCGATCCCGCTGCCGAGACCGCCCTCTATCAAGGCGAAGTCATGCAGGCCCAAAGTGCCGCCATGGATGACGCAGGCCGCGCCCTGCTGGAAGAAGACCTCCGCTCACCCTGCACCGAAGAGATCGCCGTCTTCCGCGCCTTTGCACGTGAGGTCGGTCAGGGCACGCACCGCTTCGTCGTCCTCGATACCGCCCCCACCGGCCACACCCTCCTCCTGCTCGATGCCAGCGCCGCCTACCAGCGCGAGCTCGAGCGCCAGGCCCGCAGCACCCAGCCCGAGGAAGTCCTCCGCCTCCTTGAACGCCTGCGCGATCCCGCCTTCACCCACATCCTCCTCGTCACCCTCCCCGAGGCCACCCCCGTGCACGAAGCCGCCGCCCTCCAGGCAGACCTCCGCCGCGCCCGCATCGAGCCCTTCGCCTGGGTCATCAATCAAAGCCTCCTCCGCAGCGGCACCAGTGATCCCCTCCTCCAAAGCCGCGAAGCCTCCGAGCACCGCTATTTGGACGAAGTCGTCAACAAGCACGCCCACCGCACCGCCTGGCTCCCCTGGCAGCCGGAGGAGCCCATCGGCCCCACCGCCCTCGCCAGGCTCGCCACCTCAGGCGTGCAGCACACGCTGGTATGATGTAGCCTGATACCACACGCACCTGAAAAGGAGTCCCTGCCCCGTGTAATACCACTGAGCCTGATGCACCACAGGCACCTTGCGCACGCTCAGCGTTCAGGCGGAGAGGGATCGTCCCGATCCCTCAACACCCAGCACTTCGCATCCCCCCCACAGGAAAGGGAAGAAGCATCCTCGCTGCACCACGGCTCCAGCCCGCAAAACCGAGCGCTCAGACACAGGCGCAAAAAAGCCACAAGCCACCGCCGGCACACAGCGCATGTTTTGTAGTCCCGCCTTTAGGCGTCTTTCCGAGTTCCGATAGAAGTGCGGAAAGCCGTGGCTGCGCTTCCCCCTTCGCAAAAGCTACGGAGTCCAGGCCGTGCCACGCTGCGCACCCGCAGTCCAAAGGACGATGAGTCCCCCGCCGCTTCGCCGACTCGCCCCAAAAAAAGGCATCCCCGTTTCCCCGCCGCCACCTATCATCCGCACAAACACCCGCAAATACCACTTTCTACCACCCTTGCACACTTTTCGGTTGCATCCTCAAATCACGACCCAATCCTTTTCTTCGATCCCCCCAACGAACCCGACGCTGTGAAGAACACGAAAGGTGCCACCGCCGCCCTGCGGCCACGCATCCGCCATGTCTTACACACCTCCATCCCTGTTCGCTCTCCCCACCTACCCGCGCAAAAAGCTGCCCCTCGCAGGCAGCGCGCCAGAGCAGGCCCAGTCTCAATCCCAGCCTCAGCCGACAGCGAAGGTCCCCTATCGCCCCACTGAACAGGCCAGTCCCCGCCCGCGCATCTTATCACCGCTGGCCGCCCCTTCTAAGCGCTGGCCAATAGCAGCGCCAGCATCTCAATCACAGCCCGCTCCCGCTCCATCTACGCCGCAGCCCGTCAAGCAGCCGGGTCCACAGGTGCTCGCGCAGCAGAGCGCGCAATCTCAACAGCTGCCAGCCCCTCCGCCTGCCACGCCCACGCCCGATCCGCAGCGGCAGTCGAATACCACTTCACAGAATATATTACCACTCCCTGCTACCAATGTCCATGCTGCCACAGATCAGCCCACCGCGCAGGCCCAGGCCGGAGCAGAAGCCAGCCAGGCAGGCCAGCAGGCGCATGAGTCAAAGCCGGACGCCCCCTCACAGCAGGCGGCAGATGCCGCTGCTGCCGCCAGGCTGGAGAGCAGCCTCAGCACCACCCCCGGCTACGCCCAGGCAATCCCCGCTTTGAAGGCGCTGGATCAGGAGGCAAAATCCCGCCTCGCAGAGCTTCAGACCCGGCACCCTCAAGGCCCGCCCCCGGAGGCCGTGCAAGCCCTCCATGCGGATCTGGCCCAGCGCTCCTCCACCATCCTCGCCCAGTCCCAGCAAAAGCTGGCCGCAGCCCAGTCCGCCTACGCCGGCCTCAAAGCCGCCATGAACACACAGGCAGAGAACGCGGTGCGCCCCACCATCGCCAAGAACCTCGCCGAAGCCCTCCGCATCCCCACGGAGGAAGCCGACAGCTTGATCGAGGACATGCGAAACCTCGACTGGAATGAACACATCACGCAGGATCACAAGCCCAAGACCCCCGAGGACTACGCGCGCGAACACGAAAAAATCCAGGAGTCCAAATCCATCTCAGGCTTCATCCACGCACTGGGTGCCGGAGCCAAGGAACTCTGGAACGGCACCCAGGACAAACGCCAGACCCGCACCCTCACCAACGGCGCCATCATCGTCAACCCTGCCATCACGGGAGAAAAGGAATACCAGGACGCCATCGCAGCCTCCACCGCCAGCCCCGAGGCCAAAGCAGCCGCACTGCAGCGCTACCCCGATATACGGCAGGCCGCCGGCCAGAACGTGCTCGATAACATCCAGGAAATCGCCGACACCTTTGGCAAAGAGCACATTCAAGACTGGAAAGACTTCGCCAGCCAGCGCCCGCAGGACGTGCCAGAGCAGGAGTGGGCCATGCGCTTTGCCGAAAAGCTCAAGACCGACGCCGACGCCTCCCCCTTCACCTCCAGGCTCAAAGAGATCAGCCGATCCCTGGCCCAAGGCACGAACGAAGCCGGCCAGCAGGCCGCCGGGTTCATCGGCGGACTCACCGGCAGCCAGAGTGCCATGGATCTCGCCGCCAAGCTCACGCGCAGGTCCAACGCTTATGGAATCACCAAGCAACTCGATGCGACCGAAAGCCACGGCATGCTCTCCCGCGCAGTATTCTCCCAGTTGCCCCGCCTGCTGCCCTCGCTCATCCCCGCCTCACGTGCGGCCAAGCTCATCCAGGGCGGCACGCGCATGTTTGCCGCCACCAAGATCGGGCAGCGTTTGTTGCCCGCGCTTGGGGCCTACATCCAGGGAGCCGCCACACCCGCCCAGGCCGTCAAAGCCATCGAGACTCTGACCCGCGCCGGCCTGGCAGGCTCCGCAGCCATGGGCGGCGCACAGACCTACGGCTCCCAGATCACAGACATCTACAACACCCTCCGCACTGAGCACCCGGAGCTCAGCCATGAGCAGGCGCTGCACGCAGCGCAGGCGCCCGCCATCGTCTCCGGCCTGGCCACCGCCGCCCTCACCACCCTGGGCGGCTCCCACGGCCTGCAGCGCCTGCTCACCCGCCCGGCGGAAGCCAAAGCCGCCATCACCCAGGTCTTCACCTCCCGCATGCAGCAGCTCGGCCACCTCGGTGGAGACTTCACCAAAGGCGCGCTCAAGGAGAACATCGAAGAAACCGCCGACGGGCTCATCTCAGCCATCGCCAAAGCCGTCGGCACCGGCCACAGCGTGCAGCAGGCGGTGGGAGACTACATCAAGCAGATCCCTGACAACGCCATCGTCACCTCCTTGGTCGGCGGAGGCGGAGAGGCCATCCCCGCCGCTGGCGACTCCACCGTACGCCGTCCTCCGGGGCAGACCGCCGCCACTCCCCCAGGCCTGCCACCAGCCCCGCAGCAGCACAGCACCGCCGCCGTGGACGCCACTGCCTCACAGCATCCAATACCAGTTGCTACCACGTCGAACACCACCGGCTCAGCTCAGCAACCGTCAACCACAGCCAACGACCACCAGCCATCTCAGTCCCTTCCCTCCGGTTCCGGCCAACAACCGTCAACCACCGCCAGCAATAGCCAGCCATCGCAAACTCCCGCCGCCGCCCTCCCCGTGCCCACGTTTGAGGAAGCCAGCGCGGCCAAACAGACCATCGACAAGCTCAAAGACCAGAACAGCCCGTTGAGCCCGGACCAGCAGCAGACACTGGATGTGGCGGAAAAAACCTTCGCCAGGAGAACCGAGAACAACATCCTCAATCAGCAGGCCGGCATTGAGAAACGCGGAGGAAAACTCCATGCCACCACCGCGAAGGCGCTGGCGGCCGCCCGGGCCACCCTGGCCCGGCCCCGCCCTGAGGAAAACACGGACATCGTCGGCACCCCAGACAAAACCACGTCCTCCACGGCGAGTTCCAGCGCCCCCCTCCCACCCGCAGACACCGCCACCACCCAAGGCGTCACACCGCCCGCAGGCACCTCCTCAGGTACCCGCACCAGCACGGCCAACGC
>DLGZ01000022.1:7486-13580 GCA_002482965.1 Verrucomicrobiaceae bacterium UBA7681 | reverse complement strand
GATGCACGGCGCAAGCCTGCATCGGAGCTACCGCTTTCGCGGGGTAAAGAATGCGCTTCGTCCTGAACCCACCGTCCAGCCAGCGAAAACGGCGTCGCGCAGTTAAGGAGGAGCTTCGCACATTCTTCACCCGTCCTCGCATCGCGCCTTCCTCCCCGAATCTCCTTCACCGGTTAACAAAATCTTCCGCCTCACCGCTCCGCAATACACCAGCACCAAAGGTGCTGCGTAATTGAGCCCAGGGTCAGCCGAGCCTCAGCGAGGCGACCCTGGGTATCACGTTTCACGACCGGAAAGCAAACCCAGCGCCCCGCCGCATCCCACTCCCACCAGCAGCGTCTGCAATACGCCCCGCCTCGCACGCTCCCGTGGTCACACTGCGCCCTCCAACCTCCACGCGCTCACACCACCCCACTTCCCACCCTCCTCCACTCAATCTTCGGCCTCATCAGCTCCCTCAAAATCAAATTCGGAAACCGCCGGCTCGGGGTGATCGCATAGAAGCTCTCCTTGATCTGCGGAAACTTGTGCCGCTCCACCAGCTCCCCGCACCCCAGCTCATCCTTCACCACCACCGGCGGCACCAGCATCACCCTATGCGTCTCACGCGCGATGAATGCCCTTCATCCCAAAAACCCCTCAAATCAGCTCCCTGATCGGCTGCGCACCGTTTTCAACAAGGTAATGCGGACGCCCTTTATTGTCCGTCACCGTCGTGCTGTTCACATCAATGCCAAGGTTGCGATACAGCGTCGCAAACACTTCCGGGAAGGTCACAGGCCGGCTGTCGGCCTCGCCACCGAGGCGATCCGTGGAGCCGATGACCTGGCCATTCGGCATGCCGCCACCGGCCAGCAAGGCCATCGCCACACGCGGCCAGTGGTCACGCCCACCCTGTGGGCTGATGATCGGCGTGCGCCCAAATTCTCCCCAGACCAGCACCGTGCAGTCTTTGTCCATCCCACGCTGATGCAAGTCTTCGACGAGGGCGGTGATGCCTTGATCAAAGACGGGAAAATCTTCGCGTTCGCGGGTGAAAATGTCATTGCCCGCTCCGCCATGCCAGTCCCACTTGCTGTAGTTCACCGTGACCACGCGTGCACCGGCCTCCACGAGGCGGCGTGCGGTGAGAAAACTCTGCGGCACGCGCGGCGCACCGTTTCCGTCGATGCGTTTGACGCTGTCCCCGGTGCCATAGCGGGCCACGAGGCGCGGGTCCTCTTTGGAGAGATCCAGCGCATCGGCGAGCTTGGAGGAAGTCAGCACGCCCATCGCTTGCTGCGTGAAAGCATCCATGCCCTCCATGCGACCGCTCGTATCCACATCACGGCGGAAGCCATCAATGCTGGAAAGCAGACGCGCGCGATCCGCGAGGCGGTCATACGTGATGCCTTGCAGCGTGAGATCACCCCGACTCGGACCCATGTGGCGAAAGGCCGCACTGGCAGAGCCCAGCATGCCCGGACCGGGCTCATTGTACGGGCCGTGCGTGCAGTCGTAGCACATGCTCACGAACGGCGGGACAGCGGGATCAAGGCTGCCCTGCAGCTTGCTCACCACACTGCCAAACTGCGGCCATCCTCCCGGCGGTGCCACACCCGTGGGCACATGGCCCGTGTAGCACTGCGCCGCATCGTGCCCCGCCTGCGCACCGACGAGCGAGCGGATGACGGTGAACTTGTCCATCATCTTCGCCATGCGCGGGAAGAGCTCGCAGATCTCAATGCCGGGCACGTTTGTACCGATGGGCTTGTGCGGTCCCGCCACCTCCCTCGGCGCATTCGGTTTGAGGTCAAACATGTCCTGATGCGGCGGCCCGCCCACGAGGTAGATGAGAATCACCGACTTGTGCGAATTGCGAATGCCAGCCTGAGATTCAAGAGCGAGCAGCTTCGGCAACGAGAGCCCCACGGAGCCGAGTCCGCCAATCTTGATGAAGTTCCGCCGCGACACACCGTCACAGAGCGGGCTGGCGTGATCTGATGGAGCGAGGATTTTGAGCATGAGGAGTGATGGTTGCTTGCGACGCTCTTGCGTTGTCCATTCTGGCGGGTCAGTCTGGAGCGCGGAGGGATACGCCGTGGCCAGGAACTCTCTTTCCCAGGGGCGGAGCAGTGCAGGATTTCTTCTGCTTTCGCCCCCGCTGTCTGCACCAGACTCGATCGTACGAAATCACTTTGCGTCCGATAAATTCAAGGAAGCCAAAGCGGTTCTCCCTCTCCCCGCCCCTGACATACGACGACATCGAATCGTTTTCTTCGGGGAACCGGAGCGCAGCGGAGATAGACGAAGTCAAAGGGTTGGGGTGAGGGGACGACAGGACACCTTCGCCAGCATGGGATGACCCCTCACCCTTACCTCTCCCCAAAGCACGTCTTGTCAGGTTGCCATATCATCGGTGGGGAGAGGGGATTAGCTTTGTGTCCTCACGATGTTATGAGCCAGGCAAGCTGTATCCTATTATGAAATACCCTATCCAAACAGCCCCATCACCGGCTTCCCGGTGGAGAAAGGCGGACGCGAGAGCCCGGTGTTCATCGTGAGATCATTCAACGGCACCCCCAAGGCATGAAGCACCGTGGCATGGAGATCCTGCACGGTCACAGGATCGCTCACCGGAGCGGAGGCCGTCTTGTCGGACTCGCCGTAAATCGCACCGCCGCGAATGCCACAACCCGCGACGATGGCGGAGAAACATTTCGGCCAGTGCTGGCGACCTGGAGGCCCCTGCGTCAGGATGATCGGCGTGCGCCCGAATTCACCCACGGCCACGACCAGCGTGTCCTCCAGCAGCCCGCGCTGCTTCAGATCAGTGAGCAGCGCTGAGAGCGCCTGATCGAGGCGCGGCAGGCAGAAGTTCATGCCATAGGAACCCCCGCCGAAGGCGTTGCCCATGCCCATGTTGCCGCCATGCATGTCCCAGCTTGAGCTCGGCGGTCCGCCACCTTTTTCATCCGGCGCGGCACCGACCCAGCCATTGACCGTGACGAAGCGCACGCCGGCTTCGACCATGCGCCGGGCGAGCAAGAGATTCTGGCCGAGCGGGTGCATGCCATAGCGTTCGCGCACAGCCAGCGGCTCACTCTTCAAATCAAACGCCTGCCGGCCTTCCGGGCGGGTCATTGAGTCGTAGGCTTTCTCGCGCAGTTCGTTCCAGTCCTTGCCCTGTGGATTGTCCGCGAGCATCTTGGATTCCAGATCGGCCAGCAGCTTGCGCCGTTCCCATAGACGCTCGGGATCGCCCATGTCATAAATCTCCGGCGGCTTGAAATTCGGCATCGCGGGATGGTTGGTCTCGGAGCCGATGAACACCGGCGCGTGCGCAGACCCCAGATACCCGCCGGAGCCGATGTTCGGCGCGCAGAAGACCGGCGGCCCCACGCATTTGATGAGCCAGGCGTTGGAGACGAGGTTGTGCTCACTCGGCAGATGCTTGGCCACCACGGAGCCGAGATAGGGGAGGCCGTCGGACTCGCCCTGCTTCACGCGCTCGATCAACTGCCCGCTGAGCAGGTTGTGCATCGCGTCGAAGTGATTGTTGATCGGCCCTGGGTGCGTCATCGAGCGGATGAGGCAAAACTGATCCGTCACCTTCGCCAGCATCGGGTGCAGCTCGCTCAGGTGCATGCCCGGCACCTTGGTTCGGATGGCTTTATAAGGACCGCGAATCTCAGACGGTGCGTCCGGCTTCAGATCCCACGTGTCTATCTGACTCGGCCCTCCGCACAGCAGCAGAAAGATGCAGCGCTTTTTCGAAGCCACCGCATTGCCCGAGGCGTCCAGCTTGTCCTTGCCGACGACGAGTCCTGGGATGGCAAGGTTCAGAGCGCCGATGCCACCGGCTTGTAGAAACTGGCGGCGCGAGGTCGGGAGGATATTCATAAACAACAGTGGCTGTTCGAGACAAAGGGAATGCCCCGTGCAGACCCCGGGGCGGGATAGTTACGGTGCCTCGCGCCGATATTTCTCATCACCGCGAAGCAAACCCATCACTCCTCCTCACACCCCACCGACCACCGCACGCCGCCGGTCGATCTTGGAACTCATCAACTCCCGCAAAATCAGATTCGGAAATCGCCGGCTCGGCGTGATCGCATAGAAGCTCTCCTTGATCTGCGGAAACTTGTGCCGCTCCACCAGTTCCCCGCTCTCCAGCTCATCTTTCACCACCACCGGCGGCACCAGCGTCACCCCGTGTGTCTCGCGCGCCATCAGTCGCAGCATCGCCATGTCATCCACCTCCGCCGCGATGATGGGGCGTATCCCCGTCTGATCCATCAGCACATCAAACGCCGTGCGGATGCTGCTCTCCAGACTCGGCAGCACAATCGGCACCGTGCGCAGATCCGCAGGAAAACGAAACGGCTTCATCCCGCGCTTCGGATGCCCCACCAGGCTCACCGCCTGCTCATCCAGCAGATGGCTGTGCCAGCCCGTCTCCGCATCTCGCCGCACCGGCGTGTTGGAGAGCACCACATCCAGCGTGTGCGTTTGCAGCTGCGCCAGCAGTTCGCGCAGGCTGCCCGAGTGAATGATCAGCTCCACATCATCCCGTGGAATCAGCGGACGCAGAAAGCTCAGTTGGAAGTTTCGCGACAAGTTCGATGCCGCCCCCACCCGCAGCAGCCCACGACTCCGCCCCGCACGATTCTTCAGCAGGTCCGTCAGCTCCTCCCCACTGTGAAAAATCGCCTGCGCATACTCCAGCGCGATGCGTCCCGCCTCGGTCAAAACCAGCGCCTTGTGCTTCCGCTCAAACAAAAGCTGCCCCAGGCTTTCCTCCAGGCTGCGCAACTGCACACTCAGCGCCGACTGCGACAGCTTCAGGTGCTTTGCCGCCTTCGTCAGACTTCCCTCCGTGGCGATGGCACGAAAGTAGCGCAGATGGTGGTAGTTCAGAAAGGCCATGACCTCACATTTAGCAAAGCGAACGATACATGCCAATTCTTGAAATGGAACGAAGATGCTTTTGGCCGATGACAAGTCCGTACAACTACCTCACACTCGAACTCGACCCATGAACACCACCCCCATGAAACGCGTCTCCATCATCTGCGACCCCGCCGTGGAGGAGCACGTGGACGCACTGCTGGAAGAGATCGGCGCCGAGGGCCACATGACCGTCCCCGTACGAGGCATCGACTCCCATGACGCCGATCCCGCAGACACCGTCAAAGTGCAGATCGAAGTCACCCTGGACGCCGCCCGTGCCGAAATACTCCTCCAGCGCATCCAGAGCGATCTCATCGCCGCTGAGCCCTCCATCGCCGCCTATGCGAGCGACATACCGGAGGAAGATGTCGCCGACGGCCATGTCACCACAGCCGAGGAGCAGGCCCGCCTGACCCCGGATGAGGTGCTGCAGCATTTCAAAGACGGCAACAGGCGCTTCCGCAGCGGCCAGGTCACCCGCCGCAATCACCCCGAGCAGGTGCGCAAATCCGCCGTCGGCCAGTATCCCAAAGCCGTCGTGCTCAGCTGCCTGGACAGCCGCGTCCCCGTGGAGGACGTCTTCGACCAGGGCATCGGCGATGTCTTCGTGGCCCGCGTCGCGGGAAATCTGGTGAATGAAGACATCCTCGGCAGCATGGAGTTTGCCTGCAAAGTCGCCGGGGCCAAGATGATCCTCGTCATGGGCCACCAGCACTGCGGTGCCATCAAGGGTGCCATCGACGACGTGCGGCTGGGCAATCTCACCACCCTGCTGGCCAAGATCAAACCCGCCGTGGCCCTGAGCAACAACTTCCCCGGCGAGCAGGTCTCCTCCAACCCCCTCTACATGCGCCACGTGGCCCGCAACAACGTCCGCCATGCCGTCTCCCAGATCCGCACCCTGAGCCCCATCCTCAAGGAGATGGAGGACAAGAAAGAGATCAAGATCGTCGGCGCCTTCTACCGCCTCACCGACGGCACCCTCGAGTTCATCGAGTAAAAAGCACGCCGCAGGTCTTCCCCAAGGCTCGTGGATTTTTCGAGATTGAGTGCGCGAGGGCGCGACCGCATTTTGGAACCGAAGCGCAGCGGAGGTAGACAGCCGCAGGCTGCCCGAAGGGTGAGCGCAGCGAATCAATGCGGTCGCGAAGATGCACGGCGC
>DLGZ01000022.1:0-7479 GCA_002482965.1 Verrucomicrobiaceae bacterium UBA7681 | reverse complement strand
CATCGGAGCTACCGCTTTCGCGAGGGGAAGAATACACTTCGTCCTGAGCTCCCCGTCCAGCCTGCAAGAGCACCCTCACCCCACTCACAGCGTCCGCAAAAACGCAACAAGATCCGCCTTCTCATCCGCCACCAACTGGGTGCCGAGCACGATGTTGAAAAACTCCACCGTATCCTCCAGCGTCATGAGGCGGTCATCATGCAGGTACGGCGGACTGTCCTTGATGCCGCGCAGCGGAAAAGTCTTGATCGGACCATCCGCGCTGGCGAGACGCCCATTGATCATCTTCTCTTTAAAGAAACGCTCCACCTGCAGGTTGTGCATCAGGTTGTCGGTGTAGTACGGCGGCGTGTGGCAGGTGGCGCACTGACCTTTGCCGTGAAAAATCTGCTCACCGCGCAGTTCCGCCTTGCTCGCCTTCGCGGGATCAAGTTTGCCAAAGACCGTGAGTTTGGGCGCAGGCGGAAAATCGAGCAGCTCCTGAAACTCAGCCATCGGATGCACCTGACTGCCGCGCTCCAGCGGATTGATCCCCTTCTTCGCCGCCGTGGCGATGTCTCCATCGAAATACGCCGCACGCTGCTCAAACTCCGTGAAGTCCTCCACCGTCTTGAGAGCGCGCTGAGATCCAAACAAACGCTGCACATTCACCCCGCGCAAGGTGGGCGTATCAATGCGGTGACGATGCTCGTTCGGGCGGATGTCACCGACCGTGTGCGTGGCGCCATTCGTGTGGCCATTCGCATGGCAGTCAAAGCAGGTCACTCCCAGGTGCGCCTGCAGACTGCGGCGGTCATCGGTGGCGTTAAACTGCTGCTGCGGAAACGGCGTCACCAGCAGTCGCAGGCCTTCCAGCTGCTTCGGATTCAGCGCCTCCTTGAAGAGATCATAGTAGTTCGTCAGCGTCACCAGCTGCCCCTTGGACACATCCCCCAGATCCGGCCGCGTGGTGAGAAACATCGGTGCAGGAAATTCGGGCAGCAGGTGCTGCGGCAGATCGTAGTCGAGATCAAAGCGCGTAATATCACGCCCCGTCTGCTTTTTGATTTCATCAATCTGCGGCTGCGGAAACAGCATGCCACCCGCCTCATGATGCGGATGCGGCAGCGGATAAAAACCCGCAGGCCAGAGATTCTGCTCCTTGATCTCTGCCGGCGGCATCGCCGCCAGCTTCTCCCACGTGCTGCCCTTCGCCAGCTTCACGCGCACCCCGCCCTGCACCGCCTTGCCCTTCGCCATCGTCACACCATCGGCGGGCTTGTCAGCAAGATCGTAGCGCTCTTCCAGCAGCTTTTCGTGTCGCTCCGCAAACTGCGGCTTCTCTTGAGTAAGTCGTTTCACGAGCGCATCAAAGCTCTCCTCGGCGGACGCAATGCCGCTGGTGGCAGTGAGCGCAACTGCCAGCAACAATGTGTGAATAGGGAATGATGGGAATGGCGTTTTCATGGCTGGATGGTGGTTGGCGGTACCAGGAGAAAGAGAATCCGCCTGTACTTAAAGTTTATCGCTGGAATGCCGCTTTTTGCCTTGGGGTAAACACCCCAATCTTCACTCCCCAGACATCAGCATGAGCCGCCGCATCATGAGGCCGCTGGCCACCCTCCTCGTTCCCTTTCACTCGGAGTCAGGGTCATGTCTGCCATCTCCATCATCTTCCCGCGCCACAGCGCAAGGTGACTGCGCCCCTCTTTCATCCAGAGAACGAACCCCAAAAAGTTAAGTTCGCTATCCCAGCCCGCTCTCGTTCTCGCCTGCCACTAGTCAGACATGTCCTTCGTCTTGCTTTGTTTGAGCAAAGCCGCCTGTCTTTCCAACGCCTCATGCTCCGCGCTGTGATAGGCTGAGTCCGCCAGCACTGCCTGGTCTTTGTCATCAAGCAGCGCTTCAAAAACTTGGCTGTCGTGGATGGTGCTGGAGGTGAGGATGAGCTTGGTTTTCAAGTCGGCCTTCACGTGGTTCTTCCAGCCGTAGTGAGCTTCGTTGTTCTTCTTCGTCCAGCGTGCCTCGCTGTCTTTCTGGCGGCCCACGGCGGGGTTGGCATCGAACTTTTCGGGACGCTCGCCCTGCTTGATGCGCTGGTTTTGCTCGCGGTCGTTGCGCTGGCGCGGGGCGTCCACAAAGCTGGCGTCGATGATGCTGCCTTCGCGGGCGACGATACCTTTGCCTGCGAGAAGTTGGTTGAAAGCCTCGAAGAGCTTGCGGCCACCTTCACGCCCGTCTTCTTCGATGCGCCGCTTGAAGTCCCAGTGCGTTTTGGCGTCGGGGATGTCGTCGCCGATGCGCAGGCCGAGGAAGTTTCTGAAGCTGGTGCGGTCGAAGATCTGCTCCTCGGTGGCGTCGTCACTGAGACCGTGGAACTTTTGCAGCACGAGCACTTTGAACATGAGCACGGGGTCGAAGGGCGGCTTGCCGCACTTTTTCCAGTCGCGTGTGGCGTAGCCGGTGAGCTCTTCGAGCTGCGGGCGGAAGCTCTCCCAAGGGATGACGTCGCGCAGCTTGAGGATGCCGGTGGTCTTGGCGGCGACGGCCTGCTCGTGTTCGATGGCGCTGAAGAGCCCACCTCCCCGTTCGGTCTTGCGGCAGCGTTTCATGTCTCTCTACATGGCTCATAAATCAACCCCACGAAAGTCACGCCTGGGAAAATGAGGTTTCCAGAGGTGCCCTTAGGTCAAAGACGTGCAGACCATCCTGAAGAGGGACCGTCTTGAATTCGCGGATCATCTGCAAATTCTTTGGAAACACACCCCCCCCTTTTCCAAGACCTCACAGCCTTGCCTCCACAAACCATGGAGCCTGCTACAGCGGGCCTGCCCGCGCCTTCCCATCCGCCGCCAGCGCGGCCTTCACGTGAGCGAGAGCAGTGGCGCAGTCAGCGGCCGGATCTTCAGCAAGCTGGGCGGACAGGCTGCGCAGCACTCTCTGCGTGGCTTCATCCAGCGGGTAGGTTTTCACGTGCATAGTGACGATCTGGCTGCTGCGCAGGGCCATCGCGTGGCGCAGCTTCGCATGCGCAGTGCTGTGCGGCCAGAGGCGGGAGATCAGGCTGAGGATCTCATGCGGCGGCGTGTCTCCCAGCGGCGGGTCATCCTTCGTCATTCCAAGCCAGCGCACCGCCTGAAGCTGTGCCGGACTGCGCCCCAGCCAGAGGTAAAGGCAGGCGCGCAGTCTGTCATCAGGCACTTGCCCATGAGTCAAGTCGAGGAGCTTCGCGAGCTGCTCGTCTGTCACTGGGTGCAGGCCCGAAACACCGAGCGTCAGGTAGAGGGCCGTCCGGACCATGGAGTGATGACTGAAATCGTAGAGCAGGCTTTGCTGCACCTGATGCGGCAGCTTGTCCCCGCACTGAGCCAGAGCATAGGCCACGGCAAAGCAGACGCTGTCGTTGTCGTGTTCGCTCTTGAGCACCGCGAGCAGCGCCTCGTGCGCCTCCTTCGGCATCTGCGGCCCCAGTCCTCCCATCGCCTCCACGGCGCGGAAGCGCAGATCGAGATTCTTGTCATGCAGGAGGGAGAGCAGCGCCTGCTTTGCCTCCGGGGTGGCCTGCTCTCCTAGCTGCCCGAGCGTGAGTGCGGCCTGCCCCCTCACCTCTGAGTCGGCGCTTTCGTCCTGCAACCGCGCGAGCACCGCCCGCTGTTCGGGCTGGGGCAGGAGTCCGTGTTTGGCGAGCGCTTGATAAAATCCCTCGATGTTGACCTGCCTGCTGCTGCTGAACTTTTTGCCCCGCAGTTCGGCGAGGATGGCATGGAGCACTGCGGGATCGACACGGGGTCCAGTCTCTCCCAGGGCACGCAGGGCCGGGGCATCGATGCGCTCCTCGTTTTGGGGCGGGCTGCCATTTCGTCGCGAGGCCTGCGTTCTTTTCAGAAAGCGGGCCAGCAACTGCCGCTGCACCGCCACGGGCATGTCCGGCCCAAGTTTCTCCAGCGCCTCCGCCACCACATCTTGAAACATACTGTGGTAGATTCTGGCATCCCGGTCGGCCTCCGCTGGGATCTGTCCGTCATACGCGGAGGAGACCGCCTGCAGCATTTCCGGGGTGATGCGGGACCCCAGCTTGGCAAGGGCGGCGGGCGCCACGTAGCGCAGGCCCTTGTCTGCATGCGGATCGCGCATCACGGCGAGAAGGAACTCCTGCGCCCGTGGCGGCATCTGCGGCCCCAGACGGCCCATGGCTTCCACCGCAGTGCTGCGCAGGGTGATGTCTGCATGGGGATCGAGCAGCACACCCAGCATGACCTCCTGCACCTGCGGCGGCATGTGTGCCCCGAGGCGCGCGAGGGCGTCTGCGGCATGGAATTGCGCACTGCTGGCACCCTGCATCAGCGCGAGCAGGGCCTGCAGCGTGCTGGGCGGCATCGCGGCCCCCATCTGGCCGAGGGCCTCTCCGGCGCAGTCCTGCAATTCGTTATGAATGTCCGCCTTCTGGAGGCAGGCCAGCTCCGCCTGCTGCACTTCAGGGATCATGGCACCTCCGAGCTGGCACAGGGCCTGCGCAGCGTGGAGCGCCGCAGGGAATTCGGTGCTCCGTTCATTTTGCAGCCGCACGAGAGCGCGCTGCACCTCCGGCGGCATCTGCGCGCCCAGTTGCGCGGCCGCCCGTGCCGCCACGTCCTGCACGTTCCAGTCAGAATGCCCCAGCCACATCAGCCACTGCGGGGTGGTGACATTGAAGTGAGATATCCACTTCTTGTCAGCGCAGTATTCGACCGTCCTGATCTGCACCCAGAGCGTGGGATCATTCAGCGCTGCCTCAATGCCCGCCCTCTGCCACGCCGCCGGCTCCTTTTCATACGGCACCCGCGGTCCCGGCTCCGTCGCTGGTGCGAGGTGCGCCAGTGCCAGCATGGCAAGTGCGATGAGGGCCCGAGGCAGTGTGCTGCATGCCTGAACATGGGTGGGACGCATGAAGCTGCATTCTGATGAGCCTCGGGTCAGTTGGCAATCTCAAACTCTTTTCACCAGTTGTTATGCTTCATTTTTTCAAATGTTCCCGTGTCACTCCGTTGCCGAGGATCTTAAGCACCGAGTCGTAATTGTAGTGCCCATATCTTGTACCCTGAGGGATTGGTCGCCCCCCATTGTCCTGGTGTATGCCTGCTTCTTTTCCTTTTTGCTCCTCCCAAAACATGTGGGCGATCTCCTCCGGATGATTCATCAGATGCTTATAGAGCGTCTCGTCCGTCTTTTGGATGGCCGCGAGCTGACCTTTCACTTTGGCGGCGCTGATCTCGGAAAATGGGGTCAGTATGCAAATTCTTGACAAATTACAACCGGCAGATAGAGCAGAAACCGGTTCATTTTCTACTCCGGCAGGAGTTCCGCTTCGGAACCGGGCGCGACTCAAAAAACTTCGCTCCCACGGCCCCTTTCGGCAGCACGATTTTCTTCCCTGCGCGTTTCATCTCCATCAGTGCCTCAATGGAGATGGCATGATTCGGCACCACCGTGCCGCTTTGCATGGGCACGATGATCTCCGGCCCCTCCTCACCCACGAGGTAGGGCCTGCCAGCCTTCACCGGCCCGCCTTTCGCGCGGCCCGGCAGTCGCATCGCCGCCAGCTTCGCTGCTTCTTGCATGTCGTTGTTTGCCACGGCGGCCCGCTCCGCCATCTCGATGCGCCGCTCCGGGTGATCCTTCATCGAGCGCCCCACCGGCCTCGCAGCCCTGCTCGCCAGACTGTTTTCACCAAACGTCTTCGGGTCCGGCTTGTTCACCGCGTCAAAGTTCGTATACCCCATTCCAGGCCTCGTTGCATAGTTAAGCGTCTGGCTGGGCGTGTTGCCCTGCTCACCGCTCAGGTTCATGCTCGGGTTCATGGGACTCTGCCCGATCACCGAACCATTGGGCGTGCGCATCCCTCCCCCTGCCACCTGTGAGCCTGCGGCACCCGCATTCCCCTGCTTTTGCTGCAGCCCCATTCGCAGCGCCGCCATCTCCGCCGCTCCTTTCATGTCGTTGTTTGCCATGGCATCCCGCTCCGCCATCTCGATGCGCCTCTCCGGGTGATCTCTCATCGAGCGCCCCACCGGCGTGGCCGCCCTGTTCGCCAGACTGTTTTCACCAAACGGCCTGGGGACCGGTTTGCTCGCCGCATTCCCAGTTCCCGGAGTTGCAGGAGTTGCAGGAGTTGCAGGAGTTGCGGGAGTCGCGGGAGCACCAGGAGTTGTCGCAGGAGTCGCAGGAGTCGCAGGAGTTGTTGCGGGATCCTCAGGAGTTGTCGCAGGAGGCGCAGGAGTTGTCGTGGGAGTCCCGGGAGTCGCTGGCGTTGAAGAGCTTGAACCCATCAGTTGGGTAGTCTGCGCGCCGCCATACGTCGTGCCGCGCTGTGCTCCACTGACCGCATTGGTCAGCGATCCCGCCCCAAAGGGTTGCTTCTGCAGCTTGTCATAATCCGATTCATCATCTGCTTTCTTGCCGAAATTATAAGGTGAAGGCGTGGCCATGATTCAGTGTCCTCTCGTGTTAGAATGTTTGATCTCCCGTCCTATCTCAAAGCCCCGTGGCCGTGCCAAATGTGGATGGCACCGGCGCGGTGCTGCCGTCCCGGTTGATCTTGCCCGTTCCACTCGCCGCCAGTCCCGTGCCCAAACCGGAGCCGGCAGCATGCTCATTGTTGCGTGGGCGGGCGTTGGTCCGCTTCTGCATCTGCTCTTTTTCCTGGGCCTGTTCTTCGTCGTAGTATCGCATAATTTGAGGAGGGGTATGCCGTACAAGCTTGGGTCCGGATTTTAGATCGCAAGCACTATATATTTTTTTCTGGTATATTTTTAATGTTTCAAACAATCGCCCTGCAACCGCAGCCCCGGCCCGCCACCCACGCAGACGCCAGAGCGCCCCCCCCTTCACATGCGTCAACGCCTGCCGCGAAAACACCCATCAACCCCTCGACAAACAGCCCCGCAGTTCAATAATCCCATCCCCCCTTCCAATCTCCCATGAAAAAAGCCGACCCCGACTCACTGCCGCCCACCTCCCCCAAAACCATGGCGGTGCTCATTCTCATCCTCATCGGCCTCATCATCGCCACGGCCAAAGCCTCCCTCTATCCCTCGCAGCCCGCCTCGTGGGAGCGCCTTCACACCCCGCACGCCAATTCCCTGGCCGACACCAACCGCATCCTCACCGAAAGCGGCGCCATCATTGAAGCCTTCAAAGCCTCCCAGTCCACGACCACCGAGACCTGGAACATGAAGCACCGCACCGGCAACTGGACCATCCTCGTCCGCTACTCCAAATCTCCCGCAGGCGACGCCGTCCAGTCCATCCAGATCCGCCGCGAAATCTCCCACCTCCCCAGCTTCACCACCACCTGGGACTACCCCGAGCCGCCCGCCCCTGCAGCGCCCGCCATCACGGCGCAGCCCGCCCCCGCTGCCACCACGCCCGCCAAATAGCACCAGCCGCCACTTCGCTCATCGGTTCCATCAGAACCATGTATGAGGTTGGCCGAAAAAAGGGAAAGAAGGAGAAAAATCTGAA
>DLGZ01000015.1:55329-56764 GCA_002482965.1 Verrucomicrobiaceae bacterium UBA7681 | reverse complement strand
ACCGGACGTCAATCACCGGAAAGCAAACCCAGCGCCTTCGCCACACACCACGGCCACCAGCAGCGTTTGCAAGAAGCTCCGCCCCGCTCAGGGCGTACCGCCAGCCCCCCCCCAACCCCGATAACTTACCAAAGTAGAACTATGCTGGCTGCGGTAGCGGTGGCGATCGAAGACCAGTCGAGCAGTTTGAAGATGTCTCCCTGCGACAGGCTGGAAGTTCCTGCGGTCTGCACCAGAATCGTCGGAGTGCCACCGGAGCTGCCACCCATGCTCAAGGTCTGGCTGGCAAGACTGAGCGAGCTGTAGGTGCCGTTGACGGTGTTCCACTGGGTGTAGATGGAATCGGGTGTGCTGCCTGCTCCTGCCGTGGCGTGGGTGCCGAGGTAGGTGGCAGCGCTCACGGCTGAGCTCCAGCCAGCGTCTATGGCCACTGCATTGTTGTTGCTGGAGGTTATGCCAAACTGAATCTGCGAACCGGAGTTAACCGTGAGCGCACCATTGAGGGGGCGCGTGCCGGGAGTGGTGCAGCCTGCATCTCCAGGAAGGAGGACGCCAACCGTTGAAAGGCTGCCCAAGGTCACTGCACCGACGGTCCCGGTGGACCAGAGACAGCGGAGACAGTTGTCGCCGCGCTGCCAGTACCGGAAACAGACATGGCGGAGGAAGCGGCGGAACCAATGCGACCTGCAGATTGCCGCCGGTGACCTGCGTGGTGCCCGAGTAAGTGTTCGTGGCTGTGAGGACGAGTTTGCCAGCTTTGCCCAGCTGCCCGCTGGCTGGCGCTTTCGCTGCCTGCGGGCCGACAGCGGGTTCTTTGATCAAGCCCTGCTCGAAGAGCACGCCATGCCCCTATATCATCGTGGCACACATGACCACCGAACTCAAAGCCCGGCTGCACAGCTCGGCACTGGGGTGGTGCGACATCGGCAAGGGCTACGCGGTGAGTAGCTTCACCCTCAAGCTGCATGGCTGGAGCGACACACGCCGCTTCGTCTTCGAGCGCGAGGACAAGAGCGCCGTTGGCCGCCGTCTCATCGACGTGCCCGGCTACACCTTACGCGTGTGGGTGACCAACCGTGCCGAGGACGCCACCCCGCTCTGGCGCGACTACAACGGGCGGGCCACCATCGCACAGCGCATCAAGGAGCTCAAAAACGACATGCACGCCGACAGGTTTTGCACCCGCAAGTTCTTCGCCGCGGAGGCGGCGATGCTCTCGGCCATGCTCGCCATGTATCAGTAGCAGGTGTCCCCGCAGAGCCGCTGGCAGCAGCCCTCGACACTGCGCGCGGCGGTGTTCGCCTGTGGAGGCGCGCTCGGACGCTAGGCCGTGCTCAGACTCTCGCAAAGCGGGGAGACCTCCCCAAGCACAAGCCCTTGATCCATAAGGCTTGCGCGCCCAAGAGCCAATTGCGCCGCTTTTGACACGAGACCG
>DLGZ01000015.1:27870-55211 GCA_002482965.1 Verrucomicrobiaceae bacterium UBA7681 | reverse complement strand
AGCCGAAAGAATGCACAGCAAGTGCACAGCCGGATTTTCACCTCATCTAACTTCACTCCCTTTCGGGAGGCGTAACTCACTCAGAATGAAGGTGGTGGGCAGGGCTGGATTCGAACCAGCGTAGGCGTAAGCCAGCAGATTTACAGTCTGCCCCCTTTGACCGCTCGGGTACCTACCCATTCTCCTTTCGAAGTGGGCCGCGATTATCGAGTCGGTGCCTTGTTTTGCAAACGCTTTGTTCCTCTGTTTTGCATTCTTTGTGAGATTCTTTGTGTCGGATTCAGCGGCGGCGCTTGCCGCGGCGCACATAGCTGGGCTGAACGATGGGTTTTTGCGCGTGCAGGACCTTGAAGCCGCCCGTCTCCACGATCTTGTCCATCTGCGTAAAGGCTTCGGTCAGCAGGTTCTCATAGGGGAGCTGGCGGTTCGCCACGAGCCAGAGCTGGCCATCGGGACGCAGGGCTTGGGCGGCGGCGGCGATGAATTTGAGACCGATGAGGGGGTCGGCCTCCTTGCCTTCGTGAAACGGCGGGTTCATCACGACGGCGTCAAACTTGGTGCGCTCAAAGCCGGTGGTGATGTCCTGCCAGTGGGGGTGCGCTTTGACCTTCGTGGGGATGATCCCGAGATTGCGCCGCGCGCATTCGAAGCTGTCGGCATCGGCGTCATAGATGTCGAGGGTGTCGATGTCGTGGCAGTTGCGCAGGAGGTGATCGCTCAGGAAACCCCAGCCACAGCCGAAGTCGGCGACGTTGCCTGCAATCGTGTCTGGCAGGTGCTTGGCGAGCAGGGCGGAGCCTTCATCGATGCGGTCCCAGTTGAAGAGGCCGGGCCGTGACCAGAAGCGACCGTCGAGAATGCGGCGCATGACGGCGCCCTGGCGCCAGCGTTCGAGGAGGTCGGCCTTCCAGGGCTTGCCTTCCTGCTTGGTGGCCCAGAAGGCGCGGCTGTGGTGCTTGGAGAGGGAGGTGATCTGCCCTGCGACTTCGCGCAAGTACTGCTCGCAGCGTTTGCTGCCGGCGTCGTTGTGCACGGCCGCCATGAGTACGCCACCCGGCGCGAGATGATCATACGCTCGGGCAAGATCGGCCACCATGAGATCGCGCTGCGGTTCCGGAAGCACGAGCACGAGATCAAACAGGCCGTTCACCTCGCGCTCCACGCGATGCCCGGCGGCTTGCAACAGGTTGGCTTTGGGCTTCCAAGTTTGCTGGCAGACGAGGCGGCCTGCAAAGTGTTCCAAGGCGGGGTGTGCCTGAGCACGCAGGAAGAGCACACGCCCCTCGGTGCTGATGTCGGGATTGACATCCAGGGCGTAAATGAGGGCGTCGATGGGGTAGGACACAGTGGATTAAAGAAATTTGTCGTATTCGTGGTGGGGGCCGATCCAGAACCAGACCAAGCCCACTTCGGTCTGATAGGCAAGCGCACGATAATTTTCACCCACTCGAGCCGACCAAAGTTTGCCAACTTTCTTCAGTCGCACAGAGGCATGGCGTTCATCCGCCTGCATGAGAGCAAAATTTTTGTGCGCCAGTTCTTGCACTTCCGCCGGCAGTTGCTCAAGATATTTCCAGAACGAAGCACGCGTGTTGTGCTTCATAGCGGCTGCACCAGCCCTGCTTTAACGTCCGCATCAATCTCCGCAAAGATCTTGTCAAACTTGCCCGCAGTCACGTCACGTTCAATCTGCCGGTCCCATTCATCGGACAGGTAATCATCAAACCAAGCCGAGAACTTTTTGAGTTCCTCCGGGCTGAGCTGGGTGATTTGTTTTTCGATTTCTTCCAAAGGCATGGTGAATCCTCTCACAAAAGGCAGACGCGTGCAACCATGTCCATTTACAAGACCATCCTCAGCAGGTGCGGTGCGGCGAATGAGGAAAACTGAAGGAGGAAGAGGCCGATCACCGCAGCAGCGAGGCCGACGATGAGGACTTCCAGCACTTTGACGCTGATGAGCGAAACCCACGAGACACCAACGTCTTCGAGGGTGGCGAATTCTCGCTGGCGCAGGCGGAAGGAGAGCGCAAACACCAGCGCCGTGACGAGCAGCGCGGCGGTGGCCGTGAGTAGGAGGGCGCTGGCGGCGAAGCCCTCAAGCCGCACAAGCTGGGTGAGCAGCGCCTCCATCTCATCGCGCGGGCGGATGAGCTGCTGCTCCTTGGAGCGCGCAAACTGTCCGGCCAGCAGGGCCTCGGCCTTCGCATCTTTCGGCAGCAGGATCACGGCGCTGATCGGATAAGTGGAGACATCCCCATGAAAGTGGAAGGTGGCAATGTTCGCATCGGTGACTTCATTGAACATGCGCACAGCGGCGTTGCCGACGATGTTGCCCTCTTCTTTTGTCAGCACGACGGATTCATCCTTCTTGAGGTCGTCATGGCCATGGGAACGGCCCTCGATGAGCCAGCAGGTTTTCAGATCGACGAAGAGCGCCTCGTCGTCGGGCGTGCCATTCGGGGTGAGGATGCCGGTGACGCGCATCTTCAGGGGATACACGCCGGCCATGTCAAAGGCCTGCTCGGGCGTGGAGAAAATATGACCGCCGGGCTTTAGTCCACGCTGCTTCGCAAGTGTTGCCCCAACGACGCAATCGCCGAGCCGGCTGAGCTGTTTGCCTGTGGCGAGATGCAGTCCGCGAAAGGTAAAGTATTCGAGCTCCGTGCCCACGATGGGGGCGCCCTGCGCCTGATAGCGGACGTGCAAAGGGATGGCGGTGGCAGAAGAGTTGTGCCGCAGTTCGGTCAGCGCGCCAAAGGGCAGCGGCAGGAGGTTCTCACGCTTGAAGTAGAGCGCGGTCATCATGAGATCGAGCGCGCTGCCACGCGTACCGACAATCTGCGGCGTGGCGGCGGCACGCGCGCGGAGTTCCTGCTGGGCATGCTCAATCAGCACGCGCAGGCACAGCGGCAGTGCAAAGACGAGCCCCAGCGCACCCGCCAGCAGCGCACTCTGGATGCGGTGCCTCAAGACGTAGCGTGCGGCGAGATGAAAGGCAGCCCTCATGCGGTGGCCAAATCCTCCATGCGGACGGTTTGATCAAAGAGCGGCAGCAGATTGGGATCATGCGTGACCATGACGAGGCAGGCACCGCGTCTGCGCGTGTCTTCGAGCAGCATGTCCACCACAATGCGACCCCGTGCGGGATCGAGCGAGGCGGTGGGCTCATCGGCAAAGACAAACTGCGGCTCATGCACGAGTGCACGCGCGACGGCGACGCGCTGGCGCTCGCCCTGGGAGAGATGCGAGACTCGCTTGTCCAGGTAGCGGTCGATGTGCAGGCGCTCGGTGAGATCGAGCATCTTCGTGCGGACCGCCGCATCCGCTGTTCCCCGAAACTGATGCGGCAGCAGGATGTTCTCGGAAACGGTGAGGTAATCGAGCAGCGCGAAATCCTGAAACACGAGGCCGATGTTTTGCAGGCGGAAGGCGCGGCGTGCCTCGTGCGTCATCGTATCCATCTGCGCAGCCCCGAGGCTGACCTTGCCCGCCGTGGGTGTCAGCAGGCCGGTGAGCAGGCGCAGCAGCGTGGACTTCCCTGCCCCGCTGGGCCCGGCCAGCGCCAGGGCCTTCCCGGCAGCAAGTTCAAGCTGCGGCACATGCACACGGAATCCCTCGGCCGAGTAGGCAAAGCGGAGGTCGGAAACATGGAGGCCGGTGGTTGCGGACATGCAGACCACTCTTTAAAGCAGCAATCCCGCGACACAAGCAGTGCAATAGCAGGCCAGCAAACCGCCGATCATGGATTTGATGCCGAGCTGCGCCAACTCCCCCCGCCGCTGCGGCACAAGAGACCCGATCCCGCCGATCTGAATGGCCACGCTGCCGAAGTTGGCAAAACCGCAGAGCGCATAGGTCGCGATCTCCACACTGCGTGGCGAGAGGGTCCCGCCCTGCTGGCTGAGATGCAGGTAGGCAAAGAATTCATTCAGCACCACGCGCTCGCCCAGCAGAGCACCCACCTGCCCACACTCGGACCACGGCACGCCCATCAGCCAGGCACAGGGCGCATTAAGCCAGCCCAGCACCAGTTGCAGGGGCTGCGGCACGTTTTGACCGAAGGCACGCAGGCCGAGAGAGAGCATGTAATTAAAGAGCGCCACCACCGCGACGAAAGCAATGAGCATGGCCACCACGTTAATAGCCAGCTTCATCCCATCACTCGCGCCTGTGCAGAGCGCGTCGATGCCGTTCGCCGTTTCGCGTTCGATGGGTTTGTGCGCCCCGTGCGCGGTCTCGCTTTCCTCGGTCTCAGGGATCAGGATTTTCGCCATCACCAGTGCGGCAGGCGCACTCATCACAGAAGCCGTGAGCAAATGCCCGGCGGAAATGCCAAAGGACACATAGGCCGCCAGCACACCGCCCGCGATGGTCGCCATGCCACCGACCATCAGGCAAAGCAGTTCACTACGCGTCATGCGTGCGAGGTAGGGCTTGATGATCAGCGGGGCCTCCGTCTGCCCCATGAAGATGTTCGCTGCAGCGGCCAGGGTTTCGCTGCCACTGGTGCGCATGAAGCGCCGCATCACCCACGCGGCCATTTTGACGATCCACTGCAGCACGCCGTAATGGTACATAAAGGATGACAGAGCGGAAACGAGGATGATGCTGCCCGTGATCGTAAGCGCCAGGATGAAACCATTCCCCGGACCAAACGCAGCCTGCAGCGTGTCCGGGCCACCCAGCGGGCCAAAGACCATCCCCACACCTTCATTCGCGAAACCCAGCAGGCGGCGGAATATCTTGTCCAGCAGCGCAAACAAATCGTGCCCCAACTGCGTGCGGAGAATCAGCACGCCAAAGATCATCTGCAGCGCCAGTCCGCTCAGCATCGTCCGCCACGGAAACAGCCGCCGTTTTTCCGACAGCGCCCATGCCAGCACCACGAACACAACCAGACCAAGAAGGCAGATGAGACGATCCATGATGCCAGCGAGAGTGGGTCAGTGCGGAGGATGGGTCAAGCACTCCCGCGAAATCCTCTTCCTTGATCCCACCGCACCGCCAAGCATTCGACTCCGAGGGTCTTCCACAAGCACTGAGTTCAGACTCAGACCAAAGTCCTCTGCCAAATACGTCACAGCACGCCCCAGCGCCCAAGGTGCGCAGACCTCCGAGCCCGCGCTCCTTGGCGCTGGGACACCCGTTGCTGAATCCGACACAACCAATGGGATGCCTGTCAACTTCAAGCCTGAAACTTGAAACCCCGTTCGAACCTACCTGTTGTCCAATTCCCACCCGCTGCGGCCAAACTCATAAGGTTCATCCGCACGACCTTTGCCGGGAGTCCAAGTGATCGGAAAAGCCTGTTTGATCTGCCCGTGGTACTTCGACGGATGAGTATCCAGTTGAAACGGCACGCCCGAGGTGGCTCGGATCTCCTGAGCCGAATTGTTGAGCACGGTCGGCTTCACCTCCCAGTTCTTGCCGCTCGGGTAGTAGAACTGCTTCGAGTCGTGGTGGTAGTAGGCTTCGTAACGCGGGTAATATGTGTAATTGCCAGCATTGCCGAGCCGGGGTGCCTGAGCCGACAAACCCGCCGGATAGCCGTACCCCCGTGCAGTCGGGCCATACTTGAAATTGCAGGCTGGGAGAAGGAGCAGAAGGGCCAGAGCAAAACAGAGGTGTGGGCGTGAATGCATGGGAGATGATTAGCGGTAATCCAGCGACAGGCAATGGAGCGGAGGAGGAATGACACTGGCCTCAGAGCGAAACTGACAGCGCGTGGAATGAGGGAGAGAGAGGCCTATCAGCTATGGCATGGGCTGATCCGCCCCCGCGTTTGTAACGTGCACATAGTTTCTAAGACCACGGTTCATGGAGAGTCGATGCAGTGCCGTTGGAGAATGTGAAGCAAAATTGGCTTACGAGAAAATCGTTATCAGCCCATTTGTTTGTAACGTTATTTTAGTTTCAATTAATACACTCTCACCCTTTTGCTTTGCAGATCTTCGTTACCATTCGTTACGCATTGAGACTCCACATGTTACGCTTGAGTCGTTTCTTTTGTGACTTCCGTTTTCAGCTTCCGTCAAACTTCATCTATAGAGGCAGCAACTAGTCAATAGTCTTTCAGCGCTTGTCGGCGAGTAATCCAAGACCAACTACTTCGATTTATTGTAACGACACCCCCTTCGTTTCACTCTGTACTTCACTCTATTTCAGTGAATAAAGCGCCATCGAACGGCCAAGACTCAGAACAAGTGCCGGAACATCACCCTCTGCTCAATGAACACTCACCGACAGTCGTTAATAGACCTTGAGAAATACTTGAGAGTAAACGAACGATTGCCCCCCCCCGCGAGCACCAACTCAGCGATAACCGAGAGCGTCCCAGCCATGGCCACCAACCCAACCCCCACCAATGACGCCGAGATGCTGGCCCTCTATGGAAAATTGGTGCAGGGCTGTGTGGAATTGGAGGGGGAGATCGGTATCAACCAAACCCCAGTGGTGTCACTGCAGGAACTGCTGATCAGCGCCCACGCTGCCCTGACCGAGGTGGAGAAACAGAAGGCCGAACGCAGCACGCTCCGGAAGGAACTGCGGGACTGGGACCAGGAAAGTGAGCGAGTCCTGAGCCGCTGCCGGCTGCGGCTAGCCGCCCTGTTTGGGAATGGCTTCAGTGAGCAGTGGCAGGCGGCAGGCTTCCCCGACCAGTCCACGATGGTTCCCGAGGTCTTCGCCAAACGTCTGGCCCTGCTAGCCCAATTATCCGCCTACTTCACGGCAAATCCGGAGCACGAAAGCCAGGATATGCGAGCCACCACGGCGATCTGCGAAATGACCCACCAGTCACTCTCGGGTGTGCGTGCGCTGGTGGATCACCACAAGTCCATCCTCCAGAACGCCGTGCAGAAGAAAAACGCGACGCTCAAGCAAGTGCGGAAGTGCCTGCGCAGCCTGATCGACGAGCTGGCCCTGCTGCTGACTGAGGACGATGTACGCTGGCGGCGCTTCGGCCTGAACCCACCTGCCGGCGAGCCGCTGCCGGAGCCTGTGGATAAAGTACTCCTCACACCCTTGGGCCAGGGCACACTGCAGGCAAAGTGGTCCCCTGCCCTCCATGCTTTGCGCTACCACGTGCAGATGCGGGTCATGGGCTTTGGAGACTTTGCCACCTTGACCACCCTGCCAGAAACCGAGATACTGCTTCAAGATCTGCCGCCTGGAGAATTTATCGAGGTGCGCGTGATCGCAGCAAACACTCAGGAGGAGTCCGCTCCCTGCCCCGCCTCGGCGGTGCTGGTGGGCTGAGAAAGGTGATTTCGCTGGCAAGTCGTCTCACTGCTACAAAGGCGGAACGTTGGCTCGCAATTGGGTGGCGCATACATTTCAAAAAATGGGCTGCAATGGGCACTCTCTCTTCAGTCCACTTCGGGTCATACAAGGCTTGACTAAACTTATTTTTACTATTTTATCTGCGCATCTTACTCAGAACAAAGACGCATATAGACATAGACTATTAATTATTAGATAAAAGATCAGCCCTTAAATCACCAAAGGATCAAAGGGCCAAATCTAGGCCAGCCCACCACTGACACAGGTCAGCAATCACTGATGAAAATCTTCCGCCCAGTTGATCCCATGCACCTCCCCGCCTCTCTTTCACCTGTGAAAGCTTCCATTATCGGCCTGCTGTCCATGCTTGGCCTGGGCAGTTGCACGGTCATCAATGGAGGTCTGTCCAGCTATACGCACAAACCTTGGCGGATGGAAAATCCCCTGGTAGCAGTATTCGACAAAGTGGATCGCGATGGAATTAAGATCTGCAAACAGGTCGCTCAGCTCGGTATTGTGGAATTTGATGATCAGGGTCAGCTTTGGCGTGATAACTACCGGGACAGAAATGCGAAGACGCCGGGCAGATCTGAACTGGCAGTCGTACTCGAGGCTTTGAAGCAACGGACAAAGAAAGGCCCCGTCCAGCTGGTCATCTTTGTGCATGGCTGGAATAACAACGCCAGCAACCTGCAAAAAGGAAATTTGAACAGCTTCCAAGAGATGCTCAAAAGCGTGGCCAAAGTGCATCCCAATCCTTTTGGCGTTTTCATCAGCTGGCGTGGAATGGCGATGAGCTTCCCAACCTTGATCGACATCTACAATCGAGAAGCATCCGCATTGAAGATCGGGCAATTGGAAGCCAGCGCCGCCATCCAGGCGCTATGCTCCACAGCCAAGCACGGCCAGCCTGAGAGCCGTGTCATTGCAGTGGGACACTCCCTGGGTGGCGTCATTCTGCTGCGTGCTGTGGCACAGCCACTGGCCACTCAAATCGCCAAAGCTTCAGTGGAGCAATCGGACAGTGATTCAGTGATTCCCATGGCTGATACGGTGGTGCTGGTCAATCCCGCTGACACCGCCGTCCACGCCTCACAGATGGTACGGGTGATGCAAGACTACCAAGTACAGTACAAGCGCAATGGCAGAGATGCCCCGCTGCTCGTGAGCCTCACCTCCAAGGGGGATTGGGCCACCGGCTGGCTTTACTCGGGAGCCACCTGGATCAGCCGTCATGTCTTAGGCTCCTTCATGACCTCCTCCTCAGGTGCCACATCAACCAAAGCACAGGAAGACGCCACCGTGACCTCCGTCGGTTGGCATACCTCGATTCACAGTCATGAACTCAATGAGGCCAAAGGGATAGCTCCTCTGCCATTGCCCGATCCTCTGCGGCGGGGTGTCGTACAAACAGAGAGCGAGCGTGCGGACTACCTGATGAGTCAGAATTTCAAACCCAGCAAGCCCAACGAGAAGACTCTTGCCGTCTGGCTCGACCCCACGCTCCGCCGTAAACAAGTCAGCTCTGGCCCGCTGAAAGCCTACAATCTGGAGCTTCTGAACAATCCCAACAACAACACTCCGTATTGGATTTTCCGAGTCCCTAAGTTTGTGGTGTATAATCACACGGACATTTGGAACTCCAACTTCATCGGCCTGCTAACCGCCATTCACAACGCCAGCCGCGAACCCAAACCCTCAATCTCGAAGCCCATCCCGCGTCCGACGTCGCCGCTTCCAGCCATCAAGATGGGCCTGTTGCATGCGTCGCCACCACAGTAACCAAATCGTATGATTCCCAATCTTCATCCCTTCATCAGCTGGCTTGTCCCCGTGAGTCTCTCGGTGGGGCTGCTGCTTTTTCTCTCCAGCTGCGGTTGTTGCGGCAAAGGTGGCAGCCATCCCAAGGACGTCCCCTGCAAATCCGTTTTTGAAGAGAGACTGATGTCGGCAGGCAGTCGCAGCTACCCTGTGAACATCACCAAAACCAAGGGCCGTGTGGTGATCTTGATGCATGAAGCCAACGGCCAAAGCCCCGGCACACTCTGGCTAGCCAAAAAACTCGGTGATGCAGGCTGCAAAGTGTACGTACCCCGGTTTTTCGGCGGCTACGGCAGCAATCATGGCCTCTGCTACACCGTGGCATTGCTCTTCAAACCCAGCTGGCATTTGTTCAGTGCCACAGATTTGGGCTGCATTCGAGCTGAGATGAAAATGCTGACCGAAGTTGTCGCGAAAGAAAACCCAGGCAAAAAAATCACCGTCATCGGCAATTGCATGACCGGCAGCCTGCCGCTGGAATTGCTCCAAAACGAGCATGTAGATACCGCCATCATCTGCCAGCCTGCCCTGCCCTTTTTCGCCTGTACTAGCGCACGCAAACGTTCCATGGGATTGCCTGAGGATGTGATCGCCAAATCTCTGGCGATTCTGAAAAACAATCCAGACAAGCGTTTGATTCATTTCAACTATCTGGAAGATCATGTGGGCCTCATCGAGCGCAGTCAATACCTTGCCGGTCAAACCCGGGAGGCAAAAATAACAGACCGGCATCAGTTGTTTATTGGGGTTGGTCCGGGCATTGGCGACTGTTGCCGCGCTCCGAGCAAGAAGGCCCTGCCCCAAGGTGCGCATCCTTTGATCACAATGACTGCCAAAGGCCACTCCACGGTCACGGGTGCTAAAGGAGAAGATTTGGAGATCTTTCGGCAACAGCTCTTCGAAGCGCTGCGTTTGACACCAACTGCCAGATAGGGCCGCTGCAGAATGCTGGATGTCGAATGACAAATGGTCGCTCGACAATGGAGCTCGTCATCCAATATTCAGGCCGTTCACACGCTTTGAACGCCTCTAAAATCATGCCCGAAACCAGCACCGAGGTACCACGTAATGTACTCATCACGGGAGCTTCCACAGGCATCGGCGCAGCCTGCGCACGCATACTTGCGGGTCGCGGCTGGCGGGTCTTTGCCGGAGTGCGGAAGATATCTGATGGCGAGGCACTCGTGGCAGCCCCGCAGGGGCAGATCATCCCGGTTATCCTCGACGTGACCAACAGGGAACAAATCAAAACCGTGGTGCAGGAAATCAGCACGCAGTGTGGTCCGGCAGGACTGCAAGGCGTTGTAAACAATGCCGGCATCGCGCTCGCGGGACCACTCGAATTCATGCCCATGGAAGCCTTCGAACGGCAGTTCGAAATCAACGTGCTGGGACTGGTTGCCGTGACCCAGGCGGCCATGCCCCTGATCCGCGCCGGACATGGCCGCATTGTTTTGATGGGATCCAATTCAGGTTTCATGTGCGAGCCCTTCCTTGCGGGCTACGGCGCGACGAAGCATGCGCTCGAAGCCATCGCAGATTCACTGCGCATCGAACTCCGCCCCTGGGGCATCGAAGTCGCCCTCATTGAGCCGGGCGCGATCAAGACGCCGATCTGGAGCAAGTCACGCGAAGCAGCGGAGAACCTCTTCGTCGGAATGCCTCCCGAGTGCGAAAAACTGTACGCAGCCCCCATCACCGCGTTGCGCAAGATGGTTGAAAAAGTTCCGTCGATGGCGATTCCGCCGGAGAGAGTTGCCAAGGCGGTAACGCACGCGCTCGAATCCCGCAGACCTCGCACACGTTACCCAGTGGGGCTGGATTCCATCGTGGGTTCGCTGCTGGTGCGGATCGTACCTGACAGGCTGCTCGACTGGGTCATCCGCAAAGTGATGGGGATCTAGGAGGGGACGCAGCCCAGCGGCACTCGATTAAATGATCGCGAGTTCCTTGCCGACCTTCTCGAATTTCTCCAGGGCGCGATCAATCTGCGCAAAGGTATGCGTGGCCATAAGGCTGACACGAATCAGTTCTTCTCCCGGAGGAACCCCCGGCGGGATCACTGGATTGACGAAGACGCCTTCGTCCTGCAGGCGTTTGCAGAAGATGAAGGTCTTAAGCGTGTCGTTGACGTACACGGGCAGGATGGGAGTCTCGGTAGCACCGAGTTTGAAGCCGAGGGATAGCAGGCCCTGCTTCATGCGAGCTGTGTTGGCCCAGAGCTGCACCATGCGCTCAGGTTCGGCGATCATGATGCGCAGCGCCGCGAGCGCAGCGGCCACATTGGCCGGACTCATGCTGGCGCTGAAAACGAGCGGACGTGAGTGGTGCTTAAGGTAGTCAATCGTATCCCACTCCCCGGCAATGAAGCCACCGAGACTGGCGAGCGATTTGCTAAACGTGCCCATGATGAGATGCACGTCATCGATGAGGCCGAAATGAGAGGCGGTACCGGAACCATGCTCACCGAGCACGCCAATGCTGTGTGCGTCATCCACCATGACGACTGCGTTGTACGGCTTGGCCAGTGCCACCAGCTCGGGCAGCTTGATGATGTCTCCCTCCATGCTGAAGACACCGTCCACCACGATGAGTTTGGGAGACTCCGCCGGCAGATGCGCCAGACGACGCGCCAGCGACGTCATGTCATTGTGCGAGAAAAGAAAGGTCTTCCCGGGGGCCATCTGGCAGCCCGCGCCGAGGCTGGCGTGATTTGCCCGATCCGCCAAAATGCAGTCTTCACGGCCCACGATGGCGCTGATGACGCCGAGATTGACCTGAAAGCCCGTGCTGTAGAGCAGCACTGCCGGCTTCTTCATCAGCTGCGCGAGTTCTTCTTCCAGCTGCACGTGGATGTCGAGCGTGCCATTCAGAAAGCGAGAGCCTGCACAGCCTGCGCCGTATTTTTGCACCGCCTGGCAGATGGACTCCTTGATGCGCGGATCATTGGTGAGGCCAAGGTAGCTGTTCGAGCCCAGCATGAGCACCTGCTGACCATTGATGATGACCTCTGTGTCCTGAGCAGAGGAGATCTCGCGGAAATAGGGATAGATGCCTGCAGCACGAACTTCATCCAGAGCACGAAATTTACGAACCTTGTCGAACAGCGGGAGGAGAGTAGGCGAAGAAGCGGAGGGCATCGGAACGCGAATAGGGCGCGAAAGTGTCACTGGATTGCAGACTGTCCATGAACTCCTGAAAAAGTGCGCGGATTATGACAGGCTGTTCAGAAACGTCTGATAATCAGTAGGCCCAGAGCCTACCCAGACTCAATCCAGCGCACGTTTTGGCGGGGCGATGCTCACAGCAGCACCCGGAGCTCCCGCACCTGCACGCGGCGGTGTGGGTGCCAGACGCTGAACTTCATAGCCGGAGATGTTGACTGCGAGGTCGAGCTTGGCGAGGAATTCCCAGGTGGCAGACACCCCCACTTCATCAGCGACTTTGCGAGCTTCCAGATAGGCTTCAAAGGCCTCCGGCATGACCTGGAAAATGGCCACCCCGTTGGGATCCGCCTTGATGTCGCGCATGAGATGAATGAATCCCGAGTTGGGCTGCTTCAAGGCTGCGATGGTCTCGCCGCCGCCGCTTTTGGGTGTGAGGGCCAGTTGCACATACGGCAGCGCGGGTATGACCTTGGGCTCAAACCCATACGACCCTGACATCAGCGGACTGGCTGCCGCGCGCTGCAGCATGGCCTGCACGCGGGCGGCATCGTAAATGGTACGGGCCTTGCTGGCGTTTTCGATGCCCTTGACCTTTGCCAGATCATGGAAGAAGCCCGCGACATCTTTTGGCGTGGCTTTGACATCTTTGGTGAAGGAGCCCCAGGAGAAGCTGATTTTGCCACCACCGACGCTGGCTTTGATCACCGGCGGGGCGGGAGGCCGGGCGGGATCCAGTTTGACCCAAGGGGCCACATCGCCTTTGCCTGCGGCCACGATTGCATCGGCGACGACGGGCATGGTCTGGCGGGTCGCCACGGAGATGTCAGCAATGTCGCTGAGCATGACCTTGGTGGCCGGGATGCCACCGATCACCAATGCCTTGTAAGCCTGGGCCACGTATTCCAGCTGCACCCGGTCCACCAGCGGGGCAATTTCAGGCCACGCCTTCTGGGCATTGGCGGGAGTCCCTAGGATGGTTTCAAGCAGCTTGGCAAAGGGCGCATAGTCCACCTTTTGGAATTCGAGCTGTGACTTCACTTTTTCCATGCCATCAAGGATCGGCCCCAGGAATTTGGCCTGGTTGAAGAAGAGCACACCTTGTTTGGCCACCAGGATGCGGGTCTCGTTGGGCTTTTCCGGATAGGCGCGCGGATTTGGCAGGCGTACGTAGGTGGGCGGAAGCGGCTGGTAAACTGGTGTCTTGTCGAGCAGCGCTTTGAGGCGCTCGAGTTCCGCCAATATTTTATCGGTCTCGACCTTGCTCGCCTCCCGGTCTTTTCTCCGCTCTTCCAGCTGCTTCTGGAAGGACTCGAGATCCATGAACTTCATCTGCTTCTGCAAATCCGCAGTATCGACGGTCTTGAGATCCTCGATGGCGCGCTTGAGCTGGGCTTCCGCCTGCTTTTGCTTCTCTTCGACTTTGACCGGGTCGATCTTTTCAGGCAGTTGCTTGACCTGCTCCTGAATTTCCTTGAGCTCCTCCTTGGTGACGGGCGGCAGGTCGGAGAGCACCTTTTTCACAGCACTGGCAACGCTCAGGCCGACCATGACGAGCACAATGATGAGCACACCGACGACATTTGTCATCGTGTCCATCAAGGCGACGAACGGCAGTTCCTGCTCCTCATGTGGTTTGCGTTTTGCCATGGCGTGTTAGGCAGCTTTCTTGGGTGGAGTAGTTTTGGCCGGGGGCACAGGAGGCGCAGGAGGCGCAGGAGGCGCAGGCGTGGCGGGTGGCGCAGCAGGCGGCGGGGGGATCTTGCCGCGAAATTTGGAGAACAAATCGAGGTCAAGCACGCCGCGCCCGGGGATGGGCAGCTTGCCCACGCGCACCTTGTAGTCGTTCTCCGCCCGGCCAGCGCCGTTGTTAAAGGCTCCCTGCCCATCGTCACGGATGAGAAACAGCACCAGCGAATTGGGATTCTTGGCGATTTCGGCGAGAAAGTAATTGTACGCGACATCAGCGACCACCACCGACGCCGTGGCGCTCAGGCGATAATCCTCACCCCAGGCACCGAGGATCTTCAAGGCCCCGCTGCCAGCCTCGACGAAATAGACTTTCGTATCCGCCGGCATGCCGGTGCCGGAAGGCTGCACGATCACGGGCGGGATCTTCTTGTCCGGCGGCACATCGCGCTTCTTGAGCTCGGCCATGAGTGTGGCGATTTCTTTTTTGCTCTCCGCCTGCTGCTGCTTCATGCCTTCGATTTCAAGCATCAGATCATCCAGCTCCTTCTGCATCTTCTGGCTGATCTTCAGGTTCTCCTCCTGGAGATCCTTGGAGGTGTTGATCAGCTTGCGAAGCTTGATGAAGCGCTGCTCTTTTTCGTCGATCTGCTTTTGCAGTGCCTCCAGAGAGGCCTGCTTTTCCTTCAGGATTACGTCCTGGGCCTTGCGCTCCACGATCTCCTGCCGCATACGCTTCGCATCCTGCGACATCTGCACTTCCTCGGGAGTACGCCCCTCGGTCTGCTGGGTCTGCGACACGCAGAGCACCACGATGATGAGGATCAGCACCCCGATCAACGAGCAGAGAATGTCCAGAAACGGGACCAGCAGGATCTCGTCTTTGGCGGCATGTCGACGCTTTGCCATGATCTATATGAGTGAGCGAAGGTTGAGGCGGTTATTTGTTGCTGAACCAGCCCTTTTTCTTCACCTGATGAATCATGATCTGCTTGCCGCCGAGATCGGACAGCAGGGTGTTCAATGACTGGATGCCGCTGGCCAAGGCACGCGTGTAGTCGGTGGTGGTCTTGACGCTGTCCTTCATAGCGTTGGTCATATCTTCACGCATGCGGTTCAGTGTCATGGCAAACTCGGCGTCCACACGCTGTTGATGCGCGTTGGCGCGTTTGTCCAAATTGTCGGCCTGCTCTTTGATCTGCTTTGACAGCGAATTGAGATCCACGAGGAAATCCTTCTGCGCATTCGCCACCGCCTTCACCAGCGTGTCCATGACGCCAGCCGTGTCTCCACCGGCGATGCTGCCACCGTCATTGAGGCGCGGGAGCAGCACTTCATTGCAGAAGGAATCGATGTCATTGAGGCAGTCATCCTCCGCCTTCATCATGCCGTTGAGCGGGAAGTTCAAAGTCATCGCCAGCACCAAGCCGAGCAGCGTGGCATCAAACGCTGTTCCAAGACCGCCGGTCACCTTGCCCAGGGTGCTGGTGACCTCCTTGAGGTCCGTCATGTTGCCGAAATTCATGCCGCCGATGGCGTGCGAGAGACCAATAACGGTGCCGATGAACCCCAGAATCGGGATCGCCCAGAGAAACGCCTTCAACAGCGCGTAACTGCCACCGATGCGCATGCCGTCGATGTCGGACTGACTGGAAAGCATGTTCGTAACATCACCGGCATTCTGTTTCACTTCAAAAAGCTCCAGTGCCTTGCGCATGCGGTTGACCATCATGCTGTCACGCAGACGGTGCGGCAACTTGTAAACGTGGTCGATGAACTGGCCCACGTTGTCGCGGTTGATCTCCGCACCCAGCTCCCAGGGCAGCACGTCCAGCAGTAGCGCCTTGCGCTGATGGCTGAGCTTTTGCATCTTCAAATACAGGATCGACATGGCCCACGTGAAAAACAGCGTGTTCATGAAGCTCACGAGCATGTGCTTGAAGAACAGCGACGCGATGAACTGCATGGTCGTGTAGGTCGCTGGCGAGACACTGTCCGCCGCCTTGAACGGATACAGAATGCCCACCCAGGCGAGGAACAGTACGAAGCCGATGCCGAAACTTAAAAGACCATTGGGATTCGTCGGATCGATTTCCTCCCAGCCGCCGCGCTCACCCCGCTCAGGTGTGCCGGTGGCGGGTGGCTGCTCAGGGGCGGAAGCTCCATGTTCATATTCAGCTCCGAAAGCGTCGTTTTCAGCAGGCGCTGAGGGCGAAGCAGGAGCCGTGAAGCCGCTAGGTGCAGGCAGTCCCGAGGGTGCTGGCAGCGCAGAAGGGGCAAGAGCTGGAATGCTAAGCTTGGTATTGCAACCGGGACAGCGGACGATTTTGCCTGCCATTTCCGGCTCGGCTTTGAGTTGCATGTCGCATGAGGGGCATTTGAACGTCACAGGTGATATCCTCCAGGGTGTGATTTGAAAAAGGTGTGCTGCTAATTAGCGAAGGCCATACTCCTTCGACAAGATATTTCTTGGGATGAACTTCACATGAGCCACAAAGATACCAAAGCGCCAGTCAAAGGTACACATTTTGACCGCGCGCGCCCTCTCTGCGGTCCTGATCACAGCAGTTCTTCCACGAACCGCTGCGAGTCAAACGCTTGAAAATCTTCGACGCTTTCACCCAGGCCGATGAAACGGGTGGGTACGGCGAGTTCCTGCTGGATCGCCACAAGCACTCCGCCTTTGCCACTACCATCGAGCTTGGTGACAATGACACCGGTGAGAGGGATCACTTTATTAAACTCACGGGCCTGCTGCAGTGCATTCGAGCCAGTCGTCGCATCACAGACCAGCAGCACTTCATGCGGTGATTCGGCATCTTTGCGCCCGAGGATGCGGTGAATTTTCCTCAGCTCCTCCATCAGATTATGCTTCGTGTGCAGCCGCCCGGCGGTGTCGCAGATGAGGAAGTCTGCCTGCGTCTTCACCGCTTTTTCATATCCGTCAAAACAGACGGAAGCCGGATCGCCATTCGGCGGACCGACGACCAGGGGAATCTTTAAACGCTCAGCCCAGACCGTGAGCTGCTCGACAGCTGCTGCGCGAAAAGTATCTGCGGCGGCCAGCACCACTTTGTAGCCACGATTGTGCAGCACGTGCGCCAGTTTCGCCGTGCTCGTAGTCTTGCCGGTGCCGTTCACACCCACGATGAGCAGCACCTTGGGCTTTCCGGGAATCGGTTCGAGGGCTGGCACAGACTCAGGCAAAATTTTGCGCACATGCTCACGCGCCACCTGCACGATGTCCGTGCCGTGGAGCGTGCGCTGGCGTGATTTGAGGTCCGCCACGATCTGCAGTGCCAGCTTTGGTCCCAGATCCCCGCCGATGAGTGACGCCTCAAGGTCATCCCAGTCAATGTCGGGTTTGGTGAAGCGCTGAAGGAGTGATTTGAAAAAACCGGCCATCGGAAAAGACTAGGAAGCTTGGGGTGCAGGAGCAGGCGCTCCAGGTTTGCGCAGTGACTTCGCCAGCTTGTCGAGCACTCCATTGACGAAGGATCCAGATTCACCGGCGCTGAGGGCCTTGGCGATGTCGATGGCCTCGTTCAAAATCACGGGCGTGGGCACCTCCGGGCAGTAGAGCAGCTCGTACGAGGCGACGCGGAGCACGTTGCGGTCCACGGCGGCGAGTCGTTCGAAGCTGAAGTTCTCAAGCAGCTTGGTGATCGCTGTGTCGATCTGCTCCTGATGGGTGTGTACACCCTTGATTAAGTTTTCAGCAAACGCACGGGTGGAGGTCCTCGCGCTGTGCAGCGTCCAGAAATCCTCCGGTTCCCCGGGCTTTTCCTTACCCTGAAGATCACAGGCAAAAAGAAACTGAATGGCGGCCTCGCGGCCTTCGCGGCGTCTTCCCATGATGTTAGGCGTGGTCAAGGGGTTCGCCGGCAAAGCTGGCTTTCATCTTGCCGAACAGATTGATCATTTTGACACAAGTCTGTGCGGCTTCCGTGCCACGATTGATGGTAGCGCCCAAGCAGCGCTCCTCCGCCTGCTCCTCCGTGCTGACCAGCAGCACTTCATGAATGATGGGAATGCAGTGCTTTACCGCCATCTGCTGCAGAGCATCGGTCACCGAAGCACCGACGAGATCGGCATGCTCAGTGGAGCCACGGATGATGACCCCCAGGGTGATCACGGCATCCGGCGCGCTGCCGCGCAGCACGTGCTCCACGCAGACCGGAATCTCAAAGGCGCCGGGCACGCGATAGACATCGACGGAAGCATTGGGTGCAATGACTTCGATCTCTTCCTTGGCGGCATTGAGCAGGCCTTGGACAAACTGGTTGTTATACAATGAGGCGACGATCGCGATGTTGATCGGATCCTGGGTGGGGCGTGGACGGCTGGAGGCGTAATTGGACATGAGTCTAAAGCTTGTGGCCCATCTTCTTCTTTTTCGTTTCGAGATAGCGGGCGTTCTCGGGTTTTGGCGTGGATTTAACGGGAACTTGTTCGACGATTTCGAGCTTGTGGCCTTCGAGACCCACGACTTTGCGCGGGTTGTTGGTCATGAGCAGGATCTTGCGCACGCCGAGGTCGGAGATGATCTGCGCACCGATGCCGTAGTCACGCAGGTCCATGGGAAAGCCGAGTTTCAGATTGGCCTCCACCGTGTCAAAACCCTGCTCCTGGAGCTTGTAGGCCATGATCTTGCCATGCAGTCCGATGCCACGCCCTTCGTGACCGCGCATATAAACAATGATACCCTTCCCTGCGGTGGCGATGTGCTTCATCGCGGCATGCAACTGGCTGCCGCAGTCGCAGCGGCGTGAGGAAAACACATCCCCGGTGAGGCATTCGCTGTGCACCCGCACGAGCACGGGTTCATCAGGCAAGACATCACCCATGACGAGGGCCACGTGATGGACACCATCGAGGGTGCTCTTATAGAGATGCAGTTTGAAAACACCGAAGTCGGTGGGCATGTCCACGACCTCGATCTTTTCGACGAGCTTTTCACTGAGGCGGCGGTGCGCGATCAGATCGGCAATGCTGCACATCTTGAGGGCGTGCTTCTTTGCAAATTTCTTCAGATGCGGCAGCCGCGCCATGGTGCCGTCGGCATTCATGATCTCGATGAGCACGCCGGCTTCACGCAGTCCGGCGAGGCGGGCCAGATCCACGGCGGCCTCGGTATGACCGGCGCGACGCAGGACGCCCCCCGGCTTGGCCACGAGGGGGTTGATATGCCCGGGCTGCACCAAGTCCTCCGGCTTGCTTTGGGCATCCGCCAGCAAACGGATCGTGCGGCAGCGGTCGGCGGCGCTGATGCCGGTGCTGATGCCCTTGGCTGCATCAACGGTCACGGTGAAGTCAGTGCGGAAGGCTTCGCGGTTCTCCGGCACCATGCTCGGCAGATTGAGTTTTTCGGCGATTTCGAGAGAGACCGGCACACACAGCATGCCGCCGCCCTGCCGCACCATGAAGTTCACCATATCAGCGGTGATTTTTTCAGCGGCACAGATCAGATCTCCCTCATTTTCACGGTCTTCGTCATCGGTGACTATGACCATGCGGCCAGCGCGAATGTCTGCGAGAACAGACTCCACGGAGTCAAAAGCGGATTCCTTTTTGCGGGGCATGAGAGAGGTGTAAAAGAGCCAATGCCGCGGGTTGCGGCGTTTGGATCGGATGATTTAGCCAGTTGATGACAGTTTTCCAGTGCGAGTTGGTTTTTCGTTGCTGTCTTTGAGAAGCTTCGCGTAATGTCAAGTCATGCCTCCTCCAACCAAAGTCAAACGCCCGTCCTCGGTGACGGTGGGGGAGTTTTTCACTCTGAATGAAAAGTCGCTCAAACTAAAGCTGGTTGGCAGCAATGCCGGCTTCACGCGCAAGATCAGCGAGCCCTCGGTAAACCGCCCCGGTCTGGCGCTGTCCGGCTTCTTCACCTACTTCGCCTACAAGCGGGTGCAGGTTATCGGCAACTCGGAATGCTCCTTTCTCGAAGGGCTGGACCCCAAGCTGCGCGCGGCGCGCTTCAGCCAGCTTTGCTCCTGGGACATCCCCTGCGTCGTGATCGCACGTGGCCACCGCATCGATGACGAATTGATCGACATCGCCAATGAGGCCGGCATCTCCGTGTTTCAGACCAGCATGATGACCATGAAATTCCTCAATGCGGCCACCATCAAGCTGGAATGGGCCTTTGCGCCCACCTTGCTGGTGCATGGCTGTCTGGTGGACGTGCAGGGTCTCGGCGTGCTGATTCAGGGAGACAGCGGCTGCGGCAAAAGCGAAAGCGTCATCGGCCTGCTTCAGCGTGGTGCCAGTTTGGTCGCGGATGACGCAGTGCGGCTGCGCCTGATCGAAGACCGCGAGGTGATCGGCTCCGCCCCGGACATCACCCGTGGGATGATCGAAATCCGTGGCCTGGGCATTCTGAACGTGGCCGCGCTCTTTGGCGTCAGCGCCGTACGCCTGAGCAAACGGCTGGATTTGATCGTGGAGCTCGTGCGCGGCGCCAAAACCGAAGACCTGGAGCGCGTGGGGGTGAACAACGACACCCGCGAGATCATGGGAATGAAGGTCGGACGCGTGGCGCTGCCGGTGGAACCGGGCCGCGACGTGGCCGGTTTGATCGAATTGGCCGCCATTAATTTTAAATTACGCACCTTTGGCTACAACAGCGCCGTAGAGTTTGACCAAAGGTTGTTGAAAAAGATGACGGATGATCAATTAGGTTAGCCGCAGCTTAGTCCCCCCTCACCATGAGCATCCAAAAAGAACTCACGATCCGCAATAAAATGGGCATGCATGCACGCCCGGCGGCGCAGTTCGTCAAGCGTGCCAGCAAGTATCAGTGTGACGTCTGGGTGGAAAAAGACGACGAGCCCGTGAACGGCAAAAGCATCATGGGCCTCATGATGCTCGCCGCAGGACGTGGCGAGACCATCAAAATCATCGCCGAAGGCAGCGACGCCGAAGCCGCCGTGGCCGACCTCGAAGAACTCGTCACCTCAGGCTTTGGGGACGTGGAGTGACGGCTCCGGCCTGACAAATCTCCTTTGACCTCCTTCTCCATTCAAGAGCGATGGCTCAAAAGTCGTCGTTAGGAATGACGAATGAGTAAATCCGAATGCCCAAAGAATGACAAAACTCGAATGACGAAGTTTGTGGAGGAACCTCATGAGCCAGAATACAGCATTTGGCACGCGTGACGGACCTGATCCAGACTTCGGACTTCGGCATTATTTCTTCATTCGGATATGCTCACTCGACATTTTTCGCTTCACTTCTTCGACTCATCCTTACGCTTCCCTGCTGACACCCGGATCTCCATCTCCTCATCCACCACAGGCGGTGGCGGTTCCTTCAGCATCTGCAGCATCATCACCCCGATGAGGTAAATCAGGCCGCCGCCGATGCCGGCACCGATGGCAATGAAACGCCGTTGCCAGATATGCTCCTGATCAATGGCGTACCAGAAGCGCATGCAAAACAAGATCCAGATGACGCTGGCGCCGAGAACAAGAAGTTGGCCGGAGGACATGGGTGTGAGTTTGGCGCGAAATCCTGCCGCCAGCGACAGAAAAAACAAAACCCCGCACAGGGCGGGGCTTTGCACACAATCGAGCTGAAAATTGGGCGATTAACGCTTGGAGAACTGGAAGCGTTTGCGGGCGCCTGGGCGACCTGGCTTCTTACGTTCCTTGGCGCGGGAGTCACGGGTCAGCAGACCATTCTGCTTGAGGACGCCGCGAAGCTCAGGATTCACGCCGATCAAAGCGCGAGCGATGCCAAGACGGACTGCACCAACCTGGCCGGTGCAACCACCGCCGCTGGCGTTCACCTTGAAATCATAAGTCTGGCGGGAATTCGTGAGGGCCAGCGGGAACAGAATCTGGTTCTGCAGCGCGACCGTCGGGAAATACTCTTCGAAGTCACGTCCGTTGACGGTGATGCTTCCGGCTCCTTCAGTGATGAAGACGCGTGCGATGGCGGTCTTGCGGCGGCCAGTAGTGGTTTTGAGAGGCTTGCTCATGCGATAGGTAACGAGGGAAAGAATTAGGCGATGGCGAAGGGCTTTGGATTCTGCGCCTCATGCGGATGCTCGGCACCATCATAGATCTTGAGCTTGCCCATGACCGAACGGCCAAGGCGGTTGTGGGGGACCATGCCCTTCACAGCGCGCTCAACGAGAAGCTCTGGACGGCGGGCACGCACGCGCTCGACGTTTTCGATCTTCTGATTGCCGACGTAGCCGGCCTTCGAGGTGTAAATCTTCTGCTCCTCTTTCTTGCCGCTGAGGCGGACTTCGGCGGCGTTCAAGACGACCACGAAATCACCAGTGTCAACGTGCGGGGTGAAGGTAGGCTTGGTCTTGCCGCGCAGGAGGTTTGCGGCTGCGACTGCGACGTCTCCAAGAATTTGGTTCTTGGCGTCGATGACCCACCATGTGGGGTTCTGCTCCTGGGCTTTGGCTGAAAACGTCTTCATTAGTGCTGTGTACGAAAGATCTTCCGACTGGGGAAGAAGGGGCCGCGATGGTAAGAGGATTGGAGAATGTGTCAAGGTGGAAACCTAGTTATTCACAATGAAAATGGCCTTTGGAACGCATTTTTATCGGATTGCCCGGTCTGAGCAGGCTGCCAGCCCCAGTTTTTCACTTCCGCCACAGCCATTTCATCGCGTCTGGGAAGAGGCTCGCGCCCTGTTTGCTGTTATGCGCGCCGTCGCCAAACGTGAAAGTGTAATCATACTGCTGGTAGGCCAGCGCCTTGGCCATCTGCTGGTTCGCCAGCGGCCAGTTGCCGTAGGGATTGTCCAGGTCGCTGCTGCCGTCCTGCAGATACACGCGCAGAGGTTTGCGCTCTGTCAGACGAATGATGGAAGGATACACATGCCCGCCCGCCAGATCCACGTAACTGCCGATGGTGGAGAACACCTTGCGAAACTTGTCCGGCCGCTCCCACGCCACCGTGAAGGCGCAGATCGCCCCGCTGCTGGCTCCGGCAATCGCCCAGCCTTCAGGATTCTCCGTGAGCTTGTAGTCCTTCTGCACCTGCGGGATGATTTCCTCCAGCAGGAAGCGCGCATACACATCCCCCAGCGTGTTGTACTCCTTGCCCCGGTTGTTGTTCTTCCACGCGCTCTGCGGCTTCACCTCGCCGCTGTGGCCGGGATTGATGAAGATGGCGATCGTGGGCTGCATGTCCCCACTGGCGATGAGGTTGTCGAAGACGACAGGAACACGCCATGCGCCTTTCAGGCCGACGTAGTCATGCCCATCCTGAAAGACCATGAGGTTTGCTGGCTGCTCGGGCTTGTAATGAGCGGGTACGTAGATCCACCAGTCACGCGTGGTGCCAGGGTAGATCTTGGATGTGTGCGCCGGCATTGGGATCACCTTCCCTTTTGGCACCTCCGCCTTCTCCTGCGAGAGCGGCCCGAGCTTGTAGTCATCCACCGCGAGGGCGGAAAGGGAGAGCGAAAAGAAAAGCGGAATAAAAAGGCGCGGTGTCATGACCGAAGAAAAGCGACATTCACGTCCAAGGTCAAGGATTCCTCGGCGTGCTGACAGGAAGTGAAACTAAAAAGTCAACCTCCCCTCACCCATCTGACAACCTCGCCGGCACAAGTCTGCCACCCTCATTCTCCGACGCAGTCCCCTCATGGTACTCCGCATCCTGGTTCACCTGCCAGAGGTCGTAGAGATTGGAACCCTGGATGATGTTCCGGGCGCAGAGCATGGCCGTCATCATCGAATGATCCTGGTTGTTGTATTTGTGCATCCCATTGCGCCCAACGAGGTGCAGCGTTGGCAGGTGCTCCGCGACCGCCTGCCGGATTTCGCTGACGTGCGTGGCGTAGTCGGCATCATACACCGGATAGGCCTTCGCCTGGCGGACGATGCAGCCATCCACCCACTCGGAGGACTTGGCCAGACCGAGCTGCTCCATCTCCTTTTTGGCGAGCGCGAGGAGGTCCTCATCCGAGCTCGTCCACAGTCCATCTCCTTCAAAACAGAAGTACTCCAGGCCGTAGCTGGCGATGCTCTTGTCCGGCACCATGTCCGGGGACCAGGACTTGAAGTTCTGAATCCGCCCGACTTTCACGCTGTTGTCATGAATGTAGAGCCAGTTGTCAGGAAAGGCATCCTCATGGCGGTACATCAGGACGACGGTGATGAAGTCTCGATAACGAAGTGACTTGGCCGCTGCCTGGGCCTTGGCAGGCAGCGCGGGACTCAGGCTCGGAATGAGCTCGGCAATCGGCGCGGAGGAAATAAGGTGCTGCGACTTGAGTTCATGCACGTTCCCCGCTGCATCACGATGTGTGATCGTCCACCGCTGCGTGGCGGCGTCGTAGGCACCGCTGACGAATCGGGTGCCCATGAGTATGCGGCCGCCTTGCGCAACGACCTTGGCCGCGCAGGCCTCCCACATCATTCCCGGCCCCCGCCTTGGATAACGGAAAGTGTTGATAAGCGTCTTGATGACACCGGAGCCCGCTTTCTGGCGCGGGCGCCAGAGGGCATTCTTGATGGCCGAAAAAAGCGAGAGTCCGTTGATGCGCTGCGCAGCCCAGTCAGCGGAGATTTCCCGGCAGCTCATGCCCCACACCTTCTCGGTGTAGGTCTTGAAAAAGATCTCAAAGAGACGCGCGCCGAACTGATTGCTCACCCAGTCCTGAAAGCTCGCCGGTTTCGCCACGGGTGCGATGCGCGCCTTCAAGTAGGACATGACGCAGCAAAACGATTCCCAGATGCCCAGTTTCATCAGGGCATCGAGTGCCACGATGGGATAGGCAAAGAATTTCCCACGGTAGTAAATGCGTGAAGAGCGCGGGCGCTCCAGCATCCCATCAGGCAGCAGTTCGTCCCAGAGACCCTCCACCTCGGCGGACTTGGAGAAAAACCGATGCCCACCAATATCAAAGAGGCAGTCCTTGTAGTTCACCGTGCGCGAAATGCCGCCGACAAGCTTCGGGTCGGCCTCAAGAATGACGACGTGGATGCCCGCCTTGCCCAGCATGTAGGCAGCCGTTAGCCCGGCAGGCCCCGCTCCAATGATGACGACCACAGGTTCTTGTTCGCTCATTTGGCTGGGGTGAGAGGTGAAACTGCGGGCACCTCGTAAAGTCGGTAAAAACCCTTCCCGGTGACGACTGCTTCCCGGCGAATCATTTCGGCAGTCATGCGTGAATCTCCGGACGTAGGCTCCGCCGCCTCGATCTGCACAGCCAGCACATCGGGCTGGTAGTTTTCATCCGCAGGCAGTGCCAGCAGTCCCATCGACGTGGGCTGCACATCACACCTGAGATCCAGCGCCAGGCATGGCGGAGCAGCGATGATCCGCCCTGCGGCGGCATCCTTGAGCTTCTCATGCATGGCCCACCCGCCCGTATTGGTCGGAGAAATGACAAAAATGCGCCACCAGAGAACATTCACGCCCATCGCCACGATCAGAAATAAAGCAACGACCCGACGGTGACATTCGCGAAAGAGTCCCGCATCCGTGGCGGCCAGCAGGCTCAGGAATGCCACAGGAAAAAAGTATCGTTCCGGACGGCATGACTGCGTGGCAAGAGCCGCCAGACCCGCGATCACAGCCCAGGGGGCAGCCCCCAGCGCACTGCCACTACGGAAAGCACGCCACACGCACCAGCCACCGCCCAGGAGCGCCGTGGCCACGTAAAACGCCGTGCGGAAATCGGGCAGCCCCCAAAACACTCCCAATACGTTGGCCACAGGATCCGTGCGCGCGACCATGTGCTGCCGCCAAATCTCTTGAAATCGCTCATGATCGACACACAGATACACTGAAACGTAGCAGATCGCGATGACGCCTGCGGTCACGCCCATGTAGACGGCCAGCTCCTTGAACTTTTTCGTGAACAGCAGGCTGGCACACACGCCTGCAGGCAGCCAGATGATCGTGAGCTTCACGCCGATCAGCAGCCCCGTCAGCACTCCGAGCACCAGTGTGTCTCGCAGGGTCAGATCCCGACGTCCGCCAATGCCGTACCATGCCACGAGGCCAAACATGAGCAGCGGCTCAAGAATGGCCCAGCTACCCATGCGAAAAAGATAGGGATCCAGCCACAACCACGCCAGCAGCATGGCGGCACCCGCAGCATTTCCCCGGCGCACCAGCCGCAGGCAGGCGAGCCCGGCGGCAGCGGCGACCAACAGCGAACACGCGATCCGCTTAACTAAAATCGAGGGTGAAACGAGCGCAAAGAGCACGCGATTGATCGCGTGATTTACCGGACTTAAGGCACTGTGGAGGATGCCATGGCTCGGAAGATTCCACTGCTCACAGCGTGCGTTCCACTGCCACAGCCCCTCGTCATTCGTCGGTTCGAGTACGCCATCCAGCAGAAACAAACGCCCAATCAGCAGCAGATAGAAGACGATTAAGAGGCAACGCATGCTGGCGGTTGGGCACGCTCAAGGAGTGGATATTTCAGCTTACGCCAACCTGCCACAGCACTGCTTGTACTTCTTCCCGCTGCCACAAGGACATGGGTCGTTGCGGCCGACGGTGCTCGGAGCCGCTTTGGGCTTGGGTTTGGCGGCGCTGCTTGGAAGGATCAGACGAGGTCCGTCGCGGCCCGGATTGGGGGCGGCTTCCGGCTTCTCTTCCTCTTCTTCCTCACGGCGCTGCGGCGCGGCGGCTTCACTGCCCTGCAAGGCCATCTGGGCCAGGAATTGCTCAAACGCGGCCAACTGCTGCGTGCTGCGGAAGAGGTTGCCGAGGACTTCGCCGTTGATGTTGTTCATCAGTTCCGCGAAGATCGTGAAGGCTTCCTGCTTGAACTCGATGAGCGGATCTTTCTGGCCGTAGGTGCGCAGACCCACGCCTTCTTTCAAGGCATCCAGTGCATACAGATGCTCCTGCCACAGACGGTCGATGGCATTGAGCAGGATCATCTTCTCGATCTCCTGCAAGGCGGTCGGATTGGCAGTGCCAACCTTCACCTCATAAGCACCGAGGATCTTCTCCTTCAGGTAAGCGGACTTGGCTTCAAAATCGAGCGCCCGGAATTCATCGTCCAGCCTCCGCAGGCCGATCGGGAACGTCGTGTTCGCCCAGGCAAGCAGACCTTCATAGTCGGCCAGGTCATCACCCTTGATGTCCTTCGGCACGAAGGCACCCAGACGTTCGGTGATGCCCTTTTCCACGGCGTCGTTGATGAGAATCCGCGTGTCGTTGCTGTTGAGCACGTCGTTGCGCCATTCATAGACGACTTCACGCTGCTGGTTCATGACGTCATCGTATTCGAGGACGCGCTTGCGCCAGACGTAGTTGCGCTGTTCCACACGCTTCTGCGCGGTTTCCACGCTGCGATTGAGCCATGGGTGCTGGAGTTCTTCGCCCTCCTTCATGCCAAAGCGCTCCATCATCTTCGTCATGCGCTCGGCGGCACCGAAGTTGCGCAT
>DLGZ01000015.1:0-27815 GCA_002482965.1 Verrucomicrobiaceae bacterium UBA7681 | reverse complement strand
CGGTCCACGCGGCGGCTTTCATGACGCTCGGTGGCCAGCACGAAGAGGCCGCCGAGTTCGGAGACGCCTTCACCCAGCTTGATGTCCGTACCACGACCGGCCATGTTGGTGGAGATCGTCACGGCGGAGCGATGTCCGGCACGGGCGACGATTTCAGCTTCCTGGCGGTGATACTTCGCATTGAGCACGTTGTGCGTGATCTTCTGCAGCTTGAGCATGCGCGAGACCATTTCTGAGGCTTCAACGCTGGCGGTACCGACGAGGATCGGCTGGCCCTTGGCGTTGAGCTCGCGGATCAGCTCGATCACGGCTGCGAATTTTTCGCGGCGTGTCTTGTAGATGCTGTCGTTGTGATCCTTGCGCTTCACCGGACGGTTCGTCGGAATGGTGAGCACATCGAGGCTGTAGATGTCATGGAACTCGGCGGCGTCGGTTTCAGCCGTGCCGGTCATGCCGCCCAGCTTTTGATAGAGGCGGAAGTAATTCTGAATGGTGATGGTGGCGAGCGTCTGCGTCTCAGCGTCGATCTGCACGCCTTCCTTCGCTTCCACCGCCTGGTGCAGGCCATCGCTCCAGCGGCGGCCGGCCATCTTACGACCCGTCTGCGCATCGACGATGATGACCTTGTTCTCTTCAACCACGTACTCGACGTCCTTCTCATAGAGACAGAAGGCACGCAGCAGCTGGCTGATCTGGTGAATGCGCTGACCCTGGTGGGAAAGGCGGTCCTGCATCTCCGTCTTCTTGCGGGTGCGGGCTTCTTCGGAGAGCGTCATGTCGCCGTCGATCTCAGAGTAAACGGTGGCGATGTCCGGCAGCACGAAGGCGTCCGGCTCGTCGGGGCTGAGGAAATTGCGGCCCATCTCGGTGAGATCGGCGTCGTGGGATTTTTCTTCGATGAAGTAGTACAGCTCTTCCTTGAGCTTGAAGAATTCCACCTTCTGCGTGTCGGCGTAGAGCGAGAGTTCGGCCTTCTCCATCGCACGGCGGAGTTCGGGATCCTCCATGCAGCGGGTCAGCGCACGATTCTTCGGCTGGCCCATCTGCACCTGGAAGAGTTTCAAACCGGCCTGCTCCAGTACACCGGCGGCGGCGGCTTCCTTGGCCTCCGTGATCAGGCGGTTGCACAGCGTGTTCTGACGGCGCACCAGTTGATCGACGAGGGGCTTGTAACGCTCATACTGGTGATTGCTCTCCGCAGCCATCACAGGGCCGCTGATGATCAAAGGCGTGCGTGCTTCATCGATGAGCACGGAGTCCACTTCATCCACGATGGCGAAGTAATGCCCGCGCTGCACCTGCTGCTCCTTGCTAGAGGCCATGCCGTTGTCACGCAGGTAATCAAAGCCGAACTCGCTGTTCGTTCCATACGTGATGTCCGCCAGATACTGGTCACGGCGCAGGTGACTTGGCTGATCGTTCTGAATACAGCCGACCGTGAGGCCGAGGTACTTATAGAGGCTGCCCATCCACTCACTGTCACGACGTGCGAGGTAATCATTCACCGTGATCACGTGCACACCACGTCCGGTGAGTGCGTTCAAATAAACCGGCAGCGTGCCGACGAGCGTCTTCCCTTCCCCGGTCGCCATTTCAGCGATCATGCCGCGATGCAACGCCACACCACCGACCAGCTGCACATCGAAGTGCACCATGTTCCAGCCCAGCGGCTGGTCACAGACAATAATCTCGCGTCCGCACATGCGACGAGCGGCGTTTTTCACCACGGCGTAGGCTTCCGGGAGAATGTCATTGAGCATCTTTGACTCGATCTCAGGAAAGTCCGGCTGGATGGCATTCCACGCTTCACGTGAGCGGTCGATGCGAGCCTTCTTGTCATCGAGAGACGCACCGTTCCAGGCAGCGCTGAGGAGGTAATCATTTTCCAGTGATGGGAAATGCGGCTTCAGCGCGGCGAAATACTTCTCCACGGATTCCAGGCAGGCATCCACGGCAGCTTCATCGGCGATGCGCAGGCTCACCCCACCGAGGAACGGCGGCGTGTGAAAGGCACGGAACTGAGCCTGCCATTTCTGGGTGCGTTGAGTCAGTGCCTCCTCGGGCTCGTTTTGAAGCTGGGCTTCGATGCGATTGATCTCGGCCACCGCAGGTTGAAGCTTGCGCACAGTGCGCTGGTTCTTGGTGCCGATGATTTTTTTGATGATCCAGTTGAACATGGGGAAATGAGATACGCCGCCCGGCACACATTGGCCGGGTCGGTAGGGGGAGGCCGAATGTGGCGGAAGTCCGCCAACGCGCAAGGACTCAAACGCGCCCTCTCACCGAAGAACCGCATCCTTCACCCGGCGCGGAATCATGGCATTTCGCACCACTTCAGGCTGCACGCTGCGTAGGAAATCGAGTAAAATCACCGGTGATTCGACGATCATCCGCTCGATCTGGTCACGCCGATGCGTCCAGCGTGAGTTGCGGTGCAGGTAGTCGAGATCGGCGAGAATTTCATCGACATCGCCCTCGCTGAAGCCGGCGAGCTGGAACGCATAGGGGTCGTAAAGGGGCATGGCGGCGGGCGGTGAAGGAGTGCTGATCAAATCGAGAATGTGTGATCCGACAAGCGCTTCCACATTCAATTTTTTGGCAACGAAAATAATTGCCTGCGGTTGAGATGTAGCTTTTCGCCGCACGCCGCGTTTAACTCGCACCTCATGCCCCGCATCCTCTGGCAAAATACGGACATCACCTGGCTCGCTGCCCTGGTGGTTCTTTTTGTCATCGGCTTGCTCTGGCTCGGATATCGCCGCTCTCCTCTACGCGGCTGGCGTAAACTCGCGGCCATGTCCTGCAAGCTCGCCGCCCTCGCGCTGCTGGCACTCTGCCTGCTCGATCCCCTGTGGACCCAGCAACAGCCGAAGAAGGGCGAGAACGAAGTCATTGTGCTGGTGGACACGAGCGCCTCGCTCGATACCGCAGAAAAACCGGGTGAACCCACCCGCGCCGCACAAGTCACCGCCGCCCTCAACTCCGGTGCTGAGGACGCTGCATGGATCAAAGCGCTGAGCGAAGACTTTCGCCTGCGCCTCATGACCGTCGGCTCACAGACACAAAGCGTGCCCCACTTCCGCGCCTTGAAGTTTGACGGCACCCGCTCCGATCTCTGCCGCACGCTCATGACGCTGCGCAGCGGTGGCTCCAATCTCGCCGCGGTCGTCTTAATAAGCGATGGCAACGCCACTGATGCCTCGACGTGGAAGGCAGAGGTCAAGGGTGCGCCCATTTTCACCGTGATTGCTGGCAAGGATGCCCCTACCCCGGATCTGGCGATTCTGGATGCCACTGTGGCGACGAGTCCGTTTGAAGACGCTCCCATCACCATCACCTCGCGCGTGTCAGCCCAAGGCCTGAACGGCAAACAGGCCACGCTCTCTGCGCTGGATGAACAGGGCAAAGTCATCGTGACCGAAAAAGTCACCTTCAACGGCAACTCACCGCAGACCATGCGCCTGCGCATCCCGGTGGCGAAGCCCGGCGTGTCGTTTCACAAGCTCGAACTCAAAGCCGAGGGCGTCAGCGAAGCCACGCTGGCCAACAACACACGCTTATTAGAGACGGATCGCGGCTCCGGCCCCTACCGCGTGCTTTACATCGCCGGCAGGCCCAACTGGGAATACAAATTCCTGCGCCGCGCCATTGCCAGCGATGACGATATCCAGATGCCGAGCCTCGTCCGCATCGCCAAACGCGAGCCCAAGTTTGAATGGCGCGGCCATGCCGGTGAAAGCGCCAATCCCTTGTTCCGTGGCTTTGTTTCCAAGGAGGGCGAAGAGGCGCAGCGCTATGACCAGCCCGTCCTCATCCGCCTCGGCACCCGCGATGCCAAGGAACTCAGCGATGGCTTCCCCAAATCCGCCGAGGATTTGTTCAGCGAGTATCGCGCCATCATCATCGACGACCTCGAAGCCGGATTCTTCACGCAGAAGCAGATGAACCTCATCCAGCGCTTCGTCAGCGAGCGCGGCGGCGCGCTCCTCATGCTCGGTGGGCAGGAGTGCTATCAGTCAGGCGGCTATGATCACACGCCCATCGGCAGCATGCTGCCGGTCTACCTTGACCGCACGACCACCACGGGTCCGATGCTCGATGCCCGCTTCAATCTCACCCGCGAAGGCTGGCTGGAGTCATGGATGCGCCTGCGCACGGATCGCGAGGAAGAGGAAAAACGTCTGTCCGCGATGCCCTCCTTTTATTCCATCAATCAAACCTTCGCCATCAAACCCGGCGCCAGCATCCTCGCCACGATTTCGGACGCCGCGCAGACCACCATGCCCGCCATCGTCTCCCAGCGTTTCGGCGAAGGCCGCGTGGGCAGCATTCTGGTCGCCGACCTGTGGCGCTGGGGCATGAACGACGCAGAATCACGCAAGGACATGGAGCGTGCCTGGCGTCAGCTCATGCGCTGGCTCGTCGTCGATGTGGCCGACAGCATCACCTTCTCCACCGAGATCGATACCGCCGACCGTGAGCGCGTGAAGCTCTCTGTGCGTGTGCGTGACCGCGCCTTCAAACCCCACGGCGATGCACTGGTGAAGATCGAAGTCACCCAGCCCGACGGCAAAAAATCCCAGCTCTTCGCGGAGCCCAGCCTCAAAGAGGCCGGACTGTTTGAAACCGAATTCTTCTCCGCCGCCTCCGGCAACTACCGCGCCACCGCGACAGTGGAGGACATGGAAAAACACACGCAGCTCGGGATCAAGACCGCAGGCTGGGCCTACGGCCCGCAGGCCGAAGAATTCAGCCGCCTCGCGCCCGACCGCGCCTTTCTACAACGCATCGCCACCGAGACCAACGGCCAGATGCTCGCGCTCGATGAAATCGCCAAGCTGCCAGACATGCTCAAGAATATCCGCGTGCCCATCGAGGTCACGCTTTCGACGCCGCTGTGGCATACGCCCTGGATTTTTCTGGCGCTGCTTCTTTTCATCGGCACCGAGTGGTTTTTGCGCAGAAAGGGAGGCATGGCATGAAGAAAGAGTTCAAGCTTCTATGTACTTTGGGCTTTGCCCTCCTCACCTCATTCCTCCACGCCGCCCCACGTGAGCTCGATGTCCTCATCGTCCTCGGCGCTCCCGGCAACGAAGAGTACGGCAAGAAATTCAAAACCCAGGTGGATACCTGGACCAACGCCTGCACCAAGGCCGGCATCACCCCCGCAGTCCTTCGCGGCGAGAACACCACCAAAGAACTCGAAAGACGCCTCACCGCCTCCGATCCCACCCACTCACTGTGGCTCGTCCTCATTGGCCACGGCACCTTCGACGGACGCGAAGCCATGTTCAGCGCGGAAGGGCCGGACTTTGATGCCAAGCAGCTCGCAGGCTGGATCAAGCTTCTCAAGCAGGAGGTAGCTGTGATCCACACCGCCTCCGCCAGCGGCGGCTTTTTGAAACCACTCTCCGGCAAGAACCGCGTCATCATCACCTCCACCAAAAGCCCGGACGAAGTCTTCTACGCACGCTTCGGCGAGTACTTCGCCGAAGCCATCGGCGGACTGCCCGAGGCCGATCTCGATCAAGATAAGCAGGTCTCCCTGCTGGAAGCCTTCCGCCACGCCAGCAAAGCCACCGCCATCTTCTATGAAAATGACGAACGCCTCGCCACCGAACACGCCCTGCTCGAAGATAACGGCGACGGCATCGGCACGCGCAGCGAAGTGCTGGCCCCAGATGCCGCAGCCGCACCCGGTGCCGTACTGGATGGCGAACGTGCCGCACAGATGGTGCTCGTGTTAAGCTCCGAGGAGCAGCAGCTCACCGACTCTCAGCGCAGCATTCGCGACACCCTGGAACGTGAATTGAAAACCTTGAAGGAGCAGCGCCCAAAGCTCAAGGAAGACGACTACTACGCCAAGCTCGAATCACTCCTGCGCAAGCTGGGCGAAGTTTACGGATCATCCCGCCCCGCCACGAAATCCTGAAACGCCTGCGCCACGCGCTGCGTGACGGCACCGGACACTCCCGGCATGTCACGTTGATCAATGCGTGATAGCGGATGCACATCCCGCGTGCTGGAGGTGAGGAAGGCTTCTTCACAGGTCTTCAGCGCCTCGATGGGCAGCTCGGCTTCTTCCACGGCAACACCCGCAGCCGCACAAGCCTCCAGCACCAGCGCACGCGTCACACCGGCCAGACAGCCGGAGCTCAGTGGTGGCGTTTTCACCACACCCGCAGTGACGATAAAGATGTTCGTCCCCGTACCTTCGCAGAGTTCATCGCGGGTGTTGGCAAAGAGCGCCTCCCCTGCCCCTTGCTCATGGGCCAGCGCCAGGGCGCGCACGTTATCTCCATATGAAGTGGATTTGATGCCCGCCAGCGCGCTGCGCTCGTTGCGCGTCCAGGGCACCACCATCACCGTCTCGGTGGGCGGCCAAGGCTTGAGCGCTGTCGCCGCCACCGTCATCGTGGCCGGTGCCTCGCCGCGATCCGATCCCAGCGGTCCGTCACCACTGGTCAGCGTGACGCGAATGCGCGCATCCGCGAGATCATTCGCCTGCATCGTATCCAGCATCGCCTGCAGATACACATCGTACTCAGGCGCTGTGATCTTCATCGCCTCGCACGAAGCCACCAGCCGCCGCCAGTGCCGCGTAGGAGTGAAGGGCCTGCCATGACGGGCTACAAGTGTCTCGAACACACCATCACCTACCAGAAAACCATGATCGTATGGTGAGATGCGCGCTTCAGCAGTGCTGATGATGCGGCCATTGATCCAGGTATGGGAAGGAAGTTTCACAGGCTCAGCATGGCCTGAATAAAAACATTCTCAACATATGCACTTTGCACTTGCAGGATCTTTTTCATGCGCCAGAATCTCGCCCTCAAACTTTCCGGGTCGAACCGAAAAATTTGCGGGTGTAGCTCAGTGGTAGAGCACTTCCTTGCCAAGGAAGATGTCGCGCGTTCGAATCGCGTCACCCGCTCCATCAATCTCAGAAAGATTGATGGCACCAGATAACCTTGGCCTTTTAAGGCTTCGATTGGTGCGCCAGCAGCTTCCCTCCTCACGATAGTACATTCATGTTTGTCTGGTCCAAACTCACTGCTTCTCGTTCGGCTGATACCTGGGAGGAACGTTTCGCGCAAAGCACCGACGCCACTCTCGTCATCACCAGTTTCCCTGGTCGTAAAATGATCCGCCTGGAGGTCTATTGTGAGGCTCAGTCTCGCGCGAAGACCATTCAGAAAGAGTTCGGCGGAGAGGTGTCCAAATTAAAATCGCAGAACTGGGCCGCTCACTCCTCACAGACTCCGCCGCCAGTGAAGGTGCGTGATAAATTTGTGATCTGCACCGCCAAGACGCAGGCTGAACTCAAGCTGGCCCGCGCCAAATTTCCCAATCGCGAGATCATCGCCGTGCCGGCCGACATGGCCTTTGGCACCGGCCATCATGCCACCACCGCCACCGTGCTGCGTCTGCTCGTCGATGCCGCTGAAGAGCGCCAGGCCGCTGGCCAGAAGTGGACCATGGCAGACCTCGGCTGCGGCAGCGGCATCCTCGCCATCGCCGCCGATAAACTCGGCGCCAGTCGCGTCTGGGGCTGCGACTACGATCCCGCCGCCGTGAAAATCTCGCAGGAAAACGCCGCGCGCAACGACACGCCCAAAGTGCGCTTCACACGCGTCGATGTCCTCAAGTGGGAGCCAAAGCAGACTTGGGACGTCGTCGCCGCCAACATCTTCTTTGACGTGCTCGAGGCCGCCTTCCCGCAGCTCGTTCGCTCCGTCGCCCCCGGCGGCATCCTCATGCTCTCCGGCATTCTCAAGTCTCAGGCCAAGGCATGCCTCGCCGCTGGAAAGCGTGCGGGTTTCGTGGTCGAGAAAGTCGTCACCAAGGGCAAGTGGGTCACCGCCCTCGGCAGGGTCAAAACCCGCTGACTTGGCGTAGGTCCTGCGTGAGGAAGTCCGCAAGGCGGTTGTCACCCCCGCCGCCACAACATCCTGCACTTAATTCTTGTAATTGAGCGCCTGACCTATTTATTATCAATAGATTCAAGCAGCCACTCATGCTTTTCGATCCCGCTTCCTCATCCGGCGGGGCTGGGTCATCCAGTCCGCAGCAGAAGCGCGGCCTGCTCAAGAAAGCTCAGACCGAGGGAAATCGCATCGGCCTGCTCCCCACAGAAGGCTGGCGCAAGCGCAACATCCAGTTCCTCAATGAGGTGCTCATCCCCACCCTTTTCGCCCCCCGCAAGCCGGGCGAGGATTTCGGCCTTCTGCCAGTAGCCTCAACCAACGAGATCGCCGTGACCTGGCTCGGGCATGCCGGCTTTTTCTGTCAAATCGGCGGCGTCAACATCGCCATCGACCCCAACTGGGCGCTCTGGCACGGCCCGGTCAAGCGCGTGCGCCACCCCAGCGTCTGGGCGCATGACCTCCCCCACATCGACCTCGTACTGGTGACACACGCCCATTACGACCATCTCCACGTGCCCAGCCTGCGCAAGCTCGCCGCCGCGCAGCCCATCATCGTCCCGGAAGGCGTCGGCAAGGTGGTGAAAAACCTCGGCTTCGGACACATCGTGGAATTGAAGACCTGGCAGAGCGCCACGTTTCAGGATTTGCGCATCACCCTCACCCCGGCACGCCATTGGGGAGCGCGGAATATTCATGACACGCACCGCCAGTTTGGCGGCTACCTCATCAAGTCCCCAGACCGCTGCCTCTTCCATTGCGGCGACAGCGCCATGTTTGACGGCTTTCAGGAGATCGGCAAACGCGCCAGCATCGACCTCGCGCTCATGCCCATCGGTGCCTACGATGCCCCCAGCGGGCGTCAGGTGCACATGAATCCTGAAGAAGCCCTGGATGCCTTCCAAATGTTGGGTGCGCAGTCTATGATCCCGATGCATCACGACACCTTCCCGCTCGGCGGCGAGCCCCTCCATGAACCTGCCGAGCGCCTCGTCAAAGCCGCCATCGAACGACAGTTGGAAAATCGCGTGCGCCTGCTGCGCGAAGGTGAATCCGCCATTTACTGAGTGACTTCTCTTCCCGTCCTGACCCTCATCGCCGCCGTCTCAGCCGATGGTTTCATCTCCACCGGCACAGGCGTGCCTTGGGATCTGCCGCGGGATAAAGAGCACTTCCGCCGCACCACCCGTGGCCAGTGGCTGATCCTTGGCCGCCGCACCTATGAGGAAATGATCGGCTGGTTTGAAGACCGCCACCCTCTGGTGCTCACGCGCGATTCATCCTTTCTACCCACCGTGGGTGAAACCGTTGCGAGCGTGGACGCAGCCCTCCAGCTGGCCGCAGCGTACGGGGCCAAGGAGCTGTTCGATTGCGGCGGGGGCGGTGCTTTCGCCGCCGCTATGCCATGCGCCGACCGGCTGATTTTGACCCATGTGGACTCCACTCTCGGCAGCGGCGTCCCCTTCCCCAAGGTCAATCCCGCCGAATGGCGACAGACCTCCCGGCAGGACTTTCCAGCCGACGCCAGCCATGCCCAGGCACTTTATTTTGCCACTTATGAGCGTCTCCACCCGACCGCTTAGCCCCCCAGCTGCGCATTATAGTAAATTCAAGATGAGCAAAATCACCTTTGGGTGTATCTAAGCCTTGCAGATGAACACGCCCAACCAGTTCAACCCGCGCTCCGCTGTCGCCCTGCTCGCGGCAGCTCTGCTGTGCGCCGGCTGCTCCAGCCTCAACACCGCAGCCACGGCCGACAAAGCTCAAGCCGCATCGAAAGACGTCACTCTGGTGAAGTCTCCCACGGACCTGAGCTTCCTGCTCAGCATGAGTTTCGTGGAGGCCAAGAGCATTTCCACGCAGCAGCTTGAGTTCCCGCCTTACATCAAGATCGCCGCAGACTCGATCCAGGTCTTCAAGTACTCCGCCGATGGCAAGCCACTCAAAGCACGCGCACGCGGCAAGGTGTTCATCGAGATGAATTTTAACGAGCCCGCCAAGGCCCTCTGTCAGGAAGCCTTCATCACCGAGAGTGAAATCATCCTTCGCGGCAGCCCCATCCTGCAGCGCGGCGGCAGCATGGTCGAAGGTCTCGACGAGAGCACCATCTTCTACCTCTTCGGCACATCCCTGCGCGTCATCGGTCTGCACAAGGTGAACAACCAAAACGAAATCGCCGCACTCATGCCGACCCTCGGTACCTGGGCCGCCGGCCCGAATCCCCTGCTCCCTCCACTCACCGAAAGCGCCGTCCCCTCCAGCATCCGCGACTCCATGCAGCGTGCCGCCGAAGCCGAAATGATGCACCAGAAGACGCGTGAGCTTTACGGCCCTGCGGATGCTCCCCCCGCCACGCCGACGCCCGCGCAGTCTGAAAAAGAAGCAGACAAACCCAAGTCCCCACCGCCCCCCACGGTCACCAAAAAACCCATCGTGGAAATCCGCCGAGCCGTCCCCAGCAAGCCCTCCTTCTGGAGCCGCTTCAAGACTGACAAGTCTAGGGCGTAAGCTAAGCAGGCGAAAGCAGCCCATTTGGACTACGGTCGCGCAGTGAGGAACTGCTTGTCCTACGAATCGTTGGCGAAGAATCGTCTACTTCTTTCGACAGGCCGAGTGATGCTCACGCTTCCGATATGGACTGCGGTCGCGCAGTGAGGCACGAACGAAGCTACCGCTTTCGCAGGCCGGACGGCTCACGCGTGTCATAAGAACATTCGAACGCGAGCGCCGGTGATTTCTTGCAGACCGGTCAGCTCACGCCAGCCACGAGACATTCGAAAGCGGCAGCTTCACCCTTTCAGGGTTGTGCAGCCGCACTCCAAATCCAATCACCCCACAATCGCCTGCGGCACACGCCCGTGTACATCCGTCAGGCGGTAATCACGTCCCGCGTAGCGGTAGGTCAGCTTCTCGTGGTCCATGCCCAGCAGGTGCAGGATCGTCGCATGCACGTCATGCACGTGCATCTTGTCCACCGCCGCTTTGAATCCAAACTCATCGCTCTCGCCGTAGGCCGTGCCGCCGCGCACACCGCCACCGGCCAAGAACATGGAGAAGCCATGCGGATTGTGATCCCGCCCGTTGCCGTTTTCACTCACCGGCGTGCGGCCAAACTCACCGCCCCAAATGATGAGCGTGTCTTCCAGCATGCCGCGCTGTTTGAGGTCACCGATCAGCGCCGCGATGGGCCGGTCGATATCCGCCCCCAGCTTGCGCGTCTGCTCATCATGCTTCGAGTGCGTGTCCCACGGCTGACCGTTGCCATAGTACAACTGCACGTAGCGCACGCCGCGCTCCACCAATCGACGCGCCATCAGGCAGCCGTTGGAGAAATGGCTCTTGCCATACATCTCGCGCACCTTCGGCGGTTCCAGATTCACATCAAAAGCGTCCGTCGCGGCGGACTGCATGCGGTACGCCGTCTCCATCGCCTGGATGCGACCGTTCAGCGCCACATCCGCACCACCGCGTGCCGCCAGATGCTCCGCATTCAGCGCCTGCATCAGGTCGATCTGCTTGCGCTGATCCGCCTTCCCCAGCTTCTCATTCGTCAGCCACGGAATCATCTTTTGCGGCTCCAGGTTAGAGTGATTGATGTACACCCCCTGATGCTGCGCCGGCAGAAACGCACTCGTCCACAGCACCGAAAACCGCACCGGCTTGCCCGGGCACAGCACCACAAACGACGGCAGATTCGCATTCTCATTGCCCAGGCCATAGCTCAGCCACGAGCCCATGCTCGGCACACGCTCCGTCATCGTGCCATTGTTCATCAGCAGCAGCGCCGGACCATGATTTGGATTGTCCGTGTGGCAGGATCTCAGCACGCACAGCTCATCCGCATGCTGCGCCAGATTCGGCAGCAGCTCGCTGATCTCCAGCCCGCTCTGCCCATGCTTTGAAAACGCATACGGCGAAGCCAGCAGCCCGCCGGTGGGCCGTTCCGTGCGCAGGTCTGCGCCTTCAGGCTTCTGCCCCGCATACTTCGCCAGCCCCGGCTTCGGATCGAAGAAGTCCGGGCCAAACGGTCCGCCGTTCATGAAGAGCTGAATCACCCGCTTTGCCTTCGGCACAAAGTTCGTGCGCGGTGCCCCATGCAACGTGGAAGCCAGCCCTAGCGCGCCCAGCCCGCCGCCCATGCGGGAGAGCAGTTCGCGGCGTGAGAGTGCGGAGAGATCAGACATGCGGAGTGTACGCAGCAAAAGCCCCGGCGCTTGCGCGCCATTGCATCCAAGTGCTGAGTCAGGGCCTTGTTCCCGCAGCAGCCGGGGGACGGGCATTCATGCGGGCATGCAGCCCAAAACCGAGGGGCAGATACAAAGCAAAGCCATAAGCCAGAAACCAAACGCCGATGCGCAGCCAGAACTTCACCGGCTGTAGCTCCCGAAACGTCAGCGCCCAATACCCATTCACACAGCCCGTTTGCAGGGTCTGAATCAGACGACTCGCCACGAAAAGGCTCCAGAGCGGCACCAGCACCGTCACCAAGCCAAAGGAGTGAATGACCGCCCCATAAACCGCAGACAAAACCGAAAGCAAAAAAAGCAGCCAGACCCACGGCGAGCGCAGCTCAAACCTCCTCACCGGCAGACTTTGCCGCTGAGCCCTCAGCACCACCTCAGACTCATGCTGGGATGCCCCATCAGGCAGGCCACGGTCGATGACCTCACCACAGCCCGGGCATTGGATCGCCACGCCCCGGGTGCGGTGCCTGTTTCCCACCCCCGGACGTTGGCAAAAGGGGCAGCACAGAGACTTCCAGCGCCGCTGAATCTGAATGCCCACGGCCAAGAGCCCTGCCACAGCAATAACCTGCAAAACCATGACCACCGTCTGCTCCGGCGATCCACCGCCTGGCGTCTGATCCAAGTAAGACCCAAGAGACGAAAACAGGCCGGTGACTGAACACACAGGCATTTCTTGGGGCAGATAAAAGCAAAAGCTGTGAGTCACCCGGCCAGTGAATCAGTTTTCTTCATGCCTGGCAATTCCACTTTCAGAGCCTTCGTGGAACCCTCCCTTCACTCACCTCCGTGTTGACTCACCCCACCTCAATCTGAAACGGCGACAGCATCCGCATCTCCTCACCCTCCGCGCACTCAAACGGATACACCATCACATTCGGAACCACGCAGTTCAGGTGAAACGCAAAAAACTCCCGCATGTACTCCGCCGTAAATTCCGCCTCCGGGTGCATCTGCCGCCACAGGATCGCCTTGATCACATACGCATGGCACACCACCGCGATGCGCTGCTCCGGGCGCTCGTGCAGCGCCACCAGCGATGCATCCACACGCTCGCAAAAATTTCGAAACGTCTCCGCTCCCTCGCCGTCGCAGAAATCCGGATCACACCTCTCCCAGTACTGCCTCGCCGGCTCCCGCCGCAGATCCTCCGTCGTCCCCACATAGCGACCCGGAGCCAGAAACGTCAGCTCATGCACCGGCAGTTCCACCACCGGCACCTGCGGATACCGCCTGCACAGCGGCTCCGCCGTGAAAGACGTGCGCGAGTAGCGCGACACCACGATCAGATCCAGCTCCTCCCGCCACTGCGCCCCCAGAGCCTCCGCCTGCGCCAGCCCCTTCTCGCTCAGTCCGATCGCATGCGGCGTATCCGTGGGGAACCCCGCGTTGCTCAGACTTTCGGCGTGACGGATGAACCAGATCTTTTTCATATTTCACCTCCGCCATAGGCGCTATGCGGCACGGTGGCAACAAGTGGTAACACAACCTCCCCGTTCCTCACTCCTTGACCTTCTTCAGCGGCCAGCGCGACGCAAAATAAAACATCGGAAAGGTGGCCACGGCCATCATCGCCATGACCAAAAAAGCCCCTTCATCCACGCCCATCCCAAAAGCCACCAACCCCACCACAGCCCCAAGCGCGCTGAATCCCAGCAGCAGCTTCCAAAGCCTTGAAGATCGTTGAGAGTTCATGATAGAAAATTCAGTGTTCAAGGCTTCGCGCCAGCTTTCACCTCCGTCTTGCCGCGTTCCTGCAGCGCAAAGCCCACCGGCATGCACACCGCAAACGCATAGCCACACAGCCAGATACACGTGCCAGTCCAGTACTTCACCGGCTGCCGACTCCGAAACGTCGGCCCCCAATTGTCATCCAGGCAGCCCGTGCTCAGGGCCTGGATCAAATGACTGGCCACGAAGAAGCACCACAGCGGCCCGAACACCGAGAAAAAGCTGAACTCATGGATCACCACGCCGCAAACCGCCGACACCACCGACACGCCAAACAACCCCCAGAACCACGGCGACTGAAACTGCATCTTCCCCACCGGCACCGCAGGCTTCGGCCCGCAGGCCTCCTTCCGGTCACGCACGATCTTCCACCCCAGCACCCCACCGCCACGGATCTCCCCACAGCTCGGACACTCCATTTTCAGCCCTTCCGACCGATCCAGATACGCCACCCCCGGCCGTCCACAAAACGCACACCTCAACTTCAGCCGCCGCCGCAAAATCATCACCCCCACCACCAGCGCCGCCAGCGCATACACCACCAACAGCCCCATCAAAACCCACTCCACCGGCGACGTGTCACCACTGACCCGCCCCCGATCAAACAGCATGTTCAACACCCACCCCACCCCCAGCACCCACGGCGCTGTGTAAATCGCATAAAAACAAAATCGGTAGCTCACGCGCCCGAGTGAAACGGATTCGCCGAGTTTTGGCAATGACACTCTAGGCCCCCGATTGGAACCGGCTTCGGTGCTCCACATCACCTCGCACGCTCAAAAGTGCCGAACACTTATCGACGTTGCGATTTATGTTTCAGGAATCTCACAAGGAGATTTAACCCCGCAAAAGCCAGCAGTGCGATTGCTCCAATCCATGCAAAGCCTGGCATGGCCTTCATGAGGTTCGAAAGCATTGGCTCGTCCAGCCGCACATCCGGCGCCACCCACTTCATCAGCGCATACACCACGCCTGCGAGGACAACGCTCACCCACCACGGGATGCTGTAGACCAGCATGTAGGGAATCGATTCTTCACGGCGAGACATGCAAAAAATCTCCACACAATCCATGGATCTGTCACGCAACATTCCATCCCCTGTTGAAGACAATGCGGCATAGGCCTATTTGGACTGCGGTCGCGGAGTGAGGAACAAACGCAGCTACCGCTTTCGCGGGCCGGACGGTTCACGCGTATCAGGAGATGCTCGAATGCGGCAGCCGGTGATTCTTCGCAAGCTGGTAGGCCCACGAGTGCCACGAGACGCTCGAAAGCGGCAACTTCACCCTTTCAGGGTTGCGCAGCCGCACTCCAAATGCCCATCCGCCGTTCAAGCCTCCTCGTGAAGCTCCAAGAGAGAAGCGAAATGTCTCACACTCACGCCTTCTCCGCAGCCTTCTGCTTCTCCGCCAATAACGCCGCTTTATCCGCAGCGAGCTGCGCCAGCGCAGCGGCCTGACGGGCTTTCTGCTTGGCCTCATACTCGGCAAGCGTCTTCGCACGGGCTTCGGCGCGGCGGGCTTTGGCCTCTTCGTCGGCTTCGTTGAATTTGGCGCGCTCGGCTTCCTGGGCGGCTTTGGCGGCGGCGACTTCGGCGGCACGTTTTTCTTTTTCGAGACGGATGGCGTCTTTCTCGGCCTGCTGCTTGGCTTTGAGTTCTTCGGCGGCGATGCGGAGTGCTTCGCGCTCAGCCAGGGCCTGCGCTTTGATGGCGGCTTTGTCTGCTTCGGCCTGCTCCTTGGCGAGGCGTGCGGCTTCCTTGGCGGCTTCTTTCTCGGCGAGTTCCTGAGCTTTCGCAGCGGCCTTCTCGGCTTCGGCTTGTTCCTTGGCAAGGCGGGCGGCCTCCTTGGCGGCGGCTTTTTCAGCTTCGGCCTGCTCCTTGGCGAGACGCGCGGCTTCCTTGGCCTCCGCAGCGGCGAGCATGGCGGCCAGTTTCTCGGCCTCGGCTTTTTCCTTGGCGGCGGCTTTCTCAGCGGCTTCCTGCTCTTTGGCGAGGCGGGCGGCTTCCTTGGCGGCGGCTTTTTCGGCCTCGGCTTGTTCCTTGGCAAGGCGGGCGGCTTCCTTCTCGGCTTCGCGTTCGGCCTGTTCACGGGCTTTGGCTTCGGCCTTTTCAACGGCAGCTTGTTCTTTGGCGAGGCGCTCGGCTTCCTTGGCCTCGGCAGCGGCGACCTTTGCGGCCTCCTTTTCAGCGAGTGCCTGGGCTTTGGCTTCCGCAGCCGCGACCATGGCAGCCAGTTTCTCGGCCATGGCGCGCTCCTTGGCGGCGGCTTTTTCGGCTTCGGCCTGTTCTTTGGCGAGGCGGGCGGCTTCTTTTTCGGCCAGTGCCTGAGCCTTGGCAGCTTCTTTGTCGGCAAGTTCCTTGGCCTTGACGGCGGCAGCGGCGGCGCGCATGGCTTCGAGCTCCAGCAGGGCCTGCGCCTTGGCGGCAGCGGCGGCTTCTTCCTTGGCAATGCGTGCGGCTTCCTTGGCCTCGATAGCTGCCAGGCGTGCGGCTTCCTTCTCGGCCAGAGCCTGCGCCTTGGCCTCTTCCTTCGCTGCGATGTCCGCCGCGTCCTTGGCCGCCATCGCGGAGGAGAGCTTCTCGTTCAACTCAAGCATCTTACCACTGAGCTCAGCAGCGGTGGCGGTCAGTTCAGGCGCGGCTTCGTCAAGCACGCGCGACTGGATATCAAGCGCCTGGAGTTTCTGGGCGGCGTCGGCAAGAAGGGCGAGGAATTTGGGATCGAGCTTGGTGGTCATTAGCGGTGGTCGGAAAAAAACGAGCGGGGATCAATGATCAGAGATGGGGTGATGTAAAGCATGAAGCGCCGTTTCAAGTTTGAGGCCCAAGTTTCAAAAAGTCCTCGGAGCGCGTACTCTCCAGTCCGCAGCAGGTCGCTTTCTCTCAGCGGGAGTGGCTGCCTGTAGGCATGATAAGCACGAGCACTACGGGACGAAAGAGAGATGGCAATATGGAGGCTGTGGAGCCACGTGTGCATGCGACCTGCTGCGGAATGGAAGTCCGCGCTCCTCGGGTGCTTGATTCAGCGGAGCCCTGCTGTCTTCGCGGGAGGTGTGAAACGCGGCCTGAACTCTGCACCATTCCCGCATGACCTCTTGACCTCCGCTCCGGCTGCGCAAGCCTCCAGAGATCCGCCAACGAACTCCACCCATGCGTTTCCCCCTCTTCTCCGTCGCGCTGCTCGCCGCCTCCCTCGCCACCTACGCGGCAGAATTCCCCCCGCTTTTCCTCAACGCCAACCAGATGTCCATCGCCACGGGCAAGCCTTCGCTGGTCCTCATGTCCAGCGGTTCCACGCACATCCCCGTGTGGTCCATGTCGGGTGGCACGGATGGGCAGTCAGTCTGCGGCGTCGTCACCGGCGTGCCCCGCGACTGCGGTGGCGTGCGCGTCGAGATCACCGTCACCACCACCGATGCCGAAACCAGCACCGCCTTGCAGGACGTTTACCGCGTCCACCTCTCCCAGATGGTGGACGGAGCCCCCTTCTCCGACCGCCACCTTCAGGGCGACCCCGTGCGCACCGCGCTGCCCGCCGCGCCGCTGCACTCCCGCACCATCGTTCTGGAGTCGTATGCCCAAGTCGTCCCCAATGCCCCCCTCACCATCCGCATTCAGCGCGAGCCCGCCGATCCCGCCGACACCTTCACCCGCCCCACAGGGCTGGCCGTCGTCAAAGTGACGCCCCTCATCGCTCTCCCAGAGCCCCTCGTTGTGCAGGAAGCGAAGGGCTACAACTCCTGGCCGATGCTTCAGGCCATCGGCGACAAACTGGTCTGCGTTTACACCCGGGGCTCTGGTCATACGATCCATGAAGACGCCCGCGCCACCTACGCACGCACCTCCACCGACGGCGGCAAAACGTGGACCGCAGAGACACTCGTGGCCAACTCCCCCGGCTACGGCGATGTCCCCGTGGGCAAAGGCTTGGACTCCACCGGGGCCATGCTCCTCTGGGTTCGCCGCGTCGGGCCCGAGTGGCACCAGGACCTCTACCGCAGCACCGATGGCGTGAAGTTCACCCTCATCTCCACGCCCAATCTCGCCGTGCGCCCCGTGCAGATCACCGATGTCTTCGCAGTCCCCACCGTCGGTCTCGTGTCCCTGTGGTTCGCCGGAAACTACGGGACTGACGCCACCAACTCCTGGGGCATGGTGACCAGCAAGGACGACGGAAAGACCTGGACGCAAACGCCCGTCGAATCCGATCTGCCCAAAGAACAGTGGCCCACCGAACCCGCCGCCGTTTACCTCGGCGACGGCAAGATCCTCTGCATCGCCCGCACCGAAATGGGCGGCCCCAGCACCGTGCGCTCCCAGTTCCAGATCGTCTCAACCGACTACGGCAAGACCTGGACCCGCGCGCAGACCAACATCACCGACGTCGCCGCCTCCACCCCGAGCCTAATCATGGATGCCAAGACCGGCCTGCTGAGCCTCTACTACTACCAGCGCGGCCGTGCAGGCCTCCTGCGTCGGCGGGTCGTGAATCCGAAGCACGTCTTCGACCACCCGCTCCAGTGGCCCGTTTCTGAAGCGGTCGCCGCAGGGAGCCAGATCGCGTACGATGCCGGCAACGTTAACACCACCGTGATCGGAGAAACCCACTACCTCTCCTTTTACTCCGGCTCGGCACCGGACACGGCGGTGCTTGTCTCGGTGCAGAAGGCACCGACTGCCGATGCGCAGCAGAAATAGAAGAACAAGGCGAGTAGGGCTGGGCACGTTGCTCGACCTCAATGGCGCTCGCCTGACGGCGATCATCATGGAATTGAGCGCCTGAGGCCAAAGCGTCATGGCGCGCGGACCTCCGAGTCCGCAGCACTCCGCATACACACGCGGCTCCATAGCATCCCTGCCGCCATCGCCCTCTCGTCCCGCAGTCCTCGTGCTTCCGATGTTCTGCCTCCAGCCACGCCCGCAACGCCGAGGCGACCTGCTGCGGACTGGAAGTCCGCGCTCCTGGGGCGCTGGATTCTTTGTGCGCGATTCAGACACCCCTCAATCCACAAACAGCATCTCATTCCCCGCCAGCAGCGCCTGCGCATACTGCGCCCACACCGCTGCATCCCCCTCGCGCCCTTCCACAAAAGCCCGCGCCACCTCCGCCTCATGCACAGTTGGCTTCCGCCCAAACAGCCGCGCATAGACCGCCTCCACGCGGTGCTCCATTGCCCATTTGCCGAGCACCTCGGACTGCTGCTGCATGAAGGGGGAATTCAGCGCAAACAACCCCTGCAGCGGCGTGATCGTCTCCGTGCGCCACGGATTGTGCGCACCGGGATCCGGCACATCGTGAATGCGCAGCATCGGGTCCATGTCCTGCCGGTCTGACGCCCCATAGAGCGAGCGACGCCGATTGCCCACGTCACTGATCGAAGCCGCCGACCCGCCGATCTTCAAATCAATCTGCCCCGTCGCGGACAAGATCGCATCCCGCCACGCTTCCCAGTCCAGCCGACGCCGCAGCATTCGCGTGTAAAACTTGTTCTCAGGATCGCTCTGCTCGGAGTCCGCAGCCACGCTGCTCTGCTGCCACGTCGCCGAGTTCAAAATCTCCCGGTGCAGCCACTTCAGCGACCACCCATGCTCCATGAACCGCCCCGCCAGATCATCCAGCAGTTCCGGATGCGTCGGCGCTTCGCCCAGATTCCCGAACTCACTCGGCGTATCCACCAAGCCGCGCCCGAAGTGGTGCTTCCAGACGCGATTCACCATCACCCGCGCCGTCAGCGGAGCCGCATCTTCCACAATCGCCTGCGCCAGTTCCAGCCGACCGCTGCCCGTCGTAAACTTACGCGGCAGCCCTGTCTTGGAGGGAAACATCGAAAGGAAGCGCCTCGGCACCGCAGCCCCCAGATCATTCGGATTGCCGCGCTTCATCAGCTCAAGATCACGCGCCATGCCCATGCGGTAGTCCAGCTTCGTGCCGTGCTCCTTTTCCTTGTTCACCACATACAGCGCCGCCTCCTCCACCGCATTCGCCATCGGCATGTTGTAGTGCGGCGTCCCCGCCTTGATCGCGGCGATTTTCGCTTCGAGATTCTTCGTCTGCTCCGCGAGATCCTTGGGCTTCTTTTTCTTCGCGTCCGCCATCTGCTTCTCCATCGCCTTCACCTCCCCACGCGCCTTGGCCACAGGCTTCCACAGCTCATCCTTCATCGTCGGCACTTCGGAAATCTTCACCGAGGCAAACACACCCGCCAGCGCATAATAATCCTGCGCCGAGATGGGGTCGGACTTGTGATCATGGCAGCGCGCGCAGGCCAGTGTCAGTCCCAGAAAGGTACGGCCAATCGCATCCACATGCTCCTCCCATTCATCCGCCACGGTGGTCTTGATGATCTCCGGCGGCAGTTGCAGCTCCTTAAAATACGTCGGGCTCAGGCCGATGAAACCCAGCGCCACGCGATCCTCCGGCCCACACTCCGGCAGGAAATCCGTGGCAAGCTGCCGCACCACAAAGCGGTCATACGGCATGTCCTCATTCAGCGCCTGTACCACCCAGTCGCGGTAGAGGTAGGAGTACTTCGTCGAGTCCAGCCAATCAGGAGTTTGGTCCGTGTAGCGCGCCAGATCCAGCCAGTGCCGCGCCCAACGCTCCCCATAGTGCGGGCTGCGCAGCGTCTCATCCACCGCCCGGCTCCAGTCCACCGCCCCCTGCTCCGCAGGCGGCAGCCCCGTCAGATCAAACGCCAGCCTCCGCTGCAAAACGCCACCCTCCGCCCTCGGCGCCGGTTTCAGCCCTGCGGCCTCCATCTTCGCCAAAATAAAGTAATCAATCCGCGTCTGCGGCCACGCCTTGTCCTTCACCTGCGGCAGCCCGCCACGCTTCAGCGGAGCAAACGACCACGGCACCGCTTTCGGCCCCTCGTCCTTTTTGGCGACGGCCATCCCCGCCGCTGCGAGGAGCAGCAGAGTCAGGCAGAGGGAGCTGGGGGTGGAAAGGCGCACCTGCAAAGTACACCGCATGTAGCACGGAGCTTTCCAAAAATAGGTCTTATAGGACCTATACGACCCATTAAAGCCCCCCCCACGCTCTCCCCATTCGTCATTCGGATTTAGTCATTCGTCATTCCCGCCCCCTTGAGCCCCTTGTGAAATTTTTCACAAATCCCAGTTGCCCACCTTATTCACACTCGGATACTGCGAATCATGGCCTCCCCCGTCCAGTATCTTCCCGGAAAAGAACCCCACGCGCGTGAAAAGCGCCTGATATTCAAGAACATCGACCGCGTCGGTTACAATCCGTCCATCGAGTGTTACATGGAAAACGGCGGCTACGAGCAGCTCAAAAAGGCGTTCACCATGGAGCGCAGCGCCATCACCAACGAGGTCAAAGCCAGCGGACTCCGCGGCCGTGGCGGTGCAGGTTTCCCGACCGGCGTGAAGTGGGGCTTCATCCCGCCCACCAACACCAAGCCCGTCTACCTCATCTGCAACGCCGATGAATCCGAGCCCGGCACCTTCAAGGACCGCTACATCATGCATCAGGACCCTCATCAGCTGATTGAGGGAATGACCATCTCCTGCTTCGCCGTCGGCGCCAAGCTGTCCTACATCTACGTCCGCGAAGAATTCCCTCACGCCGCCAAGATCCTCGAAAAAGCCATCGCTGAAGCCCACGAAAAAGGCTTCCTCGGCAAGAACATCCTCGGCTCCGGCTTCGACTGCGAGATCTACGTGCATCGCGGTGCAGGCGCTTACATCTGCGGCGAGGAAACTGGCCTCATCGAATCCCTCGAAGGCAAGCGCCCCTACCCGCGCATCAAGCCCCCCTACTTCCCTGCGGCGCTCGGCCTCTACATGAGCCCGACCATCGTCAACAACGTGGAATCCCTCTGCCACGTGAAGCACATCATCGAGATGGGCGGCGCGGAATACGCCAAGCTCGGCTCGCCCAACAACACCGGCACCCGCATCCTATGCGTCAGCGGCGATGTCGTGAATCCCGGATACTTCGAAGTCGAAGTCGGCAAGGTCACCATGGGCGAAGTCATCGAAACCCTCTGCGGCGGCCTCAAACCCGGCCGCAAACTCAAGGCCATCATCCCCGGCGGCAGTTCCTCCAAGGTGCTGCGCGCGGATGAGAAGTACAAGCTCAAGGACGGGCGCGAGCTCGGCATCATGGACATCCCCATGGACTTCGACACCATGGCGCAGTGCGGCACCATGGCTGGCTCCGGCGGCGTCATCATCATGGACGACAGCCGCAGCATGACCTGGGTCATCAACAATCTGAACGCCTTCTACGCCCACGAGTCCTGCGGCCAGTGCACCCCCTGCCGAGAAGGCAGCCTGTGGATGAAGAAAATCAGCGACCGCATCGTCGCCGGCGACGCCAGCCCCGATGACGTGGACACCCTCGAAACCGTCGCCAACCAGATCGAAGGCAAGACCATCTGCGCCTTCGGCGAAGCCGCCGCATGGCCCACCCAGAGCTTCATTAAGAAGTTCCGCGAAGAGCTCAAGAGCGACTGCAAACCCGACCTCACCGGCAAGATCGTCAACGAAGAGACGCTCGTGGCCGCTGCGGGTTTGGTGGTGTGAGGATGGGGAGCCGATGAAAGTCGGCTTTCATTCTGATCTCGACAGGTGAAGGGAAACCTTCAAGAATGCCGGGCATGAACGTGCAGTGACACAAAGCCTGCACGCTTGTTTCCCAGCACACTGCTCCCAAAAGCACAATGTCCGAAAGCACAATGTCCGAAAGCACAACCAACACAATTGTGGTTCTTCGCGGGTTTTAATGGGTGACTGGGCACAACGAAGACGCGGAAGAGCAATTCATCCGCTCCAGCCAAGCAGGAATGCGGCATAACTCGCTGCGCTCGGCCTTCGGCATTTATTCCGCTTCCTGCCTGGCTTCCACTACTGAATCGCAGGGAAGGCGTTATGGGATTCCTTTCAGGAATGCCCATTTCCAAAGGGCATTCTTTGGTTCTAGGGATAGCCGAGCTCTCAATTTTGAGAGGTTTTCACCCATTAAAACCCGCGAAGAGCCATAATTTCCTCTATAGCGGCCCTTTTGTTTAACTCGACATCATTTTGGACTGTCCATTTTTTGATCCCCTTTGGGATATGCCTTTCTGTGCTAATGCTAATTGGAACGCTGGGGATCTTTTTTAACAGGACCAGAAAGCAAAATCCACCGAGCGAGAACACAGATGAATAATTTGGCCTAGTAGGCCTACAGAAACGTCGAGGCAGTCCACCGCACCGCACCGCACCGCGTCGCTCTTCGCCGTCAGCAAAGACGATCCAATTGCCTTCATTTCAGACCTCGACAAAGCAGGCCTCAGCCAGCTAAAACCGCACCATGCACGATGCCAATCCCTCCATTTCCGCAGAACCCAGGAGATCAGGATGCCTTTGGCTCTTCATAGCCCTCCTGGCCATCACAGCAGTCGTGGTCGTAATCGCTGACTATTTTGCGGCTGAAATCAGAAGGCTGTACATGATGGATCGGCGGGCCATGAAGGACCTCAAAATTTCGATTCCAATCTACAGGGTCGACTACAATCGCTTTCCCATCCTTGGAGACATCCCGATGGACCGGGATCTGGCGCTTCGTTCACGCGGCCCCATGCTGCCAGCTTTGATCGGCAAAGACGCCTCCAGACTCAATCCCATGCAGATCAAATTCATGGACCTGCCCATGGCCAAGAACCGCAAATCCGGCCTCTGGCAGGACGGTGAGGAATGGGTGCTCAGCAACCAGTGGGGCGAGCCTTTCTACATCATCCTCGACACCAACGGCGACGGCAAGATCGCGAATCCCGAATATGGGGCTGACCAATCCGACCCCACCTATGCCATGCGCTGTAAAATCAGCCCACCGCCTCCAGAGATCCCAGTAACAGTCATCATCTACTCTTCCGGCCCGGACCGCGATCCTAAGACTTGGAACGACAACGTGTGCTCGTGGCGCTAAGCCCAGTTCCATCACTCCACTCTCAGACTCATCCGCACCGCGTCGATCTTTGCCGTCAGCAAAGACGCGTTGCCTTCATTGATTCAGAACTCGACAAAGCAAACCGCTCTCAGTTAAAACAGGGCCATGAGCGAATCCACCACGCCCTACCATGATCCGCTCAATCTCAAGAAGAACGGCTGCCTGTGGGTTTTCGTCATCGTGGGTACCATCGCCAGTGTCATCCTGCTCCCCTGGGGCCTCCAAATCTTTTTCCACAAGGGACACAAACTTCAGCCACAAACGGTCCTCAAAGACATCCGAATCGCGCTCTCTTCGTATGAAACAGACTACCGGCACTATCCCATTCCGGAATCTGACTGGCACGGCCCCGATGTTTCCATTCGCACCCGTGGGCCGATGCTGACGGCGCTCATCGGCAGCAATGCCACACTCAATCCCAAAACGATCAAGTTCATCGACTTCCCTGCCGCCAAAGACCGCAAATTCGGCCTCTGGCAGGACGGCGGCGAATGGGTGCTCAGCGACAAATGGGGCGAGCCGTATTACATCATCCTCGACACGAACAAGGATGACATGGTCGCCAATCCCGAGTTCGGAGCCGTCTTTTCTGATCCCAAACGTGCCGAGTTTTACCAGAAAAATCCAATGCCTCAAATGCTGCCTCTAAGGATTGCCATCTACTCCTCCGGCAAAGATCGTGATCCCAAGACCTGGGACGACAATGTGTGCTCGTGGCGGTCGCGCTAGCCGCCCCCGCTCCGCCGTGAGAGGCTCGCAGGCCGGACAGCACACGCACACCCCGAGACTCTCGATAGCGGCAGCTTCGCGTGCGGCATTGATTCGCTCACCCTGCGGGCTCCTTTCAGTCGTCCATCTCCGCTGCGCTCCGATTCCAAATTCAGATCCGCTCCTCGCACGCGCCTCGCTCATCCCCACCCTGCAAGCTGGAGGCTTGCACAACGGCAGAGAACTCCCTTCGATGGGCAGACTTCAACTATTTCAACCATTTCAACGGGGGGTGGTGTGTCTCCGGCCACCCCGTGAGCGCAGACTTCAACTATTTCAACCATTTCAACGGGGGGGTGGTTTATCTCCGGCCACCCCGTGAGCGCAGACTTCAACTATTTCAACCATTTCAACGGGGGGTGGTGGGTGCCATCACACGGCGGCGGCTCGTGCCTTCGGGGGTCTCTGACATCCTGGCAGGAATGGCAGACATCGGCCGGTTTCATCCAGCATCACTTAGGGGTGGGTCAAGGTAAAGAAAGTGGCTGAGCTTCCCCTGGCTGACCTGCAGGCTTGGAAGCGGGTCAACCGCTTGAGCTGCCAATAGACGAGAGCTTCATGGAGGGGCTTTCTCCCTGGGTAGCTTGTACAGTTATTTTATGGTATTCATTATTATTACACTAACACCAACCTATCCTGCACTCCATGGCTGCGAAGGACAGCCTGGCCTGCTCCGCTTTGCCCTGAGGGAGGCCGGGGCTGATACCGAATTCCAAAAACTCATTTCCGAAAAGCGCGCGAGGAGCCGCTCGGCGGCGCTTGGAGGACCAAGCTCCCTACCCGCGCTGGATGTGCGAGCACCCAGTGCTGGTAGGGCGGGGCTGTCTTCAGCCCGCCGCCGTCGCAGCCCAGGACCTCCTGCCAAGAGACAGACGGCTAAACGGCATTGTGTTTTGGAAACTGCCATAGCAGTGGTTCGCCAAGTGGCCATAGCTTCTGCCCTCTAGAGTGTACAGCCCTTTGAAACTCCGTAAATGAGACGTGGCCAACCCTTCGCCGAAGCAGCCGCGCAGAGCGCCCGCAGCAGTGCCGCGATCAGGCGAATCCCGCAGCTATCAGACTCGGCGCGTGGAGTCGAGGCAGCCCACGCGGATGGAATCCTCAAGGGTCGGGCGCTCGTGTGTTTTCTCACCACCCCCCGTTGAAATAGTTGAAGTCTGCACCTTGGGCGTGGCCGCAGACACACCACCCCCCGTTGAAATCGTTGAAATAGTTGAAGTCTGCACCCTCAGTCTCCCCCTCTCCCCTCTCTTCCCGCGCCAAGCTCTCATTTGAGCCGATACTTGTTCATCCACCGCTTGGCGCAGTCCGTCTGCTCACGGGTTTCCAGACAGCACCTCCGGCGGGCACGGATCCACTGCACAGGATCGCTGCCTGCGGGGATCAAACCCGCCTTGGCACACCAGGCCACGATAAACTGACCCGTCCGCCCGCAGCCCGCGACGCAGTGCACCACCACGGGCTCACGGGCGGCATGGTGCGCATCCATCAGCTTGATGAAGCGCTCCATTTGCGCATCCGTTGGCACGCCGTAGTCCGGCACATCGATGTGATGGTAGGCAAAGTGAGGCGGCACGTCCTTGCGGTTGTCAAACTCGCAGCAGTTGACCACGGCCCGTATGCCGTGCTCATCGTAAAGGTCGAACACATACGGATCAGGCCACCACGACGCGGCGATCACGCCCTCCACAATCCAGGTGAAGGGCTCGGTGCGTTCAGGCTGGCCTCGTTCAGGCCAGTACCAGGGGCGGATCGGTGAAGGCATAAGGTTCGACTTCTCTCATGCACGTTGATTCCTGCAAATTCAAGCCGTCACCGCCTTTCAAACCTTCGGCAGCGGGGACAGTGGCGATGATGCCGCGCCGGGCATGGGCGCGGTCGAAAAGCCTACGCTTCGCCCGGTGGCGTTCACTCCACCCGCCGGATCACCCGCACCGCATAGACCTTCGCCGTCAGCTCAGACAGCTTCACCGGCTCTTGGTCATCCCGCAGCGGATCACGGGCGAGATATTCCTGCCCCTCCTTGCCCACGATGACGCACCAGTGCTGAATGCCGCCAATGAGAAAATACTTCACCACGGGGTACGCGCCGTGTTTCAGCGCCTCATCCATCACCGCATGACTGGCGGAGGCATGATAATCCGCCGCGAGTTTCTTGTCCGTCACACGCGGGATGGCATTCCACACCACCCAGCCCTGCGGCAGAAAGCCGTCGGCTTTCTTCAATCGCTCGTTCAGCTCCTTCGGCGTGAGTTTCACCCCGAGATCCGAGCAGGCCATCGCCACACTGGAAACCAGGCAGCCGTGGCTGCCCAGCGTACCGGTGGAGGCCCCGAGCTGATCCGCCGCCCACCGTTTGTCCTTTTGCAGATGCGTCTTCCCATCATCCGGCAGCCGGATGTGCAGGCTCTTGCCACCCGTGGAGGCAATCGCCGGAGACAGACGTGCCCAGCACGTCCGCAGCATCACACAACTGGTCGCCACGATCACCAGCACCAGCAGCCCGATGAAAGCGTAGCGGCGCATGTTCGGATCTCTTAGTGATCCTTCTTCTCGGCATGCTCGGCCTTATCGCCGTGCACAGCTTCCTTGGCATGGGCCTCGCCATGACCTTCGTCGTGCGCCTTGTGCATGCCTTCATGCAGTACCTGGGTTTCCTGCCAGGTGTGCTTTCCGCAGGAAGCGGAGGCGAGGACAAGGGCGGCGGCGCAGAGGAAGAACGAGGCGGTTTTCATGAGGAATTGGGGTCGCGCATCCTATCGGGAGTGGCCCGTCGTGCAAATGACAATTCTCGGCCAATGGGCATCTCGGCCACCGACGCGAAGCAGCACTCGGCAACCCTCCACCGAGCCCGCGGACAATCTTGCCGCCTAAGCTTCCGCTTTCCTTGGCCGTTTCCCCTTCCGTGCTCCTTCACCGTTCGTTTGCACGGCCTGTAAATTCATCTTGTCGGAAGTGCTGGCAACCGTGTATATACATGTACATCAACAGTTTTTATTGAAATGAATCCCCCGCCGCCTGGAACCCCGCAGAATCCTCAGCAGCCACCACATCCTGGTGCCACTCAGCCGTTGCCTCAGGGGTATCCACAAGGCTATCCGCCGCCGCACGGCTACCCGCCGCAGATGCCAGGGTATCCACCCGGCTACCCGCCCCAAGGCTATCCACCGCAGATGCAGGGCTATCCACCC
>DLGZ01000007.1 GCA_002482965.1 Verrucomicrobiaceae bacterium UBA7681 | reverse complement strand
GTCGCGCCGGTGCCGCCAGCGATGGTGACCGTGGGCACGGAGGCTAAAGCTGCGCTGCCCGGATTGACAATGTTGAGCCCGACCACGGTGAAGTTGGTGTTGTTGCCAGTAACCTTGGGAACTGTCCCCGAGAAGAGAACGGTGCCACCGCTGAAGGTGGCCGTCGGGGTGCCGGTAAAGTTGCTGCCCGAATTTGTGACGGTGATGCTGACGACCTTGCCACTGCCATCCAGATTGGCCACTCCGGTGGCTCCGTTGGACAGCGTCACGTTAGGTGCGACGGAGTAAGTGGTCGTATTGGAGGCGACGGTGTAGGAAGCGCTGGTAACACCCACCGAGGCAATGACCACGGCACCCGTTACTCCACTGACGGTGACTGTCGGAGCCAGGCCATAGCCCGAACCACCCGTGTTGAGCGTGAGGCTGCTGCTGCTCAGACCGAGCATGGCACTGGCCGCTGCGGGTGTGCCACTGGCGGGGGCGTCGATCGAGACCGAGGCTCCTGCCGACCAGCCAGTGGTCGTCGCAGAGGAAATGCTCAGCGAAGCCACCCCATTGCCAATGCTGGCGGCGGTGGTGCTGTTGTTCACCAAGGCACCTGCACCTGAGACGCCGGTGCCGTTCAGGGTGATGATCTCCTGCACGTTGGTCTGGCCATTGAGATCCAGCGTGGCCCCTGCATTCACCGTGGTGCCAGAAGCGCCTGCGGCAAGAGAGGCACCGCCACCGCCCAGAGCGCTGGCATTCCCCAGCAGAAGGGTGCCTTGATTGACGGTGGTGGCTCCGTTGTAGGTGTTGGCTCCGGAGAGGGTGAAAGCACCTGCGCCGTCCTTGATGAATCCGAGATTGTTGGCGTCATGGGTATTCACACCTGCGCCCCCGCCCAGCGTGCCGCTGAAGGTCTGCGCACCGGAGTCGATGTTGACATCGAGCAGGCTGGTGGATGTGGCGCTGCCACCGATCACCGCATTGGCCGTGCCGGTGCCTGCCGTCGTCAGGCCTGCAATGGTTTGCGAAAAACCATTGAGCTGCAAGACACCTGAGGTGGTGCCTGTACCGAGAGTGACGCTGGTGCCTGTCGGCAGCCGGTCATTGCCCAGATCGATGCGCAGCGTGCCATTTTCCACCCGAGTGCTGCCGCCGTAGGTGTTGTCACGCGAGGTCAGCGTGAGCATGCCACCGCCCGTTTTGTCCAGGCCCCCGGCACCCGTCACATTGCCTGAAATGGTCAACTGGGAGAGGCTGCCGGTGGCGGTGCCATTGTCCACCTGAATGCGCGAGGTGGTCTGCAGCGCGACCTCGTTGACAATGGTGGTCCGTGGATCCGCGAAGGCGGAGGCCGTCGTTTGGTCCGAGACACGAAGAGCGCCGTTGCCGCCAAAGCCATTGCCATTGAGAATGATGCGCCCGGTGGTCGCGTTGGCGCCAAAGGTGCCTGCGGCATCGTCATTGACCTCGTAGGTGCCGCCGTTGTTCACGGTGATGGTGGGCACGCTTTTGAACTGCTGGCTGAACATTCTCACGACGCCATTGTTGATGACAATGTCACCTGAAAAAGTGCTGGCACTGGTGCCGACGGCGATTCCTCCCGGGCCATTCAGGGTCAGCGTGCCGGTGCCCGTGATGCCACTGCCTTCCATGGACTGCACGACGGAAAAATTAAACGTGCCGCCTGCCGGGCCGATGGTGATGACACGGTTGGCGGTGTTAAGCGTGCCCAGTGAACCGCTGGCAAGAATGAGCGTGCCGCCATTGAGCGTCACCCCCGCAGTGGCCGCCCCAAGATTGGCGGTGGCGGTGACAGAGACGGCACCGCCATTGATGACGGTGTTTCCTGTGTAGGTGTTCGTGGCTGTGAGCACCAGCGTGCCATTGCCAGATTTGGTGATGCCAAGGCCGCCGCCGAAGACGGCATTGATCGTGAGCGCACCCGCAGTGCTTTGCTGATGCACGATCAGTTCCCCCGTCGAGGTGGCGATGTTTCCACGATTGCTCGTGGTTCCAATGCTGGTGGCACCCGCCGTGGAGGCCACGAGAATGCCGCCGCTTTCAAGCGTCAGACTTTCGGTGGACGCACTGAAAGTGACGGCGGAGGTGCCCGTCAGCCGCAGCGTGTTAGTGATCGCTCCACCACTGGAGAGGCCGGTGGTCGTGGCACTCAGGCTGGTATGCAGGCCGGTGTTGAAAGCAGTGGTGTAGCTCCCTGCCGCCAGCGCGATGATGTTTCCTGAACCATCCTTCACCGCCCAGTCATTGAGCTTGTAAGTGGCATAGGCTCCCAGGATGTTCATGGCACGATTTCCCGTGCTGACGCTGGCATTGTTGGCCGTGGTGGTGGTGATGCTGGCGATGCCGGAGCCGTTGCTGACGGGATTAAAATTCACCGTCGCTCCCGCATTGCGTGTGATCCCATTGAGGATCAAGCTGGCGTTCTGATTCGTGCCGCTGGTCACCGTGATGAGGGCCCCGCCACCGAGCGTAGCCGAACTGTTGCCAAGCGTGAGACTGGCAACGGTCTGGGATGAACTGGCACTGCCGTTCCCGATGAGGCTGAGAGAGCCGCCGCTCAAGGTGAGCGCGGCGGTGGAGCTCAGCTTGCTGCCATTATTCGTTGTGTCATCCAGCAGCAAGGTGCCGCCGCTGACGGTGGTCGCTCCCGTGAAAGTGTTTGCGCCGCGCAGTGCCACCGTGCCGCTGCCGATCACGGTCAATGTGTCCGTGGTTCCCGTGGCTCCGGTGGCACGCAGCAGATTGCCCGTGAACTCGACCGTGCCGCCGCTGACGGATGTCAGCACCAGCGCCTTGGCCACGCCGCTGTCAGTGCCCAGGATGATATTGCCGCCGAACGTGACCGTGCCGGAAGCATTGAGCCCACCTACGGTGATGACTCCCGTATTACCGGACTGAAGGCGGATGTTACGCCCAATGTTGACCCCCGCTGTATCACTGAGAAACAAGGCAAGGTTGCTGCCGGAGGTGCCTCCCACCAGCACGTCGGAGGAAGCATTGCCCAGCGCGCCCGCAGCGCCGTTGGGCGCGTCTGCAGACACGATCAAGCGTCCTGCGGTGATCGTTGTGGCCCCGGCGTAATCACTCGTGGAGCCGGAGAGCACCAGCGTCTGGTTCGCGCTCGACAGGTTGAGGAAGGAAAGAGTGTCCGCACCAGAGAGCTTGCCCGAAAAAACGTAGTAGCCCGTGCCGGTGAGCGTGAGCCCGGCCCCGGTTTCAAGGATGGTACCGGCTCCTGAGATCGCGCCCATGGTCTCCGCATTGCCATTGAGGTCAAAGGTGGCCCCGCTCAGGACATTGAGAATGGCGGAGGCGGAAAACAGATCGCCAGCGGAACTGCCGCTGTAGCGCACGATGCCCGTGCCACCGATGTTGAGCGTCACATTGGTGACTCCGCCCATGTCGCCGAGGTTGAGGAAGGTCGTGGCGGAATGATTGATCAGATTCAGCACCAGACCGGTGTTGGTGCCGGAATTCGCATAGGTGATCCCGTCAGCCAGAGTGAGCGTGCCGGTGCCGCTGTTGATGAAAGTCTGCTTCGTCCCATTGGTGTAGGTTTGCGTGCCGCTGAATTGCAGGGTGCCGGAGCCGGAATTCGTCACCGTCGTCTCACCATCCCAGATGACCGCTGCGGAGATCGTTGCGCTGCCCGCACCCGTCAGTGTGATGGCCGACAACATCGCGTGGTCCGCATTGGCATTGGTGAAGTCCAGCGCGTTGGTCGTTGGCGAACCCGCCAGGGTGATCGTTCCCGCAGTGTTGTTGAACGAAAGCTGATTCAGCGTGAAGTTGCCAATGTTGTTGGTGCTGGTGTAGCTCGAACCCCCATTAAAGACGAGCACCGTCGAACTGTCGCTGACAGGCACGCCCATGGGAGACCAATTCCCCGCTGTGTTCCAGGTGCTGGTGGTCGAATTCCAGACAGACTGGGCGCTTGCGTGGGAAGACAAGGTCAAAGCCAAGCTGGCCAGGGCCAGGCCGCGCAGGATAAATTGGGGCAGCAGCAGGAGTGACGCACAGCGACGGCCGGACACCGTCAGGCGGCGTACGACGGCCGCTTGAGAACAAAGAGGTAACATGGGGGTCCGTTCTCATAAGCAACCTCACTCACACCAGCCACCGCTACGCTGTGACCTTATTGTTTCATAAAGGAATGATTGTCAGTGATTCAGCCCACCCCCGTATCGAAATCGTCACAAACAACCCCTGCATCATGGCTCAAGGTTCATGTTTGAGTGGCCTGTGGAGGCGGCTTTGGCGCCTTCGATGCCGCCCCCCTCCCACGCCCAATCTTTCAAAAGCGCCGAAACCGGCTCAGCGAATCGGTTGCCTATGGCGCAGAGGCTGCTACTCTCGCGACCCCCCTTCCCTCAAAACCGCCCCATGACCCCTGATAAAATTCGCAACATCGCCATCATTGCCCACGTCGATCACGGCAAAACCACGCTCGTTGACGGCCTTCTGCGCTCCAGTGGCAACTTCCGCGAAAACCAGGCCATCGCTGAACGTGCGATGGACTCCATGGACCTTGAAAAGGAAAAGGGCATCACCATCAAGGCCAAGAACACTTCCGTTCACTGGAACGACCACATCATCAACATCGTCGATACTCCCGGCCATGCCGACTTCGGCGGCGAAGTGGAGCGCGTGATGAAGATGGTGGACGGCGTCATGCTCGTGGTGGACGCCTATGACGGCCCTCAGGCGCAGACGCGTTTCGTGTTGAAGAAGGCGCTGGAGCAGGGCATCAAGCCCATCGTGCTCATCAACAAGATGGACCGCCCGAACATCGAACCGCAGAAGGTGCATGACAAGGTTCTCGAATTGTTCCTCGAACTCAACGCCACCGAAGAGCAGTTCAATGCCGCCTTCCTTTATGGCAGCGCCCGTGCAGGCTGGGTGACGGATTCCCCGACCGGCGAGCAGCATGACATGACCTTCCTCCTCGGCAAAATCGTGGAGCACATCCCGGCCCCGAAAGCCGAAGTCGAAGGCAGCTTTGAAATGCTCGTCTCCAACATCGACTGGGACAACTTCGTCGGCCGTGTGGCCATCGGCAAAGTCACCCGTGGCAGCGTGAAACTGGGCGACCGCGTTTTCCTCCTCGGCAAGACGCCAGAAGAGAAAGCCAAGCCGGTGAAAGTCACCAAGGTGTTCCAATACACCACGCTGACCACTTCGGACTCCGTGGAAGGTATCGCCGGTGACATCGTCGGCATCAGCGGCTTTGAAGACGTGGACATCGGCCAGACCGTGGCAGGTGCCGCAGACGCCCCTTCCCTGCCCTTCGTGGCCATCGATCCTCCAACCATCGTCATGCAGTTCGCTGTGAATGACGGCCCTCTGGCCGGACGCGAAGGCGACCACGTGACCTCCCGCAAAATCCGCGACCGCCTGGACCGCGAGCAGAAGATGAATGTGACGATCAGCGTCAAGGACACTGACACCGCCGGCATCTTTGATGTCAGCGCCCGTGGTGCGATGCAGATCGCCGTGCTCGTCGAACAGATGCGCCGTGAAGGCTTCGAAGTGCTCGTCTCACGCCCGATGGTGATCATGAAGCGCATCGACGATGTGCTGTGTGAGCCGTTTGAAACCCTCTTCCTCGACGTGCCGGATGAATACCTCGGCCCGATCATGAAGTGCATCAACGAGCGCAAAGGCAAGCTGGAGGACATGAGCGCCCACGCCGGACGCACCACCCTGCAGGCCTTGGTTCCGACCCGTGGCCTCATCGGCTTTGAGTTCGAATTGATGAACCTTTCCAGCGGTCACGGCATTCACAGCCATCTCTTCAAGGAATACGCCCCCCATGCCGGACCGATGCAGACCCGCTCCACCGGCACTCTCGTCAGCACCGAAGGCGGTGAAGCCACCAGCTACGCCCTGGATACCATCCAGATCCGCGGCAAGCTCTTCATCGGCCCCGGAGAGCTCGTCTATGACGGCATGCTCATCGGCGAAAACCCACGCGCCGACGATCTGCCCGTGAACCCGACGCGCAGCAAGAACCTCACGAACTTCCGTGAAGCCGGCGGCACCAAAGCCATCGCCCTTTCACCCCCAGTTCGCTTCAGCCTTGAGCGCGCCATCGAGTACATCGCCCCCGATGAACTCGCCGAGTGCACCCCCAAGAGCATCCGCCTCCGCAAGCGCACCCTGGATTCCAGCCAGCGCCAGCGCGAGAAGAAGAAGAGCGAAGCGCAGCTCGAAGGCGCGGCGTAAAGCCGATGCCGCAGAGAGCGGTCAAAGAGTCAAAAATCATCAAGAAGGTCAAGGTACAACGCCTTGGCCTTTTTGCTGTTCTGACGCAGACGTGGCTGAGGCGGGAGAGCATCCCTCACCTCACGAAAAGCGGTAGCTCCGATGCAGGCTTGCGCCTTGCATCTGCGCGACCGCTTTGATTCGCTACGCTCACCTTCGGGCAGCCTGCGGCTGTCTATCTCCGCTACGCTCCGGTTCCAAATAGCTCCGCCAGCGCACGCCTCCGATATGGACTGCGGTCGCGAAGGGAGGAACGACCGCAGCTACCGCTTTCGCAGGCCGGACGGCAGGCGCATATCCCATGCCTTCCGAACACAACGCCCGCCTGATTACACCCCAGCCCTTGAGTCTACGCCCGCCAGGAGACGCTCGAANNACCGCTTTCGCAGGCCGGACGGCTTGCGAATACCATCAAATACCCGCCAGAACCCGCCCTGCGGCACTCGCAGGCTGCTCACCTTCACGCACATCACGAGACGCTCGAAAGCGGTAGCTCCGATGCAGGCTTGCGCCTTGCATCTGCGCGACCGCACTCCAAATGGCTCTGTGAGCCCTCCCCACCCCTCAATGCGTCAGCGCATAGAAGATGATGTTGATCCCCAGCGGATACGCATACTTCTCCGAAAACTCCCTGAAGTACCACGGATCACTCCCTTCCTGCTCCCAGCCTTCGCCGGTGTCGGTGTTCCAGCAGATGACCATCATGAGGCGGCGTTTGTCATCGAAATAGCCGCGATAGTGGACGCGCTCGGAGCCGGGCTTGTCGAACTCATAGGTGATGCCTTGGTTGATCACGTATTCGGCAAAGCGGATGTGCGGGATCTGGGGCTTCACCTTGATGGGGAAGACCATGTGGAAGATTTCGTGCTCCAGGGGGATCTCCTCGATCTTGCGGTCGGGCCAGATCTGCTTGAGGGCGACTTCGAAGTTGTCCCACTCACGCGTGCCCCAGAAGTCATCCACCATGATGAAGCCGCCGTTGAGCATGTACTCGCGCATGGTCTTGGCTTCAACATCGGTGATGTCGATGTCGCCGACCTCGATCATGTAGAGGAAGGGGAAATGGCGGAACTGCTCCGCATCGATGTCCACGATGGCCCCGTTCGGATTCACCTGCAGCGAGGTGAGTTGCTGGAGGCGATAGGACATGTTCATGTCGGAATCGGGATAATCCGTGGACCACTTGCGATTGCTCCTGCCCCAGCCACGCCCGCCACGGCTCATCGAATTGTAGCGGACGCGTGCAAAAGTGAAGGTGTCGTTCGGCAGTTCTTTGCTCACCGGCCAGGTGGGGTAGCCCTCTTCCTGGCCGCGACGAGTGTCTCGCGGATCTTCGGGCACGCTGCCATCCTTGACGCCGAAGGTGGTCGGCCGGCCCCCTTCACTCTCGTGCTCCACCGCCCAAACGACACACCCCAGCAATACCAAGGCGGAGATGAGAACATGAGAACTACGAGGTTTGTGCATGAGCTTGATAACGTTGCTCGTCCACTGACTCCTGCTCACTTCTTTGATGGTACCGGCGGTCGGACTCGAACCGACACATCCTCACGGATACAAGATTTTGAGTCTAGCGCGTATAGCTAAAAGGACGTTTCAGGATGTTTGAGGAAGTCGGTAAATATTCCTCATACTTATTTGTGGTTCAATGCCTTTGTGCAATATTGGATTCCGCAACTTTCCAGAAACATTGTCAGACATGAACCAGAAAACTGCCATCAGACTGCCATCAAAGGTAGTGCGTTACTCGAAGACAGACAGCCGCTATTGGGGTCAACCGGGACGTCTTTTTTCTCAACACGGCAACACCGACTACTGCTGCCGGTTCTCTCACAACGGAAAACGCGGCTTTTTCGATCTCAACACGGCTGACAAATCCATTGCCCAAAAACGCGCTGTTGATCGTTACAAGTATGTCGTCCTGCATGGGTGGGAAGCCGCATTGAAAAACCCTGACTTCCGCACCCAAGCTCCTCAGAACACTCCAACAGAGCTCACCGTGGGTAGTTGGATTGCCACCGTTCGCTCGATCTCGCATGTTCGACCACTGAGCCTCAGGAGCTACGAACAAGCTCTCAGGAGGTTGTCCGCCGAAGCGATCCTCAAAATCGACCACTCCCCCAAAGAGCATGCAAAGTGGCAGAGCGCGGTTGAGGCTGTTGCTTTGACCAGGTTCACAGGGGATGTCCTCGCCAAATGGACCAAGCGCCGGATGGATTCAGCCAAGCATGACATTCTGCAGGCGGAAAAGGAAAAGCACACCATCAACCACATCCTCAGGTCGGCCAAATCCCTGTTCTCCAAAAAGAAGGTGCTCAAACACATTGCCGGCGATGTTCTTGCTCTTCTCCCCTCCCCTTTCCCCCTGTCTGAATTCCAGCTCCTCCAAGAAGACGGTTCCCCACGGTTTAAACCATCTATCCAACCCGAGAATCTGCTTCAGATGGCCCATGGCGAACTGGGAGAACCTCAAAAAGAGGGTGAGTCCGACGAATCGTTCAGTTTTCGTGAACAGCAATGGATCGCCTTCATCCTGAGCTTCTGTGCTGCCCTTAGAAGACGTGAAGGCGACCTCCTGCAGTGGTCCCAGCTGCGTCTTGATGCCCCCGAAGGACCTCATGTTGCTTTGGAGAAAACGAAGGTGTTCAAGGCTAAAAACAAAGCCCACGAAGGCATGATTCCGTTGGATCCAGAAGTCGCCAAGATCCTGACCGCCTACAAGGAATCAACGACAGGCGAAACCTTTGTGCTGCGATCTGACAAGGAGGTGGACATGACTGGGCTTAAACGTCCGCGTTGTGACCGAACCTGGAAGGCCCTGACCAAATGGCTCAAATCGAAGGGCGAAGCCGATGCCAAACCTGTTCATGCCCTGCGGAAATCCATTGGAGCCCTCATGACCAACAAGTTCGGCATCCACGCTGCACAACGCCTTCTGAGACACACCAGCCCGACGATCACTTCGAAGTTTTACTCGGACAGGACAGCCACGACGCTTCCAGGGATTGGGTCTCTGCTGGAGTCGGGGCTCTCGAAGGCGTCTTGACCAACGGAAGAGAGGCGCAATTTCATCAGCTACGCTTTTGATGCCGCCAGGATCATGAACGACCCTGGCACAAAGAAACAGGTCAAGGCCCACTGGAAAAGGCTGCAGGAGGAGATTGCGAAGCCACTGCACTTTTCATGAGCTGTAAACCATGGTTGACTATGCACGCAGTCCAACTCCTCCTGAGATATGCCAACCCGACCATCACCTCGAAGTTCTACACCGACAGGGAGGCTTCAGTTCTGCCTGGGATTGGTGCTTTGTTGAAGGGTGGGTTGAAGAAGGCGTCTTGAACTTTGAAAGGTCGCAACCGCATTGAAGATATTGAGCAAAGCCGCAACAGAATTCGAGATGGCTGGTAAAGTAAGCCAATCTTTGCCTTCCCATCATCGAAACATGATATGTCGATGCGTTTCCTGTTCGAATGCACAGCATTTTTCGCACAAATCCCTTGCCCCTGATACAACGATCAGCATTATCCCCTATCCGACGACTGATCAGATAGAGGGAAGAAGTTCGGGAGATTTTGAAAGTTCAGTCGCGACCTGATGCATCGCCACCTGACGGGGAAGCTGCGGGTCAAACTTCACACCAGAGAGGGCGAGCAATGAGCCAGAAGAAAACAGTAAACCACATCACTCGCGCCATAGACAACAAGGTTGAACGGGTTCTCTGGGCACGCGCCGCAGGGCGCTGCCAGTTCGACGACTGCAATGAAATCATTTATCGGTCTTCGGTGACGCAAGAGCCGGTGAATGCGGCAGAAATGGCTCACATCTATTCATTCTCGGAGGATGGTCCACGTGGCTGGCGGGGCTTTTGGGGAAGCTCGAAGGACCTCAACAGTGCAGAAAACTTGATCCTTGTTTGCCGCAAGTGCCATAAGCTGATCGATGAAGACAAAGAAGGTCTGCGCTACTCCGCGGAACTACTCCGGAAATGGAAGCGCAAGCATGAGGATCGTGTTGAAATGGTCACTGGAATTAATCCCAGCAAACGATCACATGTGTTGCTCTATGGTGGCAAGATCGGCGAAGAACATTCCCCGCTTGATCCAGCATCGGCGATGACAGCAATGTTCCCAAACTGGAACCCTGCGGAATCACGCGCCATAGACTTGACACTCAAGTGCGAGCACGAGGACAAAACATCCGGATTCTGGGTGACCGAAGAAGCGCATCTACGCGCCAAGTTTGAGCGAGAAATAAGAACTCGAATTGACGAGGCCAAACCGAATCATTTTTCCGTCTTCGCACGAGCCGATCAGCCGTTGCTTATATTACTTGGCGCTTTGTTGACGGACAAGGTTCCAGTAAATGTTTATCAACTGCATCGCGAGCCATCACCAAATTGGAAATGGAAAGAACATCCAGATGGATTCCAGTTCGTGACCAACCGTCCCACTGCTGGAGGAAGACAGCCGGCGCTGGCCTTCTCGCTTAGCGGCAAGATCACGCATGACCGCATCACAAAGGCGATCGGTGCTGACCACGCGATATGGGAGATTACTGTGGACCAATGTCACAATGGCGTAATCTGCTCGGAAGCGCAATTGTCTATGTTCCGTGATCAGGTGCGCAAGGTGATTACCGAGATCAACGCGGCTCACCCTGCAGCACCACACATTGCCATATTCCCCGCCATGCCCGTCTCATGTGCTGTCGAGTTAGGCCGAGTGCGAATGCCCCGGGCCGACATTCCATGGATGATCTACGATCAAAACCACAAACTCGGCGGCTTCGTGCAGGCGATCAAAATTGGCGATCCAAATTTATGAGGACACACAACAAAAACATAATCCTCGAGTCTATCCTCGACACTATTGACATCCCCCCTTCCGCTTATGAGAAAGCGAAGCAAAGGTATAAAGACCTGGGCGATTGGTTCGGGAGAACTGAATCGAAGTGCTCAATCTACTCGCCATCGATTTATCCCCAAGGCTCATTTCGGCTTGGAACAGTGATTCGTCCTTTGGGACCGAACGATGAATACGATCTCGACATGGGCACTCGTCTCATGAAGGGCATTACGAAAGATACACACACGCAGAAGTTCCTGAAGGACTTGGTGGGCGACGACCTGGAAGCGTACCGAGCCTTCCGCCAAATTCAGCAGAAGTTGGAAGAGATGCATCGCTGTTGGAGACTGTCTTATGAAGACAAGCTTCGTTTCCACCTTGATGCAGTGCCATCGGTTCCTCAAGATGATCAATCACGTTCGTTTATCAAACAGGCTGTCTTTGAATCAGGATCCTCCGATCAATTAGCGTCGAATGTAGCTGCGCATGCCGGAGCAATAACCGACAATCGCCATGAGGATTACGAGCGAATAAGCCGTTCTTGGAAAGTGAGCAATTCCGAAGGGTATGCACTTTGGTTCGAATCACGAATGGAGCTATCGCGAGTGCTTTTGGAAAAAAAGGCCGCCGAAATCGCTCCAATACCGACCGCCGAACGAAAGACTCCGTTGCAGCGATGTATTCAGCTGCTCAAGCGCCACCGTGATGTGATGTATGCTCGCCACAGTGACTACAAGCCGATCTCAATCATTATCACAACGCTGGCGGCCCATGCCTACAATGGCGAAGACGATCTGGCGCAAGCGCTTGAAGGCATCCTGCTACGAATGGGCGACTTTGTTCGTCAAACAACACCCAGAGTGCCGAATCCGGTTAATCCGCTTCAGGAAGACTTCGCCGACAAATGGAGCATGCCGAAGTATCAACATCTCCGCTTAGAGGATAACTTCTGGGGTTGGTTGTCTCAGGCCAGGACAGATTTCCAAGCAATCAAGAATTCCATTGATCCTCGATTCCTGGTTGAGCAAGCGAAGGGGAGGTTTGCGGTGGAGGTAGGTGAGGAGACGCTCAAAGACAAATTGGGCGTCGGATTTCCATCGTTCATCACCACACCAAAAGCCCATGTCATCAGTGAGGCCCCGGCAAGACCATGGAGAGCCTGAGTGTGAATGCAGCACAAACGTGTTCCAGATTTGCAGGAATTCCTCTCTGATTATCCACAGATGAGGTTAGAGCCGATTTGCGGCGACACTCTAACGCTGTCAGGACATTTTAACTTCACTGCGACATACGCTGAAGTTGGAACGGTTACTGACAGCTTTCTTCTACAGATCGACATTCCCGCCGGGTTTCCAGAATTGGTTCCTTCGGTCACCGAGACCGGCAAACGCATTCCTTGTGCCGGCGAGTTTCACGTCAATCCCGACCGGACATTATGCTTGGGATCACCGCTTCGATTGCGCGAAAAGCTCGCCCGAAATCCAACACTGTGCGGATTCACCCACAGTTGTTTGATTCCATATCTTTTCGCCGTCTCCCACATACTCAATAATGGCGGCGCTATGGTTTTCGACGAGCTTCGACACGGTAATCCCGGCAAGCTGGACGATTACGCTGACATTTTCGGCTTAAGCACTCACCAGCAAACAATGGATGCTCTTCGTCTATTAGGGATGAAAAAGCGCTTGGCGAACAAACAACCGTGTCCTTGTGGGTGTAGGAAAAGGCTCGGAGTCTGTCGTTTACACATGACCCTCGCACCTTTGAGAAAACTGGCTTCCCGTCGCTGGTTCCAGAATGAAATTCCTTCAGCAATAGTCGAAAAACGAAAGGTACCGATCCCTAATCCTGTGGCGCGAGAATTCCCATTACTGTGAAATCCATACACACATTCCCCGATATCGACCACCTCAAGGCCACAATGAACCAGCATCGTCTCCTTGACCGTCTTTAGTCCTTCACGCTCCCAGTTCCTGTCAGCCGTCCCGATGAATCTCTGAAGGTGATGGTGGTGCCTCTGACAGTGCTGGTGCCGGTCATTTTTCCAGATGAGTCGCGGTAGGTGGTCAATCCAGAGGATGATGTTGATGCCTTGGAACTGATTCGTCCTTGGGCATCTCGGCTTGTGGTAGTTGTTCCGTTGGTGCTTGAACTCCCTGTCGTTTTCCCCTGTGCATCCCGGAAGGTCGTCTTGGCGGCTTCCGATTGTGAGGCTGTTCCTGTGGTTCTTCCCTGGGCATCTCTGAAGGTGGTCGTGGTCCCTGATGTGGTCGAGGATCTGCCTTTCTCGTCTCTCAGCGTGGCATTTTTACCAGCGAGAGTGGAGGCAGGATCAGCAAAGGCGTGGATAGGAAACAGGAGGACCATAATCAGCTTCATGGATGGCTTGGACGACATCGGGCTGGAAACCTTCACCTGCTCAAGGGCTTCAGACGCTCACTCACTGCCCACTTGATAGCCCCATTCCTGCTAATCGCTAACTTTATTGGCTCTCTTCCTCGACTTGATCGTCGCTTTTGTCGGCCTGAAGTTGATCGTTGTGCTCCACGGCGTCAAATTTGATCATCGTGAACACGAAGTGATGGACGTTAAATACGAATGACTTGAGCTGGAGGAAAGACACCGTCCAGAGAACCGTGCTAACGAGGAACGTGAAGCGTAACAACGGGCGCAACAAAGGTTGAAAAGATGGCAGCCAAATGGCGATCTCGGAGACCAGCCCATCCCGCTGCCCGACAACGATCACAATGAGCTGAAAAGCAGCGAAAACGAGGAAGTAAATGAACGTTCGGATGAGTGTGAAGAAATTGTACTTAAGGTAGGACAAGCGGCTTCTCTTCTCCTGGAATCTCAGCATGGTCAGGAGTAGTTTGGGATTCGTGAGGCTGCCAAAGATGGTGAACCCTGCGATAAGGAAACCCAATAAAGACACAGCTGAGCTGAAGCCGATCTCCGCGAGCTTCATCAATAGCCCATGCATCCCGACCACATTCTGCGCAGTGGTGGCGTAAAAACCAAACAATGCCATCGAACTGAGGCCTGCGATCCAATTGAACTTGCTGTCTGGAATCGTCCACGAAGCACGGTAAATCTGCCAAAGGTTCTTTTCCTTCAGCAGACTTTCGTGCTTTAGACGTGGCAGATTCATGACGTGATTTTTCGACGAACTGCTCTAGCTTTCTGCAGGGCAGTAGGATCACTATCTGGAACTGTTATGATTTTGTTTTTCTTCAATCCAAGGAAACGTTCGTGAAGCACCGCTGCCGCTTCTGAAAGGTCTTCCGGCAGATCTGCTATCGGGATCTTCACCTTAAAGCTATCGTTATTGCCTTCGAGTTTCTCACCGCTTGAATCAACTCCCGTCACCCTCATGTCGTGGTTTCCCTGCTTCGAAAGAGCGATGAGCTGCTTCTCGGTTTCCGATGGGTTCAGGCCCTGCTTTTTGTTCTCATAGTGCAGACTCGTTCTGACACTTCGCATTCGCTTTTGGGAGGCCCGCAGGGATTTGAACATTCCATCGTTGTCGATTTCGCTGTTGGTCTCCAGAAGTTTCGCCGTCACCGTATCGATTCTCTTGAACTTTTGAATGAAGGTTTGAATAGACTCGTGGGACCCCAACGGAGTCAAGTCCACATGCGGATAGGGAAACATCCTCACGAGTTCTCTCATCTTCGGTTTCTCTCCACTTTCTGGATCATTTTGTTTCGCTTTGGACTCCAGAAACGCACGATGGCATTTTTTGAGGAAGCGCGACAATGTCGTCCGGAAGTTGTCCAGTGTCGGCGAACCCCGGTGCTGCCGAACAAACAGCAGACGATGACAGCCGAGAAGAAGAACAAACAGAGATGACGGTGATGAAGGCAGTGTCCCCGAGGCTTCCCGAAGCTCACCGTCCTTGAGCAGTTGTTCCCTCTCCAGAACGGTGTCTTTCACCAACCTTCCTGCGATCAAAGGCTCGCCTTCCACTTCCAGCAACTCCGGCTTATAGAATAGGTAGGAGGTTTCGCTATGGGTCCGTATCAATGTGGCGTCAAAGAAGGCAGGCATCACGACTTCGGAAAGCAAGTCCAATAGGTTGTATGCGTCGCCAAACTTAATGACGAGATTGCCAATTTCGATTTCTGTGCTGGTTTTAGGCATATGCGGTACTTGAGTTAGACCTTTATGCAACCATTGCCACGCAATTATGGCATTCTTTCACCTTCCTGCGATTAGGACTCATTTGCATTAACGGAATACGTTTATAGAAAAGCTCCGCCTCGAAGAGGAAAGAGCTTCCCTCTCACTACGACAACCCTACACGCATATCCAGCAACCCGTGAAGGGCTTCTGTGCGTTGCGGCTGCTCTGACGAATTGACTTTAAGGCCCTCTGATCGTTGAGGGAAACTCAGGGGTTTTCCGCCTGTGATAAAAAGCCAATATCGCTATACTAAACGTCCTCGCACCTCATCGACCCATCCCAGCAGTTCTTTGACCGGCATGAAGTTCAGAATCCTGTCGGCCGGGATCTTCGCCAAACACGCTGCAGCCAGGCTCAGTTCCATGTAGGCGAGCTGGGAGGGAGCGTGAGCATCAGTTCCCAGGGAGATGCGCCCCCCCCCTCTTTCCTGGCTTTCTTCAAGAGGCTCACCCGGAGGTCCTGACGATCTGCGTAGCCATCGATCTCCAACTCCTCCGTTTGCGTATTCAACTTGGATTTTCGGTATCTCCTAATAAAAGTATGGCTAGAATCGTTGTTAGCAAAACGCAGATTTTTCGTTAGAGAACTTAAACAACGCAACAATATGAGCAAATGGGCAGATTACGGCATATCAGCAGTCCAGTATAACACCGAGCATAAGCACATCGTGAAGCTCAGAATTCATGAAGACAAGGGCGACACAATCGGTGCGCCGACCGATTATACAAGGCAGTCAGTTATTGATGCGATTCATAATGGAACTACGTTTGTTACGATAATCAAGGACACAAGCGGCAAATGGAACAAAGGCCAGTCCGTCTACATCATAAAAATTAGCGGCACCGAATACGTTAAAACAAAAGACAACGGAAAAGAATCTGACAACCTGGAGAATCTGCCGGAGTTCTGAGTATTCGAAGTTGGACCGGGCAGTCCAAACAGTCACATACTTGTGACCGTGGATGAAGAACGTCATGATTAGAAAAGAGGTTATTGGAGGTCTTTCCGTCACTGAAAAAGTCTTCCCCCTACGGCGAGATAAATCCCGCTGTTCTCCACCTATTCAGTTAGCGTCACAACAAGCACCTCT
>DLGZ01000008.1 GCA_002482965.1 Verrucomicrobiaceae bacterium UBA7681 | reverse complement strand
TCGCGCGTGAGGCGCTGGAACCGCGTCTCCCCCAAGATTGAGATGCGGTTCCAGCGCCTCACGCGCGATGAAGAGCCGCATGATCTCACTGCTGCCTTCAAAGATCGTGTTGATGCGTGAGTCGCGGAACAGTCGTTCGACCGGTTCCGGCACATCTCCACGGGCTTTAAGCGATGCCGCGGTTTCAAACCCTCGCCCCCCTCGCATCTGCATCGTGTCATCCATGATGCGCCAGGACTTTTCGCTGCCCCAAAGCTTGCCAATGGCGGCTTCGAGACGGACATCCGCATGCTTGTCTCGATCCACCATGGCCGAGACATAGCGCACGATACTTTCCATCGCGAAGGTGTCCGCCGCCATCCGGCTAAGCTTATCCGCAACCGCAGCGTGACGCCCAATCGGCTGCCCCCACTGCTCACGCGAGCGCGCCCAGCGCGTGCTGATTTCCAAACAGCGCTGCGACAGGCCCGTGCAGGCGGCAGGCAGAGTGATGCGCCCCGTGTTCAAAGTCGTCAGCGCCACTTTGAGACCACGCCCCACGCCGCCCAGCACATTCGCCGCCGGCACGACCACATTCTCAAACCGGATGACCCCATTGTAGAGCGCCTTCAGCCCCATGAAGCGGCACCGGTGCATCACCTCAACTCCCGGCCAGCTCGTCTCCACAAGGAACGCCGTCGTGGCATGCGGCTTCGCCGCCGTGGGCGTTTTCGCCATCACCACGATCATCCCAGCCTTCGTGCCATTCGTGCACCACAGCTTCTCACCATTGAGGACATAGTTCGCACCATCCTCATCCAGTTTCGCCTCAGTCTTCATCCTTGCAGGATCGGACCCCACTTCGTTTTCCGTCAGCGCAAAGGCGCTGATCTCACCCTTGGCACAACGCGGCAGGTATTTAGCTTTCTGTTCCTCAGTCCCAAAAAGAATGAGAGGCTGCGGCGCACCAATGGACTGATGCGCAGACAACAGTGCCGCCAGATTGCCGCAACGGCTGCCGAGCAGCATGGCCGCCCGCGAATAATTCGTCTGCGACAGCCCAAGCCCCCCATATCTGACCGGGATCTTGATGCCGAAGGCACCAATCCGCGCCAGCTCGTTCAGCAGCTCGTCAGGAATCTCGCCCGTGGCGTCGATCTCATCGGGATCAGCATATCGATCAAGCACGCTCTCAAGCCGATGCAGAAACGCATCACCCTGATCGTGGTCTTCTCCGCTTTGTTTCGGAAACGGCAGCAGTTTGTCGAAATCCGGTTCGCCGAAAAAGATACCGGCGGCGAGTCCGGTGTTGCGACGCTCATCGCGCGCGGCTTCCGCCATTTCGAGCGCTGCACGCTGCCCCGCATTCATGCGGGAGGTGTCGATGTGCGTCCTGGCTTCGGGTTTGGATTCTTCCAGAGTAGTTTTCATGGCTTGGTTCTCCAGTTGAGGGTTGATTAATAGTCTATGATGCCCGTATCCCGGGCGAAAGTGATGGGGCCGCCGCGAAACGGCGGGTAGCCGGTGCCGAGCACCATGGCCAGATCGATGTCATCCGCGCTGCGGGCGATGCCCTCCTTGAGACACCGCATCGCCTCCTGACTGATGAGCAGCGCAAGGTTGGTCTGAATGCTTTCATGTCTCGGCAGGTCAGAATGAGTCGCAGGCACAATCTCCTTGCCGTTCTCATATCGATAAAAGCCCTGCCCGGTTTTCTTGCCGAGGTGCCCCGCGCTGACCATCTTGTCCAGAGCATCGGTGTGCGGAAAACGATCCGGGAAAGCACCGGCCAGCGTCTTGGCCACATGCGCTGCCACATCGAGACCAATTTCATCCAGCAGGCGCATCGGCCCCATCGGCATCCCAAATTCCAGCATCGCATCATCAATGTCCTTCAGCGGAATCCCACTCTCATGCAGGCGCACCGCCTCCATCAGGTAGGGCACCAAAATACGGTTCACAAGAAATCCCGGACTGTCTTTAACAACCACCGGCGTCTTGCCAATTTTTTGCACAAAACTGACCACCGTGGCGAGCACATCCGGTGAAGTTTCCGGCAGCGTAATAATCTCCACCAGCGGCATCCGATGCACCGGATTGAAGAAATGCAGGCCAATGACCCGCTCCGGATTCGGCACCGTTTTTGCCAAATCCGACACAGATAACGCGCTGGTGTTCGTGGCGAGAATGGTGTCGGTCGAGACACGCGCAGCCAGGTCAGCGAAGATCTTCTTCTTCAACTCCATGCTCTCCGTTGCAGCTTCAATCACCAGATGGTGCCGGTTCATCGGCACCGGCACATGCGTCGTGCTGATGCGGTCCAGCGTGTCCCGGCCCTGAACCTTGGTCACCAGCCTTCGACGCGTGGCGTCTGAAACGAGGCCATGAATCCGTTCCAGTCCACGCGCGAGGCTGTCGTTGGTGACGTCCGTCATTAGCACACGGATGCCACGCGAAGCGAGTATGTGCGCAATTCCAGCCCCCATCACCCCCGCACCGATGACGGTGGCGTCGTGAATGGGCAATGCCGTCCCGCCAGTGGCAGGGCGTTTATTGGCTTCTTCGCGCTTAAAGAAAAGGTCAATCAACCTCGCCGAATCGCGACCCTTGATCAGTTCGGCCACGGCGTTGCGCTCAAGCAGCAAACCCTGCTCAATCTCGCCATGAACTGCATGGGTAACGACCTCAACGGCCTTCGTGATGGAAGGATAGAGCCCGCGAGTCTTTTCGAGCACCTTGCGTTTCGCCATATGACCGATGACCGCCGAGAAAAGATTTTCAAACCGGAACCGCAAACCCGGGCGTTTTTCATGCACAAGGCGGCAAGCCAGCGCATCCAGACGCTCCGCCGCCACCACGTGGCTGACGAGTCCCGCACGTTTCGCGGCACTGGCATTGAGAAGCTTGCCGGTGGTGATGAGGTCGAGCGCCTTGCGCACACCGACGAGTCGTGACAACCGCGTGGAGCCGCCCCAGGCAGGCAGAATGCCCAGTTGGGTCTCCGGCAGGCCGATCTTGGTGCTTTCGTGATCGCTGGCGATGCGCCAGTCGCAGGCCAGAGTGACTTCAAATCCGCCACCCATGCAGGCACCGTTGATCGCAGCAACCTTTGGAATGCGCAGACGGGCCAGACGGTCAAACACGGCCTGTCCGAGCCAGATGAGATCATTCACCCGGACATGCTGCATGCTGCGAATGGCTTTGATGTCAGCACCTGCAATGAAGATGCGCTCCTTGGCGCTCTTGAGCACCAAGGCTTTAACACGGGTGTCGTGTTCGATTTTTTCAAGAAGATGGTTAAACTCACGCAGAGTCTCCTCGTTCCAGACATTGGCGGATGATTTGGGTGAATCAAAAGTGATCCATGCGATGCCATCGTGATCGACATCGAGCCGAAAATGTTTCGGCGGCATCGGATGACCGTGGATGATGTCTTCCAGGACATGAGGCGGATCGTGGATGATCGAAGGGCAGTTGAGTAAAGTTTTCATGGCTTTGAGTTGGATGAGAATGTTCTGTTTTAAATTCATAATGCTTCGAGGCAGGCCGCCATGCCTTGCCCGCCTCCGACGCAAAGGCTGATGACGGCGCGCTTGCCGTCGTTGGCATGGAGTTGGTTCAGCGCGGTTTGCACCAGACGTGCACCGGTGGCTCCTACGGGGTGGCCCAGGGCGATGGCTCCGCCGCAGGCATTGATCTTCGCGGGGTCGAGCTCACCCAGCGGAGCCTCCAGTCCCGCGCGGCGGGCGCTGGCGGGATCGGAGAGGCATTTCATGACTGCCAGCACCTGGGAGGCGAAGGCTTCGTTGATTTCAAAGACATCCGCATCATCCAGTTTCCACCCGCTGCGATGAAGTGCGGCATCCAGCGCACGCACCGGGCCAAGGCCCATGCGTGCGGGATCACAGCCGGTGGCAGCGTAACTGACCAGGCGGCCCAGAGGCTTCCAGTTGTGCGCCGCAGCGGCTTCCTCGGTGGCGACGAGCAAGGCCACCGCGCCATCGGTGATCTGGCTGGAGTTGCCTGCGGTTACAGTGCCAGTGACCGTGTCAAAAAGCGGCTTGAGTTTGCCAAGCTTTTCCAGGCTGGAGTCGGCACGGATGCCATTGTCCGTCGCGACGACGTTGTGACCAAGCACCGGTGCGATTTCCTGATTGAGCAGGTGATTCGCCTGCGTGGCGCACAAATGACTGCGCATGGCAAAGGCGTCCTGCATGTCACGGGTGATGCCAAACTCACGCGACAGCACCTCGGCGGTCTGCCCCATGTTCAAACTCGAAACAGGGTCCGTCAGGCCAAGCTTCAGGCCGATGACAGGAGCAAAATCAGCCGGACGGAAATGCAGCGCGGCTTTCGCCCGGCCTGTGAAGTCACGCGCGCGACTCATGGCGGTGAATTTTTCCACCGCAGGCCGTGAGAAATAGAACGGCATGTTGCTCATGCTTTCCGTCCCACCGACCACGAAGACCTCGCCCTGTCCTGCACACATCTTCGCATGTGCGAGCGTCAGCGCCTCCAGGCCGGAGGCACAGTTGCGGTGCACGGTCATGGCGGGTTTCGATTCCGGCAAACCCGCGCGCAACGCGATGACGCGGGCGATGTTCATCGCCTCCGGTGGCTGGCCAACACAGCCGAGGATGGTTTCGTCCACCAGCATCGGGTCGATGCCAGTGCGGGTGAGCAGCGCCGAGACGGCATGACGCCCCAGTTCAACCGCATCGAGATGTGCGAGATCGGTTCCTGCGCGCGAAAAGGGTGTGCGGGCAGCGGCGACAATGACAAGAGAGGGAGTTTTCATGGCGTTAGGAGCTGAGTGCCACATTGGCTGTGGCGGGTTGGGCTTTGGGGCGATGATCGACGATTTTCTCCTCCTTCAGAAGGCGGCCGACGCCGAGTTGATCGCGGAGTTCAGAAAGTGAATGAAAGTGAAGGCCGTTCGGCGTGATCTCCGTGGCTTCGTGGAAGCGGCGGGAGACGGCGAGTTCGAGTTCGGATTCGCGCACCCCGGGCTCGGCGGTGAGGTGCAGATGCACCTCGTCCATTTCGAGCGGGTCATCATGGCGCTTGCGCAATTCGATCTGCCAAGCGGCGATGCCTTTTTGATCATCCAGCAGATGTTCGAGCATGTTGAAATTCACCAGCGTGCCCTTCAGCTTGTCGATGTGCAGCTCACGCACTTCACTCACACGTGAGATAGGGCCCAGCAGACGCGGACAGGTGCGGCCACAGTTGGGGCACTTTTCCCAAGTCAGCCCACCTTCGGCGATGTCTCCCGTGCGATAGCGCAGCACGACGGTGCCACGCGTATTGAGCGGGGTGAAGACGATCTCGCCGGGCTGGCCATCGGGAACCACCTCCCCCGTTTCAGGGTTGATCAGTTCCACCAATCCAAGGTCAGGACTCAAGTGATAGCCAGTAGCCTCGTGCGACTGGCCAACGCATTCAGGGAAAGCCATTTTCGCTTCGGTGAAGCCATAGGTGGCCATGACGTGGGCATCGGGGCTGCCTAACTGAGTGGCGAGATCGTGCAGGCGGGCACGCAGGCCGTCGGCGACTTTTTCGCCGCCAAGGACGAGCCGTTTCAAATTGGGCCATTTCCTGCCGGTTTCATAAGCCTCACGCAGCACATGGTAAATGAAGGTGGGCATGCCGATAAGAATGTCCGGCTGGATTTTGTCGATGAGCTTGATGTTCCCCTCCGTGCCGAGGGTCTTGCCGCCACCGGTGCTCAGCATGAAGGTGCCAAAGCCAAGCCCCGCGTGATGCGCCAGCCAGAAGGCAAGATGGGGCGCATAAGGGAAGAGATTGACGTGTTTAAAATCCCGCTGCGACCGCCCTGCGAGCATCAAGCGGCTGCCGCTGATGTCGAGATTGTGCAGGTCGTGCTTGGTGTAGAGAAACGGCACGGGATCCGCTGAGCGCCCCGTGGTGCTGGTGAGCAGGATCGGGCGGAATTCAGCTTCAGCCTTCTCTTTCGCGGCAGCACGACCATGCAGCAGCGCGGTGAATATCATGCCGGGTTCACGACGGAGCACCGCCTCATCTGGCACGAGGACAAAGTCACGCGGGTTGGCGAGATCCTTCTTCGAAGTGAACGGCACGTGGCTCCAATCCGCATACGACTTGATATCAAGCGGATGGATGTCGTGCTCTTCAAAAACACGGTGGTAATGCGCGCTGAAGGGTATGACGCGGCGGTTCAAATACTCACGCAACTGCGTGAGCTGCCACTCGCGCCATGTCTCAGGCGGCGTGGAGTTCCAATCGGGAATGTGTTGGAGCAATTTCATGGCTGATAGTCTCCTGGTTGAGGTTGGTTTCGGTCTGTAACAGGGCACGGATGGCAGGCAGCGCGGCGGTTGCGGCGTCACGACCGGCCTGCAGGTATTGCCCAAAATTTTCAAAGTCATGCCACGTCGAGGTGACAAAGCGCGGATGGATCACCACATCGGCAGCGGCCTCCTCTTTAGCGATGAGATGCAGCTGTGCCGCCATCAAAGCCCGGCGGAAAGTGTCCAGCACGTTCCCATAGGCGAGCAGGTTGATCTTCTGCCAGAAGCTGCGGAACATGCGTGAAAAAACTCGGAATGCAGGTTTGTCGTCCGGCATGAAAACACGTTCGCTCTTGGACTCAAAATCGTCCGGTGCAGGCATGACGTTCACCGCAATGACGGCATCCAGGTGGTAGCGTTTTTTGAGGATTGTCACCGGGAGGGGCTCCGAGGCGCCACCGTCGGTGTAACGCCGACCATTCAGACTGACGGGAGCACACACGGCAGGTATGGCCGAACTGGCATGCACTGCATGAGAAACGTTGCCGGAATCGAAGACGTGCGGGGTGAGGCGGTCCAGATCGGTGGCAATGACGATCAACGGTTTGTCTAGGTCTGCAAAGGTCTTGTCACCCAGATCGCGTTCGAGATGCTTGCGCAGTTTTTCGCCACGAATCAGTCCTTCCGAGGGCGGGATGTTGTAATCCATCAGCGCTTTCAGTGTCGCGCGGTCTTTAATCTCCTGCGCACGTTCCTCCAACTGCGCGCCGTTGAGGCCGGAGGCCCACAGGGAACCCACGTAAGCTCCCATGCTGCAGCCGGCGATGGCGGCGATCGGGATGCCCGCTTCTTCGAGCACCTGAATCACGCCAGCGTGGGCCAGGCCGCGCGCACCTCCACTGGACAGAGCGAGTCCGATCCGTGGTGTTTTACATCCCCCTGAGCCGTGTTTTGAGCTCTCTTCGGCACGCCTCCATCCCTGGAAGGGAAGTTGGAGCTGGATGTTCATGACCTGCGGGGGTTGTTAAAGTTTTAGACCCATGATGTGAGAAAATAATTCAAAATTAGCGATTCTTTGTGCATAGATCGCAGGTCATGACCAATTCGGATCTAAGTCGCATGCTCAAACATGCTGCAACCGCCCCCCCCGCGGCACTGCCGAGTGCACTGGAGGAAGGAATCATGGCGCGTGTACGGGTTGATGACGGCCGCGCACGACGCTGGCGTTCGTTTGTGCAGTGGCTGCTGATCCTGGCCGCCATCTCTGGTATCGTGACTGCAAGCATGATCGGCTGGGTCCTGGCTTCACGTGATACCACCCATACCACTCCACCCACCATGGAGCTGTTTCGCTCAGGGGGACCGCAATGAGCTCAAGGGTGAAATGGCTGCTGATCTCGGTTTTTTTCTCCGCTGCCTTGGCCGGGGGAACTGCATGGCTGGTCACGGACTGGACGCTCCATCGCCATGGCGAAAGCCACGCTCATGATCACGCACCGACGGATCTGCATGCGTGGATGCATGAGCACCTCGACATCACGCCGGAGCAGCATGAGAAACTGGAGCCTCTTGAAATGGAGTTTGAAAAACTTCGGATGAAATTGAAGGACGAACTTCAGCTGGCCGATGTCGAACTGGCCCAGACCATTCGTGATCCGAAGATGAACGAAGCGGCAATGAATGCAGCCTTGGAACGGTTAAACAAAGCCCAAGGCGCACTTCAAAAAGCCACGCTGGATCATTTTTTTGTGATGAAGCGCTACCTGCGACCTGCACAGGCCGCCAAACTCCTGGAATGGACGCATGACAGCCTCACCCGCGATTGATGCGCTGCTGCTGCCGCAGACCGAAGTCTCCGCTGACGATGCAGCGGAGACGGCGCACCTGCGTGCTGCACAGGCGGGCGACATGGCCGCTTTTGAGTGGATCGTACGGCGGCATGAGGAAAAGCTGTTTGGCTTTTGCTGCCGCTGGCTGCGTTGTGTGGAGGATGCACGTGAAGTCTGCCAGGATGCCTTTGTGCGTGCGTGGCAGGCGCTGCCTGAGTTCGAAGGCCGGGCAAAGCTTTCGACATGGTTGTATCAGATCGCACTGAACCTGTGCCGAGACCGTGCCAAATCGCGCGCTTCACGCCAGCGTGATAACACCACAACGATCAACGAACTCGACCAACCGCTGCCTTGCCCTCAGAATCCTCCGGATGCGAGTGCGGAATGGCAGAGCGAGATGCAAAAACTCGAACGTGGTCTTGCACTGCTGCCGGAAAAACTGCGCACGGCGCTAATGCTCAGCACCATGGAAGGCCTGAGCCACGAGGAATGCGCCAAAGTGCTGAACTGCTCCGTGCGAGGCACCGAAGGGCGCATTTACCGAGCCAGGCAGATGCTGCTGCGCTGGTGGAATGAAGAAGCTTAGGGCTGATGCGCTCCGGCAGCTAGGCCCAGTGCTTTTTCGATGTCATGGACCATCTCTGCACACCAGCCAATGATGAAGCCGGGAAAAAACCCGCCTAATAGAAGGAAGACGACACAGGCCGTGAGCAGCCAGCGTTCTCGTGGCAGTGCATCGGGAATGTCGATCACATGCTTGGGCAGGACTCCCCGAAAACTGGGTGCTGTACAAACGGATGAGGTTGATCGCATTGAAGGCCGAGTCGAGCTGGAGCAGCCTCCCTACGGACTGCTGGGGTTGCTTTTCCCCTCCCTTCACATGGGAGACAGCCTATGCTTCCCTTCCATCACGGTCGAGGCGGCAAGAAGACTCTTTGCACCAAGGTTCAAACGCGACGGCGCGCCATGAATCACCATTGCATTTTTGCACCCTGCCCCGCCTCAACCGGGCTGCGACTGGAGCGGAACCACGACCTCAATTCGAAGTCCCTGCGGCATCACACTGCTGGCAGTCAGCTCGCCACCAGACTGCCTCGCCCGCGCACGCATGCCCACCATCCCGAGGCTGGGACTGTAAATGATATCTCCGGTGTGATTGGGCAGGCCTTTGCCATTATCCTCAATGGTGAGAAGGATGTTTTGATCACGATGCGTGAGGCTGACTTTCACCTCAGTAGCCTCCGAGTGCCGGGCGATGTTGGTGAAAGCCTCCTGGGCGATGCGGAAGAGGTGTGTTTCCGTTTCATCTGCAAGCCGGCCCGAGAAGTCAGAATCGTAATCCACTTTCAGACGCGTACGCTGGCCAAATTTTTCCGCCAGCCAGCGCAGGCCGGCATCCAGTCCAAAATCATCCAGAATGACGGGCCGTAGCAGATGCGAGAGTTCGCGCACATTGGCGATGGATTCATCCACCAGATGCAGGCAGTCGGCGCGTAGAGAGGGCAGATCATGCGTGGAACCCTTGGTCAGATTGGAGCGCACGGCTGCCAGCGACTGACCCAGTTCGTCGTGCAGTTCATGAGAAAACCGCCGTGCGGCCTGTTCCTGGGTTTGAAGCATGTGCCAGGACACGCGGCTGAGCTCCTCGGACTGCCAGCGGATGCGCTGGATGCTCTTGCGGGCAAAGGCAATGGTCAGGATAGCACATATCGCGGCCAGGACGGTGCTGGCCCCCAGCAGCAAGGTGGAGTCATCACTGAGAGCCTGCGACTGCTGCTCCAACTGGTGTTCGGTCTTGGACAGATGCTCGGAGCTGCTTTTGATGAGCTTGTTGACCAGTTCGACGACCTGGCTGTGATGCAGGAACAGGGTCTCAAGCTTTTCCCGCTGCACCGGTTCATGGCTTTCCAGCAGACGGTGTGATTCCTGGGTGAAAGCTTTGACACGCCTGTCCAGATCCGCCCACAGTTCCGCATCCGCCAGGGACCGCACCTCCGGCCCCAGTCGAGAAACCTGACGGTCACTTTCATCCAGCTCCTGCAACAGCCTGACCAGATCGTCACGCTTCAGCTCAAACTGGGCGAACTGATGCAGCACCCCCGTCATGGTGTTTTCCTCCGACTGCACATCCTGCCGCAAACGTGCGATGAGGAACTGGTCCCGCGCCATCTGCTCCACCCCGTGCCGAATGCCCTGGCTCTGCCGTACGGCGATGAGGCCCGCCGTTCCCAGCAGCACCATCACCAGCAGGAATCCCAGCGCGAGCACGCGCAGCACGTAACGTTCAGTGATCCGCAGAAAAGTGAACGACATGCCGGCCGGGATAGAAACTTAAACGGTCTCGACCATGGGTATCGGCAGTGACGAGTGGCTGGAGCCCTGGGTCTGAAAGAAAGTAACCATGCCGGTCTGGATGTCGTACATAGCACCGACGATGACCAGTTTCCCGGCCTGCACCAGTCCTGTCAAAGTGCTGCTGCGCTCCGTGAGCTTGCGCATGGTTCGCAGCACATTGCGGCGGGAGACCTCATTGGCGTAGGCCGCCTTCTCACCGGCCAGCCATTCGCCCTCGCGCTTGCAGGACTTGAGATCGACCGACTTTTGAATCTCAATGACGAGCGAATCGAGATTCACACAGCCGGTGGCTTCTGCGGCGGTTTGATTGCTGCAAATTAGATCCACGGCGGCATTGACCGCACCACAGGAGGTGTGCCCCATGACCAAAATCATCTTCGCACCCGCCACGGCACAGCTGTACTCCAGACTCCCCAGCACCTTGTCACGCGCAATGTTGCCCGCGATGCGCACGCTGAAGACATCCCCCAGGCTCAAGTCGAAAACGAGTTCTGCAGGCGTGCGCGAGTCGATGCAGCTGAGCACCACTGCCATGGGGAACTGACCGGCGGAAGTCGCATCGACCAAACGGCCAATGTCACGTGTGAGATGATTACCTTCGCGGAACCGCTGGTTGCCCTCTTTGAAGATTTCCAGCACACGTTCCGGTGTCAGACTGCTTTGAACGTCGCGGCTGCTGTAATCCAAAAACTGAATGCGATCTTTGAGCTGGGGATATTTGTCTTTGAATCCCGCCAGACTGAGTTTGATGCCGTGCACCTTCGCCGTGTTGTGCTGAAAGTCGTGGATCAGGTCTAAAATATCCGCGTCAATGTAGTCCGTGCTGCGCGCATCCAGGAGAACATGCCCGCCGCTTGGAACGCTGCGCAGGGTTTCCTCGAGCTTCACACGGCTGAAAAAGCTCACCTGATTGGCCAGCTCAATGCGCAGGACGTCGCCGGTGATGTGCTGCTCCATGAACTTGCGCAGAGGACGGCGCATGTTGCTGTGCAAAATAAAGCTGATGCTGACGACAAGACCAATGACGATGCCGACCAGCAGATCTGTCAGAACAATGGCAACGACTGTGATGATGAAGGGCAGGAACTGGTTCCTGCCTTCAGTCCACATCTGTTTGACCAGAGCGGGACTTGCGAGCTTGAGCCCGGTCATGAGCAGAATGGCTCCGAGCGCGGCAAGCGGGATCTGGTTCAGCATGCCGGGCACCAGTAGAACGCAGCCCAGCAGCAGAATGCCATGAAAAAAAGTAGAGAGCTTGGTTTTGCCGCCAGCATTGATGTTCACACTGCTGCGCACGATCACGCTCGTCACGGGCAGACCACCGATCAGCCCTGCGGTTACATTGCCGATTCCCTGTGCGATCAGCTCCCGGTTGGGCGGACTGCTGCGCTGCTGCGGATCGATCTTGTCCACCGCCTCAAGGTTGAGCATAGTCTCCAGGCTGGCGACGATGGCGATGGTGAATGCCGCGCCATACACGGCCGGATTGCCCAGCGCGGAAAAATTTGGAAACACAAGGAAGCCAAGGAACGCGTTGATGTCTTTAGCCACCGGAACCTGCACCAGGTGAGAAGCTTCGATGACCCATGCGCCGCCGCCCACTTGCTTCAGCAACATGCTGAGCCCCACACCGAAAAGCACCACCACCAGAGGGGCCGGCACCACGCTATTTTTCAAAGGCTTGATCTTGTCCCAAAAAACCATCAGCAGAATGGAAAGCACGCCCACCAGTGCGGCCCCCGGCTGGATGTCAAACAACGCGGACCAAATTTCAGTGAAAGTGTTCTCATGGTCGGGCTGTTCGAAACCCATGTCTCCTTCCGGGTCAGGGTCGTGCCCCACAACGTGCGGGATTTGTTTGAGTATCAAAATGACCCCGATGGCGGCCAGCAGGCCCTTGATCACACTCGAAGGGAAAAACGCGGCAATGAAACCGGCACGGCAGACACCGAGAATGATCTGCAGCACCCCTGCAAACATCACCGCCAGCAGGAACACATCAAAAGCTCCCAGCTTGGTAATCTGTGCCGCCACAATGGCAGTCAAACCTGCCGCAGGTCCGGCGACACTCGTTTGGGAACCGCTGAGAACTCCGACTACGATGCCGCCGATGATCCCCGCCACAATGCCCGAAAAGAGAGGCGCATTCGATGCCAACGCCACCCCCAAACAAAGCGGAAGGGCAACGAGGAAGACAACGAGGCCGGCGGAGAGATCTTTGAAAAAAGTGGCAGGTGAGACCGAGGGTGAGGCAGGCATGTAGGAGTAATAGAATCTAATTTGTGGGCAGAGAAGCAGTTCAAACCGCTCTTAATTCGATTTCAATGACAAAATACGCTCAACTTTCCACACGATCTGAACACTTAGTCAATCAAACCGTTGCGAATCGAAAAGCGAACCAGTTCGCCAATGGAGTGTAGATTCAGCTTTTCCATGATGCGGCCCCGGTGAGCCTCCACGGTGTACACGCTCAAATTCAGCACCGAGGCGATTTCCTTGTTGGTCTTGCTCTCCGAAATCATCTGCAGCACCTCGCGTTCCCGTGGTGACAGCAGGTCGATCGGGTTGGTGACATGCTTGCGATAGTCATCCAGCACCGCGTCGCTGACCTCCGGACTGAGAAATCCTTTGCCATTGGCGACGGCCCGAACGGCGGAGAGAAGATCGCTTTCGTTGCTATCCTTTAAGAGATAGCCGTTGGCTCCCGCACGCAGCATTTCACGCACATAGACGGAGTCCTTTTGCATGGAGAGCGCCAGGATGCGCGCCTTTGGTACTGCTTTGGTGATCTGCCGCGCCGCCTCAATGCCGTTGAGCTCGGGCATCGTCACGTCCAGGACCACAATATCCGGCTGCAGATTGATGGCTTTCTCCACCGCCTCCCGTCCATTAGCAGCCTCACCCACCACTTCCATGTCCCACTGCGCGGCAAGGATCATGCGGAAACCGTTGCGGACCACGGCGTGGTCATCAGCAAGAAGAATGCGGGTTATTTTGGCGGACATGAGAGCGCCACCATAGCGAACCAGCGACGTGCGGCAAAGGGCAAAAAACTGCGGCTATTTTGTGGGAAGCCCAACGGCAGATCGTCCCAGACAAGCCAACCCCAGCCCAATTCATGCACTCCTTCCGCCTCTCCAGAGTTTTTCTCAGCATCGCCTTGATGCCCCTGCTGAGCCATGCCCAGTCAGCGGTAAAGGCACCCGGAGGAGACGGTTCAATGGCTGAAGAATTGGCGCTCGAAATGCCCGAAGTCGTCATTGAGGGCAAGGCGGAGAGCCTCATCGGCATCGCCACCTCGGCCTCAAAGGGCCAGACCAGCGCGAAAGAACTGCTGGCACGGCCCTTCTCCCGCCGGGGTGAGCTGATGGAGAGCATCCCAGGCTTCATCGCCACGCAGCACAGCGGTGATGGCAAGGCGAACCAGTATTACCTGCGCGGCACGAACCTCGATCATGGCACCGACTTTGCGATCTACGTTGATGGCATGCCGGTGAACCTGCGCAACCACGCGCACGGACAGGGCTATGCGGACACAAACTTCATCATTCCAGAACTGGTTGGTCAGCTTGAGTACTGGAAGGGCACCTACTACGCGCAGCATGGAGATCTCAGCTCCACCGGGGCGGCGCGCTTCAAGCTGCTGGATGCGCTGCCGCAGGGCATTCTCTCCACCACTTGGGGCGAATACGATTACACGCGCACGCTGATCGCGGATACGATCCAAGCGGGTGCCGGGCAGCTCACCGTGGCCTTGGAGCATCAGTTCTACAATGGCCCGTGGGATCTGCCTTCAGACGCCACCCGCTTGAATGGTTTCCTGCGCTGGCACTGGGAGGACGCCAGAGACAAGATCAACCTGACCTTCATGGGCTATCACGGCAAATGGAGGTCCACCGATCAGGTGCCACAGCGTGCCGTCGACAGCGGTGTGATCGGTCGTTATGGGAACTTGGATCCCAGCGACGGTGGCAATTCACAGCGCTACAGCCTGTCGTTCGACTGGGTGCGCAATGAAGGCCGCACCACCACGCGTGCCAATGCTTATGCGGGCTTTTACGACCTCGATCTGTTTTCCAATTTCACCTTCTTCATGGATAGCTTCGCGCGTGGCGACACGCTGGGTGACCAGTTTGAGCAAAAGGACAATCGCTGGTTTCTCGGTGGCGAACTCGCGCGTGACTGGCGTTTCGACGCCATGGGCCAGGAGCAGCGTTTCACACTCGGCATGCAGTTGCGTACCGACATCATCACCGGCCTCGGTCTCTACAACACTTCTCAGCGTCAGCGCTGGAACACTGTGCGGGAGGATGACATCACCCAGTCCACCTACGGCCTCTACGCGGAGGCTGAACTCAAGCCCGTGCGCTGGCTACGTATCATCCCCGGTCTGCGCGGCGACGTGTTTCAATTCAACGTGGAGAAGAGCAACCTCCCGGAGAATGCAGGGTCGCTGACCAAGGGCATCGTCAGTCCGAAGCTGAGCATGGTATTCGGCCCCTGGGCCAAGACTGAGTTCTATGTAAACGCCGGCATGGGCTTCCACAGCAATGACGCACGCGGTGTGAACATCACCACCGATCCTAACACGGGCCTCCCGGCAGACCGGGTCAATCCGCTGGTGCGCACCTACGGTGCCGAAATCGGCATTCGCAACGAGTCCATTCCCAAGCTGGTGAACACACTCTCCTTTTGGATGCTGCACAGCGATTCGGAGCTGATCTACACGGGGGATGCCGGCACCACCGAGCCAGGAGCAGCCTCAATGCGCAAGGGCATCGAACTTTCCAGCTACTGGCGTCCAGAGGAATGGGTCATGCTCGATATTGAGGCTACGCTGACCGACGCGCACCTGGTCAACACCGATCCCCCCAACCAAAAGATCCCCAACTCCATTCCCTACACCTTCAATGGGGGCATCACGCTCGGGGGCACCCAGGGCTTCTTCGGCTCGTTGCGTGCTCGTTACTTCGCACCACGCCCCTTGGATTCAGTGGTGGACGTCAAAACGCGCGAGTCGTTGCAGGTCAATGCCCGCCTGGGCTACCGTCACAAAAATCTGGAGATCGCGCTGGATTGTCTGAACCTTCTCAACCGCAGCGACTACGATGTCGCCTACTACTATGCCTCCCAGCTTAAAAGTGATGCAGCCCCAGTGGACGGCGTGCATGTGCACCCCATCGAACCGCGCATGTTTCGCCTGTCGGTGACCTACCGCTTCTGAGCCGGAGCTTTGCACGCAGCCACGACGGCAAAGTAACGGTGATGCCCAGTTGTCAAAACTATCGTGGCGTAGGATCTTACGTGCTCATGTCTCTGCCGCACCTGTTCACCCTTTTTCTCTGCACTGCCACCACGCTCATCGCGCAGGGGTCTGGCTCCCCGCTGAAGATTGAGACGCGGCGCGCACTGCCAGTGGAGGATGAACCTACCCCCGCGCTGCCTGACACGGTCACATTGCCACGTGTGCTGCCGGCCAACCGCAAGAGCGTCTATAACCGCTGCGAGGTGACGCTGCCGCTTATCGCCATCACCTTTGATGACGGGCCGGATCCAGTCCTCACCCCACGTCTGCTGGAAATTCTCAAGCAGCGCGGCATCCATGCCACCTTTTTCCTTGTCGGTAGAAATGCCGCAGCCTTTCCCGACGTGGTGCGTCGCATCGTGACGGAGGGGCATGAGGTGGGTAATCACAGCTGGTCACACCCGCTTTTCACCCAGCTCGGGCAGCAAAGTGTGGAGAGCCAGTTGCGCCGCACGCATGACGCCATCCTCAAAGCCTGCGGCACCGCACCACTGCTGTACCGCCCGCCCTACGGTGCCGTGGGCGTCTCGCAACGTGCACGCATCGAAAAAACCTTCGGCTATCCGGCCATCCTCTGGGATGTGGACCCGCAGGACTGGCAGCATCCGCGCAGCGCACAGAAGGTGTATGACAGCATTCACAGCCAGACGCGTCCGGGCTCCATCATTCTCTGTCACGACATCCACGAGACCACCATCGCAGCCATGCCTGCAACGCTGGATGACCTCACAGCTCGAGGTTATCGTTTTGCCACCGTCACCCAGTTGATAGCCTTCACCACTCCGCCGGAGATCATGGGACCGCCCGCGCCCCAGACTTCCATCCCGCTCGCAGCCCCACTTCCGTCCACCGCTCATGATGACTCCGTCAAAACCGATGACGTGAAGCATGAGAAGCCGCTGCAGTCCCCCTGATTCTGACGTCTGACGCAGTCATCAAACAGCGCATGTGCGCTCTCGGCAAGCTGACGCCGACAACCACCTGAAAGAGCTGGCCGACAGAAGATTTTTCGCAATTTCTTGCGTCCACAATATCCGCTTATTGGTCGAATAGGGCACCTACTTTCCGCGTTCCTATACACGCAGACCGGACAGCAACACTGCCTCAAAACCGTGTCCATGGCACCTGAGAGCACCCGCGAGTGAAACACTCCTGAATGGACCTGCCACAGGAGTTGTAAGGATTAATTCACAGTTGTCATAAATGAGTAAGTTATTGTAAATGAATTGCAATAATGCGCCCATTTAATTCGACCACCCAATCTTTTAAGCATAACTAATTGAAAATTTCATAACTGAAACGCTTTACAGAGAATTGTTTCAATTATAGTTTCTGACCTGTTATCCATTTAGGTTCAGTGAATCTATATTGAGAATCAATAGTGTTATTATTTTCAACCATGAAAACGCCACCCTCTGCCCATCAGCCGCAACGCTTGGCCCTGTCGGCCGCCGTGCTGTTCGCTTTCACCAGCCTTGGTTTCGCTTCTACCATTGAACTGAATCAGCCGTTTACCCCGGCTGGCCAGAACTACAGCATCACTGCGCTGCAAAACCTCACTCCCCTGACCTTGGATGGCGGAACTGCGTTGGGGGCCAACACGAATGTGAACTATGAGTTCCAAGGTGGCTTCGGTGTCCGATATACGAACGCCCTCGACCAACTGACCGATTTTGGCATCGGCCTATACGATGCGAGCTACGCCCCCGGCATTCAGGCAGCCTCCACCGGCCTGAGCATTACATTTAACCAGTTGGTCTCCAGTCATGGCCTCTCCGCCACCTTGGGACACTTCGGCCTCAATGAATTCTCGACCGACGCCGACCCCAGCCGGGTGGCCCCGACCGTCTCCATCTACGGCATCGGCGGCTTGCTGCTCGGTAACTTCTCAACCGCAGACATCATTGCTGACAATGCCATGAGCCTGCTGACCAGCAACGACCCGATCGCGATGACGGACCTTTGGAAACTCAGTCTGGACGCCTTGATCGGTCCCAATGTCCAGGTTTCCAGCTTCACCCTGGGTGCAGACACCCACAACGGCAGCGGCAGCCTGATGACGGTGAACAGCGACCCGTACTACCTTGTCTCCGTGAGCGGCTGCGAATGCGCTGCAGTTCCAGAGCCAGGCTCGGCCTTCCTCATTCTGAGTGCTGGCCTCGGTTGCCTGATCATCACCCGCCGCCGCAGTCGCGACCTGTTCTCTGCCAAGTGATCGGTCTTTGATCTCATCCTATTCACGATCAGCCGTGGGAGCCACCAGTCTCCCACGGCTTTTTTGTGGTCCAGCCTCAGCGGGCTCTACTCCTTGAACTCTTCCCGGTCAGGAATCCGTGTGAAGGCGATCTTGGTGCCCGAAAACGTGCGCACGGTGTCAGGGGTGAAGCCGATCACCACGGAGTCACGGCCGTACTTTTGATTAATTTTATCCATCACGCGGCTCAGATGTTCGCGCTGCTCCTTCGGGGCCGACTCACTCGAGGAATCGAAAAGTTCAAGCTGCTGCGGACAAGTCTCGGCCACCAGGCCAAACAAGGTCACAGAAACCTTTTTCACCCGCTGCCAGCGCGCCTGTTTCATCACCCGCAGCCATAGGTCCGCCAGCACCCGTGCCAGCACAATGCTGTCTGATCCTTCATCAAACTTCGCCTGCGCCTCACAGCGCGGCCCGTCCTCCGTGCGCACGCTCAGGTGCAGATGCCTGGCGCGGTACTTCATGCGGCGCAGCCGGCTGGCTGCTTTCAACAACAGCCTGCGGGCCACGATACCCGCCGCCGGTGGGGTGCGCAGTTCCGGGGCCAGCACATGACTGTGCCCGATCGTGCGGTGCACCGGCGGCACGTCATCCTCCGTCGCTCCGCCATGGAGTCCATGCCAGAACCGGTCTCCACCTACCCCGCCCCAAGCTCGGTGCAGGGTCTCGCGTTCCGCAGCCCACAGATCCTCCATGGTACGAATGCCGCAGGCATGCAGACGTGGCTCCATGCGGCGGCCGATCCCGCACAGATCACTCAACTCCAGTTCCAGCAGCCGTCCCGGCAGTTCTTCCGGCAGCAGCACCACCAGACCGTCCGGCTTCTGCATGTCGCTGGCCACCTTCGCCAGAAAGCGGTTCGGCGCCAGACCGATGGAGCAGGTGATGCACTCGCCCACCCGTTCCCGCAGCCCCTGCTTGATGCGTCTGGCCAGATCCATCGCCACATCCAGGCGACGGCGCGGCGCGTCCAGCTTGCAGGCCATCTCGTCGATCGAGCAGATCACCTGCACCGGAAAATGCCGCTCCACTTCCTCGATGACCTTGTGGTGAAAATCCACGTACACATCGTGCCCTGCCATCACCGTGATCAGATCCGGGCAGCGCCTCCGCGCCTCGCCGATGTTCGTGCCCGTCTTGATCCCAAACTTCTTCGCCTCATGGCTGGCTGCGATCGCACAGGTCGCGTCCGTATCCACCGGCACCACGGCGATCGGCTTGCCGCGCAGTTCGGGGTGCAACTGCTGCTCCACGCTGGCAAAATAGCTGTTCAGGTCGAGAAACAGCCAGTCCACGAGCGGTTGTGATTCAGAAGTGGCGTGGGGTGCAGGCATTAGCGGTCTCAAATCTCGCCCAAATAACAAACTGTTCAATAGAACATTGCTTTCGGCGTAAAAGACTCACTTCAAGGCTTCTTACATGCTTCTTACCAAACCCGGTTTGATTATTTCCATAAATTTCACAATTAATGAGATATGCAGCCTTCATCTGCTAATACGACACTTTCCACTCCTGAAACACCTCCCACCCCCTATCCCCTTCTTACTTCTGACGAAGCTCTGTTTCACGCCTGTCTCGAAAACATCACCGTCCAGCGCTGCCACATTCAGTGCAAGCCGCGCCTCTGCGAAGTCCTTCATTCTGAAAACGTTGCGGGCTTTCTGAAGATTTGCCACCGCCACATCGACTTCCTCATCTACCGCAAAGGAGACTGGCTGCCCATGGTGGCCATCGAATTCGAGGACGACAGCCCCGACAAAGCCAGCCGTAAAACGCGCGACCGCCAGCTGGTAAACGACATTTTTTCGAGCTTCGGCATCCCCGTGCTGCAGGTCCATGCCAAGGACATCAACCAGATCGACACCCTCGTCCATAAGCTCAGCGCAGCCTGGCAGCAGCGCAATGCGAACCTGGAGATCATGCCTCCACAGAGCGAGGAGTGCGCGCCCCACCCTCCCACCACCACGCTGCTGGCAGCCAGTTCATCCAGCCCCAACGCCGCCACCAGCCGCCTGATGAAAGACACCTGTTCTTCTATTTCTTGAATGCTCTAGCGCATTCCTAACGCCCCACCTCAAACGCCATCGTAGTCGTCTTGGCCGCTTTCGCCGGCGCATCACGATCCACCTCAAAGGGTCCGAGCAGGTTGTTTCCCGCAAGGTCTTCGAGCAACGGGTCGATCCGGAGCGTGTGAGGGCCTCGTTCCCACCCCGCCGCTGGCGTAAATGACCAAGCGCGAGCATCCGGGGCGACTGTCACCACGCCTGCGATTTCACCCACACCGCGTTTCACTTTCAATGAGGAAACGAGCATCGCAGGATCCAGTGGTTCATCGAATGTGACCACCAACGGGTCACGCGCACCCGCTTTTGGAACAGTGACCTGCCAAAGCCGCGGATCGGGACAGGTGTGATCCACTCTCCCAGCGGCCAGCGTAAATACGATTTCCTTTCCCAAGGCAACACCTGAGGTCGAGCGCCAGTTGGCGGCTATCTTGAGCGTGTGCCGCCTGTTCTCTTGCAAAACCGGCCCTTCGTCAGTGTTCAGGTTCACCCCGGTCTTCTGCCGTCCGGGATGCAGCCAGAGCGTGAGCCGTTTGCCATCGGGCGACCACAGCTCGGTCTCACGAAAAGCACCGTGAACCACGCTGCCGTCCTGCCCCTCCAACGTGATGCGATCCAGAAACACCCCCTGCTCCATCGGCTGGCTGAAGTGCAGGTAGAGCTTCAGCGCATTGGCAGGTAGCACCGTGGGAGAGGGCGCGATGCCCACACTCGGCGCAGCAGACTCTGGGGGCGCAAATTTCAGCCGCTGCGTGCTCCAGCTCCCGTCTGCCGTTTGAAACTCGACGCGGTAAGTTTCTCCCGGCACCAATGGTAATGCGGCGGCAAAGCCCACGCTGTCGCGCCCCTTCACCACGCTGCCAAATAAGGGTTCGGTGGCATCGCCACGAAACACGCGCACATCACCGCCACGGGCTTCGATCTGCCCAGCCTCATTCACCCGCACGTCGTCGGCAAAGGCGACGGAGGAGACGAGACTGAGCAAGATGAGCCAGCGTTTCACGGCAGCGCTGCCACTTCGAGGCTCAGCGTGCCTTCGGTGTCGCGCAGCACGACGGCTTCGGTATCGCTCAGCTTGTCCACCTGCACGGCACCGAACAGCGAATCCACGATTTCGATGCCCTCGGGGCCTTTGGACTCCTTCTCATCGCGACGAGCTGCGTTTTCATTGGTCTTCTCCGGTGCCTTGGCGTCGAGGTAATCCATGCTGATGCGTGCAGCCCAGATCTTGCTGGGGCCAAAGGCGTTCTGCTTGAAGCGCTGCGTCTGAACCACGAGCCACTCCTTGCCGCTTTTGTCCGAATAGCTGAAGAGATCCAGCGGCCGGTTGCCACTGCCGAGTTCCACCATGCTCACGCCTTTGACCTGTGCCCCGCTTTGGATGTCATCCACCTTGAACTTCGCCACCGGTGTGCAGGCAAACGCACCCACGACAAACGTGCCCTCCTTTGATTGATAGGGAATGAAGCTCTGGATCGGTGCCTTGGTCTCCCACTTGCGATGCGCCACATGATACGTCTCCGCGCTGAACACACTGGCCGTGGCACCGTTTTTCAGCGGCACAGGGATCGTGAAGATGCGGGAGGCGAATTCTTCATTGCAGGTGCCTGTGGCAAACACGCGAGTGCCGTCGAAGGCCACGTCGGTGATGTTCGTCACCTTGCTGGCGGTGCCGCCGGGCAGCGTGATGCGCACCCAGGCCAGCGGATCGAGATTCAGCGGAACTACCTTGCCATCGGCACCGACGCTGACAATCAGCACCGCGTTGTCAGGACGACGCTGCACCCCGAGATAGATGCGCCCGCTGGCGGGATTCACCGCGAGATCTTTGATCGTGATGTCCTCCTTTTTCGCCCCCAGTCCGGCGGCGATCTGCGCGCCGATGTCGGCCACCGGCTTGGCGAGACGCTCGGTCTTGGGTCCTGCATCACCCGTTTGGATCGCCACCACACTGGCCGTGGCCGGTTCCGCGACCAGCAGCAGACCTTCCGGCCCGAAGCTGAGTGAACTGAGAGACTGGACCTGCAAACCGCCTTTTTGCGGCGATTCAAGCAGCGCAGCGGACGCGCCGAGCGTGGTGACAAGGAGGATGGAGAGGCAGAGTGCTTTCATGGTCGGATGGAGAGGTTGCAGCCTTATGGTACGGGAACCGAACGCAAAATGTCACGCCCAAAGTCGGATTGCTTTCCGCAGCAGCATTTCATAAGATCAGTCGAATTCCCCATGAACGCATTCCCACACCCCCAATCTCGCTTCGCCGTAGGATGGCTTTGCGCGTTGATGCTCCTGGTGGGAGTGCATTCCACGAAAGCGTTCATCACTGATTGCTCCAAACCGATCATGCTTAACGAGGTCAAATTCAAAGATGCCACGCTGGAGGAAGCGGTGGCTTATGTGAAGCAGGCCGTGAAAAAACTCGGGATCTTTGCAGATGAAAACATCAATGTGGTCATCCTGGGTGCCAGTGAGGAGCAAAAGAAAAAGAAGATCAGCCTCGATGTTCAGGAGATTTCTCTGCGCAGCGCCTTGGATCACATCGCCCATGCGGTGGGCCTGAAGGTCCGGGTGGACTCCCACGCCGTTGTCCTGACCTCGGCTGCGCACTCTGATGAGTTGAGTACCCGAACCTACCGCGTGCCGCCCGATTTCATCTCGACTGGATCGGCTGCAAAATGAAATGTGAAATTGAAGTTCACACCGAGTTCATCGTCTGAGGCTTGATCTTTGGTCGAAAACCAGCGACCCGGTACCTGCACGCATGAAAAAGAAGCCCACTGAAGAGCGCAAGCCGACGAAATCTACTTTGTCGCGCTGGCAGTCGTTCAAGCGGCTCAGCCTGATTCTATTCATGGGTGGTTCGCTGCTTTGCACGCTCACTGCGGCGGTGGTCATCGGAATTTACAGCCATCTGGCGAAAGCGTATGACCTGACCAAGCTCGGGGACATGCCGGAGCGCACCATCGTGATGGATTACAAAGGTGAAGTCCTCGGCAAAATGCATGGCGAGAACCGCATCGTCGTACCGCTGAGCGAGGTGTCGCCATGGTTTGTCAAAGCGCTGCTGGCGCGTGAGGACTCACGGTTCTACCAGCATGGCGGCATCGACTACAAAGGCGTGGCACGCGCCATGGTGCGCAACATCAAGGACATGCGCGTGGTTCAGGGTGCGAGCACGCTGACCATGCAGCTCGCGCGCAACAGCTACCCGGACCTCGACGACCGCAGCATCCACCGCAAGCTGGTGGAGATGATGCTCGCACGCCGCATCGAGAAGGCCTGCACCAAGGACCAGATCATCGAGCACTACATCAACCGCATCTTCTACGGCCCCGGCATCTATGGGGTGCAGCGCGCCAGCCAGGTGTACTTTGGCAAACATGCCAGCCAGCTCAGCCTGAGCGAGGCGGCGATGATCGCAGGCATCATCCGCAGCCCGGTGCGTTTCTCGCCGTTCCGCAACTATGAAGGTGCCATCAAGGAACGCGACACCGTGCTCAAGCGCATGCTGGAAACCAAGGTGATCACGCCGGAGGAGGAGATCGCTGCCAAGTATGCCGACATCGCCCTGCATGCGCAGCCTGTGTTTCAAAGCCAGGGCGGCTACGCGCTCGACACTGTTCGCCGTGACCTGGATTTGATTTTGGAGCAGCAGGAGATCGAAGACGGCGGACTGCAGGTCTTCACCACCCTGAACAAAGACCTGCAGGACGCCGCAGAAGCTGCTGTGGAGAAGCGTCTGACCGCTGTGGAAAAGCAGCGCGGGTATGTGCACCCGAAGAAAGCGGATTTTGACAAGACCTGGGACGGCTCGCATGAAATCTCCTCCACGCCCTATCTGCAGGCAGCGCTCATGATGCAGGACAATGCCACCGGCGGCATCCTCGCCCTCGTGGGCGGGCGCGACTACCGCCACAGCAAGTACAACCGCGCCACTCAAGGCGAGCGGCAGATCGGATCGACGGTGAAACCCTTCGTTTATGCCGCCGGCATCGCGTCCGGATTCATGCCCGGCACGCTGATCAATGATGCTCCAATCCAGCCCGGCGAAATTGAGGGTGCTGACCCTAACTGGAGCCCGCAGAACTCGGATGGCAAATTCCTCGGCCCAACCACGCTGACGGATGGGATCGTGAAAAGCCGAAACACCATGACCCTGCGCCTGGGCAACTACGCCGGACTTGATCGCGTGATCGAACTGCTCACCAATGCGGGCTTCAACAAGCCAGCCGAACGCACACCGCAGATTTTCATCGGCAACATCGGCGGCAATCCACGCCAGCTCACCAGCGCGATCAGCATCTTCCCCAATCAAGGCCTGCGCCGCCGCCCCTTCCTCATCGATCGTATTGTCGATAAAGTGGGCAACATCATCTATCAGACACCCGTGCTCGAATCCGAGGTCATCACGCCGAGCGTGGCGTTCCTGATGCGCAATATTCTCGCGCAGGTGCTGGATCGCGGCACGGCAGCGTCGCTGCGCAATGAATACGGTTTCAAAGAACCCGGCGGCGGCAAGACTGGCACCACTAATGATTACAAGGATGCCTGGTTCGCCGGTTTCACGGATCGCGTGAGCTGCGGCATCTGGGTGGGCCTCGACAAGCCAGCTACGATTGTCGAAGGAGGCTACGGCGGCACACTCGCGCTGCCCATCTGGGCGGATGTGATGAAGAAGGCCGTCGCTCTCGGCTACAAAACCGAAGTTCCCAAGGTCACCCTGCCGCTGTCACGCGTCTCTCTGTGCCGCGTGAGCAGCCAGCTCGCGACCGATGGCTGCGGTCAGGCGGGCACAGCCTACGAAGATGCCCTGCCCTACGATTTGGTACCCAAGAACTTCTGTGCGGAACACCAGGGCTACATCGCACCGCGGCGCCAGATGCAACAGCCCCAGCAGGGACGCGGCTTGTTTGACCGCATCCGTGGCTGGTTTCGGTAACACCGTCGGCTGACCTCAATAGCCGAGCCAAGGGCCGAGCCAGCGTTCTGCCTCTTCCATCGTCATGCCTTTGCGCTGCGCATAGTCTTGGACCTGATCCTTCGCGACAACACTGATGCCAAAGTAATGTGACTCAGGGTGCGCAAAGTAGAGGCCGCTGACCGCGCTGCCGGGGTGCATGGCCATGCTCTCGGTCAGTTCCACGCCGGTCTTCGCAGCGGCATCGAGAAGATCGAACAGAATGGGCTTCTCCGTGTGGTCGGGTTGCGATGGATACCCAGGCGCAGGGCGGATGCCGCGATAGCGTTCTTTGACGAGGTCTTCATTCGTGAATTCTTCGACCTTCTCGTACCCCCATGCGATACGAGCCTCCTTGTGCAGGTATTCCGCAAAAGCCTCAGCAAGGCGGTCGGCCACAGCTTTGGCAATGATGGCACTGTAGGGATCATGCGCGGCCTCGAACTCCTTGGCGAACTCATCCGAGCCATGAATCCCCACAGCAAACCCGCCGATGTAGTCGGCGCGGCCGCTGTCCTTGGGCGCCACGTAATCGCTGAGCGCGTAGTTTGGCGTATCCTTCTTGATGACCTGCTGGCGCAGGGTGTGGAAGACGGTTTTCACCGTGGCACGTGACTCGTCGGTATAAACCTCAATGTCATCGCCAATGGTGTTGGCGGGGAAGAAGCCCATGATACCGCGTGGTGTGAAGCGACCTTCAGCAATGACGCGGTCGAGCAGGTCGTTGGCATCCTTGTAAAGTTTAAGAGCCTCCACCTCGGCCTTGCCCTTCATCTCCGCATCTTCCTGAGCTGAGGAGAACCGCTGCTCCGCCGTGATCCAGCGGCCACGCAGCTCCCATGAATGGAAGAAGGGTGACCAGTCGATGTACTCACGCAGTGTGGCAACGAACTCGGGGCCTTCATAAACCTTGGTGCCGAGGAAGTCCGGCGTAGCGATGTCCTGAGTGGCCCAGTCAAACTTGACTCTTTTTTCGCGGGCCTCGGCGATGCTGAGCAGCGCACGATCCTTCTTCTTGCCATACTCCTCACGGAGGCGGACATGGCGGGCCTCATTGCTGGCCACAAACGTTTCACGCTGCTCCTCACTGAGCAGAGAGGTCGTCACGGGCACGCTGCGGGAGGCGTCCAAAACATGCACAATGCTGCCACTGTACTTCGGCGCGATCTTGATGGCGGTATGCGCCGGGCTGGTGGTGGCACCACCAATGAGCAGCGGCTGCTTGAAGCCACGACGCTCCATTTCACTGGCCACATGCGCCATCTCATCCAGCGAAGGTGTGATAAGGCCGCTGAGGCCGATCACATCGGCACCGACTTCCAGCGCCTTGGCCAAAATCTTGTCGCAGGGCACCATGACGCCCATGTCCGTGACTTCGAAGCCATTGCATTCCAGCACGATGCCCACGATGTTTTTACCGATGTCATGCACGTCGCCTTTGACCGTGGCGAGAACGATCTTGCCACCGCCCTGCTTGGCAGCTTCGGCAGGAATAAGATCCTCGGCCGTCAGACCATTGGCAGAACCGGCGGCACCAGCCGCAGTGGGCTGGGCATGATTGAGGAATGGGGCGACGACGCGGTCTGAGTTGGAGGTGTCCTGGCGCAGGCTTTCGAGCTTCTGCTGAAGGGCGGCCTCGCCCTCGACTTCAAACACGGCACCGAGTTCAGCGGCAAGTTTCACTTCGGCACGGCGCTCTTCGAGATTCAGACCACTGCTGGGAGTGTAGCTAAAGGATTCAACCACGGCGACAACGCCACCGCTTTCCAAGGCGGCAACAGTCTTACCGGCGACTTCGAGCAGCAGCTCACGCTCACGCGCTCTGCGAGCTTTCTCGATTTCCATGAAGGGCTGCAAATAGGCCACGCTCTGTTTCATCACGCGGGCGCTTTTCACGACCTGCGGCAGGAACATTTTGCCAGCGCCAAAGAGATCGCCCACGACGCTCATGCCGTCCATGAGAGGACCTTCGATCACTGAGAGAGGCTTGCCGAGTTGAGCCAGCGCTTCGGCGGTGTCTTGGTTGATGAAGTCGGTGATGCCGCGCAGCAGAGCATGCTCCAGACGCTTTTTCACCGGCCCTTCACGCCAGCTCATGTCGATCTCCACCTTCTTGGTGCTGCCCGCCTGGCCTTTGAACTGCTCGGCGAAATCGACGAGAATTTCCGTGGCATCCGGGCGGCGGTTAAGGATGACGTCCTCCACCTTTTCGAGCATGTCCTTCGGGATCTCCTCGTACACTTCAAGCATGCCGGCGTTCACGATGCCCATGTCCATACCCGCCTTGATGGCATAGTAGAGGAACACACTGTGCATGGCTTCGCGCACCTTGTTGTTGCCGCGGAAGCTGAAGCTGACGTTGCTGACGCCGCCGCTCACCTTGGCGTACGGGAGGTTCTCCTTGATCCAGCGCGTGGCGTTGATGAAGTCGAGCGCGTAGTTGTTGTGCTCCTCCAAGCCGGTAGCCACGGTGAGGATGTTGGGATCGAAAATGATGTCCTCCGGCGGGAAGTTGATCTCGTCCACGAGGATGCGGTAGGCGCGCTCACAGATGCGGATCTTGTCCTCATACGTGGCGGCTTGGCCCTGCTCATCAAAAGCCATGACCACCGTGGCAGCGCCATACTGTTTGATCTTGCGGGCGTATTCCTTGAACTTGTCTTCGCCTTCTTTGAGGGAGATGGAGTTCACGATGCCCTTGCCTTGCAGGCATTTGAGGCCGGCCTCGATGATCTCCCATTTCGAGGAATCCACCATGATGGGCACTTTGTTCACCTCCGGCTCGGTCTGGAGCAGGATGAGGAATTTGGTCATCGTTGGCACTCCGTCGATGAGACCTTCGTCCATGCAGACGTCGATCACATTGGCACCGCTCTCCACCTGCTGACGGGCCACGGCCACGGCCTCCTCCAGCTTGCCCTCCTTAATGAGCTTGGCAAATTTGGGAGATCCGGCAACGTTCGTGCGCTCGCCAATCATGAGATAAGGCGGGCGCGTGGGCTTGGCTTCTGGATCGTCGCTGGCAGGGGCGCCTGGGGCAAAAACGAAGGGCTGCGAGCCGCTCAGGCGCATCGCATGCGAGTCTGCTGGAACCTGACGCGGCGCGAGGTTTTCCACCGCCTTGGCAATGGCGGCGATGTGCTCCGGCGTATTGCCGCAGCAGCCGCCCATGATGTTTACAAAGCCACTGCTGCCGAAGTCCTTGGCAAACTCCGCCATGTCGGGCGGCAGCAGATCAAAGCCTGTTGGAGCCAGCGGGTTGGGCATGCCGGCGTTGGGATAGGCAGAGACAAAACAATCCGCCTTCGAGGAAAGCTCTTCCAGGAAGGGGCGCATCTTGTCCGGCCCAAGGGAGCAGTTCAGACCAATGGACAGCGGCTTCACATGCCGCATGGCATTGAGGTAAGCCTCGGTCACCTGACCGGAGATCATCGTCTCCCCACCCGGACCGACAGCCGCACTGATCTGTACTGGCAACTCCACCTGGTCCTCGGCAAACACCTCACTGATCGCCACGAGGGCCGTCTTGGCGTTGAGGGAGTCAAAGATCGTCTCGACCATCAGCGTATCCACACCACCGGCGATGAGGGCACGGACCTGCAGCTTGTACGCCTCCTTCACCTGATCGAACGTGACGTAGCGGAAGCTCAGGTCAGAAAGATCTGGAAACTGCGAAAGAGAAACGGTGAGCGGCCCGATGGCCCCTGCCACGTAGCGTTTCCGCCCGGTCTTTTCGCCCACGATGTCGGCCCACTTGCGGCACTGCTTGGCGGACTCGAAATTGATCTCCCAAGCAAGGTCATTGAGGAACTTGTCCTCCAGCACCGTCTGGAAGAATTCGGGATCTTTGCGTCGTCCTGCCGGCACCTCAGTGAAGAACTCCGCCTGGGCGATGCTGGTGCCGCTGAAGGTGTTCGTCTCAATGATGTCCGCCCCGGCTTCCAGGAAGCGGCGATGGATGTCCTCAATGATGTCCGGGCGAGTGATGGAAAGAATGTCACCGTTGTTCAGCAGATCCTTCTCGTTGGTCAGGAAACGGGTGCCGCGTGCATCGGCCTCTTTCAGCCCATAACCGCGAATGGTCGTCCCCATGGCCCCGTCAATGACCAGGATTCTCTGGCGCATGGCGGCTTCGAGTTCGGAACGGACGTTGGGGCGTGCAGGCATGGTGGAAACTAGCGTTCTAGCTGGGCAGGTCAATCATCATATAAACGCATCATGATTTGAGCATGTGACTATTATTTCTAATTTACAAGAGGCCTATCCGTTATACCGGCACTCATGTCTGCCAAATCGAAAGCTCCTGCCATCGTGGAATCCAGCCCTGAGGCCATCAATGAGAATCTGGGAAAGCGTGTGAAAAAACTGCGCGGAGACCGGGGGTGGTCTCTGGAAGAACTCGCCACGGCGAGCGGGGTTAGCCGCTCCATGCTCAGCGAAATCGAGCGCGAAAAGGCAAATCCAACCCTGACCGTCACCTTCCGCATCGCCCGGGCCTTTGGACTGACCTTGCAGGAGCTGATCGAAAGCGCCGAGACCAGCGCTTCGAAGATCCAGGTCATCCGGGCCAGCGACCGCGCCCAAGTCTATCGCAGCGACAAGCAGTGCGAGATCCGCACCCTCTCCCCCATCAATCTCGAAAAGGATGTGGAGTTCTACGAGATGACACTCCGCCCCGGCGGCATCCTGCGCAGCCAGGCTCACTTTGAAGGCACCCGCGAATTCCTGACCGTGGAGGACGGCAGCGTGCGCATCGAATCCGACCAAAACAGCGAGGAACTCGCCAAAGGCGACTCCGGCACCTACCGCGCCGATGTGCCTCACGCCATCGTCAACACCGGCAAGGGGGACGCGCTGGTGTTCCTCGTCGTGATCTATCGCTAGTCCTCCTTTTTCCAACCCAACCATGAAATCAGCCACCACCCTCGTCCTCGCCTTCGTCGGGGTCTTGCATGCCCAGATGCCCCCGGCACTGGTGAATGCCGAACGCGCCAAGATCCTCCAGGGCGTCAAATCAGTGCCGAAGGCAGGCTCGCCGGGTCCGATTGGCATTTGGGGAAACATGGCCTTCCCGATTCTCGCTACACCAGACAAGGACGGCGTCGAGATCGCTGTCGCAGCGGCTGCGGGTTATGCCAAAGGCCGCGTCATTCTCTTCGGTCACAACAGCTACCTCGCCGGGGGCGAAGGCGGTGATCACGCAAAGCTCATGGAGAACTGCGTGAATTGGGCAGCCAACAAAGAAAAGCCTCGTTTGGGCCTCAAAGGCGTGAATGCGGTCAATTTGTACAAGCAGCATGAATTCAACGTGGAGACCTTTGACAAGATCGACACGAAGAGCCTCGCTGGCTACGACGTCGTCATTGTAAACATGCAGGGCATCATCAGCGCCGAGGAAGGCGCGGCGGTGGCTGAGTACGTCAAAGGCGGCGGCGGCTTCATCGGCGGCATGACGGGCTGGGCCTTCAGCCAGACCAGCGGTGGCAAAGACCTCGCGGTCTCCCACGGCCTCAACCAGGCACTGATGCCCGCAGGCATCGCGATCACGGACATGAGCGCGTTTGACCAGTTGCGCAGCTTTGAAGCACGCGTGGAACTGCCCCAAATGATGAACGCCTCGGAAGCCATCAGCGCGATCAAAAAGCAACGCGACGGTGGCCCCGCGCTGACAGCTGAGCAGATGAAGCAGGGCACGAACGCCATCCAGATCGCCATGGCGGCACAGCCGCCCGACCGCAGCAATCTGAAGACCGCCGTGCTCGCGGCTCTGGGCAATGCAGGGGCTGATGCCGTGGTGCCGACTAAACAGGCACCGCTCACCGCCGAGAAGCATGCCGCGCAGCGTTTGCGTCTCGGCATGGAGACACGTGTGCTGCGTCTTGCCGCTAGCGAAGGCGTGGCCGCACATCCCGCGCATGAAACCTTCCCCGGCAAAGTCCCAGCCGAAGCACCACGAGTCACTGGCGAGATCAAAGTCACGCCTGTCATCCCCGGCTGGACCAGCACCGGCCTCTACGCCGCCGCAGGTGATACGATCACCGTTACCCTGCCAGAAAAGCTCGCCGACAAAGGCTATGCCGTACGCATCGGCTGCCACAGCGACACCCTCTACCATCTCGACAAATGGGAACGCGCTCCCGACATCACCCGCAGCGTCTCCCTGACCACCGCCACCACGAAAACCGCCAGCGCCTTCGGCGGGCTCATTTACATCGAGGTTCCAGGTCGGGCCAAGGACGACGAACCCTTCACCGCTGTCATTCAAAACGCTGTAGCTGCACCGCTGTTCATACTTGGCCAGGATGATGATGCCAAATGGGCCGAAATCAAAAAGCGCCCTGCGCCCTGGGCCGAACTCGCCTGCGACAAGCTGATCCTGAGCTGCCCCTCTGAAGTCGCACGCGCCATCACCAATCCCACCCAGCTCATGGAATTCTGGAAGAAGGTCGTCGAAGCACAGGACGACATCACCAACCAAACCGCCGAGCGCAAACGTCCCGAACGCATCGTGGCCGATGTGCAGATCAGCGCCGGCTACATGCACAGCGGTTATCCGATCATGATTCCGACGAGCGCCGCACCGGAAATGACAACCTTTGGCAAACTGAAATTCCCCGGCTGGGGTTTCTACCATGAGATCGGCCACAATCATCAGCGTGGCGACTTCACCTTCGACGGCACTGGCGAGGTCACCAACAACGTCATCGGCATGTACTGCTATGACGCCGTCTTGAAGAAAGACTGGCTCATCGGCCACACCGCCATCACTGAAGAAGAGCGCAAGGAGAACATCCAAAAGATCAAGAAGGCGTCCAACAAGTGGCAGGTCTGGAAAAGCGAACCCTTCACCGCGCTGACGACTTACATTCAGCTCATGCAGGAGTTCGGCTGGGAAAGCTGGCGCAAATATCTCTACAGCTTTGATGACTCCTCATTCGGCCCCACCCCGAAGGGCGATGACGAACGCCGCGACCAGTTCCTCGTGCGCTACTCCAAGATCACGAACAAGAACCTCGGCCCCTTCTTCGATGCCTGGGGCATCCCCGTCAGCTCAGCCGCAAAGGCGGAAGTGAGCAAGCTGGAGCCTTGGATGCCAAAGGGGATGTAAGCATCACTCGGCGTCATAGGCCTCTCTCAACTTGCGGTTCTTGATCTGCCCCCTCTGGCAGTAAGAGCAGCCGCAAGGCTTCCTCCCATCTGAATGTGACTCAGGATAATACCGCCAGCCAGTCACTTGATCCGGAGTGTATATCCGCGTGATATTTTTGGCGGAAATGGAACATGAAAAAATGACTTCGAGTCCGAGGCCGGTGGCGTGCTCCAAGAACATTCGCACCGCTTCCCCCGCTGTGGTTTCGATGTGCTCTTCGTTGTAGCGCCCCACCGAGACCGGCATGTCATCATCCACGCGAAATTGAACGGCTGAGATGGTTCGAATTCCCCGGCGCCTCAATTCGCGAAGCCACTGATGTGATTGATAGTAATCTTGCAGCACAGGTGTCGCGAAGACACCCTTTTCGGTTCTGCCAAATATTTCAGCAGCTTTGATTCCGCCTTTCCGGATCATGCTGATTTCACGATCATCCGCCAAGTGTATGAATTGTGGCATGGTTATAATAAAGATGCTGCTGCGCGCACGATAATTTTTACCATCTAGATTGGCGATGGACAAACAAACTCACCATCATGAATCATGTTGCAGAGGATTTAGCGTGTCGCAGGTTTGGCGTATTATGCTGAACCTGCCCGACTCCCAACGCCTGCATAGCCTCGTCACAGCCACGCACACGCCATTTCATGCCGATGGCTCGCTCAATCTCAACGTGGTGGAAAAACAAACGGAGTTCCTGCTGTCGAAAGGAGTGAACACCGTTTTCATCGGTGGCAGCACTGGCGAAAGCCACTCGCTCACTTACGATGAGCGCCACCTGCTGGCCAAGTGCTGGATGGCGCTCACAAAGGGCACCGCCATGCGTGTCGTAGTGCATGTGGGGGCAAACTGCATCGCCGATGCGAAAGCGCTGGCGGAGCAGGCCGAAGATCTGGGCGCATCAGCCATCGCAGCCTTGGCTCCGATGTACTTCAAACCGAAAAATGTCGAGGTGCTGGTGGAGACGATGGCCCAGATCGCCGCAGCAGCACCGGACACCCCCTTTTACTACTATGACATTCCGTCGATGACCGGCGTGAATCTCTCGGTCCCCGATTTCCTGCAGCAGGCAGGCAAACGCATCCCAAATCTGGCCGGCGTCAAATTCACCAATCCTGACCTCATGTCCTATCAGTACTGCCTGCGTGCCGACAAGGGTGCCTGGGACGTCCCTTTTGGCTGCGACGAACACATGCTCGGCGCTTTGGCAATGGGTGCGAAGGGTGCAGTCGGCAGCGGCTTCAACTTCGCCGCCCCTATTTACCTGCGCCTGCTCGCCGCATTTGCCCAAAACGATTTGGCCGCCGCACGACTGGAACAGTTTCGGGGAGTGCAGATCATCAGCACCCTCGTCAGCTACGGCTACATGGGAGCCGCGAAAGCAGTGATGGCGATGCTCGGCGTCGATGTCGGCCCTGCCCGCCTGCCCAACACCACTCTCACCCCAGCACAAAAGGACAGGCTGCACGGTGAACTCGAAGCCATGGGCTTTTTCGAGTGGGTGAAGTAACTCCGGTCACCGCGTCACCCGCAGCAAAGGCGTCGGCAGGTGTTCGCTGGTAAGCCAGAGCGTGCGGCTGTCGCTGTCATAGCAGACGGCTTCTGTCTGCCGCAGCAGTTCGGGCTCAATGCGCACTGGTGCTTGCTGCAGCGCCTCAGCGAGCGGTTTTTCCTTGGGCAGCAGCCATTCATACAGACTGCTATAAGTAGAGACGACCATGCTTGAACCATCCGGAGCAAAGCATGCTGCAGTGGCCATGCAGTTGTCGTGCGGTCGCTTGCCGACACGAATCAGCGTGGGAAAGGCCAGATCGACCACTTTTTCCAGCACCATGCTCACATTGGGCTGCAGCGGCTGCGGAAAAGCATAGAGCGCACACCTGCCGTCATCACTCTTGGTCAGGATGTAAAGACGCCCGGTCAGAGGATGCACGAGGAGGCTTTCGGCGTTGCGCCTGCCATCAGGATAGTTCGCACGCCAGAGCTGCGGCGCGGCGGTTTCAGTTTCCGCCACAGGCTGCCCGGGTGCGTTGATTTCAGGTTCGGGGATCTGATAAACCTGAATCGAGGCGCGGATGAAAAGATTGTCGCCAATGTCGCCGATGAAGAGCATCGGCGTCCCCTTCTCATCTTTGCCGGAAGCGATGTCCTCCCAGTCAAAGTTCGCCGCATCACGCACACGCACCTTGGCACGCGTTTTGCCGCTGCGGTCGATGGCAAAGACACAGGGCTCGCCACCCGAATCGTTCATGGTCCAGAAAATCGAGGGATCACGTACACCCAGCGCCACACCGGAACTTTCGTTGAGGCGTTTGTCTTCCAGTATGGCGACCTGCTTGCTCGTGCTGGGCACCGGCTTTATCGGCCACTTGCCATCACTTTGCCCGCAGCAGGAAGAAACTGCCGTGAAAACGAGAGCAAACTGGACTAGGGCGGCTTTCATAAGCTAACCCAGCGGCGTTGCCGGACCTGCCAGCATGCGGTTGTAATGAAACTGCACGCGGTTCTGAAACCACCGCCAGGTCTGACCCGGGCGGCCATTCTCCAGCAGGAAATGGGGGCAGTCCTTGTGCAGCGGGCTGGTGCCGACACGGGGCCAATGATAATGCGGCACCACATGATCAAGCGGGATGTCATACGCGCGCATGAGATACGCGGCGAGCCGCGCTGTGCGGTCAATCGTTTGACCAATGTCGTTGCCCTGATGCTCGCACATCTCTATGCCGATGCTGTAGTTGTTGCCGACACCGTCGAAATCAGCGTGCTCGCCCTGCTCACGGCAGGGAAGGTGCTGGATCGCGATGTCATCCTGCACGGTGAAGTGCCAGGTGAGAAAGCCGATGCGGTTGCCCCCCTTGCGTTTCGTGGCACGCAAGGCACCGCGCTTCAGCGCCAGCGCATGATTGTGGGCATTGCCGGTGTAGTTCTGCGTACTATGAATGGTGATGTAGCGCGGCTTCATCTGCCGGTAGTAGCGGCGGCCCACCGTGCCCGCGGGGATGATGTCGAGTTTGATGTGCGTCTCGGCGAGCAGTTGGTCGGGCGTCAGGGCTCCGGGAGGCACCGGAGCAAATCGCGCCTCCCAGCGCGACACGCGCGAACTGTCGTATGTAGTGCAGGCCGCGACAATGCAAGCAAGCGCCAATGGTAGGAGAAGGGCGACGTTTTTTCGCATACGAGTGTTTAAAGGCCAACGGTCAAAATTCAATGCTCATGTTCATTCATCTGCATGTGTACGTGCCTGCCGCGCAGGTCAGGCGTACGGATTGCATGTTAAACTTTCCGTCGATGACGATATAGGTGAAAGAAGTGCCATCAATGATGCGCCGTGATTCCTGTGAATTCGGGATTGTCATACCCCTCCATGTCATTCAACATCCGCGCTTCATGAGCACCTCGTCCCTCCCCGATTCCACAGCGCCTTGGTACAAGCAACTCACCGGCTACCACTGGTTTGTGCTGATCGTCGCCTCTGCCGCCTGGTTCTTTGACTGCCTGGACCAGCGCCTGTTCTCGCTCGCCCGTGTGCCAGCCTTGGTGGAACTGATGAAACTGCCGTCATCGAGTCCAGATTTGCAGGCCTTTGGCAAGGTTGTCACCGCTTGCTTCCTCGTCGGCTGGGGCATCGGCGGCCTGATCTTCGGGGCCTTGGGAGACAAATACGGCCGAGCCAAGATGTTGACGCTGACAATCTTGATCTACTCCGCCTTTACCGGCCTGAGCTATTTCAGCCGCTCCCAGCTCGACTTCACGATCTTCCGTTTCCTTACCGGCGTGGGCGTAGGCGGCGTGTTTGGCCTTGCCGTAGCCTTGATCGCTGAAACCGTTCCCAGTGGCGCGCGCGTCCAGTGCCTTGGCCTGTTGCAGATTCTGTCCACCATCGGCAACCTCACCGCAGGCTTTGCGAAGATCGGCATCGACACCTTGGAAGCAAATCACACCATCACCGCCGGTTCGGGCTGGCGCTGGATGTTTCTCATCGGAGCAGCACCGGCGCTGATGATCATCTTCACCCGCAAATATCTCAAAGAGCCCGCCTCATGGCAGCATCTCAAGGACACCAACCAGCTCCCGAAAGGCAGCATCTTCGCCCCGTATGCCAGCCTGCTCGCCAGCGCCCGCTGGCGCAAAAACCTCTTCGTGGGCGCGGTCATCGCCAGCACCGGGGTGATCGGCCTGTGGGCCATCGGCGAATATGCCGTCGATTTGCAGAAAGTGGTGTTCAAACAGTTCTATGAAAAGGCGGGTGTGGCTCCTGACAAGGTGGCCGGCGAAGTGAACAACGCGATCTCCGTGGCCTACCTCTGGAACATGCTGGGGGCTGCAGTCGGCATGACCCTGTTCACCAATGTGGCCAAGCTGGGTCGCCGTCTCGCCTTCTTCCTGGGTTTCAGCGGAGCGCTCATTGTCACCTTCCTGGTTTACTGGAAAATGAGCGACCCAATCGCAGCGCGCTGGATGATGTTCCTCATGGGCATGGTACAGTTGAGTGTGTTCGCCGGCTTCGCCATTTATCTGCCTGAACTGTTCCCGAGCAAGCTTCGCAGCACGGGCACCAGCTTTTGCTACAATCTGGGCCGTTTCGCCGCCGCCGGCGGCAGCTTCTTCTCCGCCACGCTCACATCCGGCATCTACGGCAAGTTCGCCGCTCAAGATCCAGCACTGCCGCTCCGCTACGCAGCGATGACCATGTGCGCCATCTTCCTCTTGGGCATCTGCATTTTGCCGTTCGCACCTGAAACCAAAGGACAGCCGCTGCCTGAAGACGATTGAAATGACCGCCGCCGAACTTCAAAAAGCCGCCCAAGTCGAAGCGGAAGCCATTTCACCCGAAGCGCTCGCCCTCTGGCATGCGAAGCAGGGAAACTGGGAAGCCGCGCACAACATCGCGCAAGACATCCACACAAAGATGGGCTCTTGGATTCATGCACTGCTCCATATGATCGAAGGCGACCAGTGGAACGCGGACTACTGGTTCGCGAAAGCCGGCAGGCCTTCGCACGGGCCCAAGGAGATCGACAAACTTTGGGACGAAATCGCTGGCGTTGTGCTGACTTGAGCGAGCTTTCTGCATCATTTAAAATCTGCAGCTTGCCAACCTGCGGATGCTGAATGCATGGATGACAGGTGAATCGAGATCTCACCTTCCTCTTTCTTTCGCGCGCCACACGCCTGCATGCTTTTGGCATGACCTCGGTCATCCTTGCGCTGCATTTGGCGAGGCGCGGCATGAGCACGGGTGAGGTGGGTCTGCTGTTCACACTGGCCCTCCTCACAGATGCGGCGCTGACCTTGGTTCTTTCCATCAGGGCGGACAAATGGGGCAGACGTCGCACACTGGTTCTGAGCGGCTTCTTGATGGCACTGGCCGGAGTGATGCTGGTTGTTGGCGAATCCTGGTGGGTGGTGCTTCTGGGCATCACGATTGGCGTGATAAGCCCGGGAGGCAACGAAGTTGGCCCCTTTCTCGCCGTCGAGCAGGCATGTCTGGCACAATGCACGAAAGCGCAACAGCGCACCGGGTTGCTCGCTTGGTACAATGTCACCGGATTCGTGGCGACGGCAGTTGGCGCATTGAGCGCAGGAGCATGGCTGAAGTCTGTCGGCAGCCAGGAGGGGGCCAGTCTGGTGTTTTGGGTTTATGCATTGAGTGGCGGAGCCGTGATGGCGCTGGCAATGCTGCTGACACGAAGAGTGGAAATAGAGAAAGGTCAGAACACTCCGCTAGCAAAGTCACACTGGACCGGGCTCGGGGAGTCTCGATCCAAGGTGGCGCGGCTTGGAGGATTGTTCGCCCTGGATTCCTTCGCCGGAGGCTTCATTCCGCAAAGCCTGCTGGCCTACTGGTTTGCCACCCGCTGGTCGCTCAATGAATGGGAACTGGGGCAGGTGTTTTTCGCCACGAGCCTGCTGTCAGGCATCTCCGGGCTCGTGGCAGCGTCACTGTCCCAAAAGATCGGCATGGTAAACACAATGGTCTTCACTCATCTTCCCTCCAACGTGTTGCTGATGCTTGTGCCGGCAATGCCTTCGGCAGGGCTGGCCATCAGTTGTCTGCTGCTGCGCCACTGCTTGTCGCAAATGGACGTGCCGGTGCGACAGTCCTACGTCATGAATCTGGTGAGGCCAGAAGAACGTTCCGCAGCCAACGGCATCATAGCCACGGTACGCTCATTAAGCGCCGCGCTTTCACCGATGCTTGCGGGTGGCCTGCTGAGCCCGACAGCATGGCTGTCAGGGCCCCTGGTGATCGCAGGCGGATTAAAGAGTTTGTATGATGTGCTGCTGTTCAGGACATTCCGTTCAGTTCCCACTGAAGAGAGGGATTGAGAGGGATGTTTTTTGTCCAAAGCACGCTGACATTGGTTATTAAATATCCAGCGCGTGTTTTCCTGCGCTCAGGCTTGGGTGGGCTGATTGCCAAATAAGCGTCGCGCCTATACCCGGCGTTGTATGTTTTTCTCTTGCCGACCTCTGACATCCCTCCTGCTGCTGTCCTGCGCGGGGCTTTCCGCCGCCCCTCCGGAAAATGTCAAAACCAAGAAGCCTGCGCCTGAAGAGTCCAAAAAAATGGAGAGCGTCCAGCTGCCTCCGGTCATCGTGGAGGCCGCGGCAAACCGCAGCTATGTGGTGAAGGACGCACCAGGTGTGGCGCGTTCTGGCACCAAGGTGTTTGACCTGCCTTTCTCCGTGCAAATGGTGCCGTCTCAGGTGATTCAAGACCAGGGGGACATTCAAGCGCAGGACGCTCTGCGCAATGTCAGCGGCTTTCATCAGAACAAGGGGGCCTCGTTTAACAGCGCCAACGACGGTGGTGTCATTCGCGGCTTTCAGACCACTCAGATGTATTACAATGGCTTTCTGGTGGAAGGCATGTCCTCCATCAATCTGCCGCAACTGGAGCGGCTGGAGGTTCTCAAGGGGCCGGCGTCAATGGAGTTTGGCGTCGTGCAGCCCGGCGGGCTTATCAACATGGTGACGAGGCAACCCTCGGCGGAGAGCCGCACCCAGTTCGAGCAGTCGTTCGGCAGCTATGACAGCTATCGGGGACATGTGGACAGCACAGGGGCTTTGAACTCGGACAAGACGCTGCTTTACCGGATCAACGGCGGCTACATCGATCAGAACTCGTTTCGTGATTATGTCTCCGAGAAGCGCTACTGGCTCGCGCCCAGCATCTCCTGGAAACCCACGAGCAAGGTGTCAATCACACTCGACACCTCGTTCATGAAGAAGGAGAAAACTTTGGACGAGGGGGTCGCTTTCAGCGCGGCAGGAAGGCCCGTGGGCCCGATCAGCACATTCCTCGGCGAGCCGGATCTCCCCGGCCAGACTCAGCGCGATGCCTTTGCGGGGCTGACCGCTGAATGGCGCCCCTCCGAAAGCCTCACCCTGCGCAGCTCCTTCATGTATCACCACTGGGACATCGACATGAACACGGTGCGACGTTCCGCCACCACTTCGGGTGCAGGCACGGTGGCGCGGCTGTACGACAACTCCGACTTCTCGGAGAACTCCTGGCAGTGGATGAACATGGGCATCGTGAAGTTCAATCTCGGTCCCACACGCCACAAGCTGATGGCAGGCTATGACTACCGTGACCGCAAGCAGACCGTGCGTCTGATTCGCGCGAACTACACTGCCGTGAACATTTTCAACCCGGTCTATGGAGGTGCGCTTCCTGCCACCCCTGACCTCAACCGCCAGGACTCACGGCGCATCTGGTCGGGCGTATATTTGCAGGATGAGATTTCCATGCTCAGCAAAGACCAGCTGAAACTTCTGGTAGGCGGCCGGATGGACTACGTGCATAGCACGGACTATAGCCGTACTGGCACTCCGCAAACACTCCAGCGCATCGACCGGTCCTACACGGGGAGGGTCGGGCTGCTCTACCAGCCGGTTCATGCACTGGGAATCTACAGCAGCCTGAGCTCGTCTTTTATTCCGAGTGCCACCTCCAGCCGCAATGTTAGCGGCGGACTGCTCGACCCGGAGACCGGCATGCAGTATGAGGCAGGCCTCAAGTGGCGCTCGCCTGCCGAGCGATTAATCGCGACCTTGGCTGTTTATGAACTGACTCGTGACAATGTCGCGATTGCAGATCCCGCCAATCCCGGTTTCTCCCTCAATGGCGGACTGCTTCGCAGCAGGGGCATCGAGTTTGATGTGGCCGGCCAGTTGACCAGCAGCCTGCAGATCATCGGAAACTACACACACACAGACACCCGAGTGCTCAAGTCCGACACGCTGCCTGTCGGAGCTCGGTTCATGAATGTGCCCGGTGACAGCGGCAGCTTGTGGTTAAAGTACACACAGCAGGAAGGGGTGTTGAGCGGCTTCGGCTTCGGCTTCGGCATTTTTGCCGCAAGTGACAAGTCTGGCGACAACAACGACACCTTCAAACTGCCGGGCTATACCCGTTTCGACGCAGCTCTGTTTTACCGCCGGGAGCTTTCCAGCGGACCACTGAGTGCCATCTATGGCAGGGTGAACTTCATCAATTTGTTCGACCGAAAATACTACGAATCCTCTTTCGCCAACTCGCGTGTGTTTCCAGGCCAGCCCTTCACAGTTTACGCCACACTCGGCTTTGAGTTTTAATCCCATACTAACACCAACCCACATCATCATGAAAGTAGCCAACTATCCCGCATGGACCGAGTCCGCCCCGCTCCCAACTCTCCGTGGAGGCTGCGCCGGAGCAGTCATTGACGGCAGATTGTATGTCCTCGGCGGAGGGCTTTCCGCCAAGCGTCCGGTGGACACCGTGGAATCCTATGACCCTGTGACCAAGCAATGGCAGACGCATCGCCCGATGCCGCTGCCCCGCAACAATGTCGTCGCCGCCGTGCTCAATGGAAAAATCTACGTGGTCGCAGGACTCGTCGATCCCTCGAATGGCACTTCAGAGCAGCCGGTGGAAAACGAACCGAGCAACCGTGTCGATGTTTACGATCCGCAGACGGACACCTGGACGAGTTGTGCGCCTCTGCCTGAAGCGCGCGTCAAACCCGGCCTTTGCGCGGTGAACGGTCGCTTGTATGCGCTGGGGGGACGCCATGGCGTGGCCGAAACGACCTCCATCGTCTTTTACGATCCGGCCACGAACACCTGGAGCAAAGTGGGCGATCTCCCTCTGGGAGTTCGACATGCGCCTGCCGCACAAGCAGGCGGTCTGATTTATCTCACCGGCGGAAGCACGCTGGTTGGTGGCAAAGGTGACATTCAGGCCAAGGTCTGGCGTTTTGATCCTGCCACGAATGAGGTAGAAGAAGTCGCACCGATGCCTGAAGCACGCGTGGCGCACTGCCTCGTGGAAGTGGACGGGCAACTGCTCGCCCTCGGTGGTGTGACTGCGGACAAAAGCTTCCTGAAGTCCGTCTGCCTCTATGATCCGACGATCAACCAATGGACCACGCTGGACTTCGAGATGGATCCGCGCGGCATTTTCGCCGCAGGCATCATCGACGGACGCGTCCACGTCGCCGGCGGCTGGATCAAATTGTACAAGGAGCCGCACACAGCGGTGCAGACGCATGTTTTGTGAATAGCAGTCGTCAGGCTCTGTGGAGGTTCATGCAGCACGCCGCCCTTGTCGGCGTGCTGGCGGGCTGTGGGCGCGAGGAAGCCGTCTCCCCAGGTTCCGAGCATCTCGTGCTGCGGGAAAGAGTGGCGGGTGTCGATCCCATCCACATCAGCGGCCTTGCTTCGGGCATGGCGGCAGTGGCCTCGAATATCTATGAGCCGTTGTTTCAATATCACTACTTGAAGCGGCCATATGAAGTCGTGCCATGCCTCGCCGCCGAAATGCCACAATGGAGCGCAGATGGATTGAGCTGCCGCATCCGGTTGAAAGGAGATGCGCGGTTTGATGACAACCCCTGCTTTCCTGAAGGCCGTGGTCGTCCTGTCACGGCGGCGGATGTCATCTTTTCCTGGAAGCGCATCGCTGATCCACGCAATGCCTCCGCGTTCTGGGCGCATTTCGAGCATCACATCATCGGGCTTGATGAATACCGTCGCGCATTGCGTGAGAATACCCCGGAGCCTGCGGTGCCAGGCTTGCATGCTGTGGATGCGCAGACGCTGGAAATCCGGCTCACACGTCCCTGGCCGCAGCTCATTCAAATCTTCGCGCATCCCGCCACCGCAGTGGTGCCAGCCGAGGCACTGCAAATCTACGGTGCCGACTTCCTGCGGCATCCAGTCGGCACCGGGCCGTTTCGTCTGCGGTCATGGGAGCCAGGAACAGGCGTGGTGTTGGAGAAATCTCCCACTTTTCGCGAAGAACACTATCCGACAGATGGTGCTCCAGAAGATGCCGCCGCAGGTTTGCTGGCAGACTCTGGCAAAAGACTGCCACAAGTGGACGAGGTGCATTTTCATGTCATTGAGACATCCGAACCCGCATGGCTGCTTTTTCTGCAAGGGCGAATCGATCACCTGGGCGTGCCGACGGATCATTTCGACGATGTGCTTGATGCCAGCTGGCAACTGCGGCCCGAATGGAATCAAAAAGGCCTCTGCGTCGATGTTTTTCCATCCATGTTCCTGCGCTGGATCGGCTTCAACATGGCGGACCCCGTGATCGCAAACAATCTGCCGCTTCGCCGCGCCATCAGCCTCGCGATGAACCGCCAGGAGTTCAACGATCTCTTCCTCGGCGGACGCTGCGGGCTTCCCGGCTCTCTCTTGCCACCGGGAATGAAGGAACACCGGCCCGGTCTGCGGGATGCATGGATGACTTTTGATTTGGAACGTGCCCGCGCCCAGCGAATCGAGGCCGAAAAAATCCACGGCGGTGCCATTCCTCCGCTGACACTTCGCATGGGCGGCACCTCACCTCTCGTGCGTCAGATCGGCCAGCTGATCACACGCTGGCTGGCCGAGGCAGGGCTGGAACTGCATGTGGATCACGTCGATGAACGCGCCATGAACTCCAGCATGCGCGAACATCCGGCGTCCATGTTCTTTGGTGACGGCTACAGCATGGTGCATCCCGACCCGACCGATCTGTTCCGCCGTTTTGTGAGCCATGGCGACGACGCAACGGCGAACATCTTCCATTATCAAAACCCACGCTTTGATGAGTCATACGAAAGCCTGGCCGCCATGCCGGACTCTCCCGAACGCATCAAGCTCTGCCATCAAATGGAGGATCACCTGCTGCAGGATCTTCCGTGCATCGGCTTCCTCACCTACAACTGGGTTTCTGTCCGCCACGACTGGCTCACCAGTTTCAAGCCCCATGCCTTCTCCGGCCCTGCGGGCCTCATCAAGTATCACCGGGTTGATGGACGCCGCCGGGAGCAGCAATCACCCCCATGAAACGTTTCCTCATCCGGAGATTGCTGGCGGTGGTACCCGTGTTGTTTGGCGTATTGCTGCTGACCTTCGCTTTATCCCGCCTGCTCCCGGATGATTTTGCATCACGGCTTGGCGGTGACTATGCATCACAAGAAATGCTCGCGGACCTCCGCTGGGCGCATGGTCTGGATAAACCTCTGTTCGTGGCATGGGACCGCCTTCTCTCAGGCAATATCGCCGCCGCGTTCGATTCGCAGTTCATCGGCCATTGCCGCCGACTGTTTACCCTCGACTTCGGCCGCTCATGGTCTGCACTCAGACCGGTGTCACACCTGCTGCGTGAAGGCGTTGGACCATCGCTCGCCATCACTGTTCCAGTATTGCTGGGTTCTGCCGCAGTTTCGCTGCTGCTGGGAATGCTGGCCGCCTTTGTCTGGCGGACGCGCTGGGATCGCTGGCTGCTCGGTGCCTGCACCCTGAATATGAGCATCCCAGGAGTCGCCCTGATGCTGGCGGCTCAGTACTTTGTCGCCTTCGAGTGGGGTTGGGCTCCCGTGCATGGCTGGGCTGGCGGTCGTGGGCTCGTATTGCCGGTGCTGCTGGGGATTTTCATCGGCCTGGGTGCGGATGTGCGTTTTTGCCGCGTCGTGCTGCTCAAGGAACTACATGAGGACTTCATGCGAACCGCTCTTGCCAAAGGCGTGGGAGGCTGGCGGCTTTATGCGGTACATGCGCTGCGTCCGGCCATAGGGCCGTTGCTGGCACACTGGCTGCCACGGCTTCCCTTGCTTTTGACCGGGTCTCTGTTTCTGGAGCGCATCTTTGGCATTCCCGGCCTCGGTGGCATGATGGTGGACGCCATCTCAGCGCGTGATTTTCCGGTCGTCAATGCCATGACCTTCATCGCCGCCGTGCTGCATCTTTTCGGACAAACCTTGGCTGATATTATCTCCGCCCGGTTCGATCCGCGTATTCGGCTCTCATGACCACGGAGCCTCACAGTGAAGTGATCGTGCATGGCCCGGACTGGAGCCGGTTGCGGCAAGTATTCCGTCTTCGTGGCTGGCCGGGAATCATGCTGCTCATGGTGCTGGCTTACTTCATCGTCGCATTGCTTGGAACCATCGGCTGGCCGCAGGACGACTGGAATCGTCGTACCGGGCCTTCGTTCGCACCGCCGTCATGGGAGCACTGGTTCGGAACGGATCGCCTTGGCCGCTCGGTGGCCTTGAAGACCTGGCTGGGAGCCCGCCTTTCAGTGATTGTGTCTTGCGGTGGTGCCGCGCTGGCGGTGGGAATCGGCCTGCTGCTCGGCATGCTCGCTGGATGGCGGCGTGGCTGGGCGGATGCGGTGGTCATATGGCTCTGCACCACACTGAGCACAGTGCCGCGGCTGCTGTTGCTAATCGCATTTTCCCTGCTGCTCAGAGGACAGACTATTTTCGGAGTACCGATGCATGGAGCGCCATCCATGTTGCTTGCACTGGGTCTCACCGGTTGGGTCGGCGTCTGCCAGGTGGTGCGTGCTGAAATGCTCAAGCTGGGTTCGCTGAATTTCATCGTGGCCGCCAGGGCGCTTGGTGCAGGCAGCTTCGACATCGCACGCCGGCACGCGCTGCCGCAGCTCACGCACTTGATTTTGGTTGAGTTCGGTCTGCGAGTCGCTGGATTCATCGGTGCTGAGGTCTCCTTGAGTTTCCTTGGCCTCGGTCCGGTGGATCAACCGTCCTGGGGGACGATGTTGGAAGAGGCACGCCTCGAGATCGCCCAGCATGTCTGGTGGCAGATGACAGCCGCCTTCACCGCAGTCCTCCTCTTTTCCATCGCCGTGCATGAGGTCAGCGATGCTTTGCGTGATGCACTTGATCCTCGCACAGTTCCAGACGTGCGGCCAAAGCGGTGATCTCAGAGCTTTCGACCGGGATCATGTCAAACTTTGGATGAGATCGGCAGAATTGTGCTATCTTGATCGCTCAAACAGTGAACAACGACCCCGCCAAACCCCAGCAGCGCTTCGAAGACTTACGCGGTATCCTGCGTTACGTACCGCAATTCCGGCAGCGCATTTTTGTGATCGCCTTTGATGGCGCGCTGATGACGCAGCCGGGCTTTGCCAGCCTGCTGCAGGACGTGGCGGTGCTGCAGTCGCTCAACATCGAGGTCGTCCTCGTCTTTGGCGCGCGTGCGCAGGTGAGAAGGCTGGCCGAAAAGCGCGGCATCACCCTCTACAATGACGATGGCATGGGCCGGACGGATGCGGCGGGCATTGAGATCGCGGTGGATGCCATCATGCATCAGTGCAGCGACCTTGTGGCGGATTTGACCGCGCTGGAGATGCCTGTGGTCGTTTCCAATGCACTCGCGGTGCATCCGGCAGGTGTAATCGACGGTGTGGACCAGGAGTTTACCGGTCGCATCGAGCGCGTCGATGATGAAACCCTGCGTGCCCTGCTCAAGGCCGACATCATTCCCATCCTGCCCCCGCTTGGTTATGACGGCAAAGGCACCACGCTGCGCCTGAATTCCGATGCGGTGGCCGTGGAGGTCGCCATCGCCCTGCAGGCCGCGAAAGTCATCTTCGTGGCCGAATCAGGCATCACCGCACCCGACGGCACGCGCCTGGAGCAGCTCTCCGTGGCTGAAGCCCGGGAGATGCACAAGCGCAAGGATTCAAAGCAGGATGTCAGCATGCTCTCCAAGCTGCGCTATGCCGCACTGGCCTGCCAGGAAGGTGTGCCGCGGGTTCACATCGTGGATGGCACGCAGGATGAAGCCCTGCTGGCCGAGCTTTTCTCCAATGAAGGCGTCGGCACGATGATCCATGCCGATGACTACCAGCAGATCCGCAAGGCCCGCACCTCCGACGTCCCTGCCCTGCTCTCCATGATGCAGCAGAGCGTGGACGATGCCGCGCTGGTGCCACGCACCCGCGACCAGATTCAGTCCAAAATCAAAGACTTCTTCGTGCTCGAGCTCGATGGCAATCCCATCGGATCCGTCGCCGTACATGCCTATGAGGAGGACGGCCGCAAAATCGCCGAGCTGGCCTGCCTCTTTGTACGTCGCTCGCACAAAAACAAAAATCATGGCCGCAAACTCGTGGCCTTCGCCGAAGAACAGGCACGGCAGCGGAACTGCGAAGTCATCGTGGCGCTCAGCACACAGGCGTTTCGCTTCTTTGAGGAAAAAATGGGCTACACCGTGACCGAACCTAGTGCGCTGCCGCTCAGCCGCCGCGAGAAGTACGACAAAAGCGGACGGAACTCAAAAGTGCTCGTCAAGGCGCTGAAATAGCGCTGCCGCACTATTTGATGCGCGAAATCTTCGAGTAAGCCAGCTCGCGCTCTGCAATTTCAATTGCCTTGTCCTGCAGTTTTTCGCCAATGTAGCGCTGCTGAAAGCTCACACGGCATTTGCGGCCATCCTTGGCGAAGGCCACCCAGAACTCCGTCGATTTGATGCGCTCCGAAGCGCTCGTCGCATCGGACCATTCATACTGGACGGATTCGTTGCGCGACACCTCATGCAGCCCCTTCGCACTGAGCGTCACAGAGTATCCCATGCCTTGCCATCCCAGCCAGGTGGCAGTCGCACCGAGTAAAAACAGCACCACTCCCAGGCCGATGGACGGCCCGATGATCTTGAGACGGCCTGTGAAACCGCCGTTGCCAAATTCCAGCGCAAAGAATTTCACCCGTTCATACATGACCTTCACCAGCACGAAAGCGGCGATGACCAGCAGCGGCCCGCTGCCCAGCAGGATGTAAGTGTACATGTCTCCAATCATGAGCGTCACCCCATTGCCCGCGTCAGCGCCCTTGACCAGGTAGGGAGAGAGATCCAGCGAGCCGGTGATGTCGAAAGAGAAAGGCGACGATTTCATAAGAATTCTATTTTCGTGATTAAACCCACCCACCGCCGTCGGCGTCAAGCCTTGCTTCCGTCACTTGTTTGTTGCCGGATGAATTCCTGCACCGTCGCCACGTCCGCCGCCATCGGCCAGGTTTGCAGCGGTTTCGATTTCAGTGCTTCGAGCGTGGGATGCGTGGGCTCGCTTCCTGTCGCCTGCAGCACGACTTCGGGAAACTTCGCTGGGCTCGCTGTGGCCAGCACGACGCTGACCCGGTCCTGCGCCATGTCAGTGAAAGCGCAGGCCGTGTGTGGATCAAGCACGTACTGCCAGTCCTGCCACATCTGCGCGATGACGCGGACGATCTGATCGTCGTCCATGCGGGTGGAGCGCAGCGAAGTCTTGGGCAGGTCGATCTTGAACGGAGCGCCCGATTTGATCTGCGCCATCACCTCACGCACTCGCTCCGCGCTTTGACCGAGGATGTAATAGAGGAAGCGCTCGAAGTTCGAAGCGGCCTGGATGTCCATGCTCGGCGCATGACTCGGATGCACCTCGCTCTGGCTGTACTCGCCACTCGTAAGGAAGCGGTGCAGGATGTCGTTTTGATTCGTCGCCACACGGAAGCCGCCTGCGGGCATGCCCATCTGCTGAGCCATCCATCCGGCCAGCACATTGCCAAAATTTCCGGTCGGCACGACGTATTCCGCCGTGGCACGCGCGCCCTCCGGCAGCTTCAGGCAGGCCCAGATATAGTACACGCACTGCGCCAGCACACGGGCGATGTTGATCGAGTTCACGGCGGAAAGATTCACCGATTTCGCGAAGGCGGTGTCGCCAAAAGTCTCCTTCACCACGCGCTGCGCGTCGTCAAAAGTGCCAGGCACAGGAATGGCGAAAACATTGTCCGCCCCGGTGCAGGCCATCTGCCGCTCCTGCAATGGCGCGACGCGACCATTCGGGTAGAGAATGAAAATCGTAATGCCATCGCGCCCCAGGCAGCCATGGATCGCCGCCGAGCCCGTGTCCCCCGAAGTCGCACCGAGCACGGACAGGCGTTTACCCGTCTTTTCGACCTGCCGTTTGTAGAGCAGTCCCAGCAGTTGCAAAGCGAAGTCCTTGAAGGCCAGCGTCGGGCCATGAAACAGCTCCAGCACGTAGGTCTTGTCCGTGATTTTCTTGAGCGGAGCCACGTCCGGTGAATCAAACCGCCGATACGCCTCCGCCGTGAGCTGATGCCATTCGGCATTGCTGATCTCCGGTGCGAACAGCGTGAAAAACTCGGCCGCCAGCTCCGGATAGCTCAGCTTCGACCACGCCGGCAGCTTGTCAGCGATGTTCGGCAGCTTCTCCGGCAGAAACAGTCCGCCGTCCGGTGCCAGCCCGGCTTCAACGGCTTCAGAGAACGTGTGCGGCTTCGTCTGGCCGCGGGTGGAGAGATAGTGCATGCGAATGAATGAGGGGGGAGCATTCATGCGTGGGATTTGAAGAGACTCAACGAGTCTCTGCGGGCATCATGCGCTGGCTTTCTCCCCCCCTAGGCTCACCTGAGGGCAAAGACTCACTTCTTCCGCGCAATGAACACATCCACCTGCTGCCCGACGTAGAGGGGCTGGTCCTTGGGGCGGTCCAGTTTGTAGATGACCTGCAAAACGCGGGTGTCCACGCGCTCCGTACTCGCACCGGTGAGGGAGACTTTGGGGATGACGTAGGGCTCGATGCGGACGAACTGCACTTTGAACTTTTTCGAAGAGTCGCTCTTCAGCGAGAAGGTGGCGTCGAGACCGGAGGCCACTTCCATCGCGTTTTGTTCATCCACATCCGCACGCACATGCAGCGTGGAGATGTCGCCCAGCACGAGCGCTGGGTCCTTGTTCGTCGGGGAGGCGTACTCGCCGGCACGAATGTTTACCTGAAGAATGGTGCCAGCCTTCGGCGCTTTGACGGTGAGGCGGTCGATGAGCAGTTCTGTCTGCTGCACGTCGGCCTGGGCGGATGTGAGCTGCGCTTCAGCGGCCTGCATTTGTGCCTTGGCAACGAGCACGTCGTTAGTGCGGTTGCGCAGGTCGTCCTGGCTGATGGCACGCTGATCGGTGATGGACGTCATGCGGTCGAGCATATCCTGCACCTTGGCAAGCTGGGCGCGGTTGATGGCGATATTCGCCTGCGCGATGGCGATGGCGGCCTGCTGCTTGAGCAACGAGGCGCGCAGTTCGCGGTCATCCAAAATGAGCAGCGGATCACCTGCTTTGACGACTTGATTGACCACGACTTTGACCTCCTCGACCAGGCCCGGCGCAGGCACACCGATGGCCACATTTTCATCCTTGGCTTCGAGAATGCCCGTGGCGGCGATGTCATCGGGCGCGTTCTTCTGCGGCGGCAAAACAGGCGGTGGCGGTATGGCCGTCTCCTGGCTGCGGATGGTCTGCAGCACGAACCCCATGGCGATCACGCCCGCGATGGCAAGCAGGTAGGTGGAGTAGCGGATGGTGGTAGAGACGAGATTCATGGGCGAAGCAGAGTAAATGACGAAATCACAATGGCGAATGGCGAATGCCTGACGAAATTACGCTCGACGAGGCGGCTCAGAAAGTCTCAAATCGGTGCGATGAAAAAGGAACCGGGCATCACAGAGCAAATGATCCGCCAAGGCGGTGAGGTGGTTGTCATCGTGCTGGTGGGGATCGGCTTGCAGGCGTTATGGGGCGCCCACTGGCTGACCGCGCATGCCTTCTGCCTGGTGGTGCTGGCAGCCGCCCTGGCCAAGACGGTGTTCTTTTTCGTGGAAAACCTCCAGCACATCCTCATGGCCACGCAGGATGACATGCCCTACCATCGCGTCTTGGGCGTCATGGGGGTGAACATGGCACAGATCACCCTGGCCTTTGCCATGGATTATTGGTGTTTGGAAACGGCAGAACCAGCGAGTTTCAGCTCGATAGACGCCACCTGGAGCCAGAGCGAGCAGCTCTTTGAGTTCTTCTTTTTCAGCGTGCTGAATTTCTCCTTCTTCGGTTTTGGCGATGTGACGCCCCTGACCATCCCGGCCAAGCTGGTTACGATGATGGAAGTGCTGCTGGCCTTTTTCACCGTCATCTTCCTGCTCTCGGATTTTGTCAGCCTCAAGGATTCGCTGCGCGTGAAGAAGCCACCCCAGAATTGATCCGCATCTTGCGCGCGCGGGCGGGCGCTTTACGCTGACGGCATGGAAAGACCCGCCGCCATTGCCCAGATCCGCGAAGCCTGCAAAAACATCGCGCTGCAATTCATGAAGATTCACCCCGCCGTGCCTGGACTGGCAGACGAGGAGACGCAAAAGGAGTGCTTCCGCAGCGTGCATGAGATGACCGTGCTGCTGGAGACGATCAAAAAGAAGATCGGCCGCCTGGAACGCGCCGACGACAGCACCCTGCTCTGACATTTGGCTTACTTGCCCGAACCCATCCCTCATACGAGAATTCGCCATGAAATACGCCATTATCTGCCTCCTGCTGCTGGCCACCTGCCTGCAGGCCGAGGTCAAACTGCCCGCCATTTTTTCCGACGGCATGGTCCTGCAGCAGGCCCAGCTCGTCCGCATTTGGGGCACCGCTGAACCCGGCGAAGACGTGAAGGTGACCTTTGGCGATCAGTCGCACAGCTCGCTCACGGACCCGACCGGCAAATGGTCGCTCACGCTGAACCCGATGAATGCAAACGCCCAGCCCGCCGATCTCGCAGTCACGGGCAAAAACACCATCACGCTGAAAAACGTCCTCGTCGGTGAAGTGTGGATCTGCTCCGGCCAGTCGAACATGCAATGGACGGTGCAGCAGGCCGGCAAGGCGCAGGAAGAAATCGCCGCCGCCAATCACCCGCAGATTCGCATGTTCAATGTCGAACGCAGCACGAGCATGACGCCACAGACCGATTGCAAAGGTGCGTGGAAAGAGGCCACCAGCGCCAATGTGGGCGAATTCTCCGCCGTGGGTTATTTCTTTGGCCGTCATCTGCATCAAGTGCTGAAAGTGCCGGTCGGTTTGATCAACACCTCCTGGGGCGGCACGCGTGTCGAAGCCTGGACGAGCCGCGAGGCGCTCGAAGAACGCCCCTGTGCCACCGAAATGCTCACCGACTGGAAAGATGCCGTCGCCAAATGGGACGGCCCCAAGGAACTGGCCGCTTTTGACAAGCATAAAACCGACTGGCTGGCACAGGTGCAGAAGATCGACGCAGAAAATGCCAAACTACCCGCCGATAAAAAGCAGCCCAAGCCACCGGCGCCGCGTCCGCCGGAAGATCCCACCAAGACACAGCATCACCCCAGCGTGCTCTTCAACGGCATGGTGGCCCCCTTGGTTCCCTACGCCGTCAAAGGCGTCATCTGGTATCAGGGCGAGTCGAACCAGCGCCGCGCCTTCCAGTACCAGGAACTGCTGCCCACCCTGATCAATGACTGGCGCAAACAGTGGGTGGACGCGTTCTCATTTTACATTGTTCAACTCGCGAACTTTGGCAACGGCAAGCCCGTGACCACGGAACCCGGCCTCCCCGACACTTGGGCCGAACTACAGGAGGCACAGACACTGACGGCTCAGACGCTCGACAAATGCGGCATCGCCATCATCAACGACATCGGCGAGCAAAATGACATCCATCCCAAGAACAAGCAGGAGGTCGGCCGCCGTCTCGCACTCCTGGCGCTGGCTCAGGACTACGGCAAATCCGGTTCGGAATCCTGCGGCCCGCTCTACCTGTCCTCCGTCGTGCAGGACGACAAGATCCGCGTTCAGTTCACCCACACCGGCTCAGGTTTGAAAACTCGCGATGGTGGCGAACCGAAAAGCTTCCAGATCGCCGGAGCCGATCAGAAATGGGCATGGGCCAAAGCCAAGGTCGAAGGCAGCGAAGTCGTCGTCTGGAGCGACGCCGTGCCGCAGCCGATCGGTGTGCGTTATGCATGGGCGAGCTGGCCCGAAGGTTCCAATCTCATCAATGCCGAGGGCCTTCCTGCCTCCTGCTTCCGCACCGATGACTTCCTGCCATCCACCCTCGGCGTCGTGTCGCCCTTCAAAGAGACGACCCCGGCAAAGCCAGCTCCCGTCAAACCGTGATCGTCCGAGCCTAGCGTGCATCTCTTCCTAGCTGATCCTGACACCGCGCCGTTCCTCGCAGATGAACTGCGCCGCGCTGCGCCGAATGCAGTACAACACGAAATCGAAGGCCTCGGCATCGCCGCAGAGCTGCCGCTGGAAGGACTGCGGCTAGCCTTTGCACGCCAGACCCTGCCCGCTGCCGCCGAAATTCATGCCGCGTCGATCAATGCGTGGGCTGACCGCATTATCGACGCCACCGCCGGAGTATTCCCTGATGACCAGCCCTGGCGTCTGCACCTCTGGCCGCAATATGGCGAAGGCAAAGCCGGCCAGCACCGCTGTGAATTGATCCATGCCAGCCTGGTGGAGCGCATGAAAAAAAGGCGTCGGCGCCTGCTGCGTTCATTGATCGATTCTGACGCTGTCTTTGATGTGCAGACGTCCCTGGTGCAGTGCATTCTCACGTCCCCGGAAACCGGCTGGATTTCCACCGCTCTCGCACCACAGGTTCATTCCCAGCGCAGTTTGATTTCGAGTTTCCCCCGTGGCGAAGTGCCCCTGGCCGATGACAAAAGCGCCCCCTCCCGCGCCTTCACGAAACTGGTGGAGTCCGAACAACGTCTGGGACGTCAGATCGAACACGGCCAGACCTGCGTGGATCTCGGCGCTTCACCGGGAAGCTGGAGCTACGTGCCCATCCAGCGCGGGGCCAACGTCATTGCCATCGACCGCTCAGAGCTACGCGAGGATTTGATGCGTAATCCGCGCCTGCATTTCCAAGTTGCCGACGCCTTCAAATACAAGCCGCCGCAGACCGTGGACTGGCTCGTCTGCGATGTCATCGCCGCCCCCCAGCGCAGCATCGACCTGCTGCTTGAATGGCTGCGCGAAAAACGCATGCGTCACTTCATCGTGACGATCAAATTCAAAGGCCACGACGAATATCCGCTGCTCGACATCCTCAAACGCGAAGCCCCACCGCTCTGCGCCGACTTTCACCTCACGCGACTCTGCGCAAACAAGAACGAAGTGTGCGCCTTCGGAACGGTTTGATGATCAAGGCAGCCGCGTCCGTCGCAGTTACAGCAGCGCCTCATGCGCACGGCCATCCTTGGCTTCGCAGTAGAGAATGAACGACTGGTTCACCACCGAATAGCCGCCGGGAGTCGGATAGTCACCACTGAAGTACCAGTCGCCGTATTCGGCACCGAGAGCGTTGTGGAGGTCAGGGATGGTTTGGTAGATGACTTCGACCGTGCCATGCCACGGAGTATCCTCGGGACTGATCATCTGGGCGACCCGCGCGGATATTTCCTCATTGGTGAATGGAGCGTAGATGGCCTTCACGGCATTGCGCATCTCTTCCTTGGGCTTTCGCATCTCGGCTTTGCAGGCGCGATAAGTCTCCATCACGATGTGTGCCATGCCGCGCGCGCGCAGGAGTGATATGGCGGCCTGGAAGGCGATGAATTTGCCAAGTTCTGCCATGTCGATGCCATAGCAGTCGGGGTAGCGAATCTGCGGAGCAGTGGAGCACACGATGATGCGCCTCGGATTGGTGCGTGCAAGGATGCGCAGCAGACTTTTCTTCAGCGTGGTGCCTCGGACGATGGAGTCGTCAATGACCACGAGGTTGTCCTTGGGTGTCACGACACCGTAGGTGATGTCGTAGCTGCCGGACACCAGCGCATCACGCCCGGTCTCCTGGGCGATGAAGGTGCGCATCTTGATG